>NZ_LXEI01000001.1 GCF_001642835.1 Pseudotamlana agarivorans
TATTTACACTTCAAACTTTTGACTATTGACTATCTCTAAACACCCCCAAACCCCCTCAAGGGGGAAATGAGTTTCGTTTCCAATTCGGCAGATTGGAGTAAATTAAAACAAATCCTTTATCTATTGATTGGTTTGACCGATGAAACGTTGTGTGCCGAGTTCAAACTTTTAACTTCTAATATCTAACTTCTACCTTGGATAGCCCTCTGACAAGCTTAAGATGACAACCGTTATTAGGCTTCAGCTGGAAACCAAACCAAAAAAACATGAAGTCCCCTCTTATTATAATAATGAAATACCTATGATAAAACTTAACGCGGGGACTTCCGCCGAAAGGCTAATAAAAGTCTATATGCTAACTTTCACAAAAAAAGAAAGGTTATATAAAGATTAAGCATCCTTATATAACCTTATATTTTTGAATGCCACTTTACCTAATATATAGGTTAATGACAAAATTGCTTGCCTCTCCCCTGTAATAAAGATTTAGGCAGTAGTCATTCTTTAAAATTCTACATTTAAAAGTTCACCACTGATTTGTAGCATTTCTAATTCGGCAATTTTAGCCAGGTACTTGGCTTTGTTTCTATTGAGTTCTGCATTTAATAAATTGAGTTGCGCCTGACGAAACTCAATAGAATTGACTTGTCCCAATTTGAATTTCTCTTGTGTACGATCGAAGTTGTTTTGTGAAGTTCGGATGTTATCTTCTTCCAATCGAAATATATTTAATCGGTTGTGATAGTTATCCCAAGCATTATTAAAGTCGCGCTCTAATGTAAGGAGCAACTGTTCCTTTTGAAGTTTTTGGGTTTCTAAATTAATTTTAGCATTCTTCACTCTGGTTATCGTGTTACCGCCATCGAACAGGTTCCAACTCAGGTTAACTCCTCCTGACAATCCAGTTGTAGTAGAAACCGATACAAATGATGCGGCATTATTATCGCTTTTATTCCAACCATAACTACCTATTAAACCTACTGTAGGCAAAAAGGCCGATTTCTCGGAATTTATCCCCAGCTCGCTAATGTCTATATTTTTATTGGCTTGTAGAATACTTATGTTGTTTGCTATGGCTTTTTGCTTAAGCGCTTCCTTATCGTAAATGGTATTAAAACCGATATTGGTGTCAACATCAAATTCATGGGACACAGCGTTACCTAATACCAAGTTTAGGTCTCTTTTATAATTTCTAAGCTGCTGCCTGGTATTTAACACCGTAATACTATCATTATTGATATCTACTTCGGCGTTAAGAACATCGAGTTTTGTGTTTTGTCCGTACTCAAATTGATATTGGGATCTCTTTAGTCGATCTTTAGAAATTTCGAAAGTTTGAGTAATGGCATTATAATTATCGGCAATCTCGGCAACATTATAATATATGGTAAACAATTGCATGACCGTATTTTCTATAGTAGCACGCACTTCAAGCTCGGTTAACGCTTTAGTTTCTTTTAGGCGTTTGTAATTATATGAGCGACCTAGCCCATCAAACAACACATAATTTAAATCTACAGAGGCATTATATCGAGAACTTTCGGCCCCTTTAAGTTCGGTAACCCTGCCATCTGAAAACTCGGCTTCGGTATTATCTCTGTTAATGTTGGCACCTGCATTTCCTGTTAATGTAGGTAGGTAACCCGAATTTAATATGTCTGCATTATTATTTGCTATTTCTAGATCTTTATTAACT
Source organism: Pseudotamlana agarivorans (assembly GCF_001642835.1). Classification (GTDB taxonomy): domain Bacteria; phylum Bacteroidota; class Bacteroidia; order Flavobacteriales; family Flavobacteriaceae; genus Pseudotamlana; species Pseudotamlana agarivorans. The sequence goes on from NZ_LXEI01000001.1 coordinate 1,697, forward strand.
AATTTAATTCCATAGTTATTTTCCAAAGCTAAGCTCACAGCTTTTTCCTGGGTCAGGACTTCTTGAGCTACTAGCGATGCCTGTGTAAATAATAGGAAAGTAGCAATAATGGTTTTAATGTGCATTTTCTTCATTTTGCTCTTTAATCGCGCGTTCAACTTCTTCTTTTGTAACTTTTTTACCTGTTGCTAACCATTTGGTATGTCTTTTAATATCATTACTAAAGGATAAAAACAATGGTAATACTAATAAGGTTAAAATGGTAGCGTAACCAATTCCGAAGGAAATGGAAATAGCCATAGGTTTTAAAAACTGTGCTTGTCTACTTTTTTCTAATAGTAATGGCGCTAAACCAGCTATGGTGGTTAATGAGGTTAGGAAGATGGCTCTAAATCTTGACTTGCCAGCTTCAGACAAGGCATCATCAAAGGCCATACCTTCTCTCAAATTACTATTAAATTTACCAATTAACACTAAGCCATCGTTTACCATGATCCCTATTAAGGCAATGATACCTAAAAGAGAAAGCACATTTACAGGGAATCCTAACAACCAGTGCCCCCAACCTACGGCTGTTAAACTAAAGGGTACTAATAGTATTAACAACAATGGCTGACTATAGCTTCTAAAGGTGAAAGCTATGGTGATATAAATAAGTAATAATATGGGAATTCCTGCTTTAGTTAATGACGATGATAATTTATTGGCTTCTCTTTTTTGACCTTCATAGGAAGTTGATATGGTAGGATATTGAGACTGAATGGTAGGAATTATATTGGCTTTAATATCGTCAAGAATATCTGTAGAACTCGTACTAGGGTCTTTTAAATCGGCCGACACTTGAATTTCACGTTGTCCAGATAAGTGATTAATGGCTACATCACCACGTTCGATGGTATAACTTGCAATATCTTTTAAAGTCACTCGGCTTCCTGAAGGCGTAACGATTCGCATATCGTCTAAATTATTTATAGATTCTCTATTAGAACGATCGTATCGCACCCAAACGCGAATTTCATCTTGACCACGTTGAAAGCGTTGTGCTTGAGCACCAAAAAATCCTGCTCGAACTTGATCCATAACGGTTCTTAAATCCAGATCTAATAAGTAAGCACTTTCTTTGAGTTCTAAACGAATCTCTTTGATACCTGCCGGGTCATTATCTTCAATATCTTTTAATAAAGGGTTTTCTTGAAGCGCATTTTTTAATGCCACTTTCGCTCCTTTTAAATCATCGATATTATTACTTAATAACGAAACAGAAACCGGACTACCACCAAAATTACCTCCTGAACCAAAAATTAAACGCTCGGTACCTATAATAGGTCCCACCAATTCTCTTAAACGGTTGGCGACCAAACTAGCACTAATGGCATCTGGACGCTCTTCACCAGGAAGCATATTTAATTGCAAACTGGCACTGGAGGAACTGTTTAGTTTTAGAATGGTATTTTCAAACAACTCTTTATCTGTACCCTCTAAATACTTTTCGGTAAATTCTTTATTTACTATGAATGCCTTTTGTTCAATCATTGATATAATAGAATCCGTGATTTTCACATTGGTTCCGTTAGGCATATCGAGTTCTACGCTTACACGATCACTCGCAATAGAAGGAAAGATGGTCATACCTATAATACCACCTCCAATAGCTCCGAAGGTTAAAACTAAAATGGCTACAAAAATACCAAGCGATAACACCTTAAATTCTAACACAAAATCGAAAACAGGACTGTAAACCTTATCTCTTAGAAAAGCCATAAACTTATCCCCTAGCCTATTGATGCCTCGCATTTTGGCAAAAAATAGTTTTATTTTTGAAGGATTTTCTTCTTCAACCGGTTTCATTAAAGCTTTAGAATGTGCCAAGTGAGCCGGAAGAATAATTAGGGCTTCTACTAGAGAAACTACTAAAGTTAAAATAACGATAACAGAGACTTCACCAAAAAACTCACCAATTCTACTGTCTAAAAACAGAAATAATGAAAAGGCCAATAACGTTGTTATGATGGCAGATACTACAGGAGGAATCACTTCCATAGTACCATCGATGGCTGCTTGCACAGGAGATTTTCCTTTTTCGTAATGCTGATAAATATTTTCGGCAATAACAATACCGTCATCAACCAAGATACCTATTACGATAATCATCCCAAAAAGGGATAGTACATTAATGGTGACATCAAACTGACCAGCAAAAATAAACATCCCCAAGAAAGAAACCGGCAAACCAAAAGCAACCCAGAAAGCTAAACGTGTATTTAAAAACAACGATAAAAACGCCAAAACAAGTAGCATCCCAACAATAGCATTCTCGGTTAATAACTGCGTACGTTGCTTTAGTGTGATCGATCGATCTTGAACAACATTAAGTCTCACATTATTATGACTTTGGTTATAGCCTTCTATATATTCATTAACCCTATCGGCAGAAGATATTAAATCTTCATTATTCGTACTGGTAACTGTGACATTGACTGCTAGATCTTCATTAAAGAATGTAGCGTTAGGGGTTTCAGAAAAACGATCACGAATGATAGCTACATCTTTAAGTCTAACTGTTTTCCCTTCATTTGTAGCCTTAACTACAATGTTAGACAATTCGTCGCCATAATAGGAGCGGTTGTTTGCACGAATTAAATATTCTTCGGCATCTGTTTTTATATTCCCACCTGTCACCAATATATTAGAAGCGCTTACGGCCTGAGATACATCAGAAAAACTAATATCATAAGCCAATAAGCTACTTTCGTTTACGGCTATTTCTATTTCTTCTTCCGGGTAACCAGTCACTTCAATTTGTGAAATACCAGGTATGGCTCTTAAATCATTTTCTACCTGCCTCCCTATTTGTTTTAACGTGGCTAGTGGCACATTTTTTCCGCTTAACGCGAAAGAGATTGTTTCACGAACTTCCTCGCGTTTAGCTACAATTAGAGGTTCCATGCCAACGGGGAACGACGGAACACGATCTACCGCATTTTTAACCTCCAAAAGCATGAAGTCTATATTTTCACCCTTTTCAATTTCTACGGTTATGGTTCCACTATTTTCTTTGGATACCGAAGTCACACGATCTAAGCCTCGAAGGCCTTTAAGATTATCTTCGATTTTTAAAACGACACCCTCTTCAATCTCTTGAGGTGAAGCTCCAGGGTATGTGATATTAACCGTTATGATTTTAGAATCTACTAAAGGGAAAAAGGACGATTTAAGTGAATACAATCCAATAACACCAAACACAAAAAACGCTAAAAGAAACACATTAACAGCAACGTGGTACTTAATAAAATAAGCTATTAGTTTCCTCATTACTCAGCGTCTTTTTTAGATGTTACTTCTTTAAATGGTTTTACTAGCATCCCAGCATATGCGCCTGGAACATTTTTTTGTAGTATCACGGTTCCATCTGGAATATTTTTTAAAACCACGGTAGTTTCAGAAAAATGAACAGGTTTTACAGGTATGGTTCCTAAAATGCTATCGCGTACCACAAAAACTTCATCATTTTCTAATAATAAGTTCCTATCAATCTCAATGGCATTTTCTTCTTCCTTAGCATCAATTTGGGCTTCTAAATACATACCCTCTTTTAAGGTTTTGTCGGCCACATCAATATAAGCTGTAATGGTTTGAGTCGTGGCATCAATACTTCCGTTTACACGGGAAACAAAACCTTTATAGGTTTCTGTTTCATCTAAACTATTTAAAACAACAGGTTCACCAACTTTTAATAGGCTTGCATAATTTTCACTTAGTGCAACTTCCATCTCGTAAACCGACGGATCAATAAACGCGCCTAATTTTTGTCCGTTACGAACTAAGGAGCCTTCAGTTACTAAAGCTTCCGTTAAGATTCCTGTAAAAGGTGCTGGAATTTTGAATTTTAATAAACGCTGTTCTAAATTTTTAACATTATAGTAGCTCGTTACAATACCACGACCTGTGATGAAGTAATTTTCTGTATCTGATGAAATTTCAGGAAGTACAGGTGTCGTCTTGTTTAAGTCGAAGCCATTTAAATAGTTTTGCCATTTCTGATACACCTTAGGAAAATCTAAGCGTAAATCGGGCATAATGGAAGACACCAAACTATAAAGACTACTTTTTGCCGATTGTACACTGGCATAATGCTCTTGTGCATCAATACTTATTAAAGTCTGTCCTTTTTTATAGGTTTGCCCAGGTTTAAATAACACTCGTGAAGGTTTAAAAATCCCTTCCACTTCAGCATACAATTCAACACGTTGCTTGGCAACTAAGCTGCCCGTAGCTGGAATGATAATTTTTACGGTTGTATTCTTTACTGTATCGGTAAAAACCGTTTTAATAATCTTTTCTTTTACAGGCTTTGGCTTGTTTTTACTCGCAATTAATTTTTGAGCTCCAAAGAAGGAAAGGGCAATAAGTAAAACGCCTATTACAGAAAGTATAATTTTTCGCATTATCAATATTTTAGCGGTGTAGTCGCCAAAATTACCCATTACTTTTCCGCGAAAAGTTAAAAAAAGCTTAAAAAGTTACAACTCGAAAGTATCAATCTCCATGTGTATGGCTTCCCACTTCTCTACAAGCGCTTCTAAATCCGTTTTCTTTTTCTGATAGTTATCAAAAAAGTTAGGTTGCGATGTGGTTTCTTCGTAATTCACCTCAAGTTCAAGATCAATGGCTTTAATATCTCGTTCTAACTGATTGATTTTAGATTCGACATTACTCAGCTTATTATTTAAAGACTTGAGTTTCTTTTGATCTTCGTAAGAATGCTGTTTTTTCTCCTTTGGCGCTTCGGTTTTAACCACGGTGCGCTTTTCAACTTCTCTTAAACTTTCTACTTGACGCTGCTCTAAGTAAAAATCAATATCACCCAAATACTCCTTAAGTTTATGATCTTTAAATTCGTAAACTACATTGGTTAAACCTTGTAGAAAATCACGATCGTGAGATACTAAAATTAAAGTCCCTTCAAAACGTTTTAAAGCATCCTTCAAGACATTTTTAGATTTAATATCAAGGTGGTTGGTAGGCTCATCCATAATCAAAACATTGAATGGTTGCAGCATCAATTTGGCTAAGGCTAAACGGTTTCGTTCACCCCCAGAAAGTACGCGCACATATTTATCGGCTTCTTCACCACGAAATAAAAAGGATCCTAAAATATCACGTACCTTACTTCTATTAGTTTCATTAGCGGCATCAACCATGGTATCATAAACGGTTTTATTTCCGTCAAGGTACTCAGCTTGATTTTGGGCGAAATATCCAATTTGAACATTATGCCCAAGCTTTAAATGTCCGTTATATTTCACATCACCAACCATAATTTTGGCTAATGTTGACTTTCCTTGTCCGTTTTGACCAACAAAAGCAGTTTTACTATCACGTTCAATCAATAAGTCAATATTCTTTAAAACCTGATTATCGCCATAGCTTTTAGAAACGCCTTCAGCCTCAACAACCACTTTCCCTGGCGTAATAGATACCGGGAAATTAAGCGTCATCACACTATTATCATCCTCATCAACTTCAATTCTATCAATTTTATCCAGCTTTTTAATTAAGGATTGTGCCATAGTCGCTTTAGAAGCTTTAGCACGAAACTTTTCAATTAACTTTTCGGTTTGCTCAATTTGCTTTTGCTGATTTTTCTGCGAAGCCAGTTGTTGGGTTCTCAGTTCTTCACGCAATACCAAAAATTGTGAATAAGGTTTTGGGTAATCGTAAATACGTCCTAATGAAATTTCGATAGTTCGGTTTGTAACGTTATCTAAAAACATTTTATCGTGAGACACAATGGCCACGGCACCCGAATAATTTCTTAAAAACCCTTCCAACCAAATAATAGATTCAATATCGAGGTGGTTGGTAGGCTCATCAAGAAGTAATATATCGTTATTCTGAAGTAATAATTTCGCCAATTCAATACGCATTCGCCATCCACCAGAAAAAGTATCGGTTAACTTATCGAAGTCTTCACGCTTAAAACCTAAACCTTGAAGTATTTTTTCGGTATCACCTTGGTAGTTATAACCTCCTAAAATCTCATACTGGTGTTGAAGCTCGTTGATATCGACCATTAATTGATGATAACCTTCACTTTCATAATCGGTACGCTCTGCCATTTCATTGTTAACGGCAGCCATTTTAGCTTCAACTTCTTTAATCTCAGTAAAAGCCTCATAGGATTCTTCTAGAACAGTTCTCCCTAAAATAAAATCGATGTCCTGCTTTAAAAATCCTATTTTAAGATCTTTATCGGCCGCAATTTGTCCGGTATCAGGCTCCATTTCTTTCGATAAGATTTTAAGCATTGTCGATTTACCGGCACCATTTTTCCCTATTAACCCTATACGATCACCATTACCCAGTTTGAATGTAATATCTTCAAACAGGTATTCCCCTTGAAATGAAATCGATAAATTATGAATGTTCATCATAGAAATGTAACTTTTATCACAAGTGTTATATGTTTAATACGCTATTTTTGTCTTGCGATTGAAGCCGCAAAAATACATTAAATTATATGTTTAAAAAAGGATCTAAATTATATAGTATTTTCACAGGAGCCTGTCCGAAATGTCATGGAGAATCTATGTTTAAAAACACAAATCCTTACATCCTCTCGGAAGCCTTGGATATGCATGAAAAATGCTCACATTGTCATACCAAATACAAAATAGAGCCTTCGTTTTTCTACGGTTCCATGTACGTAAGCTACGCTGTAGGTATTGCTTTTGCAGTGGCTGCTTTTGTTATCGCTTTTTTTGTGTTTAACGCTGGAGTAAATGCTATTTTCATATCCATAGTCATCACGTTAATTGTATGTATGCCTATAATTTTAAGGCTTTCCCGAAACATATGGATTAATATTTTTATGCACTACGATAAGACGATTACTAAGGAAAATTAAGATTTTGGCGTTACCACAAGGGTCGGGCTTTATTCACTGTTTTCTAAATTAAATTAAAGAGCTCATGAATATAAATATTTCGGCAGTCGCTTTTTTTTGAGAAAAACAAAAAAAGAGCTTCAACAAATGCCTCAATCCCTCACGCAAGCATCTACTAATCTGTAACAACACCTTTCTATTTAAGCCATCAAATCTTGAAATCTTTTAATATCAATATCGTCTTCTAAAGGAGTCTGGTATTCTATAAAGTCATACAACTGCTTTGCTACATAAGGACCTATCATAACGCCTCGGGTGCCAAGTCCGTTTAAAACATAAAGATTTTTAAATTGGGGGTGTTGTCCCACCAAAGGGCGACGGTCTTTCACTGTAGGTCGAACCCCTGCAACTTGATTAACGACTTCAAACGGACAATCAATCAGTTTTTTTAATTTTGATAAAAGTTCTGTTCGAGCCTTATCGGAAGTTTTATTTGTTAAATCTTTCCACTCATAAGTTGCCCCTACGATATAGTGATCATTATCCAATGGAATTAGAAACACTCCTGCTTTTAGTACATAATTAATTTTAAGTTCTGGAGCATGAATAATAAGTAACTCCCCTTTTGCTGGAACTAAAGGTAGGAAGTTAAAAAAAGTGTTTTCTTTAATACCAAAGCCTTCCGAGAAAACAATGTGTTTCGCTTGAATCTCCTTATACCGTATCGAATCGGGGTTGTTAATGAGCAAATCATAGTCAAAACCTTCTTCAATAAACAGGTCTTCTTCTTTTAACTTTTGTTGGTAAGTATCTACAAGCGTCTTAACATCGATTCGTCCTGTATCTAACACTTCACCAAAACCAAAAGGTGCATCAATAGCCGCATTTGAATTTTTAATCACTTTAGGAGAAAGCCATTTAGAAAGTAAAGGCTTATCACAGGCCAAGAACCAATTGTTTTGTTCTTCCAATGAAGCAAACTTACGGTACACAGGAATTTTATAATCCAATTTAACGCTTAGCTTTTCTTCTAACTGCTGATAAAAAGGTAATGCTAAGGCTAACTGCTCATCACTTTTCCAAACCGAGGTAAAGCGTTTTAAAACAACTGGATTGTATAATCCACCTGCAACTGCAGATGACTTTTGTGACCCATTGTCTAACACAACGAAGCTCTTCCCTTGAGCACTTAACAATTCACAGAAACAAATGCCTGCAATACCAGTACCTACAACTATATAATCAACTTTCATACTTACAAAATTACGCATCTTAAAAAGATATATCTAACTAAGTAATAAGTTAAATTAAAGCTGAAATCAAAATCTATAAAAACGAAAATCTCAGGCCATAAAGCCTGAGATTTTATATACTACGCAGCAGCAAATGACCTGCTGTGTTATTTCATGAACTGCACATTAACACCTGTTAATACTTGAAATACAGGTTGAACACCTTCTACATAAATAGAATACTGTGGCTCTACATACATATTAAACACGGTACTACCCATTTTTACAACTTTACCAATACCCAAAGCAATAGGCACTGAATAAGCCTCCTTTTTAAAGTCTAATACCCAAATTGGAGCACCTCTTAAATAAGTTCCTTTACCTAATTGCCAAAAATAAAATGGTTGTATAGCAGCCAAACTGGTTGCTGCTCTATCTTCATCTCCTGCAAATGAAGCCTGCCATGTTATTAAACCACCAAATTGAAAAATTGGGGACTTAGCCACGAACGCTACAAAGGCAAAACCTCCTTGCCATTTCCCAGCTCCTAGGACATCATCAGAAGCCGTTGGCGCGGTCACAGATGGACCAATACCCATAGTTGTTGTTGCGTTAGAAACAAAATTATAAGATAAAAAGGCATTAAAATCACCTGTACCACTAGTGGTGTTCACAACTCCGTTGGTGTTAGGCATTCCTAAAGAAGAAAAAGGCATAGATGCTCTTAGTAACAGCTTCCCTTTAGAAATTGGTTTAGCAAAACGAACCCAAGTTGTATTCATAAAAGCTGCATCGGGTGCTTCAGCTAATTTAGGGAAATAATAATTTTGAAAGCTAACTGCTGTCATATTAGCTAGTGGGTTATTAGCTTGAGCAGCACTCGCACTTGCATCTTTAGGAACAGAGGCTTCTTGACCACAAGCTAAAGTTGTACCAATTAAAAAGCAAAACAGAGCTATTGTAATTTTTTTCATAATTTCAGTGTAAGGATTAATAAAGTAAAGTTAATAAATATCCCGTAGGCATATTAAATAATGATTGATATTTTAAACTAATCAATTATGAATTCATTAAAATAAAAAAACGCCTACTTTAAAAGTAGGCGTTTTTAATATTATCTTTAAGATAGAAATTAGTAAGTCCACATATCTAACTCAAAATCTCTAATCTTATCTTTAATTCTTTGTGATTCTAACAATTGCATTAAAGCGTTATCTGATACATACTCCGAAATTGCTCTATCGCCTTGTACATTCTCTTCTCTATAAATATAACCGTGGAAACGACGTGCATTTAATACATGATCGAAAGAAAAAGGTATAGAACTATTTTCATTGTTAAAAGATTTCGCTTCGTGTAAAACGTCTCTAGCATCAGGGAAGAATACCCAAAATAATTCAACTAAATCTGGTTGATCGGTATCAATAAAGTTAACATCCGGAGCCACAGGAGCAATACCTAATAAACGGTATTTCATTTCAGCTTGACGTTTGTCAAAATACCACAATCCTTTAATATGGTACTCTTTAATATCAGCAGCTGTAAGATCTCTTCTGTTAATATACTCAGCAGATAATTCTTCACCAGCATTAATTTGCTCGATACCCAATTCAGTAGTATCAACCATCGCTAATGACGCTTCAATATCTTTAAGGGTTCTTTTTGTTGTAAAATAAGAATCACTGTAAATATTTTCAATATCACCATTTTGAATGCTCTTCATAAGCACATCGTATAACGAACGTCTATCATGTCCGATATTATTCGTGTCGATTGGGTAATATAAAGGGAAATTTGCACGTTCATCAAGAACAATCTTTTCCCAAACCATTTTTGAAAATAAGATATCTCTATCATCAACATAGCCATATTCCAAAGGTTTATCGTTATCTACAGCTTTTTGACTTTCTGTTCTAACACCAATTTCATCAGGGCTTTTTGCATTTAATATATTCGCCTGAGCAAATATATTAGAGACTGTAAAAACAGCTACAAGGGTTAATAAAAAATTTCTTAATTTCATCTGCTTATATTTATTATTTCTAATGGTATTATAAAACATCCGCATGGTTTCCGTTGCAAGCAACATCATCTTTACGGATGTTATATATTGTACTTATTTACCTTAAATACTTAATGTATTAACGATAAGTTCTGTTATATTATTATAGAACTCTTAGTTTGTAAGCTCAATAAACACTGGAGATACTTTCTTAAGTATTACACTTACTCCAGTTGCTTTAGCTTCAATGTCAAATATTTGAACACCAGAACCACGTTTAGCACGTGCTAAAGCTTGTTGTGCTCTACTATCTAACTTGTTTCCATTAACATTAATGGTTGGTTGTCCAGGCACTTTAAATTTAAATCCTGTAACACGTAAAGGTAATTCGAAATCGAAATCATCAAACTTAGCTCCAATAGTAGAAATTTTCAAACTATTACGTTGCATTTTGATAGATCCGTCTTCACCTCTAACAGTACCTGTTGGTTTTGGTAAATCTTTAATTCTAAATTTAGCTTTATCTCCAACTTTAGTACCATCTGGTAAAGTACCAGTAACATTAATAGTTACTTCTCTACCTTGAATACGCGTCGCATCCATAACATATGAACTTCCAGATTTTCTAGATAAACCAGAGGCACTAGCATTTACTTTATTGTCAGGGATACCTGCAAATGAAATCGTCATAGGGTTTTTAACACCTCTATATACAACATTCATTTTATCAGCAGAAATAGTCGCTGAATTTGGTTTAGAAACTGTTGCGAAAGATGAATTTACAGGTACTTCAATTTCTTCACCATCTTGAGCGAAAATTAATTTACCTTCAATTTTGTGCTCTCCTACATTACCCGTACCAATTTTTAATTTCACTTTACCTTCTTCAATAACGTATTGATCTTCAGTAAGTGCTTTTCCGTCTAAAGTTAACTCTACACGTGTTGGTTTAGTAGATGCATCTTTACGACCAAGAACAATGTTTCCATCAAATTCCTCACCATTAAAGTAAGCTGATTTTGATGTTTCCATTAACGTCGTATAGTTTGTCATAGATACCTCGCTAGAAAGTGTCCCTTGTAACATTGTAGATAAAACTTCAGATTCTGTAGTTTTAATATCTGCCTGTAGTTGCGTCATTTTAGTTAATGAAGCTACTAAAGGGAATCCTTTATAGTGGTAATCTAACCAGTTTACTTCTAAACCATCTCTGTTAGTTACAGGATCTGTATTAAATTCTGCTTGCACATCTTTAATAACAGACTCCATACCTTTTTCATCTTTCAAAAGGTTTACAACACCATCTCTAAAAGTTGCTATTTGGTTTAAAAACTCTTTACCATCTTCTTTGATTTTATCTCCTTGGAAGAAGTTTTCATCAAGGTAATCACCTTTATCCATGATCTCATAATCTGTAGGATCATCAATTTTAGCGGTCATTTTACCTTTTAATTCTGATAAATAATCATCAAAGTTTTTTGCTAAGGCGTCAATTTGAACCGCTTTAGCTTTTAATGGTTCGTATTTTTCTGGTTGATCTGTAGCTTTCTGCTCTAAACTTGCCATAAAACTGTTGTTTTGAACAGTATTGGACACATTAGATTTTGTAAGCTTTTCGTTCATTAATCCGAAGGCTGAAAGCACTTCTTTTGACATATTTAAAGCTAGCATCGCTATAAATATTAAATACATCAGATTAATCATTTTCTGTCTAGGTGATAAATTTCCTCCTGCCATGTTTATTAATTAGGTCTTGATTAATTATTTTAATTCGAGATTAATTCCCCTAATTATTTACTCATTGCAGATAACATCCCACCGTAAACTCCATTTAAAGAAGATAAGTTAGATGCTAAAGCTTGCATTTGCTCTTTTAACTTAGCTGCATTTTCTACAGACTCTTGGTTGATAGTAGCTTGTTTGTTTACACTTTCTAATTGTACTTTATATAAGCTGTTTAAAGACTCCATTTGAGCAGCTGCTAAAGACATTTCTTCTCCGTACTTTTTAGTAGCTTGAATAGAATCAACTGTTGGGCTGATGTTTTTAGCTGCACCTTCGAAGTTCTTAATGCTGTTACCTAAGCTAGAGATTAATTCACCATCAATTTTAGCTTCTTTTAATAAATCATCTAATTTTTTAGATAATAATCCTTGTGCGTCTTGTTTTGCTTCAGCTTTATCTGCTTTAGCTCCACCTGCTAATTCTGGGTATACTAAAGCCCAATCTAAATCTTCATCAACTGGTTCGAATGCTGATAATGCGAAAATAATTGCTTCAGTAACAAGACCAATTGTTAACATCACGTTACCTGTTAATGGTCCGATTTCGAAGTGAATAATTTTGAATAATGCTCCAACGATTACGATTGCGGCACCTAATCCGTATGCCATATTCATAAATTTCTTGCTTGCTTTTGACTTTGCCATAATGTTCGGTTTTAAATTTTTAGTAGGTTAATTTTAATTATTTTAAAAAAATTGGAATATTACTTTTGACCGTTCGCTGTTACTTGTGTCCCCATATAATCTTGAACGGATCTAAAGCCAATATAACTTCTTGCTGAATCTGCATATTCATAATCTCTTGAACTTACTTGTAAGAAGTAAGCAACATCTTTCCAAGAACCACCTCTAACGATTTTACGTTGGTTATCGTTATCATTAACACTCGGGTTAATTGTAGATGTATATTCGTATGCTGAAGGATCGTAAGATGCATTTACCCATTCCGAAACGTTTCCAGCCATATTGTATAAGTTGTAATCGTTAGGGTCGTATGATTTAGCTTCAACTGTGTATAATGCTTGATCTGCTGCATAATCACCTCTTACAGGTTTAAAGTTTGCCATAAAACAACCTCTATCCGATTTTGTATAAGGCCCACCCCAAGGGTAAGTTGCAGCTTGCAGTCCACCTCTAGCAGCGTACTCCCACTCTGCTTCAGAAGGCAATCTGAATGTATTCACAGGAGAAGATCCTGCTTTAGATTTTTGGTAAGTATTTTTCCAAAGTGTTCTCCACTCACAAAAAGCTTTAGCTTGTTTCCAAGTTACCCCTACTACAGGATAATCACTAAAAGCATCGTGCCAGAAGTAATCGTTATGCATTGGCTCGTTATACGAGTAAGCAAAATCTCTAATCCACACTGTAGTATCTGGATAAATCTCAATTTCTTCTTTCAAGATAACATCTTTACGCTTCACACCTCTATTTCTAGCGGCTTCTTGAATATCCATATGGTTGTATTGAAATTTAAATTTCGTTACATCCCAAGTACGTTGTCCGTTAAAAGACTCTTCTAAAGGCAAGTACATAGTATCCATAACCTCTGTATAGTACTCATCTGGATATTCGGCAGTATCGAAAATCAAATCAACATCTTTGTTAATTTTTCTTCCTTCATAACCTGTTGGTCCTAATCCCGTATAGTTTTCAAACATATACTTTTCATAAACAGACATATTGGTTGTATCTACATCGTTAAATGCATACTCTCCAATACCTCCATCTTCAGGAGTTAATCCAACCTCATCAGCTAAAACAGCCAATTTCATTCTTACAATTGAATCTCTTACCCAGTTTACAAACTGACGATATTCGCTATTAGTAATTTCTGTTTCGTCCATATAAAAAGAACGTACAGTAACCGTTTTCGCAGGTGCATCATGTACGCCAGCCAGATCATCATCAGCCTTACCCATGATAAATGCGCCGCCAGGAATAAGCTGCATCCCATAAGGCTTTTCTGGATGCCATTTTTTTCCTTTCACACCAACTAGTTCGCCCCTATCTTTAGAGCCACAACTGGCCAGAACTGCTAGAACTGTGGTTAATAATAATAACTTCTTCATATCCATAGTAAACTCGAGGTTAATTTATTTAGCTTTTCGATTCCGAGAGCGTAAACATATTTATATATTTTTTAAAAAACAACTATTTATCTAAAAAAATAACGTTTCATCGTGAAAAAATAACACTTCAACGGTAGTATATCGGATTAACGTACTACGAGTTGTTAAACACAATTTTTCTGAAACGCTTTGTACCAACGCTCTGGAATTATATTATTGCATGCATCAGTATAATCTTGATGTGTGCAAGGTAATAACGTATGTCTCTTTAATTTATTATTAACTTCCGATAAAAAAGGTATTTCTATCCACCAACGCCCTGTTTTATTGCTTTTATAGAAGACTAAATCCTCCTCTTCAATAAGCGTTGTAAACTTTTGATAGCTATTTTCATCAGAAAAATCATCATCCAGTACGCGGTAGTTTACACCTTCAATAAAATACCATAACATCTGAGCTATGAGTAAAGAAGTCATCTCATCATCTTTTGAGGGTTTATATTCATAAATCCCAAAAGAGCTCACTTTATTGCTAATTCCGGCATAACGGGCAATAGCGCAGATTTCCTTGCCGTCTAATCCATTTGGTGAATACCTTTGATTAAGCCCAAGCTCAGATCCTTTAACCGCGTTAAGATCGATACTTACAATATTCGCATCTCTTAGTGCTGGTTCTACTGAAGTAATATCGTGAGATACCTGCCCGAGTCGATATGATTCGAAATACAGACTATCCATAAGGTCCAACTCTTCTTGAGAATTAAAGTAGGTTTGATAACCTATAGTAGCGTAGTTAAAAAGGTTATAAGGTTCATCCAGAATAATTTTACCTACAAAACTGTTGTTTTTTATAGGTTTTGACGAATCTCCTAAATTGAATTGAGCATCTACATTTACAATATTAACCATAGGGACTAAATCGTCGTAAGCACGATAATTCGCATAGGTTAAATCCTGAGATCCTCCTAAAATAACTGGTATGATTTTCTTTTGCACTAAGATGCTTATAGCTTCCTTAACTGCAAAATAAGTATCTTCAACAGATTCGCCTTTGTGAATATCACCTAAATCGGCAACGGTAGTATTCCAACTACCAGGAAACAAACTATAGAAGGCTTTACGAATTTCATTTAACTGAAATTCCTCTCCAATATAATTGATGTCATTTCTATTTTCCAGAACACCAAAAATGGCAATATCTACACCATCGAGATCTGGAATCCCGAGTTGAGCAGAATGTATTTTAAGTTTTCTTCCTAGAGCTTGTGTTGATAATAATTCGTTATGAGCTAATACTAAATCTGAAACCGGCGAAAGGAAATTAAAATTCATCTAATACTATTTCTTTTTAGCAGCAGGTTTCTTTTTAGCTGCTGGTTTTCTTTTTGTTGTTTTTTTCTTTGGTGTATTGGCTTCAATAATGCCTTGAGCCTCTTCTAAAGTCATGTCGGTAACATCAACCGTTTTAGGTAGTTCTACTTTAATTTTACCTTTTAACACGTTGTGTCTTCCCCAGCGGGCCTTCTCTACACGAATACCTTCGTCTTCCCAGTTATGAATAACCTTATCGATTTCCTTTTGAATTTTCGTTTCAATTAATTCAACAATATCGTCATCAGATAAGTTATCCCAATCGTATTTTTTATTCACATTAATGAACATATTGTTCCATTTAATAAATGGTCCAAAACGCCCTTTTCCTTTTTGTACAGGTAAATCCTTATACATATATATAGGCGCATCAGCTTTTTGTTTTTCTTTAATTAAAACAATAGCATCATCCAATTCCACACTTAACGGATCAACACCTTTAGGTAGGGACACAAACGCGTCACCAAACTTCACATAAGGTCCGAAACGTCCGTTATTCACTAACACCTCTTCACCTTGAAAATCCCCTAAAGTTTTAGGAAGCTGGAATAAATCCATAGCCTCTTCATAGGTAATTGTTGTTAATTGTTGGTCTGGTCCTAAACTCGCAAATTGCGGCTTCTCTTCATCATCAACCGTCCCTATTTGCACCATAGGTCCGAAACGCCCCAAACGCACGCTAACCTGCTTGCCTGTTTTTGGGTCTTTACCCAAAATACGTTCACCAGATTCACGATCGGCATTCTCTTTTACATCTTCCACAACAGGATGAAAATCTTTATAGAAGTTTTTCATCATCTTGGTCCAGTCCTCGTTTCCTTCAGCAATTTCATCAAAATCTGCTTCTACTTTTGCAGTAAAATTGTAATCTAAAATCGCATCAAAATGATTCACTAGGAAATCGGTAACAATCATACCGATATCGGTAGGCACTAATTTCCCTTTATCTGAACCTACTTTCTCTGTTAGGGTTATATCTTTTACTTGTCCGTTACTTAGTGTAAGTTGCGTATAGTCACGTTCTACGCCATCAACGGTGCCTTTTTCGATATAATTTCTATTTTGAATGGTAGAAATTGTAGGCGCATAAGTTGATGGACGCCCAATACCAAGCTCTTCCAATTTCTTAACTAACGAAGCCTCTGTATATCGTGCTGGCGGACGCGTATAACGCTCGGTAGCCGTGATGTAGTTATTAAGTAGCGCTTCGTTAACACGTAAAGCAGGTAACATTCCTTCATGTTCTACATCTTCGTCATCTGTTCCTTCTAGATATACTTTTAAGAAACCATCGAAGGTGATCACCTCACCGTTAGCAGTAAATGTTTCTTCATGCGTTGACGCATTAATTTTCACATTAGTACGTTCCAATTCAGCCTCACTCATTTGCGATGCAATGGCACGTTTCCAAATCAAATCGTATAAACGTGCTTGATCTCTATCGATGTCTACGGAATGAGTTGCAAAACTCGTTGGACGAATCGCTTCGTGAGCCTCTTGCGCCCCTTTGGCTTTTCCTTTATAATTTCTTGGTTTACTATATTCTGCTCCGTATGCATTTTTGATTTCAGCTTCGGCACCTTGACGTGCTTCATCCGATAAATTCACACTATCCGTTCTCATATAAGTAATTAAACCCGCTTCATATAGGCGCTGTGCCATAGTCATGGTTTTACTTACTGAAAAATACAGCTTACGAGAAGCTTCTTGCTGAAGTGTTGATGTTGTAAATGGTGCTGCTGGCGATTTTTTAGCAGGTTTCTTTTGAAGATCTGCTACTTTAAAATCGGCCGTAGCATTTTGTTCTAAGAATTTTTGAGCTTCCTCTTTGGTTGAAAAGTTTTTAGGAAGTTTAGCTTTAAAGGTTTGCCCATCTTCATTTGAAAATTCAGCATCAATTCGATAAGATGCTACTGCCTCGAAACCTTCAATTTCACGTTCTTTTTCAACAATTAAACGTACAGAAACAGACTGAACACGCCCTGCTGATAGACCACCTTTAACCTTTCTCCATAGTACAGGAGACAACTCATAGCCCACAATTCGATCTAGTACACGACGGGCTTGCTGCGCATCAACCAAATCGTAATCGATACCTCTAGGGTTTTCAATCGCTTTTTGAATAGCAGATTTAGTAATCTCGTGAAAAACAATACGCTTTGTTTTTTCTTTATCCAATTTTAGGGTTTCGGCTAAATGCCATGCGATAGCCTCTCCTTCACGATCCTCATCACTTGCTAACCAAACCATTTCGGCTTTTTTCGCTAGGTCCTTCAGTTTTTTTACAACTGCTTTTTTATCCTTTGAAACTTCGTATTTTGGTTTAAAATCACCTTCAACATCAACGCCTAATTCCTTAGATGGTAAATCGGAAATATGTCCGAAACTCGATTCAACTTTAAAATCTTTACCTAGAAATTTTTCAATGGTTTTTGCCTTTGCAGGTGACTCTACGATCACTAAATTCTTCGCCATACTTCACTTTTTGAAGCTACAAATGTATATGAAAAAAACGTTATCTGTAACATTTTGGTCATTATCTGTTAATTAATTAAATAAAAAACGGTCTTTTTTTAGATTGGTGAATTGTCAATTCTGATAAAAACAAGACCTCTTAAAAAGTAGAACCAATTTCGTCTATTGGACTTTGATACTCAAAACCAATCACCTCTTTATAAATAAAAAGCACAGGCAAATAAGCTATAGCTATGGTAAATATAACCCCTATTCCACAACCTAAAATCCCTAGCATTCCCATTAACGCACCAACGAACATCGTACCGAAAGAGATTAACCACTTTTTATTTCCTAATTTAAAACTCGCTTTTACAATTTCTATTTCGGTTAAATCGGGATTAAACGCAAAAATGACGGCGATATACGACAATGGCACATACACATATATTAATGGTATTAAAAACAACAACTGAGCAATTGTAGAAATACCTGTGTAAATCATACCTAAAGTTAAAAGCTTTGAAAAGTACCCGTTTCTAAAAAAATAAAAATAATCGTTCTGATAAGGTTTTCCTAATAACTCGAAGCTACACATTCTATAAAAGGCGGCTAAAAAGGCCATGGTTAAGGTACTCATCAAAATATTTTGAGGGACGCTATACAAAGCATTTTTCGAATATGAATTTACAAACCCTTCAATATCAAACTCGCCATTAACAAAAATCTCACTAGTAGGCGCCAGACCTATTATGGTAAACACGACAGCAACTGCCGCCCCACAAACCATCATTAATAAAAAAAGCACAGCCCCTTTTTGCCAAACCATTTTATATAGCGTAATAACCTCGTCTATAATGATTCCAAAATCTAAAGCTTTTGCGTTTTCAATTTTATTAAATAAGTGTTCTAATGTGTTCATACAAATGGATGGTTCTTGTTGATTTTTATTATTTGCCCCTAAAATTAATTTTTTTTAAGACAAACTAAAGCATAACGTCTACTATATGTAAAAACGTTCTTAATTCTCTGCTAAAATAAAACTGTCACTTTGTCACAAATCATTAATATATTGTATCTTTGCGTGCTTATTGACCGTTAAAGGTTTCAGTAAATTATGGAAAAGATTATAGACGAAAACAAACAAGGAAACACCTTAGTTTTAGAGCAAAAAGCTGAAAATAAACGCAAACTTTTTATTGAAAGTTATGGGTGCTCAATGAATTTTAGTGACAGCGAAATCGTAGCTTCTATTATGGCCGACCAAGGTTTTAATACGACTCAAAAATTGGAAGAAGCCGATTTAGTTTTAGTAAACACCTGCTCCATTAGAGACAAAGCCGAGCAAACCGTTCGCAAACGCCTTGAAAAATACAATGCTGTAAAACGCGATCAAAATCCGAAAATGAAAGTTGGGGTTTTAGGCTGTATGGCCGAACGACTAAAAACCAAATTTCTTGAAGAAGAAAAAATTGTTGATTTAGTTGTTGGTCCAGATGCATACAAAGATTTACCAAACCTGCTCGCTGAAGTTGATGAAGGTAGAGACGCTATTAATGTGATTCTTTCCAAAGAAGAAACTTATGGAGATGTTTCTCCAGTACGTCTTAACACCAATGGTGTAACTGCTTTTGTTTCTATAACCCGTGGTTGCGACAATATGTGTACTTTTTGTGTGGTACCTTTTACCCGCGGGCGTGAACGCAGTAGAGATCCTCAAAGTATTCTCGAAGAAGTAAATGACTTATGGGAAAGAGGTTATAAAGAAATTACTTTATTAGGACAAAATGTAGACAGTTACCTGTGGTATGGTGGCGGACTTAAAAAAGATTTTGTTAAGGCTACCGACATGCAAAAGGCTACAGCTGTTGACTTTGCAAAACTACTAGAGATTTGTGCTAAAGCGCAACCTAAAATGCGTATTCGTTTTTCTACCTCTAACCCTCAAGATTTAACCCTTGATGTGGTTGAAACTATGGCGAAATTCGATAATATCTGTAAACACATTCATTTACCAGTACAAAGCGGAAGCAACCGTATTTTAAAGGCCATGAACCGCCTGCATACACGTGAGGAGTATTTTGAATTAATCGATAATATTCGCCGCATCATTCCTGAATGTGCCATTAGTCAAGATATGATTGTTGGATTCCCTACAGAAACCGAGGAAGACTTTAAAGACACTGTGTCTTTAATGGAATACGTAAAATACAACTTTGGCTATATGTTTACCTATTCGGAACGCCCTGGAACTATGGCCGGAAGAAACATGGAAGATGATGTGCCTGAGGAAACAAAAAAACGTAGACTACAAGATATTGTAGACTTACAACGTATTCATAGCGAAATTAGAACCAAAGAACACTTAAACACTGTTGTGGAAGTGTTAATCGAAAAAGAATCTAAAAAATCACCCGATCAATGGTCTGGTAGAACGTCGCAAAATATAGTATGTGTGTTCCCTAAAGCCGATTATAAAATTGGCGATTTTGTGAATGTTAATGTCACAGATTGTACTAGTGCAACACTTATAGGAGAGGGAATAAGCCCCTCCTAACCTCCCCTAAGGGGAGGAATTCTTACTCAAATGAATAAATATAAGTATGACTCAAAATAGAAAGAATCAAAATATTCACTTTTTAAATTCCCCTTTTGGGGGCTAGGGGGCTAATTATGGAATCAGTTCAAGCTATAAAACAACGATTTGGTATTATTGGAAATACGCCTGCCTTAAATCGCGCCATTGAAAAAACGATTCAAGTAGCACCAACAGACATTTCGGTTTTAGTTACTGGAGAGAGTGGCGTTGGTAAAGAAAGTATTCCTAAAATAATACACCAGTTATCACATAGAAAACACAACAAATACATTGCTGTTAACTGTGGCGCCATTCCTGAAGGCACTATTGACAGTGAACTATTTGGACATGAAAAAGGCGCTTTTACTGGTGCCACCCAAACCAGAGCCGGTTATTTTGAAGTTGCCGATGGCGGAACCATTTTTTTGGATGAAGTTGGCGAGCTGCCCCTAACCACACAAGTACGTTTATTACGTGTGTTAGAAAATGGTGAATTCCTAAAAGTGGGTTCTAGTAAAGTTCAAAAAACCAATGTGCGTATTGTAGCGGCAACCAATGTAAACATGTTTGAAGCTATCGAAAAAGAAAAATTTCGCGAAGATTTATATTATCGCTTAAGTACGGTAGATATCAACCTGCCCCCATTACGTGAGCGTCAAGGTGATATACATTTATTATTCAGGAAATTTGCTAGCGATTTTGCTTTGAAATACAAAATGCCTACCGTAAAACTTAGTGACAATGCGATAACCATGCTTACAAAGTTCCGATGGGGCGGTAATATTCGTCAGCTGCGAAACATTGCCGAGCAACTTTCTGTTTTAGAACAAAACCGAACAATCACTTCAGAGATTCTTCGTAGTTATTTGCCAGACTCCGCATCGACCAACCTGCCAGCGGTTATAAAAACATCAAAATCTGAAAGCGATTTCAGTAGTGAACGTGAAATTCTGTATAAAGTCCTTTTTGACATGAAAAGTGATTTGAACGATTTGAAAAAACTCACTATGGAATTGATGAAAAACGGAAACACTAAAGATGTTGAAAAAAACAATGAAAGTTTGATTCAGAAAATTTACGGCGATACCGATGATGAAGACACAGATTATGAAGAATCATTAGACACCAACACAGAATTGATCTCCATTCCAGAACACACGGTGGAAGAGGATTTACAACCTGTGCAAGACAAATATCATTTTGCTGAAGAAATTGAAGAAGAAGAAACCTTATCGCTACATCAAAAAGAGCTAGAGCTTATTAAAAAATCTCTAGAACGTCACCAAGGAAAACGTAAATTAGCAGCCCAAGAATTAGGCATTAGCGAGCGTACATTATATAGAAAAATTAAACAATACGATCTTTAAGTTTACACTCAAACCTTTATCATCAAAATCAGGAGTACTTAGAATGAGAAAATATATTATCCCCTTCACTTTTATCCTTTTTAGCTTAACTATTGTAGGTTGCGGCATCTATTCTTTCACAGGCGCTTCCATTCCTGCAGGCGTAACGACATATCAAGTAAATCGTTTTGAAAATACCGCTTTACTTATCGAGCCTGGTTTAGAGCGAGACTTTAAATTGGCGCTAGAAGACTTAATTCAAAATCAAACCAATTTAAATTTAGTGCCTTCTGGAGGTGATTTGGTATACGAAGGTGAAATTACCGAATACAGAATTTCTCCAACTACGGCTACTTCCGATCAAATAGCTGCTCAAAACCGATTAACTATAAGTGTAAGCCTACGGTTCTTCAACAAGAAAAAACCAGAGGACGACCTAGAACAGCGTTTTTCGTTTTTCTATGACTACCCAGGAACCGATCAACTAGTTGGTTCATTAAAAACAACAGCCCAAGAAGAAATATTTGAACGTATCACACAAGATATCTTTAACGCTACATTAGCCAAATGGTAATTGGCAGGCTTAAAATTTAAACCACAAATGACACAAGCAGATTTTATACACATCCTTCAAAAGCCCCAGGAGTTAACTCATGAGCAAACCGATGGATTAAAATCTATTCTTGAAAAACACCCTTATTTTCAAGCGGCAAGAGCTATTTACCTCAAAGGTTTAAAAGATCAAAGTAGTCTACAGTACAACAAAGAACTTAAAATTACAGCCGCCTATACAACCGATAGAAGTATTTTGTTTGATTTTATTACTTCGGAAGTATTCTTTCAAAATGAAATTTCGGAGACCATAAAAAGCAACAGTAATTATTTGGGAGACCTTGCTGTTGAAGCTGAAGATCTTTCTATCAACAAAAAGGTATCTATTGACGATCGTCTTAATCAGCAAATTAATGATACCGATGGTGTTTTAGATCCAGCACTCTTTGAACCTAAAGAACCTAGACCTTTAAAAGAAACACCTATAATTTCGAACACTCCGGAAAAGGGTCAAGAAAAACAGCAAGACTCAAACCCTGATGAAAAATCAGCCGAAGCCATTTTGGAGTTAGGAAAACCTCTTCCTTTTAATAAAAAAGAATCACATTCTTTTAACGAGTGGCTACAACTTACCAGGTTTCAACCTATTGAAAGAGAACCAGAAAAGGAAAAACTGGAAATGAAAAGTGATGAATCTTCACCAGAACCGACATCAACAACCGATTTAGAGAAGGAGAAAAAATTCAAACTTATTGATAAATTCATTGCTGAAAACCCTAAAATAAGTCCGACGAAACCTTTAATGCAAAAGGGAAATTTAGCGCAAGCCCAGATGATACAGCCGGAAGCGTTAATGACAGAGACTTTAGCGCGAATTTATGTTGAACAGAAAAACTTTAAAAAGGCAATTCAATCTTATAAAATTTTAAGTTTGAAATATCCAGAAAAAAGTAGTTTCTTTGCAAACCAAATTAAAGCAGTAGAGCAATTACAAGAACAAAATAATAAATAACAATGAGTACGTTTACAATATTTTTAGTCCTTATAGTGGTGGTAGCGTTTTTACTAATCGTAGTAATCATGGTTCAAAACCCTAAAGGTGGCGGATTATCATCATCTTTCGGTGGTGGTGGCACACAACAATTAGGTGGTGTAAAAAAGACCACAGACTTTTTAGATAAAAGCACTTGGTACTTAGCTACTTTACTTTTAGTATTAATTTTAGCGTCTAATGTAGCTATTAACAGAGGACCTGGTACAGGAGAATCTAAAGCATTAGATACTGAAGCTGCTCCAGCACCTGTAGCTTTACCTGAAACACCAGCTGCAACTAATGACGCAGCTCCTGTTAAAGAAGCAGAATAAGTATTCATTGCATACCATATACAAGACAAAAATGCCAACTTTTTAAGTTGGCATTTTTTGTTTCTGCAAGTTTGTCAGTTATATGCTATTGGCATATTTTTCGTAATCATGTAGTCTAGTAATTTAAACTTAATAATTAAAAACATAAATTAAAATGGGATTAAACATTAAACCTTTAGCAGACCGTGTTCTAATAGAACCTGCTGCAGCTGAAACTAAAACCGCTTCAGGAATTATCATTCCAGATAACGCAAAAGAAAAGCCTCAAAAAGGAACTGTAGTAGCCGCTGGACCAGGAACAAAAGACGAGCCCATTACTGTAAAAGTTGGGGACACTGTTTTATATGGTAAATATGCTGGAACAGAACTTAAACTAGAAGGTTCCGATTATTTAATCATGCGTGAAAGCGATATTTTGGCAATCGTTTAAATAACTTTTTCCGTTCCCGTGAAGACGGGAACCTCACAAAACACACTAAATTTTAATAATTAGATTCCCGCGCAGGCGGGAATAAAAAAATAAAACATAATCATGGCAAAAAGTATAAAATTTGATATTGAAGCACGCGACGGTTTAAAACGTGGTGTTGATGCATTAGCAAACGCTGTAAAAGTAACTTTAGGTCCTAAAGGACGTAATGTCATTATTTCAAAAAGTTTTGGAGCACCTTCTGTAACCAAAGATGGTGTATCGGTAGCTAAAGAAATCGAATTAGAAGACGAGCACGAAAACATGGGTGCTCAAATGGTAAAAGAAGTCGCTTCAAAAACCAACGATTTAGCTGGTGACGGAACAACAACTGCTACCGTTTTAGCTCAAGCAATCGTAAAAGAAGGATTAAAAAATGTAGCTTCTGGCGCTAATCCAATGGATTTAAAACGCGGCATCGACAAAGCTGTTGAGGCTATTACTAAAGATCTTGAAGATCAAGCTCAGAAAGTAGGAAGTTCTTCAGAAAAAATCAAACAAGTTGCTGCTATTTCAGCAAATAACGATGATACGATAGGTGAATTAATCGCTAAAGCTTTCGAAAAAGTTGGTAAAGAAGGTGTGATTACTGTTGAAGAAGCTAAAGGTATGGAAACCTATGTAGACGTTGTTGAAGGTATGCAATTTGACCGCGGATACTTATCGCCATACTTTGTAACCGATTCAGACAAAATGGTTGCCGATTTAGAGAATCCGTACATCTTATTATTCGATAAAAAGATTTCTAACTTACAAGAAATCCTTCCAATTTTAGAACCTGTAGCACAATCTGGTCGTCCTTTATTAATCATTGCTGAAGATGTAGACGGACAAGCCTTAGCTACTTTAGTAGTTAACAAGCTACGTGGTGGATTAAAAATTGCTGCTGTTAAAGCTCCTGGTTTTGGTGACAGACGTAAAGCTATGTTAGAAGACATCGCTATTCTAACTGGAGGAACTGTGATTTCTGAAGAACGCGGATTTACTTTAGAAAACGCTGATTTAAGCATGTTAGGAACTGCTGAAACCGTAACTGTAGATAAAGACAATACAACTATTGTAAACGGTTCTGGAGATGGTGAAACGATTAAGGCTCGTGTTAACCAAATTAAAGCACAAATTGAAACAACAACTTCAGATTACGATAAAGAGAAACTTCAAGAGCGTTTAGCGAAATTAGCTGGCGGTGTTGCTGTACTTTATGTTGGTGCTGCAAGTGAAGTTGAAATGAAAGAGAAAAAAGACCGTGTTGATGATGCTTTACATGCTACTCGTGCTGCCGTTGAAGAAGGTATTGTAGCTGGTGGTGGTGTTGCCTTAGTAAGAGCAAAAGCTGTTTTAGCTAAAATCACAACCGATAATTTAGATGAAACTACAGGTGTTCAAATTGTAAACAAAGCAATTGAAGCGCCTTTAAGAACGATTGTTGAAAATGCTGGAGGCGAAGGCTCTGTAGTTATCAATAAAGTATTAGAAGGTAAAAAAGACTTTGGTTACGATGCTAAATCTGAATCTTACGTAAACATGCTTAAAGCAGGAATTATCGATCCTAAAAAAGTAACACGTATTGCTTTAGAAAACGCTGCTTCTGTAGCTGGAATGATCTTAACTACAGAGTGTGCTTTAATCGAAATTAAAGAAGACGCTCCGGCGATGCCTCCAATGGGTGGTGGTATGCCAGGAATGATGTAATAGCACATCATAAATAGATTATACAAAAACGCTTCAATCCCGATAATATAGGATTGAAGCGTTTTTTTATGTCTAAATTAAAACGATATAAATGCTATAAGTTCAACTACATAAAATGCGAACTTAACACCAAATAAATTTTTAAAATGTAGACCTTTAAAGCAATAGAACACTTACCCTTTTGAGGAAAACCGCGATGTTAAAGCACTATGGTCTTGAAGTATATTGCAACAGTTTTTGCTCGATTTGCGTTGGAAATTTTAAAACACCCTGATGCCAAAAATTATAGTCGGTCATTTCATCTGAACCAAACTCATGCCTCTTAACAGCCTTAAAAAGTTTTAATTCCTTTTTACGCAGCTTTTTTAATTGCCTTAAATATTTTGATTCAGAAATGTGCTTAGTAGAAAATAAATGCTGCTGCGTTTTAAAAGCACTTTGAATAGCTTCAAAACGAGATTTTAATGCTTCAGTAGTTGATGCATCTTTAGTAATTTGAACAAGTTCGGTATTGTTGAAATTCTTCAGATTAAAAAGTAATCCTTCAGAAGCAAAACCAGTTGTAATAAAGGCTAAAAATACTAAGTTTATGATGTTCGTTTTCATAAATCAAAAATAGTGAAAGTAAGACAACTTATATTACTATATTTTATATAGTAAATCAACACTGTTTAGTTGACCAAAATTAACAGTGAAGTTAAATTTAAAAAAGTATTCTAGAATAAATACAGCTCTAATATACTTTTCAAACACTACATAAAAAGGTCTTTAGGAGACAACTTCTTTTTGTTTCTTAAACTTTCGTCCGTACCAAACCAAGAATCCGGTAACAGGTAAACTAGCACAAACCAAACTAATTAAAAATGCAAAAATCTTTCCTGCAAAGCCAAAAATAGAACCAATATGAATATCGTAATTCATCATAGACAATCGATCGGCGAAAGAAGCTTCAGAAAACTTACTGCCTTTTTGTTCTAAAGGCTCCAGCGTGTATCTATCATAAAAATACTCGTTATGATCGTACCACGTCCCTACATCGTGATACACGGTAATTTCAATTGGATCGTCCTCGTCCTCTAAAATCGGGGTTAAATAGATTCCTGCCACACGCTTATCGATCTCTAATGTTTTGTACAAGGCCTTATCCATAGGTGAAATACTGTCGTTCCAGACTAGATCTTTATTCGCTAAATCGGAATGAGGATGATGGTGTCCCATCTCTTTTATTTCTCCTCCAGAAGCCACAAAATACACAGCTTGATCGAACCATTGAAAACTCCAAACCAAGCCTGTAATACCTAAAATCAAACCGAACAATAAGGAATAGAAACCAAGCACATTATGTAAATCATAATTTAGACGCTTAAATTTAGCTTTCCATTTAATTTTAAAGCTCTTATCACGATTCCTTTTTTTCCAGTTTTTTGGCCACCACATCACCAGTCCTGTAATTAGTAATAATAAGAACACTAAAGTACAAACTCCAACTATAGGACGACCAATATTATAAGGTAACCAAAGTGCTCTATGTCCGTTAATTATAAATCTAAAAAAGTCAAATTCACTCCCCCCCATGGTTTGTTGTTTTTTTAGAAACTCACCTGTGTAAGGGTTCATAAAAACTACAGAGAAAGTACGCTTCCCGTTTTCCATTCCACCAAAACCAACTGCGGCAGCACCATCAACATTGGCATATGTTAAACCTGTTGGTTTCGCATTAGGCATATAAACGGCAGCTGTATCTAGCAACTGACTAGGTGGTACAAAAGTTTTGTTTTGAACCTCCACAAAACGCCAGGGCTCTAAAACATCTTTAATTTCCTGCTGAAAAGCATAAAAGCATCCTGTAATACTTACAATAAATACTACGATACCAGATATTAACCCCAACCAAAGGTGAAGCCAATCATTTAACCGTCTTAATTTACTTGGATTTTTTTGCTTTTTATTCATTTAAAAAAGGATCATAGAAAGATAAAAACACCTACTAACTAGGTTTCTAACCTTAGCCAGTAGGTGTTACTTAATTGTTTATTTTAGAATTTAAAAAACCCTGCTACAAAATTAGCTTGTACCTCAGCACCTTTAGTAGATGTATAATTGTTTACATCCATTCTATATACATAAATACCGCCTTCCTCTGGAATACATAAATACACATAGTTACCGTCATGTAAAGCAGCTAAACGACGACCATTTCCATTATGCACTGGCACTCCAGCTATATAGTTAACAGTTTCGTCATTTAGGTTTACGACTGCAGAACGCAAAGGACTATCAGACCATGTACCCTGCTCCGCTCTTGCTGCTGTATTTACTTCTACAAATGCTTTTCCGTTACCTAAATATTTTAAATGCGATACGTTGTTTCCTCCTGTAGCGTCTTCAACATCGAAGAAATATGATTGATCGAACTCTGTTTCTCCTGCATTAATTTTTAAAATTCCAGCAGGTTTAGTAGATTGACTGTATCCATTAGCTGGGTTAGAGTGCGAAATGGCATAAATGTTTCCATCCTCATCAACTTCTAAACCAGATTTAATATTAAATCCTCCAAGGGGTCCAACGCGGTCGTCTGTAATCACTTTTTCGAAATCTAATTCTGGATAAGAATATACTGCTACCTGAGCTTGGTCTGTATAATTAGTTGCCCATGTATCTGGGTTACTCATATAATAACTTAAAAACACGTGATCGCCTACGACACGCATCCCTGAAAATGATGGATTAGCATCTGTAGCTGCATGTAAGTCGCTAGTAGGTTTAGCTATAGTTTCTGTAATACTTACAGTGTTTGCATCAAACAAACGGAAGGTTACGGCGCCCTCGGCAATTGATGCTGAAATTAAAGTTTCATCGTCAGCTTTTACCAAATCACGAATACTTTCACTTAAAGACACATTTCCTTCTGTAGAAAGTGTTTGATCTTCATTCTGACTAATTGCCGATACATCGGTATTGTCTAACCCTCCAATACTATAAAGTGTGTTATCAACTTTAGTAAAATCGTAATAACCTGGTTGATCTATACCTTCCTCAGCTGCTGTTAGCGAACCTTCCATCACGTTTTCAAAAGGTATGGTATAATAGGTAAATCCGCCTTCACTACCTTGAATAGCCAAAGATAAAACATAGGGTTTTTGAGTAATATCTGGATTTCCTGAATTATCGTCGTTATCATCCGAGCTACAAGACATGATTGACACGGCTGCCATAAGACCTAAACTCCAAGCTGTTATTTTTCTTGTTATTTTCATTGTATTTAAATATTAAATTATTAATTGTTATTATAATGCGTATCGTAATTTTAAATAAAAGGCACGACCTGGTTTCTGTAGTTTGTATTGATCGAACAACATCTGATCTGTAAAATTTTTACATTCTAAGGAAATATTGTATTTGCCATTTTTAAGGCTATAACTCACTGCTAAATCGTGAGACGATTGCTCTGGAATAATTTTCTTGGTATCTTTAGATCCATACTCTGCCCAACTTAAGTAGTATTCCTTTATATAATTGAAGAAATAGTTTACACTTAAATTAGAATCTTTAGTAAACACATCGTTAAATTGTAAACCTGCATTTAAGTTTCCGAATAAATACGGGATATTTGGAATACGAAATCCTTTCTGAAAATTAGGTTGTTGCCCAGAATAATCGTTATAAACAAAATCGGCCTGATCTGTAATATCCTGATAAGTGACATTAGCACCTAAACGCAACCAATCTTTAAAGGAGTAATTAAGGGTTCCAGCATAACCAATTGTTCTTACCTCGGCTAAATTTGCATAACTCGTTTGCGGACTTGCCACTGTGACACGTTGATAAATTAAATCGGAAGCATTTCTATAAATAAAACTCCCGTCCAATTGCACATAATGCTTTTCTGCTGGTTCAAATTCCCATTTGGCATTTACATTAAAATTATTGCTTTGTTCAGGCCCTAACTCTGGATTGGCAGTTACAAACAGGTTATCACCAAATACTTCTTCTGGTGTAGGCATTCTGTAGGTATGCTCGTAGGAGGCTTTTATCTGAAGATTTTTTAGAATAAAATAGGTGGTCGCTAATCCGTAACCGAATGAGTTTTGTGAATTTTCATAAGCATCAATTCGTGAGTCTCCTGTTCCAAAATTATACTGCTTACTAGTTTCAACCTTTAAAAAATAACCTTTCCCAAATAAAGTAGCATTCCATTTATCGTTAGGTGACATGGTATACGAAAGGCCTAAATTATTTTTGTAATAAGACCTTGGAAATTGGTTTTCAATTTTATCCGGATTTAAAATATCGTTTACATCTCGATTGAAATATTGAAAAGCATGATTAAACGAAACCGTATGCGTATCGTTTAATTGATACCCTAAGTTGAATTGCGTTGTAACTTCATTATCAGACATAGTTTCATCATTTCTATCCCCTTGCTCCCCTTCTGTACTACCCGTGTAAATACGATCGCCTAACCAATTATAGCGCACACCCGTTAAAGTATCTAAATTAAAGGTTCTTGTAACATTATACGCTGCATAGAAACTCGCATCTAAACCATCTGTAAACAAATCTGCTTTACTGTATTTTAAAGTTGAAATTAACGATTCGCTGTTTTGTTCTATAGCGCCATAAACTGTTTCCATTGTTGCTCCGGTTTGCACATCGTTTTCATCTTTAGCCGCAGTAAGCCCAATTAATAGCTGATCGGCATAAGTTTTATTTACAAAACCAGCTTCCACTTTTGCCATACCAGATTTATAACGATCATGAAAACGCTCTACCCATTGTGTATCTTCAATATTTCCATTGGCATCAGTAATATCGGCTAATACCTCATAATTATTATCGGAATAATTAAAATTGAAATTTCCTCGAAGCGTAAACCCTGTTTTCAAATTGGTATAAGCGCCATTTACCTCAGCTCGATGTGTGTTAAACGATCCGATAGTGTAAGCTGCATCTAAAAAATTATTATTTTGTTTCGTGATTATGTTTACCGCGCCCCCCAAAGCATCAGTACCTAAATACACTGGCACAACGCCGTTGTAGACTTCGATACGTTCAATAGCTGTAACAGGAATGGTGTTTAAACCTAAAGACGATCCGTAATTATCCATAGGAATCCCATCGATAAAGAACTTAATCTGATTCCCTGAAAAACCAAATAATGAAAATTCAGAATTTGATCCTAAACCACCTTCTTCTCTAATTTTTACTCCTTCTACACGACCTAAAACGCTTTGAACATCGGTAGACAAATTATAAAACGGTTTTGCGGAAATCGCCTTTACGGTATACGGTTGTCGCTCTACAGTTTGGACTTTAGAGCGGCCTCTTATTGTCACTTCGTCAATTTCTGTAACATCTTCGGTTAAACTTATGTTTTCAGTTACAGTCTCATTGGCTTTAATAGCAACCGTAATTTTCTGGGTCACAAAGCCTATATAACTAAATTGTACGGTATAAGTTCCTTCTGGTAAATTTTGAATTTTGTACCCCCCTTCGGCATTTGTAATACTCCCAATTCCGGTTTGCAACAGGACAACATCGACGCCTATCAATGGGGTCTTATTTTCTGTAGTAACCGTTCCTTGCAAGTGACCACTTTTTTTATCTTGAGACCAAACTGACTGTGTAAACCAGGTACCCCAAATTAGCATAACTACCAAAAGTTGCTTCATCCTTAAAATCTAAATCTTATTTAAACTAATTATAAATAGTAATTTCCGGCAAAAATAACTGCTCCTATTAATATCAGCAAACTATTTAAAACAAATCTAAATAAATTGAAAGTTTTAACACGATAAACCGCAAAACCGAAGTATAAGACCTACAAAACACGACGTGAAAGCAACGCTATCACTAAAGAATACACTTACATCTGGGTGGTTCAGAAAAAAACCTCTAAGACATGACACCTTAGAGGCTTTATACTTTATAATAGTTTAAAAAGATGAATTAATCCGTATCTTCGTTATGATCGTCTTTTACAGCTTCATCACGATACTTACAACAAGGGTGAACACTTGCATAAGCTTCATCGGTCGCTTTTTGGTCTTTAGTATCATGACCCACCTCAAGTACACTCGCTTTTATAGTTTCTAAATCTGTTTTTCTTTCATCATAAATCAAACTAAGTTCATGGGTTTTCACATCCCATACTGCAGATTTTACCCCTTTGGTTTTAAAGCAGGCTTTTTCAATACGCGTCTTACACATTAAACAAACACCGTCAACTTCTACGGTTGCTCTAGCATTTTTGTTTTGCGCGAAAGATAAAGTCCCTATAAGACACATGATAAGAAATATTGTTTTTTTCATTTTAATTGTTTTTAATTGTTATAGTATTATAGTTTTAAACGGAAACCTGCATAATACAAGCTCCCAAATATAGGTCCGTACACAAAAGTAGTATCAAAATTCGCTCCAAATGGGTCGTTTGCTGCCATAACCGGGTTTGGTTGCCTCACATTGGTTATATTTTCACCCCCTACATAGATCTCAAATTTCGGAGAAAAAACGCGAGTCACCTGTGCATTTAAGGTTGTCACAGTAGGCGTATATTCCGGTAATTGATACGCTACAGGATTACTTGCTGTAGAAGAAAAGCGCTGTTCACCCAACCAATTAAAAGTGGTATCGAACTTCCAATGCTTGCCATCTTCACTAAGTTGTGTTTCATAAGATAGATTAGCAAACAAACGATGTTTAGGCACTAAAGGTTTATCTAGCAGCCCAGACTTATATTCCGTTTTAACTTCATAATATTTATAAGCTAACCTCATATCGAATTGTTCAAAAGCATTGTAATTCATTTCAGCCTGAAAACTATTCGCATAACTTTTACCTTCTAAATTATAAAAATTAACCTCTAATGGGTTTTCATAGTCTACAACCACCTGATTTGTAAAATCGGTTTTGTAGTAGTCTAAAGTGATATCGGCTTTTCTTCCAAATAAATTAAAACCTTGTAAGTAAGATACCCCGTAATTCCAAGCAATTTCAGGATCTAATCCGTAAATATTTCCATTTGAATTCAATATATTAAAGGTACGAGACGTAGCAAACATATTTTGATTTTCAGCAAAAATATTAGCACTTCGCTTACCACGACCAAAAGACATACGGAAGGCCGACTTTTCCCATGGTGTATATTTAGCATGAAATCTAGGCGTTATAAAAGTGCCTAACAAATTATGATGATCGATACGCACACCAGCGGTTAAGTTAAGTTTTTCCAAATTATCGTAATTATACTCAAAAAATGCACCTATAGCGTATTCTGTTCTTTCATAATTATTATCCAGGTTTAGGGCATTTACAAACTCATCATAATGATCGTAAGTATAACTCAATCCCGTTTTAATTTTATGTCTTGAATCGCTAATAATGGAATTATATGTGGCATTGGTATACAAACTATTCTGAGTAATATTATAGGTATTTAAACCAAAATAAGATTCCTGTTCATGACTACTAAAAGCCGCTTGAACACCGATACTTTGATAAGGAATATTAGGATTGACGTACCCAATTTTTCCGGAAACTTCATAACGACGTGTATCAATCTCACTTCCCCAAGCATTGGTTGTCAGTTTATCAGTATGAGGATCAAAATTTAATTGTCCCGTTTGTTTTTCATCATTTAAAAACTTTAAATTAATAAAACTAACTAGTCCCTTTTCTAGATTGGTGTATTGCCAGCGATTCATCACATTAATCTGATTATACTTAGGCATATCCAGAAAACCATCGTGGTTTACATCATGTTCAGCTTGATGCGAATTACCGTGTAAATACAATCCTGTATCCCAGCGTTCACTAACTTTTTTGTTAATATGGGTATTTAACTCCGTACGTAAACTAGAAGCACCGTAACCATTTACGTATACACGATCGTCGGTCGCTGGCTTAACTAACTCTGCGTTTATCTGCCCAGCTATGCTTTCATATCCGTTAACCACACTTCCTGCACCTTTTGTAATTTGGATACTCTCTACCCAAGTTCCCGGAATAAAACTCAAACCAAAGGCTTGTGACGCACCACGGATGGAAGGTATATTTTCAGTAGCTATTAAAATATACGGACTCGTTAGTCCCAACATTTTTATTTGTCGTGTTCCTGTTAGGGCATCGGCAAAATTCACATCTATTGAGGGGTTGGTTTCAAAACTTTCGGCAAGATTACAGCAAGCCGCTTTTAGTAACTCATCGCTACTCACGGTAAAAGTATTGGTGGCTTTCAAATATGATTTTGCTGTGGCCTGTTTACGGGATGTCACAGTAATGGCCTCTAAATTATCAGTTGGTTTCAACCAATGCTTTATGGGTTTTGCACTGCTTACGGAAATGGTATCGGTTTGAAAACCGATGAAACTGACAACAAGTTTTTTATAATCGGATTGATAAGGAATTTTAAACTTTCCATCAATATCTGTTACGGCTCCAACGGTAGTATTGAGCCAATAGACATTTGCTCCTGCTAGAACAAGGTTTTTGTTTTCTTTATCTGCTTCTAATATGACGCCTTCTAGTTGGTCTTGCGAAAAGAGCCAGGCTGGCATCAGTAAAAGCATAAATATAATAGGTTTCATATTTAATGACATTTAATTTTTAATTCAAATAATTTTCGTGGTTACAAACCACTTGCCACGCTTAACAATTAGAATATGCGTGTTCTTTTTAAAAAATTGGATAATGAATTATAAATCAAATGATGAAAACCTGATCTAACACCTGAATATCGGAAACTATAAGGGGTGGTGAATAATTGGCATGAGGAACCTTTTGTTTTGGTAAGCTTTCAAAACCAAAAATAAGGCTGTAAGTGAAAGCGTAAAGAAATTGTTGTTGCTCAAAATCTAAATCATCTATAGATGACATACTCAGTTCATCTTGTCCTATAACAACATCAACTTCATCTTTACAACAGTTTTTCTGCATCAGTACTTCTAAAGGTTCCATTTCGCATTTTTCAGCTTCAACAAAAACCCCGACATCTACTAACACATCACCGCAAAAATGCTTTTCAATAGTAAATGAAACCGTTGAAAACAATACGATTAAGGCTAGCAAACTTGTAAATACTTTATGTAACATTAACTTTATCACGCTACAAAACTACAAAAATGACCAACTAATAAATGGTTTTTTAAAATGTTTAACATTCTAAAAGACTTTCATTTTATCATTTTTTGGTAGTAAAACGCTGGCAACAGCAATATTAAAATGATGGGTTGAATTAAAAACCGTCGTACATTAAAAAACATGTAATAATCCTCTTGTCTAGGATGCACTACAAAATATAAATAGATTATCATAATAACGACAAAAGCTAGGATATAAAGAATTCCAGAAAACTTGACCATATTTTTATCTCTAAATATCACAGCTATAATGGCTAATGAAATTATGCTATTTAAAAAATACCTCAATGAAGTAAAACCAACCAGTTTAGCCAATTCCCTACGCGGGCTATCTATATATAAATAATCAGCTTTAAAAAAAGACAAATACGGATCGTAAAACAGGCTGCCTTCAAAATATCGAATTAATATTAGCAATAGAAATAGAACAGAAAGCAGTATCATTTTATTAATTCGCGACATTACTCTTCTTTAAATTAGAAAACATATTAACCCAAATTACCCAAAGTAAAAATACCATTCCATAAATAATTCCTGGAAAAATGATATTGTGCAAGACCTCTTCATACTTTGGATAATGAAACATCCCTATCCCCAAAATGGTAATACGAAATAAATTTACGATGTAAATTAAAACACTTCCCGTTAGCACATAAATAAGGGTTGGTTTTAGTCTTGTTGAAAATGCTATAATAAAAGACGCAAATAAAATAATAACACTAAAGGCATTACAACCTTCGATAATACGCGCTAAATACTGCCCGTTTACAATAAGTTTTAAAGAGGGCTCATTAGGATGCTTAACCACCTCACTAGAATAACCAAAAAACTCTAGTAATTCTACACATTGTAGGCCTACCAAATGGGTTAAATAATCAGGATAAAAAACGCTACCATCGGAAAGCTTCAAATAAAAACTATAAATGACCGATAAGGTAATATATACTACTAAAAAGGTGAGTATAAATCTAATAACCGCCTTGTTTTTTTTTAAAAGTGATGACACTGATTTTTCTTCAATTTTTATATTTTCGACTCCTTTGTCATAGAATTTCAGATTAAGAAATGTATTAATCTTATCTTAATGAAAGTTCAAATTACGTCTTTTTAAATACTTTTACCAAAACTTTTAAAATTATGATTTTTGAAGCATTAAAACCACAAGTAGAAGCCATTATTTCAAATGAGATAAAAACGGTTGATGAACGCTTATACAGTATTTGTGAATTACTCGAAAAAAATATCGCCTATTACAATTGGGTAGGCTTTTATTTTAGTCACCCTTCAAAAGAAGAACTTCACCTTGGCCCTTATGTAGGCGAACCTACAGATCATACAATTATTCCCTTCGGAAAAGGTATTTGCGGACAAGTCGCATTAAGTAACAAGAACTTTGTTGTGCCCGATGTAAAAGCTCAAGACAACTATATTGCTTGTAGCATTACCGTTAAAGCCGAAATAGTCATCCCTATTTTTGTAAATGGTAAAAACATAGGACAAATTGATATTGACTCTAATACCGCTGATCCTTTTACAGAATTAGACGAACAGTTTTTAGAATTTGTTTGCGAAAAAGTAGCAAGCATACTTTAGCAAGTAAAAATAAAACATAGTCGCATTTATTTCAAGCAGAAGTTCTGAAACGCATCCATAAATCTCAAATTCTAATTGTCTTTTTTTAACAAATCACAGCTTGTTTTTTAGAAGAAATAAGTACTTTTGCACTTATTTTCAAAACCCAGTGTAACACACTGATAAACAACATAAAGTTATTTTTAATAACGAATAATTAAAAACATAACACAATAGAAATGAGCAACGAAAAAACAATTAAGTCGGCCTTAATTTCAGTATTCAGTAAAGATGGTTTAGAGCCCATAGTTAAAGAACTTAACAAACAAGGTGTTACCATTTACTCTACTGGTGGTACCGAAAAATTTATTAACGATTTAGGTATTAACGTTGTTCCTGTAGAAGATGTGACCTCATACCCTTCTATTCTTGGTGGACGTGTTAAAACATTACACCCGAAAGTTTTTGGTGGTATTTTAAATAGACAAAATCACGAGGGTGATGTTGCCGAATTATCAGAATACGACATTCCACAAATTGATGTGGTTATTGTTGATTTATATCCTTTTGAAAAAACAGTAGCTTCAGGAGCAAGTAACCAAGATATTATTGAAAAAATTGATATTGGAGGTATTTCTTTAATTCGTGCTGCTGCTAAAAATTATGCAGACGTTATTTGTGTATCTTCAGTTAACGATTATGCTGAATTTTTAGAAATCATCTCTAAAAACAACGGAAGCATTTCTGAAGAAGACAGAAAACGTTTTGCTGGTAAAGCTTTTAATGTGTCTTCGCATTACGATACGGCCATCTTCAACTATTTCAACCAAAATAATGAAGAAACTGTATTAAAAATTAGTGATCAAAACGGTAAAGTGCTTCGTTATGGTGAAAACCCTCACCAAAAAGGCTATTTCTTTGGTAATTTCGATGAACTATTCACGAAACTGAACGGAAAAGAGTTAAGCTACAACAACTTATTAGATGTTGATGCTGCCGTTAATTTAATGAACGAGTTTAAAAACGAAGCGCCTACTTTTGCCATTTTAAAACATAACAATGCTTGTGGTTTAGCACAGCGTGACACCTTACATCAAGCTTATGTAGACGCCTTAGCTGGCGACCCTGTTTCAGCTTTTGGAGGGGTTTTAATTTGTAATACTGAAATTGACTTAGCTACGGCAGAAGAGATTCATAAATTATTCTGTGAAGTGGTTATCGCACCTTCTTTTTCAGCGGAAGCTTTAGAATTACTTCAAGGTAAAAAGAATCGAATTTTATTAGTTATTCACGATATTGAATTACCACAAACGAATGTAAGAAGCTGTCTAAACGGCGTTTTAGTTCAAGACAGAAACAACATTACAGATAAAGCTGAAGATCTTACAAACGTGACTAATTTAGCACCAACGCAAGCTCAAATTGACGATTTATTATTTGCTTCAAAAATTTGTAAGCATACCAAATCCAACACTATTGTACTTGTAAAAAACAATCAATTATGTGCTAGCGGTACTGGACAAACAAGTCGTGTAGATGCCTTACAACAAGCCATTCATAAAGCAGAATCCTTTAACTTCGATTTAAATGGAGCGGCTATGGCAAGTGATGCATTTTTCCCTTTCCCAGACTGTGTAGAAATTGCTAAAAACGCTGGAATCACATCGGTTATCCAACCAGGAGGATCTATAAAAGACCAGTTAAGTATTGATTATTGCAACGCGAATGATGTGGCCATGGTCATGACAGGAACGCGTCATTTCAAACACTAAATTTTAAAACAAAAACGATCTCATCGGTTTTTAAATGTTTTCCTAGCATCTAAAAACCGATGAATATCGTATAAGATTCAGAACTTATATTTTAATCATAAAATGAAGTCGGTAAAAGGTGTATATTTATATACTTTTATTACATTTACGGAATTCGTTTTTAATCTACTATTAAACTACTATTAGCACATGGGCTTTTTTGACTTCCTTACCGAGGAAATTGCGATGGACTTAGGTACCGCGAATACTCTTATTATACACAACGACAAAGTCGTAGTTGATGCGCCTTCCATAGTTGCTCGAGATAGGATTTCAGGAAAAATTATAGCCGTTGGTCAAGAAGCCAGCTTAATGCAAGGTAAAACTCATGA
The DNA here is from genome assembly GCF_001642835.1 of Pseudotamlana agarivorans. Classification (GTDB taxonomy): domain Bacteria; phylum Bacteroidota; class Bacteroidia; order Flavobacteriales; family Flavobacteriaceae; genus Pseudotamlana; species Pseudotamlana agarivorans. The sequence goes on from NZ_LXEI01000001.1 coordinate 40,348, forward strand.
GAACATTAAAACCATTCGCCCGTTAAAAGATGGTGTGATTGCCGATTTTGATGCTTCAGAACAAATGATGAGTATGTTTATTAAAAACATTCCAGCATTAAAAAAGAAGTTCTTTACCCCTGCTTTACGATTAGTAATTTGTATTCCTTCTGGAATTACAGAGGTTGAAATGCGTGCGGTAAAAGAAAGTGCAGAACGCGTTAATGGAAAAGAAGTTTACTTAATTCACGAACCAATGGCTGCAGCTATCGGTATTGGTGTAGACATCATGCAACCTAAAGGAAATATGGTAGTGGATATAGGTGGTGGTACTACCGAAATTGCTGTTATTGCCCTTGGTGGTATTGTTTGCGACAAATCGGTTAAAATTGCAGGTGATGTGTTTACTAGTGATATCGTGTATTACATGCGTACACAACACAATTTATATGTTGGTGAACGTACGGCTGAAAAGATAAAAATTCAAATTGGTGCTGCTACTGAAGATTTGGAATTACCTCCAGAGGATATGAGTGTTCAAGGACGAGATTTACTTACTGGTAAACCTAAACAAGTATCTATTTCTTATAGAGAAATTGCTAAAGCCCTAGATAAATCGATTTTAAGAATTGAGGATGCCGTAATGGAAACCTTATCTCAAACACCTCCAGAATTAGCTGCAGATATTTACAATACAGGAATTTATTTAGCAGGAGGAGGCTCTATGCTACGTGGTTTAGACAAACGTTTATCTCAAAAAACAGATTTACCAGTATATATTGCTGAAGATCCATTAAGAGCTGTAGTTAGAGGTACGGGTATTACACTTAAAAACCTACCTAAATTTAAAAGCGTATTGATCAAATAAGATTCTTTATAAAACACCATGCAGCAAATTATTAATTTTATAATTCGGTTTAAAAACTTTTTACTGTTTTTGTTGCTGTTTTGTATCTCGCTAACCTTTACAATTTTATCTCATTCGTACCATACCAGTAAGTTTATTAATTCTGCCAATTTTTTCACAGGTGGTTTTTACGAATCTTTTCATCATATTAATAGTTATTTAGATTTAAACACGCAAAATGACTTATTGTCTGAAGAAAATAGAAACCTTCGTGATGCTCTTTACAACAATGTCGCAACATCCGATTCTATTTTCACAGATACCGCTTCGTACGATCACAATTACAAAGTCTTTACCGCAAAAGTTATTAAAAACAGCTATAACATTGCAAATAATATTATCACTCTAAACAAAGGCTATTCGGATAGTATTCAGCAGGATTTTGGTGTTATTTCCTCAAAAGGTATTATTGGAATTATTGAAAAAACAAGTGCAAACTATGCCAGTGTACTCTCCATTCTAAACACAACGAGTAGAATTAGTGCGCAGTTAAAAAAGACCAATCATTTTGGCACGTTAATTTGGGAAGCCGATTCACCTGCTTTTATCAAGCTAATAGATATTCCTAAAATAGCGCCTGTTCAAGTTGGAGACACCATTATAACCTCTGGTCGTTCGTTTATATTTCCTAAAGGTGTCCCTATTGGTACCGTAAACGATTTTAATTTAGACCGTGCCGAAAATTACTATGAAATTAAGATTAAGTTATTTAATGATATGACCAATCTTGAACATGTTTATATTATCGAAAATTTAGGATCAGAGGAAATAAAAAACCTTTTAAACGACAGTGCAGATGAATAGTATTTTATCCGTTCATACCGTCCGTTTTATCGTTCTAATCATTTTACAGGTTTTAATATTAAATCATATTAATTTTTTAGGATATATAAACCCTTATTTATACATCCTTTTCATTGCCTTATTCCCTATAAAAAATAACCGTTTAGCTATAATTATACTAAGTTTTTTGTTAGGGTTAATTTTGGATATTTTTCTAGATTCTGGAGGTATTCATGCCGGAGCATCGGTTTTTGTAGCATACGCAAGACCGTTATTTTTGAAATTTGCTTTCGGAAGTATGTTTGAACACCAAATCATTAAATTTAACACCGTAGAGTTTGGATCCAAGCTAACTTATTTTTCCTTACTGACGGTAACCCATCATTTTATTTTATTTTTATTGGAGGTTTTTAGTTTTTCAAAAATAATTTTAATCCTAGAAAAAACGTTATACTCAAGTATATTTACTATTTTATTAGGCGTTTTAATGACCATTATTTTTAGTCGGAAAATTAAATGAGACAATTTTTATTATTTATCACCATAATTGTAGTTGCCCTAATCTTTATATCTAGACTTTTTTACCTACAAATTTATAGTGGAGGTTCTCACAGTCTATTTGAAGATAATGCGATTAGGAAAGTTTACGACTACCCCAAACGAGGCTTTGTATTTGACAGAAACGGCAAACTCCTTGTTGCCAACCAACCGTCTTACGATGTGATGGTCATTCCTCGTGAAGTTGAACCTTTAGATACTTTAGAGTTCTGCTCCTTGTTAAAAATAGATAAAGCCCGCTTTCTGAAACAATTTAATAAAGCCAAACACTATTCACCAAGACTTCCTTCAGTTTTTGTTTCGCATTTATCCAAAGAAGATTACGCTGTTTTACAAGAAAAAATGCGAAAATTTCATGGATTTTATATTCAAAAAAGGTCTTTAAGAAATTACGAAACCACTATAGGAGCTAATGTTTTAGGGGATCTTGGAGAAGTAAACAATCGTACTATAGAGAAACAACCTTACTACAAAATGGGTGATTTGATAGGTAAGCAAGGCGTTGAAGCCTCTTACGAAAAAACCCTACGTGGTGTTAAAGGCATCAAATTCATCCAAAAAGACCGATTTAACAGAGATATTGGACCTTACAAGGACGGACAATACGACACCATTCCAGAGCCTGGAAAAGACATCACGATTACTATTGATGCCGACTTGCAAGCCTATGGTGAGATCTTAATGACAAACAAACGTGGAGGGGTTATTGCCATTGAACCTGCATCTGGAGAAATTCTAGCCATGGTAGCAGCTCCTACTTACGACCCTAATATTTTAGTTGGAAGGGATCGCTCAAAAAACTTCACCAAACTCTACAATGACTCTATAGCCAAACCGCTTTTCAACAGAAGTTTACAAGGTGTTTACTCTCCGGGATCACCTTTTAAACTGATGAACGCTTTAATTTCTTTACAAGAAGGGGTTATGTCACCACCAGATATCGTTACATGCTATCGTGGTTACCATTATGGAAGAAGCTTCATGAAATGCCACTGTGCTTATGGTACGAGAAATAATTTAATTTCTGGTATACAACACTCTTGTAATGCCTATTTCGCTACAGTTTATCGTAAAATATTAGATAAAAATGGAAATGCTTCTAAAGGTATAGATGTTTGGGCCGAACATGCTAAAAGTTTTGGATTAGGAGAATACTTAAATAACGATTTATTTGTTGGTCAAAAAGGAAGAATTCCAGACCGTGAATACTATAAATACGCCTATCCTAAAACGTTTTATTCCTCATATACGGTTTCCAATGCTATCGGACAGGGTGAAGTTGCTACGACTCCTATACAATTGGCTAATATGGCCGCTGCCATTGCTAATCGCGGACACTTTTATACCCCACATATCATTAAAAAAATAGAAAACGAAACGTTACCTGATCAATTTACCGTGCCTAAACACACGACTATTGACAAGCAACATTTCGAGCCAGTAATTGAAGGCATGCTACAAGTATACAGAAGAGGTACGGCTGCTGCGTTACAAGTGAAAGACATTGATATTTGTGGTAAAACAGGTACTGTAGAAAATTTTACCAAAGTAGATGGCGTGAAAATGCAGCTCACCGATCATTCCATTTTTCTTGCTTTTGCACCAAAAGACGATCCGAAAATTGCTATAGCTGTGTTTGTTGAAAATGGCTATTGGGGAAGTCGATATGCTGGAAAAATTGCCAGTTTAATGATTGAAAAACATATTAAAGGCTACATCACAAGAACAGATTTAGAAACCTGGCTACTTAAACACAGCTTAGAAGCAGAATATGCAAAACCATATTCTGGAAAACCTTTTGGAATAAACGGTCACTCTGCATTCCAGGTTGTTTCAGATGAGGAATACCACAAACTGAAGGCTAAAGTAGATGCACTAGATAATACGAAAAAGGATGGTAAGGGAGACAAATAGATATTTTAAATTCGATTGGATTACAATTTTACTATTTCTTTTATTAGCTGGTTTTGGGTGGCTAAATATACTATCTGCATCCCATGTAGGCACCGAAGTAAATTATTTTGATTTCTCCCAACCTTACGGTAAGCAACTTGCTTTCATAGCCTTTACCCTTGTCATGATTGTTTTTATTTTAGCAATTGATGCCAAGTTCTATGAACGTTTTGCTAGCGTGATTTATATCATATCCATGCTCTCGTTGGTAGGCCTCTTTATTTTTGGAAAAAATGTAAACGGAGCCACCTCTTGGTATGGGATTGGAAGCTTTACTTTGCAACCCAGTGAATTCGCTAAAGCTGCTACCGCATTGGCCGTAGCGAAATATGTAAGCGACCTTAACACCAATATGTCTTTCTTTAAAGATCAACTTAAAGTTTTTGCTATTATCGCAACACCTGCCGTATTAGTGTTACTTCAAAATGACACAGGAAGTACGATTGTATATGGTGCTTTCTTCTTTGTTTTATATCGAGAGGGGTTGCCAAAATTTTATTTAAACATTGCGGTGTCACTCATTTTAATAACCATTTTATCATTAAAATTTGGGGCCGTTATCACTTCAGTATTGGCTGCAGTAGTCACCATAACTATTTACTTTTTTAACAAAAAGAAATTTAGAATTCACCACTTAATTTTAATGTTGATTGGTGCAATCGCGATATCTTTTAGTATCAAAATATTCTATAACAACGTATTACAACCCCATCAAAAAGACAGAATAAGCTTATGGCTACGCCTTGAAAAAGACCCTATAAAGCTTGAAAGAATGAAACATACGTTTGCATACAACCTTAACGAATCTGAAAAAGCCATAAGTTCAGGTAGTCTATGGGGAAAAGGATTTATGCAAGGTACGCGAACTACAGGAAAGTTTGTTCCAGAACAGCATACAGACTACATTTTTAGCACCGTAGGTGAAGAATGGGGCTTTATAGGGAGTAGTATGGTTGTGATTACTTTTCTGCTATTATTATTAAGAATTCTTCATTTAGCGGAATTACAAAAATCACAGTTTAGTAGAATTTATGGATACAGTGTTGCCGGTATCGTTTTTATCCATTTCATGATTAATATTGGTATGGTGATGGGCTTAATTCCAACCATTGGTATTCCTTTGCCCATGTTTAGTTATGGGGGATCGGGTCTGTGGGCCTTTACCATATTGATTTTCATTTTTGTAAAATTAGACTCTAACCGCATTAACGAGTGGTAAATTTTGTTTAGGCAGCATAGTCTGTTTAAGCATTCTTCTCAGAAAGGTGTCTCATAAATTTGTATTCACAAGTCATTTATTTTCACTAAATTGGATACAAACAACACTTAGCTTAATCCATATTTAATGAAGTATTTTTTCTTTATACTACTAGTTGCATTTCTAGTGGTGAGTTGTTCATCATCACATTCCTTCTCTGAAGAAGAAACAAAACTCATTATGAGTGCGGATAGCTTAACCCCTATGCGTGTTTACAAAATCACCAATAAACAAGATTCCGTACTACTTCGAACTAAAAGTAAAGCTATAAAAGCAGATCCGACAGATCCAGTAATTAAGCATTTTGTAAGCAGGCTTTATGCTACCGTTCGCGATAGCATGTCTTTAGGTGTTGGTATCGCAGCACCGCAAGTTGGGGTCTTAAAACAAATTATTTGGGTACAGCGTTTTGATAAAGAGAATATTCCTTTTGAGGTGTACTTAAACCCTAAAATAACCCGTTATTCTAAAAGAAAACAAACCGTAAAAGAGGGCTGTTTATCCATTCCAAACCGTAGTGACGTTTTAAACTGTCGCTCCAACCAAATAGATATTGAATACGATACGATGGATAACGAACATAGGAAAGAAACTGTAGAAAAGTTTACCGCGGTGATTTTTCAGCATGAAATAGACCACTTAAGCGGCATACTCTATTTAGATCATCTAGAAAAAGAAATTCAAGACGCTAACAACTCTTCTGAATGAAAAACCAATAAAGATTAATTTTTCTTCAGCTCCAGCTTCTCTGCAAAATAGTCACAGAAATCCTTCATTGTGGCACTCATTTTTTCATCCTGTGTCGCACGATAAAACGTATCACTCATAGACACTAAAGTTTGATGAAAAAATACTTTCATATCATCAACAGGCATATCTTTTGTCCACAAATCGATTCGTAGGGCTTCCTTAGCATTTGCATCCCAAACAGCAAGCATCATAGCTTTTGCTTCTTCATTAGTAATGCCTCCATCTTCTGCCGTCCAGTGCAGGGTTTCAGGAATACGGTTTTCATCAAGTTCTACATTAAGTTCAATTCTAGATTTATGTGTATTGGCCATTATTTACGTGGTTTAAACTTTGAGTTATTAAAAATTTCTTCACTACTTTTTTGGAGCATGTCTTTAAAAGACACCTCATTATTTTCCATATAAGCTCTAACAATTTGCCAGCCTATGTACTGACCAATCTGTCCTGGAGAATCTGCATCAATTTCGGCAAGATAAAACTTAGAAAACGGTGCTGGATTTATAAAACGGCTCGGAAGCTTTGAATCGGTACTAAATAGGAGTTCGCGCTCTACAAAATAACGCCAAATATAAGCTTCGTTAACTTTAGCCCAATCCAATTGCGATTCTGTATACCCTATACGTTCGGCCTCAGTTTTAAAAGGAAGTATGACATCTTTAAAGTAGAGTTGTTTTCCGAAGTATATCATTTCATCTAAAAAGGACTTACGCTTAGGTTGAAAGATAATCTTCTCGGAATAGGCCGTAGCCATATCAACAACAATTTGTTTTTTATCAAGTTGTTCCCTCAAATACATGGGAATACTACCATAATATTTATGGTCACGACCAAGATAAGCGTCGAGTGCAATAACAGCGATGGTATCGGTAACAATAACACGGTTTCTATAATCCACATCGTTGGTAACAGTAATAACTCTTGGTACCTTAAATTCTGGAAAGTAATATTTTAGATGATTAAACAGAGATTCGATTTCGAATTCCACAGGATCAAAACTAGTAAAAGTTTGATTGACTTCACCAAACAATTCTACCTGTAATGAATCCTCTTTCTTCTCCAACCAAAAGGTATCTGGATATTTATTTGAAAACATAAACGGATAGTCCTGTTTTAGCTTCCCTAAATTTTCCGGAGTGGTTTCAGCAAATAACCTATCAAAGCGCTCTACTTGTATATCGGTATTTATTTTAGCGATGCTGTGCTCTAAACCATTTTCAGTCTTACAAGAAACCACTGTTGCTAAAACAAACACAAGCAATAATTTCATTAAAAACTTAAAGGCCATAAATTTTTATTAATTAAGTGTTTGGGTTATTTTTGTTTGCAAAGGTACTATTCTTTGACTTAAATTCATTTAAAATGCAAACAGAAAAAGTAATTGATCACATCGTAAATTGGCTAAAAGATTATGCTACTAAAGCTGGAGTAAATGGTTTTGTAATAGGGATTTCTGGAGGCATCGACTCTGCAGTCACCTCGACTTTATGCGCCAAAACAGGACTTAATGTCTTATGTATTGAAATGCCAATACACCAAGCAGAAAGTCATGTATCTAGAGCCCAAGAACACATTGCACAACTCAAAGAGCGTTTTGATAATGTTAGCGAAACCAGAACAGATTTAACGCCTGTATTTGAAGAATTTAAGACAGAAGTATTTTTTGATGGCGATCAAGCAACTATAGATATGGCTTTAGCCAATACGCGAGCGAGATTACGTATGACAACACTTTATTACTACGCAGGCCTCTACAAGCTTCTTGTTGCAGGAACTGGGAACAAAGTGGAAGATTTTGGTGTTGGCTTTTATACGAAGTATGGTGATGGTGGTGTTGATTTGAGTCCGATTGCCGATTTACTAAAATCGGAAGTTTACGAACTTGGAAAAGCCTTAAATGTTCCTGAATCTATATTAAATGCTACCCCAAGTGATGGATTATTTGGCGATGCAAGAAGTGATGAAGATCAAATTGGAGCCAGCTACCCAGAATTAGAATGGGCCATGCAAATGGATGCCGAAGGCAAGGTTTCTAGCGACTTTTCCGACAGAAAACAAGAGGTATTTAACATTTACAAACGTTTCAACAATGCCAATAAACACAAAATGATTCCTATACCAATCTGTAAAATACCTACAAATTTATCATAAGAATTGCAATTAATGTATAAAATCATTACTTTTGCAGTAGGCTTTATCTCTCAAAGTAACGCGCTCTCTAATCTGTTACTTAAAACGAAGCTCTCTTAAAATTATGATAAATTTATTAATAGCAGACAATCACCCGATTACAAGAAAGGGACTCGAAGTACTTTTCTCGGCATCTCCTAACATTAATATTGTTGGTAGCGTAGACGATGGCGATGCCATCTTAGAATTTGTAAAGAAGAACCCAGTAGACATTATTCTAACGGAAACAGATTTTCCAAAACTTAATGGATTAACTGTTTTGCGTTATTTAAAAAATGACTACCCAGACATTAAAACGATTATTTTTAGTGCTCAGCCAGAAGAAGTTTATGCTATAAACGCTATAAAAGCTGGAGCTGCTGGATATTTAAATAAATCGGTTAATGTTATTACCATTAATGAAGCCATCTTAAAGGTAGCTGATGGTGGTATTTACTTAAGCAATGACTTAACCCAACAGTTAGCCTTTGGTTCTCGAGTAAATAAAGGAGGAGCTTTTTACAAGAAACTTTCAACCAGAGAATCTGAAGTATTAAAACTTCTAACTATTGGTAAGAAAAACAAAGAAATTTCAAAGGAATTAGATATTAACGAAAAAACAGTTAGTACTTACAAAGCACGTTTAATGCGTAAATTAAAAGTTACTAACTTAGTTGATTTAGTTAATCAAGCGAAACTAACTCAGCAATTATAAAACGCGGTTAAGTTTTCTTGACAATAACATTTTTAGACTCGAATAGTCTTTTACTTCTTCAAGTATATTTCTATTCGTGTCTATTTTATTTTGTAGGGTTTCCTGTTGGAAACCTTTTACTTTTTGATCAATTAGGAAACACCGCAAACTCAATATCGTTTCACTTACAATTTGAGCTATGGTGGTTTCCTTTTCTTTAGGAAAAATATCCATGCGATTCCAATTATCAAGCGTATAGCGTTCATCCTCCATTAAAATAGAAGTGATTTCGTTGGCCATGTCTTGATCGACAGAATTTACAAAGGATTTCAAATCGAATTCGGCCTCTTGGTTCAACCTTTCAATAATCGTGTAGTAAATCAATTTAAACTGCGGATTACTAAATTCCATCTCATCATCTTGCAGGTCTAAAAATATTTTTTCAAACACTTTAGCTTGCTGAATAACAGGTTCTAATTCTAACTCACCACTCTCGGATTCCTTAAGAACTAAATCTTCAAAATCTTTGGTTTTATCACCATAGAGCAATAAAAGCTCAATTATTTTTCGTTCTAAAATGTACTGAACGTCAACTTTTTTCGGAGCCTCTTGGTTTTTTATTACTTCAAAAGCCTGTTGATCCGGTTGTTCTCTTTTATTTACGTCTTGATTGTCCTTTTTATTAATCTGGGCTAAAGTTGAAAACAACACGGCTTCACTAATGTCCATGATTTTAGCGCACTCCTGAATGTAAATTTCCTTTTTTATACGATCTGGAATCTTAGAAATACTATTAACGATATCTCTAACCGTTTCAGCCTTTTTAATCGGATCATTTTTAGACTCCTCAAACAATACTGAAGCCTTAAATTGTATAAAATCTTTCGCATTACTATTTAAATAATCCGATAATTCTTCTAAGGTATTTTGCTTAGCAAAGCTGTCTGGATCTTCCCCTTCTGGAAACGTACAAACCCTAACATTCATTCCCTGCTCAAGGATTAAGTCAATTCCACGAAGAGAGGCGCGCATCCCTGCAGCATCACCATCAAAAAGTACGGTGATGTTTTTGGTTAACCTATTAATCAAACGAATTTGCTCGGAGGTTAATGCCGTCCCTGAGGAAGACACCACATTATGGATTCCTGTTTGATGAAACTGAATCACATCGGTATAACCTTCAACCAAATAGCAATTATCCTCTTTTGCTATACTTTGTTTCGCGAGGTGAATACCGTATAACACCTTACTTTTATAGTAAATCTCGCTCTCGGGAGAATTCACATATTTGGCGGCCTTTTTGTCGGTAATTAAAATTCGACCTCCAAAACCTAAAACACGACCACTCATGCTTTTTATAGGAAACATGACGCGGCCTTTAAAACGGTCAAAACGCTTATCTTCCTTTACAATAGTGAGTCCAGTTTTAGCCAAATAATCGATGTTATAACCCTTTTTTAGAGCTTCATCGGTAAAGGCCTGCCACTCATTTAATGAGTAACCCAAGTCGAACTTATCTATAGTCTCTTCAGTAAATCCACGCTCCTTAAAATAGCTAAGTCCTATAGATTTCCCTTGATCGGTTTTATGAAGAATATTTTTAAAATAATTACTAGCAAACTCACTCACCAAGTACAAACTTTCTTTCTCGTTTGCTTTTTCCTTTTGCTCGTCGGACTGAACCGTTTCTTCAATTTCAATATTATACTTTTTCGCTAAATACCTTAAAGCTTCAGGATAGGTAAAATGCTCATGCTCCATTAAAAAAGACACAGCTGTTCCGCCTTTACCAGTTGAGAAATCCTTCCAAATCTGCTTCACTGGCGATACCATAAAACTAGGAGAGCGCTCGTCGCTAAAAGGACTCAAGCCTTTATAGTTACTCCCGGCTTTTTTTAATTGTACAAAATCGCCAATAACCTCCTCAACACGGGCGGTTTCAAAAATTTGATCTATGGAAGATGGTGATATCAAAATGCAGTTATAATATTATGACACAAAATTAAAGAATTCTACCGGTAAATTTAACTATAAACCTGCTTCATTCATAATACCCTTACATTCCTCGGGTTAGCCCTTAATAAATGAATAAATAACAAAATTACCACTCAAATTTTAGTTTTTATAATAAAATATTTATCGTTTTTTAAAATTTCATGATTAATTATTTGTTAACAAGACAATTCATTGAATTTAATTCAAAATTAACTATCTTTAAAAAAAGTGAAGCTAATGACGAATAAACAATTATTTTCTTCATACCAATTACTTCCTAACACTTGGGATGAAATGTACAGCGACAATTCTAACATTCGTTCGCAGTACGAAATTATCAACGATTATTTGCGAAATACATCAACTAAGGTCTTATATAAAAAAGAAGAACTTTCCAGACAGTTATTTATGAGTCAGGGTGTGACTTTTACCGTCTACAATAACAAGGAAGGCGTTGAAAAAATATTTCCTTTCGATATTGTGCCTAGAATTATCACCGCATCAGAATGGGACCATATAGACAAAGGTATTAAGCAACGTTTAAAGGCTCTTAATTTATTTATTAAAGACATTTATCACGACCAGTTTATTATTAAAGATGGCATTATCCCAGCCGAATTAATATACTCCTGCCCCTACTTTCTACGAGAAATGAAAGGTGTACATGTGCCTCATGACATTTATGTACATATTGCGGGGGTCGATTTAATTCGTAATAGTGATGGTGAATTTTATGTTCTTGAAGATAATTTAAGAACGCCTTCAGGTGTCAGTTATATGCTTGAAAACAGAGAAATTTCAAAACGTATATTTCCTGGAATATTACCTAAAAATAATATCAGGCCGGTATCAGACTATCCGAATTTATTATATCGAAAACTTAAGGAGTTATCCTACCAAAGTAATCCGAATGTCGTGCTTTTAACACCTGGAATTTATAATTCTGCCTATTATGAGCATACCACTTTAGCTAGACTTATGGGTATAGAATTGGTTGAAGGCAGCGACCTCGTTGTTCAGGATCATGTCGTGTATATGAAAACGACTAGCGGATTAAAACGGGTTGATGTGATTTACCGTCGTGTGGATGATGATTTTCTAGATCCCTTAGAGTTTAATGCATCGAGTGCCTTAGGTGTTGCTGGTATCATGGCAGCCTATAGAAAAGGTAATGTCAATATTGTAAACGCTCCGGGAACTGGGATTGCCGACGATAAAGCCATTTACATTTATGTACCAGATATGATTCGGTATTACTTAAATGAAGAACCTATTTTAAACAACATCAAAACATACCAACTTGCCAATCCTGAAGACTATAAATATGTAGTTGAAAACATAAAGAAAATGGTTTTGAAAAAGACCGATGGTAGCGGTGGTTACGGTATGCTCATGGGCCACGAAGCTTCGGATGAGGAGATTGCCGATTACTTAGCTACGGTAGACAAAAAACCTGAAAACTTTATTGCTCAACCTATCCTCAGTTTATCTACAGCACCGTGCTGCATTAATGGGGTTTTATCGCCAAGGTGTATCGATTTAAGGCCTTTTGCTTTAACGGGTACAGATGGTATCGATATTACACCAGGTGGCTTAACCCGTGTAGCCTTAAAAGAAGGTTCGTTGGTGGTAAACAGCTCGCAAGGTGGTGGTAGTAAAGACACCTGGGTTATTCAATAATTAAAAAATAAAATATGCTTAGTAGAGTTGCAAATAATTTAATTTGGTTAGAACGTTATATGGAGCGAGGCCATGGCATATTGAGTTTGCTTAAAGTCAATTTTTATGCAAACCAAGACTCACCAGAGCTTTTTCCGTGGACACCCATTATAAAAAACTACACCGATTTAAATAACACCTTTTATACAGAAAATACCGTTGAATGCTTAGATTTTATGGTTTTTAATACAGAAAACCCTAATTCTATTTTAAATATTGTTACTAGAGCTAGAGAAAACGCCAGAGGTGTCCAAGAACATATTTCTAGGGAACTGTGGATTTGTTTAAATAACTATTACCTTTTTCTAACTAAAAAAAATCTGCGTAAAAAGCTGAATACCGAAGACCCGATTGAATTTATAGACAACTTAAGGAATTTTCACTTAATGTTTTATGGCACTATGGATATCACTCAAGAACGCGGGGCACCTTACTATTTTTTAAATCTGGGAAAGTACTTAGAACGGATGATTTTAGTTTCCGATTTTACGGCCATAAAATTGACCGAAATCTCCAAAACCACCGATAAACTGGAGCAGAGTTTCTATTGGAAAAACTTACTACTCTCTATGGGAGGCTACCAGTTATATCTTAAAAAATATAAATCGGCCTTTAAAGAAGACCATATTATATCGATGGTTTTTCAAGAAAAGCTTTTTCCTAGATCGCTATATTATTGCGTTAACAAATTAAACCTTAGCGTTGGAAAACTTATTGAAGGTGGCCAATTAGATAAAAACTATATCGAATTTTCATTAGGAAAGCTAGAGAGCACCATCAAATACACGACAATTGAAAGCATTAACAATCAAGGTCTTGATAATTTCATAACACAAATTAAAAAGGACATTAGAGATATTTCAATTAATATAAACACCATCTATTTTTCTGAAATTAATTAATTAGACTTATGCCAACATTTTATATCAAACATATTACGGAATATAATTATAGTGATCCGGTTTACGATGCTGCAAGTCAAATGATGTTGCACCCTATTCAAGACGAATACCAAAACATTCCCTCGCATACATTAAGCATTACTAATAATCCTAAAATTGAAACGCGTAAAGACTTTTTTGGTAATACGGTGGCTACTTTTATGATTATTGAACCTCACAATCAACTTTCCATTATTTCGGAAATTGAGGCTGTAACCTTTGAGCGTGCGCTACCAGAAGATCAAGCACCTTTAGAACAACAATGGGATACCTATAAACAGTTGCAATACAACCCATCCTTTATGGATTTCTTAAACCATAAACCTTTCGATGGTACAAGTGTGATTTCAAATCTTATTAACGACGAAAAACTATTGAGCACCTCCCCTTTTAAGGCCACAATGACCCTGTGTGATTACATTTATAACAACTTTAAATACATACAAGGTATAACCAATGTGGATTCAAACCTAAATGATGTATGGGCGTTAAAGGCTGGAGTATGTCAAGATTTTTCAATATTATTAATTCAAATGGTGAGAATGTTAGGCATTCCAGCACGTTATGTTAGCGGTTATATTTGTCCGAATCAAGCTGGTTCTCGTGGTGAAGGGGCTACACATGCCTGGGTAGAAGTCTACATTCCATTTTACGGTTGGTTAGGTTTAGACCCAACAAACAACGTGATTGCTAATCAATATCATGTAAGACTGGCTGTAGGCCGAAATTTTAAAGATTGCACCCCGGTTAAAGGTGTTTATACCGGTCAAGCCGAAGAAGACTTATTCGTTAAGGTTGAAATTAACACGACAAAAAGTATGCTTAATCCAAACCTTTACCACCATAATGAAGGAGAACACATAAAGAATCGAAACAGTTACAGACAAAGTCTTCAAAACATCCCAAACCAACAGCAACAATAAATAAAAATTGAGATGCGTTAGTCTAAAAGAAGAACTCAACTGAAAAAACTATTTTCTGAACAAAGATGCTTTTTCTAAAATTTCGAGGTCTTCTTCCATATCCATGGTGATTTGGGCTCTTTTAAAAGCATATTTAGAATGTTGCTTTGAGGCTGTTTTTATAGCATTATGATTTATCTTTTCTAAGGCACAAAATGCCTTTTGTAGGCGTAGCATCACTTCCATAAAACCAGCACCATCTCTAGAAATTGGCTTAAAAGCATCATCAAAAAAATCACTTATTTCTATTTGAGGAATTTCCAAACGATCGTATAACAGGTCATTTTCTGTTTTTTCAGGATTGTTCCATAAATAAAAGAGCTTCTCATGACAACCAATAATCTGAATGGCGGTTCCCGGATCATTAATCCCAGGAGACAACGCTCTACTTGCAATTTCTGTTAATGTTATGAGTCCGAATCGCGGGTCTTCATCAAACAATCTTGTATGACCAATTTCAATGGTTTGATTTATTTTCTTTTCAACCTCCTTAGTTATTTCTGTATCGCCAGTCGAACGCAAATGTACGATCTCAAAATTTTCATTTACAAATTTTCCGGGCAAGCAATTCAATCTTATTTTTAAATCTAAAGATTCTGCCAACTCTTGTAAAGCCTCCATGTTTATATTTTGAACATAGCCTGTTTTATGCGCCAATATGGCTTGTCCTCCTATAAATTCTCCAGAAACAGGTAAGGCATTCCGTAGCGGATTTTTATTGTACTTGGATATTGATTTCTCCGCCACTTTTTCAACTTGCAAAATAGTATGCTCTAACCTGCCCAATCTTGAAATGCGGTCTACCCACCTTAAAAAAATGAGAATCACTGCAGTGAAAAATATCAAGGTAATCACGAATAGGATAAACTTCCCTGCTTTATTGTAATAGCCATTGCCCAATGCTACGGTTGCTACAATACTGAATATAAAGGCACCTATAAATGTTGAAAGCGCGTATTGGGAAACATCATCGGTAATAATAATTTTAAACGAACGTGGTGTTGCTGTCCTACCCGCTGCTGAATATGCCGACAGCATAGAACCTACTGCAAAGATGGCGATTACCAACATACTCGCTGATAAAATGTCCAAGAGATCTTCAATCGATTCTGTTTTAATTTCGGGAACCAGTTCGTTAAGCGAAGTTTCATCGGCCTGATGTGCAAAAAGTGCCGCTGCGACCGATAATAAACAGAAAACAAAAGGCCTAAACCATAAATGTTCTTGAATTCTATTGATTAAAATAACAAACTTTGTTTTCATAACTTGATTATATAATTAGATGTGAGCTTCCACAACGTATCAACTATGAAGTTACGTTTTCTTTTAGTAAAACGATAATTTAATGTTACTTCTTCCTATCAATCACATAATTGACCATAAGCTCTAGGGAGTCTTTATATTTTGAGCTTGGGTAGGTATTTAAAATCTGAAGCGCTTCAGATTGAAATTGTTTCATTTTTTCAACGGCGTAATCTAAACCACCGTTATTTTTCACAAAAGCAATCACTTCTTTAACACGTTTTGTGTCTTTATTATGATTTTTAATGGAGTTGATCAACCATTTTTTATCCTCTTTGGAAGCTTGATTAAGAACATAAATCAAAGGTAGCGTCATTTTTTGCTCCTTAATATCGATACCAGTCGGTTTTCCAATTTTAGTATCACCATAATCAAACAAATCATCTTTAATTTGAAAGGCCATACCTATGAGCTCTCCAAATTTACGCATGGTTTCTACATGGGTAGATTCTGGTTTTACCGAAGCAGCTCCCAAACTACAGCAAGCAGCAATTAAAGTTGCGGTTTTCTGACGAATAATTTCGTAATAAATGTCTTCGGTAATATCTAGTTTTCTAGCCTTTTCAATTTGAAGCAGTTCACCTTCGCTCATCTCACGAACAGCAATAGAAATGATTTTAAGTAAATCGAAGTCATTGTTATCAATAGACAACAACAAACCTTTTGACAGTAAAAAGTCGCCAATTAAAACGGCAATCTTATTTTTCCAAAGGGCATTTACAGAGAAGAATCCGCGACGACGGTTACTATCGTCTACCACATCATCATGAACCAAAGTTGCGGTGTGTATAAGCTCTATAACCGAAGCTCCACGGTAGGTACGCTCGTTAACCTCATCGTTAGAGACCATTTTAGCCACTAAAAACACGAACATGGGACGCATTTGCTTCCCTTTTCTATTTACAATATAGGTGGTTATTCGGTTAAGTAAAGCCACTTTACTAGACATTGATAACAGGAACTTTTGTTCAAAAAGATCCATTTCAAAGGCTATGGGCTGTTTAATTTGCTCTACTATTTTCAAACGATGCGATTATGAATATTCAAATATAAGGATTGAAAATAATATTTTAAGATTTATTAGCTAATTGTCCGCATGCAGCGTCGATATCCTTACCACGACTGCGGCGAACATTCACCACAATTCTATTTTTTTCTAAGGTGGAAATATAATTTTCTAGAGCTTCATTACTAGCTTGCTGAAATTCGCCATCATCAATAGGGTTGTACTCTATAATATTTACTTTACAAGGCACATATTTACAAAACTTTACGAAAGCATCAATATCTTTTTGGGTGTCATTAATCCCCCTCCAAACAACGTATTCGTAACTTATTTTACGTTTTGTTTTTAGGTACCAATATTCTAAAGCTTCGCGCAAATCATTAAGCGGAAAGGTTTCATTAAATGGCATGATGGTGGTTCTAACCTCATCAATGGCAGAATGCAGGGATACGGCTAAATTAAACTTCACTTCATCATCGGCCATTTTTTTAATCATTTTTGGCACGCCTGAGGTAGAAACCGTAATACGTTTTGGCGACATGCCTAAACCTTCTTCCGAAGTTATTTTATCGATGGCCTTAATCACGTTATTATAATTCATGAGCGGCTCCCCCATACCCATAAAAACGATGTTACTTAGCGGTCGGTTATGATATAATCGGCTTTCGTTATCAATCGCTACAACCTGATCGTAAATTTCATCAGGGTTAAGATTTCGCATGCGTTTTAAACGCGCGGTGGCACAGAATTTACAATCTAAACTACAGCCCACCTGACTGGAAACACAAGCAGTTGTTCGGGTTGCGGTAGGAATTAAAACGGACTCAACAATTAAGCCATCATGAAGGCGAACGGCATTTTTAACCGTACCATCATTACTACGTTGCATGGTATCTACTTCGATATGATTAATAACGAAATTATCCTCAAGCATTTGCCGTGTTTCCTTTGAGATATTAGTCATATCATCAAAAGTATGTGCCGATTTTTGCCAAAGCCACTCGTAAACTTGATTGCCACGAAAAGCTTTATCGCCTTCTTTTACGAAGAATTCTCGAAGTTGCTCCTTAGTTAGTGCGCGTATGTCTTTTTTTCCTGTTGCCATAGTGCTGCAAAAATAGTGAAAATTAAAACCTACTTGATTGTATATAGATGGAAAGTATTGAACACCTCCCTTAATGCCTCCTTCTTAGGAGGGAAACTGTTGTGCTGAAATGTTCAAATGCATTTAAATTAAAGTTGTGTGTCGCATTAGGCCTACCTCCCGGCGGGCAGGGATTGAGGCCTTGCTGGAGCTCTTTAATTTAATATAGAAAACAGTGAATAAAGCCCGACCCTTGGGTAATGCCCAAATCATTAAAACAGAAATTAATAGGCACAAAAAAAGCCCCTTTAAAAAGAGGCTTTATGTTTTACATATTTTGTTATTAGATGATTAACATCGCATCACCGTAACTGTAGAATTTATATCCTTCTTTTACAGCTTCATCGTAAGCACGTTTCATGAAATCGTGACCAGCAAATGCAGACACCATCATTAATAATGTCGATTTTGGTGTATGAAAGTTTGTAATCATACTGTTGGCAATACTAAAATCGTAAGGCGGGAAAATAAATTTATTAGTCCATCCTTCAATCTCGTTTAATCTACCGTTTGAAGAAACAGCACTTTCGATAGCACGCATCGCAGTAGTACCAACGGCACATACACGACGTTTTTCATCGATACCTTTGTTTACGATACTAACAGCTTTCTCGTCAATTTTAAGCTCTTCGCTGTCCATTTTGTGTTTCGATAAATCTTCAACCTCAACTGGATTAAAGGTTCCTAAACCAACGTGTAACGTAACTTCTGCAAAATTAACACCTTTAATTTCTAGACGCTTTAATAAGTGTTTTGAAAAGTGAAGCCCTGCAGTTGGAGCCGCTACAGCACCTTCGTTTTTAGCGAAAATGGTTTGGTAACGCTCCTCATCTTCTGGTTGTACTTCTCTTTTAATGTATTTAGGAAGTGGAGTTTCACCAAGTTCATTAAGTTTTAAACGGAATTCTCTATAAGATCCATCGTAAAGGAAACGTAGGGTACGTCCTCTAGAAGTTGTATTATCGATAACCTCTGCTACTAACGTATCGTCGTCACCGAAATATAGTTTGTTTCCAATTCTAATTTTACGTGCCGGGTCTACCAAAACGTCCCAAAGGCGTTGCTCTTCATTTAATTCTCTTAATAAGAAAACTTCGATTCTAGCGCCTGTTTTCTCTTTGTTACCATATAACCTCGCTGGAAAAACCTTTGTATTATTTAATATTAATACATCATCCTCGTTAAAATATTCAATTAAATCCTTAAACATTCTATGCTCAATGGTTTGCTCTTTTCTATTTAAGACCATTAAGCGAGACTCATCTCTATTTTCAGCAGGGAATTCTGCTAATAATTCATCAGGTAAATTGAAACCGAAGTTTGATAATTTCATAGGTGTTCTGTGTTATTTAATATAAGAAAGTTGCAAATATACAATCTGCAGATAGGCGTTGTCAAGTAATTGAATGATTATTATTTAGTTATTTCGAATCCGAGTGTAGCTAAATCGTCCCAAAACGTAGGGTATGACTTTGAAACCACCATGGCGTCTTCAATAATAATAGGCACTTTTAAAGCTAAAGGTGCAAAGGCCATCGCCATTCTATGGTCGTTGTACGTGGCAATAGAGATCAAACTTTTTGCTTCCGAAGATCCCTTTAAATGTAAAGAGTCTTCAGTAATTCTAACTTCGCCTCCTAACTTTTCGATTTCAGTTTTTAAAGCTACCAACCTATCAGTTTCCTTAATTTTAAGTGTATGTAATCCTGTTAAATAACATGGCATGCCTAAAGCAAAACAAGATACGGCAATGGTTTGGGCAATATCTGGTGCGTTTCGCAAATCTAAGTGCAAACGTCCATCGTCTTGACCTTCTTTTTTTATGGTTAAAGCGTTACCGTTAAATGTTGCCGAAACACCGAAGCTTTTATAAATATCGATTAATGCCGAATCACCTTGTAGTGAATTTTCTTTATATGATGAAATCGTCACTTCTGTTCCAATGTCGCTTAATGCTACAATACTGAAATAGTATGATGCAGAAGACCAATCGGACTCCACCGTTAAGGTTTTTGGTGTTAAAGCTTTTGTGTTTGGCTGTACTGAAATGACGTTGCCTTCAAAGGATGACGCAACTCCTATTTCATCTAATAATGCTAAAGTCATTTTAATATATGGCACCGAAGTTATTTCACCTTCTAAGGTTAACTCAATTCCATTTTCTAACTTAGACGCAATTAATAATAGCGCAGAAATATACTGACTGCTTACATTAGCGTTTAAGGATACTTTATTTTTAAGGAGTTTCTTTCCCGTAATTTTTATTGGCGGAAAGCCCTCGTTTTCAACATAGCTAATTTCTGCTCCTAAACTTTGAAGGGCTTCAACTAGTATTTTAATCGGACGCTCTTTCATACGTTTTGAGCCCGTTAATATAGTTTCACGACCTTCTTGAATTGAAAAATAAGCCGTTAAAAAACGCATGGCTGTTCCGGCGTGATGGATATCTACTATTTCTTCCGAAGAACTTAGTGCATTAGTCATTAAGTTACTATCGTCTGAATTTGATACATTTTCCAGTTGAAACTCTGGATATAAAGCTTGAAGCAATAACAATCGGTTCGATTCACTTTTAGAACCTGTAATCTGGATAGAAGATTGTTTTGCTATTTTAGAATGTTGAAGTGTAAAGTGCATACTTAGTTGTTCTTGTTTAAAGAAGTGGCAAATTTACTTTAATTTTTCGTTATTATGATGCCTATCATGATCTCGTTTTCCCTTCTTATACATTCTGGCATCGAAAGCTTTTTGTAAATCGACTCCCGTTTGATTAGCCAAACATAATACTACGAAAAGTACATCGGCTAATTCTTCACCTAAATCTTTATCTTTATCGCTTTCTTTTTCACTCTGCTCGCCGTAACGTCTTGCAATGATACGGGCCACTTCACCAACTTCTTCGGTAAGCTGAGCCATATTGGTTAACTCATTAAAATAACGAACGCCGTGTTCATTAATCCATTCGTCTACTGCTAGTTGTGCGTTTTTAATATCCATTATATTTTACTTAAAACAATTTGCTCGCCTTGTTTCTCAACGAGCTGGCTAAAATACGCTTTTAATGCTTGATAATAGGCTGGCGTTATAACAGATTCACTGATATGAGACTCTACTGCTAATTGCAACTTATTCCCTTTTGAGGAGATATTATATTTAAACACCCCTAAGTTATCTGGCATTACAAAGGCACCTGGCTCAGGAACACTTTCAACCGCATAACCCTCTGGAATAGCTATAAAAATTTTATAATTGGTTACAGACGGATAAACAAAATCGACAGGATAGTCTCGTTTTTCCAGCTTAAAAGGGTTTTCGGTATTTCTTAAAAAGAACATTGGAGAAAAATAGATTTTATCGCCAATAATATCTGCCTGACTTTCTTTCACAAATTTATAAGACTCGGTAACCGGCTTAGCTAAGTCTAAATCGTTTTTTACTTGATAATCGGAAATTTCCATTCCATTATACTTGTTCTCAAGTTTCTCCAAATAATCATCTAAATTAGTTCCAATATAGCCTTCTCTAAAACTAAGTGCTCTATGATTGGTTTTCATACTTCTATATCCCCCTTCTAAATTACCGTCTTCATGGAGCTGGGCCATCATAAAAATATTGTTTTTAGATTTTTCTTTAGGATACAAATTGATTAAGGTAGATCCGCCGTGCTCGGAAATCATACGTCCTTGCCAGTTTAATGCTTTTATTGGCAATACATTTGGCACGGCATATTTATTTGTAGCATCTAACAACATATCTCCTTCTGGGAATCTAACACAACTAACTAAGTAATTATAACCTTCTCTTGTTGGAAAAAGTGGCACCCCATGACTTCTGGTACTCACTAATACAGGATAGGCCCTAAGCCCTGCATGACGCAGCATCGAAGTTAGCATTAAGTTTATTTCGGCTACATTACCAATTTGTTCTTTATAAGCTTTTTTAACTCCTTTATCTGTGTAATACCCATAATATTCATTCCACTTCATTCTAGACTTTACAAAGTCAAAAATGAGATAAGCTCTTTTTAAAGGGTCGGAAACCGAACCAATTAAAGCATCAATATCTTGTTCATAATAGCCAGATTTACCTAATTCACCACCGAAACTTGAACTTTCATAAATATTTTTCACCACATCTTCCCAGCTCGTAGAGTAATAATTAATTGGTCGATTAGGATATTTAACATAGGACAACTCATATTTAACTGCCGATCGGTAGTTATTTATGTTATTCACAAAAGGTTCTTCTTTTAAGGCAGGTATATTGGATAGATCAAAAATAGTCACATTCTTTTCAAAATCTACTTTTTCAGATTGAAAGGTCGTTCCTCCTGGATTACGCCCTTCACCTCTTGATTTCTGATAGTAAATAATATTACCACGTCGTTTTTCGGTAATAGGTCGAACTGGGAAGTACCCTTTAAAATTGCTTTTATACACAAAGTATTCTGGAGCTTCAAACTCTGCTTCTAGTTTTTTAATAGGAATATCAGCTTGAAAAACGAACTCATCAATATTTGAAATAAACGGTGAATCGATACGATATCGAAATTCAATGACACAGCCAATTTTTATATTTGGCATGGTAAACTTTTGTTGCACCCAATAGCTAGACAATTCTGTTTCAAATATATTATCCTTATCAAGCTTAACCTCCTCTACTTTACCATTTTCCAAATAATAGGTATAAGCTTTTAAACTGCTAATTTCTTCTTTTACGCCACCACTTTGATAAAGACCTATTTGTTTTGTGGCATAGTTAAAACCTTCTTGGCTATAAATTTTAATACGTTCATGCACTTCGGTTATTACTTTAAATCCATCTGCCTGAAAATATTGAAAATGTGTTTTTCTATTTTTATATAAATAGGCTGCTACTGCAGATGAATCTATAGGGTTAACGGTTTCTTCAAGTTCTTCTTTTGAGACTTTACCAAAACGGTAATCTTGAGAAAACAAGGATACTGAAATAAAGAAAGTTAATACGATGGTTAGAATAATTCTCATTATAGGTTGGTTTTAATTAAGGCAATTTTAGAGTTATCTAGTTTTGATACTTCTTTACAAAAATTTCTGAAATCGCTATAGTCTTCTTTAGGATAAACTCCATCGTTTACTACTAGCTCACGCTTATAAATGATCTTGTTTTCATGTATAGATTCAAGTGACATCTTATAACTTCCAAATTTGTTTTCAATCGTCAAGTCTTTCGGTTTAGATTCAACCTGATAGCCACTCGGTAGCATAATTTCAACCTCATCAACATCTTTAAAACCTCTACTAATTTTTACAGGCCATTTTCTACTTCTATATCTGTCAGGTATTGCGGTGTACCTGTTAAACACATTTAAGGTTAATAGAATCCGTTCACCTACTTTTTTGGCATAACCTCCGGCTTTGAAGCGGATATCTTCTGTAAAAGCCACATCCGTTTTATTGTTTTCGATATGCATATTCTCAATAGCCAATTTGTTGATATAGCTCCAGCGATGCTTATAAGCTTTATCCAATTCGCGATTGGTTTCTGTTTCTAAGTTATATTTATCATCATATTGAATGCCCTTAGAAACTATTTGGGCTTGTGCTTCAATAGCTCCAGCGTCTAACACTTTATAACTCCCTTTAATGTATTGTGAGTTTTCTTCTGTATTGTACTTTTTTGTGTGTTTAATGACTCCACCTTCGGGAGTCACTACCAATACATCTCTGTCGTCTGTAAAATCGCCAATAAAACCAAAAGGTAATTTTTGGCTGGTACATTCTAGCCAAATATCGCCTTCTTCATTAGGGATATTAAGAATAGCATGATTACCCTGCATTGCCGCAAAATCATTTTCTAGATTTCTTTTAGTAGCTCCAGCGTAAACCACAGTATAATAGGAAGGAATCCCTGCGGCATCTAGAAGCGCCATAGTGTAATTTGTTAGACCTTTACAGTCGCCATAACCCAAAGCATCAACTTCTGATGCATTAAAAGGTTTCCACCCTCCAATACCTACTTGAACACTGATATATCGGGTTTTGTTTTGAACATATTCGTATATTTTTTTTGCTTTGGCCAGCTTGTTTGGTTCGTCTTGAACCAGTTTAACGATCTCGGCCTTTTGACTCTCAGATAAATCATGCGTATCTGCAATTAAGTCGTGATACATCCAATTACCAAAATCCTTCCAACTATTAACTTTTGTAAAAACCCCTTCTAAATTAAATTCTGACAAGGCAAATAAAACCTGTGGCGCTATTTCAAAGAATTCTGGCCCATAAGTTTCCGATTTAAAAGCTTTGATGTGGTTTGCTTCATATTGAAGCCCTCCTTCATGTTCTTGTTTTACGATATTGAAATCTTGAAAATTTCTTTCCTTAAGTCTCAATGTCATTTCTGATGAGTAGTTTATGTTGTAATTACTTTTTTCTACACTTACCAAATAATCGGAAACAGGCATAAAGGATCTGATGAATGCAGTACTTTCATTAACGTATTCGTAGTTAAACTCAATGGTATAAGGGTAATTTACCGGCGTATATTCGAAATACTTCACACGAGAATCTGAGTAAAGTGTACCACCTCCAACTGCACTAACATCGTTAAAGTCTCCTTCTTTTATTTTATCGATTTGATCTCCCAATGCATCAAAAACCAAAACTTCAAGATTCTTAATTTTTGTGCTACTATCATAAGCAGCAAAAGTTCGCACATGTTGATCACCACGCTTGTTCAAAACAGTGATAATTTTCCTGCCTTTAATATGCATGTCGTTTACCGATTTTAAATCGACATTAACTTGGTCTAATCGAATTACGGCATTCGCATTTTCTTTCAGTTCGGCAGGGATGGTTATCGAAGTATATAGGCTCTCTTGCCCGAAAACCAATAACGTTGTGAATAGAATACAAATATTCACACAAAATTTTAAATTCATTCTTGGGTGTTAGTTAATATGTTGGCTTAACAGTAAATGGTTGGTTTACTGCTGTACATTACCTGAAAATTATACTATTTTTTTAAGAGAGAGGTATTGGATAATTTTCGCACGGCCAATATAAGAAAACAAGGTACAAATACATACATAAATTCGCTGAAAAGCACTTTTAAACCCCAATTGGTAAAAAATCGCTTAACACCAATAGGCGACACTTTTATAGGTCGAAATGAAAAAAAATAACGTGAATTATCAAAAGGAATAAAGAAACCAACGCCTTTGCCTCCAGTAGTCATCGCATCTAACAATCCATGAGAAAGCGTGGCGAGAAAAATAACCAAAAACCAAATAAGTTTGTTTTTTCTACCTAAAGTGAGCATTAAAATAAATGCCCAAAATAAGGCAAACAAGATGGAATGCGAACATCCGCGATGGCCTAAAGCGTGTTCATAAGGAATTCCAAAATGAAAAGCCAAAACATCTAAATCGGGTAGTATGGCTGAAAAAATTGCACACAGCAATAACCACTTCAAATCCTTTTGATCTATAATTTTGGATAAGGTATACCCTACCATACCATGTCCAAATATGGAAGCCATTATTCTTTGTTTTTTGAATCGATGATAATAGTAACAGGACCATCGTTAACAAGAGCCACTTTCATATCGGCTCCAAACTTACCGGTTTGAACGGTTTTTCCTAAATCGGAATTCAGTTGTTTTACAAAAGCTTCATACAGGGGAATTGCAACGTCCGGCTTTGCTGCTTTAATGTAGCTGGGGCGATTTCCTTTTTTGGTAGCCGCATGCAATGTAAACTGACTCACCACTATAACATCTCCTCCAACATCCTTTAGAGAAGTGTTCATAACGCCTTGATCATCTTCGAAAATACGCAGGTTCACAATTTTATTCGACAACCATTTAATATCGTCTAAAGTATCGTCGTTCACGATACCCAATAAAACTAATACGCCTTGATTTATTTCCGCTACTTTTTCGTTATCAATGGTAACACTGGCTTCAGCAACCCGTTGAATTACTATTTTCATACCTTATCCCAAATATCGGTTCTATAATGCTCGTCTTCACCTTCAATAATTTGCAAATAACTACGGTATCGTGAATATTCAATATCGCCATCCTCTAAAGCTTGCTTCACGGCACATTGCGGTTCTTGAACATGCAGACAGTTATTAAACTTACAATCCTGTTTGAGTTTAAAAATTTCAGGAAAATAATCGCCAACTTCTTCTTTATCCATATCTACAACACCAAAACCTTTAATACCTGGGGTATCTATAATTTTAGCTCCGAAATCTAGGTCAAACATTTCAGCAAAGGTTGTGGTGTGCTGCCCTTGCATATGTTGGGTTGAAATCGCTTTGGTTTTGATATTCAATTCAGGCTCTATGGCATTCACAAGAGTAGATTTCCCCACTCCTGAATGTCCGGAAAACATGCTCACTTTATCTTTCATGAGCGCCTTGACCTTATCAACATTTTTACCTGTTACTGCCGAAACACCAACGCATTCATAACCTATTTTTCTGTAGATATGTGCTAGGTAACGAACTTCGTCTAAAGTCTCTTGATCGTAAACATCAATTTTATTGAAAAGTAAAACGGTTTTAATCGAATAGGCTTCTGCAGTAACTAAAAACCGGTCGATAAAACTACTTAGTGTAGGAGGATTATTAATGGTAATCATTAAGAAAACCTGATCTAAATTCGCTGCTATGATATGAGTTTGCTTAGATAGGTTTACCGACTTCCGAACAATATAATTACTTCTATCATGGATATTATAAATAACACCCGACTCCTGATTATTATCGGTTTCAATTTCAAAATCTACAATATCACCAACAGCAATGGGATTGGTGCTTTTAATGCCTTTTAAACGGAATTTACCTTTGATACGACATTCGTAAACATGCCCCAATTCGTTTTTAACTGTGTACCAGCTTCCTGTAGATTTATATACTTGTCCTGTCATTTATTAACTCTATTACTGCAAATTAACAACTTTTAAGCAAAAGAAATAACAATATTCTTTGATGATTGACCTTTAACTGTTGACCTTGGACTGTTGACGGTTGACTATTGACCTTTGACAAATTGTACGTCCCGCCAAACTTTTAACTTATTTTACCTTTTTGTTGAACTGGAAACATGAGTCCTTGCCCCCTCGAGGGGGTTGGGGGTGTTCTTTTACAATTTTAAACACCCCTATAATCCCCTCAAGGGGATAATCACACCTGTGCTTTTAATAAAACTTTGGTCGCTCTTCAGGGTTATAAGCTACGCCCATTAAGTTTCCGTAACGGTGGTAGTTATGTGAATAACTCTGTTCTATTAAATAATTTAACAACTCAATACGCCCACTATTTCTAGGTTCATTTTGATAAACAGGAATCGCGTTTTGATGACATCTAATTAAAAAGTGATCGGATAAAACGCCTAAAGCTCTAACACAAGTAAAATCTTTTGGATGATGTTTTAAAGCGTTTCCACAGGTATCTTTAATTAATGGAATATCTAAAAACTCAGCAATAAACTCAATTTTATCAATATGTTTTTGAGGCGTGTGTACATCATAAAGTAGTAAAATCTCTTTATATTTCGTGTAACTACAAATATTAGATTGCCCACGAAGATTTACATAATCGATTTTTTTACTAAACAGTTCATCATACCATTTTTTATAATCGGCTTTCCAATCGGTTACCTTAGAATGGATGTTTGTAAACTGAAGCACATAATTGATACCCCCAGCCTTCATTCCGAAACCAAAACAAGATGCCTTAATACCTCCAAAAGGTTGCCTTTGTACGATAGCCCCTGTTGTAGATCGGTTTACATATTTGTTTCCAGCTTCAATATGCTCGTTCCAATACTCGATTTCATTATGATCTAAAGACTCTAAACCTGCTGTTAAGCCATAGTCCACACTATTAGCAATTTCTACAGCTTCTTTTAAGTCTTTAGCCTTTAACACAGAAAGTATAGGTCCAAACAACTCATTTTGAAATGGGTAATCATCGGTTGTTACGTTCCAAATCACACCAGGTGTTAACATGTGATTTCCGTTTAATTTAGGTTTGACTAACCATTGATCGTCCGGAGTATTTCTAATAACATGCTTTAATTTCTCAGATAATTGAACGGCTAACGGTCCGATTTCCGTGGCATAATCCCAAGGATTTCCAAAAGTTTTACTTTTAGTAGCATCCTTTAAAAGCGCTTTAAATTCCTTATCGTTAAACACATCTTCTGTTAAAATTAACAATGAAGTTGCCGAACACTTTTGACCTGCATTACCAAAAGCAGATTGTACAATATTGATAGCGGCTTGTTCTTTATCGGCTAAGCTTGTAACAATGGTACTATTTTTACCTCCTGTTTCAGCATATAAATTTAACTGCGGATTTCTCTCTAAAAGAAAGTGCGCTGTTTCTGTACCACCTGTTAAAATAACGGCATCAAAAACATTTCCAGTTGTTAAAAAGTCATCAAGAATAGACTCTTCACAAGGTAAAAAGTATAACGCATCTTTAGGAATACCAGCAGCCCATAAACACTTACAAGTTAAATACGCACAAGCTGAAGCATTCGTTGATGGTTTTAATATCACTTTCTTACCAGCCGCTAACGATGCTAAAGCGCCACCAATAGGAATCGCAATTGGGAAATTCCATGGAGACAATACTAAGTTAATTCCAACATCTTCACTGGTAAATTCTTTAGCAATGTCCAAGCTACTTTCAGCATAGAAATTAGCAAAATCTATAGCTTCAGAAACCTCAACATCAACCTCTTTAACGGTTTTACCAAGTTCGGCTACAGCCACACCAATTAAATCGGCTCTCTTTTTTTCTATTTCTACAGCTGCTTTCTTTAAAAGTTCTGCTCTTTTTTCAACGCTATAATTTTGCCATTCAGTAGTGGTATCAATAGCTTTTTGGTAATCTTCCTTAACAGACATTTCATAATCCCAAGGTGGTGTACCAGACCAGTTACTTACTTTTACAGTATAGCGCTCATTATCATCTAAAACACCAACAACTGGAATGGTTTTTCCAATGATATTTTCTGGAGTTTCCCAGTCGGTTTTAACTTTTTGAGCCCACTCGATATTTTGTGGTAAATTCCAATCGGTATTAGGCACATTATGGAAACCTTCCATAATTTGAGGTACATCGTTATTTCTATCCTGCTTTCTACTAGGTGTGGTATTTAAATTTTGCATTAAAGACAACGAATGCAAAAATTCATCTTTTAATTCATGCCATTTCTCCGAGCCCACTTGTAAATCATAACCTTCTTTTAAAAAGTTTCCAGGCTGGGTTCCTTCATCCAGACGTCTTACTAAATAAGCTATCGCAGCATTATATTGATTTTCCTTTACTGTTGGTGTGTACAATAACAAGTGTACTTTTTCTGCTAACAGATTGTCTACCGTTTGATTCGCCATACCTTCTAGCATTTCAAAATCCACACAATCTTCAAGCTGATTTTCTTTCACCAAATTTAAGGCGTAAGAGATGTCGAAAATATTATGAGACGCCACCCCTACATTTACAACACGAGCAGAATCGGTTGTTAACATTTCAGACAGAATCTTTTTATAGTTAGCATCGGTTTCAGGCTTTGTGCTATATGTTGCTAATGGCCAATCTTCAATAGAAGATTCGGTCATTTCCATTTCCATATTAGCACCTTTTACTAATCTTACTTTTATAGAAGACCCTCCATTATTCACACGTTTTTGAGCCCAAGTAAAAAGCTTACGGTAATAGTGAATCATTTCAGGAATATATGCTTGAAGTACGATTCCTGCTCTAATATTCTTATATGCTGGTAAAGACAACGTTTTGATAAAAACATCAAAAGTGATTTGTAAATCCTTGTACTCTTCCATATCAAGATTTACAAATTTTTGTACACCCGTTTCTTTTTCTATGCGTAAGATTTCATCATAAAACATGGCTAATCTAATTGATAGTTTTTCAACAGTATCTTCATGAGCCAGTGATGAGATTTGAGAAAAAATAGTAGAAACCTTAATAGAAATGTAATTAACATCCTTTCTATTAAGCAAAGCCAAATACCCTAAAATTCTTTTTTGAGCATCATCCTCTCCAATTAAAGCTTCTCCAATAAGGTTAACATTTAAGGTGATATTTTGTTCTTTTCTTTTCTGAGCGTGCTTTTTAAACTTAGAACTATTGATGAAAAACACCACATCACTAGAGGTTGCTTGAATTTTTTTAAGCATCACCGACACACTAAGCGAAGGCAACAGTTTGCCGGCTACGGTAAAAGATTTTAGCATGGCGTTTTCTACCGGTGTAAACAACGACTCGTAATTCTTTTTGGTATTTAAAAGGTAAATAACATGATCGGCAACCTTTTTGTAATTTTTAGAACGAAAGGCAACATCCATCATTTGAATTAAAAAATGCTTACTCTCGGGCTCGTCAATAATTGTTTTGAGGCGATCTGCAAAAGGATTTTTTTTCACTCCACTTTGATTGCCCTGTAGCTTTTCGGCGAGTTTTAATGTATTTTCTACCGCTTTATCCATAGATTTTCAGTTTAAATAAAATGACTTCCTAAGCCAAGTTGGGTGTATTAACTTTTAAATTTATAAGCAACGCACTATGCTCTACAACAGTAAAATATATTAGCGATACCTATGCTATGTAACCTGAATTTCAGTTCGGCAAATTAAAGTCTTTTAAAGTGATTTTATTTAGCGGTAAAAAAATATTAACATATTTTTAAATATTTTAAAAAAATTAAGCTAAATCCTCACTATAACAATTAATTTTAAACCATTACAAGTGCGAAATATAAAAAACTATTATTTGAATCTGAACCATATCAATTAAATTTTAAACACATTTACGTTTATTAATTAGATTATTTCCATAAAGCGTAAAAACAAAAAAACACCTTAATAATCAGGTGTTTTGAAATTATTACAGAACATCTGGGATTGTATGCCCCTTACTCTTGTAATAAAAAAGAAAGTAATAAACAGATTAGAAACGCTTCCCTAGCCCAACACTGAGCCCCCAGGTCACATACTCTTCTTTAAAATCAAAGTTCAATGCTGGTAATAATAACCAAGATTCACCCAAATCGATTTTATACTCTGTAGCTAATCGCATCACAAATAAGTTCTTGTTTTCTTCAAATTCTATAGCGGGACCAGCCATTACTCCCCAATGCTCAGAAAGCTCGTAACCTGCAAGCACGCCTATTAAAAGTGCGCGATTACGCTCTAGGTCTTCCCTGTTGAATTTCACCAAATAATTGGCGAGCTCTAAATCTAAAACAGCTCCTACAACCCATTTTTCATTTAATTCTCGAAAATAGTCCACACCAATAGTTGGCACAAAAACAGCCTTTTCTTTTTCACCTTCTTCATATGCACTAGGTATGTGGGTATAGCCAAAAACAAGGTTTACTTGATTCCTTTTTTCTTCACCTTCTTGGGCTGACAGATGTAATATAATGAGTAGTAAAAATAGAGCGGTAAGTATTGTTCTTTTCATAATTGAGGGATTAATAGGTGAACATCATGACTAATTTAGCCATAATTGATTTAACTGAAAGCTTAAAAGATAAAAAATAAACAATCATAAAAAAAAGCCTTCCTGAATGGAAGGCTTTTTTTTAATAGAAAACTCTTAAAAGTTTATCCGTTAAGAATTTTTTCTTGATGATTAATAGATTCCTGGTGAATCGCTTTAAACATTTTTAAAATAAACTCTTCACTTAAACCATATTGCTGTCCTTCAAGAACCATTTTTCCTAAAATTTCATTCCAACGCTTAGACTGAAGTACCGCAACGTTTTTGTCCTTTTTTAACTGTCCGATACCGTCAGCAGCCTTCATACGTTTTCCTAACAATTCGATGATTTGGTTATCCACCACATCGATTTGTGCTCTTAAATTCTCTAAAGAATTATTGTAATCTTCTTCAGCGTTTGATTCTTTTCTAATTTTTAAATCTCTCATGATTTGAACTAAAGTAGATGGCGTTACTTGCTGTGCTGCATCACTCCATGCATTTTCAGGATCGTAATGCGTTTCTATCATTAATCCGTCGAAATTTAAATCTAAAGCCGATTGAGACACATCAAAAATCATATCTCTTTTTCCAGTAATATGCGACGGGTCGTTAATTAATGGAATATCTGGGAATTTATTTTGAAATTCGATAGCCAATTGCCACTCTGGATTATTTCTATATTTTGTTTTCTCGTAAGTTGAGAACCCTCTATGGATAGCTCCAATATTTTTAACACCGGCAGAATAAATACGCTCAATACCACCTAACCATAAAGCTAAATCTGGATTTACTGGATTTTTAATTAATACAGGCTTGTCTGTACCTTTTAAAGCGTCGGCAATTTCTTGCATGATGAATGGGCTAACTGTAGAACGCGCACCAATCCACAACATATCAACGTCGTGCTCTAAAGCTAATTTTACGTGTGCTGCATTGGCAACCTCCGTACAAATTTTCATACCTGTTTCTTCCTTAACCTTTTGTAACCATTTTAAGCCTAAAGCTCCAACGCCTTCAAACATTCCTGGACGTGTTCTCGGTTTCCAGATGCCTGCTCTAAAATAGGTGACATCGGTGTCTTTTAACTCGTGTGCAATTTTTAATACTTGCTCTTCAGTTTCTGCACTACATGGTCCAGCAATTACCAATGGATGATCTAAATTTAAATCATCTAACCATGCTCTCATTTCTTTGTTGTTTTCCATAATTTTAAGCTTAACTTATTCCTTTTAATATCTCTTTAATATAATTGGTGTTTTCCATCTCACTAAAAATCGCATCAAAATCATCTTTTTTCATGAGATCTTTAAATTGCGTGAGATTATTAATATATTCTTCTAATGTTTCAATAACATTGGTTTTATTTTGTTTGAAAATAGGGGTCCACATTTCTGGCGAACTTTTTGCCAAACGTACGGTAGATGCAAAACCACTGCCAGCCATATCAAAAATATCGCGTTCGTTTTTTTCTTTTTCTATCACCGTTTTCCCTAACATAAACGAACTGATATGCGATAAATGCGACACATAAGCAATGTGTTTATCATGGGCTTCAGGATTCATATAACGAATACGCATCCCTATATCGGCAAACAGTTTCAAAGCTTTTTCTTGAAGCTTAAATGTTGTTTTTTCAACTTCACAAACAATGTTAGTTTTACCCACGAACAAACCTTCTAAAGCAGCCGTCGGACCAGAGTGCTCTGTACCAGCAATAGGGTGCATCGCTAAAAAGTTCCTACGTCTTGGATGATCTTCAACAGCTTTACAAATATCAACTTTTGTAGATCCGGCATCAACAACCAATGTGTCATCAGATATTTTATCCAAAACGGTTGGCAACAGCTTAACGGTGGCATCAACTGGAATTGAGATAATAACCAAATCGGCATTTTCTAAGTCATCTAAAGTCGCTTTTTTATCAATAATATTAAGCTCTAATGCTTTTTCTAAAGTGCCATCTTTTCTACTGATACCGTGAATAATCGCATCTGGATTATTCTTTTTAATATCGATAGCCAAACTTCCTCCTATTAAACCAACGCCTATGGCATATATGTTTTTCATAATTATTTTACTCTTGCTATGGTTTCTTTAATGGCTTCGCTTGTAGCGCATAATGAAAACCTAATATATCCTTCACCTTGAGTTCCGAAAACGGTTCCCGGTGTTATAAAAATATTTTTTTCTATTAAAATTTTATCGATAAACGCTTCCGACTTCACACCTTCTGGTAACTTCGCCCAAATAAATAATCCTGAAGCATTTTTATCATAAGTACAATCTAATGCATCGGCTAATTCCCAAACTAATTTTCGGCGTTCTTGGTAAACTTTATTCAATTCAGAATACCAGGTATCAGCACAATTTAAAGCCTCGATAGCTCCTTTTTGAATTCCGAAAAACATCCCAGAATCCATATTACTCTTCACTTTTAATATGTGATTGATATGCTCAGCCGATCCCATAACCATACCTACACGCCATCCAGACATGTTAAAGGTTTTACTTAAGGAGTTAAGCTCTAAGCATACATCTTTTGCGCCTTCAACAGCTAACAAACTTTTTGGAGCATCGTTTAATATGAAACTATAAGGATTATCATTTATAATTAAAATATTGTGACGTTTTCCAAAGGCAACCAATTCTTCAAACACGGTTTCTGTTGGTTTTGCTCCTGTTGGCATGTGCGGATAATTCACCCACATAAGCTTCACTTTACTCAAGTCTGATTTTTCTAAAGCCTCAAAATCTGGCATCCAATTATTTTCCGCATCCAGATTATAAAACACCCCTTTGGCGCCTAGCAGTTTTGTAACCGATTGGTAAGTTGGATACCCTGGGTTCGGAATTAAAACCTCATCACCTTCATTTAAAAAAGCCATAGAAATATGCATAATCCCCTCTTTACTTCCCATTAAAGGTAAAATTTCAGATGTCGGATTTAACTCGACAGCAAACTGGGTTTTATAAAAAGTCGCCATCGCTTCACGTAATTCTGGCAAGCCTTGATAACTCTGATATTTATGCGCATTAGGGTGTGTAAAACTTTCGGAAATCGCTTCTAAAACTTTTGCTGGAGGTGCCAAATCTGGACTCCCAATTCCTAAACTGATAATCGGTTTTCCACTAGCCGCTAGGGCTGCAACTTCCCTTAATTTTTTTGAAAAATAGTATTCTTCAACCGTTTGTAACCGATTTGCTACTTCAATCATAACTTCGCATTTTTATATTCTCCTAACACTTTAAAAGCATCGCCCATAATATCAATAATGGCTTTGGCTTTCTTAAAATCTTCGTAACTCTCAAATGTAACATCTACGAAAAACGCGTATTTCCAAGGCGTTTCAATGATTGGAAGGGATTGAATTTTAGTTAAATTCAACCTACAATCGCTCATTACATTTAAAATCGTTGCGAGACTCCCGCGTTTGTGGTTGGCTTCAAATTTCACTGAAGCTTTATTTATTTCATGTTCTGGCACAGCCGAATTCTTTCGAGTTACAATAACAAAACGTGTTTCGTTATTTTTAATCGTTTGAATACTCTCTGCTAGGATATCTAAATCAAAAATTTCTGCTGCTGCAACACTAGCAATCGCGCCAATACCCTTAAGTTGCTTTTCTTGAATACGTTGTGCCACTTCGGCTGTATCCTTATCTTCAACCAACTTAATATGTGGATATTGTCTGAAAAACTTTTTACATTGTAACAAGGCCATAGGGTGCGAGTACACTTCTTTAATATCATCTATACGCTGCCCTTTTAAAGCCATCAAATTATGCTGAATATCTAAGTAGTGCTCCCCAACAATGTGTAAAGCATTTTTATCGATTAAAGCATAATTTGGAATTATAGAACCAGCAATCGAGTTCTCTAAAGCCATGACTGCGGCATCACTTTCTTTGGTTAGCAATGAATCTACAACGCTATCGAAAGTCATACATTCGATAGAATTTACTGGATTTTCAAAAAATTGTTGGGTAACAATATGATGAAAAGATCCTTTTACACCTTGTATGGCAACTGTTTTAATCAATGTTCAAATTTTTATTAATATCTAGCAACACAACACTCATTTTTTTTGTAATACTTAAACAAAAAAAAGTCTCGATTTTCATCGAGACTCATATCAATAATTTATGTTTATAAATTATACATACAACGCCTCGTTTCTTTTGCTAAAAAAGAAATAGTTGTTAAAATATGTATAATATACTGTTGTTGTCATAATTACGACGCTAAAGTAATTATTATTTCGAGAAATCAAAACGCAAAAAAATATTTTTTACGCAATTATTAAAAGTTTTAAAGATTTTACAGTAAAACTTCCATTACATTATATATTCATTTATTTTTGAATAAATAAATTTAATTATGTCCATTGAAGTCCTCGGTGTTTCAAAACTTTACGGAAATCAGAAAGCCCTTAACAACATTTCATTTCGTGTTGGCAAGCCCGAAATCGTAGGTTTCTTAGGCCCTAACGGTGCTGGAAAATCTACTTTGATGAAAATTTTAACCACATATATTGGTGCCAACGACGGACAAGCCATTGTAAATGGTTTTAATGTTAATCAAAACCCCAAAGCGGTGCAGCAAAGTGTGGGTTACCTCCCCGAACATAACCCTTTATACCTCGAGCAATACGTTAAAGAGTATCTTACTTTTAATGCGCAAGTTTATAAAGTAAGCAAACAACGCATTGAGGAGGTTATTGAGCTTACAGGACTTAGCCCAGAAGCTCATAAAAAAATCGGACAATTATCTAAAGGTTATCGCCAGCGTGTTGGTTTGGCCAATGCCCTCTTGCATGATCCTGACGTTTTAATTTTAGATGAGCCTACCACAGGTTTAGATCCCAACCAACTGATTGATATTAGAAATCTCATTAAATCTATTGGAGAAACTAAAACCGTTTTTCTTTCTACGCACATTATGCAGGAAGTAGAAGCCATGTGTGACCGTGTTATCATTATTAATAAAGGTGAAATTGTAGCGGATAAAAAGCTAAAGGACCTTAGAAATGATGCCGAACAAGTGGTTATTGTCGAATTCGATTATCGTGTTGAAAATGCCTTTCTACTGAAGATACCTAAAGTAGAAAGTGTAAAAAACACTTACGATTTTGTTTACGAAATCACCTTTAAAACCACAGAAGACATGCGATCTCATGTTTTTGATTTTGCTCATGATAATGAATTAAAAATTCTTCAGCTTAATCAAAAAAATGCCAGTTTAGAAACACTATTTAGGAATTTAACCTCAAAATAGTTACCTTCATTAGCGATTATGATAAATATCATCTTTATATAAACAACTACCTACTAATTTTGCTTCAGGAAATAATCCTTTAGCAATTTCAATTCATTCATTTAATTATAAGTGACATAAATTAACTTGTTAAACTAGTAAACAAAAAAAAATGAGTAAAGGAATTTATGTAGCAACCATTGAGCCTAATAGCGGAAAATCTGTTGTTGTTCTTGGTTTAATGCGTATGCTACTAGGTAAAACAGCGAAAGTAGGATACTTCAGACCTATTATTGAAGATACTGAAGAAGGCGAAGTAGACAACCATATAAACACGGTGATGTCTTATTTCGAAATCGACATCAATTACAAAAAAACATTCGCCTTTAAGCGAAGTGAAGTCCTCGATTTATACAACAAAGGAAAATCGGGAGATGTTATAGATGAAGTTATAAGAAAATATAAATACTTAGAAGAGCGCTTTGATTTTATATTGGTTGAAGGCACCGATTTTTCTCATGAAAATTCAAGTTTAGAATTAGACATCAATACGCTTATTGCTAAAAACTTAAGCTTACCTGTCATTCTAGTATCTCGTGGTGATAAGCCTGTCATTTCTGAAATAGCCGACAATGTACAATTGGCTTACGACACTTTTAAACAAGAAGTCGAGGTGATCTCCATTATGGCAAATAAGGTAACACCTAGCTCGGTTACCGAGTTAAAAAAACAACTAAAAGAACGTATTCCAGAAGGCACCGATGTTTCGGTTATTCCTAATATACCAAGTTTAGCAAATCCAACCATCAAAGAAATTATTAACCAAGTGGATGGGGAAGTACTTCTTGGAAAAGACTCGCTAAACAACCAAGTTGATAGCGCTATTTTAGGAACCATGCAGTTACGCAACTTTTTAAAACACATAAAAGACAACTGCTTAATTATTACCTCTGGTGATAGAGCCGACATTCTTTTAGGTGGTATGCAAGCGCATGTTTCTAAGAATTACCCTAAAGTTGCTGGTATTGTGCTTACTGGTGGTTTAATTCCAGAAGACACCATTTTAAAATTAGTAGAAGGCCTTTCTAGTGTAATTCCTATTATTAGTGCTAAAGAAGGCACTTTTACTACGACCAATAAAATTGGAAAGATTAAAACAAAAATATACGCCGATAATATTGAAAAGATTGAAACAGCCATTGCTTCTTTCGAAAAACATGTTGATACTGATAAATTGGCTAATGATTTAATCACCTTTAAATCTGGAATTTTCACACCAAGAATGTTTCAATACAACTTGCTTCAACGTGCCTTAAAAAACAAAAAACATATTGTTTTACCAGAAGGTTACGACGAGCGTGTATTAAGAGCTGCTGCTCGATTAATTGATGCTCATGTGGTAGACTTAACTTTAATTGGTGAAAAAGATAAAATTCAAGAGATAATTACAAGACAAGATATCCCTTTAAATTTAGAGGATGTTAATGTGATTATCCCTCAAGAATCTGAACATTTTGAAGATTACGTCAACACTTTTTATGAATTAAGAAAGCATAAAAACGTAAACCTTCAAATGGCTAAAGATACCATGTGTGATGTTTCGTATTACGCAACTATGATGATTTACAAAGGACATGCCGATGGTATGGTTTCTGGTGCCGTTCATACTACACAACACACATTAAGACCTGCGCTTCAGTTTATTAAAACTAAACCAGGTGTGAATATTGTATCTTCAGTATTCTTTATGTGCTTAGAAGATCGTGTATCTATTTTTGGTGACTGTGCCATTAACCCGAACCCGAATGCAGAACAACTGGCTGAAATCGCCGTGTCTTCTGCACAAACCGCTCAAGACTTTGGTGTAGAACCTAAAGTGGCTTTATTGTCTTACTCTTCAGGTTCATCAGGAAAAGGTGAAGAGGTAGATAAAGTAAGAAAAGCAACAGAACTTGCTAAAGAAAAAGCACCTCACATGAAAATTGAAGGTCCTATTCAATATGATGCTGCTGTTGATATGCGTATTGGTAAAAGTAAATTACCAGATTCTGAAGTTGCCGGACAAGCTAGTGTGTTGGTTTTCCCTGATTTAAATACAGGAAACAATACCTATAAAGCCGTACAAAGAGAAACT
Organism: Pseudotamlana agarivorans; assembly: GCF_001642835.1. Classification (GTDB taxonomy): domain Bacteria; phylum Bacteroidota; class Bacteroidia; order Flavobacteriales; family Flavobacteriaceae; genus Pseudotamlana; species Pseudotamlana agarivorans. The sequence goes on from NZ_LXEI01000001.1 coordinate 79,357, forward strand.
GGCGCCTTAGCCATTGGCCCAATGTTACAGGGTTTAAACAAACCGGTTAACGATTTAAGTAGAGGTTGTACTGCCGACGATATTTACAGTACAGTAATAATAACAGCTATTCAAGCTCAAGATATATAACAATGCAAGTATTAGTTTTAAATTCTGGGAGTTCATCCCTAAAGTATCAATTAATTTCAATGCCAGAAGAAACCATTTTATGTTCAGGAATTATTGAACGTATTGGTTTAGATGATGCCATTTTTAAATATAAAACCGACAAAGATTCTGTTGATCTAATCACTGCTATTCCTAATCACAAAGTAGGATTAGAGTTAGTAGCAAAACAATTATTAGATGCCGAAACTGGTATTATTAAATCAACAGACGATATTGCCGTAGTAGGACATCGTGTGGTACACGGTGGAAAATATTTTAGTGATACCACTGAAATTACCGCTGAAGTTAAAGAAAAAATAAAAGCTTTAATTTCATTAGCACCGCTTCACAACCCTGCAAATTTAGAGGGTATTGAAGTCGCTGAAGCTATTTTCCCTAACGCAAAACAAGTGGCGGTTTTCGATACGGCTTTCCATCAATCTATTCCTGAGAAAGCGTATTTATATGCGATTCCTAAAGCCTATTCAGACGAACATAGCATTCGTTTATACGGATTCCATGGTACCAGCCATAAATATGTTTCAGAAAAAGCTACCGAATATTTAGGCGATAAAGCATCAAACGTAATTACCATTCACTTAGGTAATGGTTGTAGTATGTCGGCTGTAAAAGACGGTAAATGTATCGATCACTCATTAGGCTTCTCCCCTGTTAACGGTTTAATTATGGGAACGCGTTCTGGTGATATCGATCAATCCATCATCTTCTATTTAGCTAAAAAGCTGAATTATTCTTTAGATGAGATCAACACGCTTTTACAAAAGAAAAGTGGTATGCTTGGTTTAACCGGTTATAGCGATTTAAGAGATATTCAAGCTGAAGCTGAAAAGGGCAATAAAGATTGTCAGCTTGCTTTAGCCATGAACACCTACCGCATTAAAAAATACATTGGTAGCTATGCTGCGGTGTTAAACGGATTAGACGCTATCGTTTTCACAGCTGGAATTGGTGAAAACTCTGATTTGGTTCGAGAAATGGTATGTGAAGATATGGATTTCTTCGGATTAGAATTAAACAAAGAAGAAAATGCGAAACGATCTGGTGAGATTCGTGAGATTAACTTGCCAACATCAAAAGCCAAAATTTTAGTGATTCCAACTAATGAAGAGCTAGAAATCGCAAAACAATCGGTAGATTTATTCGAAAATTAATCATCTCAAAATGATTTTACATCATTTTGTAGCATAGATTAATCCTACATTATAAACCCGCAGCTAAAAATTTTAGTTGCGGGTTTCTTTTTTGGGTATAACAGCAATCCTAAAGTTACACCAGTTTTTAGTTGAAATTACTGTAAAAGAAAATAGCTGGTTTTATATGAGGAATAAAAATAAAGAATAGCCTTAGTTATAGTTTCTTTTTATTCTGAAAGAAATGGTAAAATATAAACTTTGGACTAAACCATAACGTTCTGCAAGTTACCTACTCGTTAAATTATTGCTGAATGTTTCATTTCAATAACAATATAAAAGCTTTTTTTAAACCAAATTTAACTTTATGACAAAAGCTATCTGCCGTGGCAATATCTTAGTCTATTAAACCACTAATACACAGGGATTAAATTGAAATGTTAAAAAAAGTAAAAAGATTTGCAATTACATAATACTTAAAAATTAATTAAAAAACAACCTTAAATTACGAATACAATAATTCAAACATGATAAAAATCATAATATAACAACAACAAAGAACTGATATTTGCATCATAATCTAAACCCATTAACTCATGAATACGCAAAATATCATAAAAAGACTAGTAAGCTTAATCGTTGTAGTAGGTTTTACAATGAATTTCTCTCAAGCACAAATGTTACAGCTTGAAAATCAAGAATCACATCTTACTGTATTTGGAAGTTCTAATCTGCATGGTTGGAAAGTAGATGCTAAAACTAAAAATGGTTCTATCGGTTTTAATGATTTAGAATCTTGTGATATTACTCATTTATCACTTGCTGTATCAGCCGAAAGTTTAAAGGGAGTAAAATTAGGAATAACTGAAACAGCAACTGAGACACTAAAATCAGATCAATACAAATACATTTTATTTACTTTAAAGGAAGTGACCAATGTAACTCCTAAAGGAAATGGTCAATTTGCTGTTCAAACCATAGGCGATTTGGTCATTGCAGGAACTAGTAAAACGATACCATTAGATTTTAATGTGGACATAGAAAAAGGAAATGTAACCCTTGCAGGAAACGCAAAATTAAAACTATCTAGCTTTAACCTAACACCTCCAAAAAGGTTGATGGGAACTATCAAAGCCAAAGATGATATTGTATTAAGATTTGAAACTAACTTCACTGAATCCCCAATATTATAAACCTTAAAAGCCTTTACTTCTGTTATTTGAATTAGTCTATGAAGTAAAGGTTTTTTTATGTCTAAATTTTAGATCTATCCTTACGATAACCTACTCAAAAATTAATCGGCCTTTATAATCTTCTTCAACATCAACAACAGGAGGTTTATTAATAGAAATTATATCACCCGTACCCACGATCTTTCCTATAAGTTCTAGGTGCGGGTTTATTATGATGTCATTAGAACTTCGATTATAGGCCCATACTTTTTGCACCACCAATTCCCGACCTTCAAAACGAGAGGTTCCCGAATAAAACGACACACTCAAACTTTCTGTTTTTCCCTTCACATAAGCATTGGAAAGATTGTTAAACACAAATTTTAAACTGCTGTTATCTACTTCCAAATAAAACTCACCATTGGTATAGGTACCTGGAGCACCATAATTTTCAGAAAACAGAGCGAGTTCTGGATAAGTTAAAACCCCATCAGATTTAATATCGCGCTGAGTAGAACTTCTAATTTCTGTAATATTAGGAGCCGTAACATAAACAATTGTAGTATGATAGTCACGAATAAGGTTACAACTATTAGCATCGGTAAGGGTTAATTGGCCATTTTCAACCATAGCGCTCACATCAGGCATTAAATTTTTTCCGGTTTCAATAAGGACCTTTTGAGGCGAACCTTCTTTAATGATAAGTTCAATGTCTTTGTTTACCAATATGGTTTCAAAAGAATCCACCGTCACCTCTTTTTGAATTACTGATCCTGCTGTTTGAAAACAGTCGTTAGCCGATTCGCTATCACAAGCGAAAATCAATATACAGCTCATTATATAGAACAGTTTTTTCATAATCTTACTCCCACTCCAAATTCAACAGCTTCCGCCTTAGCGCCATGTGATTTAATACTCACTTTTCCGAAAAATTTGTTTCCAAAATATTGCTTAATACCTAACCTCAAATAGACACGACCTTCAAAATCGTAAGGATAATAAGCATAATACCCTAGTTGCCCGATAACCGACATCTTATTTATAAATAATTCATGACCTACAAATATACCAACACGCTTGTAATCTTCGTCGCCCGAAACATCAACTTCAGGAAAAGCCACGCTGTAATATTCAACTAACTCTTTTAGGGCTTTGGTTATAAATACTTCGGTTCCTAATTGAAAAGCACTTTTTCTAGTGATGCGTTTATCTACAGCAAATGAAAGGTTATAAAACGGAAATTGTCCACTTCCCACCACATCATTTTCAGAAACCCCGCTACTAAAGGTAATGTTATAGCGGAACGGCTCGGTAAACTTCTTATCATTTTCAGCCAATGTATGTTGGTATGGCAAAGGTTCCTCATCAATATTATAGGTAAGACCTACATTGAGTAATATAGAATTGGTACTGGTATTTGGCGATTTCACACTACCGTTAGAATAGTGAATTAAGGTCAAACCAGCTTGTACCCCAAAACGATCAAACAGTCGTTCTTTTCTATAATTAAGCATCACAAAAGTACTACTTAACAATTTTGAGCCAAAAGCCACATTTCTATAGTTTTCGACTTTATCGTATGGGTTTTCGGTATAAGCAACCCCTTGCCCAACACGAAACATGAGATGACGTTTTAAGAAATATAGATTATAATGTGCATATAAGGCTGCTAAACTCCCCAGATACTCATTTTTCATGTTTTGATACACATAAGTTACCCCAAAATCTGGATAATTATAACGCTGTTCCCAGTCTTCAAAACCGAACGTTTTTCGATTCCAACTTAACATATAGCCTTCAGGGTGCCCCGTAATTAAATGGGCTATATCCGGATTATGTTCAGCAATATTTCCGTAGAAATAACTTAAATCAATGGTAGAAGTATGTTTTTTTTCTTGTGAGAATCCAACAGAAAAAATCAAGCAACACAAACAAGCATAAAGAAACTTCATTTACAGACTTCTAAAACGACAAATGTAAATGAAATTAAAATAAAGCCGACGCTATCGACTGTATGTTGTCGCTCTTACCCATAGAATAATAATGTAAAAACGGCACACCAGCATCTCTCAATTCTTTAGACTGCTGAATAGCGAATTCAATCCCTACTTCACGTACAGCCTTATTGTCTTTACAGCCTTCAACAGCCTCAATTAATTCTTCTGGTAAGTCAATTTTAAAAACCTGAGGTAAAATTTGTAAATGGCGTTTTACAGCTATAGGTTTAATTCCCGGAATAATAGGCACCGTAATACCAATTTCACGCGCTTTATCTACAAACTCAAAGTACTTTTTATTATCAAAAAACATTTGGGTCACCACATAATCTGCTCCTGCATCTACCTTAGCTTTTAAGCGTTTTAAATCGGTATTAAGCGACGGAGATTCCATGTGTTTTTCAGGATAACCTGCTACACCCACACAAAAATCGTAATTGTGTTCTACCTGAATATCGTCATGTAGATACTGGCCTTTATTCAAATTTGAAATTTGCTGAACCAATTCGCTAGCATAGGCATTTCCGCCTTCAGTTGGTACGAAATACGATTCATCCTTTCTAGCATCACCACGCAAAGCCACCACATTATCAATGCCTAAATAATGGCAATCAACCAACACATATTCGGTTTCTTCTTTAGTAAACCCACCACAAAGCAAGTGCGGAATAGCATCCACCTTATATTTATGCATAATTGACGCACAAATACCCACAGTTCCTGGACGCATACGCGTAATGCGCTTGTCCAATAAACCATTACCTCTATCGACATACACATATTCTTCTCTAGAAGTTGTGACGTCTATAAATGGCGGATTAAACTCCATTAACGGATCGATATTATTGTATAAATCTTGAATGTTTTTTCCTTTTTGAGGCGGAATAACTTCAAAAGAAAATAATGTTTTTCCGTTTGCTTTTTTAATGTGATCTGTTACTTTCATAAGAGGCCTCCCTTAATCCCTCCAAAGGAAGGAAACTGTTACGGGATATGTGTTATTATTTTATACTTTTTCTTTTCTTTCTAGTTTTCCTCCCTAAGCCTCCATTGCGCGCAGTCGAAATGGGGAGGTTAGGTGTTTTCTAAAATTTGGGCGTTACCAATCCCGATAGCTATCGGGAGGTCGGGCTTTACGTTGCAAGTCCCCGCTCGTACCTCGCTGTGGGCTTTCCACTGCAATCCCTAACGCGAGCTACTCCTGCAAAAGACCTTTCAGGTTTTAAAAACCTGAAAGGTCTATATCATATTAAGCCTTTCGAAATATCTAATATCGTATAAATATTAAAGGTTTCGACAAGCTCAACCTGACAGTCTCTTTTTAAATTAACGCCGTTTCTCAACCACTTTTAACCCAAATCACAGAACAAAGTTCTATGATGTTAATCAATTATGTGAAATAAGCAACCGTTAAAGCAGTAAGTGTAAGCATCAAAAGTTGAATAAAGAAAACAATCTCTGTTCTAAGTTTTTTCATGATTCTATTTTTACTGCAATATTCTTATTTCATTCTATCCAATTCGTTAGTTTAATAAAAATTAATTGTTAAGTTAAATGCCTTTTCTTTAACAAAAAGAGACTTTTAATTAGCAATTATTCTTTTTCTTGGTTTTCCATTGCAACCCCAACACGCGTCTCTCCGATATAAGACCTTTCAGGTTTTTAAAACCTGAAAGGTCTTAAAAACTTATCTTATAACAAAACCATTACAATGGTCAACATCATAAGCCTCAACTAATCGCTCCAGAAGAGGGAAACTGTTACGGGATATATGTTATTATTTTTTACTTTTTTCTTTTCACTCGAGTGTTCTTCCCCTTCGGGGAAGTTAGATGGGGCTTCTACTCTGCTATATTAGCGTGCAACCACTTTCTAGCTTTCTCCTTAGTAATCCCTTTACGTTCGCAATAATCGGTCACCTGGTCGTCGGTAATTTTACCTAAACCAAAATATTTAGCTTCTGGATTTCCAAAATAGTAACCCGAAACAGCTGCTGCTGGCCACATGGCTAAACTTTCGGTAAGGGTAACCCCTATTATTTTTTCAACATCTAACAATTCCCAAATGGTTTCCTTCTCTAAATGATCGGGACATGCTGGGTAACCTGGCGCCGGACGAATACCTTTGTAACTTTCTTTAATTAAATCGTCGTTACTTAAATCTTCATTAGCAGCATAGCCCCAATGTTTCGTTCGTATTTGTTTGTGTAAATATTCGGCGAAAGCTTCAGCAAAACGATCGGCAATGGCTTGTGCCATAATACCATTATAATCATCGTCTTTGGCTCTATAGCTATCGGCTAGTTCTTGTGCACCAAAAATACCCACGCAAAATGCGCCCATATAATCGGTTTTTCCAGATTCTTTAGGTGCTATAAAATCGGCTAAAGCATGATTAGGAATCCCTTCGCGTTTCTTTAATTGCTGACGCAACGTTCTAAAAACAGCGATTTCCTCACCTTTTTTCTGAATAGAAATATCGTCATCATTTATCGAATTCGCTTCAAACAAGCCAAAAACAGCTTTTGCTTTTAAAGATTGTTTAGCTATGATTTCTTTAATCATTTCCTGAGCTTCGTTGTACATGATAGTCGCTTGCTCGCCAACCACCTCGTCAGTCAAGATATCAGGATATTTTCCGTGTAAATCCCAGCTTCTAAAAAACGGACTCCAATCGATAAAAGGCACTAAGTCCTTTAAACTGATTTGTTTCAACATCTGAATACCTAATTCGTTAGGTTTTACAATTTCAGAGGTTTCCCAATCAATTTTATATTTTCTTTTGCGGGCTTCTTCTATAGAGATATATGATTTTTCTTTACCTCGCTTTAAAAACTTGGTTCTAAAATCATCATAATCGGCCTTCATTTTCGCCACGTATTCGTGCGATGTTTTCTTGTTCAGTAAATCACCAACAACGGTTACCGCTCTCGATGCATCATTTACATGTACTACAGCATTGTTATACTGCGTATCAATTTTTACAGCCGTATGTGCTTTTGATGTCGTTGCCCCACCAATAAGTAAAGGCAATTTGAAATTTTGACGCTGCATTTCCTTAGCTAAGTACACCATTTCATCAAGCGATGGTGTAATTAATCCTGATAACCCGATAGCATCTACACGTTCGCTTATAGCAGTTTCAATAATTTTTTCTGGTGGCACCATAACCCCCATATCTACAATCTCGTAGTTATTACAAGCCAAAACAACACTCACGATATTTTTACCAATATCATGTACATCACCTTTTACTGTGGCCATTAATATTTTACCAACAGGTTCTTGTTTGTCTGTTTTTTCAGCTTCAATAAACGGATTTAAATAAGCTACGGCCTTTTTCATCACACGTGCCGATTTCACTACCTGAGGCAAGAACATTTTTCCCGCTCCAAATAAGTCACCAACAACGTTCATCCCGATCATTAAATGACCTTCAATAACATCAATGGGTTTTTCGGCTTCTTGTCTGGCTTGCTCGATATCTTCAATAATAAAAGCATCAATACCTTTAACTAAGGCATGAGTGATTCTATCTTGTAATGGGTTTTCACGCCAAGTTAAATCGACTCCTTTTTCTGTTTTTGATCCTTTTACGGTTTCAGCAAAATCTAATAAACGCTCGGTAGCATCATCGCGACGGTCTAAAATCACATCTTCAACATGCTCTAATAAATCCTTAGGGATATCATCATAAACCTCTAAAAGTGCTGGATTTACAATCCCCATATTCATACCAGCCTGAATGGCGTAGTATAAAAATACCGAGTGCATCGCCTCACGAACACCATCATTTCCTCTAAATGAAAACGATACGTTACTCACTCCACCACTCACACTTACATTTGGTAAATTTTCACGAACCCAACGCGTGGCTTCGATAAAATCGATTGCGTTTCTGCGGTGTTCTTCCATTCCTGTTGCTACAGGAAATATGTTTAAATCGAAAATAATATCTTCAGAAGGGAAGCCTACTTCATCAACCAAAATATCATAAGAACGTTTTGAAATTTCAATACGACGCTCGTAATTATCGGCTTGACCAACCTCATCAAAAGCCATAACAATTACAGCGGCACCATAACGTTTTATTAATTTGGCTTCTTGAACGAATTTTTCTTTTCCTTCTTTTAATGAAATGGAGTTAACCACACATTTTCCTTGCACCACTTGAAGACCAGCTTCGATAATTTCCCATTTCGAACTATCGATCATAATCGGCACACGACAAATATCAGGCTCAGCAGCAATTAAATTCAAGAAACGAATCATGGCTTCCTTACCGTCAATTAATCCGTCGTCGAAATTAATATCAATAATTTGCGCACCACCATCTACTTGATGACGTGCAATATCCAAAGCTTCATCGTACTTTTCTTCTTTAATTAAACGAAGAAATTTACGAGACCCCGCTACGTTAGTACGTTCTCCTACATTTATAAAATTGCTGTTTTCGTTCAGAACTAAAGGTTCTAAACCGGACAATTTCATGTATTTGGTTTGTTTTATTTTCATTATCTATAGTGTTCTACTGTTGGAAACGGTTCGTAAAAATGGTGTAATAATGCTTTCCATTGTAGATATTCCTCAGATTGTCTAAATCCGATTTCATGATCTTCGATTGTTTCCCAGTTTACTAATAAAATATATTTATCGTCTTGCTCTACACATTTTTTTAATTGGTGTGAGACGTAGCCTTTCATTGATGAAATGATTTTTTCTGCTTTTTTGAAATTGATTTCAAACTCAGCTGAAAGTCCTTCCTTTATGTTTAATATGGCTACTTCTAATATCATTTTGCTGCTCTTTTAGTGAGATGCTGAAACAAGTTCAGCATGACGGCGTGGCTTATATTTAGCGGCTAATTTTGCAATAACGCTAATATGTTCTGGTGATGTTCCGCAACAGCCACCAATAATATTTATTAAATTTTTCTTTAAATATTCTTCAATTTGCTCGCCCATTTCCTCTGGTGTTTCATCGTATTCCCCAAAAGCATTTGGTAAACCAGCGTTAGGGTGTGCTGAAATAGCAAAATCGGTTTTATTCGCAATCGCTTCCAAATGCGGTTGTAATAAATTAGCACCTAAAGCACAATTAAATCCGATAGACAATAAAGGAATATGTGATACCGAAATTAAAAAAGCTTCGGCCGTTTGCCCTGAAAGTGTTCGTCCAGAAGCATCGGTAATCGTACCACTTAACATGATAGGAATATCGATATTGCGTTCTTCCTTTACTTCTTCAATAGCAAATAAGGCTGCTTTAGCGTTTAAAGTATCAAAAACAGTTTCAACTAAAAGTAAGTCCGCACCACCATCCATTAAAGCTTCCACTTGTTGCTTGTACGCGATGCGTAATTCATCAAAAGTAACTGCTCTATATCCAGGGTCGTTAACGTCTGGCGACATACTTGCTGTTCGGTTAGTTGGCCCGATTGAACCTGCTACAAAACGTGGTTTGTGTGGCTCTTTAGCGGTAAATTTATCGGCAACTTCCTTGGCTATTTTAGCCGACTCGTAGTTGAGTTCGTAAACCAAATCTTCCATTTGATAATCGGCCATAGCAATGGTGGTTCCCGAAAAGGTATTGGTTTCAACAATATCAGCACCAGCTTCAAAATATTTGGCGTGGATTGTTTTAATGGCTTCAGGTTGCGTGATAGAAAGCAAATCGTTATTACCCTGCAATGGTGTAGGGTAATCTTTAAAGCGTTCGCCTCTAAAATCTTCTTCAGTAAATTTATATGCTTGTAACATGGTGCCCATGGCGCCATCTAAAACTAAAATGCGTTCTTTTAATGCTTGGTGTATACGCGACATTATATTATGTTTCTAGACGTTTTATCTAATTATAATGTCATCAAGGAAAGTTTAAACTTGCTCCTCGTTATCTTCCTGTAAACATCCTGAAAACATATTTAGGACAAGCAGTAGAATGTAGCACCTTCTTTACAAGATAAAGGGTTGCCAAGGCTTCAACGGGTCTAATCCCTCTACCTTTCTTGATAACATTAGTACGTTAATGAACTAGCGCACAAAAGTACTAACTATATTCCTTTATTCACACTAATTTCACAAAAATTACGAGGTTTACTCAAATAATGTAGACGATAAATAGCGATCGCCTCTATCGCAGATAATGGCCACAATTACCCCTTCTTCGATAGTTTCGGCAATTTTTAAGGCACAAAAAACAGCACCTCCGCTACTCATCCCAGCGAATATCCCTTCTTCTTTTGCTAAATTAATGGTTGTTTGTTTGGCATCTTCTTCCGAGACATCGACAACAATATCTACCTTTTTAGGTTCAAAAAATTTAGGCACGTATTCTGGTGACCATTTTCTAATCCCTGGAATTTTTGCTCCATCGGCAGGCTGAGCGCCAACTATGGTAATATTTTTATTTTGCTCTTTTAAGAATGTAGACACACCCGTTATCGTTCCGGTTGTTCCCATAGCAGAGACAAAATGTGTGATGTTATGATTGGTAGCCTCCCAAATTTCAGGACCAGTCGTTTTATAATGCGCTTTCCAATTGTCTGGATTTTCAAACTGATTTAAAAGCACATAACCTTTTTCATCACGAAGTTTAAAAGCCAAATCACGAGAACCTTCAATACCAATATCGGCAGGAGTTAAAATAACCTCAGCACCATAGGCACGCATGGTTTTAACACGCTCTTCCGTAGAATTTTCAGGCATGATTAGCACCATATTTAAGCCTAACAACCTAGCTATAAACGCTAAAGCAATACCGGTGTTTCCGCTAGTAGCTTCAACCAGAGTGCCCCCTTTTTTAATGTCGCCACGTTTTAAGGCTTCATTAATCATGTTAAAAGCGGCACGGTCTTTTACACTTCCGCCAGGGTTATTGCCTTCTAATTTTAAAAACAAACGCACCCCTTTTTTAGAAATTAGGTGCGTTGCTTCTACTAATGGTGTATTTCCTATTTGGCCAATGATACTATGCTCGTATGCCATTTTTTCGTGGTCTGATTTTTATTTCGGTTTGATAAGTAACCAAAGAGTCTTCTGGTACAGATTGGGTAATCCAAACGTTGGCACCAATGATGGAATTTTTACCAATAACGATATCACCGCCTAAAATGGTTGCATTCGCATAAATGGTCACATTCTCCTCTATGGTTGGGTGTCTTTTGGTTGACGCCAAGTCTTTAGAAACTTGAAGTCCTCCAAGTGTTACCCCTTGATAAATTTTCACGTTTTTTTCTATAATGGAGCTCTCTCCAATTACAATCCCTGTTCCGTGATCGATATAAAACGATTCGCCAATGGTTGCTCCTGGATGAATATCGATACCTGTAATACCATGAATATATTCACTCATCATTCGAGGTAAAATATGAATATCTAATTTATAAAGCGCATGGCTTAACCTGTAAATAGAAATGGCATGAAATCCTGGATATGCCAAGTAAATTTCCTCTAAACTGTGTGAAGCCGGATCGTTACACTCAAATGCGATGGCATCTAAATCTAACTTACGTCTTACTTCAGGAAGTTGTGTTTCAAACTGCCCCCAAAGATTTTCGCCGTCTTCGATAGACAGTTTTTTAAGGATTTTTAAAAATGTTTTTTTTAAATAAGGCTTACGGTCTTTAGCTTGTTCTTCATCGAACAGAGCATAAAACAAACGCTTAGTAAACGTTTTTACGGTGTCTTTTAAGCAAACATTATAACTTTTATTCACAGGTTAGCTTGTTTTTATCTAATTAATAGCTTGAACAACTGCTTTTGGAGCTTCTTTACGAGAACCATCGAAACCATCAATACCACTTACTGTAGTGTATTTCAACACATACTTTTTCCCTGGATTGATAATTCTATAGGCTGCTTGACACATTAATGTTGCCTCGTGGAAACCACAAAGAATCAGTTTTAATTTTTCTGGATATGTATTCACATCTCCAATAGCAAATATACCTGGAATATTAGTTTGGTAGTTTAAGGAATTGTCAACTTTAATAGCATTTTTCTCTATTTCTAAGCCCCAATTTGCAATAGGTCCTAATTTTGGAGACAATCCGAATAAAGGAATAAAGTGATCGGTTTCAATCTGACTTGCTTCACCATCTTTTACAACAGTTACCGCTTCAATTTTTCCGTTACCATGTAATTCTTTTACTTCAGCAGGTGTGATTAAGTTGATTTTTCCAAGTTTGGTTAATTCACCAACTTTTTCAACAGAATCTAAAGCACCTCTAAATTCATTTCTTCTGTGAATTAAAGTCACTTCTGAAGCCACATCCGCTAAGAAGATGCTCCAATCTAAGGCAGAATCTCCACCACCAGAAATTACTACTCTTTTATCTCTGTAAAATTCTGGATCTTTAATGATGTACTCCACACCTTTATCTTCATAATCAGCGATACCTTCGATAGCAGGTTTTCTAGGTTCGAAAGACCCTAAACCACCAGCAATAGCCACTACTGGTGCGTGGTGTTTTGTACCCTTATTAGTCGTAACAATAAAAGAACCATCTTCTTGTTTTTCGATTGTTTCTGCACGCTCACCTAAAGTAAATCCAGGTTCGAATTGTTTTCCTTGCTCTAACAAATTGTTTGTTAAATCACCTGCTAATACTTCTGGAAATCCAGGAATATCATAAATCGGTTTTTTAGGATAAATTTCTGAACACTGTCCACCAGGTTGTGGTAAAGCGTCAATTAAATGACATTTCAATTTTAATAATCCAGCTTCGAATACTGTAAATAATCCTGTTGGCCCCGCGCCAATTATTAGTATATCTGTTTTAATCATCGTATGGTTACTTTTACTTATTTTTCAATTAATCCTTTAGTGAACTCGTTAAGTTTTTCAACTTTTTGTTCGAAATCACCTTTTATAGTTTTTCTATATTCATTTAAGTTCTTCACTAAATCATCTACATTTTCGGGGATGACATCTTCAAAAAACTGACGTAAACGTTTTGCTGTTGTTGGCGACTTTCCATTGGTTGAAATCGCAACTTTCACGTTTCCTTTAGTAACGATTCCACCCATATAAAAATCGCAATACGGCGGATTATCGGCTACGTTTACTAACAAGCTTTTTGCTCTACAGTGTTTATGAACTTTAATATTTACTTTAGGCTTATTGGTTGTTGCGACTACAATATGTTGGCCTTTTAAATATTTTTTCTTGTATTTATCTTTAATTAAGGTGACATCACCTTTTTTCGCTAGGGCTATGGTTTCTTCGCGAAACATTTTAGACACCATCGTCACATGAGCATCAGGGCTAGATTTTAAAAGAAAGGTTAATTTCTCTTCGGCCACATAACCACCACCCACAATAAGAATATTTAAACTTTTAGCTTTTAAGAATATCGGATACAGGTTGTTTCTTTCTTCCATCACCTAGGCTTCTTTTACTTCAGAATAAATACGACTTAAAACAGCGCGTTCCTTTACCACATCACCAATTACGATAATAGCTGGGGAAGAAAGCTCCTTTTTAGCAACAATATCTTGAATAGTTTCTATAGTACCAATACCTACCTTTTCATCTTCTCGAGTTCCATTTTGAATAATCGCAATGGCCGTATTTTGTTTGTTTTCAGCTGAAAAAATACTTACAATTTCATCCAGCTTACTCATCCCCATCAAAATCACAACCGTTGCAGTCGATTTAGCCGCTAAGGCCACATCGCCAGAAATTTGATGTTTTTTCGTGGTTCCAGTAATCACCCAAAAACTCTCTGATGCCCCACGTTTTGTAAGCGGAATCCCTTGATATGCTGGTGCTGCGATAGACGATGATATACCAGGAACAACAAAGGTTTCTAAACCGAATTGTCTCACATAATCAATCTCCTCGGCACCGCGACCAAAAATGAATGGATCACCACCTTTTAAGCGCACTACATGTCCTTTTTCTTTCGCCTTAGCAACAATTAAATCATTAATTTGTTCTTGCTGAAACGCATAACACCCTTTACGTTTCCCTACAAAAATAAGTTCTGCATCTTTGGCAGCATATTTTAATAAGGCTTCATTTATAAGCGCATCGTATAAAATCACATCGGCAGCCTCAATAGCTTTTATGGCTTTTAATGTAATTAAATCTTCGTCACCTGGGCCGGCGCCTACAACAGTTAATATGGGTGTTTTTTTACTCATCTTTTTCTTTTACAATGCTGGTTATATTATATAGCAGCAGTATCTTTTTCTCTAAACGCTTTTACTTTTCCTAAAAAGTCATTTGCATTATCAATATACTTTGCCGCAAACTCTTGGGTTGGTGCAAATTTATTTATTTGATATATTAAATCAGCGAAAGTAACGCCTAAATTAATTTTTCCACTAGCTACAAACTTTTCATCAAAATCTTTAATGATTCCTGCATGTGTATTTGTTTTCGCATTATCGGCTAATAATAACGCTTTCGCGGAATTAACTAGCGATTGATAAGCGTAATAAATAGCACCTGAATACACCTTGTTATCGAAAGATTCTTTAGCATTATCAATTTTTTCTTCACTTTCTAAAAATAAAGTGGCAATTAAATCGATCACTACACCAGCACATTCACCAACTCCAATTTCCTTAACGTATTCTTCTTGTGTTCCCCAATCGATAAAATCTTCTGGAGTTAAATTAGACACATCTTGTAAATCATTTAATAAATCGTAGAAATAACGATCGCCAGTTTCTTTATAATACTCAACAAACTTCTTACCGTTAGCATTGGCTTCAAAATCGTTTAAGATTCTTCTTAAAGCTTCAGGTCCTCTTTTACTTGGTACTTTCACCACTTTATCTGCAAAAGTAGCATTACCATCTCCTAAATTACCTCCACCAAGTAACACTTGTAAAGCCGGGGCAACTAATTTATCTGGCGTACGAACCGACATCCCTTGGAAACCAATATTGGCCATATTATGTTGGCCACAAGCATTCATACATCCACTAATCTTGATAACAACATCGTCGTTTTTAAGATATTGTGGGTATTCTGCTTTGATAACACGTTCTAATTCATCGGCAATACCTGTACTACTCGCAATACCTAAATTACAAGTATCTGTTCCAGGACAAGCTGTAATATCTACTGCTTTATTATATCCCGCTTCTACGAATCCTAATTTTTCTAATTCGGTGTAGAAAAACGGTACTAAATCTTCCTTAACAAAAGGAATAACGATGTTTTGACGTAATGTTAAACGTACTTCACCAGCAGCGTACTTATCAATTAAATCGGCTAATAAACGTGCTTTATCGGTATAGAAATCACCCAATAAGACTTTAATACCAATCGCTACATACCCTTCCTGCTTTTGCGGAATTAAGTTGGTAGATTTCCATAAATCGAATGCTGCTTGGTCTTTTATATCAACTTGAGGTGCTTCAACCGAAACTGGTATTGAAGGCACATAAGCATCGGCATCAATAGCCACCGATTTAAACTCAATCGCATTTTGTTCTTCATCAATTAATGCTCTAAAAGCCTCTAAACCGATATCTTTTACTAAGAATTTCATACGGGCTTTAGCACGACTTTTACGCTCACCAAAACGATCGAAAACTCTTAAAACTCCTTCCATGATTGGAATGATTTTATCGGTTTCAACAAAATCATACAACACATCGGCATGACGTGGTTGTGACCCAAGTCCACCAGCAACCATAACTTTAAATCCGCGCACACCATCTTTCACTTTAGCGATATACCCGATATCGTGTAAGTAAGACAACCCAGTATCTTCGTCTGTAGAAGAGAAAGACACTTTAAATTTACGTCCCATTTCTTGACAGATTGGGTTACGTAAAAAGAATTTAAAAATAGCATCAGCGTAAGGCGACACATCGAAAGGTTCATTAACATCGATTCCAGCCGTTTCTGAAGCCGTAACGTTTCTTACTACGTTACCACAAGCTTCACGAACTGTAACTTCATCTTTTTCTAATTCTGCCCAAAGCTCAGGAGTTCTATTTAAATCCACATAGTGAATTTGAATATCTTGACGGGTTGTGATGTGTAAACGACCACGAGAATATTCATCAGAAACCTCAGAAATTCTACGTAACTGATTACTTTTAAGTTTTCCGTAAGGAATCTTAATACGAATCATTTGTACGCCTTCTTGACGCTGACCGTAAACACCACGAGCCAAACGAAGACTTCTAAATTTTTCCTCATCAATTTTACCATTGTTGAAAAGCTCGATTTTTCTAGCTAATTCAATGATATCCTTCTCTACAATTGGGTTCTCTATTTCTGATCTAAATGTTTGCATACAATAGCCCCTCCTAACCTCCCCATTTCGACTGCCTTCAAAGCAGGCTTAGGGAGGAATTCTTACTCGGGCGGAGTAAGAATATTGTTAATAGTTTTATTTTTCAATACTTACAAAATATTTAAACTTTATAAGTTGTTTGGTCTGTTTGGTTTTACTCGCCTAGCTAATTCCCTTCGGAAGCTAGGGTGCTTTTCTCTACTGAATAAACCCTGCTGCTACCGTATTGTTACTTTGCGGATCGATTAAAATAAAAGACCCATTAGTACGGTGGTTTTTAAATTGGTCGTAAAAAATTGGTTTATTTAACTTAAAAGTTACAGAAGCAATATCATTTACGCCTAAAGAGGTAGCTCCTTCTTCAATCCCTGAATAATCTGGGTGAATTTTATGATTAATCTTATCTACCTTAGCTAATACTTTATTAACACCGTGTTGTACAATGTACTTCCCTCCAGCTGTTAAGTTAGTCGCATCCATCCAACAAACGTTAGCAGTAAATTGCTTTTCAATCGTTGGAAGATCGTCTGCTTTTACAATCATATCGCCACGACTCACATTAATATCGTTCTCTAATGTAATGGTTACAGAAGAACGTCTTGAAGCCGTTTCGTACTTTTCATCATAGAAATAAATATCTTTTATCTTCGATTTGGTTTGTGATGGAAGCACAACAATATCATCTCCAACGCTTAAATTTCCACCGTAAACTTTTCCTGCATAACCTCTAAAATCGTGAAATTCTTCAGTTTTAGGACGGATTACATACTGCACTGGGAAACGCGGTGTACCAACGTTAAAGATATCTTTTTTATCTAATTGCTCTAAATGCTCCAATAAAGCTTCACCTTTATACCAAGGCATTTTATCAGTTTTATTTACAACATTATCACCTTTTAAAGCACTTACAGGTATGAACGTAATTTTTTGATCTTGATAATCACGTTTGCTCATTAATTCTGAAAAATCAGCTTTGATCTTATTATAAATTTCTTCAGAATAATCTACTAAATCCATCTTGTTTATCGCTACTACCACGTCTTTAATACGTAATAAGTTATTGATAAAAAAGTGACGATTTGTTTGCTCGATCACCCCTTTTCTAGCATCGATTAAGATGATAGACGCTTGTGATGTTGAAGCACCAGTTACCATGTTACGTGTATATTCTACGTGACCCGGTGTATCGGCGATGATGTAACTTTTCTTTTTAGTTGAAAAATAGATATGCGCCACGTCAATGGTAATACCTTGTTCTCTTTCTGCAACTAATCCATCGGTTGCTAAAGAAAAATCTAAGTAGTCGTATCCACGTTGCTTACTTGTTTTTTCAATAGCCTCTAATTTATCGGTAGTTAATGATTTTGTATCGTAAAGAATACGTCCGATTAACGTACTTTTCCCATCATCTACACTTCCTGCTGTTGCTATTTTTAATACTTCCATAAATGAAGCCCCTCCTAACCTCCCCTGGGGGAGGAATCCTTACTCGGGCGAAGTAAGAATATTGTTAATATTTTTTACTTAGTATTAATACTATAAAATTGTATCTATATTAAGTTTTTATTTTAATCCTTTTTATCCGCAATCTTGCTAATCCCCCTTCGGGGGCTAGGGGGCTTTACTCTAGAAATACCCTTGTTGTTTACGTTTCTCCATAGCGGCTTCCGATCTTTTATCATCGATACGAGCACCACGTTCTGAAATTGAAGAATCTCTAATCTCCTCAACAACTTTGGTAATGGTAGACGCTTCCGATAAAACGGCTGCTGTACAACTCATATCACCTACGGTTCTAAAACGCACCATTTCTTCAATCACTTCTTCATGATCATCTCTATAAACTACTTCATCTTCAGCAGACCAAATCATACCATCTCTTAAGAATACTTTACGTTTGTGTGCGAAATAAATAGATGGAATTTCAATATTTTCCTTCTCGATATACGACCACACATCTAATTCTGTCCAGTTTGAAATTGGGAATACACGAACATTTTGACCGTGCTCGATATCACCATTTAACATATCGAATAACTCTGGACGTTGATTTTTTTCATCCCATTGTCCGAAATCATCACGAACAGAAAAAATACGTTCTTTAGCTCTTGCTTTTTCTTCATCACGACGTGCACCACCAATACAAGCATCAAACTTAAACTCTTCGATAGCATCTAAAAGCGTGGTAGTTTGTAGCATGTTTCTACTAGCATATCTACCAGACTCTTCTTTTACTTTGCCTTCATCAATAGAATCTTGAACGTTTCTTACAATCAATTCTAAACCTAACTCCTTACACAAACGATCTCTAAATTCGATAGTTTCTGGGAAATTATGCCCTGTGTCGATATGCATTAAAGGAAATGGCACTTTTGCAGGATAAAAGGCTTTTACCGCCAATCTTACTAATGTAATAGAATCTTTTCCTCCTGAAAATAATAACACAGGCTTTTCAAACTGTGCTGCTACTTCTCTCATAATATATATCGCTTCGTTTTCTAGCGAGTTTATATTTGATGTGTCTTTTTTCATCGTATTCTTTTTATCAATTTTATTAAGCGTGTAAACCACACTCTCTATTTTCTAATGCTTTTGTTGGGTCGAAATATTTAAACTCGTTTGGCAAGTTATTTTCCTTTAAATAGGCATCTAATTTTTCGTCTGACCAAAAGTAAAATGGACTCACTTTTAAAACGCCATCTTTACTGAGGCTAAAAATACCAATACTATTTCTAAAAGCCGTTTGCCCCTGACGTAAATTTGTAAACCAAACTTTAGGCTTGTGTTCGGCCATCGCTCTAGCAAAAGGCTCTAGCTTTACTTGCTCAGTAAATAAAGCGTGCTCTGGCTGGTCAACGGTTGGTATCCCCATAACCACATCGCGGTGCGCCGAAGTTTGTTTTGGTACATATAAAAACACATTTAAACTTAAATCTTTTATAACTTGTTCTGCGTGCTTATAAGTTTGAGGTGTATTATAACCGGTATCACACCATATCACTGGAACATCAGCTTTTACTGTACTCACCACATGTAAAATTGCAGCTTCGTATGGTCTAAAATTTGTTGTTACCACCGCCTCATTATTAAGCTCGTAAGCTTTAGCAATAATTTCAGCTGGTGTAGCATCTTTAAATGCGTTGTTTAATACCTCTATTTGATCTTCTGTAAACATAATTCTTTATTTATTTCCCCCATTTTATAGAGTTCCAAACTCTTTCATGGAAAAAGTACAACACCATTTTTGTTACTAATTCGATAGATCCTATCGAAAACGCTAAAGTTAATTCCCCGGTTACTAACCAAGAAATTAAAATCGTATCTAAAGTTCCGATAGTTCTCCAACTAAGTGATTTTACAACACTTCTTAGTGGTTTTTCACTCGCACTATCTTCTTTGTACGTAGACTTTTCTTTATTTTTCAATAACATTTGCGCAATCATTTGTTGATGTATTACATTAACCCTATCGATTTACTAGGGAATACAAATGTACTATATTTTGTTACATAAAAAAATTAATTTCAAATTTTTAGCATATTGAAAAAAATTCCACCAATAGCCTAAAAATTAGTATAAAAAAGCAATAAACATTAGGAATATTTTAGTCTTTTGGGCGAGACAAATCTGCTAAAGTGGTATTTCTGAAGACATTAAGTGTGCTATCACGTACTTGAAGCATTAATTTATTAACGCTGCAAGTATCTTCATCAACACAGTCGTCACACTTTTCGTAGTAATTCAAGCTTACACAAGGCACCATAGCAATAGGTCCTTCAAGCACACGCATCACATCGGTCATTAAAATCTCTTCAGATGGCTGTCTTAAATAATAACCACCATGTTTCCCTTTTTTAGAGCCTAGAATACCCGATTTGCGAAGTGTTAATAAAATACTTTCTAAAAATTTCTGTGGAATTTGCTCATTTTTGGCAATTTCAGCAACTTGTAAAGGCGAATCTCCTTCAGTTCGCGCTATAAACGTAAGCGCTTTTAATCCGTATTTGGTTTTTTTAGATAGCATGATGCGAAGATAAAGATTTTAACAATCTTATGACCAAAAAATTAATGGACACAAAAAAACCGTTATATTTTGAGTTGAAACACAAAACATAACGGCTTTAATTTTATACTTATATCGGCTGTTATAACGTGGTATGTGATTTTTCTAAAGCATAAAAAGTTGCTTGTACATAGTCGTTATCATCACCTGTATTGTTCTGATTATAAACACCGGCTTTAAAATACATGTATTGTCCGCCCACATTGAATCCGCTATTTGTCATATCTACCGTTTTAGATACATCAACTTTACCTTCTCTAGAAATGGTAACCGTTAAAGCATCACCTTCCACATGAATTTTATAGCTAAATTTTTCATTTAAAGCAATACCATCAGAAGGGTTAGAAGCACTATTACTTCTAGATCCAATAAGTTCATGCCACTGTTCTGAACCATTTCCATCGGTAGGTTCGTGAGCAAAATATATAGAACCCAATTCGTTATTTGGTAATTTTCTATAATAAATACGAACAGGCTCGTCGTCGTTAGCGTGTATTTGACCAACAATTACACGACCAATATGGCTATTAGTTCCTGTAGTTGTTACATGATTTACTGCTAAGGTCGCTGTCATTTCTCCGTCGTAACCATAAGCCGCATTGATATCGGCATTAGGTGCTGTTCCAAAAACCCAGTTGTTTTTAGTCACACCTTGAGTAGGGATACCTGTATTTGTTCCTCTTAACATTTCACGAAGTTCTACACGTGTATAAGAAGTATTTGTTGAAGTTTTATAACCTTCATTCGGACATTTAAACACCATACCACCATCGTCGGCTGTGTAAAAAAACACGTCATCTTCGTAGCCATTGTTTAAGGTTGCCACACTAATATTAAGCGCTGTACCATTGCCGTTATTTACAGGTACACTTAAATTCCAAGTTGATAAATCAAAATTTTCAGAAGGTGCTAGGTTCGGGTTCAGCTCGCCGTTATCGTTTTCCTCTTCTGGATCAGTCTCTCCCTCTGGCTCCTTATCCTCTTCAGGTTCCGGAGTTGTAGGGGTTTCTTCTTGTTCATCTTCAACTAAATCATCAGTAGAACTACTGCAGTTAAAGGTTAAAAAGGAAACCAAAAGTAAGACAAAAAGGTAGGGCAGTTTCTTCATAGCTAAGTGCATTTATTATAAAATAAAACGGTGCAAAGATACAAATAACTGGTTGACCAATTTGCAAGACTTCTGTTAAAGTCTTTGTAAAGTTCACAAAGTCTTATTATTTAAAATGACCAATCAATGAGCATTTCGGACATGATAACACAGTCTCCTCGAAGCAAAACCCTTTGATTATCAACAATCTCACAATGAACAACCCCGCCACGTGTCGAGGCTTGATATCCTACAAGTGTTGATTTATTGAGTTTTTTAGCCCAAAAACTAGCTAAATAACAATGTGCTGAACCCGTTACAGGGTCTTCATCTATTCCTATAGCTGGACCAAATACTCGAGACACAAAATCGTAGTGTTCATGTTCCGATTTTGCTGTAATCACAACTATTTTTTTATGATACGATAATAGCAAACCAAAATCTGGTTTGAAGTTTTTCACATGATCTTCATCGGCTAACTCTAAAACACACCAATCTTTATCAACGTTTATAGATAAGGGTTTTTCATTTAGAAATTTCTCAAGTAACAAATCTGGTTCATTTACAGGCTCCAAGTTCCCTAAGGGGAAATTCATTTCTAGTACAGTATCCTTCTTTTCAACCTTTAAAATCCCACTTTTAGTTTCAAACTCCAAAACTTTATTTGGAACATGAAGTTTATCAAACAAGATTTTAGCCGTCGCCAAGGTAGCATGACCGCATAAATCAACTTCGTTAGTAGGCGTAAACCACCTTAATTGAAATGTCTCGCCTGTAGGCACAACAAAAGCGGTTTCCGAAAGGTTAACTTCCTGAGCTATTTTGAGATAATCCTTATCGGAAAGTTCCTGTTCCAAAATACAAACCCCAGCAGGATTTCCACAAAAAGGGGTATCTGTAAAAGCGTCAACTGTAAAAAGTCTCATGATTAATAATTCTTAACCTAAAGCTTGTTTTAAATCGGCAATAATATCATCGACATGCTCTAATCCTGCCGAAATACGCACAGAACCGTCGGTAATCCCAACAGCAGCCTTAACTTCTGGCTCTACTTTAGCGTGTGTGGTACTTGCTGGATGCGTTACAATAGTTCTAGTATCACCTAAATTGGCTGAAAGCGAACACATTTTTATATTATCGAAAAAGGCGCGACCGCCTTCTACCCCACCTTCTACTTCAAAGGCTACAATACTACCACCTAAACGCATTTGTTTTTTAGCAATATCGTACTTAGGGTGTGATTTTAAAAACGGATATTTCACCCATTTTACCTTTGGATGTGCCTCTAAAAACTCGGCTATTTTTAGTGCATTTTCACAATGCTTATCGGTTCGTACTGCCAAAGTTTCAAGGGATTTTGATAGCACCCAAGCATTAAAAGCACTCATTGCAGGCCCTGTAAGGCGGGAAAACAAGTAAATCTCTCTAATTAATTCCTTTGAACCCACCGTTATGCCGCCGAGAACACGACCTTGACCATCCATTAATTTAGTTGCCGAATGAATCACTAAATCAGCGCCATGTTTAATCGGATTTTGTAAATAAGGTGTAGCAAAACAGTTATCGATAACCAATAAAAGTCCGTGTTTTTTACAAATAGCACTAAGTAAATCTAAATCTAAAACATCCACTCCTGGGTTGGTTGGTGTTTCGGCATAAATAAATTTAGTATTCGGTTGAATCAAACTTTCTATGGTGTCTACTTCATTAATATTAAAGTAAGAACATTCAATATTCCATTTTGGGAAATATTTGGTAAACAAACCGTGTGTAGCCCCAAAAACTGAACTACAAGATACCACATGATCCCCAGCATCTAATAAGGTTGCAAACGTTGAAAACACAGCTGCCATTCCACTAGCGAACGCATAACCAGCCTCAGCCCCTTCCATTAAACAAACTTTTTCTACAAATTCGTTCACATTCGGGTTGCTATAGCGGCTGTATAAATCACGTTGTTTCTCTTCAGCAAACGAAGCACGCATTTCCTCGGCATCATCAAACACAAAGCCTGAGGTTAAATACAAAGGCACTGAATGTTCAGAAAACTGAGTCGTTTCCGATTGGGTTCGTACTGCTAAAGTTTCAAATTTCTTGTTATTACTCATAGTTCGTTTTAATCATTTATTTTATGGCATTTCCCTATCGGGGCGGGCTATCCTCTAAATCTTCTTTCGTCTTTTTGGAGGCGAAAAAAGGCTCCCTAATGCGCTTATCTACAAAGTTAGTTTTTTATAACCCAGCTTACTGTTTATCTAGTAAACTCTTGATATTTTCTAAACCTTCTTTGGACATATATTTTTTACACTTCTTGAGATTCCCGCCTTCGTAGGAATTTTAATTAATGTGTTTCGATAATCGTAAAATATCTCCAAACACGCCTCTTGCGGTTACTTCGGCTCCTGCTCCTGCACCTTGAATGACGATAGGCTGCTCGCCATAGGATTCGGTGAAAATTTCAAAAATCGCATCCGAGCCTTTCACGTGGCCTAAGGTACTGTCTTCTGGAATGGATACCAATTTCACTTCTAGTTTTCCTTTGTCCTTGGACAAATCACCAGATAAATCACCTACATAACGTAATACATGATCTGGTTTCTGATTGTCCTTTATTTCCTGATATTGGTCGTCTAAAACATCTAATTGGGCTAAAAACTCGGCAACAGAAATATTTTGATACGCCTCTGGAATAAGGTTTTGTACCGAAACATCTTCAAATTCATTTTGTAAATCTAACTCTCTGGCAAGGATAAGCAGTTTTCTAGCCACATCATTTCCAGAGAAATCTTCACGCGGATCTGGTTCTGTAAAGCCTTTATCGATGGTTTCCTGAATAATCTCACTAAACGGCTTGTTTTCCACAGAAAAATTATTGAACAAGTAACTTAAAGTTCCAGAAAACACGCCACGAATTCTAGTGATATTTTCTCCCGATTCGTGTAATAATTTGATGGTATCGATAAGCGGAAGTCCTGCTCCTACTGTTGTTTCGTATAAATATTGTTTATTATTCTCCTTTAACTTTACACGTAACGCTTTATAAAAATCATGCGATACGGTGTTGGCTACTTTATTTGAAGACACCAAGTCGAAACCTGCTTCAATAAGTGGCACGTAATTTTCGTAAAACTTCGGACTAGCCGTATTATCAACCGCGATTAAGTTTTCTAAATGATGTTTTTTTGCAAAGGCAATGATATCGGCAATCGAACTTTCGTTGTTTGTTGTTTTTATATCATCTTCCCATGTGAGCTCAACGCCATTTTTAGATAACAGTTGTTTTTTAGAATTCGCAATAGCAAACATATTTAAGTTGATGCCTTTACGTTTTTCTATATCGTCTTTAGATTTTAATATCTGATTGATTAGTGCACCACCAACACCACCGTGGCCAAAAATAACAATGTTTATCTTTTTAGAAATACCAAAAACTTCACCGTGAATCACGTTAACGGCTTTATGAAGATCGTGTTTTTTAACCACCAAACTCACGTTTTTACCTGTTACCGTGTTATTAAATAATAGCGGTGTAATTTGGTTTTTAATTAAGGCATTGAAGGGTTTATGAAATGAACTCAGCTCAATACCAACAATGGAAATCACCGAAACATCGTCCACCACATCAATTTTATTCACGTCTTGAGAATAGAAATCACCTTCAAACTCACGCTCTAACGCTATAACCGCCTGAGTGGCCTGATCGGAATTGATAATCAATCCGATACCGCGCTCCGAAGAACCTTGAGACACGATACTCACACTAATACCGTAGTTACTTAAGGCCTTAAAAATTCGGGCATCAACACCAATTTTACCTAGTAAGCCGCGGCCTTCAAAATTTAAAAGCGCTACATTATCTAAAACTGAAAGCGATGTCACTTCTTTAGTACTAGGTCTTGCAGTAATTAGAGTTCCTTCATCATCAGGATTGAAAGTATTTAAAATACGAAGACTGATATTTTTTTCAACTAAAGGGATAATGGTTTTAGCGTGTAATACGGACGTTCCGAAGTTAGCCAACTCATTCGCTTCACTAAAAGACAGCTCTCTAATTTGTTGCGCATCGGCCACCATACTTGGGTCTGCGGTATAGATACCATTAACGTGGGTATAATTTTGAAGCTCTTCAGCATCTAAATAATTTGCAATTAAAGCGGCTGTATAGTTACTCCCGTTTCTCCCTAAAGTTGTGGTTTCATTCTTTAAGTTAGACGCGATAAATCCTGTAATGATATTCACGGCATCTTTATGCTTCTTAAAAAAAGCTTGGGTATTTTCTTTAGATAACTTGGCTAAAGGCTGTGCGTTTCCAAAAACCTCATCGGTTTTAATCAAATCACGAGAATCGGTGGCATTTGCTTTAATACCGCGCTCGTTTAGAATGCTTGTAATAAGTTTTACCGATAGCAATTCGCCTTGAGCCAAAATATTATCCTTGGTTTTACTACTGTAATCCCCTAATAAACTCACCCCTTCAAAAAGCTTGTCTAATACAGCAAACTCTTCTGAGAAATCTACCGTTTTAGAAGGCTCGGTTTGGTAAGCTTTAAAAGCTTCTAAGGCTTCCTTATACGTTTCACCTTTGGCGGCTTTGTTTAAAATCGCTTCCAAATCGTCGGTAGCCGATCCTCTTGCAGAAACTACCACACTAATACGATCACCGGCAGCTACTTTATTTTCTATAATGGAAAGCACGGTATTTAAACCTGTCCCGTTTGCTAAAGATTTGCCTCCAAATTTTAATACTTTCATTCTTTTTCTTTTAGAATTTGGCACAAAAATGCCTTCTATTATTTTTTCAAGTTGGTCGTACTCCATTAAAAACGCATCGTGACCATGAACCGAATTAATTTCGTTGTATGTCACGTTAGGATGCGTTAAAGCCAACTGTTTTTGAGTTTCTCTATTTTCTTCTGCGGTAAAAAACAAATCGGAATCCACACCTATAATATGAATATTAGCCTCAATATTTTCTAACACATTGAAGTTTTCAGTTCTCCCTTTGGTAACATCAATGGTTTTAAGGAGCTGATTCATTAATTTATAAGCTGATAGCTGAAAACGTTCTTGCAACTTGTCGCCATGATGCAACAGCCAACTTTCCACATTAAAAATCTCTAAATCATCATTTTTAGACCGCTGAAAACGCTCTTTAAACGATTCCGGCGTACGGTAACATAACATGGCATGCATGCGCGCATCGTGAACCGGATGCTTCGAGTTTAATAAGAACTGCTCCTGAATCTGACAATTTGCAATAAGCCAATCGGTAGATTTCCAATCGGTTGCTACCACGACCAAATGCTCGGTTAAATCTGGTTTTAAAACAGCCATTTCCCAAGAAATTCCGCCACCTAGCGACCCGCCAATGACAGCAAATAATTTTCCTGTTTTTAGCTTTTCTAATCCGATTAGAAATAGGTTGGCTATATCTCTAGCTACAAAATCCTTGTAATTATCAATAACAAATCCATCAAATCCATTTCCAGGGATATTAAAAGCCAAAATGGTGTAAAGCTTCGTATCGACCACTTTATCATCACCAATTAAATCGCTCCACCAGCCGCCTTTTCCAGCTACATGACTATTCCCCGTAAGGGCGTGGTTTACTAAAATAATGGGCGCTTCACCAATGGGTTTACCAAAAACTTGATAACTTAAATTGATTTCCGAGTTTACCGTGTCATTTTCGGTTACAAAATCTTTAATCTTAATATGTTGCAAAGGATGCTCCAATGAGTTATGTTTTAATAAGGTTTATGTTCTCGCTTTCGCGGAATTAAAAATCTTTTATTTAAATGGTTTTAAAAGCTTGAACTAAATCTGCTTTTAAATCTTCTATATCTTCAATACCCACAGACAATCTAATCAAATCACTAGACACCCCTGCTGAAGCTTGTTCTTTTTCATCAAGTTGTTGGTGCGTTGTGCTGGCTGGATGAATAATTAAAGATTTAGTATCTCCAATATTAGCCAATAAAGAGAACAATTTGGTGTTATCTGCTATTTTTTTTGCTGCTTCAAAACCGCCTTTATGTCCGAAAGTTATAATCCCACTTTGTCCTTTAGGCAAATATTTATCGGCTAACTTTTTATAGGCGTTACTTTCTAGTCCAGGGTAATTCACCCAAGCAACTTCATCTTGAGCCTCTAGCCATTTAGCTAGTTCCAAGGCGTTTTCACTATGTTGTTTAATTCTAACTGGTAAAGTTTCTAAACCTTGTAAAATTTGAAAGGCGTTAAACGGACTTAAAGCACCGCCAAAGTCTCTTAAACCTTCCAAAATTAATTTGAAGGTGTAAGCTGCAGCACCTAAAGCCTCATGATATACCAATCCGTGGTATCCCGCTGAAGGCTCTGTAAATTCTGGGAATTTTCCATTCGCCCAATCAAAATTACCTGCATCAATAATGGCTCCTCCTAAGGAAGTTCCTTGTCCGCCAATATATTTTGTTAACGAATGAATTACAATATTCGCTCCGTGCTTAATAGGGTTTAGCAAAGCTGGTGTGGCCACGGTATTGTCTACAATAAATGGCACCCCCGCCGCCTTAGAATGCTCGGCAATGGCTTCTAGATCTAATACATCTAATTTTGGATTCCCTAATGATTCTACAAAAAAGGCGCGCGTATTGTCTTTTACAGCATCCTTAAAATTATCTGGTTCAGATGCATCTACAAAGGTCGTTGTAATGCCTAACCTTGGCAAAGTCACGCTTAGTAAATTATAGGTACCACCATACAAGCTGCTAGAAGCTACGATATGATCACCCGCTTTTAATAAAGTTAATAATCCAGTTGAAATAGCCGATGTTCCCGAAGCAAAAACCACAGCGCCAATTCCGCCTTCCACAGCCGCTAAACGGTCTTGTAAAATTTGATTGGTAGGGTTGTTTAATCGGGTGTAAATAAATCCTAATTCTTTTAATGAAAAAAGATTCGCCGCATGATCTGAATCATTGAAAACATACGAAGACGATTGGTAAATTGGAACCGCTCGTGTTCCGCCATTGGCTGCAAAATCATGCCCTGCGTGTAAGGCGTCTGTTGCTAATTTTTGTGTACTCATTTTTCTAATTTTTTTAGTTAATAATAATCCCCGAAATAGCGAGGATGAAAATTTCAAAGGATTCAGAAAAAATAAACATTTCTGAAAGACTTTGATAAACCAAAAAGCCAAAATGCACGGTTTTAAGCGTGTACCTAATAGAAAAATGTTATAAAGAATTTAGAAATTATAGAAAAAATAATTTCGTTTTGTTATCTATCCGTTAGGGTAGAATTTAGCACCTTCTTTACAGATAAAGGGTTGCTAAGGCTTCATTGGGTCTAATCCCTCTGCCTTTCTTGATAACATTTCAGTAAGTTTTTTTGAACTTTGTGAATGCAAATATTCGTTCAGAAAAAGTTAATATCCAAATTTTTTAGGGGTTATTTTAGTTTTTAAGATTTAATTATGAAAAAACAAAGTCGTAAACGCAACCTTTTTGATAATAGAACATCTTCTTTTAAAATCCCAAATTATGAATGCTATTTTCAATAAAATTATCTTATTACCTCTCTTTATTGCCGTTTTAAGCTGTGAAAAAAATGACGATTTCGATGCGTCTTTTGAAGAAGCTTCTCCAGCCCGTTGGGAACTAATCGCCACTTACATTGAGGGTCAAGAAACACAATATATGATTGAAATCGAAGATGGCATTCACTACAATTTTTCAAACAATGGCACCTTTACATCTAATCATACTGAAGGCACCAAATCTGGAGTCTTCTACATGGAAGCCAATAATTTGATTTTAAGCTTTGCAGACACTACTGATTTTGAATACAGAACCAGTGAAACACAACCATTAACATTAGCTAAAAATACCGTTATTTCGGTGGAAGGACAACGCTATATTCATAAAAAAGCCATCTCCTTATAAACTATTATTCGTTGGTGTTTTGCTGCATTAAATGAAACTTGTTACGAATAATCTCGCCTATCGGTTTGTTTTCAATTTTGGATTCTAACCAAGAAATAATATCTAAATATAAAAAAGCACGGCTTTGGTAAGGATCATTCTCAAACTCCTTTAATTTCTTATGTAGTTTGATAAATTCATTCTTAACCTCATGCGGATAAATATCACCCAGTCCACGTAAAAACTTAATAAACTCCTTCTGTACCTCATATAAATCTTCCATTTTAATTAAAAACTTATAGGTACTTTTTATTAGGACGTCAAGGTTATAATCTAAGCCCGCTTCATAATGAGCCACCAAGTTTAGGATGCGCGAAAAACACAATAAGTCTTCTCGCATTTGAAGTGATTTATTACTTATAATCTTTTCCAAGTAGTAAATACATTTACGATTATCGCCGGCTCCAAAATACATGCTCGCCATTTTGTAATAAAACACCATAACGTGATGCTCATCAATACGGTCTTTAAACTTTTTTAGGCGCTCTAAAACCTCGTCTATTAAAGGTAAGCCTTCATTAAAACTTCCTTCAATAAAATGTAAATTGAATTTATTATTATAAATGAACAAAAAACTTAGGCCTTCCAAGTTATCATCAACAGGAAACCATTTTTCTCGGGTTATGGCTTCAAATCGAAATAATGCCTCTTTAAACTTTTTATACTGTCTTAAGTAATAAAGTGATTCTAACAAATAGTTATTGCCTCTTAAGAAAAACACAGGATTCAAAAGAATCATATCTTTATTTTCGTAAAACAACTCCACCCATTTTTTAGAATATTTATAGCAGGCTAAAAAATCATGAATTAAAAAACTGTACCATAGTCGGGCTTTGTAAAGCCATAACTTTTCTCTGAATCCTAATTCGTTAATATCGAATTTTGGCAATCGGGCATTAAAGTATTCGGTGATACGAGTGGTTTCAGCTTTATTCTTAACGTACCCAGTTTTTAAAAACTGACCGTATAATTGAAGGGATAAATTAGACAGTTTACTCGCCAATACATTCTGGCGGCTTAATTCTTTGGCTTCAATAGATAATTGGTCGGCTCTATTATTAAGACTACGCGTGATGTATTGCGACTCTATAATTTTTTCAAGATCAACAATTTCATAAGCCGCATTTTTTTCTTCATTAACAATAGCAAGATTCTTCGCCTTATCCAATATTTTCAAACTTTGCTTATAAAGTCCTTTATGATATAGAATGGTTGCAAAATCGAGCTGTTCACGAATTTGTATACGAATGTCTTGATGCGACGGGTTTAATCGTAGGCTAATTAAAATCTGCTTATACAAATGCGCCTTTAAATTAGACAGTTGTTGTTTTTTTACGATGCCTTTTTTTAATATCGCAGCTTCATCATAAACAGATAGCTTATCTAAAATATTAAATAGCATCAAAAACTTAGAATCTTCATTCACCCCCAAACGACCAACATAAAGCTTAAATTGGCGTTTTTCGGATTTAGAAAGTGACTTAATTAAAACAAATAAATTATCTTTTTGATCTCTTGTCATAGTTATAAAAACAGATGTAAATCTCTGTTTTACAGAATGTTAAATGTTATATCAATGTGTTTAACATCGTAAAAAACAAATGTAGAATTCAATTTTTACAAAACCAAAATATACATTCGTAGCACAATACGAAAATATATTTTAATAAATGTCTGATAATAAAGTCCAAATTTTTGATACAACCCTTAGAGACGGTGAGCAGGTCCCAGGATGTAAACTTAACACTGAACAAAAATTAATTATAGCTGAGCAGCTTGATTATTTAGGCGTTGATATTATTGAAGCTGGTTTCCCTGTGTCTAGTCCGGGTGATTTTAAGTCGGTTGTAGAAATTTCAAAAATTGTAAAAAACGCTACAGTTTGTGGTTTAACACGCTCTGTAGAAAACGATATAAAAGTAGCTGGTGAAGCTTTAAAGCTAGCCAAAAAAGGGCGTATCCATACTGGAATTGGAACTTCCGAATCACATATAAAATTTAAGTTTAACTCAACTCAAGACGCGATTATAGAGCGTGCTGTAAAAGCCGTTGCTTACGCAAAAACTTTTGTTGAAGATGTTGAGTTTTACGCCGAAGATGCTGGTAGGACGGATAATGCTTATTTAGCACGTATCTGCGAAGAAGTGATTAAAGCAGGTGCTACGGTTTTAAACATTCCTGATACAACAGGATACTGTTTACCTAGTGAGTATGGTGCTAAAATTAAATACCTTAAAGAAAATGTAAAAGGTATCGATAAAGCGATTTTATCATGCCACTGTCATAACGATTTAGGATTGGCTACAGCAAATTCTATTGAAGGTGTTATTAATGGTGCGAGACAAATTGAATGTACTATTAATGGTATTGGCGAGCGTGCAGGAAACACAGCTTTAGAAGAAGTGGTGATGATCCTTAAACAACACCCTTACTTAAATCTTGATACGAACATAAAAACTGAAATGCTTTACGGTTTAAGTCAGTTAGTTTCAGATAGTATGGGTATTTACACGCAACCAAACAAAGCGATTGTAGGAGCTAACGCTTTTGCTCACAGTTCTGGAATTCATCAAGATGGGGTGATAAAAAACCGTGAAACTTACGAAATTATCGACCCTAAAGATGTTGGTGTAACCGAATCGGCTATTGTTTTAACAGCACGTTCAGGTAGAGCAGCCCTTGCATACCGAGCAAAAAATATAGGATATGAATTAACAAAACTTCAGTTGGATGAAATCTATACAAGCTTTTTAGATTTCGCCGATAAGAAAAAAGAAGTTGATGATAATGACATCCACAAAATCATAGAAAGCAGTAGAATTTATAAAGAAATTATTTCTGCTTAACATGCAAATCTGTTTGTTTTCGCTTTCGCGGAAATAGACAATTAAAAAGAGTACGATATGAAGTTAAATATTGGCGTTTTACCGGGAGATGGCATAGGACCAGAAGTTACAGCTCAGGCCGTTAAGGTTTTGAAGGCTATCGCTATTGAATTTAACCACATATTTACTTTTGAAAAAGCACTGGTTGGGGCCGTAGCTATCGACAAAACAGGCTCGCCTCTACCGGATGAAACTATTGAAATTTGTAAAAAATCGGATGCCGTTTTATTTGGAGCCATTGGCAACACCAAATACGACGAAGATCCTGATGCTACGGTACGTCCTGAACAAGGTCTTTTAGGCCTTCGTAAAGCCTTGGGCTTACATACCAATATTAGACCGGTTATTGCTTACGAAGATTTACTTAATAAATCCTCGTTAAAAGTAAAAGCTATAAAAGATACCAATTTGGTTATTTATAGAGAGTTAACTGGTGGTATCTATTTTGGAGAGCAGAAACTAAGTGCCGATGGCAACACCGCATCAGACACCTGTAAATACCAACGCTTTGAAATTGAACGCATTGCACATAAAGCATTTAAAGCCGCTCAATCACGAAAACGCAAATTAACTTTGGTAGATAAGGCTAATGTTTTAGAAAGTTCTAGACTTTGGCGCCGTGTGGTGAAAGACATTGCTAAGCAATATCCCGATGTAAACATAGATTACACCTATATCGATAATGCGGCCATGGATTTAATCATTAATCCGAGACAGTTTGATGTGATTTTAACCGAAAATATGTTTGGTGATATTCTTTCAGAAGAAGCCAGCGTTATTGTTGGGTCTATAGGTCTATTAGCTTCAGCATCTATTGGCGACGACCATGTGATGTTCGAGCCTATTCATGGCGCTTATACTAAAGCTGCCAACAAAGGTATTGCAAACCCTATAGCTTCCATCTTATCGGCAGCTATGTTATTGGATCATTTTGGGTTAGATGAAGAAGCAAATCGTGTGAGAGAAGGTGTAGACAAATCGTTAAAGCTTCATATAACAACACCTGATTTAAACAACAAATACGATCATATCAGCACAACGAAAGTTGGGGATTTTATAGAGGATTTCATTCATAATCCTGATGAAACCAATCTAAACTTTACTAATATACATTTAGGGCAATCCACTATTATTTAATTATTTGAGTTAGTCAACAAACAAATTAAACTAAACTAGAGAAAGTCCTTAAAAGCGCATTTAACCAATGCGCTTTTTTAATTTATAAACTTTACAATAGTCCTTGGTGGTTAAGATCTAAATGTTTCGTGAAGACTCTTTTCAGACCAAAATCCTTAGGTATTCTGAAAATAGCTACTAATACCTGTTAAAATGTTTTGAACGGCATATGCGGCAAGAATCAAACCCATAATTTTACTAATTACTGTAATACCGTAGTCGCCTATGCGTTTTTGAAGATGATTAGCGCCTAGTAAAATCAAACAAGTTACCGCTATAATAACCAATACCAAAAAAGTGGTTATGGTTTGTTGTTGTATGGTATACAAATGGTTATCGGTTAATAAAACCACAGCCATTATAGCCCCTGGTGAAGCAATAGATGGTATCGCTATGGGGAAAATCGTTACGTGTTTATAATCGGTAATCCCACTTTTTTCTTGTTCTGGTTTCCCGTCCCCGAAAATCATGGTCAATGCAAAAAGAAACAGGATCACACCTCCTGAAATTTGAAACGCATCTAAAGAGACCGACATACCTTCTAAAATGAGTTGTCCGATTATTATAAAAAACAACAATATAAAAAAGGCAATCATTGTGGCTCGAATAGCGACTTTCTTCTTTTTAGAAATATCTAATTCCTTGGTTGCTTCTAAATATACAGGAATAGACCCAATAGGATCGATCACTGCAAAAATGAAAAATAGTTTTGTAATATATTCTGCCATATTATTTTATACGTACTGCTTGTGTGGTAAATGATAAGCCTTGTTGTCCCACGGTTGAATTCATAATACCCTCAAATAAAGGTACTGAAGTATTTTGAGGTATTTTCCATTCAAATATAAAGTTAGAACCCGTACCTCCTGAAACATCAACCTCGTCGATAATAATTTCAGCGGTTTCCAGTGGTGCTAAGAAAATCGTCTTTTCAAAATAGGAACGCACTAAAGTACCATGCGTATCATAATAATCGGCTTTTTCAATATAAATGGTATCATTTAAACTCGTGTTTCTCAAACTTACCATAGCCGTTAAATTATGCGTTTTGCTTTCCGATAGGCTAAAAATCTGAGAATAAATAGACAAATAGGACGCTCCTACTTGTAAACTATCCTTATGGCTGATATCAATGGTGCGTTTTGACCAATTTTCAGGATGAATGGAACTCACTTGCTGCTGCTTTTCGCAAGCCACAAAACTGAAAATAAAGACTATAAAAAGAAAATACTGCTTCATAATCCAAAGATAGGAAAAGTGTTGAGACTATAAGACATGCCACCCTTTAGATGTTTAATACGCTCCCATTAAGTGATGGTTTTACATATTAGATTCGACAAAGGATTGATCATCAATCTTTATTTAAAAACCGTTTAATGTCTTTATTCGAACCGTATACAACCAAGATATCATCTTTATACAGGATATCTTCGGCACCAGCTACACCTTTAACGTTTGTAATATTTCTGGTTTTCCCTACGGCGCTTTTAATTTCTGTGTTTGCTATAGTGGTTAAAACCAGTAAGTTATACTGTTTTCTAATATCGATCTGTCTAATGGTTTTTTGATCAAATTTTTCAGGAACATGAACCTCAACAATACTGTAATCATCATTCAATTCAAAAGAATCTACGACGCCCTTTAGAGACAACCTTTTTGCCCATCTTTCGGCCGATTCTTCTTCGGGATGAACAATAGCAGTAACACCAATAGCATTGAGCACCTTTTCATGCAGGCTATCAATCGCTCGACTTATTACGCGTTTTACTTTTAGGTTTTTAAGTAATGCTGTTGCCATAATATTGGCACCAGTATCTTCACCAATAGCTACAATAACCACATCGGTATCACTTAAGGGAAGACCAGATACTGTAAATTCATCGGTAGCATCCAAACAAATGGTATGTGACAAATCTTCTTTAAGCAAATCAACTTTTTCCATTTTGCGATCCACACCAATCACCTCATTACCCTGTGCAGTTAATTTCTTTCCTAAGGATGCGCCAAAATTTCCAAGACCTACAATAATATATTTCATGCTATTTTTAATTTATGGTGATTTCTTCGCTAGGGTAGCGATAATTTTTATGTTTTATTTTTTTGAACACCGCAACTATGATGGAAAGCATACTAACCCTTCCAATAAACATAATAGCGATAATTACAAATTTACTAATGGTATCTAAATCGCCTGTAACCCCTAAACTTAAACCTACAGTACTATATGCCGAAAAACACTCGAACGCAATGTTTAGTAATCCCATTTCTGGATTAAAAACACTAATAATTACGATTCCAACACCGATAACCATTAAGGACAAAGCAATGGTTGCGAATGCTCTTCTCACCGAAATATCGGCTATTTCTCTTCTGTAAACTTCAATACGCTGTTTCCCTTTTGCTAAGCTTAAAATATTTAGCGTCGCTATAGCAAAGGTACTAGTTTTAATACCACCACCTGTTGATGTTGGCG
This sequence comes from Pseudotamlana agarivorans, assembly GCF_001642835.1. Classification (GTDB taxonomy): domain Bacteria; phylum Bacteroidota; class Bacteroidia; order Flavobacteriales; family Flavobacteriaceae; genus Pseudotamlana; species Pseudotamlana agarivorans. The sequence goes on from NZ_LXEI01000001.1 coordinate 115,732, forward strand.
AAGCTCCCACCCACATGAGTAAAATTGTGATGACTATGGTAGGAAATGCCAAATCGCCCATATCTACAGCGTTAAAACCAGCCGTTCGTGGTGTTGTAGCTCCAAATAATGCGTTTACTAATTTCCCTGACAAGGTGTGTTCAGCGAGTGTATTATGATACTCAAAAATCAAAAATAATATAAAACCAATTACAGTTAAGGAAGTTGTAGTCACTAGAGTAATTCTACTATTAATGTTTAACACCCAAGGTTTATAGGTTCTGTTTTTTGAATTGAAAAAGAAAATCTGAATGAATTTGAATTTGATAAATCTAATGATATTAACCACAATAGGAAACCCTAAACCTCCTAAAACAAACGTGGCTACGATAATGAGTTGCAAGGCATAGTTAAATCGGAAACCAACGTCATAGATACTATTGGATAATGTTGAAAAACCGGCATTACAAAATGCTGAAATGGCATGAAATATTGAAAAAAATACTTGATAAGAAAAACTACTAAACAAATTCTTATCCAAGGAAAAGAAAATAAATATAGCGGCTGTCAATTCAACTATAGCCGTAATAACTATAATATTCTTTAGGGTGCTAAATACATCGCTAATTTTATCGGAGTTGGTCATTTCCCCTAAGGTTAATTGGTTTTCATAGGTACTTCCTCCTTTAAAAAAGTAACTGAAATAGCTTGCAAAAGTTAGGATACCTAAGCCTCCAATTTGTATTAAAAACATGATGATAGCTTGTCCGAAATGCGTAAAATAAGTTCCAGTATCGACGACAATCAATCCTGTTACACAAACCGCACTTGTTGACGTAAACAAGGCATCTATGAATGACAGACCTTCATGTGTTGCCTTTGGCATCATTAATAGAAAGGAGCCTAGTAAAATAATGACTAAGAAGCTTAATATGAATATTTGTGCCGGATTAAGATAGGTTCGATGCAGATTTAGTTTTTGTTCTGAAAACTCCCTAATAAAAGACAGGATGACAGCCAAAACGACCCATATGGGATTTTCTAAAATTAAATCAGTTTTAAATGCTTCACCGTGAAAGAGGTACATATAAAAAACACACAAGGTATAAACCACTGAAATCACATCGAAAACAGCAACCCTACGTTTTAACAGCTGCTTATTTTCAAAATATCTAGCAAAAGTTGCCGCTAAGCCTAAAGCAATAACTATGAAGTAAAACGCATCAATGATTTGTTGCGTTAATACCGTTTTCGAAAAACCAAAATCAAAAATAAAGGCGAGCATTCCAAAAACGCTCGCCCAAAATGCAATGCTATATAGTTTTTTTAAGTCGTAGTTCATTGCTCAAAAATAGTTTATTCTTTTTCTCTGATGCTCATTTTTTTTAAGCTGTATGCTTGTCTATCAAAACTAAGCCTACTACAATAAATAAACAATAAAAAAACCTATTTTCAACAATTACGATCTACCCAGGAAACTTATCACGAATTTTATCTAAGCATAAATTGTGAATACTTCCTGCATGGGTGTGTTTTTTAGATGTGTCTGGAACATAAGTACCGTCTTGCACTTGTCCCCCAATTTTTTGATAGGCTTCTCTAAAAGTTTGTCCTTCGACTACTAAGGTATTGATGTTATCTACTGTAAATAAGTATTTGTATTTATCGTCGTTGATATCGATATCCTTCACAATAATTTGTTGGATCGAATAATTAAAAATATCCAAAATGTCTTTAATATCCTCGAAAGCTGCAATGATATTTTCTTTTAACAACTGAAAATCACGGTGATAACCACTAGGCAAGTTGTTTGTTATTAATATCATTTCACTTTGCAAGGCTTGTATTTTGTTACATTTCCCTCGGATTAACTCAAACACATCAGGATTCTTTTTATGTGGCATGATGCTACTTCCTGTGGTTAACTCGTCTGGAAAGGAAATGAATCCGAAATTCTGACTCATATACAAACAGGTATCCATAGCAAAACGAGCCATGGTGTTTGCCAAGCTCCCTAAAGCTGCAGCAATGGTACGCTCGTTTTTACCTCGTCCCATTTGTGCGGCAACAACGTTGTATTTTAGAGTTGCAAAGTCCATTTCTTTAGTGGTCACCTCGCGATCGATAGGAAAAGAACTTCCGTAACCAGCTGCCGAACCTAGCGGATTTTGATCTACGGTTTTTATGGCCGCATCTAATAAAAACACATCATCAATCATTAATTCGGCATAGGCTGAAAACCATAACCCGAATGATGATGGCATAGCCACTTGTAAATGCGTATAGCCAGGAAGCACCTTATCTTTATAAGTCTCTGCCTGATTGATTAAGGTATCGAAAAGTGTTTTTGTTTTGGATTTTACAGCTTGTAACTCTTCTTTAAAATACAAATGAAGAGCTACTAAAACTTGATCGTTTCTAGAACGAGCTGTATGGATTTTTTTACCCACATCACCTAAAGACTTCGTTAATTCAAATTCAATTTTAGAATGTACGTCTTCAAACTGTTCGTCGATAACGAAAGTTCCGGCCTCTATTTGATTGGCTAAAACCTGAAGTCCAGAAAGCAATTTCTCTAATTCTATTTCAGAAAGAATGCCAATTTTTTGAAGCATTATGGCATGCGCTCGCGATGCAATAACATCGTATTTTGCAATATGAATATCTATTTCTCGGTCGTTTCCAATAGTAAATTGCTCTATTTTTTTATCTATCGATATGCCTTTATCCCAAAGTTTCATTTTTAAAAATGTTTATGTGTTTAATCGTTTAATGGTTTAACTGATTGCCTATTCACAACATATCGGTTTGCCTTTTAAACGAAGGGCTACTATTATTCTTTTTTATTGTGGGTTTTCTTTTTGGTTTAGTTGTTTATCCTAATACCGATTAAACAACTAAACAGTTCAACGATTCCACATATTCCTACGCAGGAATAAGGACGCGATTTAACAGTTCGATGTAAATCTGAACACCCTCTTCTATTTCACTAATATAAATAAATTCATCAGCCGAATGTGATCTCGTACTATCTCCAGGGCCTAATTTTAACGACGAACAGCTTAACACCGCTTGATCGGATAAAGTTGGCGACCCATAAGTCGTTCTTCCCATAGCCATTCCTGCTTTTACCAAATCATGATCCATAGGAATGCTTGAAGAGTTCAAACGTAAGCTGCGAGGTATAATTCGTGTTACTGGCGCCTGACTTTGTAAAATCTCGGCAATTTCGGCATTCGAATAAGCATCGTTCACACGAACATCAACAACCATATCTACATGACCAGGAACCACATTATGTTGTGAGCCTGCATTAATTTGAGTTACTGTTAGTTTCACATCACCTAAAGCTTCCGAGCTCCTTTCAAACTTGTAATCTTTAAACCATTGCAACGCTTCAATACTGTTATAAAGGGCATTATCATCATTTGGATGCGCGGCATGACTTGGCGTACCTTCAACCACAGCGTCAAAAACGACTAATCCTTTTTCAGCAACAGCTAAATTCATCAATGTAGGTTCGCCCACAATAGCCACATCCACTTTAGGAATGATAGGAAGCATACTGTTTAGTCCGTTTGGACCACTGCTTTCTTCTTCCGCGGAAGCGACAATAACCAAATTGTATTTTAAGTTTTCATGATTGTAAAAATAGACAAAGGTAGCCAGAAGCGACACCAAACAACCGCCAGCATCGTTACTTCCTAGTCCGTACAATTTCCCATCTTCAACAACGGCTTTAAACGGATCTTTGGTATAAGCCGAATTAGGTTTAACCGTATCGTGATGTGAGTTTAGCAATAAGGTTGGCTTGCTCTCATCAAAGTGTTTGTTAAGCGCCCAAATATTATTTTTAGTACGATTATAATCTATATTGTGATTTGTAAACCATGCTTCGATATGCCCTGCTGTCTGTTCTTCTTCGGAAGAAAAAGACTGGGTTTCGATGAGCTTTTTTAGTAAAGCAATGGCATCTTGTGTTAACTGCTCTATCATAAAAATAAGGTGGTAAACTTTTGATTTTTATTACTAATAATGCTTGGATTTCCAATGAAAACTCTAGATACACCGGCTTCAATAGCGTGGTAACAGTTCTCCAATTTAGGAAGCATCCCATCGTGAAAAACACCTTTGTGCTTTAATACTTCGTAGGTACCAGAATCCATAAAATCGATAACCGAGTTATCATCATCAACCTCCATAAGCACACCGTTTTTCTCAAAACAGTATACCAGTTCTACTTTATATAATTTTGAAAGACCAATGGCTAATTCTGAAGCAATGGTATCTGCATTGGTATTAAATAGTTGTCCGTTTTCATCATGCGTAATGGCACAAAAAACAGGTGTAAAATCAGCTTCAATAAGTTTATTAATGCTTGTATGATTTACCTTTTTAACATCGCCAACAAAACCGTAGTCTATCTCTTTTACCGGACGTTTTTTTGAAGCGATACTATTAATATCTGCGCCAGTTAACCCAATAGCATCGGTACTCAAACCTTGCAGCTGAGCCACAATATTTTTGTTTACTAGTCCGCCATAAACCATGGTAATCACTTCTAAGGTTTCAGCATCGGTAATACGACGACCATTCACCATTTGAGATTCAATCCCTAACTTTGAAGCGATGTGTGTGGCACGTTTTCCGCCGCCATGCACTAAAACTTTCTTCCCTTCTAATTCTGAAAATTGCTCTAAAAAAGTCGCTAAAGCCTCTGGATTTTCTATAACATTCCCACCAATTTTTACTACTGATAATTTCTCTTTAGCCATTTTCTAATATTTTTTTAAGTACCAATTGTGCAGCGTAGGTTCTGTTATTAGCTTGCTGAATAACCAATGAGCTATCGCTATCTAAAACGGCGTCTTCTACAATAAGATTACGTCTTACAGGCAAACAGTGCATAAATTTGGCATCACCTAATTTTTCTTTTGTGATGGTCCAATTGGGATCTGTATTTAACACTTTACCATAATCGTCGTAGGAACTCCAATTCTTCACATAAACGAAATCGGCGTCCTTAAATGCTTCCTCTTGACTGTGAACAATAGGCGTATCTTTAGTGATCTCCGGACTTAAATTATAACCTTCTGGATTTGCAATCACAAAATCCACATCCATTTTTTGCATGGCTTGTACAAAGCTATTTCCTACGGCATGCGGTAAGGCTTTAACATGAGGCGCCCAACTTAAAACCACTTTAGGTTTCTCTTTTTTGGTATGCTCTGAAATGGTTATGGCATCTGTTAAAGCTTGTAGAGGGTGTCCTGTAGCACTTTCCATATTCACCACAGGTACCGAAGCGTGCTTTACGAAGGCTTTTAAAACCTGCTCGCTTTCATCTTTAACCTTATCGGTTAAGGTTGGAAAGGCTCTTACAGCAATAATATCGCAATATTGCGACACCACTGCAGCAGCTTCTTTTATATGTTCGGCAGTGTTACCATTCATCACCGTACCATCTTCAAATTCGATTCCCCAAGCATCGCCAGAAACGTTCATCACTATAGGATCCATACCTAAGTTTAAGGCCGCTTTTTGCGTACTTAAACGTGTACGTAAACTAGAGTTAAAAAACAATAAACCTAAGGTTTTGTGTTTACCGAGTTCAACATTTTTAAGGGGATTCTGCTTTAAAGCTTTAGCTTCTTCAATCCATGTTTTGATGTTATCAATATCGTTTATGGATGTGTAATTTTTCATATTACTATGCTTTTATTTTGGTAAACGCCACTTTGTTTTCCATTGCATTTAGAATGAAATAATCTTCGAGTCCGTTTACAATCCAAGTTTCTATTTTTGAGTTTTTGGCTAATGCTGCTGCTTCTACTTTTGAAGCCATACCACCACTACCATGCGTAGATTTTGAGTTTACAACCTCGGCTTTTAAAGCATCGAAATCGACAACCTCTGAAATGGTTTCTGGTTTGTTATTTTCAAATGAAGCTTTGGTATATATGCCGTTGGTATTGGTCGCTATTATAAACAAATCGACACCTAAAAGTGATGCCGTTAACGCGCCTAGTTTGTCGTTATCACCAAATTTAATTTCGTCGGTAGCTACCGTATCATTTTCATTAATGATAGGAATATAGTTGTTGTTAACCAAAACGTTTATGGTATTCACAATGTTTGTTTTACTTTCCTTTTTCTCGAAATCGGAATAAGACAATAAACACTGGGAACTCAACAGACCATATTCCCTGAAAATTTCTTGATAAATACGAATTAAATGCGGTTGCCCAATGGATGCTAAAGCCTGTTTAACGAATAATTCTTCTCGCTGGCTTTCCAGCTTTACAAACTGTTTCGCTACAGCAATAGCTCCTGAGCTTACAATTATAAATTCGTATCGGTCTTGAAGCTGCGCGATTTGACTGGCAATATCTTCAATTTTACCTCTAGAAATATTATCGGTTTCCTTGGTAAGCGTATTGGACCCTACTTTTAATAAAATGCGTTTTTTCTTCATTTATTTAAAACTCCACTTGTGATAATTTTAAAAATTGATCTTACCACAAGTGGACGCTTATTTTTTTATGCTGGTATGCACAGGCATACTTATCTTATTTGTCCGTTACCATGAACATACCACTTATTGGTTACTAAATGCTGTAAACCAATAGGGCCACGTTGGTGTAACTTATCAGTACTGATTGCCAACTCACCACCTAAACCTAACTGACTACCATCGGTAAATCGTGTTGAGGCGTTGTGATATACAGCAGCCGTATCTACATTTTCCATGAAGGTTTTAGCAACAGCTTCATCGGTAGTGATGATTGATGCCGAGTGACCTCCTGAATATTTATTAATCATGGCGATCGTATCTTCAACTCCAGCAATTTCTCCTATAACGATTTTGTAATCTAGGAACTCTTCATACCAGATATCATCAGATTCAAACTGACTAATTTCATCGTATTTAGACGTTTTTTCATCACCTAAAATTTCAACATCAAATTCCTTTAGTTTAGAAATAAAGCGTTTCATGAAAGCTTCTTTTTCAGGAAGGTTTTCATCAATTAAAACTTTATCTACGGCGTTACAAGCTGAAATTTTTGCTGTTTTTCCGTTAATAATCACATCCATAGCGATATCTAAATCGGCTTTAGGGTGTACATACACAAAGTTGTTTCCTCTACCACTAATAATAACAGGGCAGTTGGCGTGTTTCTTTACAAAAGCAATTAAACGTTCGCCTCCTCTAGGTACCATTAAATCAACTTTTTGAGTTGGATTTTCCAAGAAAGCTTGGGTTTCCTCTCTATTGAATTGTAAATACTCTACCCAATCGGTAGAAGCACCATTCGCTTTTAAAGCCTCGTGCCACAATTCAACAATTTTTAAGTTTGAGCGTAAAGATTCCTTTCCGCCTTTTAGTAAAATTTTATTTCCAGATTTAAATGCGATTCCTGCGGCTTCAACTGTTACATCAGGACGAGATTCATATATGATTAGAACGGTTCCAAACGATGCTGTTTTATTGTAAACCTGCATGCCATTGTCGTGTTTAAAAGCAAAGCGTTCTACTCCAACAGGATCGTCTTGTGAAGCTAGATGGGTTACGGACTTAATCATTTCATCGACTTTCGAATCGTCAACTTTTAAACGATCGTACATAGAAATATCATCGCCTTTGTAAGCCTCTAAATCTTCTTTATTGATATTAATTATAGTTTCTCGTTCCTTTTCTAATAGTACGCCCATTTTAAGCAGTACTGCGTTTCTTGTTTCTATAGTTAATAAAGTGTTCATTTTCTTTTTTTTTAAATTTTTTCTGTCTGCAGTTCCTCTGCAGATTCCACCTCTGGTAACGCTTCAATTAGGGCTTCAAAAAACATATTGATATGCTCTTTCCTAACGGTTAACGGAGGTAATATTCTTAATAATTTTTTGTTTGAAGCACCACCAGTAAAAATATGATTTTCATAAATCAAGCGTTTTCTTAAGTCGCCAACTTCAAAGTCAAATTCTAATCCGAGCATCAAACCTTTTCCTTTTATATTTTTTATATGCGGAATGGTTTTAGCGATTTTTATAAAATACTCAGACATCACTTGCACATTATCTATCAGTTTTTGGTCTTCAATAACCTCTAAAACCGATAAACCAGCAGCACATGCCAAGTGATTACCGCCAAAAGTGGTACCTAACATACCAAATTTAGCTTCTATACTAGGGTGGATTAAAATTCCTCCCATTGGGAAACCGTTCCCCATACCTTTTGCTATCGATACAATGTCTGGTGTCACATTATAATGCTGAAAAGCAAAAAACTTACCTGAACGTCCGTATCCCGATTGCACCTCATCGGCGATAAAAAACGAGTTGTTGGCTTTACAAAGTTTATCAACTTCATTGAAAAACTTAGCCGAGCCTTGATCCAGACCGCCAACGCCTTGGATAAACTCAACAATAACAGCACATACATCCCCTTTTTCTAATTCGGCTTTTACGCCAGCAATATCGTCTAACTCAAGAAAAGTTACTTCTTGTTGCGCATTAATTGGCGCTACGATACCCGGATTATCGGTGGCTGCAACCGCAGCAGATGTACGTCCGTGAAAACCATTTTTAAACGCTATAACTCTAGATTTCCCAGTTTTAAAGGATGCTAATTTTAGTGCATTTTCATTAGCTTCTGCTCCTGAATTACAGAAAAACAGTTCGTAATCTTTACATCCTGAAAGCGCTTCTAACTTATCGGCCAATTGAACCTGAAGCGGATTTTGGATGGCATTGGAATAAAATCCGAGTTCGGAAACTTGACGAGAAATAGCCTCTACATATTTTGGGTGTGCGTGCCCAATAGAGATCACAGCGTGACCACCATAAAGGTCTAAATACTCTGTTCCATTCTTATCGTAAACATAAACACCTTTTCCTGAAACTGGTGTTACATCGTACAGCGGATAAACGTTAAATAATGGCATAATTACATATTTATTAGTTGGTTTGTTTTTCAAAAGAAGTTTCCTTCTTTATTAGGAGTTATGCTAACCCCTATAATTTATTTGGTTGCTGCGCAAAAGTAACGATTTTAGAAGGGTTTTCTGTTAATTGACTGGTTTAAAACCAACTTCAATACATCTCACAGAAAGCCTTTACGTATCGTTTAAGATTAAACCCCTACTCTTTTGCATATATTTACCTATTCTGGGAAGTTTAGCGACTTAAAAATAAGTCGCCTTTAATCCTAATCCTGTGGTTTCTTCTAAACCAAACATTAAGTTCATATTCTGAACGGCTTGTCCCGAGGCTCCTTTTAAAAGGTTATCGATAATGCTTGTTATTAAAAGTTTCCCTTCATGTTTATGCAAGTGAATTAAACATTTGTTTGTATTTACCACTTGCTTTAAATGTAAAAAATCGTCGGCTACAAAGGTGAATTCCGCATCTTTATAATAAGCTTGATACATGGCCTTCGCATCTTCTACAGAACCTTCAAAATCGGTGTAAATCGTCGCAAAAATGCCTCTTGAAAAATTCCCACGATTTGGCATAAAAAGAATATCTGAAGCAAAATCACCCTGCAACTGTTTAACCGATTGGTTAATTTCTCCTAAATGCTGATGTGTAAAAGGCTTATAATAAGAGAAATTATTATCACGCCACGTGTAATGCGTGGTCGCAGACAATGAAGTCCCTGCACCTGTTGCCCCTGTTACGGCATTTATATGCACATCATTATTTAGCAAATTGGCTTCAGCTAAAGGTAAAAGCCCCAACTGAATGGCTGTTGCAAAACAACCAGGATTCGCTAAATAGTTTGCGTTTTTAATAGCTTCTCTTTGTAATTCTGGCAAGCCATACACAAAGGTTTTTCCATTAAAAACTTTATCGGCTTCAAGTCTAAAATCGTTTCCTAAATCGATGATTTTAGTCTGCTCAGAAAACGTGTTAGCCTCTAAAAACTTCACCGAATTTCCATGGCCTAAACATAAAAATAATACGTCTACATTTGGATTTACGGTATCTGTAAATTCAAAATCTAAAGACCCTACTAAATCTTGATGTACTTTACTTATTTGATTTCCTGCATTACTGGTGCTATACACAAAGTTCATTTCAGCTTCGGGGTGATGAATAAGTAATCTTATTAACTCGCCTGCTGTGTACCCTGCGCCACCTATAATTCCAACTTGGATCATTATTTTGAATTTACTTGTTGATAGATTTTATTCTGATTACCTAGAATTTTGATAAAGCCTTTGGCATCATCAGCGGTCCACGCTTTGTTCTCCTCACCGTAGCTTCCAAATTTCGCACTCATCAAATCATGTTCAGACTGAATACCATCTAGTGCAAAGTGGTAAGGTTTTAAAGTGACAAATACATCACCTGTAACCTTATCTTGACTGCTTGCTAAGAAAGCTTCAATATTTCTCATAACAGGATCTAGGTATTGCCCTTCATGCAAGTGCATTCCGTAGAAACTTGACAAATATTCTTTGTGTTGTAACTGCCATTTGGTTAGCGTATGTTTTTCTAATAAATGATGTGCTTTAATAGTAATAAGCGCTGCTGCAGCTTCAAAACCAACACGCCCTTTAATACCAACAATGGTATCGCCAACATGGATATCTCTACCAATAGCATATGCCGAAGCTAAGTTATTAAGCACTTCAATATTATTTTGAGGCGCGTTTTCAATACCGTTTACTGCTACTAACTCGCCTTGTTTGAAAGTTAATTTTACTTTTTCTTCCTCGGTGTGTTTCAACTGAGACGGATAAGCTTCGCTAGGCAATGCTTTGTCGGATGTTAAAGTTTCTGAACCTCCAACACTAGTTCCCCAAAGCCCCTTATTAACAGAGTATTTTGCTTTTTCCCAGTTCATATCGATACCATTTTCTTTCAAATAGTCGATTTCTTGTTGTCTGGTTAATTTCTCATCTCTAATTGGCGTAATAATTTTGATATTTGGAGCCAAAGTTTGGAAAATCATATCAAAACGCACTTGGTCGTTTCCTGCACCTGTACTACCATGAGCAATATATTCGGCATCAATACTTTTAGCGTACTCAATAATTTCAATCGCTTGAATGATACGCTCGGCACTTACCGATAATGGGTATGAATTATTTTTTAATACATTTCCAAAAATCAAATACTTCACCACTTTCTGGTAAAAAGTTGATACTGCATCAATATTTTTATAGGTCGTTACACCCATTTTGTAGGCGTTACTCTCTATGTGACTAATTTCTTCTTTAGTAAAACCACCTGTGTTTACACTTACGGCGTGCACATCATATTCTTTTGATAAACTTACTGCACAGTATGACGTATCCAATCCACCACTGTATGCTATTACTAATTTTTTCATTTTACTCTATTTATATAACTAATTTTCTATTCTATTTTAACTGACCTATTTCTGAAGCAAAACAGGCATTTACATAATATCTATAATTCAATTCATCACGTAATTTCCCTAATTTCTCAAGCTCTTGTACAAGTTGAGTAGACATTTTTGATAAGGTTACATGGGTCATACCAAGCAACTCATTATACTGATGTACTTTAGGGGTTTGTGCGATTGAAATGAGAAAAGTTTCACTAAAAAACTCGGTCATTCTAGCCATTAACAACAAGCCTAAATTGCAATTTCTATACGTGCTATCCACCCATAATGATGAGCGCTCATATACAAAATGTTCTTTCACTTGGTGTTCATGAACAAAGATGTGTCCAATAATCTCATCATCTTTCTTTAAGATAAAACATCCGTTTTCGGCACGTTTTTTAAGCATCTCTACACTTACATAATACAATGTAGGCAGTGCTTTAGATCTTTCAGAAATGATTTCTAATGATTTATTGGAAAGTTTGTAAACCAATTTGATTTCGATACCTTCTTTCTCGCAAAAGGCTTCAGCTTGTTCTATAAGCTGATCGATTTCAGCATCGATATCTAGTAATGTATTCATTTTAATTTGTGTCATTGTTAGTTTGCCCTGAATCGTTATTCTTTTCAGATTTTAAAAACAGAGCGCGTTTAATTCGTTTCAATCTGGCAAACACACTATTTTTTATAGGCTTGATGTCTTTGTCTTTCGCATGGGGGTCGTATAACATACCCGTACACAAACACATTTTGCGGTTTGTTCGTGTTAAAACATCATAGTTTTTACAAGTTTGACAACCATCCCAAAAGGTTTGATCGTCGGTTAACTCGGAAAAAACCACTGGTTTATAACCTAAGTCGCTATTCATTTTCATAACAGCAGACCCTGTGGTAATACTAAAAATTTTGGCGTCTGGAAATTTTGTTCTAGAGTGTTCAAAAACCTTGTGCTTGATAAGCTTAGCTAATCCGATGCCTCTATAATCGGGATGCACAATCAGGCCTGAATTGGCCACAAATTTACCGTGCCCCCACTTTTCGATATAACAAAATCCTGCGAAATTACCTTGATCTAAGGCTATGACTGCATTTCCATTTTCCATTTTAGTAGCAATATATTCTGGGGAACGTCTAGCAATCCCCGTACCCCTTATAGCGGCGGAAGATGCAATGGTTTCGCAGATGATTTCTGCGAATTTCACATGTGACTTATCGGCTATTACAACCTTCATTTCCTAGTATATATTGTTTGTCATTTATTACTCTTTTTTTTAATAGCTGAACTGGACACACCTAGTTCAAAAAATGAAACACACCCTTACGGGCGACGAAAAAAAGTACGGCGCACAGTATGAGTGTTAACTTCTACTAAATTAACGTTATTTTGAAATGCTATGAAATTATTTTTGGACACTATGAAAAAAATTAAAAACTACGTTTTGGGTTTGGGTTTACTCATCTAAAAAATTAGAAGCTGCGGCGACGGCGCGCAGACAAACCGGGTGTAGAACAACGTAATATGTTTTTTAATGTTTTCATACCGTAAAATTAAAACATATTGAAGACAATAACGGACTTTCCTAATTTTAATTTTAAAAAATTATTAATATCTCTAATTTTAAAGCCTCAAAATCTCAATCTTTCAATATTTTTTAAAAAACATTAAATGATTAATTATTGAAACCCCTTAAAAACGTAAGAAAAACACTTTATTTCACTATAAATTTACCTTTCATGATCATAAAATGCCCCGGAAAGCTACATAAAAAATCATAATCACCTGATTCTGGGGCGTTAAACTCAATAGTTGTAGATTCGCCACCACCAATGAGTTTGGTGTGTACAATTACATCATCTCCATCGTTAGGAATAAACTCTGAGTCGGTTGCCGTAGCGGCTTCGGTACCAAAATCGGTAAGATCCACGCCCTTTTTTAGCAAGACGAAATTATGTCCCATGACGGTTTTCGCCATTTTACCAGTATGAGTCAATGTAAGTCTTACTTTTTCGCCGGCATTAACCTCAATTTTATTTTTATTGAACTGCATCCCATCGCTTGCAGTAAGGTCTATAGTTGTTATAGCTTCATCACTTGAAGCCGCTTTAGTTTCGGTTTGCGACGGACTCTGGTTCTGTCTCTTTTCTTTGTTTCCGCAAGCCATTAAGGTGACACAAAAAAGAATAATCACTAAGGTATGTTTTGCTGCTTTCATCTATAATATCTTAAAAAGTTACTGCTACGCATTTTCTAAACGATTCAACCAAAGATAATCATATAATAAAAAAGCAGCATTCAATTTCAATTAAGAATGAATGCTGCTAATATTTAAATCAAGCTTTATACAAAAGCCTTTCTTTTATAAAATATAATCGGTACTGATAAAGTTCGACGTTTTTCTTTCGAGTAACTCTGTTAAAATGGCATTATTATATTCGTTATCCTTTGAAGCAACAAATGTTCTTATAGAGAAAGAACGCAATGCATCATGCACACTTAAAGTTCCTGAAGCCGAATCTTTTCGTCCTGTAAAAGGGTAAACATCTGGTCCTCTTTGACAAGAACTATTTAAGTTTACACGACATACTAAATTCACTAAAGTATCGATAAGTGGTGATAGCGTATTAATATTTTTACCAAACAAACTCACTTGTTGTCCGTAATCCGACTCAGCCATGTCATCTAAAGGCTCTTCAATGTCAGAAAAAGAAATCACAGGAATTACGGGTCCGAATTGCTCTTCTTTATAAACCCGCATCTCTTTAGACACCGGATACAATACCGCTGGAAAAATATAGTTCTCGGAGGTTTCACCACCTTTTTTATTAATGATACTTGCTCCGTTTTCTAGAGCGTCGTCAATAAGCTCTTGAATATATGCTGGCTTATCAGTTTCTGGAAGTGGTGTTAATTTCACACCTTCCTCCCATGGATTTCCAAATTTAAGCTGATCAACTTTATAAGCAAATCGGCGATTAAATTCTTCAACAACTGATTCGTGAACATACAATACTTTTAATGCTGTACAACGTTGTCCGTTGAAAGATAAAGTACCGGCAATACACTCATCGACCGCTAAATCTAAATCGGCATCTGGCAACACAATTGCTGGATTTTTAGCTTCTAAACCTAAAACCATACGCAGTCTGTTTCCTTTCGGGTGCTGCGCTTGAAGGATGTTAGCCGATTTACTATTTCCAATTAAAGCCAACACATCGATAGCGCCAGATTTCATAATTGGTGCCGCTAAAACTCGTCCGCGTCCATACACAATATTCACTACCCCTTCTGGGAAACTGCTTTGAAAAGCTTCCAATAAAGGTGAGATTAATAAAACACCGTATTTAGCAGGCTTGAAAATTACAGGATTCCCCATTATTAAAGCCGGAATCAATAAGGCAAACGTTTCGTTAAGCGGATAGTTATAAGGCCCTAAACACAAAACCACACCTAGTGGACCACGACGGATATGCGCGTAAACCCCAGAGTTTTTTTCAAATTTAGCAGAAGACCTGTCAATTTGTTTGTAAGCTTCAATAGTATCGTAAATGTACTCTACCGTTCTATCGAATTCCTTTTCAGAATCTGGCAAATTTTTCCCTATCTCCCACATTAAAAGTTTTACAACTTCTTCACGCTTGGTTTTCATTTGCTCTACGAAGGTTTCCATGCAAGCAATTCTATCGGCTACTTTCATTGTTGGCCACAGCCCTTTACCATGATCGTAGGCAGAGGTTGCAGAATCTAAAACTTCCATAGCCTCTTTCTCGCCTAATTGCGGAATAGTACCTAAAAGTGTTGGTTTATATTCCGAGGTTGATGAAATGGTTGAGTATACCTCAGCAGTATCTCCTTCCCAACTTTTCAACTCACCATTTACCAAGTATGTGGTTTGATGTAGAAGTGATTTAATTTTATAAGCTTCAGGAATCTCTTGAAAAGCTGTTTTCATAATATTAAGTTTATAGTAGTTGTTGTGGTTTATTTATGTATTTGTAATAATTATCACACTTACATTTTACCTCAAAGTAAACGAAAATTACCTAAATTTATTAGATAATCCTCTGATATTTTAAGGTATTAAAACGAAAACGATTTCGCTCCACAAAGTCCGTATTAAACTAAAAACTCAAACAAATCAGGCTTATTGTTTAAATAATCTCCAAAGAAATTACGCTTTTTCATTCTTGAAATGAGTGGTTCTAGATCTTCTGAAGATTTTAGCTGCACGCCTACTACGGCCGAACCATTTTCCCGATTGGTTTTTTTAGCATATTGAAAGAAGGTAATATCATCGGTTTCACCCAAAATATCGACCACAAATTCTTTTAAAGCCCCAGCACGTTGCGGAAAATTTACTATAAAATAGTGCTTCAAATTCGCGTATAATAAAGCACGCTCTTTAATTTCTGGTGTTCTGGTGATGTCGTTATTACTACCGCTCACCACGCAAACTACGTTTTTGCCTTTTATTTCTTCAGCATAAAAATCTAAAGCCGAAATACTCAAAGCCCCCGCGGGTTCTACTACAATAGCATCTTTATTGTAGAGTTCTAGTATGGTTTCGCACACTTTCCCTTCTGGTACGGTTACCGTATCATCCAGGTTTTCTCTACATATGGCAAAATTTAAATCGCCAACACGTTTTACAGCAGCACCATCGATAAATTTTTCAATCTCGTCTAAGGCTGTGTTTTTATTATTTTTAATGGACACCGTCATGGAAGGTGCGCCTTCAGGCTCCACACCAATAATTTTAGTTTCCGGTGATAAAGCTTTAAAAACGGTAGACAATCCGGACGCTAAACCGCCACCGCCTATCGGAATAAACACATAATCGATAGGGTTTTGAGCTTGCTCTATAATTTCTAGCCCCACAGTAGCTTGTCCTTCGATTACTTTTTCATCATCAAAAGGATGAATAAAGGTTTTCTCCAACTGTTCACACTCTAGAAGCGCCGCTTTACTCGCATCGTCATAGGTATCGCCAATGAGTTTGATTTCAATAAAATCCTCACCAAACATTTCAACCTGTTCTACCTTTTGTTTCGGCGTTGGTGTAGGCATAAAAATAGTGCCTTTTATCTTCAATAATTTACAAGATAACGCCACGCCTTGCGCATGATTCCCTGCACTGGCACAAACGACACCACAGGCCGATTGTTTAGCCGTTAAAGAACTGATTTTATTATAGGCCCCACGTATTTTATAAGAACGCACTTGCTGAAGGTCTTCACGCTTCAAAAACACCTGCGCATCAAACTGTTTAGAATACCTTAAGCTATGCCCTAAAGGCGTAACTGCCGATACGTTTTTAATCGTATCGGCAGCTACCTTTATATCACTTAACTTAGGAAAATATGTGTTTTCCTTGTTCATTGGGATAAGTTTTAAACTATTGGCTTCATAGCCGTCATAGATGATCTTAAGAATTCTCCAACTTTTTCAACTGGATGACTTCTTAATGCTTTATTAACAGCGATAAGTTTCGCGTTATCAACACCTTTACCATTATCTTTAGCATAAGCTTTACCCATCACATCGGTATTAACCGTTTTCATGAAATCGGCTAATAAAGGCTTACATGCGTGATCGAATAAGTAACATCCGTACTCAGCCGTATCAGAGATTACACGGTTCATTTCGTATAATTTCTTTCTAGCAATCGTATTAGCAATTAATGGCGTTTCGTGTAACGATTCGTAGTATGCAGAAGCATCGATGATTCCAGAGTCTACCATAGCTTCGAAAGCCAATTCCACACCAGCTCTTACCATAGCAACCATTAATACACCGTTATCGTAGTATTCTTGCTCTGTAATCTCAACATCTCCAGCAGGCGTTTTTTCAAAAGCCGTTTCTGCAGTTGCTGCTCTCCATCCTAATAAATCTTTATCATCGTTAGCCCAGTCTGCCATCATTCCAGCAGAAAAACGACCTTCGATAATATCATCCATATGCTTTTGGAATAACGGACGCATGATATCTTTTAACTCTTCAGATAATTCAAAAGCTTTAATTTTTGCAGCGTTAGAAAGACGATCCATCATGTTAGTAACACCACCGTATTTAAGACCTTCAGTAATGGTTTCCCATCCGTATTGAATTAATTTAGAAGCGTAACCTGGTTCGATACCTTCTTCAACCATTTTATCGAAACAAAGGATTGAACCTGTTTGTAACAACCCACAAAGAATCGTTTGCTCACCCATTAAATCCGATTTCACCTCAGCAATAAAAGAAGATGCTAAAACACCAGCTCTATCACCACCAGTTGCAACAGCATAAGCCTTAGCTTGTGCCCATCCTTTTCCTTCTGGATCGTTTTCTTCGTGTACCGCGATTAACGTTGGCACACCAAAACCTCTTTTATATTCTTCACGAACTTCCGAACCTGGCGACTTAGGTGCTACCATGATTACAGTAAGATCTTCACGAATTTGCATCCCTTCTTCAACAATATTGAAACCATGAGAATACGCTAAAGTAGCTCCTTTTTTCATTAAAGGCATAACCGCTTTAACTACATTAGTGTGTTGCTTATCTGGAGTAAGATTTAATACTAAATCTGCTTTTGGAATAAGCTCTTCGTAAGTACCAACTTCGAAACCATTTTCTGTTGCATTAACAAAAGAAGCACGTTTTTCAGTAATAGCAGCATCACGTAAAGTATAAGAAATATCTAAACCTGAATCTCTCATGTTTAAACCTTGATTTAAACCTTGAGCTCCACAGCCTACGATAACAATTTTCTTTCCTTTTAAAGCGTCCACTCCATCAGCAAATTCTGAAGTGTCCATAAATCTACATTTCGATAATTGATTTAATTTATCTCTTAACGATAATGTGTTAAAATAATTTCCCATTTTTAATTTACTTGTTATTATTGATTATTGAATGCTGAAAGCAATTCAGTTATTTTCATTTCATCTTTAGTTACTGCAATACGTCCAGAACGTACAAATTGCATGATACCAAAAACATTTAAATCGCGACGTAAAGATTCTATTTCATTTCTTCTACCTGATTTTTCAAGTACAAAAAACTCTTTATTTACCGTTACAATACGCGTGTTACTTTCTTTAATGATGTTTTGGATTTGAGGCTCTTCGAAAAGCAATTCCGACTTAATTTTAAACATACAAGACTCGGTAAAAATCGTTTCCTCATCGGTATGGTAATACGCCTTTATGGTTTCAACCTGCTTTTCAATTTGCTTCACTATTTTTTCAGCATTGGTCTTCGTCACATTAACCACAATGACAAAACGATTAACGCCATCTATTTCCGATTGCGAAGTGGTTAGACTTTCAATGTTGATGTGTCGGCGCTGAAAAATAGCTGAGATACGATTTAGCAACCCGATATTATTTTCGGTATACACAGAAATCGTAAATATTTTTATGTCTTCACTCATGTTTTTTAGTTAGATATTAGAAAAAAGATGATTGTTTTAAATGGCGCTTCCGCGGAAGAACACACTGGCCAGATTCATCTTTATCTTCTGATTTACATGCTTTTTTATTAACTTAATCGTACATCTGAAACCGATGCTCCCGAAGGAATCATAGGAAATACATTATCTTCCTTCTCTACACAAACCTCTAAGAAATAGGAGTTTTCTGAAGCAATCATTTCCTTAACAGCAGCTTCCATATCCTTACGGTTTGAAACGCGTTTCCCTTCTATTTGATACCCTTTTGCAATGGTTACAAAATCTGGGTTAGTCATTTCGGTAGACGCATAACGCTTATCGAAAAATAACTGTTGCCATTGACGAACCATACCTAAAAACTCATTGTTTAAAACCACGATTTTCACAGGTACCTTTTGTTGAAAAATAGTCCCCAGTTCTTGGATATTCATTTGGAAACCACCATCACCAATAATCGCAACAACCTCACGGTTTGGAGCTGCCATTTTAGCACCAATAGCGGCTGGAAGCGCAAAGCCCATAGTTCCTAATCCGCCAGAAGTAATATTACTTTTAGACACATTAAAATCGGCATAACGACAAGCAATCATTTGATGTTGTCCTACATCCGATACAATAGCGGCATTACCTTCCGAAGCGATATTAATTTGCTTAATAACTTCTCCCATAGTTAAACCTTCTTTCGTCGGATTAACATCTTTATCGATAACGCTATCAAATTCTATTTGATATAAATCTTTAAATTCCTGTAACCAAGCTTCATGAGAATTTTCATTTAAAGCGTCTAACAACATGGCTAAACTTTCTTTAGAATTCCCTAAAACAGCTACATCAGATTGTACATTTTTATTAATTTCAGCTGGATCAATATCAAAATGAACCACTTTAGCTTGTTTTGCATAGGTTTTTAGATCGCCTGTAACACGGTCGTCGAAACGCATTCCAATAGCAATAAGCACATCACATTCATTGGTTAATTTGTTTGGTCCGTAGTTACCGTGCATACCAACCATACCAACGTTTAATGGGTGTGAAGATTCTAAAGCCGAAGCGCCTAGAATAGTCCAAGCCGATGGAATTCCTGCTTTTTCAACAACCGCTTTAAGTTCCGCTTCAGCTTCACCTAAAATCACGCCTTGTCCCCAAACAATCATTGGTTTTTTCGCAGCATTAATCAATTCCGCGGCAGCGTTAACAGCATCCTGACTCGTTTTAGGTACAGGCTGGTAACTTCTTACTCCTTTGCATTTTTCGTATTTAAAATCCAATTCTCCAAACTGCGCATCTTTAGTAATATCAACTAAAACAGGCCCTGGTCTTCCGCTTTTAGCGATATAAAAGGCTTTAGCGATCGCTGCAGGAATATCTTCTGCTTTAGTAACCTGACAGTTCCACTTTGTAACTGGCGTAGAAATACCTACGATATCAGTTTCTTGAAAAGCATCACTACCTAGCAAATGCGACGCCACCTGACCGGTAATACATACCACAGGGGTCGAATCGATTTGTGCATCGGCAATTCCGGTAATTAAATTGGTTGCTCCAGGACCAGAGGTCGCTAGTGCGACACCAACGCGACCAGAAATTCTTGCAAAACCTTGGGCTGCATGCGCGGCACCTTGCTCATGACGTGTTAAGACGTGATGAATTTGATCTTGAAATTTATATAATTCGTCGTAAACCGGCATAATAGCACCTCCAGGATATCCGTAAAGAATATCAACACCTTCAGCTATTAAAGACCTTACAACTGCTTCGCAACCTGTAATACGCTGTGTTTTTTCTGCCACTTCTTTTTTGTTTAATGTTTTTGTTTCCATAGTTCCCATTATTGAGAGTTCCCATTTATTGAGATTTCCGACTTCACGGAAATGAAAAAATCTACTACTTACGCATCTGTAACACAACCTTTTGAAGCCGATGCTACCGTTTTTGCATATTTATACAAAATACCTTTTTTGTGTTTTAATTCTGGTTGTACCCATGCTGCTTTTCTTTGCGCTAATTCTTCTTCAGAAATTAACACATTAATAGAGTTGTCTTCAGCACTAATTCTAATAGTATCTCCAGTTTTAATAAGTCCGATAGCCCCTCCAGTTTGTGCTTCAGGCGTAATATGTCCTACCACGAAACCGTGAGTTCCGCCAGAAAAACGACCGTCGGTAATTAATGCTACCGATTTCCCTAAACCAGCACCCATAATTAATGAGGTTGGCTTTAGCATTTCTGGCATTCCAGGACCACCTTTAGGTCCGACATAACGGATAACAACCACATCACCTTTAGCTACTTCTCCGTTTGAAATCCCCGTATTTGCCGCTTGCTCGCCATCATATACTACGGCTTTACCTTCAAATAGCAGACCTTCGTTTCCAGAAATTTTTGCTACTGCACCTTCTTCGGCTAAGTTTCCGTAAAGGATTTGTAAGTTTCCAGAAGATTTTAAAGCCTTGTCTTTAGGAAAAATCACATCCTGATCATCCTCAAAAGTTAATGGCTCTACATCCGCTAAGTTTTCTGCTAAGGTTTTTCCTGTTACGGTCATACAATCACCGTGTAAATAACCTGCATCTAGTAAATATTTCATAACTGCTGGCGTACCACCAATTCCATGAACATCTTCCATTAAGTATTTACCACTAGGCTTTAAATCGGCAATTAATGGCGTTCTATCACTAACTCGTTGAAAATCTTCAAGTGTAAAGTCGATATCTGCTGCATGAGCAATCGCTAAAAAGTGAAGTACGGCATTAGTAGATCCTCCAAGGGCGTTTACCAAAGCAATCGCATTTTCAATAGATTTTTTAGAAATGATATCTAAAGGTTTTAAATCTAATTCTAAAAGATTTTTAATCGCACGTGCTGTTCTTTCACTTTCCGATAATTTATTCGGATTTTCAGCAGGAATCGAAGAGTTATAAGGTAATGCAAACCCCATACACTCAATTGCCGAAGCCATAGTGTTTGCTGTGTACATACCACCACAAGCTCCAGCACCTGGAATCGCACTTTTTATAATTTCTCTGTATTCTTCTTCATCAATTTCTCCGGCTACTTTTTGTCCTAGAGCTTCAAAAGCAGAAACAATATTTAGTTTACGTCCTTTATATTTTCCCGAAGCAATAGTCCCACCATACATCATAATAGACGGACGGTTTAAACGTAGCATCGCAATTACGGCACCAGGCATGTTTTTATCGCATCCTACTACAGAAACCAACGCATCATAACTTTGTGCATTCATTACAGTTTCAATAGAATCGGCAATAATATCACGAGAAGCCAAAGAGTAATTCATCCCTGAAGTTCCCATTGAAATACCATCACTAACACCAATAGTATTAAATCCTAAACCTACTAGACCAGCTATATTACACTCTACTTTAACCTCATCTTTCAATCCGTTTAAGTGCATGTTACACGGGTTTCCATCATAGCCTGTACTAGCAATTCCAACTTGAGCTTTGTTCATATCCTCATCCGTTAATCCTACGGCATATAACATGGCTTGAGATGCTGGCTGCGATTGATCTTGCGTTAGCCTTCTACTATGTTTATTAAGTTCTTTCATATTTATTGCAAATAATTTTATGCTTTTTCTTAATTTATGTCACAATCCTAAGCTTTTTAGACTTTTCAATAAAAACTCTTCAAAACCCAAAATAAGATTCGAAAGTAATTTATTAAGGCCTCAATTCACTTAACCTTGATTTTTTCTAGTTAAATTCACAATCACAAAAAATAATTCAAACTACTGATTTACAGTATTTTAAATCGATATTTTTATGATGTTCAAAAATGAAAAAAAGTGCATAAAAAAAGCCTTCCGTTTTGGGAAAGCTTTTTAATTTATATGTTTTAAATTATTGCATTCCCTAGCCTTGTGAAATAATCACAATAACAATAATAGAAATGACTTGTATAATTTGTTTTCTCATCTTGATGAAACAAATATTCGAAATTAATATGTAACCACCAACATATTTTGTTTAAAAAATAAAAAAGCCATGTTCATTTTCTTTTATTTTTTTACTTTTGCGCCACAAAACAACAGAGGAAAGATTTGACTGATTGCAACCTCTTTGTGTTAAACGGAATTTCATAAAATACATGAAACACCTTAACCCAAGAAAAAATGCTAAAGGCAGTGTAAACTTCCTTCGACGTTATCGTCAAATCTTACTATAATTTAAATTATTATGGCTTATTTATTCACTTCGGAAAGTGTTTCTGAAGGGCATCCAGACAAAGTAGCAGATCAAATTAGTGACGCTTTAATAGATAATTTTTTAGCTTTTGACACTGATTCAAAAGTAGCATGCGAAACCTTAGTAACAACTGGACAAGTCGTGCTTGCTGGAGAGGTTAAATCGACAACCTATTTAGATGTTCAAAAAATTGCTCGTGATACGATTAATAAAATTGGATACACTAAAGGTGAATATATGTTCGATGGAAATTCATGTGGTGTATTATCTGCAATTCACGAACAATCGGAAGATATTAACCAAGGTGTAGATCGTGGTAGTAAAGAAGAACAAGGTGCTGGTGACCAAGGAATGATGTTTGGTTATGCGACTAATGAAACGGAGAATTTTATGCCGTTAGCTTTAGATTTATCGCATTTAATTTTAAGAGAACTAGCTGATTTAAGACGTGAGAACAACGAGATTACTTACTTAAGACCTGATTCTAAAAGTCAGGTAACGATTGAGTATGATGATGATAACATACCTCAACGTATTGAAGCTATAGTGGTGTCTACCCAGCATGATGATTTTGCTGATGACGAAACGATGTTAGCGAAAATTAGAAAAGATATCGTGGAGATATTAATTCCACGTGTGATTTCTAAACTTCCAGAAGCGATCCAAAAGTTATTTAATGACGATATTAAATACCACATTAACCCAACTGGGAAATTTGTAATTGGTGGTCCTCACGGTGATACTGGATTAACAGGTCGTAAAATTATTGTTGATACTTACGGCGGAAAAGGTGCTCATGGTGGTGGTGCTTTCTCAGGAAAAGATCCAAGTAAAGTTGATAGAAGTGCCGCTTATGCCACCAGACATATTGCCAAAAACTTAGTTGCTGCAGGTGTTGCCGATGAAGTTTTAGTACAAGTAAGTTATGCGATTGGAGTTGTAGAACCAATGGGTATTTTTATTGATACTTATGGTACTTGTCCGTTTAACATGACCGATGGCGAAATCGCTGAAAAAGTAAGTCAGATTTTTGACATGCGTCCGTTTGCCATTGAAGAACGTTTAAAATTACGTGCTCCTATTTACAGTGAAACCGCAGCTTACGGTCACATGGGACGTAAAAATGAAACGGTAACTAAAACCTTTACACAACCACAAGGTGATAGTGTAACCTTAGATGTAGAATTATTCACTTGGGAAAAACTAGACTATGTGGACCAAGTAAAAGCTGCTTTCGAATTGTAAATTCAAGTAGTTTTTAGATTGATATATCTAAAAGCCCTGCAGTTATTGTGGGGCTTTTTATTTAGACATAAACAAAGCCGCCCTACAATTTTTATTGTTTTGATATTTCCCCTGATTTAGTAATTGTATACTTTGAAATATTTGCCTGTGTTATTTCTCCATACTCAATAATTTCTTCTTTAACTTTTATATTAAACTTATCATCAATAGAGAAAGTCTCTTTTTTGAAATATTCATTTTCATTACCAGGCTCATACCATTCACTTTCAATAATGAGATTATCAACAATCTTATTACTTGCATTAATAACTTGCAAACTAACAACATTAAAATCACCGCAAATATCTTGACTAATAATAGCTTTATTTGATTTTTCAAACAACAAATAAAAATTTGGCGATTCTACTCCATCACAAACAAAACTTATAAGATTAATAGGAGCATTCGTCTTATCGAATGCTATTTTTTTTAATTTTTCATTGTAATTATTACTACCTACAATTTCTCTTCTAACCAGAATCGTATCTTTAACAAATTCACGCCCTTCTTTAGCCGAATTATCTGTAGAGGAAGTGGGACTTTCATTATTGGTTTTACACGAAAAGCAAAGAAGTATTATTAAGATTATTTTTTTCATAAATTAAATTTATATTAAATTAATTAGTTTATCACCTACAATATATTGTTCCTTTTTAATAAAAAATTCATCCTTTTGATATTCCGAATCAAATTCTCTCACATCCACATGAATCCAAGTAGTCGCGCCTTGAGCTCCAGATTTAAATTTTTTAGGCTCTAATCCAAATTGATTTTTCTTCCACCCAAACTTATAAGTTTGCCCTCCATCATTGTAAGGAGCTCCCATCAAATCTGAAAAATAATCTTTTCTAATTGCCTCCATATCGAGAACTTCCCTAGTTCTTATGTTATTTTTATTAAAATGTAAATCTAAAGCTCTTCCCATATGATTAGTTGTTTTAGATTTTTTATATATTGAATGATGTCGACATCTATAACCTGAACTTATCTTATTTAATGAATAAATAGAATTATTCATTTCAAAATAGAACAAAAGTGTTTTTAATGAAAATAAAATAGTTCGATGCAAACCTGGTCTTTCATAATTATTTAATCCTTTATTGCTACCGTCTCCAAACCCTGTACACTCACCACATTTACACTTTACTTCTTCAAAATCAAATACATACTTTTCCGAAAACTCATCAATAGCAATTATAGTTTCATTATCAACAATCCCAGTCGGCGCAATTTTCATATAATCTTTTTGAAATTGAATTACTGTTTTCTCTGTGCGTTCTGTAAAGTCTTCATCGGGCACATTTCCTCCAAAACCTGCCAATCGAATATTTATCTCTTGAAGTATTTTTCCTTTTTCCGAACCTTTATCTCCTTTCGTATAAACTTTCCCAACAACCATCTTCATCTGCTCCACAAAAGCAATCGGATGAAAATGATACACATTGGAATCTTTAGGAAAGAGTCGTTTTACACGTTGTTCTTCTAACTGATCGAAATCGTTCGCTAGGTTTTGCTCTTCGCAAGTGAGGTCATCGGTAATTCTGAAACTGGGATTGTGCTTGCGATGAGCTGCGATATATCGTTGTTTACGTTCTTCTTTCGGGATTAAATCACCTGTTTTTATTTCATCCCAAAAACATAAGTTGTCGATCTTATCTTTTATGATCTCTATTTTTTTGTCGCGTTGACTTTCTAGTTTTTGTTTTAGGTCATTGCCCTCGGCGTCGGTGCCTTCGGCTTTTTTGATGCCTTTTTCAAAAAGCATTTGGAGTTCGGTTTCGAACTTTTCGAGTTTCGCTCGCATGTTCCATTCACTTTCGTGTTTGCAAATAAGCTTGCTTATGTTATTGAGATGCGTTTTGTTTTGCATCACTTGTTGCAGCTCGAAGTTAGATAACACCCGATCACCATTGGTGTCGGCTTGCTTCCAGATGTCTTCCACGAAGGCATGCGGACTACTTTTATCCACAAACTCCCCAAACATGTAAAAGTATTGGTCGCCGGTATTATCCAGGATCTTCCAGCCGAAATCTGACCAATTATAAGGGTTCTTTTCTGTGAGTTCACTTTTTTTAATCCAACCAGATTCCTGTTTTGTTTTAACATGCCACCACAATACGCCTTGACTATCTTTAGCTTCAGCTGTTTTTCTTACTTTTGAGGTTTTTAGCACCTCAACTGTTTCAGAATGATCACTAGGCTTGTTTTCAAACACCATATTAATAGACGTACTTAAATCTTTCCAGTTATTAATACCTCCTGTTAACTCCTCAGATTTTACCCAAAACTTTTTCCCTGAGTATTTCATACCATAACCTATGGTTCTGTTGACATTTTCCGCTCCTGTTTTATTTATATAATAGACTTCAGCCTTTTTATCTGGTAAGACATGGTTTAATTTTAAATTGATTTCGTCAAAATCCGCCTCCTTAATAGTGTAAACATTGTTCCTTACTTTAACGCCATTGACATAGGTTTTCGTTTTTTTATTTTCATCATTCAATACAGCATAAGGCACAACGGTGGTTTCATCTTCAAATCCGATTTGCGTATAATCCCCATCAGATTTAAAAATTTTGACTTTAGTATTTACTTTTAAGAAATCGCAAGGCTTTCCCTGTTGCAGCTTTTTGCCTTTGTTCACCTCATGAGCGGTTTTAGACTTATCTTTCGTGTTATTTATAAAATCTT
Organism: Pseudotamlana agarivorans; assembly: GCF_001642835.1. Classification (GTDB taxonomy): domain Bacteria; phylum Bacteroidota; class Bacteroidia; order Flavobacteriales; family Flavobacteriaceae; genus Pseudotamlana; species Pseudotamlana agarivorans. Next base: position 142,683 of record NZ_LXEI01000001.1, read on the forward strand.
TTAAGTTTTCATCGTCGGTAAACACTTCCAAATGCACTGTTTTGTAGGACTTTCGAAAATCGGATTCGTAAGTACCAACGGCTCCAATAATTTGCCCTGCTTTTATAGGAACATCAACATTTTCAACTTTATTGAGAACCACATCATCTTTTATTTTTTTGATGATTTTACTGCAATCTTGAACTAAAACGTAATGTTCGGTGCCTTTAATTTTATACCACGCTTTATTTTTTGTAGTTTCTATTTCAAGCCCCGTGTTTTTACATGCCATACCTAGGTAACGCCCTTCAATAGCGTCAAACATCATGGTTCCCATATGATCATCTTCCCCAAAAACATTAACCTCATTAGCTTTATAATGATCTATTTTAACATACCCATCAACCTCTTCAGTTAAGTAACCTTTATATACACAGAATACTTTATTGTTATAAGAACAAAAAACATATGAAGGATTACCACACATCCAATGCTCTTCTGGAAGGCATATATCATACTCCATTTTCAGCTTGGTTCCTTTAGCAAAAAAATGGGTTTCTTTTTTCTGTTTTTCAAGAATTTCAGGGCTATACTCACGAACTTTCAATCCCATTTCCCTAGAATTCAATTTTGATTTTACGACATACTTTGCATACAAATCGGGAATGTTTTCCCCTGCTTCACTCGCTTCCATTTCTATTTTAGACTGCAAGTGCATATACAGGCTATAAAATCGGAGTTTTACTTTTTCGGGCGTTTCAAAATCATGTTGAATGAGAATGAACCCGTTAGAATACGGCGCATTTTCACTATGCTTTTCTAATAAATAATCTTCTGGTATACGGTAAGCTATAATACGACCATCGGCAATGGCTCTTACTTTAGTGCCTATACCTTCAAGATGAATGCCACCATGCCAAGTGTTATGAACACCTAAAGGAAAAAATCCCGCTCGGTTATAATGTCCGAAATAACGTTCTATCGTTTTGGACTTATCAACTTCGGTAGCAGCATTGGCATACTCAGGGAGAATAGGATAATCTACGTTCATGGGGTTTTACTAAATACTAAAATCGACTTCAACTAAATAACCACGCTTCTTAGAGGCTTCCTGATTTCGTTCGGCAACTTTAAGGCTTTCACCCTGACCAACAACGACAGATTTTAAGCGATCAATCGTGCTAATTTTAGGAAATGGAATTTTTTCCGCAGGCAGGACCTTTGATGGTTCCACCACACTGCTTCCAATTAAAATATTAGCTTCTCCCATAACTACTATTCCGCCGTGAGCCGATGAATCCCCCACGCAAGCCATAGGTTTACCATTTATCAAAACCGAGGGGTTCCCAGAAATAATAGTATCAGGACCACCTACACAAGTACATAAACTACCCAAAGTAGCTGCAGGTTTGCTATTAAACAATACATTAACCTCTCCTTTAATTACGGGTCCGCCCACATGAGGCGTCGTACCACTACACATGGGACACGTATGATGACTTCCTAAAGTTGCGGCTGGTTTTCCAGGCATGATTTATACATTTGATAGATTTGAATCGCTCAAATGTAAGTATATTTCTATAAATGTAAGATTATACACATGTGTTTTTTTTATGATCATCTATTTTATTGTATAAAAAACCCTCCTAAGCATAATACTTAAGAGGGTTTACATCAAACCAATTAATAACTATAAAGGCAAAACGTTTAGTTCCAACCACCTCCCAGAGCCCGATACATATTAACCATGGCATTCATTTGTTCTTTTTTGGTTTCCACCAATTCAAACTTAGACTCCAAGGCATCTCTTTGAGTTAACAGCACTTCCATATAATCGGCTCTTGCCGATTTAAAAAGTGTGTTAGAAATTCCAATAGAACGCGTAAGCGCATCTACTTTCTTTGATTTTAAATCGAAACTCTGTTCTAAATTACTAATATTAGAAAGCTGATTTGCAACTTCTAAATAGGCGTTTAAAACGGTACGCTCGTAATTAAAAACGGCCTGAATTTGTTTAGCATTCGCATTGTAGTACAATGCTTTTATTTCATTTCTATTGATTAATGGTCCGGCAATATCGCCTACCAAAGAATAAATTAAAGATGCCGGAGTTTCCAATAATAATGAAGGATCAAAAGCATCGAAACCTACACCCGCTGAAATACCTACCGAGGGATAGAACCGAGCTTTAGCTACTTTAATATCTAATTTTGCAGCCTCCAATTCTAACTCGGCCTCTCTAATATCGGGGCGATTATCTAACAACTGTGCTGGCACACCAACCAAAAACGTATCTGGAACCAAATCGTAAAAAGATTTTGAACTACGTTCTATTGGCTGCGGATAACGCCCTACTAAAAAATTAATTTTATTTTCAGTTTCGGTAATCTTCTGCTGAATATCGAATTTTAAACTCCTAGTATGCAATACTTCAGCTTCAAACCTACTTACTGCGAGTTGTGTTACTCGAGCTGCAGCTTTTTGTAGCTTAACAATTTCTAAAGCGTTACTTTGAATCTTAATGTTCTCCTGAACAATTGCCAATTGATTATCAAGGGTAAGTAATTCGTAATATGAATTAGCAATTTCAGCAACTAAATTAGTTACTAGGAAATTTTTACCCTCAACAGAAGCAATATAACGTTGGTAAGCCGCTTTTTTAGCATTGCGCAACTTCTTCCAGATATCTAGCTCCCATCTGGCTTCAAGTGCGATACCATAATTTCCTAATGGCTCTGGAAATTCTTTACCTGGTTTAATATCGTTATTCGCATCACTAGCACCTTGACTGGTATATCGACCAACTTTTTCAACTTCGGCACCAGCACGTATGTCTACAAAAGGAAGATATTCTCCTTTTTTAGCTCCCACTTCATTCCTTGCCATTTCAACTTCTTGCAAGGTAATATTCAACTCTTGGTTATTCTTAAGCGCTTCTTCAATAAGTGTCCTTAAATAAACATCAGTAAAAACGTCATTCCACTTCACCCGTGCTGTATTTACGGTATCCAATGTTTGGTTTTTAAACTGATTAGGCACATCCTTATGTTCTTGCATAACTTCTAAAGAAGGCACACAAGAATAAAGACTCGTTAGCAGAATAACGCCAAGAAAAACTGTATTTTTATAATGTCGCACCATGGCTTTTTTCTTATTCATCTTCTGATTTTTTAGTTATTTTTTTCAAAAGCTTTTTAATTTTAGAAAGCTCTGTTTTAACCTCTATATTATTTTCACTAGCACGCATAAACTCTTCTGAGACGGTTTCTACTTTCTCGTCTTTTATAAGCGTGCGTCCATCTGCCATTTTTGCAAAAATGTAGTATAACCCAGGAATAACTAATACCCCTAGAAGCGTACCTATAAGCATACCACCCATGGCCGAACCACCAATGGTCCTGTTTCCAATAGCGCCTGCTCCTGTGGCTATCACCAAAGGAATTAACCCTGCTACAAAGGCAAAGGAGGTCATTAAAATTGGTCTAAACCTTACTTTGGCACCTTCTATTGCGGCCTCAAGAATGGTTGCACCTTCAATCCGTTTTTGTACGGCGAACTCAACAATTAAAACGGCATTTTTACCCAATAATCCGACTAACATGATGACCCCAATTTGGGCATACACATCGTTTGCAAGCCCCATCAATTTTAATAATAAAAAGGAACCAAAAACTCCAACTGGTAGTGATAGAATAACAACTAAAGGCAACAGAAAGCTTTCATATTGCGCTGCTAATACGAGGTACACGAAGATTAGAACCACCATGAAAATATATAGCGATTCATTACCTCTTGAAGCTTCATCGTAAGACAGTCCTTCCCATGCAATACCATAACCTCTTGGCAATTTTTCTTTAGCCACTTCTTGAATGGCTTTAATCGCATCACCACTAGTAAAACCTGCTGCCGGAAGTCCCCTTATAGCTGCCGAGTTATAGAGATTATATCGCGTAATCTCATTAGGCCCTAATGTTTTTTCCATGGTCATGAATGACGAATACGGCACCATTTCACCGTCTTCATTTTTAACAAAAAGCTTTTCTAAATCCGATGGCATGCCTCTATATTCTGGAGCCGCTTGTGTATAAACTTTAAAGAATCTACCATATTTAATAAATCCTTGTTCATAGGTACTACCAATTAAAATGTTAAGATTTTCCATAGCTTTCCCTATCGAAACCCCTTTTTGCATAGCCACCTTATTGTTAATTTTCAATTTATACTGTGGATAATTAGCAGCATAGAAAGTGAATAATCCCGCTAGTTCTTTACGTGCTCTTAAAGCATCCATAAACTGTGTATTAATATTCTCAAACTCATGATAGTCGGTAGAGTTTGTTTTATCAAGTAAGCGTAAGGCAAAACCTCCCGAGGATCCAAACCCTGGTACCGCTGGCGGTTCGAAATATTCAATTACAGCACCTAGGTCTTTTGTTTCCTCTTCCAATTCTTCCATGATTTCATGAACAGAATGATGACGTTCCGACCAAGGTTTCAAGTTAATCAAACAGGTTCCTGCGTTAGAACCACGACCTTCGGTCATAATTTCGTAACCCGCTAAAGAAGACACCGACTCTACACCTTCAGTCTCTTCACAAATTTTTTGAAGCTTGTGAGCCACCTCGTTGGTACGTTCTAGAGTAGCTCCTGGTGGTGTTTGCACGATAGCATAAATCATTCCTTGATCTTCATTTGGAATAAAACCTGCAGGAAGCACTTTATTTGTTAAAAATATACCTACACAGAAGGCTATTAAGAGTCCAAATGTAATGACACGACGGTTTACAATAACTTTTAAAACCTTTACATAAGCACAAGTTAGGGTATCAAATTTGGAATTAAACCAATCGATGAACCTGTTTATAGGTGATTTTTTCCTTGGCTTTCCATGATTATTCTTTAACATCATAGCACATAAAACTGGCGTTAATGTAAGTGCTACAATGGCCGATAAAATAATGGCACCAGCCATAGTTATTGAGAATTGACGGTAGAATACCCCCACTGGACCAGACATAAATGCAATTGGAATAAACACCGAAACCATAACCATGGTTATGGCTAGAATAGCACCACCAATCTCGCCTAAAACAGCATAAGCCGCTTTATATGGTGAAAGGTTCTCTTCCTCCATTTTAACATGGACGGCTTCAACGACGACAATGGCATCATCAACCACAATACCAATGGCTAAAACTAAAGCGAAAAGAGTAATAAGGTTGATAGACAATCCAAAGAGCTGCATGATAAAAAAGGTTCCGATAAGGGAAACGGGAACAGCAATAATTGGAATGAGGGTCGATCGAAAATCTCCTAAAAATAAGAATACTACGATGGCCACCAATATGAAGGCATCGCGTAAGGTATCGATAACCTGTTCTATGGAGGCATCTAAAAAGTTTGAAACATCATAACTTATTTTATAATCTACATCGGGAGGTAAATCTTCTTTAAGTTCTTTTAATTTTTCTTTTACAGCATCGATAACATCACTACCATTACTTCCAAAAGTTTGTTTCAACACGATAGAAGCCGATGGTTGTCCGTCGAGATTGGAATAAATATCAAAAAACTCACTTCCTAATTCGACATCGGCAATATCACCTAATTTCAAAATTTCACCTTCTTCGGTGGCCTTAATGATGATATCTTTATATTGTTCGGGTTCATTATACCGCCCTTCGTATGTTAAAACATATTCTAAGGATTGTGCTTTTTTACCTGAACTTCGTCCTAAACGGCCAGGCCTAGCAATAATGCTTTGCTCATCCATAGCTTCAAGAACGTCTTCTGCTGAAACTTTATAAGCACGCATACGATCTGGTTTTAACCATACACGCATGGCGTACTTACGACTTCCTAGTATTTGAGCACTTGCAATACCTTTAATTCTTTGAATTTCGGGTACTATTTTAGTGTAGGCATAATTGTATAGAAATTTCTCGTCGTTATCCTTTTTCTTACTATACAGATTGACATACATTAACATACTCGGCTGCACAGGAGTGATAACCACACCTTCTCGCTGAACCAGTTCTGGCAGTAAAGGCATGACTTGATCGACCCTAGTTTTCACCCTGACTACGGCTTGATTGAGGTCTGTTCCTGGTTCAAAAATTATACGTAACGTCCCTTCACCAGCACTGGTGGCATCCGAAGCGATATAACGCATATCTTGTACGCCGTTAATTGCTGTTTCTAACGGAATTAATGTGGATTTAACAAGCACATCGGCACTCGCTCCTGGATAGGCAATAAATATATTAACAGTCGTTGGAGCGATTTGGGGAAACTGAGAGATAGGCAATCGATTTATTGCCAATAACCCTGTAAATACAATGATTACCGATATGACAATAGCCAACACGGGTCTTTTTATAAATTTACTAAACATCTTGTTATTTTATAAGGGGTTATTACTCAGCGTACATTTCTAAGTGCTTTATAACAGTATGGCCATCTTCCACTTTATAATGGATTTTTTCTCCATTTTTAACCATACGAATACCTTCTAACAAAATCTTATCTTGCACAGAAAGTCCTTGATCGACAACAAAAAGTTGAGGTAACTCACCACGAAGCGTGATTTCTTGTTGTTTTACTGTATTGTTCTCATCGATGACAAAAACATATTTTTTGTCTAAAACTTCGAAGGTTGCTTTTTGAGGGATGATAATAGCATCTTTAAATGGCACTTCCATAAGAATACTACCGGTTTCACCATGTCGTAGAATGCCTTCTTCATTTGTAAAAACGGCTCTAAAGGCAATGTTTCCTGTTTGATTATTAAATTCACCCTCTATAGTTTCTACAATACCTTTATGAGGAAACACCCGATTATTAGCCATTAACAGACTAACTTCTTGGTCCTTATTTCGGTCTATATTGGTAATAAAATCTAAATATTCAGCTTCCGACACATTGTAATACACCCACATTTTACTGTTATCAGATAAAGACGTAAGCAGTTCGCCTTCATCTAAAAGACTACCGCCTCTAACATGTAAATGCCCCATAATACCATCAAATGGTGCTTTAATATTTGTAAAACCTAAATGGGTTTGCGCTAAAGACACTTCAGCATTTGCTTTCTCTAGTTTTGCTTTAGCCATGTTTAACTCATTTTGAGAAATCACATCCTCATCGGCTAACATTTTTGTGTTTTGGTATTCAATCTGAGCTACATCGGCCTCTGCTTTAGCCTTTTGTAAATCGGCTTGATAGACATTCGGCATAATATCGAACATTTTTTGTCCTTTTTTAATGGACTGGCCTTCATCAACATAAATGGTTTTTAGATAACCTTTTTCTAATGCTCTTACTTCAATATTTCTAATGGAATGGATTTGACACACATAATCTTTAGTTATTGTGGTGTCTATTTTTATCGGATTAGTAACTAAAAACTCGATTTCCTTTTCGTGTTTTTTCTTTTCCGATTGGCAACTTGTGCTTAATAATAGCATACACAAGCCCGCCAAAAGAAGACTCTTTTGTATCATAATTAAAATATAAAATATTTGGGTTTTGGTTTGTTTTGAGAAATGTAAACACATCTCTTTTACCCCATAAAGACTAAATCTTATGGGTGTTTAATAGACAAGTAATGACTACTAAAGTTTCATAACCTATAAACCTGAAATAAGATATATCGCTTATTCGATACTTTTAGTGGAAGGGTATTTGAAAAGCGTGGTGTCCCTTTTTCAAATGTGATAAATGCTATAAAGGCTTCAAACCATGTAGTAAAATCGTATTGAAGACTTGTTTTTTTACGAAGACTATTCTTGTATTCTTCAATTTCAATTTCATCAACTTTTATATCAAGAAGATGTGTTGATGAATGTGATTTTGAAAAAAGTTGTGATTCTTTTGAAAAAGTCTTTGAGGTAGATGCACTGGCCTCCTGTTGTCTTACCTCAGCAAACGAGGTACTCTGACCAACAAGTAAGAGTGCAAAAAGAAAAATGAAGTATTTAAAAAATGACTTTTTCATTACAGCGGTTAAAAGTATAGTAACTTAAATGCTTTAACAAGTAATTTATATTAAAAATTTATTAAACATACTGTTCTTAGAACTTACCTCTATCTTAAAAACTAAATCCAAACGCTCCAGTAATACCAAATTGTCGGGCATTCGGATTTTTAACTTCATCTAGATAATTGCCTCGGAAATTGAAGTCCAAACGGAAAACTTTAAAAATATTCCCGATACCGAAACTGTATTCATAATAAGGTATTTCAGACGGTGCTTGATACACTAATCCTGAAGCATTCAAGTCGATATTATCTTGGGAAATGCTTCCTATAACGGTTCTAAATCCTGCGATGGCTCTTAAATTTAATTTTTTAATTAAAGGAATTCTAGAAAATAAGCGGCCGTTAAAATTATGCTCTACATGTACCGAAGTGTACGCATCGGTTACAAATTCATAAAAATCAATTTGCGAGAAAGTATTATAAATCGAGAAATAACTCTGATTTCCTGGAATCACACTTAACAGACCGAGTGGTACGGTTCCAAAGGTTTTTCCTGCTTCAATGGTGGTATAAAGTCTTCCAAAACCACCAACTTGCCAGGGTTGCACATAGCGAAACTGAAGTTTAGTATAATCAAAATTATCATTGTGCCTGCCCTTCACACCTTTGGTAATTAAAGCAAATATTTGCGCAAAATCGTCGTTCGCAGCTGTACGTTCCACCCCGAATCCCGTCATTTTTCGATTTGGAAAAAAAGACATTAATAATTCGGTTTCATATTGTTTAATTTCAGAAGAAATCCCTGTTGGAGAGTTGGGATCGTAATAATCTAAACTAAAGGTATCTGAAGCTGACTCTAATGTTCTGTAACTCCCACCCAATCTCACCGTGAAATTTTTTACAGGTTCAAATTCTAGGGATAAAGTCGATAAATTGATATTAGTAAGTTTATCGTTGGCTGCTGTTGTAAAAAGCCCAGATGAAGCAAAACTACGCCCTAGCACATCGGTAGAGTTGGTTAAACTCGCCCCTATTTGTTCGATATCCCGACGGTTTCCTCCCGAAATAATCAAACGCGTTTTTTTGTCTAACAGCACTTTTCCTGAAATACCATACTTAAACTTATCATCTCGAAACCCATAAGCCATAAAGCCTTCAATACGCCATAAATCGTTTCGACCAAAATATGTACGACCACCCACACGGGTTCTAAACCCCTCCACTTCGTTATATCCAAACGACGAAAATACAGGTCCATAATCTAAAGGCAGGGTATTAAACTCATAATAGCCAGAGGCCAAAACAGTACCTGCACTATATAGATTTTTAAACTTTTTTACCGTTTTTAAGGTATCGAGCATTTTGTAAACACCCTTTTCGTCTTTACTCAACTGCTCCATGCGGTTTTCATCCCAAAAGGCATCATCACGATTATAGACATCCTTATCGTAATAGTTCACTTCTTTCTCGTAAAATTTCTTGTCCTTTACAATATCGAACTCGTAATTATCGAAGAGCGTTGTACGCTTTCCGTAAAGTCCGCGAGACTTCTCCTTTTTACTTGGCGCAAAATCCGACATCATATAATCACGTTTCACTAAGAATAGCGAATCGTTAAGCACTTCAAACTCCTGCTCGATATAAATTTCTTTTACCCAGTTTATATTAGCACTTTTAGAAGCTTGTAGGTTTATTTCCTTGATGGCATACGTGGTATCGGCTACCCAAAAATCACCTTTAAAAGTGAGTTCATTTTTTCGCCTTGGGTAGTAAATAATATTATAACACCACTTATTATCAATATAAGCGCTATCGGCTAAAACATAGTTATAGGTATTAATCCCTGTTCTTGACAGCGGACTAACAAAACTTTTATCGAAAAATTTCAGGTAATTATCATACACATTGATATCAGCATACAAATCCTTAACAAAATCGATGAGACTCTGGTTATCACTAAACCCCGAGTTTTTATTCCCTTGAAGAATTTCTTTGTATTTCTTCAATACATTATCACCATATACTTTAGAAGCAGCTTCATTCACAAAAATGGGCAAGTAGGTTTTCCCAGTTACTTTAGAGGTATCTACCTCCTCGAAAACAAACTCCATACCTTTAAACAATTTGCTTTTTATAAGCGCACTGTCTATGGTATTGATATCAAATTCGAGTTTTTCGTATTTGTTATATTGATACTGATTGAATTGTTTTAGACCGTTACTACGCTTATGCTCCCATATTTTGCGCAGTAAATCGATGGCGGGATTATTCTTTTTGGGCTGCTTGCCGGATACAATAAAAACTTCGTTTAATTGAGCTGCAGCCTCTACTAGTGTGAATTTTAAATCGTAGTTTATTCTTTTTTCTAACGGAATTTTTAAAGTTTCATAACCGATAAAAGAAACGGTTACACCAGACCATGTTTCATCAGACTCCAAATAAAAACGACCATCTTCATTGGTGATGGTTCCTTGAGTAGAACCACTGAAAATAACGTTTGCAAAGGCAATAGGCTCCTTATTTTCATCAAAAACATAACCACTAACTTTGGTTTGCGCATACACTGCGCAAAAACATGTAAAAAATAAAGCTAGAAAAAGTCTTATCCTCATAATAAAAAAAACTTCACCAACATAAAATGTTGATGAAGTTTATATTATTGTAATAAATTACAATTTATTTATACATCACCTTTTTTACCGCTTTGATTACCTCATCTTTGTTAGGTAACCATTCTTCCAATAATACTGGAGAATACGGTGCAGGTGTATCTGCTGTGTTTATTTTAACAACTGGAGCATCAAGATAATCGAAAGCTTCAGATTGTACTAAGTACGTAATTTCAGTAGCAACACTTCCAAAAGGCCATGCTTCTTCTAAAACAACTAATCTGTTTGTTTTCTTTACCGACTCTACAATCGCTTTTCTATCCATTGGACGTACCGTACGTAAGTCGATAATTTCACAAGAAATACCTTCTTTCTCTAATTCGTCGGCTGCTTTGTAAGCTTCTTTAATGATTTTACCAAAAGACACGATAGTAACATCGGTACCTTCACGCTTAATATCGGCAACACCTAAAGGAATGATGTACTCACCTTCTGGCACTTCACCTTTATCACCGTACATCTGCTCACTTTCCATGAAAATAACTGGATCTTCATCGCGAATAGATGCTTTTAACAAGCCTTTTGCGTCGTATGGGTTTGATGGCACAACTACTTTTAAACCTGGTGTATTTGCAAACCAGTTTTCAAAAGCTTGAGAGTGCGTCGCTCCTAACTGACCAGCAGAGGCTGTAGGACCACGGAAAACAATCGGACAATTAAACTGTCCACCAGACATTTGTCTGATTTTAGCCGCGTTATTTATAATTTGATCAATTCCAACTAACGAAAAGTTAAAGGTCATATACTCTACAATAGGTCTGTTTCCAGTCATTGTAGATCCTATAGCAACACCAGCAAAACCAAGCTCTGCAATTGGTGTATCAATAACACGTTTGGCACCAAACTCGTCTAACATGCCTTTAGATGCTTTATAAGCACCATTGTACTCTGCTACCTCTTCACCCATTAAGTAAACGCTCTCATCTCTGCGCATTTCTTCGCTCATTGCTTCGCAAATAGCTTCTCTAAATTGAATTGTCTTCATTAAAGTTTATTTTTATTCGAGTAGCAAAAATAATAATTATTGCCCATACTATACCATAAAAAGCATATGTAAAATTCAGGAAAAATTATTTTTAGTAAAAAAACAGAAATAACTCACAATTAATAGGAATATATGAAAAGGCCAATCCCTTTTATTTTAATTTTAGATTATCCAATTATTAATCCCTTCAAAATTTGTATATCATTTTATCAATTCACAAAGTTTAACGGGCTTATTTTACCTATTTACTAGAGTGCCATATCAAATAATCAGAATAAAATAATTAACTTCGTATCCTGAATTTTTCAGACGATTTTACTTAAAACTTCTTAAGACGATACCTTAAATCACGATTTGTATGATTATACAGATAGTTCGGGTATGACATTGAGATCTAATCATTATAAAATTTATACAAATGAAAATATTAGTGTGTATAAGTCATGTTCCAGACACTACTTCGAAGATTAACTTCACCGACGACAACACGAAATTTGATTCGACTGGTGTACAATTTGTAATTAATCCTAATGATGAGTTCGGATTAACCCGTGCCATGTGGTTTAAGGAAAAACAAGGCGCTCAGGTTACCGTAGTGAATGTTGGTAATGCCGACACCGAGCCTACTTTACGTAAAGCCTTGGCTATTGGTGCCGATGAAGCCATCCGTGTGAACACTACAGCTACCGATGGTTTTTCAGTAGCTAAACAATTAGCTCATGTGGCTAAAGAAGGTGCTTACGATTTAATTATTGCTGGTAGAGAATCAATCGATTATAACGGTGGCATGGTTCCTGGAATGCTTGCCGGACTTACCGACGCTAATTTTGTAAACAACTGTATTGGATTAGAAGTTGAGGGTACTTCCGCGAAAGCGATAAGAGAAATAGACGGTGGTAAAGAAACTGTTTCTACAGCATTACCTTTAGTTATTGGTAGTCAAAAAGGTTTAGTGGAAGAAAGCGATTTACGCATCCCGAACATGAGAGGTATTATGATGGCCAGAAAAAAGCCTTTAACTATAGTAGAACCCGTAAGCTCTGAGGCTGAAACTACCTCTGTAGCCTTCGAAAAACCAGCACCAAAAGGCGCGGTAACTTTAGTTTCCCCAGATAATTTAGACGAATTAGTAAACTTACTTCATAACGAAGCTAAGGTGATATAAGTCTCCCCTAGCCTTTCCATGGGAGGGTAAATGATTAGGGAGATGTTCGTTAAAATACCGAAATTATCATCAGATCCTGAAACAAACTCAGGTAAAAAAACAAAATTCATTAATGAAATTTTCGCTTTCGCGGAAATGAAAAAAAGTATATTTATGTCCGTTTTAGTATATACAGAATCAGAACAAGGCAAACTAAAAAAGGCTGCTTTCGAAGTGGCATCTTACGCTAAAGCCGTTGCCGATCAACTAGGAACAAGCGTTACAGCTATTGCTATTAACACTAACGACACTGCCGAACTTGGTAAATATGGTGTCGATAAAGTGCTTCAAGTTAATCAATCGGAACTCGATAAATTTACAGCAAAAACTTATGCCGCTATTATTAAGCAAGCTGCAGAAAAAGAGGGCACTAAAGTGGTCGTTCTAAGTTCTAGCGCCGACAGCAAGTATTTAGCGCCGTTATTAGCGGTTGGCTTGTCGGCAGGTTACGCTTCAAATGTTGTTGAAGTCCCGTCAAACACCAATCCATTTACAGTAAAACGTACAGCGTTTACTAATAAAGCTTTCGAATCCACTCAAATTAATACCGATGTAAAAATAATAGGTGTTTCTAATAATGCCTTCGGATTGGTGGAAAATAGTGCTAGCGCTTCCGCGGAAGACTTCTCGCCTGAATTACCAAGTGCTGGTGTTACTGTTGAGTCGGTTGATAAAGCGACAGACAAAGTTACTATTGCCGATGCTGAAATCGTTGTCTCTGGAGGAAGAGGATTAAAGGGTCCTGAAAACTGGGGTATGATTGAAGAATTAGCCGAAGTTTTAGGTGCTGCAACTGCTTGCTCGAAACCTGTTTCTGATTTAGGTTGGCGCCCACATGGCGAACACGTTGGACAAACCGGAAAACCTGTTGCTTCTAATCTATATATTGCTATTGGTATCTCTGGAGCTATTCAGCATTTAGCTGGTGTAAGTGCTTCAAAAACTAAAGTGGTGATTAACACCGATCCTGAAGCACCTTTCTTTAAGGCTGCCGATTACGGTGTTGTAGGCGATGCCTTTGAAGTGGTTCCTGCCTTAATAGAAAAATTAAAAGCTTTTAAAGCTCAACAATAATTTATTTTTTATAAATTGTGTAGTCCTAAAGAACTGCTTAATTTAGCATTTTATACCAAATGGGTACGCTCGGTTGGTTAAGTTCTAAATTAAGCGGTTCTTTACGTTTTAAATATATGAGTTTAGTAAGATTAAATATAAAAGGAATTTCCTATAGCCAAACGCAAAATGGCGCGTACGCATTAATATTAAATGAAGTTGACGGCGACCGCAAACTCCCTATCGTTATTGGTGCTTTTGAAGCGCAGTCTATCGCCATTGCTTTAGAAAAAGAAATTAGCCCGCCAAGACCCTTAACACACGATTTATTTAAAAATTTTGCCGACCGATTTGATGTAGTGGTTAAACAAGTGATTATACACAAACTTGTTGATGGCGTCTTTTATTCTAGCTTAATTTGTGAGCGCGACAAAATTGAAGAAATCATAGACGCTAGAACTAGTGATGCTATCGCTTTAGCTCTACGCTTTCAAGCCCCTATTTTCACTTATAAAAACATTCTTGATAAAGCGGGAATCTACTTAAAAGTAAATCCTAAAAAAGAAGATGAAGACCAAGAAGACAGTGTTATTTTAGATGAACTTGTTGCCAATGAAATGGAACCTAATCCTAATGAGCAACGCGAAACCTATAAAGGTAAAACCATAGAGGAGCTTCAAAAATTATTAGAAGAAGCCGTTGCTACAGAGGACTATGAAAAAGCAGCTCATATTCGAGATGAAATTTCCAAACGTGAGTAATCCTTATTTTTAGACTATGAAAAAGTTGTTTTTGTGTATTGTCGCCATCTGTTTATTAACGTCGTCACAAGGGTTTTCCCAAGAAACACAAAACAACATTGTTACTGATTCCGTTCAACAAAGTATTGCTACAGATTCTACGCGTACTCTTGTAGAGCATATCAATGAAGAAATTGGACAAACAAGCACCCCCGAAGCCACAGAATCCAGTATAAATAGTGCTATTCATCCAAGTCAAGGTTTTTCCATGAACAGCTTATGGCGTGGTATACTGGGCATGATTTCACTTATTGTTATTGCTTTTTTATTCAGCAGTAACCGTAAGGCCATCAATTGGAAAACTGTTGGTATCGGTTTAGCGTTTCAACTAATTATCGCGATTGGTGTATTAAAAGTGCCTTTCATTCAAAACATCTTTAAATATCTAGGAAAGGCATTCAATAAAATTCTCACTTTTACAGAAGCTGGTACCGAATTCTTGTTCAAATCATTTATATCTGGCACCATTGAAAGTCCGCTTATAAATTTTGCAGTCACCATATTACCAACTATTATCTTCTTTTCAGCCCTAACTTCGGTGTTATTCTACCTTGGAGTCATACAAAAAGTGGTAAAAGCTATGGCTTGGTTACTTACCAAATTATTAGGTATTTCGGGAGCAGAAAGCTTAAGTGTTGCAGGTAACATCTTTTTAGGTCAAACCGAAGCGCCTTTAATGATAAAAGCTTACTTGGAGAAGATGAATAAATCTGAAATTCTTCTGGTAATGATAGGCGGCATGGCTACCGTTGCCGGCGGTGTGCTTGCGGCTTATATTCAGTTTTTAGGTGGTGATGATATGCAATTGCGTGAGTTTTTCGCCAAACATCTACTTGCCGCATCGGTTATGGCAGCTCCTGGCGCTATAGTTATTTCTAAAATATTATATCCGCAGACCGAAGCCATTGAAACAGATGTCATGGTTTCTAAACAAAAAATTGGCGACAATATTTTAGATTCTATCGCGATTGGAACAACCGAAGGTTTTAAGCTTGCAGCCAATGTCGCGGCCATGCTTTTAGTTTTTGTAGCCTTTATTGCCATGATAAACTATGGCCTTTTAAAAATTGGTAGTATTGGTAATTTTAACTTGTGGGTTAGTGAAAACTCACCATACAACGCCTTGTCTCTTGAAGCCATTTTAGGTACTGTTTTCTCTCCACTAATGTGGCTTATTGGGGTTGCTAAAGAAGACATTATGATGATGGGGCAATTGCTAGGCATTAAGTTAGCAGCAAGTGAATTTGTAGGCTATATACAACTTAGTGAATTAAAAAATACGGCAAACGCGATTCATCTTAATTACGAAAAATCGGTGATTATGGCAACCTATATGCTTTGTGGCTTTGCAAATTTTGCTTCTATAGGCATCCAAATTGGAGGTATTGGTTCCTTAGCTCCTGGGCAACGTAAAACCCTATCACAATTTGGCATGAAAGCTTTAATTGGTGGTACTATCGCTTCTTTAATTTCGGCTACTATTGCGGGGATGATTATTGGGTAACAAATTCCTGAGAAAGCAAGAATCTCATGTTTATCACATAAAAAAAATCACCATAAATTTGCATTACAGTTTTTCAAACTGAATTTCCTTTCCTATCAAATAAACCTGAAAGATCTAAGTAAATCATCCAAATTGCTTAGTCTAAAAACAATTTAATTTAACCCTTTACGATTATAGAATTCCATCTAAAAAGCCATGGCGTTAATAACTTTTAACATCTAAGTTTGTTAAAATCTATTCAGAATCTTTCAATTTCCTTAAATTCGCCATTGCAGAATTTATTCATTTTTTTACGGAATTTTCACCTTTTAAGAGATTCCTGCCTACGCAGGAATAGGCCTATGAAGCAATATCACGATTTAGTTAAGCACGTTTTAGAACACGGAAACTTAAAAGAAGACCGCACAGGAACGGGAACAAAAAGTGTGTTTGGTTACCAGATGCGATTCGATTTAAGCGAAGGTTTCCCTATGGTTACAACCAAAAAGCTACACTTAAAATCGATTATTTATGAGTTGCTTTGGTTTCTAAAAGGCGATACTAACATCAATTATCTTACAGAAAATGGTGTTAGAATTTGGAATGAATGGGCTGATGAAAATGGTGATTTAGGTCCTGTTTACGGACATCAATGGCGTAACTGGAACAGTGATGAAATAGACCAAATTAAAGAGGTTATTAGTAGTTTGAAAAATAATCCTGATAGTCGACGCATGTTAGTTTCGGCCTGGAATCCTTCTGTTTTACCTGATACTTCAAAATCTTTTAGCGAAAATGTCGCAAACGGAAAAGCAGCACTTCCACCGTGTCATGCTTTTTTTCAGTTTTACGTGGCCAACGGAAAGCTATCTTGCCAACTCTACCAACGTAGTGCCGATATATTTTTAGGCGTGCCTTTTAACATTGCATCGTACGCATTATTCACCATGATGATGGCTCAAGTTTGCGGTTACCAAGCTGGAGAATTTATCCATACCTTTGGTGATGCACATATTTACAACAATCATTTTGAACAGTTAAAACTGCAATTATCACGAGAGCCAAGACCACTTCCTACCATGAAGATAAATCCGGAGGTCAAAGATATTTTCGACTTTAAATTTGAAGACTTTACGCTTGAAAACTACGATCCGCATCCACATATTAAAGGTCAGGTCGCGATATAATTATAAAACAACCTAAAAAGACGTTCATTCAATATATTTGTCAGCTTGAACCTGTCGAATCCCATTAGACACCTAAGTACATCAAGAGATTTCGACAGTTTCAGTACGGCATACCATCTAATGGCCTTCCAGTCTTTTTATTATATCTTACAAATTTAAAACGCTGTTTTCTGCACCTGCATAATCATTCCATGCATAGGCATCAGCTTCAGTGTCATTTACATAAACGCCATCAACCAGATATTTAAACTCATACGAGTTTCCTGCA
Source organism: Pseudotamlana agarivorans (assembly GCF_001642835.1). GTDB lineage: Bacteria > Bacteroidota > Bacteroidia > Flavobacteriales > Flavobacteriaceae > Pseudotamlana > Pseudotamlana agarivorans. The sequence continues at coordinate 160,291 of NZ_LXEI01000001.1, forward strand.
TCCAAATCAATAGTCCCTTTAAAAGTTCCATTTTTAAGCTTTTTTAAGACTGCTTTTTTATCATTCCAGTCGTTAAAAGTTCCTACAACAGATACTTTTTTTGCTGCCTCAGCCTCAAGCGCAAAAGTTACTTTACATACTGGTTTTGTTTTTAAATATTGTTTTTTGATAGCCATAATTAAAATTTTCAGTGTTGTTATAGCTACTAATTTATAAAGATTTTAGCACAAACAATGATTTAGTTATCTCATAGTGAAAGAATTATCATTTTAATAATTTCGGTTCAAAAAAAATAATACTTACAAAATATTTCAATCATAAATTTATCGTATTACCAACAACTAAAGCTGATAAAAACTTCATTTTCAGAAGCTTTTAACCCTTCAAATATTAAGATATTTTAGAAACAGCCATTATCAATTAAACATTTTAAACTCAATAAAAAAGCACTAACTTTACCGTTATTATTTTTATAATTATGTTCGGCAAAAAGAAATCCATACCAGAAATAGACAAAGAGCAATTAGAACTTATTAAAAATGCTCAAAAACGTATTAAACAAAAAAAGAGACTGTATTTCCACTTTGTTTTATTTTTAATTGGTAGTGCCTTTTTAATACTTGCCAATACGGTATTGGGTATGGGTACCGAATTAACTCAAATACTGGGTGCCGAATGGTTTGTTTTTGCGATTCTTATATGGTCATTTATTTTTGTATATCATGCCTTTAACGTGTATGTCACTCATAGATTTATGGGTAAGGACTGGGAACAAAAGCAATTAGCCAAGTTAGTTGACAAACAGAAAAAGCGTATTGAACAACTGCAGGCGGGATTACCTAAAGAAGAGGCTATAAAGAAAACCCCAGTGACTAAAGCAGCTATCGCACCAACAACAACGACTTCAAACCAAGAGCTTACTATTATTGTCGCTGCCGCGGAAAACAACGCGATAGGAAAAGACAATGCATTAATATGGCATTTAAGTGACGACTTAAAACGTTTTAAAGCTTTAACGAGCGGGCACCATATTATTATGGGACGTAAAACGTTTGAAAGTTTCCCAAAACCACTACCAAATCGCACACACGTTGTGATTAGTAGACAACAAGATTACACGGTGCCGGAAGGTGTTATTGTGATGAACAGCCTTCAAGAGGCTATTGATTTTTGTAAAAACGACCCACAACCTTATATTATTGGTGGTGGTCAAATTTATGAACAAGCTTTAGATTTAGCCGATAAAATTGAATTGACCCGCGTCCATGAAAACTTTGAAGCCGACACCTTTTTCCCTGAAATTGATAAAAAGATTTGGAAAGAAACCGAGCACAAGTTCCACCCTACCGATGATAAAAATGAATACGAATTTTCATTTATCACTTACGTTAGAAAATAATAACCTTAAACACTTTGGAAATAGATAAAACAGAAGCTTTATTGCAAAAATTCCATTATAAATTCGAAAGAAAGCACGATAAGCTTATAGTTGAATCTGATTTTTCATTCAGAGTTATTGCCGACTTTTCTAACCCTAATAAAATTATATTATCCGATCGTTTATTCGGTTGGAATTTCTTGACAGGACTCGTAGAAATGAGCCTTAAAAATGCCATGATTTACAATTTTATTGGCGGGCTTATTCTTGTACTTTTTTATATCTACATGCCTACTGTTTTTAATCATTTAACAACAAAGATCCTTTGTATAGGCATCTTCTTCTGGATTTTAATTTGGACCGTGTATTATTTGATAAAAGCAGAAAGTATTAAACGTACGTTAACAAATTGGAACAAATAATAATTTCCCAGATTTACTCTTAAAACATTTAGATTTTAATTAAACATACTAAAGCTATATAAAGCTTGCAAAATCATCAATTTGATTCTGCAAGCTTTTTTATTTGTGATTCTTAAAAGCAATACAATTTTCATTAATTTCGCAGTATGGTAAAAGAAATTCAACTTCGTATCACGCTAGCAGAGGAAGAGCGTAGCGATATTCTAGTGTTAAAATCGGCCGTAAAGCTCGATATAGACAGAGAAGACATTACTGGCGTAAAAGTGTTACGAAAATCTATTGATGCTCGAAAACCAAAGATCATTTTCAATTATAAAGTGGCCGTATATATTCGCGAAATGTTACCTAAAACCTCCGAATATCAGTTTGACTACAAAGATGTTTCAAAAGCCAAATCGGTTCATATAATTGGATTTGGTCCTGCAGGTATGTATGCTGCTTTACGCTGTATAGAGCTTGGCATGAAACCTATTGTTTTAGAACGCGGTAAAAATGTACAAGATCGTCGTAGAGATTTAAGAGCTATAAACCAGGAACACTTTGTAAATGAAGATTCCAATTATTGTTTTGGCGAAGGTGGAGCAGGAACTTATAGCGACGGTAAACTATACACCCGAAGTTTAAAGCGTGGCGATGTGCGACGTATTTTTGAAAACCTCGTATATCATGGCGCCACCGATCAAATTTTAATTGATGCGCATCCGCATATTGGCACCAATAAATTACCTAAAGTGGTGCAAAACATTCGTGAAACCATTCTCAAATATGGTGGCGAAATTCATTTTGAAACTCGAGTAACAGATTTCAAAATAAAAAATAATAGCATACATGCCGTTCAACTTCAAAACGGAGAAGAACTAGCGGTTGAAAAAGTTATCTTAGCAACGGGTCATTCAGCACGAGATATTTTTTATTTGCTACACGACAAGGCCATTGCCCTAGAGGCAAAGTCTTTTGCTATGGGTGTTCGCGTAGAGCATCCACAACATATTATTGATTCTATTCAATACCACTGTTCAGGAGAACGAAGTGAATTACTTCCCGCGGCTTCTTACGGTTTAGTGCAACAAGTAAACAACCGAGGTGTATATTCATTCTGTATGTGTCCTGGCGGATTTATTGTTCCAGCTGCCACAGCCAATGGTGAGGTGGTTGTAAACGGTATGTCTCCATCAAAACGGAATAATTTATATGCCAATTCGGGTATTGTTGTTGAAATTAATGTAGACACCGATTTACCTAAGTATGAAAAATTTGGCGTATTAAAAGGTCTAGAATACCAGAAAAACTTAGAACGTTTGGCTTTTACGGCAGGCGGAAGAAGTCAGGTCGCTCCAGCACAACGTCTAACCGATTTTGTAGAAGGTAAATTTTCTAACAGTTTGAATGACTGCTCTTATCAACCCGGATTAAATTCGGCGCCGCTTCACTCCTTACTTCCAAAATTTATTGGCGGGAGATTACGAAAAGGTTTTGAGGCCTTCGGACAAAAAATGAAAGGTTATTATACTGAAGAAGCCAATATTGTTGGGGTAGAATCTAGAACCTCATCGCCGGTTTCCATTCCTAGAACCGATCATTTAGCACATCCACAAATCACCAATTTATACCCTTGTGGCGAAGGCGGTGGTTATGCTGGAGGTATTGTTTCAGCAGCCATGGATGGTGAACGCTGCGCTGAAGCTGCTATCGCTACTTTCTAAACAAAAATAGCTATGACTGAAAAAGATAAAATGTTAGCTGGCCACATGTACAGCCCTTCCGATCCCGAATTGGTCAAAGCACGACATGAAGTACGTTTATTATTTCATAAATTCAATATTTTAAGCGAATTAGACCTAGAGGAACGTCAGGCTACCTTATATAAAATCCTACCCAACGCCGGAGAAAACCTGTTTATTGAACCACCTTTTCACTGCGATTATGGAAGTAATATTAAAGCAGGAAAAAACCTGTTTATGAACTTTAACTGCTGTGTTTTAGATGTCGCTACAGTAACTATTGGAGACAATTGCATGTTTGGGCCACATGTACAAATATACACCGCTACACATCCTTTAGAATTTAAAGCTAGAAACAGCGGCAAAGAATATGCTAAACCGATTACCATTGGCGATAATGTTTGGATTGGTGGCAACGCTACCATTTGCCCAGGCGTAACTTTAGGAAATAATGTTGTTGTTGGCTCTGGAGCCGTAGTAACTAAAAGCTTTCCAGATGATGTTGTGGTTGCAGGAAATCCTGCCAAAATTATTAAAAGCATAGATAACGACTAAATTTATAATGCTTATTTTTGCAGCTCTAAAAAATTAAAAACAATGAATGCATATATTTTTCCTGGTCAAGGCGCACAGTTTACTGGAATGGGTTTAGATCTTTATGAAAACTCTGCCTTAGCACAAGAATTATTTGAAAAAGCCAATAAAATTTTAGGTTTTAAAATTACAGACACTATGTTTGAAGGTTCTGCAGAAGACTTGAAGGAAACTAAAGTAACTCAGCCTGCAATCTTTTTACATTCAGTGATATTAGCAAAAACATTAGGAGATAGTTTTAAACCAGATATGGTTGCAGGACACTCTTTAGGAGAGTTTTCGGCCTTAGTTGCAAATGGTGCTTTAACTTTTGAGGACGGATTAAAACTTGTATCTCAACGTGCTTTAGCCATGCAAAAAGCTTGTGAACTACAACCAAGTACTATGGCTGCTGTTTTAGGTTTAGAAGATAACCTGGTTGAAAATATTTGTAAACAAACCGAAGGTGTTGTGGTTGCAGCTAACTACAACTGCCCGGGGCAATTAGTGATTTCAGGAGAAATTGAAGCTATTAATAAAGCTTGTGAAGCCTTAAAAGATGCTGGAGCAAGACGTGCTTTAGTATTACCTGTTGGTGGCGCTTTTCATTCACCACTTATGGAGCCTGCACGTGAAGAGCTTGCTGCTGCTATAGAAAACACGACATTCAGCAAACCAAACTGCCCAATTTACCAGAATGTTACTGCAAACGCTGTAAGCGATGAAGCCGCCATAAAAGCAAACTTAATTTCTCAGTTAACAGCTCCTGTACGTTGGACGCAGTCTGTTGAGCAAATGATTGCCGATGGTGCCACTTTATTTACTGAAGTTGGTCCTGGAAAAGTTTTACAAGGTTTGGTTAAAAAGATTAATAGAGCTTCTGAAACTGTTTCGGCTACTTTAGAAAATTAATTTAGATGAAAATTACTAAACGTTCCATCTACATTTTTTTGGTTATTTTCCTAACCATTGCTGCCGATCAAATTTCAAAAGTGATTGTTAGAGCAACCATAGTTGGTAGAACCGATACCCAACCGGGCGAACGCATTCCTATTATTGGAGACTATTTCACTCTTATGAATGTGGAAAACACAGGAGCCTTTTTAGGCATGGGAAGCGATTTGAATCCAACCCTTCGTATTATTCTTTTATTAATACTGCCTATTGTTGTATTAGGTCTTGTATTAAGACACATTTTAAAAGACAAAACACTCGATAACTGGTCGCTTTTTGCATTTGCCAGTATTATTGGTGGTGGTATTGCCAATGTTTACGATAGAATTGTATATGGCTCAGTAACTGATTTTTTGTTTATAGACTTAGGTGGCGTTTTTAAAACGGGCATCTTTAATTTAGCCGATATGTCGGTGAGTGCTGGTATGATAATTTTACTATTAATGAGTTTTAAAAAGCAGAAAACGGCTTAAAAACACAGCATATATAAAATTTGTAAACGGACTAAAAATCAACTTTTTTTAGTCCGTTTTTGTATTTATAATACCTCTAAAATCTAACAAATTTTATCAACTCCTCTCTTACATTTCATAAAAAACACGTGTATCTTTGTAACAACTAAACATTGTTACACAACTACCAAAATTGTTCTATGAAAAAAGAAAAAACCATTATTATTGTTGGTGGAGGCTTTGCTGGTTTACAACTGGTCGATCAACTAAAAAATCAAAGTCATTTTAAAGTCATTTTAGTCGATTTAAATAATTACAACTTCTTTCCTCCGCTTTTATACCAAGTTGCTGCAGGATTTATGGAGCCTTCGGCTATTAGTTACCCTTACAGAAAAATATTACGAAATAAAAACGTAGGATTCCGAATGGGTGAACTGCAAGAGGTTATCCCTGAAGAAAACAAAATCATTTTAAGCAACGGTGAATTACACTACGACATTTTAGTCATGTCTACAGGTGCTGAAACCAATTTTTTTGGCAATGAAAATATCGCTAAGCTTAGCTTACCGATGAAAACCATTTCGGATGCTCTCGCGCTTCGAAATTTAATTTTTACACGACTCGAACGCGCTACACGTATTACCGATCCTAACAAAAGAAAAGCCCTATTATCTTTTGTTATTGCGGGAGCAGGCCCTACAGGCGTAGAACTTTCAGGGTTATTTTCTGAAATGCGTGCTCATATTTTAGCGAAGGACTACCCCGAATTAGACACTTCTGACTTAGGTGACATTTATTTAATTGATGGGCAGGATGCCGTATTGGCTGCCATGTCTAAAAAAACACAAGAATACACCTATGATAAGTTAAAAGACTACGGCATCAATATTAAACTAAATACCTTTGTTAATGACTTTAAAGATGATGTGGTTTACCTCTCTGATGGCACAGAAATTCATTCTAGAAATTTAATTTGGGCCGCGGGAATATCAGCAAGAACCTTTAAGGGTTTTAAAGAAGCATCTTATGGCCGTGGGAAACGTTTAAAAACAAACGGTCATAATTTAGTGGAAGGCTACAAGAATATTTATGCGATTGGAGACGGCTCTATAGTTATGGATGATAAAAAACACCCTGATGGGCATCCACAATTGGCACAAGTAGCCATTCAACAAGCGCTTAATTTAGGAAAAAACCTATTATCTAACGACTGGAAAGCCTTTAGTTATAACGACAAAGGATCCATGGCCATTATTGGCACCAACAAGGCAGTTACCGATGGTCCTAACCAAAAATTCTTCCTAAAAGGATTTATAGCCTGGTGGGTTTGGATTTTTGTACACATCATGTCGTTAGTTAATTTTAGAAATAGAATGCGCGCCTTTTACGACTGGATGGGATACTACATCAACAAAGACCAATCTTTTAGAATGATTATTCGTCCGAAGGAAAAGAGTCAGAAATAGATAAAAAAAAGCATTAAAACTTCAACTTGAGGTTTTAATGCTTTTTTAATTTTAGTAAAAACGGAAGCTTACTGTTCCGCTCTTACTTTTTGTTCCCACTTCCAAGCCGAACGCATCGCATCGTCTAGAGAAAGTTTTGTTTTCCAGCCTAACTCATCGTTAGCTTTATTCGTATCGGCATATGCAGAGATGATATCTCCCGCTCTTCTACCTACGATTTTATAATTTAATTTTTCACCAGAAACTTTTTCAAAAGACTTTACAACTTCTAAAACTGAACTTCCCGTTCCTGTTCCTAAGTTAAAGGTTTCATAGTTCGCTTTGTTTTTTCCTTCTAACAAACGTTTTAAGGCTACCACATGTGCTTTAGCTAAATCTACAACGTGAATATAATCTCGAATACAGGTACCATCTGGCGTAGGGTAATCGTCACCAAAAACAGATAATTGCTCACGTAAACCAATGGCTGTTTGGGTAATAAACGGCACTAAGTTTTGAGGTACTCCAATAGGAAGCTCTCCTATTGCAGCAGATTCATGAGCTCCAACAGGATTGAAATAGCGCAGTGCTATAGCTTTTAAGCTTGGAACCACTTTACAGGTATCACTAATAATTTCTTCTCCTATTTGTTTGGTATTTCCATAAGGGGATTCAGCTTGTTTTACTGGGGCATTTTCTGTGATTGGTAGCTCATCTGCCTGACCGTAAACCGTACAAGAAGAACTAAAAATAAAAGAGGCTTCAGGTAGTTTTTTCAACTCTTTTAAAATATAAACTAGGGTGCTTATATTGTTTTCATAATACAATAAAGGCTCTTGTACACTTTCGCCAACAGCTTTACTTGCTGCGAAATGTATCACACCGTTGATATCGTTATGTTCAGCAAAAAAAGCTTCAACGCCAGCTTTTTCTTTTAAATCTAACTTTTCAAAAAGGGGTGTTTTACCTGTTATGGCTGTAATGCCGTCTAATACTTTTTCAGAAGAATTCGATAAATCATCAATAATAACGACTTCATATCCTTCATTCTGTAGTTCTACTACAGTGTGCGAACCTATAAAACCTAGGCCGCCTGTGACTAAAATTTTACTCATTTAAATAGCTTATTATAGTTGTTGTTATAAAATGTATTTGTTCGTCGTCCAATTCGGTGTGCATAGGTAATGAAATCACTTCCTTAACCAATTGATTAGTCACTTCAAAATCGGCTTCATTATAACGCTCATCTACATAGGCTTTTTGTCTATGTAGTGGAATTGGATAATACACACCACAAGGAATGTCATTTTCATTTAGGTGCTTTACTAAGGCATCACGATCTACACCCTTAACTTGTAAAGTATATTGGTGAAACACATGATTATCTATATCGCCATAACGATAAGGCGTAACAATATTTTCAAGACCCTTAAAAGCCGCGTCATATTTATTTGCAGCTTCAATTCTACGATTATTATACTTATCTAAAAGTGGTAGTTTAGCATCTAAAACCGCAGCCTGAATACTATCTAAGCGTGAATTAACCCCAACGACATCATGATGGTAACGTTCGTACATTCCGTGATTTACAATTCCGCGAATGGTATGAGCTAAATCATCATCATTTGTAAAAATAGCACCACCATCACCATAACATCCTAAATTCTTAGATGGAAAAAAAGAAGTCGCTCCAACATTCCCTATGGTTCCTGCCTTTACTTTTGTACCATCGGCATAGGTATAATTGGCTCCAATAGCTTGGGCGTTATCTTCAATTACAAATAAATTATGAGCTTTTGCTAGCTCCATAATCGCTTCCATATTGGCACATTGCCCAAAAAGATGCACTGGTACAATCGCCTTGGTTTTTGGCGTAATAGCGTTTTTAATCGCTTCTATATTAATATTGAAATCATCTGCATTAACATCAACTAAAACGGGAGTTAATTGAAGTAAGGCAATCACCTCAACCGTAGCTGCAAAGGTAAAATCAGCAGTGATCACCTCATCCCCAGGTTTTAAACCTAACCCCATCATTGCAATTTGAAGGGCATCGGTACCATTGGCACAAGGAATAACGTGCTTTACGTCTAAGTAAGTTTCTAGGTTTTTCTGAAATTCGTGAACCTTAGGACCGTTTATGAAAGCGGTGTTTTCTATAACTTCTTGAATGGAAGGATTAACAATATCTTTTATCTCACTATATTGACCTTTAAGGTCTACCATTTGAATTTTTTTCATCTAAAAAAGAGTTAAGCCCGCTAAATTAAAAATTGCTAAGACTAATTTTAATGAAACTCAAACTGAGTTTACAGTACACAAATTTACAAAATGATTGTGTTTCTATAGTCGTTTAAAAAGAATAATATAGCGGGAATTTGGATAAATTTCAGCACTAAATTTCAATAAATTATGCTTTTAATTCCTATAATATTTTAAAGTCATGTATTTTAGCACAAAGAAAAATAGTGGATTTACTTTACAATATAGGCACCCAAATAACTAATGCGGTATTACCTCTTAGCGGCATTTTTAGTGATAAACTAAAAAAGGGCGTTATTGGTAGGAAAAACACCTTTTCTGTATTAAAAAACGCATTAAACCCCAGCGACAAAACCCTTTGGTTTCACTGTGCTTCCTTAGGTGAGTATGAGCAAGGTCTCCCTGTTTTTCAAGCGTTACGCCAACACTATTCGGAACATAAAATTGTGCTGAGTTTTTTTTCACCATCGGGCTATGAAATTCGCAAAAACAGTCCCATTGCCGATGTTGTCGTTTACTTACCTATAGACACCAAAGCACATGCTAAACGCTTTTTAAACCTTGTAAATCCCGAGCTTACTATTTTTGTTAAATACGATATTTGGCCCAATTACTTAAAGGAATTAAAAAAACGTCAGGGTAAAGCTATTTTAATCTCGGCAGCTTTTCGAGAAAACCAGCCATACTTTAAATATTATGGAAAACCTTTGAGGGATGCCTTATTTGCTTTCGAGCATATTTTCACTCAAAACGAATCCTCTCAAACCTTGCTTCATTCTATAAACTATCGAAATACAACCGTTACAGGCGACACTAGATATGACAGGGTTTACAACCAATTAAGTATCGATAATACTTTAGATTTTATTAATACTTTTAAAGATAATAAATTATGCGTGGTTGCAGGTAGCACTTGGCCTGAAGGCGAAGCAATGCTAATAAATTTCATCAATAACCATGGTGATAAAGACATCAAGTTTATCATTGCGCCCCACAATATAAAATCTGATCAGATAAATTATATTCAAAAGCAAATTAAAGCACCAACCGTACTTTATTCTAACAAACAGCATAGTAATTTGGTTCACGCCAAAGTATTTATTGTAGACACCATTGGCATACTCACAAAAATATACAACTATGCTGATATCGCTTATGTAGGCGGTGGGTTAGGTCATACGGGGTTACACAATACTTTAGAGCCAGCTGTTTTTGGTATTCCAATAATTATAGGAAATCACTACGATAAATTTCCTGAAGCCAAAGCGCTCATAGAAAACGGAGGGATGTTTTCAATTGCCACCCAAATTCAATTTGATACCATTTTAACAGAATTGGTTGAAAACCCAAAAAAGCGACACGCTACTGGCTTGCTAAACGAAGCGTTCATTAAAAAGAATAAAGGTGCTGTAATCCAAATCTTAAATTATCTACGTATATTATAGCGTTTAACGCAATGCTTTTTTTTGTTATTGTGTTAAATACATGTTTAAAACTAAATATTAACACCAAACCCGAAAAAATGAAAAAAGTAATTTTAAGTACCGTTTTATGTGCCGTTTTATCTTTAAGTTTCACATCTTGTAGAGATTCGAAAAAAGCAGAATCCGCTAAAGAAGCCATGCATGAGTCGGCAGATAAAGCAGGTGAAGCTATTGAAGACGCTGCTGATGCTACAGGCGAAGCGCTAGAAGATGCTGCTGATGCTACGGAGAACGCCGTTGAAAACGCTGTGGATGCCACTGGAGAAGCTTTAGAGAATGCTGCTGATGCTACTGAAGATGCTATTAAAGAAACGTCAGACAAGGTAAAAAAAGAAGCGAATAAAATTGGTGACGACAAATAATACGTCAACCTACATTATATTTTATAGGATTAGATTGTTAAACTACAATTTTATTCAAATTATAGATTCTTAATTTTAAATACCTCGATTTTTTTATATCGGATTTTCATTACAAATCAACGTAAAAAGAACTCGTCAAGATTATTCTTAAAAAAAAGTTATTAATTTAGTCCTAATAAATAATCAAACCAATATTACAAATTTCAAAATTATGAAAAAATCAATTTTAAGTACTTTAGCTCTCACAGCTTTAATCGTATCATTTACGTCATGTAAAGATAATGCCAAAGCAGCTGAAGCTACTCCAACAACTGAAGAACCTACAGAAGAAGTTATAGTTGTTGAAGAAGAGGAAATCGTAGTGGAAGACGCCACTGAAGAATCAGAAGGGGCTACAGAAGAAGCAGGTACGGTAGAAAAAGCCCATTCAACATCTTCAAGTGATGCTCCTTTAAATCACGATGGATCTTACGGCGATGTTAAGGATGCGGAAACTGTAGAAGTTACTTACTCTTATACAGTAATGGGAAAAGCAATCTCTGGATCTAAAACCTTTTCAGGACACCAAAAAGAAGTAGAAACTGCTGTTCAAAAGTTTAGTGATTCCCTTAAAAAAATTGATCCAAATATCAAGATTACATCGAAATAATTGTCTTATTTAATAGGAGACAAATACTTAAAAAGCCCCTAAATAAGGGGCTTTTTAAATTTATAATAGCTTTATATACTATAATGGCATTTTAAAAAATTAACTCTCTGGAGCTAATTCAACTTCAAGCCCTTCCATTTCTGGAGTTATTTGAATTTGACATCCTAAACGGCTATTGTCTTTTACGTCGAATGCCTCAGAAAGCATCGCCTCTTCATCATCACCCATTTCAGGTAAAACCGTATCACTTAAGACGTAGCATTGACACGAAGCACACATAGCCATACCACCACAAACTCCAATTGTTCCTTCTGGAGCTAGTTCATAGGACCTTACCACTTCCATAAGATTCATTGCCATATCGGTTGGCGCAACAATCTCATGTGTAACACCATCTCTGTCTGTTATTTTGATATTAATATCTTCCATTACTTAATTTTTGTTCGTGCAAACGCACCTCACATTAATTTTGAATACAAATTTAAACGAAGCACCTTTATTATTATAAGTTTTATAAGGGTAATTAAAAAAAGTTTCTAAAAAATATTAAATTTTTAAAATTCTATATTTTTTAGAAACCCTTTTGCATTGAAACAATAATTTAATTGAGGCTTTAACAGCTCTTTAAATTAATCTTCAATATTAATAACCTGCTTAATTTGAGGCGCATATTTTTTAATAGTCATTTCTACACCAGATTTAAGTGTCATTTGATTCACACTGCACCCTACGCAAGCACCTTCCAAACGTACTTTTACCAAATTATCATTTTCAATAGATAGCAATGAAATGTCACCGCCATCACTTTGTAAAAAAGGACGAATTTCTTCAAGTGCTTTTTCAACATTCATTTTTAACTCTTCTGATGTCATATTCTTATTTTTTAACCGCTGCACAACCAGCCATTGTTGTTATTTTAATAGCCTCTGTAGGCGGTAAATCATCGTTTCTTCGAACCACTTCCTGAACTACATTCTGAGTGATTTTTTCGAAAGCTTTTTCTAGAGGTGTTCCTGTTTGAAGTGCTGCAGGACGACCAACGTCTCCAGCTTCTCTTATACTTTGTACCAGAGGTAACTCACCTAAAAACGGTACTTTTAAATCCTCTGCTAGGTGTTTTGCTCCTTCTTTTCCAAAAATAAAATATTTATTATCTGGTAATTCTTCTGGTGTAAAGTACGCCATATTTTCAATCAATCCTAAAACAGGCACATTGATGCTGTCTTGTTGAAACATCGCAACTCCTTTTTTAGCATCAGCTAATGCCACATTCTGAGGCGTGCTTACAATAACAGCCCCAGTTATAGGCAGCGACTGCATGATACTTAAATGAATATCTCCAGTTCCTGGAGGTAAATCTAACAATAAGAAATCCAGTTCTCCCCAGTGGGCATCAAAAATCATTTGATTTAAAGCTTTAGCGGCCATTGGTCCTCTCCAAACTACCGCTTGGTTAGGCTGTGTAAAAAAACCAATAGATAACACTTTGACGTTATAATTTTCGATGGGTTTCATTTTCGATTTCCCTTCAATATTAACGGCTAATGGTTTTTCGTTAACCACATCAAACATGATAGGAATTGAAGGCCCGTAAATATCGGCATCTAAAACACCAACTTTAAAGCCCATTTTCGCTAATGATACAGCTAAATTTGCTGTAACGGTAGATTTCCCTACACCACCCTTTCCGGATGCCACAGCGATAATATTTTGAATCCCTGGAACAGGCTTGCCTTTAATCACATTTGGTTTTGGAGTTTCTGGCGCTTCAACTTTTACATTGACTTTAATTTTAGCCTTCTCGTAAACCTTTTCGTGAATGGTTTTTAAAATATCAACTTCAGTACGTTTTTTCGCCTGAAGACTTGGGTTCTTTATAGTAATTTCAACAATAACTTCGTCTCCAAAAGTTACCACATTTTTAACAGCCCCACTTTCAACCATGTTTTGTCCTTCTCCTGGAACTGTAATGCTTTCGAGTGCTGTTAAAATATCTTTCTTATTAAGCTTCATTTATTCAAATTAATTCTAACTACAAAGATAATTAATAATGCGCTAAGACGGAAGTGCTATCCTATAAGTTTTGTTTATAATTAACTTTAGTTTAAGGTTATATAGCCGTAAGTTTTGTAGCCATTTAACTGCTAATTGACTTATTAAACTAATACCCACTTCATTTACAAAGCTTAAAACTTCATATAAACAACGGTTTTATTGCTAATTTTCACCTGTTAAAAACAGCAAATTCTAAAAGCAGGTCATGATAAATTACGAAGAATGCATTAAAGATTTTTTTATGCATACATAACATACTTGTTTAAAGAATTTCGTATCTTAGTGAAGATCAAACTAGTATAAAAACGACTATTTTCAGTATAACCCAAATCGTATATTGAAGTTTTTAATACTTACATAGGTTCGTACAACCTAAGGCACCTACATAATAACAGTTTAATATAACTAATTATGTTTAAGATGTTTAACTTCGAAAGCAAAGCCACGCGAGAGGATTGTAAATTCATAATTGACATTATAAATAACTATTCTGAAGATCAATCTATCAAAAAATTAATTTCACCAATTTCTGATGAATACTATTTATTAGATGAAAAAAACCAAGTTTCAATCTGTATTGCCGATGACGAAATAATACTTGCAAATCACATTTACCTTTACAAAAAAGCTTTTAATCTAGCCTTTACCAGCGATCTTAAGAAAATCATTAAGAGACAAATGGAAAAAGAAATGCAGGATTTAAAGAAAACACTCTTTAAGAATGAAATTAATCTTTTAGATAAAATCTTGAAGCTTTCTGCTCGTAAGAAAAAAGCGCTTACCATAACGCCTAACTTAAAATCAAGCTAATCGTTACTGCAATGCTTCAGATGGATTCCAAAACACTTTCTCGAAACTTTGAATTTGGTTGTCTTTTACCACAACACCTTCATTTTCGAGAAGCTGCTGCATTAAATTTGTACCCTCAAAATGATGCTTGCCCGTTAATAAACCTTTCCGGTTTACTACGCGGTGCGCAGGCACGTCCTTACCATGCGCATTATTCATGGCGTAACCAACCATCCTTGCACTTCGCGGAGCACCCAGATAGTTCGCAATAGCCCCGTAACTCGTTACACTTCCATAGGGAATTTGCTTTACCACATCATATACACGTTCGAAAAAACTTAGTGTTTCTGGTTTCATGATCCTCTTATAATTCCTATAATAGTCACTATAGACATGATAGCTGTGATACCCCCAATAAGGCGGTTCATATTTTTCTGAGAAGTAAGAGCCTTACTCTTTATTTTATCAAAAAAGAAAATATACAAATACAAGGTCGCAAATGATCCCATAACAGCTCCAGCGACATAAGAAATCACACTAATTTTCTCGAAAGTTATCCAACCCAAAGAAGCCAAGGATATGGTCATATAAGCTTGGTACGGTATAGGAAACACGTTTAAAGCAGACATGAGTACCCCTTGAAAAAAACGGCTGTGCTTACTTCTTTTTTGAAGTTTGACTTCCTTAGGTTCCTTGGACTTTGCTATAAACAAAAAGTAAATGGTAATTAAAATGAAGATAACAACGGCCACACGCCTTAGCACATCAACCACTTCGGGGTTTGTACTTAAGTAACTTGCAAAAATGGAAGCAATATAGGTTTGACCTAAAACTACAATACAGGCTCCTATGGAGAACATAATACCGCGAACATGACCTTCTTTAAGACTAATTTTTGCCGCAGTCATGTTTAACAAACCCGGAGGAATAACACCTAAAAAAGCGAAGATAAAACCTAATAAAAATACAATTGTAACCTCCAAACTATTTGATTTTAAACCTGATATAGGTAATCGCTTTGTTTTGCTCTAAGTACTGCGATTCATAAAAGGTCTGAATGGAAGTTACTTCTTCTGGACTTCCCTCTTGCTTATACACATTATGATTAGCATAAAGTACTTCATGCCCAGCACCATGTAGTAAACCAAGGGTGTAACCATGCATAAATTCACTGTCTGTTTTTAGATTAACCACACCATCTGGTTTTAATATTTTCTTGTAACGCTCTAAGAAGGTTGCGTTTGTCATACGATGCTTGGTACGCTTATATTTTATTTGTGGGTCTGGAAATGTAATCCATATCTCATCGACTTCACCTTCGGCAAAAGCGTGATCAATAAGCTCTATTTGAGTACGTAAGAAAGCTACATTTGAAATTCCATTTTCAATGGCAGTTTTTGCCCCGCGCCAGAATCGCGCCCCTTTGATATCAATTCCAATGAAATTTTTATCTGGATATTTTTGAGCTAAAGCCACAGAATACTCACCTTTACCACAACCTAACTCTAAAACTAAAGGGTTGTTATTTTTAAAAACTTCAGTGCGCCACTGCCCTTTTAATTTGAATTGAGATTCTACAAGTTCATCTCTTGTAGGTTGAAATACATTTGAAAATGTTTCGTTTTCCTTAAATCTTCTGAGTTTATTTTTACTTCCCAAGGTGTGCTAACTATTTTTAATTATTTAATTTCACTGCTGTAAGCGTTTGCAAAAGTATGACAACGTTAAGCTATTTTAAAACAATGAATTAACAATTAATTATTATTTGAAATAGATTTGGTAAAATTAAGGAAATATAAAAGAGTGGTAATACACTTATCTTTGAAATTATAAAAATTTTCACAAGCTACATGGCGAAGTGAAAAACATGGATATTCAAGGTTCGCTGTGGTGATGATACAGCGCTTTGCTCAATGCAAAATGAAAAAGTAACTCCTACTTATGAAAAAGCAAATTTTGGTCGCTCCATTAAACTGGGGCCTAGGTCATGCCACGCGATGCATACCGATAATTAACGCTTTAATTGCAGAAAATTTTACACCAATAATAGCCAGTGATGGTGCTGCATTAGCCCTATTAAGAAAGGAATTCCCTAATGTATCATCTATCGAACTGCCTTCGTATAACGTGACTTACGCCAAAAACGGAAAACACTTTAAATTAAAACTGATTAAAGACTCTCCTAAGCTTCTAAAAGCTATAAAAAGGGAAAAAAAAGCAGTTGCTGAAATTTTAGACACTCACGATATTTCTGGAATTATTTCAGATAATAGAATGGGCGTTAGAAATAAAAAAGTGCCTTCTGTTTTTATAACGCATCAATTATATGTTTTAAGCGGAAGCACCTCTTGGTTGAGTACTAAAATGCATCAAAAATTTATAAAGAAATTTGACAGATGCTGGGTACCAGATATTCCTGGAGAACCGAATTTAAGTGGCAAACTAGGTCACGTAAAAACATTTGATATCCCTACGGAATATATTGGCCCTTTAAGCCGATTTACAGCATCAAACGAGGTAATCAAAAATGATTTGATGGTTTTAATTTCGGGACCAGAACCTCAACGTTCTTTATTAGAAGAAAAACTTTTACAAGAACTTAAAAGCTTCACTGGAAAAATTGTTTTTGTTAGAGGTCAAATGGAAGCCCAACAAACCAAAGAAGTTTTTGGAAACATCACCATTTATAATTTCATGACTTCCAATTTACTTGAAAAAACCATCAATGAAAGCGCTTTAATTATCTCACGTTCTGGATATACCACAGTCATGGATTTAGCGAAACTTAACAAAAAGGCCTTTTTTATTCCAACGCCGGGACAATTTGAACAAGAATACCTTGCAGAAAGACTTTGGGAATTAAGTATGGTTCCTACCTGTAAACAAGATGCGTTTACCATAGATAAACTCGATGAAGTTGTAGCCTATGAAGGGTTGAAAGCTTTCGATTTTACACCTGATTATAAATCACTGTTCAGCTTTTTCTAAAGTGAAAGAAAACTCGCTACCAATACCTTCTTCACTTTCTACATAAATTTTCTCTTTATGCGCTTCTATAATGTGTTTTACAATAGACAAACCAAGACCTGACCCACCTTCTTTTCGAGACCCACTTTTATCTACCCGATAAAAACGTTCAAACAAACGTGGTAAATGCATTTTAGCTATGCCTTCACCATTATCGGTTACCCGAATGATGACTTTGTTTTTAATAAGATTTTCGATACTGATTTCGGTGGTTCCTCGTTCGCTTCCGTATTTAATCGAATTCACAATTAAGTTTGCTAAAACTTGTTGTACACGCTCTTTATCAGCTCGCACAAAAACAGGAGTTGCGTATTTTCTATCAAAAGTTAAAGTAATATCCTTTTTGTTAGCCTTCATCTCCAACATGTCAAAAACTTGCCTTATAAGTTCTACGATATTAAAAACCTCATATTGCAACCTGAGATCACCCACCTCTAGCTTAGTAATCATATCCAAATCCTTGATAATAAAACCAAGTCTTTCGATACCCTTACTTGCGCGTTCTAAATATTTTTTTCTGATTTCCTTATCGTCAGCAGCCCCATCTAACAAAGTTAAAATATAGCCTTGAACCGTAAATAACGGAGTTTTTAATTCATGAGACACATTACCGATAAACTCTTTACGATACTCCTCACGAACCCTTAAGGTTTCAATTTCAATCTTTTTATCCTTAGCATAACGATCGATATCCTCGGTAAGGGTTTTAATATTTGTTGTAATAGGACCTTTAGAAAGATTAGCCGACTCGAGCAGTGTTAAATCATCGTATATTTTTTTAATACGCTTGTAGATAAACCGTTCAACATTATATTGAATGATGACTAGAGAAAATAAGAACACGATAACACTAAACAAAGCAAGCCAGTACCAGTGTAGGGCTTCCAGATAGTATAAAAAAACACCCATTACGAGTGTTGTGTAAAGGGCTATCCATAGCGATGTTCTTACCGCGAAACGATATGATTTTTTAAATTGAGAAGGCATTAATCAACAAACTTATAGCCCACGCCTTTAATCGTTTTAAAACTATCATCCCCTAATTTTTCACGAAGTTTTCTAATGTGAACATCGATGGTTCTACCTCCTACAACCACTTCATTACCCCAAACTGCATCTAAAATTTCGTCTCTTTTAAATACTTTTCCAGGCTTAGAAGCTAATAATGAAAGTAATTCAAATTCTTTTCGAGGCAGAATAATTTCAACTCCTTTAGAAGTGATTTTATACTCATCGCGGTTAATGATTAAACTACCAATTTTCATGGTATCGGCAACATCTTCCTCTTTAAAACGTCTTAATAGCGCTTTCACCTTACTAACTAGAACTTTTGGTTTTATAGGCTTCGTTATATAATCATCGGCACCAGCATCAAAACCAGCTACTTGAGAATAGTCTTCTCCTCTAGCTGTTAAAAATGTAACAATACTGTTTTTTAAGTCTGGATTTTTTCTGATGATTTCACAGGCTTCAATACCATCCATTTCAGGCATCATAACATCTAAAATAATAAGGTGCGGCAATTCTTTTTTAGCCTTTTTAACACCTTCTTGTCCGTTTTCAGCAGTAATCACCTGGTAGCCTTCGCTGGATAAATTATATCCAACAATTTCTAAAATATCTGGTTCATCATCAACCAGTAAAATTTTTATATCCTTTTTTTTCATTGTAGTTACGACGTTTGTCGAAGTAAAGATAGAACTAATAACACAATTTAAATAAAATTACATTATTAATAACACTAAGATAACAATACTGTTACAAAGATTTAAATTTAACCTTAAAAACCAAATTTTTAACAGTTTTATGGCACCACTTTTGATACAAAACACTAACTTTATACCTTACTAATTATGAGGGGGCTAAAGCCTAAAATCATAACCTAGTATTAACTAATTTCAACAAATGGTAAAAAACTACTTTTTTTATATTTTTCTTATGTTCACTTTGTTTTTAGCGCTGCCTTCAGAAGCTCAAAATAAAGAGACCATATCGTCTGCCCTAGAAAATATTCCAGGTTTAACCATTTACCCTAACCCGGTTAATAGTCAAAACACCTACGTCCATATCATCTCAAAATTAAACGCCCCTAAACAGGTTCAAATTTTCGATGTGCTTGGTAAGCAATTAATGTCTAAAAATCTTGTTGGGAAAGAACTGAACATCTCACAATTCAGCAAAGGGATTTACATTTTAAAAATAACAGAAAAAGGTCAAAGCGAAACCCGCAAGCTTGTTATTAAGTAGCATCAAAACTTAAAATAAATCTATTTAAAGCGTTGCAATAGCAGTGCTTTTTTATTTTACATACTTTTGTATCATATCAATAAAAGAATGGATAGTAATACGATTTTCAATATTCAAAACGCGGCCGATTTCGAAGATGTCGCTTTACAAGTTTTCAATTTTCAGTTTAAAAACAACAGGGTTTATCGTTCTTTTTGCGATTTGTTATACATTCATCCTAGCGATGTGACTTGCATACAACAAATCCCTTTTTTACCTATTCAGTTTTTTAAAACGCGTGACATTTTAAGTTCGCAATCTGCCATACAAACAACCTTTACCAGCTCTGGAACTACAGGCAATGAGACCAGTAAGCACCATGTTACAGATCTTGACGTTTACAATAAAAGTTTCACCAAGGGTTTTGAACATTTTTATGGCCCTATTGAAGATTATGTCATTTTAGGACTTTTACCCTCCTATTTGGAACGCCAGGGCTCGTCGTTAATATATATGGTCGATGCCATGATTAAAACCTCTAAACATCCAGAAAGCGGATTTTACTTGAATAATCTTGAAGAATTAAAAGAAGCTCTGATTAAACTAGATACTGAAGGCAAAAAAGTTTTATTAATAGGAGTTTCATTTGCCTTGTTAGATTTAGTTGAAACCTATCAATTCCAATTAAAAAACACCATAATCATGGAAACTGGAGGCATGAAAGGCAAACGCAAAGAACTGATAAGAAATGAGCTTCATGACATTCTTAAATCAGGTTTTGGCGTTGAAGACATCCATAGTGAGTACGGCATGACCGAACTATTGAGTCAGGCCTACTCCAAAGGACAAGGTGTATTTGAGTGTCCGCCATGGATGAAAATACTAACCAGAGACACCGAAGACGCCCTAAGCATACAGCCAGCAGAAAAAGCTGGTGGACTGAATATTATTGATTTAGCCAACATCAATTCCTGTGCTTTTATTGCCACGCAAGATTTAGGTCGTGTGAAAACTGACGGCACTTTTGAGGTGATAGGTCGCTTTGATAATGCTGATATTCGCGGTTGTAATCTTATGGTTTTATAAAAAATATTTTGCCTTGTAAGTTATGCAAGTGCATAACGTCTAATACCACAGTTAGAAAAAGAAAAATTTAATTATTAGTTACAAAAGAACGCCTGATTTATTACTAAATCAGGCGTTCTTATTTTATAAATATTTTAAATAAAAAGTATAATAAAATCAAAGGGCTATTGATAACACCCCCTAAACACAAACTTTTAAGTTCAACTAAACCACTTGTAACACAAAGTAATTCTTCTTACCGCGTTGTAAAAGCACAAACTTATCATTAATTAAATCTGCTGATGTAATTTTAAAATCGTCCTTCACCTTTTCCTTATTCACAGAAATCGAGTTCTCTTTTAAGGCGCGTCTTGCTTCTCCGTTAGACTTTAAAAACCCACCTTGCTCGGCTAGTGCCGCTATAATATCTAAGCCATTTTCAATTTCAGATTTTGAGATTTGTGTTTGTGGCACGCCATCAAAAACATCTAAAAAGGTTTTTTCGTTTAAAGCTTTTAAATCTTCACTGGTAGATTTTCCGAAAAGAATATTACTTGCTTTAATAGCATTATCTAAATCCTCTTTAGAATGTACCATGGTTGTAATTTCTTCTGCCAAACGTTTTTGCAACGCACGTAAATGTGGAGCTTCCTGATGTTCTTCAATTAAAGACTCTATAGTTTCTCTACTTAAAAAGGTAAAGATTTTGATGTACTTTTCAGCATCAACATCACTTGTATTCAACCAATATTGGTAGAATTTATATGGCGAGGTTCTTTCGGCATCAAGCCAAATGTTACCACCTTCAGTTTTTCCAAATTTGGTTCCATCTGCTTTTGTTATTAATGGCCAGGTTAAGGCATAACCCTTTCCTGCATCAACACGACGAATCAATTCGGTTCCCGTGGTAATGTTTCCCCATTGATCACTACCGCCCATTTGAAGCGTACAGTTTTTATCACGATATAAATGTAAAAAATCGTACCCTTGAACCAATTGATAAGTGAACTCGGTAAAACTCATTCCAACAGACGACTCGGAAGACAAACGTTTCTTAACCGAATCTTTAGCCATCATATAGTTCACTGTTATATGCTTTCCTACATCTCTAATAAATTCAAGGAATGAAAAAGTCTTCATCCAATCGTAGTTATTCACAATAACAGCAGCATTATCGGCATCACTATCAAATTCTAAAAACCTTGAAAGTTGTTCTTTAATAGCGTTTTGATTATGAATTAGCGTTTCTTCGTTAAGCAAATTACGCTCTGCCGATTTTCCTGAAGGATCGCCAATCATTCCTGTTGCACCACCTACAAGCGCTACAGGCTTATGACCAGATAACTGAAAGTGTCTCAAGCCCATAACACCAACCAGATGCCCAATGTGCAACGAATCAGCTGTAGGGTCGATACCCACATATGCCAAACGCATCGCTTCTAATAAGTGTTCTTCAGTACCCGGCATACTATCTTGGATCATACCGCGCCATGTCAATTCTTCAACAAAATTCTTTATCATTTTAACTCTTTTTAAAAAACCTAGGCAAAGATAAAAATACATATATATTAAGGCATCAATTATGAATAATTCTTTAATTTAGTTGCATGATTTTAGTAACAGGAGGAACCGGTTTAGTTGGCGCACATTTACTTTACAGACTTACTTCGGAAGGTAAAAAAGTAAGAGCCATTTACAGAAGCAAAAAAAGTTTAAAACATACCAAAAATGTGTTTTCTTGTTACACTGAAAACCCTGAAGCTTTATTCAATACTATAGAATGGGTAAAAGCCGATATTTTGGATATCCCGGATTTAACTGAAGCCTTCAAAGACATTACCCTAGTTTATCACTGTGCCGCTCTAGTCGCTTTCGAACCAAATAAATATTATAAATTACGAAAAACAAACATTGAAGGCACGGCAAATTTGGTGAATTTATCACTTAGTCATGACATTAAAAAGTTTTGCTACGTAAGCTCTATTGCCACTTTGGGAGACACCTTAAACCAGTCACCCATTAATGAAGATAGCATTTGGAACCCCGAAGAAGACCATAACGATTATGCCATTACAAAATATGGCGCCGAAATGGAAGTTTGGCGAGGCACTCAGGAAGGCTTAGATGCTATTATTGTAAATCCAGGAGTGATTTTAGGTCCTGGCATTTGGAAAAACGGCACCGGGAGTTTGTTTAAAAAAGCAGCTAAAGGCATAAATTATTACACTTCGGGCACTATTGCTTTAGTTGATGTTGAAGATGTGGTTTCTGCAATGATATCACTTACCAACAGCGACATTAAAAATGAACGTTATATTTTAGTTGCCGAAAATTGGCACTACAAAAAATTCATTACGGCTCTAAGCGAAGCTGTTCAATCCAAACCGCCTAAAAAATTAGCTAGCAGTAGACTTTTAAGTTTTGCTTGGCGTATGGATTGGTTAAAACACAAACTCACAGGACAAAAAAGGCAATTAACGAAACACTTAGCCAAAACTTTAGACACTGAGAAAAATTACAGCAGTGCCAAAATAAAAACCGCTTTAAACTATAAATTTAAAGCGGTTGATACATCTATTGTTAAAATTGGACAGCACTATTTAAAATAACTCAATCCATTATAATAGGCTTTACAAGCTTTAAAGAATCTCTTTCAGCCTCCCCTTTTAGTGAAGCTTCTTCTTCTTTTTTAGTTTGCGCTTTCCATTCGTCAGCCTGAAGCGTCTTTAATTCCTCATGCAATCGCTCTAAACTATCAATCGCTTTGTTATAAATATCATCGTAAATTTCTACATGAAAAGCGTAGTAGGCATTACTGTCGGCAAACTGAGTACTATCAATCTTATATTTTCTATACACATAAGTATTCACATCTAAATTACTGTCTTTCATAATTCTCTTATTCGCAGAATTCGTAGAAGTAAGCAATTTAGAATCGATTAATATATTAATCATTTTATCCTCAGGAATTAAGTTTTCAGGTTTTTCTGGACCTTTAAACCTGTTACAGGCTATAAAGGACAACAACATTCCCAAACATAAAATTGCACGTTTTAAAATCATCTAGTAAAAGTTAATCGCTTTGCAGCTTTAACATTTTTAAATTCAGCATTCTGATACACCAGGCTACCATTTAAAAAAGTGTGAGTCACTCGAGATCTAAAGGTAGTACCTTCAAAAGGAGACCAACCGCATTTATATAAAATATTATCTTTATTTACCGTCCATGGCGTGTTTAAATCGACTAAAACCAAGTCGGCAAAATAACCTTCTTTAATAAAACCACGCTTTTCCACTTGAAATAAAATGGCTGGATTATGACACATTTTTTCAACCACTTTTTCCAAAGAAATTTTACCTCGGTGATACATTTCTAACATCGCAGGTAAAGCATGTTGGACCAAAGGCCCTCCCGAAGGCGCTTTAGTATAAACGTTATCTTTTTCTTGTTTGGTATGTGGCGCATGATCGGTAGCTATCACATCAATTCTACCATCGAGTAAAGCTTTCCAAAGTTGCTCTCTGTCGGAAGCTGTTTTCACTGCAGGATTCCACTTTATCAACGTCCCTTTTTTATCGTAGTCTTCATCTGAAAACCATAAATGATGTATACAAACTTCTGCCGTTATTTTCTTATCTTTTAATGGAATTTTATTAGAAAACAAACTCGTTTCCTTTCCTGTAGATAAGTGAAAAATATGTAAACGGGCTCCCGTTTTCTTGGCCAATTCAATAGCTTTTGATGACGATAAATAACAAGCTTCTTCACTCCTAATTAAAGGGTGATACTTCACAGGGATATCATCGCCATATTCATCGTGATATTTCTTGAAATTTGCCTTAATAGTGCCTTCATCTTCACAATGCACTGAAATAAGCAAATCGGTGCTTTTAAATATATTTTCTAAAACTTCAGGATTATCAACAAGCATATTTCCTGTAGATGAACCAAGAAATAATTTTAATCCAGCGACATTCGTTTTATCAACTTTTAAAATCTCATCCAAATTGTCGTTGGTTCCGCCAAACATAAAGGAATAATTGGCTAGTGATGTTTCGGCAGCAATAGCAAACTTCTCCTCCAATTTTTCAATAGTGGTGGTTTGCGGATTGGTATTTGGCATTTCAATAAAAGACGTGATACCCCCAGCAATTGCAGCTCTGGATTCGGTAGCAATTGTAGCTTTTTCGGTTAAACCAGGCTCTCTAAAATGCACTTGATCGTCTATAACCCCTGGTAAAATATATTTACCTTCTGCATCAACAATATTAACTTCAGAAGATTTTGCACTTATCGATTCGTCGATTTGTTTAATAATTTCGCCTTCAATTAATATATCACCGCTAAACACTTTACCTTCATTGACAATTTTAGCGTTTTTAATAAGTGTAGTTTTCTCTTTCATTGGTTTCTACTTTTTAAATAGACTTTTTATCTTCATTGAAATAACTCCAAAAATGGCTTCGGAAATTATGCTTGAACTTAATTTAGATTCGCCTCGTGTTCTATCTGTAAAAATTACAGGCACCTCAATAATTTTAAATCCCTTTAAATAGGCTTTGAATTTCATTTCAATTTGAAAAGCATAACCTATAAATTTTATGGTTTTTAAATCGATAGTCTCTAAAACCTCGCGTTTATAGCACACAAATCCAGCCGTAGTATCCTGAATATTCATACCTGTAATGAAACGCACATATTTTGATGCCAAATACGACATTAAAACCCTTCCCATTGGCCAATTAACAACATTCACTCCTGTAACATATCGAGATCCGATAGACAAACCTGCTCCGTCTTCATGACAGGCATTATAAAGCTTAATAACGTCATCTGGATTGTGAGAAAAATCGGCATCCATTTCAAATATATAACGATAGTCTCTCGCCAAGCACCAATTAAATCCGTGAATATAAGCTGTTCCTAAACCAGATTTTTCCTTTCTAGTTTCTAAAAACAGCTTTCCTTCAAATTCCTTTTGAAGCTCTTTAACTTTTAGTCCTGTTAAATCGGGCGAATTATCATCAACAATAAGGATATGTAAATCAACTGGTTGCAAGAACACTGCTCGAATAATCGCTTCTACATTTTCAATCTCATTATACGTTGGAATAATAACAACTGTATCAGGCATATTTTTTAATTATCGCAATCCTTTTTATTTTGACAAATGTACATGATTAAGCCATTATATTTTTTAAAAAATCCCTAATAATACGCTAAAAAACTAAAATTTATAATAATTTTATGCCATGCTTCGTAACATAATTTCAAACGAGATATTTACAATATTAATTATTGTTGGATTAGCCATAGTAGCTACGGCTAAATTATTGGCTCCAAAACGGTTTCATGACTTTATGCTGGTTTTAGGGAACGATCGTTATCTTAAAATACATGCCAGAGATCAAAAGTTTTTCGACAGGTTCGATGCCTTGCTTTTTGGCAATTTGGCCATTTCGTTATCCTTGTTTTGCTTCATAATCTATAGGCAAACAACAACCGTGAACGACATTCCAATAAACGACATGCTAAAATTTATTATTTGTTTAGCTGTTTTTATCCTAATAAAAGTGCTGTTTGAACGTTTAATTGGAAGTATTTTTGAAATTGATAGCTTAACCGATCATTATTTATTTCAAAAAATAACCTTTATTAACTATTTGGGTGTGCTATTACTACCAATAAATGCGATCTTATTGTACAGCCTCCCTCCTACATTGCCTATAATTTATGGTATCATTATTTTATTGTTAATTATAAACATCATTGGCTTAATCAGTTCATTTAAAACCTATCAAAGTATAATAAAATTAAACTTGTTTTATTTTATTTTGTATCTTTGCACTCTCGAAATCGCACCCTATATCATTTTATATAAGGTGTTTGTTTCTAACTAAAGACAATCGACCTGATCCCTTATGAAAGTAAAAACAATTTTGGTATCTCAACCAGAGCCTAAAATAGAGAACTCTCCCTACTTTGATTTACAACAAAAACAACGTGTAAAAATTGATTTTAGACCTTTTATTCATGTTGAAGGCGTGTCCGCTAAAGAAATTAGACAGCAAAAAATCGATTTAAAAAACTACACAGCTATTATTTTAACAAGTAGAAATGCTGTAGATCA
The DNA here is from genome assembly GCF_001642835.1 of Pseudotamlana agarivorans. Lineage (GTDB taxonomy): Bacteria > Bacteroidota > Bacteroidia > Flavobacteriales > Flavobacteriaceae > Pseudotamlana > Pseudotamlana agarivorans. Next base: position 187,286 of record NZ_LXEI01000001.1, read on the forward strand.
TTTTTTTAGAATCGCCGACGAGATGCGATTTAAAGTTCCTGATACTTTAAAATATTTTTGTCAGTCTGAAGCTGTTGCTTACTACCTACAAAAATACGTGGTGTACAGAAAACGTAAAATTTATGTTGGAAAACGTACATTTTCTGAGCTTTCTCCACTTATTAAAAAGTATAAAGACGAAAAATTCTTATTACCAAATACTGATAAAGTAAAACCTGAGGTTCCTAACACTTTAGACGCTTTAGGTGTAGACTGGAAACAAGCTACTTTTTACAAAACCGTGGTTAGTGATTTATCTGATTTAGCAGATGTATCTTACGATGTTCTTGTATTTTTTAGCCCTTCAGGAATCGAATCTTTATTTCAAAATTTCCCTGATTTCAAGCAAAACGACACACGTATTGCGGTATTTGGAAATACAACCATTAAGGCTGTTGAGGAAAAAGGTTTACGGGTAGATATTGCTGCGCCAACTCCTGAAACGCCTTCAATGACTATGGCTTTAGAAAAATATATTGAAAAAGCCAATAAAGGAAAATAATAACAGACTTTATTAATAACACATAAAAAAGGGGATGATTTAAAAAAATCATCCCCTTTTTAGTAAGGTATATTATTATTATTTAAAAAGCGTAGCGTTGCGGCCCTCCACGTCGAATTTCTTCAGTACAGTGCTCCTCGAACTTTTTAAAATTCTCGCGAAACGCATTCGTTAATTTAAAAGCTGTTGTATAGTAAGCTTCATCGTCGTTCCAAGTAGCTCTTGGACTTAATACATCGGTTGGAACACCTGGACAACTTCTAGGTTGCGCCACCCCAAAAACAGAATGGATGTGGTAATCGTCGTAGTTATACAGACCTAAATCACCATTAAGCACCGCATTAATCATGGCACGTGTATATTTTAATTTCATCCGTGTTCCTACACCGTAAGGACCACCTGTCCAACCAGTATTTACCAACCACACATTAACACCAGCTTCGGTCATTTTTGCACTTAACATTTCCGCATATTTAGCAGGATGTAAAGGCATAAAAGGCGCTCCGAAACAAGCCGAAAATGAAGGCACGGGCTCTACAACACCGGCTTCAGTACCAGCTACTTTAGCTGTATACCCAGAAATAAAATGATACGCTGCCTGACTAGGTGTTAATTTTGAAATGGGAGGAATTACCCCAAAGGCATCAGCTGTTAAAAAGAATATGTTTTTTGGGTTCTTCCCTATAGATGGTACTTGAATATTTTCAATGTGATGAATTGGATAACTTACTCGGGTATTTTGAGTGATAGACGTATCTGCGAAATCCACTTTACCGCTATCATCTAAAATAACATTTTCTAAAATGGCTCCTTTTTTAATAGCATCAAAAATTTCAGGTTCCTGGTCTCTAGACAAGTTAATAACTTTCGCATAGCAGCCCCCTTCAAAATTAAAGATGGTATTTTCTTTAGTCCACCCATGTTCATCATCACCTATTAAACTACGATCTGGATCGGTAGAAAGCGTTGTTTTACCAGTTCCAGAAAGCCCGAAAAACACAGCAGTATCACCTGCCTTACCCACATTCGCACTACAGTGCATTGGCATGGTTTCTTTAAAAACCGGCAAAATAAAATTCAACGCTGAAAAAATACCTTTTTTAATCTCACCGGTATATCCCGTTCCTCCAATAAGCGCTATTTTTTTAGTAAAATCTAGAATCGCAAAATTGTGTTGTCTGGTACCATCGACTTCTGGATCGGCCATAAACCCTGGAGCATTTACAATAGTCCACTCCGGATTAAAATGACTCAACTCATCTTCAGTTGGACGCAAAAACATATTATAAGCAAACTGGTTGCTCCATGGATATTCATTAATGACACGAATATTCAACTTATAATTTTCATCCGCGCAAGCGTAGCTATCTCGCACATAAACTTCTTTATTCGATAAATAATCGACCACTTTATTATAGAGCTTATCAAACTTTTCAGGTTCAAAAGGAATATTTACTTTTCCCCACCAAATACGATCTTTAGTAACATCGTCTTTTACAATAAAGCGATCTTGAGGAGAACGGCCTGTAAACTCGCCTGTTTTTATAGCCAGTGCCCCAGAATCTGCCTCAACACCTTGTCCTTTTTCAATGGTGATAGCTTGTAATTCTTCTGGTGATAATTGATAATTAATTTTAGCATTTTTAATACCATATTGATCTAACGAAATGGTTTTGACAACCTGATTTTGATTTTCCATATTTTGCCTTAAATTATTTATTCTGTAAAATTAATATAATTATTATAAACAAAATTTAATTAACATCAATTTTAGACTTGTTTTTTATCAAATTCGCAACCATTAGACCCCAAGCTAAAATTAACAATAGCCCCCCAATAGGTGTAACAAACCCAATCACTTTAAAATCAAATGAGGTTAATGCATTGGTAGCTAATCCATAAATGGAGCCTGAGAAAAAAATCACCCCCACTAAAACTAAATAATAGATGGCTTTTTTGGCCTTGAAACTCACGAAACCAGTTCCTCCAACGATAAGCAATAAAAAAGCATGATACATTTGATAGCGCACCCCAGTTTCAAATGTTTGAATTGATGATTCAGTAATCAAAGCTTTTAATCCATGAGCACCAAAAGCGCCCAAAATAATACTTAGCATCCCTAAAATAGCTCCAGTAACTAACAGTCGTTTATTCATTTATCTTAAATTATAGTTTATAATTATTTTTAATATTCATATTTTAGTGAAGCACAGCTTCTAGAAATGAAGCCGTGTTTCACAAAATTACCTAAACATAAATTAATATGAGACAGATTTTAGTGATTGGATCCGGAAAATCGACCTCTTATCTGTTAAAGTATTTATGTGACCATGCATTTTCTGAATACCTATTCATTACGATAGCCGATTTACATCTCGAAAACGCTGAAAATTTCATTAAAAATAACGCCAGAGCTCAAGCAGTTAAACTTGACATTTTTAATGCTGACTCCCGATTTAACTTGATAAATAAAGCAGATATCGTCATTTCCATGCTTCCTGCTCATCTTCACATTGACATTGCTAAAGACTGTTTAAAAGCTAACAAGCATATGGTTACAGCCTCTTATGTAAGTCCAGAAATGCAGGCTTTAGATGCAGAAGCATGTGCTAAAAACCTTATTTTTCTTAATGAAATTGGTGTTGACCCTGGATTAGATCACATGAGCGCCATGCAGATTATTGATCGTCTAAGGGAGAATGGAGGAGAAATATGTTCCTTTGAGTCCTATACCGGCGGGTTAATTGCTCCTGAAAGCGACAACAATCCTTGGCATTACAAATTTACATGGAACCCAAGAAATGTTGTACTCGCAGGCCAACACGGAACGGCAAAATATTTAAAAGAAGGAAGCTATAAATACATTCACTACCACCAACTTTTTAAACGGGTGGAACCATTAAGTATTAAACCTTACGGTGATTTTGAAGTATATGCCAATAGAGATTCATTACAATACAAAGACCTCTATCAACTCAACCAGGTTAAAACCCTTTTACGAGGTACAATTCGTCGAAGCGGATTTTGCGAAGCTTGGCATGTTTTTGTTTCCTTAGGCATGACCGACAATAGCTATAGCATGATAGGCAGTGAAACTTTGAGTCATCGCGACTTCTTGAACGCTTTCTTGCCCTACCACCCAAGCAAATCGGTGGAATCAAAATTAAAAGATGTACTAAAAATAGATGCCCATCACCACATATGGAAAAAACTAGAATCTCTAAACCTTTTTAATAACAGCAGCTATTGCGGTATTAAAAATGCGACGCCTGCACAAATGCTTGAAAAGATATTAACGGATGCCTGGTCTTTAACAAAAACCGACAAGGATATGCTGGTAATGTGCCACAAGATAGGCTACAAAATGAACTACAAACAACACGAATTATACAGTAATCTGGTTGTTATAGGAGAAGATAGCACTTATACGGCGATGTCCAAAACTGTCGGACTTCCTGTTGCCATAGCGACCTGTGCTATTTTAAACAAAAAAATAACACAGGTAGGCGTACAAATACCAACAGCGAAAACCATTTACACTCCTATTTTAAAAGAACTACAAGACTTTGGAATAATTTTTAATGAACACATAAAAATTTATTAAGAATTATCTTGTTAAATCAGGAATTTAACGAAAAATTAAAGCACCCCTAATCTACATTGTATTTTTTAACATTTAAAAAATACGACACAATACTTATTGTAAATCAACGACTTACACATCAAAAGACATTCCACTCTCATAGTTGGCCTTAAAAAAATAGTTTCAATTTAAAATCAAATGTTTACATTTATGCTTTAAATTATAACCAAATGAACACTAAACCAAAAACTATAGCCATTGATGGTATAGACAAAAAGATTCTGCGCGTATTGACGGAAGACGCCAGAACGCCTATACTTGAAATAGCCAGGAATGTAGGAATTTCTGGAGCGGCCATACATCAGCGATTAAAAAAACTTGAGAAATCAAAACTTTTATCTGGATCAAAATTTGTAATTAACCCTAAAGTATTAGGCTATTCAACAATGGCTTTCGTTGGGGTATATCTCGATAAAGCAGCAAATACTGATGATGTGGTAAAAGCATTAAGGCGTTTTCCTGAGGTTTTGGAATGTCATTTTACAACAGGTAATTACAATTTATTCATAAAATTACTATCGATTGATAATGAGCATTTAATGCATCTGCTCAATAAAAACATTCAATCAATTGAAGGCGTTTTAAGAACAGAATCGCTCATTTCTCTAGATCAACAAATTGACAGACAAATACTAGTATAAAAAAAAGAGGCCTTATAAAAAGCCTCTTTTTTTGCATCTATTTTGTTATAGATTATTTCATTTTCATCAACCAAGAACGCATATCTACAGCTTCTTTAATGATGTTTCTTAAATCTGAAATTTTCACGCGTTCCTGCTCCATAGAATCTCTGTGACGAATAGTAACCGATTGATCTTCTAATGTATCGTGATCTACGGTGATACAGAATGGCGTACCGTTGGCATCTTGTCTTCTATAACGTCTACCTACAGCATCCTTTTCATCATAAACCACATTGAAATCCCACTTTAAGTCTTCAATGATTTCCTTTGCAATCTCAGGTAAACCATCCTTTTTAACTAGAGGTAAAATCGCCGCTTTCACTGGTGCTAATACACTTGGTAATTTTAGAACCGTTCTTGTGGTGCCATTCTCTAATTCTTCTTCTTGCAAAGCGTTTGAGAATACCGCTAAAAACATACGGTCTAAACCAATAGAAGTTTCTAATACGTAAGGCACATAGCTTTTATTTTCTTCAGGATCGAAATATTGTAATTTCTTTCCAGAGAATTTTTCGTGTTGCGATAAATCGAAGTCAGTTCTTGAGTGAATGCCTTCTAATTCTTTAAATCCAAATGGAAACTTAAATTCGATATCGGCAGCAGCATCAGCGTAATGAGCTAATTTTTCATGATCGTGGAAACGGTAATTATCTTCACCCATTCCTAAAGACAGGTGCCATTTTAAACGCGTTTCTTTCCAGTGCTCATACCACTCTTTTTGCGTGCCAGGCTTAATAAAAAATTGCATTTCCATTTGCTCAAACTCTCGCATTCTAAAAATAAACTGTCTTGCAACAATTTCATTTCTAAAGGCTTTTCCTGTTTGAGCAATTCCAAAAGGAATCTTCATACGTCCTGTTTTCTGAACATTTAGGAAGTTCACAAAAATACCTTGTGCCGTTTCTGGTCTTAAATATAGGTCCATAGCACTTTCCGCGGAAGCGCCAAGTTTTGTTCCAAACATCAAGTTAAACTGCTTAACGTCGGTCCAGTTTTTACTTCCGGATAACGGACAAGCAATTTCTAATTCTTCGATTAGAGCTTTTACATCGGCTAAATCTTCATTTTCAAGAGATTTGGCCATACGCGAAAGCGTGGTATTTATTTTTTCTTGATACCCTAAAACACGAGGGTTCGTAGAAACAAACTCTTCTTTATTAAAAGCATCACCAAAACGTTTGTTAGCTTTAGCAACTTCTTTATCTATTTTAGCCTCTATTTTAGCACAATAGTCTTCAATTAAAACATCGGCTCTATAACGTTTTTTCGAATCTTTGTTATCAATTAAAGGATCGTTAAACGCATCAACGTGACCAGAGGCCTTCCATGTGGTAGGGTGCATAAAAATTGCAGCATCTAAACCTACAATATTGTCATGCATTTGAACCATGGCTTTCCACCAATAGTCGCGAATATTTTTCTTAAGCTCAACACCATTTTGAGCATAGTCGTAAACTGCACTTAGTCCGTCGTAGATCTCACTACTTTGGAACACGTAACCATACTCTTTTGCGTGAGAGATTACTTTTTTAAATTGATCATCTTGATTTGCCATCCTGCAAAAATAAAAAACCGCAGTAAACTAATAGCCTGTTTAATAAAGATTTTTTGAAACAAAATAGCATCAAAAAGCGCCATTTTTTAGTTATGTTTACAAGTAAGATTTTTCACATACATGTTCCAAGCTATAATCGACTTATTTTTTCCTAGGGTATGCAGTGCCTGCTTAAAGGCATTAAACGACCATGTAGAAATGATTTGTCTGGATTGCCGTCATGATTTACCAGTAACCAACTTTCATGTCACAAAAGACGAAAGCGTCAAGAAAGTACTGTATGGCAGAACGAAAATCGAACATGCCACTGCTCTTTTTAGGTTTGAAAAGAAAAGTAACGTACAACAACTCATTCATAATTTAAAATATAAAAATCAGGAAGAAATAGGAGCTTTTTTAGGAAAATGGCTTGGCGCCGAATTACAAGAAGCTAAAGACTATCAGGATATCGATTTGGTTATTCCGGTTCCACTTCACCAAAATAAATTGAAAACCCGCGGCTATAACCAAGTTGCTAAATTTGGGGAACAGATTGCCAAGTCGTTACAAGCGGAATATAGAGATGATATTCTACTTAAAGTTTCAAAATCTAAATCACAGGTGCACAAAAAACGATTTGCGCGTTGGCAAAATAACAGCGAGCAATTTACAATTACAGACGTCGAGTCTATTAAAGGCAAGCACATTTTAATAGTAGACGACCTTATAACTACAGGCGCGACCATAGAATCTTGTGCATCGGTTTTAAATTTAGCAGATCATATAAAAATTAGTATTGCTACCATGGCGATAGCTTAACAGACTACCTAATATATCTTTAAAATTATGTAGGTTTGTAAAAATTTTGATTCTTTAATGAAAAAGACGCTTTTTAATTTTATTCTAGCCCTTCTAATTACCACTATATTTATCAATTGCGCCAATCGAGGCACACCTGGTGGGGGGCCTAAAGATGAATTACCACCGGTAATTATCAAATCTACTCCAGAAAATTATTCAACCAATTTTGAAGGCAATGAAATTGAAATCATTTTCGATGAGTATATCAAGATTAAAGACATCCAAAAGCAACTGATTATTTCACCTCCTATGGAATATCAACCTGATATTACCCCGCTGAGTGCGGCTAGTAAAAAGGTTGTTATCAAAATAAAGGATACGCTTGCCCCAAATACCACATACGCGTTTAACTTTGGGAACAGCATTACCGATAACAACGAAGGGAATCCGTACCCTTACTACCGTTATGTTTTTTCTACGGGAAACTATATCGACTCCCTAAAAGTCACGGGAAACATTATTGATGCCGTAAAGAAATCCCCTGAAACCTTTGTTAATGTAGGTCTTTATGAAGTAGATTCAACATTTAGCGACTCCATTATTTTTAAAGAAAAACCGAAATACATTACCAATACTTTAGATGGTGTTACCACTTTTGCTATTGAAAATGTTAAACCAGGGAAATACCTACTGGTAGCCTTAAAAGATGGTAATGGCGATAATAAATATCAGCAGAAATCCGATCAAATTGCATTTCATAATAGTTTTATCAATGTGCCTACCGATTCGACATATACACTAAAACTGTTTAATGAAGAAGCCACTTTTGACGCTACCAGACCAAAGCTCATTTCTGGAGAAAAAATTGCTTTTGGCTATGAAGGCGATTACAAAGGCATGAAAATTAAAATGGTATCTGAAACACCAGAGGATTTTAATTACCGCATTACAAAAGATCCAAAAACCGATTCGCTAATGTACTGGTACACCCCAAGAATGAAAGTAGACTCCTTACTTTTTAAAGTACAAAAAGATGATTTCGAAAAAGATTTCACAGTACGAATTAGTGAGCAAAAAAGAGATTCCATTAGGGTAGACATCCTTACAGGAAACACTATAGGATTAAAAGAGTCACTTAAATTAACATCAAATACACCTATTACCAAATTTGATGCTTCAAAAATAACTTTAATAGACAAAGATTCTTCGGCCGTTTCGTTTGATACTAAGTTTGACACAATCACCAATACGTACGATTTCAATTTTGAAAAAACCGAAGACAACCTTTATAAGATGCAATTTCTACCTGAAGCTTTTATGGATATTTTCGATTACAAAAATGACACACTGAACGTATCGGTAAAAACTAAAAAAAGTTCCGATTACGGTTACGTGCGCTTTACTTTGGCAAACGCTACATTTCCTATCATAATTCAGTTAACTGATAAAGATGGTAAATTAAAATACGAGTCTTATGTTACCGAACAACAACCTGTAGATTTCTTCGACATTAATCCAGCCATTTATGCGATTAGGATTATACACGATGCCAATGGTAACCAGAAATACGACACAGGAAGCTATTTAGAAAAACGCCAACCTGAGAAAATAAGTCATTTTCAAAATGTTGAAATTCGCGCCGATTGGGGGGTTGAAGAAACTTTGGAGTTTAAATAACTTATACCTATTTAATGTTGTGATGTAGTTATTTTGACGAAAAAGTCAACTCCAAAAAGGTAAAAGGCAAGAAACTTTCTTAGGATGCCTATTCATGTTTTACATTTGGAACGGACTACAAGTCCGCGCTATCTTCTACACTACCGCCACTTGGCAACTGATTAAAGATACTCTAGAGTTTAAATAGCTAATACCTATTTATTGTTGTGATGTAGTTATTTTGACGATAAAGTCAACTCCAAAAAGGTATAAGACAGGAAACTTTCTTAGGGTGCCTATTTCATATTTTACATTTGGCACGGACTACAAGTCCGCGCTATCTTCTACACTACCGCCACTTTGCAACTGATTAAAGATACTCTGGAGTTTAAATAACTTATACACATTTATTTTTATGATGTAGTCATTGTGACGAAAAAGTCAACTCCAAAAAGGTAAAAGATAAGAAACTTTCTTAGGGTGCCTATTTCATATTTTACATTTGGCACGGACTACAAGTCCGCGCTATCTCCTACGCTACCGCTACTTTGCAACTGGTTAAACGACCTCTAATTTATAGTAAAGGCGTCTCTATCGTTTAAAAATTTGAATTTATTACGATAGGCTTCAATATGTCGCTTTTCTAAGGTGATGGTTTCCACAGATATTTCATTTGGTCTCAATTCGGAAATTAAATTCCCCAACACATCATAGGCAGCAGAGTGTCCTGAATACACAGCATTGACCCCATCAATACCAACGCGATTCACGCCTATACAATAACTCATATTTTCGATAGCTCTAGCTTTTAATAAGGTATCCCAGGCTAAAATTCGTGGTTTTGGCCAATTGGCTACATAAATTAAAAGATCGTAATCTTCGGTGTTACGTGCCCAAACCGGAAAACGCAAGTCGTAGCATATTAGCGGACAAATTTTCCAGCCTTTATAATCTAAAATGATTTTTTCTGCGCCTGCCGTATAGGTTTGCTCTTCACCTACCAAAGTAAAGGTGTGTCGTTTATTGTAGTACGTAATTTTCCCTGAAGGCTCTACAAAAAGTAAGCGATTATAATAGTTATCATCTTCGGAAATCACCAAACTCCCCGTAATCGCCGTGTTGTATGTTAAAGCCATGTGCTTTAACCATGAAACAGTTTCGCCTTCCATGGTTTCGGCGACTTCAGCAGCATGCATTGTAAATCCCGTGGAGAACATTTCAGGTAAAATAACAAGATCTGTATCATCTGAAAGACTTTCAAAATGCTTGCTAAACGCTACTCTATTTTGTTTCGGATTTTCCCAAACCAAATCGGCTTGAATCCAACTTACTTTTAATTGGTTCTGCATAATGGTAAAGATAAAAACTTCCTTTGGGAAATATACCTTCCATACATAGTGAATTTCAGTTAAACGATTTCCATTTTCTTTAAGAGGAAAGACGCGTTCATATTTTTACAAACACCAGATTTCAAGGTATAATCAAAATGCAATTCATCATTGATAATCTCGGCATCAAAATAATAGTTTTTAACTTCTTCAAGTTCCTTTTCCATCTCACACAAGCTTAAATCGTGTGTTGCTATAATTCCTGTTGCGTTTGAAGCCACGAGTTTTTCAACAAATTTTTTCGAGCCAATGGCCTTATCGGTGCTGTTCGTGCCTTTTAAAATTTCATCTAGAATGATAAAATACGGCTCCTTTTGAATGGCATCGACAATGAATTTTAATCGTGTTAATTCTGAAAAGAAATACGAACTGTCATCGGTTAAAGAATCTGTAGTACGCATACTCGTAATAAGTTTTACAGGTGAGTACTGACTCTTTTCAGCACAAATTGGTAAACCTGCATTTGCCATAACAATATGCAAAGACACGGTTCGTAAAAAAGTACTTTTACCAGCCATATTGGCTCCGGTTACAATAAAAAACTGTTCGTTTTCTATAATGACATCGCTATCTACACGTTTGGCTTTATTCAATAACGGATGTCCTAATGCTTCTGCTTTTATAACCGGTCCGTTCTTAACAATTTCTGGAAACACAAATTCTGCATGGTTAAACGCATAAGTACCAAAACTGTTATAAGCATCAAAAAAAGCGACCACCTCAAACCAATCGGCCACTTTATGTCCGTAAAGCGAAATCCACTGTTCCACGCGAAAAGCATTTTTAATATCCGTTAAAAATAACCCGTTGGCAAAAATGGCACCTATAAGGTTATTTCTATTATCCAGAGCGTCTAAAGATTTTGAAAAGGCTTTAAAAATATCTGAAGCTTTCTTAGTTTCGGCTTGAATATTTTGTTGTTTCTCTTTAAGAAGTTGTGAAGAGAAGTTTTCATTTTCAATCAAATCCAATAAGGTGGCGTATTGACGAAATGTATCTCTAACCTTATCGGTGTTGGCGGCTAGTTTATTTACTTTTTTCAAGTAAATACTTGAAATCCCTAAACCTAAAAACAACCAATAGCCTATTAATGGTTTGTAGGTAATAACATTTAATACAGTAAGCAAAAAGATAAGAATAGATACCGCACCAAAACCTTGAGCAAACCAGAATAATGATTTATTTAGAAAGCTTTTATGATTTTTAATCCAGCTTACTATAAAATGAGCGGGTGTTTCAACTTTTACCAAGGTTGACGTTGCTGAATAAAACTGTCGAAATTTTGTTTTTTCGGCCAACTCCTTAATGGCTTCTTGGCGCTCTACAATATTTGAAACATCATTCGCCTTTAAAGCATCGGCAAGTTTTTTAGCACCTTCTTGACTTGTGGTTCTATTCATAAATTGAAAAAAAGAACCGCGTCCAAATAAATCGATATCCAAACTGTATTCATGGTTAGCATCATGAAACTGAAGGCCATGATCGCGATCGTGAAAATCACCAGAAGCGATTTTAATTTCAGATTCGTTAAGTGCTACAAGGGCTTTATGAAATTCGCGTTCACGTTTTACATTGGTGTACTTTAAGAGTAAAAAAAGAAAAACCGACAAACCTAAAACCCCAATAACGACAGCCATTTGCCAGTAATTGAAAAGAAAATAAACACCAAAACCTGTGGCTACAAAAACCGTTAAACGCAGCAGGCTTAAGCTGGTCATTTTTTTCAAGAGGCTTTTAACCTCGGTTTGATAAATTTCTAAGTGTTTTTTATAATAATCTAAAGGCTGTTTCATGTGGTAACAAATTGGGCATAAAGTAACAAAAAAGCCCTGAAAATGTTCAGAGCTTTTAGTGTATGTTTTGTATTTGTGTGTTTTAATCTCTTCCTCCAAAAAGCTGAAGCGCCCAATAAAGCAAGTTCGCTAAGGCACCAATAGCAGCTACTAAATAGGTTCTAGCCGCCCATTTTAGAGAATCTTCGGCACCAGCAAATTCTTCTGGAGCCAACATATGTCTGTTTTTTAACCACGCTAACGCACGGTTACTCGCGTCGTATTCTACAGGTAAAGTGATAAAACTAAACAAAGTTGCAAAGCCCATAAAAACCACACCTAAAACGGCAACCCACCAGCCTAATCCAATACCAGCAGCACCTCCTAAAACGAGTCCACCAATAATAAGCCATTGCGACATACCAGAAGTTACACTCACAATAGGCACTAAAGCCGAACGCATTTGTAACCAATTGTAGGCCTGAGCATGTTGCACCGCATGCCCACATTCGTGAGCGGCAACTGCAGCAGCAGCTGCATTTCGTTGATTGTATACGGACTCACTTAAATTAACCGTTTTATTTTTTGGGTTATAATGGTCTGTTAATCGTCCCGGTGTAGAAATAACTTCTACATCGTAAATACCGTTATCGGCAAGCATTTTTTGTGCTATTTCGGCGCCACTCATGCCATTACGCAAATGTACTTTAGAGTACTTTTCAAACTTACTTTTAAGCTTGTTACTCACTAACCAGCTTACTAAAGCAATGGCCCCAATAATTATATAATATCCTAACATCTTTCTTTTTTAAGTTTTGATTTCTATAGTAAATATAGCAAAAATAACGCCATAAAGGTATTGTGAAAATTTGTCAGACTTTTTCAGTTTAACATAAGATTATAAACAAAAAAAACGTCTAGACTTTTAAAATAAGTACTAGACGTTTAAATTATTTAAATTTAATTGACTTAAGCCATTTCCATATCGAAAGCTTCAGCAATCTCTTTATAAACGATTTCTCCTTTAACAATATTTAATCCTTTTGCTAATGGTGGGTTATTCTCGCAAGCTTTTTCCCAACCTTCATTCGCTAATTTAACAACGTAAGGCAAAGTAACATTGGTTAAAGCCATAGTAGACGTGTAAGGTACTGCACCTGGCATATTTGCTACAGTATAGTGTACTACCTCATCAATAATATAAGTTGGGTCTTGGTGTGTTGTTGGTTTTGTTGTTTCAAAACAACCACCTTGATCTACAGCAACATCAACCATAACGGTTCCCGGCTGCATCTCTTTAAGCATATCTCTTGTAATTAACTTAGGCGCTTTGGCACCTTTAATTAATACACCACCAACGATTAAATCGGCATCTTTAATATGCTTTCTAATATTGTATTCACTAGAAAACTCACTAATAACATTATTTGGCATCGAATCACTCACATAACGTAAAGCTTTCATGTTTATATCCATGATTACGACGTGAGCTCCTAATCCTGCTGCCATTTTAGCCGCTTGATAGCCTACAATACCAGCACCTAAAATAAGTACTTTTGCAGGAGGTACTCCTGGAACACCACCTAATAAAATACCACGACCTTTAATTGGTTTCTCTAAATATTTAGCACCTTGTTGAATAGACATTCTACCTGCTACTTCCGACATCGGAATTAATAATGGCAACGTACCATCGGCATCTTCAACAGTTTCATAAGCAATACAAACCGACTTGCTAGCAATCATCGCGTTTGTTAGCGCTTCACTTGATGCAAAGTGGAAGTAAGTAAACACCACTTGATTTGGCTGAATCAATGAATACTCCGGTTCGATAGGCTCTTTAACCTTTACGATCATTTCAGCGATAGCATAAATCTCTTCAATAGTATCAAGAATTTTAGCTCCAGCTTCCATATAATCTTCATCTAAAAAACCACTGTTAAAACCAGCATTTTTCTGAACGAAAACTTCATGATCTCTTTTAGTCAATTCAAACACCCCAGAAGGCGTCATCCCCACTCTATTCTCGTTGTTTTTTAATTCAATAGGAACACCAATTTTCATAAGCGCATTATTTTAATAAGTTAATTTTTGATAACGGAACAAAGCTAAATTAAATGATTGAAAAAAAGTTCTAAAAGCTGTTTTTTCTTAGATTTTCAATAACAATTTTAACATTTTGTTAATAATTATATAAAGCATACTGATTTACTAGGGATTTTATTACACATTCCATATTTAAATTTCTTGAATGTTTATCGGGCGTTACCACAAGGATCAGGCTATCCGCTACAATCTTTTTTATTTGGTTATTGGTTGGTGGTTTTTAGCTGTAAGCTCGAGTTATTGTTTACTGATTATAAAAAAGGATTTCCACTGCTATCCTTAACGCGAGCATCATGCCTATAAAACAACAAACCCGAAGCCATCGACTTCAGGTTTGTTAATTCAACAATATAATAAAGAAAAGTGAAGTCCAAACTTTGAACTTTCAACTTTCAACTTCTAACTTTTAACTTTTAACTTTTAACTTTTAATATCTAACTTCAACCTACCCTACAATATTCACAATCTTTCCAGGTACCACAATCACTTTTTTAGGCGTTCTACCTTGTAATTGTTCCTGTGTTTTTTCGTGAGCCATCACTGTTTTTTCGATATCCTCTTTACTCATATCTAAAGGCAACTCTAAGGTAAATCGCATTTTACCATTAAATGAAATCGGATAATTTTTAGCACTTTCAACCAAATGACTCGCATCAAATTCTGGGAAAGCAGCTGTCGAAATAGACGTTTCATAACCTAACTGACTCCATAATTCTTCAGCAATATGTGGTGCATACGGCGAAATTAAAACCAATAAAGGTTCTAAAATGTCTTTGCTAGTACATTTTTGAGTACTCAATTCATTTACCGCAATCATAAAGGTTGATACCGACGTATTAAACGAAAAGTTCTCAATATCTTCTTGAACTTTCTTAATCGTTTTGTGTAATGTTTTTAAAGCATCTTTAGTTGCAGGTGCGTCGTTTACTTTTAAACCGTTATCATCGGCATATAATTTCCATAGTTTTTTAAGGAAGTTATGCACACCAGTAATTCCGGCGGTATTCCAAGGCTTGTATTGCTCTAATGGTCCAAGGAACATTTCGTAAAGTCTTAAACTATCGGCACCATATTCGGCAACAATATCATCTGGGTTTACGACGTTGTATTTCGATTTCGACATTTTTTCCACATCGCGACCCACTTTGTAAACTCCATTTTCTAGTATGAATTCGGCATCTTTATAATCTTCACCAAACTCACTATCATTTTTTAAACCTTCAATATCCAATTCATCGGAAGCATTTATATATTTTACTTTCACGTGAATAGGTTGCACATTTTTGTCTTTTGCTAATCCCGCTGAATAATAGATGTTCGTTCCTACTTCTCTATATACAAAAGCACTTGTTCCTAAAATCATCCCTTGGTTGATCAGTTTTTTAGCAAACTCATCAACAGGCACAAAACCTCTATCGAACAGGAATTTTTGCCAGAAACGCGAATACAATAAGTGTCCGGTTGCATGCTCACTTCCACCAATATACAAATCAACATCTTTCCAATAATTCAATGCTTCTTGACTAGCAAATTCATCGGTGTTCGTTGGGTCCATGTAGCGGTTAAAATACCAAGAGCTTCCTGCCCAACCTGGCATAGTGTTCAGTTCTAAAGGATACACGGTTTCATTATCAACCAAATCGTTAGAAACGACTTCATTTTTATTAGTATCCCAAGCCCAAACGGTAGCGTTTCCTAAAGGTGGCTCGCCCGTTTCGGTTGGTAAATATTTTTCTACTTCAGGTAATCTAATCGGTAAATGTTCGGCAGCAATCATTTGTGGCATTCCATCTACATAATACACTGGAAATGGCTCACCCCAGTAGCGCTGACGCGAAAATACCGCATCACGCAAACGGTAATTGGTTTTTCCTTCACCTACACCAAATTGTTCCAATTCGTAAATGGCGCGTTTGGTTGCTTTCTTATAGTTCATCCCGTTAAGGAAATCACTATTAGCAATCACTGTTTTATCTTTATCTGAAAAAGCTTCTTCAGAAATATCGACACCTTCAAAAATATTCGGAATCGGAATATTAAAATGCTTCGCAAAATCGTAATCACGTTGGTCACCACAAGGCACTGACATAACAGCTCCTGTACCGTAGCCAGCTAAAACGTAATCACCAATCCAAACTGGAATCGGCTCTTTTGTAAAAGGGTGTTCCGCGTAAGCGCCAGTAAAAGCACCAGAAATGGTTTTTACATCAGCCATTCTATCACGCTCACTACGTTTAGCAGTCGCTAAAATATAGGCTTCCACTTCTTCCTTTTGTTCAGGTGTGGTTATTTGCGATACCAATTCATGCTCTGGCGCTAAAGTCATAAAACTTACTCCAAAAATGGTATCAGGACGTGTTGTGAATACAGATATGGTTGCTGGTTTTTGGTTATTGGTTATTGGTAGCACGTTAAAAGTAACCGAAGCACCAACCGATTTTCCAATCCAGTTACGCTGACTCTCCTTTAAAGAATCGGTCCAATCAATCGTTTCTAAACCTTGTAGTAAACGCTCGGCATAAGCGGAAATTCGCATACTCCATTGGGTCATTTTTTTACGCACCACAGTATGTCCACCACGCTCTGAAACGCCATTTACAATTTCGTCATTAGCTAAAACAGTTCCTAATGCTGGGCACCAGTTAACTTCAGTTTCAGCTAAGTAAGTTAATCTATATTGTAATAAAATTTCTTCTTGCTCTTTCTTAGAATATGAATTCCACTCTTCAGCAGTAAAAACTTCCGCATTATCAGCACAAACAGCTTCAACATTTTTGTTACCTTCTCCAGCAAACACTTTTATCAAATCGGAAATAGCAAAAGCTTTATTTTCACGCTTACAATACCACGATTCAAACAATTGGATAAAAATCCATTGGGTCCATTTATAGTAACTCGGATCGGAAGTTCTCACTTCACGCGACCAATCGAAAGAAAACCCTATTTGATCTAATTGCCTTCTATACGTTTTTATGTTTTCGGCTGTGGTTATTGCTGGATGCTGTCCTGTTTGAATCGCATATTGCTCGGCAGGTAAACCAAAACTATCGTAACCTTGCGGATGTAACACGTTAAATCCTTGATGACGTTTGTAACGCGCATAAATATCGGAAGCGATATAACCTAACGGGTGCCCAACATGCAATCCAGCACCACTAGGGTAAGGAAACATATCCAAAACATAATATTTTGGTTTTTCGCTGTTGTTTTCGGCTTTAAACGTTTGGTTTTCGGCCCAATATTTTTGCCACTTGGCATCGATTTCGTTGAAATTATACGTCATTATCATCCTTATTTTAAGAAGTTGCAAATTTACGTTTTAATTAGAAACAGGAGGTCTTAATGAATAAAAAATGACTTTCCTTAATCATTTAAATTAATAGAATTACTTTTGACTCGCTATACAATTACTACCTAATACCACATATTTCTTTGATAAAAGCAAACATTATAAAAGCCCATCTTGCATTATTTGGTGCCCATGTTATTTATGCCGCCAATCATTTTATTGCAAAAGGAATCATGCCCGAAAAGTTAGATCCGAGACCCTTTGTGCTATTTCGTGTTTTAGGAGCAGGCATCCTGTTTTGGTGTATTAAATTATTTATTAAAGAAAAGGTTGAAAAGAAAGACTTTTTCAGACTCATACTTTGCGGACTTTTTGGCGCATCATGTAACCAACTGTTTTTCTTTGAAGGACTGAGTAGAACATCGCCTATCGATACGTCCATAATCATGACCTCTTCACCTACCGTTGTATTTATTTTGAGCATGATTTTCTTAAAGGAAAAAACAACCACCAATAAACTCATAGGCTTAAGTATTGGTGCCATTGGTGCTATTGGTTTAGTATGGTATGGCCAAATTGCCGAAGGCACTAGTAGTTTTTTAGGAAACCTCTTTGTTTTTCTAAACGTTGTAAGTTTCTCGCTTTACCAAGTGATTGTAAAACCCTTGATGAAGAAATATCATTTTATAACCATCATTAGTTGGGTGTTTCTATTCGGACTCCTGTTTATGCTTCCAATTGGTTTAAACGATGCTGTTTCTAATACAGATTACAGTCTTTTTAACACAAACACCTTCCTGGTTATTGGCTATGTTATCGTGTTCACCACCTTTTTAACCTTTCTATTTAACATCTATGCATTACGCCAAGTGTCGCCGTCGGTAGCAGGAAGTTACACCTACATACAACCTGCGGTTAGTTTTGCTATCGTCTTGATGTTGTCGTACTTTTTAGATAACAACACCTACAGTGAAGATATAAATATTGTAAAGGTAATTTCCTGTCTTTTTGTAATTATTGGTGTGTATTTAATTAGTAAAAAAACAAAGTCTTCAGCATAATTGTTTAATGGTTTTACAACACACCAGTCCTAAACACAAAGTGTTGCCGTTCATTTTTTCCATTGATGAAAAAACGAACCAAAAAAATCTAGGCTTACGAACCTTTATCTAAATTTTTCGTTCGACACCTAAATTTCAGGAACTCGCTAGAACAATTGGTGTTTAATTTAAAATTCGTTTAGCTCAAACAGCCTGAAATTTTAAGGTGTTTTCACTTCAAATTTCACGATAAATTTTCGATAGGCCATATAAGCCATGTTATAAAAAACAATCCATCACCTATTATTTAAAAGAGGTTCTATTGAATATTGATTCTAATAAAATTTTACAAAAACCGCTTAGGTAGGTACAAGTTTCACAACATTATTAATTTGTTTTGGTTTATATAAATACAGATTAATAATACTTTAGTATTTTTACATCATTAATCCAAATTCTTCTATGAGTTCATCTTTTGAAAGGCACCAAAAACGCAGACTTATCTCCTCATACTTTTCTGTAGTTTTGAGTATTGCTCTGGTTTTATTTTTATTAGGACTATTAGGTTTGCTAATTCTTAATGCCAAAAAAGTGTCCGATCACTTTAAAGAACAAGTGGTAGTTACCATATATTTAAAGGACACTGCCAAAGATGTTGAAACCAAACAACTAGAGAAAAGTTTGGCCATGGCCGAATATGTTAAAACAACTAAATACGTTTCAAAAGAAGAAGCTGCCGAGTTTATGAAGGCCGAAAACGGCGAAGATTTTATGGATTTTGTAGGCTATAACCCATTACAAAACTCTATAGACGTTTACCTTAAAGCCGATTATGTAACCTCTGAACATCTTGAAAAAATTTCAGCGGAAGCTTTAAATAAAGACTTCGTAGAAGAGGTAACCTACGATAATGACTTGGTTAATTTGATGAACGACAACGTTAAAAAAATTAGTTTTTGGGTACTCATTATCAGTAGTATTTTCACTTTAATTGCGGTTTTATTGATAAACAGTTCCATCCGATTAGCGGTTTACTCCAAGCGTTTTACTATTAAAACCATGCAAATGGTTGGTGCAACCAAACAATTTATTAGACGACCATTTGTTTGGCAAAGTGTAAAACTTGGTATTATTGGTGCTATTTTAGCGCTTATAGGCATGGCCGTAGTACTTTACTATTTAGACAAAACCTTTATAGAACTCAACCTCTTAGGGCAACCTATTTTTGTAGCTATGCTATTTGCTTTTATTTTCGGATTAGGCATTATAATCACTTGGATTAGTACCTATTTTGCAACACAACGCTTCTTAAATTTAAGAACCGATCAATTATATTATTAAATCTGATAAGCAAAATATTAGAAAGAGATTAACACGTTAATTTTAAATAAATCTTTTACTTTGCACTAAATATTCGGCAGAATTACAATTATGGGAGAAAAAAAACGAAAAGAAGCAACAAAACCAGTTTTTGTATTTGGAAAGAAAAACTATAAATTCATGTTTATTGGTTTAGCCGTTATCGCTCTTGGGTTTATTTTAATGGCTGGCGGTGGCAGCGACGATCCCAACGTTTTTAATCCAGAAATTTTTAGCTGGAGACGTATTCGTTTAGCACCAACTTTAGTGCTTATCGGTTTTGGAATTCAAATTTATGCCATTCTTTTAAATCCGGATAAAGAGTAAATCACAGGCGTTTTTTAGCAAATACTCGAGCCATTTCAACAAGATACGCTTTACCATTTTCCATGGCATCGTTTAAATTTTTTGAGTAGTTTAAAACGTCATCTGCGTAATCTATCCCGAAGTCTTTTAATTTATTTTCATCTAAATCGATGGCTCCACATAATGCGGCGACTTTTATTTTTTTCGCTTTCGCGGAATCAAGCACGCCACGAATCGTCTTTCCAGACAAGGTTTGAACATCCAACTTCCCTTCACCCGTAATTAGCCACTCGGCATCTTGAATTTGATGATCAAAATCTGCTAAATCCTTCACCAAAGTAATTCCAGGCTCCAAAACACCATTTAAAAACACTTTGGATGCGATACCCATACCTCCTGCTGCACCACCCCCTTTTACAGATTGCACATCCATATTAAAATGATTATCGAGAACTTCTGAAAAATCTTGCAACCCCTGTTCTAGCAATACCCTATCTTTTTTGTTTGCGCCTTTTTGTTTGGCGTAAACCTGAACGGCTCCGTTTTTCCCATGTAATGAATTTTCAACATCGCAGGCTATTTGAAACTTAACCGACTTTAATTTAGCATGAATATTGGAAGTATCAATCCTTTTTATTTTAGATAAGTTGGCGCCAATAGGTTTTACTTCTTTATCGTTTTCATCTAAAAACCGGTAACCTAAAGCCGTTGCCATACCAATGCCACAATCGTTTGTCGCACTTCCTCCTATTCCTAAAATAATTTGTTCAGCGCCTCGATTTAAAGCATCAACAATCAATTCGCCAGTTCCTAAAGTCGTGGTATTTTTACAGTCTAGTTGTTCATGTTTCAGTAGCTTTATTCCTGAAGCTTCAGCCATTTCAATAAAAGCTGTTTTAGATTTTTCAGCAAATAAATAAGAAGCAGAAATCCAATCAAAAAACGGATTATGAACCTGAACAGAAACAAATTCCCCTTTCAAATAAAAATTAATAATATCAATGGTGCCATCGCCACCATCGGCAAGCGGTAATGTGACGACTTTTAAATCTGGACGGATTTCTTTCAGCCCAGCCTCAACGGCCTTACAGAATTCAAATCCTGAAACCGAATTTTTAAACTTGTCAGGTGCTAGTATTATTTTCATTACTTAAAAATAAACAATATTAACCACACACCCCTTAATCCCCTCTTACTAGAGGGGAAACTGTTACGCTTTAGTTTCTCTTCTAAAAAGGATGAACTAAAGGAGGTGTAAACCCGTACGACCAAAAATAAAATATGAGCTAAAATCAAAAACCCCAAAAACACACCCCTTAACCCCCTGTTACTAGATGGAAAACTATTGCGCTTGAGTTTCCCTCCTAAAAAGGAAGGACTAAGGGAGGTGTGAACACAACCTACTGCATAGATTCTAAAATAACCTTTTATTATTTAGGAACATCTGTTGAATATAGGAGTATTTTAATATTTTAGCGCCATGGAAATTATAGATGCAATTATTTTAGGTATCATTCAGGGACTTACTGAATTTTTACCCGTTTCTTCAAGTGGTCATTTAGAAATAGGAAAAGCTATTTTAGGCGAAGACCTAGAAGCCGAAACCAGTTTACTTTTTACGGTCGTATTACATTTCGCTACGGCTTTAAGTACTTTAGTAGTTTTTAGAAAGGACATTTTAGACCTTATTAAAGGTGCTCTTAAATTTCAATGGAACGAAGATTTGCAATTTGTAACCAAAATTGTCATTTCTATGATTCCTGCCGTTATTGTAGGCTTATTTTTTGAAGAACAATTAGAGCAACTTTTTGGCGGTAACATCATGTTGGTTGGATTTATGCTCATTATTACGGCCATATTGCTATACTTTGCCGATAAAGCCAAAAACACCAATAAAAAAGTGTCTTTTAAAGATGCTTTTATCATAGGTGTTTCACAAGCCATTGCGATGCTTCCAGGTATTTCTCGTTCGGGAGCCACCATTTCCACCTCTGTGTTATTAGGAAATGACAAGACAAAAGCCGCTCGTTTTTCATTTTTAATGGTCGTTCCCTTAATTTTTGGTAAAATTGCTAAAGATGTACTTAGTGGTGATTTAGCTTATGACAGCAGTAATTTCACTTCCCTTTCCATAGGGTTTGTTGCTGCTTTTATTGCTGGACTTTTTGCCTGCACATGGATGATTGCCTTAGTTAAGAAAAGTAAACTTATATATTTCGCCATTTACTGTGCCATTGTAGGCCTAATTGCCGTATTATTTTCAATGTTAAATGCCTAATGAAAACCCTTGAAGATTATCAATCTGGACAAGTTTTGCTTATCGACAAACCTTTAAATTGGACTTCCTTTCAAGTGGTTAATAAGCTACGTTGGGAAATAAGACAAGCCTTCAAAATAAAAAAGATAAAAGTAGGTCATGCCGGAACTTTAGATCCGCTTGCTACAGGTTTATTAGTGCTTTGTACAGGAAAAATGACCAAGCAAATTGACACCTTTCAAGGGCAAATTAAAGAATACACGGGTACTATTGTTTTAGGGAGTACGACCCCATCATTCGATCTAGAAACCGACATTGATAAAACCTATCCTACGGCACACATTACAGAAGACTTAATTAAAGAAACCACCCAACAATTTATAGGGGACATTCAACAATACCCACCAGTATTTTCAGCTTTAAAAAAAGACGGAAAACGCTTGTATGAATTCGCCAGAGCTGGAGAAGATGTGGAGATAAAACCCCGTACCGTTTCAATTTCTGAATTTGAAATCACAAATATTGATGGAAATTATATATCTTTCAGAGTTGTTTGTAGCAAAGGCACTTATATTCGTTCCTTAGCCAACGATTTTGGAAAAGCCCTAAACTCGGGTGCGCACCTTTCTTCCCTCAGGCGTACTAAAATAGGTGATTTTAAGGTTGAAAACGCTACGAGCATTGAAGCCTTTATCGAATCGCTAAAAAACTGATTAATTTAATTTTACGTATATTAAATAAACGCAAACTCATAATAATCAAAGATTTGAATCTTACAAATCAACATAGAGCCCTACTTATCACCCTTCTAATTTCTGGAACGGTCATTCTTATGGTTTTTAATTTAAGTCTGAATAAAAAAAAGGAGTTCGCCTCAGAGAGTTACTACGAAATAGAACCCGAAAAAGAGCCCACTCTTGAAGAATTAAAAGCAATCGAAGCCTTAGAAAATCAGAATCAAGCTAAAGCAGAAACTAATAACGCTTTTAATGAAACTGAAAAAGTAAAGCATTTTGCACAAGCCTTTAAGCCTATTGCGCCACCTGAAGACTATCAACCCAAATCTGAAGACCAAGGAGATGCATCGGAGACAAGTGAAAAAACAGATTTAAAACCAGACACAGACGCTTCTTTAAACCAAGAAGAACTGGCTAAATTTAGTAAGGTTAATGAATTGCTTAAAAAACAACGTTCGCAAAACAATTCGCGTAGTAGCATTAGTTTTTCGTTACCTAACCGTACAAAAATTTACATACCAATTCCGATTTATCTATGTGAGGTAGACGGAAAAATTATAGTTAATGTCACCGTTAATGCCAATGGCGATGTGGTTGATTCGTATGTAAACACCTCATCAACTTCTGACAACGAATGTTTAATAGAACGCGCTTTAGAGTACGCCAATCAATCGCGATTTAGCAAGGACCCTAATCAAAAAAGCCAATTAGGAACAATTACTTTTATGTTTGTTGGCAAACGGTAGTTTGTAACTTTGTAAGCATTTGAATAACATCTTCGATAACATTTTGCCCTTTATTATCATTATACCAATGCTGTAAATCGGCCTTAAAAGCAGGTGTTAGTTTTCCATTTTTAGCGATAAAGCGTTTCACATAATTTGCAGCTTCACTAGGTCTTGGCCCATAGGTATCAAGAACCTCTCCTGTTAGGTTATCAATTACAATTAATTTCGGAATGGAAGCACTGCCTTTGGTTAAAAACAAATCCATAAGTTGCAAATTTTCATCTCGAATAACCACTTTAAAATCAATATTCTCGCTTAATGAAGCCAATTTATTCAAGACAGGTAATACGTGTGCCGCATCGCCACACCAACTTTCGGTAATGACCAACCAGGTGACCTTTTGCTGAAATTCAGCCATACAATCTTTCGCTTCTTGGGTAATCCTTACGGTTTTATCCCAACGCTTCATTCGTCTGTCATTCAATTTCGTGTAATCGGCTAATTCTTCCGATTTATTAACGCCAGTGTTCGAATGCTCATCAACTAATTGTTTTACTAAAGCACGGTACGCTTCATAGGACATGCTACGCTCTAAACTTTCTTTAATAATGGATTTCATAGGCCTTATATTTAAAATGGAAAATAACTTAACACGGCAAAATTAGTATCTTAACAAGATATTTTTGATGACATTTGTCATAATTCAAATTTAAAATCAACACAATCAATCATATGAACCCAAAAAAAAGATGCTCATGGTGTGAAGGCGATACGCTTTACGAAGCCTATCATGATGAAGAATGGGGCGTTCCTGTTCATGACGACCATTTACTTTTTGAATTCTTAATTTTAGAAACTTTTCAAGCAGGACTGAGTTGGATTACCATTTTACGAAAGCGCGAAAATTTCCGAAAAGCTTTTGATGGATTTGATTATAAAAAAATAGTCAACTATTCACAAGATAAAATGGACGCTCTGCTTTTAGACGCCGGTATCATCAGGAATCGATTAAAAATAAAAGCGACCATAACCAATGCCCAGGCTTTTATGAAAATACAAGAGGAATTTGGAAGTTTTAACAACTATATATGGGGATTTGTAAATGGAAAACCCATAATAAACAATTTTAAAACCATGGAAGACGTCCCAGCTAACACCCCGCTGAGTGACACTATAAGCAAGGACTTAAAAAAACGTGGCTTTAAGTTCGTGGGATCAACCGTGATCTATGCTCACATGCAAGCTACAGGTATGGTTAACGACCATATGGTACATTGTTTTAGATACAAAGAAGTTTAAACCACTTCATTTTTTAATGTTTCACCGTTTTTGAAGGCTTTAATATTTTCTAAGGTTGTGGTTGCAATTTCAAACATGGCTTCTTTTGTGAAAAAAGCTTGATGAGACGTTATTAAAACATTTGGAAAGCTATTTAGACGCAACAATAAGTCGTCATGAATGATGCTCTCCGACAAGTCTTCATAAAATAAATTTTCTTCTTGCTCATAAACATCGATCCCCAAATACCCTATTTTATTCTGAGATAAGGCATCGATAGCATCAGCTGTGTCAATTAAAGCCCCTCGGCTTGTATTAATAATCATCACGCCATCTTTCATCAGTTTTAAAGAATCTTTATTGATGATATGCTTCGTAGATTCCAGCAACGGACAATGTAATGAAATCACATCCGATTGTTTGAACAATTCTTCTAAGGACACATATTTAACTCCTTGTTCAATTAACTTATCTGAAGGATACACATCATAGGCTAAAATCTCGCAGCCAAATCCGCTTAAAACCTTACAAAAAGTAGCACCAATTTTCCCTGTACCAATAACTCCAATGGTTTTATTACTTAAGTTGAAACCAATGAGTTTATTAAGAGAAAAGTTACCCTCACGAACTCTGTTATAGGCCTTATGAGTTTTACGATTTAGAGTTAAAATTAAAGCCAAAGCATGTTCAGCTATAGCTTCTGGAGAATAGGCTGGTACACGAACCACCTTAATATCATACTTTTTTGCAGCATCTAAATCTACATTATTAAATCCTGCACAACGCAAGGCAATTAATTTGATGTTATTTTCGGCTAAAACAGCCATGGTTTTAGCATTTAATTTATCGTTCACGAAAGAGCAAATCGCATCAAAACCTTTGGTTAAATTGGCTGTATGACTATCAAGAGATGTTTCGAAGAAGGTAAAATCAAAATTGTAATCGGCATTATATTTCTCAAAATATTCCTGATCGTATGGTTTTGAACTAAATAAGGCGATTTTCATATAGCAAGCTTTTTCAAATTTTTAATGAAGATAACAAATTATTAAAAACCTAGCCTTCCAGATATTTTAAGAAAGTGGCTCGATTCATATTTTCGGCCCCTAAACTTGCCAAGTGAGACGTATAAACCTGGCAATCAATCAATTTATAATGATGATTTTGAATCAATGAAATGAATCCTACTTTACTGGCATTACTCACTTTAGAAAACATGCTTTCGCCACAAAAAACGCCGTTTCCTAGATCGATGCCATAAAGCCCGCCCACCAATTCATCATCTTTCCAAACCTCAACCGATTTAGTATAACCCAATTCATGAAGCTTGGTATAAGCAGAAATCATACTTTGAGTAATCCAAGTATCCTCTTGACCTTCACGTTTTATTTTGGAGCAGGATTGCATCACCTCAACGAATGCCTTATTTTCAGTAACCTTAAAACCGCCATTCCTTAGCACTTGTCGCATGCTTTTGGAAACTTTTAAACGTTCTGGAAACAAAACAAAGCGCGGATTTGGCGACCACCATAAAATAGGTTCATCCTGACTAAACCAAGGAAAAATACCGCTGCGATAAGCCAACAGCAAACGCTCAACCGATAAATCGCCACCAACAGCTAGTAAACCGTGGACAAAAGCTTCACTAACGTCTGGAAACCACAAGTCTTTAGAGAGGTAGTACATATTAAATTTCTAAAAAAACAAAACCTCAACATGATTAAACATTGAGGTTTTATAATATATGATATTTACGCTTTCGCGGAAATGAATGCGTTTACATTTTAGAAAGGTAAATCGTCTGAATCATCTTCTTTTAAATCACCTGCAGGCTCAAAAGCATCTGCTGGTGGTACAGGAGGCATGTTTGCTCCTCCGGCTTCAGCCTGAAGCGCCTCGATTCTCCATCCTTGAATAGAGTTAAAGTATTTGGTTTCACCTTGAGGGTTTACCCACTCTCTACCACGTAGGTTAATACTAATTTTTACTTGTTGTCCAACTTGGTAATTATTTAATAAATCGGTTTTATCTTGAACAAACTCCACCATAATATGCTGTGGGTATTGCTCGTCTGTAGTGACTACAATTTCTCTTTTTCTAAACCCGTTACTTCCGAATGATTGTGTCTCTCCAACCATTTTAATTCTTCCTTGAACTTCCATTTACTCGTATTTATATTTGATTTTATTTCTTTAACTAAGAACTTAAGACCACCGGTCTTCATTTATTGTGGTAATATGTAATGCTATAAAATTAATATCCAGTAAGATACTAACTTATAGACACAAACGAAAAAATCCTGTAATTTATTGGCGAAATGCCTTTTTAGATTTACGTAGAATATTTACCCCAATATATCTGCACAAAACTAATTAAAAAAAACATGAAAAATGAATCTAGTTTTCAACAATAACAAAATCCTATTTTATCATTTTTCACATATCAAGGGATAACCCATTCATAGCGGCGTATCGCACAGAAAATCATTTTGCCAATTGTTTACGCAATAATATTAGCAGATTTACATTATATTACCGATCAAATTTTAGAATTAATGATTTTTGCAAAGTATAGCAATACATTTCGTTGGGCGATTATTATCGCATCTTTCGCTATTGTCTCTCTCATTTTATGGAAAACCTATGAGTTCTTTCAGCATTTTAAAGAGGAAGAGCGCATAAAAATGGAGATTTGGTCCTTTGCTCAAACCGATTTAATTAATTCGGACGACAATACCAATCTGGATCTCACCCTTAAAGTCCTTAACAGCAATACCACAACTCCGGTATTAGAAATTAACAAGGACGGCAGTATTGGCAGTTACCTCAATATTGACGACGAACGTTTTTCAGACCAAAAATATGTCAACCAATTAATTGCGACTTTTAAAAGTGAAAACACACCCATTGAGGTAGTTTTTGAAAACGAATTAAACAGCACCATTTACTACGGAAACTCCCCTTTAATTAACAAACTCAAGTACTATCCCTTAGCCTTGTTGCTTATTGTTTTTCTTTTCGGAGCTGTTATTTTCTTCTTTTATCGCAGTAATAAAAATGCCACCCAAAATAAATTATGGTCGGGTATGGCAAAGGAAACAGCACATCAAATAGGCACACCGCTTTCTTCGTTAATTGGATGGACCGAAATTTTAAAAACAGAAAATGTGGATCCCGATTATATCATGGAGATGGAAAAGGACATCGAACGCTTAAAAACCATTACCGAGCGTTTTAGTAAAATAGGCTCCCTACCCACCCTAGAACGATCGGATATCGTAGAGGAAACCATAAAATCGTATGACTACTTAAAAGCCAGATCATCCGATCTTATAGAATTTGAAATTCGTGTGCCAAAAGAAAAAATTTTTATAAATTTAAACAAACAACTATACAGTTGGGTTATTGAAAATTTAGTAAAAAATGGAATTGATGCC
Organism: Pseudotamlana agarivorans; assembly: GCF_001642835.1. Classification (GTDB taxonomy): domain Bacteria; phylum Bacteroidota; class Bacteroidia; order Flavobacteriales; family Flavobacteriaceae; genus Pseudotamlana; species Pseudotamlana agarivorans. Next base: position 215,840 of record NZ_LXEI01000001.1, read on the forward strand.
ATGAAAGGTCGCGGTAAGCTTCTTATTGAGATTACTCAGCTTGAAAATCAGGTAAAAATCTGTGTTACCGATACTGGAAAAGGACTTGCAAAAAAGCATTTTTCAAAAATTTTCGAACCTGGTTACACCACGAAAAAACGTGGTTGGGGCCTAGGATTATCATTAATAAAGCGTATTATTGAAGATTTCCATGACGGAAAAATTAAAGTATTACAATCTGAAATTGGAAAAGGAACCACTTTCCAAATCAGTTTAAAAAACACCTTATAACCATGCCAGAAAAACTAATCGACATTAAAGAAGTGCCCCTAAATAACAATTGTCCCGAATGTTACAACACAAAGGGATTGCATTTACTTTTTAAGCAGAAAGTGGTAGAAACCGCCTTTTATAAAGCGATTACTTCTGAAATTCACCATGAATTAAACTGCAAAACTTGCGAAACCGCGATTTATCCAGAACAATGGACTGATGATATTGATCGTGTTGTAGATTATCAGAAAAAAGTATTTGTTCCAAAAACTCCCTTCAGAAAAATAAAGCAAATGACTTGGGCTTTAATTGCTGGCGGGCTCTCTATAATTGGGATTGGTGTTTCTGTATTCGTTTTATAATTGAGCATGAATGGCATCAGCCAATGCTTGAAACTCCTCTGTAGACATACTTACTTTTTTTATAAAACGCGCATCATCCATAGTTTGTAAAGGAATAAGGTGCACATGAACATGAGGAACTTCTAAACCAATCACACTAACACCTATACGCTTACAAGGCACTGCTTTTTCTAAGGCCAAAGCAACCGTTCTAGAAAAGGCCATTAAACCGTTATAAGTGGCTTCATCTAAATCAAATAATTTATCAACTTCCTTTTTAGGAATACACAACGTATGCCCTTTGGCATTCGGATTAACATCCAAGAAAGCTAAAAAGTCATCGGTTTCGGCAACCTTATAACAAGGGATTTCGCCATTTACTATTTTAGTGAAAATTGAAGCCATAATATGGTGGTTTAATTTAAGCGTTCATGTAAATATAAAAAGAAAATCCATTAGATTAGCTAACCTAATGGAGTGTTTGTCAGGCTGAGCCTGTCGAAGACCTTATTAACGATGCGTGATCAAGATATTTCGACAGGCTCAATATGACGTAGAATTTAACTCTTCAAAAATCTATCTTGAAATTTCAATAATATCGAATTTCATTACCCCATTAGGCACTTGAATTTCGGCAACATCTCCAACCGATTTTCCTAATAAGCCTTTTCCTATAGGTGAATTTACAGAAATTTTTCCTGAGGCTAAATTAGCTTCACCATCGGCAACTAAGGTATAGTTCATTTCCATACCATTTGTTTGGTTCTTAATTTTCACTTTAGAAAGCACTAAAACTTTGGATGTATCCATTTGCGATTCATCAATAACACGTGCTCCTGCTAAAGCATCCTCTAACTTGGAAATTCGCATTTCTAACATGCCTTGTGCTTCCTTAGCAGCATCATATTCGGCATTTTCACTTAAATCTCCTTTATCTCTTGCTTCAGCTATCGCTTTTGATGCTTTTACACGCTCAACATCCTTAAGTTGCCTTAATTCATCTCTTAATTTTTTTAATCCCTCTGGTGTATAGTACGATGCTTTACTCATAACTTCATTATTTAACATTATAAAAGATGCTGAAATACTCCAACAAAACGGCGTCAAAGGATTCAGCAAACAAAAAAATCCCGTTTTCACGAGATTGTCCAACAAATATACAAAATATTTAAATCATTTATTTTTTAATATTTTAAAAGTACATTCGTTATCTCTTACATGTAACCCTAGGAAAGCAGAAATAAACGCCAGTTGATTTGCTTTTTATTGTTACATTGCCATTTATTTTACGACTATGAAATCACTTTATTTTATACTTTTTTTTACTGTATTATTAGCTTGTAGCAGCGATAATAACAACGATAACAATTGTAATTACTTACTAGACATTAATGTGAATTACAGTGTCGATTTAACCCTACCACAATACTCAACACTGAATAGCCCAGGTAATTCCATATACATTCCTAATGTGGGAAACAGAGGGATTATTTTAGCCAATACCGGCGCCAATATTTTGGCTTGGGATGCTAGCGACCCAAACCATGCACCAAGCGAATGCTCGGCAATTATTCCAGATGGTCTTTTTGGCACATGTGGCTGTGGTGATGATAACCGCTATAATTTTATAACTGGAGAAGCAGACAACAACGATGCCTTAACTTGTGCCTTAAAATTCTACCCTGCGAACCGTAGTGGCAATATTCTTTATATTTCGAATTAACTTATTTATTATAAATAGCTAAAAAAGACCTTTCAGGTTTTAAAAACCTGAAAGGTCTGATAAACGATTTTTAAATCATTGCCGTCCTATGTAAAAAGTACTACTGTTCATTTTTTCCATTGATGAAAAAACGAACCAAAAAAATCTAGGCTTACGAACCTTTATCTAAATTTTTTGTTCGACACCTAAATTTCAGGAACTCGCAAGGATGATTATTGTATAATTTAAAATTCGTTTAGCTCAAACAGCCTGAAATTTTAAGGTGTCTTCACTTCAAATTTCACGATAAATTTTCGATAGGCCATAAAAAACAACCTAACAACCATTGAACTTGTTGAAGCTCAATTAAAATATAATTTTTATCAAAGGTTTAATAAAAATGATAACGTGCCATTGCTTTTAGAGCATTAAACCTTCTTGGTCTTCAACACGAGTTTCAACAAGATCAACTTGTCAATCTCTAAAACTTCAAATTCACTCCTACTAAAAAGTTTGCAGTCGCCTGCGGATAATAGCCTTCAAAATAATCGGTAGTAATTCCGGTAGGACTTGTAGGATCGGTGTAATCGTAAGAACCAAAATAACCGTTAGACACGTATTCACGGTTAAAAATATTATTAGCTAATCCCGAAATCACAATAGATCTAAAAATTTTCTTTGGAATAATTTCATAAGTTACACTAAGGTCACTTACAAAATAATCTGGCAATTTAGAATCTTCATTATCGGTATTCCCCATGTACTGTTCGCCAACATACTTACTTAAAAGCGAAAGCTGTAAATGATCTATAGGCGAAAAGTTAAACGCATTACCAATCACAACATTCGGAGAGAATGAAATATTGGTTTCACCTAAGTCTACCAATTCTCCATCAATAGACGTGGTAAAATCTCTGTTTTTATTTTGACTTAAAGTCACGTTGGTATTCATGCTAAACCATTGGTTAAACATAATATTAGCATCAACTTCCAGACCTAAGCGATAACTTTTCCCACTGGTAGCACGAATAGGGCTTCCTACATCGTCCAGTTCGCCGGTTAACACCAACTGATTTCTATAATACATATAATACATATTAGTATTCACCTGAAGCTTATTTCTATTATAACGCCAACCTAACTCCAAATCGTAAAGGGTTTCGTTTTCGGTAACACCAGCTTTAAAATCGTCTCTATTAGGTTCGCGGTTAGCCACAGCAAAAGAGGAATAGAAACTATTAAAATCACAGTGTTTATAAGTTAAGCCAACCTTAGGATTAAAAAAACTGAAGTTTGCATCGGTTACAAAGGGCACGCCGTCGGAGTTAATCCCATCGGTGGTATAGTGCACAAATCGTCCTTGTAAATCCACAAAACCTGTAAATTTTTGTGCAAATTTGAAAGTAGCTTTAGAGAATACACTAAAATCATTTTTAGTAGCATCGCCATCATAGTAATGATCCCTAATCTCGGCATCGGGAGCAAATTCTCTAGCCCAAATAACTTCCCCAAAATGATCGCCAGAGTAAGTATTATATGATAATCCTGAAATGAGCTCTAACGTATTATTTTTGTAAGTAACATTCGCATTTACCACATAAAAATCGTTATCCAACCAACGTCTACGAATTACATCGGTTATTGGCTCGCCATCGTCATTAATATCGGTCGCTACGACAATTCCATTATATAAATCGATATCGGTAGTTTCACCCTCATACTGCTCGAAATACCCTTTTCCTTTAGTGTAGTTTAATCCTAGGTTTGTAGACCAGTTATTATCAAAACGTTGATTCCAATGCAATTGGTAATGGTCTTGCCAATAGGCATCAATTTCGTTGTCGTAGGTATACGGATTTTGACGACGATCTTCTTCCAACTCATCAGCCGTTAAGCCATACCAAGCCTGATAGGTTTTCTCTTGATTCCCGAAAGTTAAGACTTTAATTAAGGTATTGTCATCTTTATATACCCCTTGAAGGAAATAAGATTTTAAATCGGTATATGCACGATCCACATAACCATCGGAATAAATTTTAGAGAACCTTCCGGATACTTCAAAATGATCATTGATAAGCCCGGTGGTCATCTTTACGGTGTGTTTACTGGTGTTGAAACTTCCGAAGCTATTGGCAATTTCCGCGGAAGCGATATCCGACACTTTATCGGTTAACAAGTTTAAACTCGCACCAAAAGCTCCCGAACCATTAGTAGAGGTTCCTACACCACGTTGCAACTGTAAGCTCTCGGTTGAAGAGGCAAAATCGCCTAAATTCACCCAAAAGGTTCCTTGACTTTCTGGATCGTTATACGGAATCCCATTAATGGTTACGTTAACACGAGTGGCATCGGTACCACGCACACGGATGCCAGAATACCCAATACCTGCTCCGGCATCACTGGTTGTTACCACCGATGGCAAATAGTTTAAAAGGGTTGGAATATCTTGTCCGAGATTACGTTTTTCCAGTTGTTCTTTAGTCATATTGGAGTGCGTGATTGGCGCATCGGCGCTTACACGTACTGCTTTTACTAAAACTTCGTCAAGATTTTCGGTTACCGTAGAGTCTACCGGCTTATCATTTTCTTGAGCATAACTGCTAAATGACAACAATAAAACAGCAAGAATAAAAAGCGGTTTTATTAATTTTTTCTGATTCGATTTCATATTAATCTTATTATGATGATCGAATAAAAAGAGGCTATTATTCTTTAAATTATTGGTTTGTTTATAGAATTAAATGGGACGTTTTAATATCTTATTTAATTCAAATCCCTAAACAGCATGACCTGTTCCAGGTTCAATGGGTATGATCTCAGCCCTTTTGGAGTTAAAAATTAAAAGTTAATCATGAATAATTAATGCCTTACAACAAACCTATTCAATAAAAACTCATAATCGTTCACTGGCATGGGCACCCCTTTATGAGAACACTGCAAAATTACTAAGCAATTTGTAAATAGCTCACTTTAAACAAAGTTTTTTAATCCCAGTCGGGTTTTCGCCTATTTACCTTTTTATCAGACAGTTGCTTTTTACTTTTAAGACGTTTTTTTATGACTGATTTTGGAATTTTAGTAGGAATACGGCGTTTTCTTACTTTTAAGGCTTGTTCTAGCAAGTCTAAAAATCGAGAAATAGCCAGGGTTTTATTTTTATGCTGGCTCCTACTTTCATCACAGAATAGAATTAAAAGACCATCTTTTGTTAGTCGGTTTTCTAGTTTTTTAAACAGGCGTTCTTTATGAAGGTCCGACAGCACTAATGAAGCATTCAAATCGAAACTCAATTCAATTTTTGAAGCCACTTTATTAACATGTTGCCCGCCACTACCCGAACTGCGAATGGCCTTAAAATTTAATTCTTTTATGATGTTTTCTTTATCAAACATTAGGATGCTTGATGTTCAGGCTTCAACAAGTCATTTACCGTTTTTACTGGATTAAACGTTTCTAACGGCACTTCAACAAAAATAGAATTCCAATAGGCCATACTTCCGTTCCATAGTCCTGGTAATTCCAAAGCTTTTATGTCGACGCCATTATGCGTTTTAGAAGTGATAAAAGCAGCTTCAGGATCAACAAAATCTTTAAGGTTGAATTTATTCCCCTTATAATCTTTTACACCACAAACCAAATCGGTTGGATTAAAGTGTGTGGCTTTATAAACGATTCCCTGCTGTACAGTTTTACTAAAATCGATTTGCGCGAATTCTACAATTTGAAGCGAAACTTCGTCATTTTTATCTTTCACCCAAAATGGTCCGCCACCAGGTTCACCTTGATTTTTAACCATGCCGCAAACGCGAATAGGTCGGTTAAACTTATCAATTAAATATGCCGTTTTTTCATCGAAAGTATAGGTCTCGAAATCGACACTCACGGGTACATTTAATCGGTAACGTAAAAACAAAACCATTAAGTTAAAATCGGCTTCTTCAGCAGTACCTTCTGTTAATTTTTGCAAATAAGCAAACACCTTTTCTTGGGCTTCTAATAAAACACCCGCCAATAGTTTTTTATAATTAGATACTTCAATATTTTTTTCAGCAACGACAATATTATCAATGTTTTTAATGAAGATAATATCGTGATCCAAATCATTAAGATTTTCCAATAAAGCACCGTGTCCTGCTGGTCTGAATAAAATAGAACCATCTTCATTTTTATAAACCTCATCTTTAGCGGTTAAGGCAACGGTTTCGGTAGCCTCCTTCTGAAAAGAAAATGAAATATTGAAAGTTACACCTGTATCGGCTTCTAAATCCGATTTAATCGCTTTAAGGGTCTTATCGAAATATACTTGATGTTTTTCTGAAACCGTAAAATGTAAATTTGCTTGGTTTTCTGAAGAGGCATACAAGGTCGCTTCAAACAAATGTTCTTGAAAAGCGGTAACAATTTTTCCATTATATTGATGAAATGGCAATAAACCTTTTGGAAAAAAACTGTAGTTTAAAGCATCTTCATCTAGCATCATTTTTACGAAATACAAGCAACGCTCACCGCGAGATAAATTATCAAAATTCGGATTTGTTTCATGCGCTTTGGTAAGTACTTCATCATAAAAAGGAAACTGTTTCAAATTAGAAATAAAGGTTTCCACTTGGCTATTTGCCTCCTTACCAATGTAAGACTCAATAGTTTCTTTGGAAGGATTGTACTTTTGTAAAAATTGAAATAAAAATTTAAACATTCTTGTAGCTGCACCCGAAGCTGGTACAAATTTTAAAATGCTGAAGTTTTCCTTCTTCGCTTCGTATAACTGGATTAATTTTTCAGTCTCAGAAGCGTCATAGCGTTCTATTCCTTTTCCTATGGTAGCGGCTCCAATTAAAACAGAATAGGTCATACCTTCTTCTAATCGAGCGACTTGAGCTTTAATTTGGTTTAGCGTAATGCCTTTGCTATAGATTTGTTGTATATCTCTATCTTCAAACATGAGGATTTTCTTTTATTAGTTTATCAATATGTTTTACGGCGGTTTCAAGGCGTTGTTTTTTACTCCCTTTTAGTAAAACATAGGGTTTATTATATTTAATTAGTTCATTTTGAAAAGCTTCAAACATGGCTTCACGTTGGTCTGGTTTATCCCTTAAATCATCTGCTTCCCAAGGCGTATCAATATAGGTCAAAAAATACAAATCGTAAGTATTTTCCAAAGCATATTTTTCAAGAATGGGATCGCAAGATCCTAAATAGTAAACTTCAGAATATACTTTAGTTTCCAATAAATCGGTGTCGCAAATTAAAACCGTATTTGTTTTTTGAGCCAGTTGGTTTTCTAGGCGCATTTGACCTTCGGCAATGTGTAGTAAATCTTCCGGCTCACAGGTTTTGCGCTCGTTATTCCATTTGTTTTGAAGATACTCACGGGCATACTCCGGCACCCAAACCGAATTGTAATATCGCGCAAGTTGTCTGGATAGCGTGGTTTTTCCTGTGGATTCTGGCCCAAACAACACCACTTTTATAACATTTGAAGGCTGTTGTTTAAACTTTTCTTCCATGCTTTATAGCCATAAATGGCAATTATTGTGAAAATTAAATATTGAAAGGATGTAAACATTAATCCTTTATAATAGTATAAGGGCACCGAAATGATGTCGCCAATAATCCAATACACCCAATTTTCAAGTTTCTTTTTGGCCATTAACCACATACCTACAAAAAATACGGCGGTAGTAAAGGTATCGACATAAGGGATCCATCCATTAAATTTATCGTTCAACTTGTAAAAAATAACGATAAACATAATCGTTAACAAAAAAATGATTAGACTCCAAACCTGCTCTTTCTTTGTAGTAACCGTAACAGGAACCTCGTGATTATTGGCGTCTTTTCGAGTCCAATAATACCAGCCATAAATGCTCATTATAAAATAATAGGCGTTTATAAGCATGTCTCCTAAAAGACTATAAACAAACAAAATATACACGAAAATTGCGGTACTAATAATACCGGTTGGGTATACTAAAATGTTTTCTTGTTTAGAATACCAAACACTCAAAAAACCAAAAAAGACACCAATAAACTCCAAAACCACAAGGTGTGTTGGAATCCCTTGATATTGCGAAAAAAACCAATCAAAAATGTGGTTCATAGTCGTGTCTATCAGATTTTACGATTTTCATGTAAAGTAAACCACGCTCAATCAATTCGAAAGCTTCTTTAATTTCAGAAGTTAGCAAGGCCATCACTTTATCATAATCGCCATAAACCTGTGTGCTTAACGGATTTTCTAGAACGGTTAAACCAGAATCACGCAATTTTTTAATAAAATGGATAATGGCAGGCTCGTAATTGTCCTGAAGCGGTGTTAAGGTTAATTCAACGGATATTTTCATCTATTTAAATTTTATCAAGAACCTCTGGTTCCGTTATTTAATCATTTCGGTGGTAATGCCCTTTATTTACCAAATGCCCATTATAGGATTTCATAATGTTTCTCTCTTTTTAATTCTTCAAAAAATGCAGTATTCTCTTCAAATGCAGTACCAATTACCACCAAATCGGCTCCTGCGTTGTAGGCGTCATCCAGCTGTTGTTTACTTCTAATACCGCCACCAACAATGAGCGGAATATTTATAGTTTTTTTGACTTCAGAAATCATAGACCCCGTTAAAGCTGATTTGGCACCACTACCCGCCTCCAAGTAAATGAGTTTCATGCCTAGCAATTGTCCGGCGTAAGCCGTATCAGCAACCTCTTGAATGTTCGATCTGCTCAAAGGCTTTTCACCAGTAACACGTTCAACCGCAGTTACTTTTCCACTTTCAATTAATAAATAGCCTGTGGGTATGACCTCCAAGGTACTCTTTTGTAATTTTGAAACCGCTTTAACGTGTTTTCCAATCAAATACTCTGGATTTCTCCCAGAAATAAGCGATAAAAACAAAATAGCATCGGCTTTATTGGTGATTTGTGTCACATCACCTGGAAATAAAACCACAGGTAACGGCGTGTGCTTCTTAATTTCAACAACCAATATTTCGGTCACAAAATCGTCAACCGTACTACCGCCAACAAAAATATGCGTGGCTTGAGAGTCGTTTACTTTTTGTAGAAAAGAAGCAGAATTTTCAACAGGAAATTTATCAGGGTCTATTAAAACCGCTAATAGCTTTTTTTTCTCTAAAACCGATTTTAATATGTTTTGGTATATGTTATTCACCACAAATATTTCACTAACGTTAAACGCCTTATTTTTTTAACTATTCATTGTTAATTATTAACTATTCACTGTCAACAGCATAAGCACAGGTAAAACCTTCAAATTCTAAAAAATGAATATTATAAGGATGTTTTTTGTCTTTGTAATCAATCCATGCCTTTGTTTCTTGATCTTTCAACTCAAAAGGAATCACTAAAAAATAGTCTTTAAAACTCAATCCTGGCGTGGCAAATAATTTATATAATGACTCTTTCACGCACCAAATCGTGGTGAGTTTCCTAATATAATCAGTGGCATCCTTCTTTAAATAATCAAACTCATAATCTATAAACTTATGGGCGATTACTGGAATTTTTTCACGTTGTTTTTCAATATCGATACCCACAATACTATCGGAGATAATCACCGCAGAAAAAATAAACGAATGAGTTATAGAAATCTGTTTCCCATCTTTTAAATGAGGCTTCCCGTTTTCATCGTAATATAAATCGAAATCATCATACCCAAATTCGGCCAATAATTTACGTACACTAAGGAAACCGCGCTGGTGCAATTCACTTTTCATGCCCAAAACACGTTGTAAGGTTTCTGGTTTTAAAGCCACTGCATCAAATAAATCGTTGTAGGATTCTTCAATCTTCCAGATTTTAACGGTAGTTTGTAAATTAGGCGTTATGGTTTTATAAAGAGGCATTTAAAATCTAAAACTTATTGATTACCTTTGCAGCTCCAAATATTTCAGGGCTTTATTGACAAGCGAATTTAAGTATTTTAAGTACTATTCACAATGAAGTTTAGGTTTTAACAAAAAGAAAAATTGATATGAGTACAAAAACAATTCCATACGTAGCAAATAAGGTAAAAGACATTACGCTTGCCGATTGGGGTAGAAAAGAAATAGAATTAGCCGAAGCTGAAATGCCAGGACTAATGAGTTTACGTGAAGAATACGGCAACTCACAACCTTTAAAAGGTGCAAGAATTGCTGGTTGTTTGCACATGACCATTCAAACGGCCGTGTTAATTGAAACTTTACAAGCTTTAGGAGCTGAAGTAACATGGAGTTCTTGTAACATATTTTCTACACAAGATCAAGCTGCTGCTGCTATTGCTGCTGCAGGAACTGCGGTTTACGCTTGGAAAGATATGACCGAAGAAGAATTTGACTGGTGTATCGAGCAAACTTTATTTTTTGGTGAAGACAGAAAACCACTTAACATGATTCTTGATGATGGTGGCGATTTAACCAATATGGTTTTAGATAAATACCCAGAGTTAGCTGCTGGAATTAACGGTTTATCTGAAGAAACAACAACTGGTGTTCACAGACTTTACGAGCGTGTAAAGAAAGGGACTTTACCAATGCCAGCTATAAACGTAAACGATTCTGTAACAAAATCGAAATTCGATAATAAATACGGATGTAAAGAATCTGCCGTAGATGCGATTCGTCGTGCTACAGATATCATGCTTGCCGGAAAACGTGTAACCGTTTGTGGTTATGGCGATGTTGGTAAAGGTACAGCTGCCTCTTTTAAAGGTGCTGGAAGTATTGTAACAGTAACTGAAATCGATCCAATTTGTGCGCTTCAAGCAGCCATGGATGGTTTTGAGGTTAAAAAACTAGAAACTGTTATTGGTAACACTGATATTGTTATCACTACTACAGGAAATAAAGACATCGTTCAAGCGCGTCATTTCGAAGCTTTAAAAGACAAAGCGATCGTTTGTAACATTGGACATTTCGATAATGAAATTGATATGGCTTGGTTAAACAAAAACCACGGTCATACCAAAAACACCATCAAACCTCAGGTTGACAAATACACCATCGACGGTAAAGACATTATCATTCTTGCCGAAGGTCGTTTAGTAAACTTAGGTTGTGCTACAGGTCACCCAAGTTTTGTAATGAGTAACTCATTCACCAACCAAACGTTAGCGCAAATCGAGCTTTGGACAAACGCCGATGCTTACGAAAACAAGGTTTACATGTTACCTAAAGCTTTAGACGAAAAAGTGGCGAAATTACACTTAGCTAAAATTGGTGTAGAATTAACCGAGTTACGTGAAGAGCAAGCCAGCTATATTGGCGTAACCGTTGATGGTCCTTACAAACCAGAACACTACAGATATTAATATTGCATTTCCGCGTAGGCGGAAATCTTATCAATTATAATACAAAATCCCAAGCAGCAATGTTTGGGATTTTGTTTATAATTTCAATTCTGATGCAAGAGGAACAATATGGATAAGTTGGGCGTTACCCAAAGGGTCGGGCTTTCACTACTCGCTCCCTCCTAAGGTCGGGGAGCTCAAACAAGCCGTTCAATCCCTAACGCAAATGTAGAACTCAATTCATCTACCAAATTCCATCAAGACATCTACATAAACCATAGTCTACAAAAGACAACAACTTACACCTTCGTAACGGTCTTCGAGCGCAGTCGAGGAATATCTTTTAATTCAAAATCCTAGTTCTCGACTCCGCTCGAACACCTTAAAATTCATCATTAAAATTCTTAACACTTATTATTCTACCATATCTTCTTCAAAATACCACCATAAACTGGAATCGATAGACGACTTCAATTTATTGATATCCACATGGTCTTTAAGAAATACTGTAATGTTATCTTCTTCACGATTTCTGCCGTGGGTTTTTCTAATTTCTGAATATTCGATGTCTTCAAAATGCTCTAAATGCTTTTTAACTCGAGGTACAAGAGTTTCATCACTTAAAAAAATTTTAATAGTAGGGTGCGATGGGGAGTTCCTAATTTCAGATCTAAAGGGTAGCATATCATATTAGTTTTAAATGAAACAATAGGTTGGTTATAGTTGGAATCCACTAAAGTTAAGGATTAATTTAATATCTTTTAAAAATAATTCAGGCTATGATTAACAGATCTTTACAGAAACTTCAATCACTTTTATTAGAAATTAAATCAAACATCACTAATAAAAACATAGAAGATACAAACATTTCTAAAGCAACTGTTGGGTGGCACCTAGACCATAGTTTAAAAGTCTTTAATGTGGTTTGTGAGGTATTGGCCGGGTCTAATCCTAACGAATACAAATCTAAATTCAACACAACACGATGGCTTATTTTCACCCTCGGATCCTTTCCGCGAGGCAAAGTCAAAGCGCCAAAAAAAGTAGTTTCTGAAAACATCAGCATTTCCGATAAGGATTTACACGAACAGTTAGAACATGCTAAAACAGCATTAAGTATTATAAAAACACTAGACCCTCATGCTTATTTTAAACATCATATTTTTGGGAATTTATCTAAAAAACAGACCATGCGGTTTTTAGAAATTCACACGAATCATCATTTAAAAATCGTACAAGAAATTTTACGGAGTCACCGGTTAAAATAATCTTAAAATACATTACTTTTATTCCTTCAAAGCAATAAACCCCTACACCTGAAAGAAGAAACAAAAAACATAACAAAAGAAAGTCCTACACCCAAAAAAAAGAAATACCGTGGTTTACGAATCCTTGGCAAGGTTATTATTGGCTTTTTTTTATTTTTTATTCTTTTAGTTTTAGTCATAAGAACACCTTGGGCGCAAAACTTCATTAAAAATAAAGCCATCGATTATGTTACCTCCAAAACAGACACCAAAATTGACATCGAATCGCTTTTTTTAACCTTTGATGGTGATATAAAAATTACGGGCGTTTATTTAGAAGACAAACAACAAGACACCTTACTTTATTCAAAATCCTTAGAAGCTAACATTGCACTTCTTCCTTTAATTACAGGAAAAAGCATTGGTGTAGACGGCTTAGATTGGGAAGGTGTACGTGCCCATATTTGGCGCAAAGACTCTATAGTAGGTTATAATTTTAATTTCCTAATTGATGCTTTTGCTTCCGAAGACAGCACTGCTGTTACCGAAGTAGACACCAGCTCTACTAGCATGAATCTTATTCTAAGAAACTTAGATTTAAAAGATTTCGAAATATCATTCGACGACGAACTTATTGGCATAAATACCAAAGCAAAGTTTAACGAACTCTTTTTAGATTTAAAGAAAATAGATCTTGATAGCATGGTATTTAATGCTCCAGAGGCTAAAATTTCTGAAGCTAAAATAGATGTCATTCAAAACGAATCTAAAATTATAGATAACGATACCACAAGTAGCGTGCTACCTTCCTTTTTAGTTGAATCGTTTGTTTTAGAAGCGGTTAAAGTACATTACAAATCGAATACCTCTAATTTAGAATTAAATACCACTATTAACGATTTCTCTGCAGAATCGACAGATATTAACCTAGAGACCAATCGCATTTATTTAGATGAAATCGCTTTAAGACATTCTACAATAAAACTCCAATTAAACGACGTCGCAAATAGTTCTGAGGCTGCAGAAACCAATAATTCTGAAGCTTTTGAATGGCCTGATTTTGACATCAAAGTTAACCAAGCACATATAGAAAATAACGACATCGGTTATTTTGTAAATAACCATAAAGCTCAGAAGGGCGTTTTTAATGCCGATGCTTTAGATTTTAAAAACCTCAGCCTTATTGCCAACACTGCTTATATGAACAAAAGTGGCGTGGGTATACATATTGAAAAAGGACAATTTCAAGAAGGTTCGGGGCTACATTTAAAACAATTAAGCACAGAAGCCGTTTTTAGCAACACCAACTTAGCTCTTAAAAATTTAGATATCGCTCTTAATAATGATTTGGTTCTCGGTGATTTGAATATGGAATATTCAGAGATTAACAGCTTCATGAATACCCCTGAAAAATCGAAAATTGACCTTGTTCTTTCAAAATTCCGCTTCGATTTTAATGATATTTTTCTTTTTCAACCCGATTTAAAAAACAATGAATATTTACAAATACTAAGTAAAAAAAGGCTATCTGGCCACGCCAAAGCATCAGGGTATGTTTCAGACATTCAAATCCCTAGTTTTAATGTGTCTTGGGGTGATTCTACCAAATTAGTATTGAAAGGTCAAATTAAAAATGCCACACAAACTGATTCGTTAAAATTTAAAATTCCTAGCTACCGATTTACCACAAAAAAATCGGACATTGAACGCTTTGTGGCCCTATCAGACTCTACGATAAATATCCCCAATAAAATGATGTTATCTGGTAATATTTCTGGTTCGTTGAATGCTATAGCAACCGATAGCAAACTGGTATCAGAGCAAGGATTTGCGAGTATCGAAGGTCAATTTGACAACCTTAACGACATTCATTTTAAAACCCACATTACGGTTGAAGAATACGAATTAGACAAACTTTTAAATATTGAAAAACTAGGCAAATTAAGCGTTACAGTTGATGCGGAAGGCAGCGGAAAAACCATCAACGAATTAGATGCTAAATTAAAAGCTGTAGTGAATAATTTTAGTTACAATGAGTATCCCATTGAAAATTTGGAAATAGATGGTGACATTACAAAAGGACAAGGTGACATTATATCCGTTTATAAAGACCAGAATATTGATATCGATTTAGATGCCTTTGTTATTCTAGATTCTATAGCCCCAGAATTAAAAATGGACCTTAATTTAGCTGGCGCCAACCTCCAAGCGCTAGGTTTAACAGAACAAGATATTAAAACAGGATTTACCCTAAGCGGAAATTTCAAGGGAGACTCTAAAAGTTTCGACGCTGGCGCCATGCTAAGCGATGGCGTTGTGGTTTATGATAGTAAAACCTACTTGTTAGGCCAATTAAAAGCCAACGCACATGTTCGAGAAGACACTACATCGTTACAAATTGAAAACAAAATACTAAATCTAGATTTACAATCTAATGCCACACCTCTCGTATTTAGCAAAGCCCTTAAACATCATGTGTTAAGTTACTTTTATAGAGAAGACAGAAGCGCTACTTTCGACACGCTTCAAAACCCTGTAGAACTAAAATTACATGCCCAACTCTCGCAATCACCCGTAATAAATAATGTGTTTTTAGTAAACCTAAAAGAGATTGATACCGTTAAAATAGATGTCGAATTCAAAGAACTTGAAAGAGAATTAGTAGCCATTGTTGATGCGCCTCATATAAACTACAGTTACAATACCATTGACAGTTTATCGGTATTAATTAACACCTATAAGGATGAGTTTCTTTTTAATTTAGGATTTAAAGAAATTAACGCAGGACCACTATTACTTCCTGAAACCTATATAACAGGTGTACAAAAGAATAATGAATTGCAGTTAGATTTTAATGCTGCCTATAAGGGCACCGAACTTACAGATGTTAGGGCTGTTGTAACAGGTGTTGAAAACGATATTAAATTTCATGTTTTTCCTGAAGGCTTAAAGCTAAATAAAGAAAATTGGAGCATCCCTGAAGACAATGCCATCCTATTTACAAAGGATAAAATTTCATTTAATAACTTTAAAATCACCAAAAACGAACAGTCGGTAGAAGTCACGGACCAATTACCCAAAGTGCATACAGACCATATCGCAGTTGAATATAAAAACTTTAAAATAAGTGAAATTTTAGAATATTTTAATCCTGAAACCCCCTTGGCTGAAGGGGTTTTAAACGGTGACTTTATTGTTCAAGACCCACTTAATAAGCCCGGAATTATTGCCGACTTAGACATCTCGCAACTTAATGTTAAAAACATAAATATGGGGCGTTTAAGTTTACATGGAAAATCGGTTGGAGCTAACAACTATACCTTAGAAAGCACGCTTTCTGGAGGCGAAATTGATTTAGACCTTTCTGGAAATTATAAAGCAGAAAGTGATAAAGCCAATTTAAATTTAGACCTCAATCTTAACGCCTTCAACATGCATGCCTTAGAAGGTTTTACCGATGGAGAAGTTTCAGAAACTGAAGGCTTTTTTAAAGGGCGTTTCAAAATTAGTGGCACTACTGAAAAGCCTAATTATGATGGAACCATAAATTTCAGCAACGCCAAATTCAAAATTGTTAAATTCAATACTGCTTTTGCTTTACTTGATGAAACTTTAAAAATTGATAATAAAGGTGTTTATTTTACCGATTTCACTGTTCAAGACGAAAACAATAACACCTTCGACATTGCTGGAAATATCGACACAGAATCCTTTATTAATCCGACTTTCGATTTAAGTCTGAGTGCTAAAAACTTTCAAGTTTTAAATGCTACCAAGGATGATAACGACCTGCTATATGGCAAAATTGTTTTTGATGCTGACGCGAAAATTACTGGTGATTTGGAAATTCCGAAAGTGGATTTAAAACTTACGGTAGATTCTGAAACAGATGTGACTTACGTTATGCCGTCCTCATCGGTCGATGTCGAGTCGCGCGATGGGATAGTACGTTTCGTAAATCGAAATAACCCCGATGCCATATTAACACAAACCAGCGAACAAACAAGCACGTTTACAGGTTTTGATATTTCTAGTTATATAAAAGTTGGAAAAAATGCCACTTTCTCCATTGTCATAGACGAACAAACCAACGATAATTTTAAAGTTTTTGGTGAAGGTGAATTTGATTTTACGATGAGGCCAAACGGACAAATGAATTTGGCTGGTGTGTACAACGTTTCTGGAGGGCATTATGAGATGAGTCTATACCATTTAGTAAACAGACGATTTGAGTTAGCTCCCGAAAGTCGTGTGACATGGTCCGGTAGTCCTTTTGACGCTGCATTAGACATTCGTGCCATATATAATATTGAAACTTCGGCAGCTGGATTAATGGCATCAACCTCTTCTGGGGCCGATATTTCCGATCAAGGTAGATTCCAACAAGTATTACCCTTTATTGTATACTTAAATATTGACGGCGAACTAACCGCTCCTGTTCTATCCTTTAATTTAGACATGCCCGAAGATGATCAAGGCATGGCTAGTGGTCAGATTTACGGACGAGTGCAACAAATTAATCAGGAGCCAGACGCCTTAAACAAGCAAGTTTTTTCCCTTTTGGTTTTAAACCGTTTCTATCCGGACTCTAACAGTGATGGTAGTGAAGGCGGATTTAATGCCATAGCTAGAGATAACTTAAACAGCGCACTCTCCGACCAATTAAATGTGTTTTCAGATAAACTTTTAGGAGACTCTGGTTTTGATTTGGATTTCGGATTAAACAGCTACACCGATTATCAAGGTGATGCTCCAGAAGACCGAACGAACTTAGACATCGCGGCACAGAAAAAACTGTTTCACGACCGTTTAATTGTTAAAGTTGGTAGCGAAGTTGCCATACAAGGTAGTAGGGAGCCCACACCTTTAATTGGTAATGTAAGCCTTGAGTATATGCTCACAAAAGATGGACGTTATAAACTTCGTGGATTCAGAAAAAATGAATATGAAAATGTAATAGACGGACAAACTATCGCTACAGGAATTGCCATTCTTTTTACCCAAGAGTTTAATAAATTTAAAGAACTTTGGGATTCCATGTTTAAAGCAGCACAAGAAAAAGAAGAGGAAAAGAAAGAAGAAAAAGAAGAGAAAAAAGAAGCCTTAAACGATTCAACTTCCAAAACTCAAGAAAACGTCGATACTAAAAACAAAAAACAAACCAAATAGAGAAACCTTTTGAATATGTCGTGTAAAAACTTTTTAATCTTAAGCACTATAGTGCTCCTGTGTTACGCTTGCAGTGTATCGCGATACATCCCTGAAGATGAGCGCTTGTACACTGGTGCTACGCTAGAGATAGAAAGTGATTCAACGTTAACCGACAAATCTAAAGATGTCATAAAAACAAACCTTAATTCGGTACTTAACCCAGAACCGAATAGTAAAATTTTGGGCATGTATTTAGGCTTGTATTTTTACTATCAAAACCAGAAAGAACACCCAGGGTTTATAAATAAATGGCTAAATAAAAATTTTGGAGAAGAGCCCATATATCAAAGTGATGTTAAACCTATTGAAGTGGAATCTCTATTACTAAACCGTTTGGATAATCGAGGGTTCTTTTATAGTTCGGCATCATCAGAATTTATTGAAGAAGAAAAAAAGGCTTCTGCAGCTTACCATGTTGACGTTGCCCAACCTTATAAAATGGAAAATTACGCCGTCGATAGTTTACCACAACCCATTGGCGCCAATATTAAAGCGCATCTTAACAAAACAGTTATAAAAAAGGGTATGCGTTTTGATTTGCCTTTGATGCAGTTAGAGCGTAAGCGCATCGATCAGTCCCTAAAACTAAGAGGATATTATAATTTCAATGAAAGGTTTTTACTTTTTGAAGCCGACACGAATCAGTACAAAAACAAACGCTTTGATTTATATTTAAAAATGAAACCGGAAACGCCAAAACAGGCCATTGTTCCTTATGAAATTTCTCGAATAAATATTTATCCGCATTACAATATAGAAACCGATTCTGTAAATATTCCTTCCGAAACCTATAATGATAAAAATTACAAACAAGACGAATTATTTTTTAAGCTAAAATATCTTGATCCTTTTGTAACCATTCAAAAGGGGCAACTTTACAATGCGGAAACCTCTAAAAACACAGCTAGACGCTTATCTCAAATTGGCACTTACAAATTTGTTAATATTCAGTATAAAGAAATAGACTCTGCTTTAACAGATAGCTTAGGACGTTTAGAAGCCAACATTTACTTATCTCCATTAAATAAAAGAGCTTTACAAGTCGAATTACAAGGGGTTACCAAATCCAATAACTTTACGGGACCAGCAATTTCGGTTTCATCGATAAACCGAAATTTATTTAAAGGTGGAGAAAGCTTTAAACTAAGTGCTAAATTTGGTTATGAAGCCCAATTCACTAGAGGTAGTGAGGGTGCCGATAAATTAAGTAGTACGCAATTGGGTCTAACTGGAGAATTAACATTTCCTAGAATTATTTTCCCTATAAAAGTTGGTCCACATTTTTTCAAGTATAACATTCCAAAATCCAAAACTTCATTAAGCCTTGATTACTTAAACCGTAAGGAATATTTTAGTTTAATTTCAGCCACAGCTTTATTTGGATACACTTGGGATGCTAATAAACTAGTAACTTACGAAGTCAATCCTATAACGGTGAGTTATACCAAGCCGTGGAACATCACCGATGCCTTTCAGCAGATATTAGATGACAACCCATACATGCAAGACAGTTTTGAGCAAGAATTTATAAGCGGACTCACCTTTTCCTTCAC
This sequence comes from Pseudotamlana agarivorans, assembly GCF_001642835.1. Lineage (GTDB taxonomy): Bacteria > Bacteroidota > Bacteroidia > Flavobacteriales > Flavobacteriaceae > Pseudotamlana > Pseudotamlana agarivorans. The sequence continues at coordinate 235,438 of NZ_LXEI01000001.1, forward strand.
ATACAATGGGTTATTAGAAACTCGTAAAACCGATCAAATCTATTTTAACACCAAGCTGGATATTGCAGGAAACTCTTTAAGCTTAATCAGTAAAAATAATGCAGATGGCAGCCCTAGTGAAATATTTGGTTTAGAGTATGCACAATATGCCAAGGCCGATATTGATATTTACTACCACCATAAATTTAACGATGACCATATTTTGGCCAGCCGTATTTTTGGAGGTTACGGTATCGCCTATGGGAATTCTACATTACTGCCCAATGTAAAACAATATTTTTCGGGAGGTCCTTATAGCGTTCGCGCCTTTAGAATACGCTCTTTAGGACCTGGAACGTTTGACGGATCAACGGTTAGTGACACCTACTTTGATCAAACGGGTAACATTCGTTTAGAAGCCAATATAGAATACCGCTTCCCTATTTATTCATTCCTTAAAGGCGCCGCTTTTGTTGATGCTGGAAATATATGGAACTCGATTGAAAACCCAGCTTTACCAGGAGGTAAATTTACAAGCTCGTTTATGCAAGAATTAGGTATGGGTGTTGGCCTTGGTGCCCGTGTTGATTTTCAAGGATTTGTAATTCGTTTAGATCTAGCAACACCTTTTCATAATCCGGCTTTACCCAAAGGTGAACGCTATACTTTCGACACTCAGGAATCGGTGCTAAACTTCGCTATAGGGTATCCTTTTTAATAGCCTTATGTCATAAAAAAAGCCGAATAAAACGAAAACGATATTCCGTTATTATTCGGCTAAACTCGACCACTGTGTTGTGAAATCATGTGGTACAAAAACAAAACGTATTTATTCGAGTTCTTTTATTCTAACAATTTCAATTTGGCTAAATCGTGAAAGAAAAAGTTTCTATCATCATTCATAGAAACAAATAATCCGTTTGGAAATTTATCACCTAAGGCTACTGTGGTAACATCGCAACCATCGGTTTCAACAGTACCTAAATTAAGTTCTTTAATAAAGGCATTGGTTTCTAAATCGAAAATATTGAAACTATGCGCTTGCTGGTTTGATACGATAAGGAAACCTTTATTTTCGTATTGAGCGATAGCAATCCCTTCGATATCTTCTTTAAAATATTCGCTACCAAAACATGAAATTTCTTCATTCCCTTTTGATGGTTCTGCATAATATTTTCTAATACAATGCATTTCATCACTATAATAAACGATACCATTTTTATTATCAATTGCAATAGCTTCAATTTCTTTTTTACCACTAAATTTTCCAAATTTTCTAACCAATTTAGCTTGTACCCCTAAACTGTCACTATACAATTCGTATTGATGCAAATACCCATCTAAAGGCCCGTTTTTTCTTCCTACAATAGCATATATTTTATTGGATACTTGCGATTTGTAAAGTGCAATTCCCATTGGTAAATCGCCTTCTGGTTCTTGAGCATTGTCAAAAACTGAAAACCCACCACCATCTAAAGGAATCATTTCTGGTACGGCAAACAAACGCATTTTTTTACGTTCTCTTTCGGTAAAAGCGATAATGGCTGTTTCGGTAGAATCGTTGATTTTAAAGCCGTATTCTAAATCCACATTGTTCGGTCGCTTTAGCCCTCTTATGGTTTTATCTTCAATGATTTTTCCATCTAAATCAAAAGCATAAATCGCACCTTCGGTATTTTTATCGGTACCAAAAACTATGCTTTTCGAAGCATCACTTGGGTTAATCCAAATGGCTGGATCATCAGAATCGTGCATCGTATGCTCGGTGATCACATCGGGTGCTATTTCTGGTAAATTTTTATGACATGAACTTGCTAAAGCTAGCAAGCCTACAAAAAGTAATTTCTTCATTAATGTTTTTTAAAAGTAGCTGACTGAGAAGTACCCTTGTTGTCCTATTCAACCCGTGGAAAAACTTTAACCATTGCTAAGGTTTTGCAGTTTCGACAAGCCCAATCCAACACATCAATTCTAATTGACTTCTCGGTCAGCTTCCTATTTATATTTTATTTTTTTCTTTTGAATAAATCATACTTGATACCAAAAGTGAAACGTCTTCCGTAAAACTCGGCTTGCATAGTTCTATCTTTTTGCCCTTGGAAATAACGTAATGGTTGGTTAGTTATGTTATTTAAATCGGCATAGACACTTAAGTTTTTATTGATGTTAAAACCAACGTTGAAATCTAAGAAAAACTGTTGATCGTAATATCTATCTTCAAAGGCATTACCTCCAATTTCATCGATGTAAGCATCAGAGAAATTCGCCGATAATCTAGCGCTAAACTTTTTGTCGCTATATCCTAAAGAACCATTTACCAAATTTGGTGACGTGTTTGGTAAGTCCAAATCTGAACGCTCCTCACCATCTTCATTTTTAATCCCTTCAGCATCTGATGACACATGAGTATAGTTTGCATAAACACTAAAGTTTTTAGCAAAACCAGGTAAGAAGTCTAACTGACGTTGGAAAGAGAATTCCACTCCAAAAACAGAAGCTTTATCGCCGTTTAAAGGCTGGTACACATCATAACCTGTAGTTCCATTTCCGAAGTTATCATCTTCAGTTTCATATTGAGAAGTATATATGAAATCATGAATGTTTTTATAGAACACCCCTGCAGAGATGATACCAACACTTTTAAAATAATGTTCGGCCATGATATCGAAGTTCATAGAAGTTGTTGGATCTAAGTCTGGGTTTCCAATGAAAATTTCAGAATCACCATGAACAATATCGACTGTAGGAACAATATCCACATAATTAGGTCTCGCTAAAGTGTTCGTCCAGGCAAAACGAAATACAGTAGACTCAGAAGCATCATATTTAAAATGCACACCAGGAAGCACATTAGTATATGAATTTTTTCTAGTCACTTCGCTAATAAACGTATCTTCATCTTCAATTTCGTTACCTGTGGCTGTTAAGTTGGTGTTTTCAACTCTTACCCCTAAAATAACACTTAATTTATTAGATAACTTTTGATGCGCCATGATGTATGCAGCATAAACATCTTCTCTTACATCAAAATTCTCACGTAAATATTCATCTGGAACAGGGTCTCCTCCATTTAAATTTAAGCTACCTAACCATTCATTTGAAGCAAAATAACCTGCTTTATACTTACTACCCGCTAAATAATCTGGATCTGTTAAATTTTGTGTAGGCACATCGGCAAGTGTTGGGTACATTGCTTCTAAATCATTCTCAAAAAAGCTGTTATCTCTGCTTTTATTTTTAAAACGACCACGACCTCCAAATTTAATGGTTCCGTCACCTTGTCCGAATAAATCTACTGGTAATTCAAAATTTAAAAAAGTATTAAAGTCTTGCTCTTCGGTGTATTGATTTTCTTCGGTGATTTCATCATATTCGAAATTAGATAAATCATCGGCATCGGCAGGGTTTGCTGCTGTAAAAATCGGATATCTTGAATCAGAATCATCATTATTAATAATATATTCCGACTGAAATACCGCATAACGCTCATTTAAACGCTCTTCAGAAGCCTTTGCATAAGATGCCATCCAATCCACTTTTAATTTCCCAACTAAGTGATCACCTCCTAAACTGTAATTTTGCATACGTTGATCTTCTAAACGCGTATTTTTATTACGGTTATTATCAATACCTCCTTTAGTTTCTCTTTTTACTTCAACTGGAAAACGTGTCGGTACATTGTTAACAATATCAAAATCACCAACTCCAATATGTTCACCATCTAAAATACTATGTTCTAGAACATAACGGTTTTCACGGTCGTCTCTCCAGTTGTAAATGGTTTTTAGATAAATACTGTTATTAGAATCAAAATCGTAATCAAAGTTTGCTGAGAAACTTCTGCGAATACGTTGTACGATGTAGTTTCGTTGCTCAAAAACGTTAGTATAAGGATCTACATCAACTGCTTCAACATCGGTACCGTTGTAATATTCAAATTCATCAGACCATTCAGCTTCCACATCATGAGATCCGAAATCATTATCATTGATAGAGGCAGAAAGCATCCATCCGAATTTATCATTTTTACTACGATCACCTAATAAAAATGACCCATTTAAAATTCTTTTCCCAGAAATAAAGTTAACACCAGAACCAGCAGTTGCAGATAATCTGAAACCTTCAGGTGATGTTCTTGTAACTAAGTTTACAGCGCCCCCTAAGGCATCGGCATCCATATCGGGAGTAACTGCTTTACTCACTTCAATAAGCTGAATCATATCTGCAGGAATTAAATCCATTTGTACGTTACGGTTATCACCTTCGGCCGATGGAATACGACTTCCGTTTAAAGTTACCGAGTTTAATTGTGGTGCTAAACCACGTACAATAATGTTTCTAGCTTCTCCTTGATCGACCTGCATGGTAATACCAGGGATACGTTTAACCGCATCACCAATATTAGAATCTGGGAATTTACCAATTTGATCGGTAGACACAATGTTAGTAATATTAGCCTTGTTTTTCTGTGCGTTCAAAGCTTTAGCTTGTCCGCTGTTGTAGCCTGTAATTAAAACATCCTCTAAGGCTACCGATGTTGGGCGAATTACAATAATAATTTCTGCAGTTTGTCCAGCAACCACATCTACATTAGTTTCGGCTGTTGTGTATCCTATATACGTTACTTTTACAGCATGCTTTCCAACTGGAACATCTACTATAGTAAATTTCCCATCCTCATCAGATAAATTACCTTTACTTAAAGCTTCAATAATTACGTTACTAAAAGGAACAGACAGACCATTTTCGTCTATTACTTTCCCTTGAATATTTCCATTTTGAGCATAACCCCAAAACGAAAAGCATATTATGGTTAATAATAATGCGTACTGTTTTTTCATCATTTTATTATTTTTAGTTTCGGACAAAACTAGTTTCCAAGGATGGTTTTTTTCTAAAATCTGTATTAACAAAAGGTAACTTGGAGTCCGAAATAGGCGTTATTGCATAGCAACATTAACCTGTCGGTAACATTGCAATAAACTTTATGAAACATACTTAAAGATTCAGCAAATAGGCTTGTAAATCGGCCTTCGCATCGATAGGAAGTTTTTTTCGGAGTCTATATCGCGCAATACGAACACTTTCGGGTGTGATATGAAGAATAGAAGCAATCTCTTTTGATGATAAATTTAGACGTAATAACATACAAAGTCGCAATTCTGAGGCCGACAACTTCGTGTTAACTTCAGAATTTAATTTTTCAAAAAAGTTTGGATGTATTTTTCCAAAGTACCCCATTAATTCGTTCCACTCATTTCCACGAGCTAAATCGAAATCGATCTCTTTGGCTAAACTTTCAATTTTTGACTTTACAAAATCGGCATTTCTACTTTTCAAATTGGTTAGGGTTTTTGAAACATTAGAAAGCATTTTGTTTTTATGAGCGATATTGAGACTGTAATTGGTTAAGGCAGATATTTTAGATTCAATTTCTCGTTTTAAAGAGGCTTCTTCCGCAATTTTAATATCTAAATCGGCTTGAAGAATTTGCTGCTTGTATTTTAAGATTCTTTGTTCCTGTCTTTTTCGCTTTTTTAAATATATTAGCCAAACCATGAAAACAATGAACATGGCACAGCTAGCAATGATGATGGCTATTTGACGGGTTTTATTAATTTGATTTTGTTTATTAAGCAAACTGAGTTCGGCTTCCTTTTCTTTAACATGGTATAGTACTTCCATGGCACCCACTAAATCGGCGTTTCTCTGTTTAAAAGCCTGGTCGTTTAAAACATTTTGTTTTAAGAGGTATTGATACGCTTGTTGGAAATTACCCATATCGGCATAGGCGCGTGCTAAATCTTTCAACCCGCTTTCTTCTTGTTTAATATTTTGGGTACTTTTAGCTAGGGTTAGCGCTTGTTGGGTGTATTCTAAGGATTTTTGAATATGCCCCCGCTTTCGATTAACATCACCTAAATTGTTTAAAATATTTATTTTAAGGTCGGAGGATGCATTAGACTCAAAATAGTAGGCCTTTTTAAAATAACCATACGCTTTATCGTATTGCTCCAAATCTTCATAAATACTTCCAATATTTTCGTAGGTAATGGCTAGGCCTGTACTGTCTTTCAATGCTTGAAAAATTTCCAAACTAGTATATTGATACGTTAAGGCATCCTCATAATTCCCTTGTTTTTCGGCTACGCCTCCTAATAACGTACTGGCCGTAGCTAGTCCTTTTTGATAGGATAGATTTTCAGATAGGTTAACGCTTTCATTAAGGTATAATGTCGCGTCGTTATAATTTTTTAGTTTATGATGAATGGCAGCAATATCATTATTAATGTTAATGTAGAAGGTATCCTTTTTTATGTAGAGCCCTTGTGCCACGCGGTAATTTTTTAGAGCCTCACTATCTAAACCTAAATTTTTATAATAGTTAGCTAAATGCACATATTCTTGAGCCATTTTAACCGAATCTTTCAATTGTTCGGCACGATTAAGCGCATTTTTAATGCTGCTTATTTTTGTTTCATGAGCAATTACATTTTTGTCTTGAGCCGGTAATAAGGTCGTTATGGTAAGAATACCAATATAGAGTAGGTTTTTAATTAAGTTCACGGTATGGTTTTTATTTACAAAAGGATGTAAAGTAAACCGTTGGACATTAACAAAACATCACTAAAAAACTATGTTTAGATTAAAAATGTCGTAAACAGAAAAAGCCCTTCCTGAAAAACAGAAAGGGCCTTTTTAATACATTAAGAAAAATTTCTTAAGCCTCGAAAGGCTCGATAGAAACGTAAGATTTATTATCTTTTTTCTTTGTGAATTTTACAAGTCCATCAACTTTAGCGTGTAAAGTATGATCTTTTCCTTGGTATACGTTTTCACCTGGGTGATGTGTATTACCACGTTGTCTTATGATAATGTTTCCAGCAATAGCAGCTTGTCCACCAAAAATTTTAACGCCTAAACGTTTCGATTCTGATTCTCTACCATTCTTCGAACTACCAACTCCTTTTTTGTGAGCCATGATCTTAAGGTTTTATATTGTTAAACTTAAGCGGAAAGCCTTATGCTTTACCACCATCTAATTCGTCTTGCCATTTTTTCAACTCATCCCACTTACCATCAGCAGCTAATTGAGCTTGTGCTGGCCAAGTATCTGTTACGTGGTTTCCACGAACATCAGAAATGATTTCTGCGATTTTAGCTGCATCTGTTTTCGCTAATTGAGCGAAAGTAGTAATACCAGCTTCTGCTAAAGTTTCAGCAATTTTTGGTCCGATTCCTTCAACTTTTTTCAAGTCATCAGCCTTAGTTGCTTTTGCTTTTTTTGCTGGTGCAGCTTTCTTTTCAACTTTGGCAGCCTTCTTAGCTCCCGAAGTTACAATACTTTCAATTACAATTTCTGTTAAAGATTGACGGTGACCGTTTTTCACACGGTATCCTTTACGTCTTTTCTTCTTAAAAACTATAACTTTATCACCTTTAAGGTGCTTTAAGACTTTGGCTCCTACTTGAGCTCCGTCTATAGCTGGGGCGCCTACAGTTACATTGTCACCTTCACCTACTAAAAGAACGTTATCGAAAGAAACTTCCTTACCTTCTTCAGTTTGTAAACGGTTAACAAAAACTTTTTGGTCTTTTTCAACTTTAAATTGTTGCCCTGCTATCTCTACAATTGCGTACATAGCGTAACGTTTTTATTAATTAATTTTGTTCAAAAATGAGTGCAAATATACTTCTAATTAATTAAACGACAAACGTTTTACTTTTTTTTGACAAATATTTTTTAATACCATTTACTATATTTCTTGTAATTCTACAAGCATATTCCCAAAACCAAGCACTCAAACTATTGATTTCATTCATATTAAGCGCACTATACACTCCTGTTTTTAAGTACTAATTCGATTTTTTTAACCTAGTAGACCGCTTAATTTAGTAATTTTGCATCAAAACCTTTAGAAACTAAATTATGAAAACTTTAAAACAACTTTTTATACTTACGTTAATTACAGCTTTCGCTTTTAGCTGTAAAAACAAAAATGCTGAAGTTAAAACCGTTGAAGTTGAAACGGCTACTGAAACTACAAAGGAATTAGATCCTAATGCCACTTATGCCAAAGCAGAATTTACCATAGAAGGTATGACTTGTGCTATGGGCTGCGCTGCTCAAATCCAAAAGAAAATCACTAAAATGGAAGGTGTAAAATCGGCTAAAGTAGATTTTGACAACAAATTAGCTATGGTAGAGTATGATGAAGCTAAGGTAACACCAGCATCATTAGAAGAAACGGTAGTAAAAGTTTCAGATACTTATTCGGTTCATGATATGAAAACTGTTGATGATTTTTCAGCGGCAAAGAAAGCTTGTGGAGCTGATTGTAAAGGTGGATGTTGCAAAGCCGATAAGGAAAACGGTGAAAAAATAGCTTGTAAAGAAAACTGCGACAAAGCTTGTTGCACTAAAAAAGCTGCTTAAATAGATAAAACATCTATTTAGATTTATAAAAAAGAGGCTGTCTGAAAAGTAAAAGGCTATGTCATATTGAGCCTGTCGAAATATCTTAACACCTATAGTTTATATGGGTTTCGACAAGCTCAACTTGACATACACCAAGTTAAAAAACTTTTAAGACAGCCTCTTTCTTTTATTACTATAAAGAAGTATAACATTCAGCACAGAAGGTTCAACAAAGCCTTTCTAAAAAGGTAATCAGAACACTTCGCCTTCCCTACTTCCACCTTACGGTTTCCATGATATGACGTATATCTTTTTCAATATAATGTGCGGCAGGTAAAATAGAATCGTAATTCGGTTTGGCATAAAAATACAGCGAACCAGTTAAAAAATGCTGTACACTATCGGTTACATAAAACTGCGCTGGCGAGGCCACATCACCTTTTACTTCCGCGAAAGCACCATAAACTTTACGTTTAAAATTCTCGTATGGTCTTACTGGAATTTCATCGGCCTTAATGGTATGTTTTTGGGTAAAGTTTTGAGCATCTCTAAGGAAATCCTTTAAATTCTCTTCACTATTGTCAATCGACTTGTAGGTTAAAAACACCGTCCCTTTTAACGACGGATACACCAAATTCACACCATAACTTTCGGTTGGGGCTTCAACTTTTTGAAACTTTATTTTTGTAGCGAGTTCGTTAATTTCAAAAGTAACCGGCATATCGAAGGTAGATTCCTTATACACGGCCTCTGGATATTCTAATCGTAAAAATGCGTTAGGCTTTGGGACATGATCTTCTTCACAGGAGAAAAAGCAAAGTACCAGAACCAAAACGTATATTATTTTCTTCATTATAGTATTGTAAATTTTACAAGCTTGATACGTTTTTTATCGAGCGCTTCAATAGTGAAAACGTAATTTTCGAAATTTATTTTACTGTTTAATTTTGGAAAACTTCCTGAGATCTCTAAAACAAAACCTGCGACCGTTTCAGCTTCTCCTTTTTTAGATTCGAAAACCGTTTCATCTTCAATTTTAATAATCTTATAAAAATCTTTTAATGCGGTTTTGCCTTCAAAAACATAGTTGTTTTCATCTAATTTCGAATAGGTCAAATCTTCATCATCAAACTCATCACTAATATCACCAACAATTTCTTCGATAATATCTTCTAATGAAATAAGTCCCGATGTGCCGCCATACTCATCTACCACAACAGCTAAGTGTACTTTCTTTTCCTGGAACTCCGTCATTAAATCATCCAACTTTTTGTTTTCTGGCACAAAAAACGGATCGCGTAACAAACTCGTCCAATCAAATTGTTTTCTATCGATGTAAGGCAATAAGTCTTTTACATATAAGATCCCTTCTATCGTATCGATATTATCGCGATACACGGGAATTCGCGAATAGCCGTTAGCAATCACTTCGGGCATAATCTCGGCATATTTCTGTTCTATATTTAAAGCAAAAATATCAATTCTTGGGCGCATCACTTGCTTGGTATCAGTATTTCCAAAAGACACGATACCTTTTAAAATTTTATGCTCTTCTTTAGTGGTGTCTTCTTCGCTGGTAAGCTCTAAAGCTTGAGAAAGTTGATCGACACTAATATTCGATTTCTGCTTACCTAACTTGCTGTGAATCCCTAAAGTCACGCTACGCATTGGTAAACTTATAGGCGATAACAAAACATCCAATACCCTTAACGGATAAGCCATAAAAACAGCAAACTTAAGGTTGTTTCTACTGGCGTAAATTTTTGGCAAAATCTCACCAAACAATAAGATTAAAAATGTAACGACAACAACTTCTACAAAAAATTTAAGTTGCGGACTCGCAATATGCTCGAATAAAATATCCCCCAAAAAGGCAAATAGAATAACAACAGCGATATTTATAAAATTATTGGCAACCAATATGGTAGCTAATAGTTTTTTGGGACGCTCTAAAAGTTTGGCTATAATTTGTATGCGTCGGGATTTATTTTCAAAACCTTCCTCTATATCGGTTCTATTTAATGAAAAAAGCGCGACTTCGGCACCAGAAATAAGGGCAGAACACACTAAGAGCACAAATAATAATACAAAGCCAAGAACTACGGGAAGATCTACGGCAACAAAAAGTGCAATGAAACTGGCAGGATCAGGATCCAATGGCTATTGGTTTAGTTAAACTTAAATCTTGAAAAATCATGGTTTTCATATTAAAAAGGAAGATCATCATCCGCACCTTCATCCCTAGAGCTAGACTCTGGAGCGGTTGGCGCTTCTGTTTTTTGTGGGGTTGCTGAACTAGAACTAGGTTGAGATCCGCTTTCACCTTTAGTAGTTAAAAAGGTAAAATCGGTACAATGAATTTCGGTAGAGTATCGCTCTAAGCCTTTATCATCCATCCACTTTCTAGTTTTTAAACGCCCTTCAATATATACTTTATCACCTTTGCTTAAATACTTTTCGCAAACTTCGGCAGCTTTATTTCTAACCACGATATTATGCCACTCGGTATTGGTAACACGCTCGTTGGTTTGTCTATTGGTATAGGTTTCATTTGTCGCCAAAGGAAATCGCCCAATACAATTACCACCTTCAAAGTAGTGCATTTTCACTTCATCACCCAAATGCCCAATTAGCATCACTTTATTTAACGTTCCAGACATAATTTATTATAAAATTAGAAAAGCAAAAATAACCCAAATGCCGCACATGATTTTAAAATTAATAAAAAAATATAGGTGTATTCGAGTTTTGATTCGAAAATAAGAAATTCTACAACAACAACCATACATAAGTGGTCATTCCCGTAGTTTAAAAATTAAACTGCTCTATAAAATTACCAATTAATATAGGAACCGCATAATCTCTAATACTATTAATAGGTATCGATTGACCTTTTAACTGCTTTATATTGATAATCCAAAATCTAGTATACAAATGTTGATGCGATAATTTATGTACAATCGCATCCTTATTATATAGACTCCATTTATAATCTTGTCCTTTTAATAAGGTATGCGCACTTAAATGTTCTTGGAAAGCAGTTTCAGTAATATCACTTGGCGTTTCAATTAAGGGAAACTGATACAAGTTTTGCCAAATACCTTTGCCTTCACGTTGCTCTAAAATGGTTTTATCATCGCCACTAACAAATACTAAAAAGTTAAAATATTTCTTTTTCGCTTTCGCGGATTTAATTTTAACGGGTAAAGCATCAATGCGGTTTTCATTAAAAGCCACACAGGTATCTTTAAAAACACAGGTTAAGCAATCGGGATTTTTAGGCTTACATTGTATCGCCCCAAACTCCATAATCGCTTGGTTATACTCGGAAGGATTTTTTCTATCAATTAATTCCTGTGCTAAAGCTTTAAACGCTTTATTTCCTTTTGAAGAATTTATAGGCGTATCAATACCAAAGTAGCGCGACAACACGCGGTAAACATTCCCATCGACTACGGCAGTGGGCTCATTGAAACAAAATGAAGCTATAGCACTTGCCGTATAATCACCAACACCTTTTAATTTTAATAGGTCCTTATAATTATTCGGAAACGCTCCTTGCAATTCGTTGGCTACATATTTTGCCGAAGCATGTAAATTTCGAGCTCGAGAATAATACCCTAATCCTTGCCATAATTTTAAAACTTCAGCTTCTTTTGCTTCGGCTAAATGAAAAACTGACGGAAAATGATTCACAAAAGTTTCATAAAATGGTAACCCCTGGTTCACTTGTGTTTGCTGTAAAATAATTTCAGACAACCATATATGATACGGATTTTTGGTTCTACGCCATGGTAAATCACGCTTATTATTTGAATACCAGTGAGTTATATTTTTTGAAAAATTCATGAATTATTTAAATAAAGGGCGTAAAAATAAACGTTTATAATATTAAATTTAAGTGAATTAGGTTTGAAATATTGAATATTAAATCCTTATATTTGCATCCCTTTTAGAATTTATAGTAACCCATAATAAAATATTAAAAATGACGAAGGCTGATTTAGTAGCAAAAATTTCTGAGAAATTAGGAATTGAAAAAGGTGATGTTCAAGCAACGGTTGAAACATTCATGGAAGAAGTAAAAACTTCTTTAGAAGCTGGTGATAATGTTTACTTAAGAGGTTTTGGAAGCTTTATAATCAAAACAAGAGCTGAAAAAACGGGTAGAAACATTTCAAAAAACACAACTATTAAAATACCTGCTCATAATATCCCTGCATTTAAGCCTGCAAAAGTTTTTGTTGAGGGCGTTAAAACAAATGTGGACGTAAAATAAGAATGCATTAGCTGAATTTGATTTCAGCATTAAAACGAATTATTAATCTTAAAAGACACTATTTATGCCAAGTGGTAAAAAACGTAAAAGACATAAGGTAGCGACACACAAACGTAAGAAACGTAGACGCGCTAACCGTCACAAGAAGAAAAAATAAATCAAAAAAGTAGTTAGATTAACTACTTTTTTTGATTTAAGAAACAAAGAGTTCTTTGAAATGAGTTTTAAGGCTTTAAAAAAAGTCTGTAAAACTCCACGGATTTTAAAAAATCCTGTGGTCTGGTGTGCAAACATCAGATAAAATAATGTATAATCCATCTATACCATTTGGTTGATGGTTATTGGTTTCTAGTTACTAGTTAATGGTTGCTGGTTTTTAGTTATGGGTTTAAAAGTGTCAAATGCTTTTAACCTTAAACTTCTAATCTCAAACTATTAACTTTTAACTCTTAACTTTTAACTTCTAACCAGACTGTATGGATAAAAATTAACGCAATGGATAAAGAATTGATTATTCGATCTAGTTCCGACAATGTTGATTTTGCCTTATTAAAAGATGGAAAACTTATTGAATTACAAAAGGATGAAGATAGTAACGACTTTTCTGTTGGCGATGTGTTTATAGCCAAAATAAGGAAAGCTGTTCCTGGACTAAATGCTGCATTTGTTAATGTAGGTTATGAGAAAGATGCCTTTTTGCATTATCATGATTTAGGTCCAAAATTACCTTCTCTTTTAAAATTCACAAAACGTGTAAGCACAGGTAAACTAAAAGATTTTTCTTTAAAAAATTTCCCATTTGAGAAAGATATTGAGAAAGACGGCAAAATTGTCGACGCCTTAAAATCTAATCAGTCTCTATTAGTACAAATCGTAAAAGAACCTATCTCTACCAAAGGCCCAAGAATAAGCTCAGAGCTTTCTATTGCCGGTAGATATATTGTTTTAGTCCCTTTTTCAAACCGCATTTCTATTTCTCAAAAAATAGAAGACCGCGAAGAAAAAGACCGATTAAAACGCCTGGTAAAAAGTATTACACCACCAGGTTTTGGGGTTATTGTTCGTACTGTAGCACAAGGCAAAAAAGTAGCAGAACTAGATAAAGATTTACAAAATTTGCTTAGTCGTTGGACGGCAATGTGTAAAAAGCTACACAAAGCGCATCATCCTAGTAAAGTATTAGGTGAAATGAATAAAGCCTCTTCTATTTTAAGAGACATATTCAACGACACCTTTACAAGTATTCATGTTGATGATGAAACGCTTTTTTATCAAATTAAAGATTATTTGCAAGAAATTGCACCAAAAAAAGAATCAATAGTGAAATTGTATCAGTCTAATGTTCCGATTTTCGAGAAATTTGGAATCGAAAGACAAATTAAAACTTCCTTTGGCAAAACCGTTTCTATGGCAAAAGGCGCCTACTTGGTGATAGAACACACCGAAGCCCTACATGTTATAGATGTAAACAGCGGAAACCGTTCTAACAAAGCCAACAACCAGGAGGACACAGCACTAGAGGTTAATCTTATTGCGGCTACCGAAATGGCGCGCCAATTACGTTTACGTGATATGGGTGGTATTATCGTAGTCGATTTTATAGATATGACCAATGCCGAAAACAGGCAAAAACTTTTCAATCATCTTCGCGATGAAATGAAAGACGATAGAGCCAAACACAAAATATTACCTCCAAGTAAATTTGGATTGATACAAATTACAAGACAGCGTGTACGTCCAGAAATGAACATTAAAACACGAGAAGAAAATCCAGATGCCATTTCCAATGGTGCCGAAGTAGAAGCGCCAATAGGCATTGTACAAAAGATAAACTTCGATCTTGAAAAACTATTTAAAAAAGACTATAAAAAGGTGACCCTAAACACACATCCTTTCATAGCAGCCTTCTTAACAAAAGGCATTCCATCTGTACGTTCTAAATGGTTTTTAGAACATAAAAAATGGGTGAAAATATTACCAAGAGATGCTTACACATATTTAGAGTACCACTTTTTCGATAAAGATGGTAATCAAATTAAATAACTAAAAACCCCGTACTATTCATTTAGTTTGGGGTTTTTTAGTTTTATATTCTTTCTGAAACACGAAACATCGCTCTCAAATAACTTGTTTTATTTTTATTTGGGCAATTGCAAGCACCGCGCTTTCAGCTATATCTTTTTTGTGCAAAACATAGTTTCGGGAAAACATTATGTAACATTTTTAAATCCAAGTTAGAGTTTAAACAAAGTTTTCGACAAGTACAAAAAAGGATGCCGCTTCAATCGCTATTGCGGGGCTTCGATTTCATTTAGACATGTAAGTCTAAAACAAACAACTTAAAAATCATAATAAGCATACCAACAATACCTCCAACAATAGCACCGTTTAAACGAATATACTGAAGATCTTCCCCTACCTTACTTTCTATTTGCTTTACCAATTCTACATTAGAAAGTTTTTGCAGACTTTCGTTTACCAACTCACCTATTTTATGATGATGTGTTTCTATAAGTTGTAAAATGGTCGTTTTTAACCAAGCATCGGTCTGCTGTAATTTTGAGGTATCGTCGTGAAAAGATGTGAGCATGTCGTTCACCTTATCTTTAATAAGCATGGTGTACTCGTTGTCATTTTCAAACAAATGCGTTTTTATCATGCTTTTAACTCGGGTTAATGCTTGCTGAACGATTCCTGAATCGATTAAACGTTCCAAAAATTGTTCTCCAAAGGCATTAACATCAGACTGAGCTTTTTCATCACCAGAACTCAAACGCTCTGCATAGTTATAAAGCTGCTCATCCAAGGCTTTAATGATTTTATGATCTCCTGGATTGCTTTGAATTTCTTCAATAAGCCTAACTAATTGTTCCTGTATACCTTCGGCAATGCGTTGTGGCTTTATGGCGCCCAGAACTTTTCCGGCCTCCACTAAAAACCCTTTTATAAGGGTGCCTTCCTTTTGCTTATTAACAAGCGTATGCACCTCAGCAACTAAAAACTCTAAGGTCGATGGCGAGGCTATTTTTTCTTTTAACACCTCTAAAAACACATGTAACACACCGTAATGATCTTTATGAGTTACCGTTTGCTTTAATAAATTCCCTAAGGGCTCTGCCACATTATTTCCCTTAATAGCGGGTCTAATAACACCTTCAAGAGTCTGAACAACATCCTCATGATCCAACTTCAAGACTAAGGCTTCTAACTCTGGTTTTAATGTTTTTCGTATCGATTCTTGATTTTCCTGCTTCAGTAAATAATCTACAATGGGTTTTGCCATAGACACCCCAGCAATTTTATCGCGAATCATGTCTTTAGACAACCATTCATTATTCACTAAATCGACAATCCCGGCCGATAGTTTTTCTCTACTTTTTACAATAATGTTCGTATGCTTTTTAACAACCGGAATAGGAATTTCCTGAAACAAAGCACGCACTGCAAACCAATCGGCAACACCTCCTACAACAGCAGCCTCGAAACCTGCAAGTAGTATTTCAAGAGTATATCCTTGGTAGATATTAAAATATTTTAAAACCAAGCCTCCTACCATACAAATGACAGCAATGGCTAACGAACGGTTTCCTAATCTATTTTTTTTCATACATTTTTTAATCTGAGTCTATCTTAAAAGCTTTGGTGGAATAGTTGTCATACAGATGAAAAATGAGGAAGAATCTCCTTAACACGAAGATTTCTCCTCGTTCGTTACACCCCTTGTCGAAATGACGAGAAACAATTCATTCCACCTATAAAAACAAAATCTACTTTTCGGACTCATGTAATTTTAATCTAAAATACAAAAAGCATATTAAGTACATGACAACTCTAGAATAACAGTTAGTCTACAAAATTTATGTTAAAAACCTTAAAACCTTGTTAACATATAAACTTTTAGGGATTTTGGGTTCGTAGCTACACCAAACGTTTAACTAAAACATTTAAAATGAAAAAACTAATTAAAACATGTAGCTTAATTGTCATCGTAACATTAATTTTCACTTCTTGTAGTAAGGATGACAACCCTGCCGACAACAATTTATTTGCTGGTACTTACCGAGGTGAAATAGGATATAACAGTGAAGGCACTACAGTAAGCACAGAAAACGGAAGTGTTTTTGTGACAAAAATCGACGATAAATATGATTTTGATTTTTCAAACGACGATATTCCAAGTATTCGAGGTATAGAGTTTGAAGAAGGTGAAGAAACCAATATTAATATAGGTGGTAGCGAAACCAGTTATATTAAAATTGATGAAAGCACTTTAAATATATTTTACAACGAAAATGGCGAAACCTGGACTGCAAATTGCACTAGGTAAATTTTAAAATTTTCAAAGTAAAAGAGGCTGTCTTAAAGTTGAATTTAAGACAGCCTTTTTTTTTAAAACTAAATGGTCTCTAAGAACCCATTTATATAAATTATAATTTCCCTAAACCGCAGGATTAGGAATTTCGGCATGCACAGCATTGATTTGTTCCATGAGGTCATCAGATAATGTGACATGGACACTATCGATGTTTTCCTTTAACTGTGCCATGGTTGTTGCTCCAATAATATTACTCGTTACAAAGGGTTGCTGATTTACAAAAGCCAAACTCATTTGCGCTAAAGTCATATTATTTTCTTCGGCAATTTTTAAATACCTTTTAGTAGCCTCGATACATGATGCACTACTGTATCGTGAAAACCTAGGAAAAAGATTTAATCTCGATTTATCGGTATCCGTCCCTTTGATATATTTTCCAGATAACACACCAAAAGCCATTGGGGAATACGCTAATAAGCCCAGATCTTCCCGCATTGAAATTTCAGCCATATCGCCTTCAAAAGCACGATTAATTAAACTATACGCATTTTGAATGGTACGCATTCTAGGCAAACTATGTGCTTTAGATTCTTCTAATAAGCGCATAGCACCCCAAGCTTTTTCGTTAGACATTCCAACATGACCAATTTTACCTGCTCGTATTTGATCGTCTAGTTTCGTTAGAACTTCATGAAAGTTATCTTCCCAAAAATCGTCTGGATTATGTTTGTAATCTCTAGTGCCAAAGGTATTCGTATCGCGTTCTGGCCAATGGATTTGATAAAGATCTATATAATCGGTTTGTAAACGTTTTAGCTCCTTATCCACGGCCTCTTGAATAGAGTTTCCGCTTAAGGCCGTGGTTCTAATGTGCGCAGAGTAATCGCTAGAACGCCCAATAATTTTACTGGCTAGAATAACCTGGTCCCGTTTACCTGATTTTTTTAACCAATTCCCTATTATCGTGCTTGTAGCTCCCGAAGTTTCTGGGTTTGCTGGCACAGGGTACATTTCGGCGGTATCTAAAAAATTAACCCCTTCACTTAAGGCATAATCTAATTGCTTGAAGGCCTCGGCTTCGGTATTTTGATTTCCGAAAGTCATGGTGCCCAAACATATTTTACTAACTTTTATATTGGTTTTAGGTAGAATACTGTATTTCATAGTGTTTATTTCCTGGTGTATAAAGGCTGATTTTTGCCCTTAAGTATCATTTTTATTTAAGTAATAAAGTTAAAAAAACCTTTCAGCCATCAATGTATCTGAAAGGTTTTTATAGTATATCAACTTGCGTTAGCGATTGCAGTGGAAAGCCCACAGCGAGGTACGAGCGCGGACTTGCAACGTAAAGCGCGACCCTTGGGTAACGCCCAAATCACTGATCTACAATTAATGCTGTTCTTGTAACAATCTGGATAATTTGTCTAATTTTGGTGTTAAAATCACTTCAATACGACGGTTTGTAACACGACCAGATGGCGAATCGTTAGAGGCAATTGGTGCAAATTCACCGCGACCTGCTGCCGTTAAATTTTCTGGATTGATCGCTTTATTCTCTCTTAGGATATTCACAATGGAAGTCGCTCTTTTGGTAGATAAATCCCAGTTGGTAGTCAGGGGACCATTACCTGAATAAGGCACATTATCGGTATGACCTTCGATTAACACAGCGATATCGGGGTTCTGTCCTAAAACATTACCCAATTGTTGCACAGCACGACGACCTTCGCTACCGACAGCCCAACTTCCTGAATTGAAAAGTAATTTATTTTCCATAGACACATAGACTTTTCCGTCTTTTTGTTCTACAGTTAAACCTTTACCTTCAAAATCGGTTAAAGCACTAGAAATAGCGTCTTTTAAATTATTCATGGCAGCATCTTTAGCAGCAATAACACTTTCTAATTCGGCCACACGGTTAGAACGATCTTCTAGCTCTTTTTTAAGGCGCTCAAGACGTGTAATTTCGGCAGATAAAGCTTGTTCCTTAGCTTCCAACTCCGCTAACAACTCACGGTTTTTCTCTGAGTTTGACGCGATGGCTCTAGAGCTATTTTTCTCAAGTGCCGCATACGAATCCTTTAAAGCCTCTAGATTTGCAGCGGTAGCATCGTACTCAGCTTGCAGCTTATTACGCTCGGCAAGGGTTTCGTCGTAAGCTTTCTTGGTTTGTTTAAAATCGTTTTCCGCCTGAGCTTTCGATTTTAATAAAGATTCGTAATCTTCATTTAATTTGCGGTTTTCTTTCTTTAACTCGGCGTATTTAGCTTCTAGATCCTTGTATATTTTAGGAGACACACAAGAGGCTAAAATAGCCATTGTAAAAATGGTAAAAACACTTTTTTTAATCATGTTAATTGGGTTCTATAATTAGTAATTTAGTTAAATTTCAAGTTCTAGTAAAATCGGACAATGGTCGCTGTGTACCGCGTCGCTTAGTATAACGGCTCTTTTAATTTTTTCTTGTATGGTTTCCGACACCATCGCATAATCTAATCGCCAACCTTTGTTATTAGCTCTGGCATTGGCGCGGTAGCTCCACCAGCTATATTGTTGTAATTCTGGATTCACAAATCGAAAAGAATCAATAAAACCACTAGCTATAAAATCGCCTATCCACTCACGCTCTACAGGTAAAAATCCAGACACACCTTTCATTTTAGGGTTATGAATATCTATTTCTTCATGGCAAATATTATAATCGCCACAAATAACAAGATTAGGATGTTCTAATTTTAACTGATCGATATAAGCTTGGAACATACTCATGTACTCTAACTTGTGCCCTAATCTGGCATCATTAGTTCCCGATGGCAAATACAAACTCATGATGGAAACGCCATCGAAATCTACTCTTAAATTACGGCCTTCGAAATCCATAGATTCGATGCCTGTACCGTACTCTACATGATTGGGCTCCGTTTTACACAAAATAGCCACGCCACTATACCCTTTTTTTTGAGCGCTAAACCAATAGTGATAATTATATCCTGCGTCTTCAAATAGTGTTAAGTCCAACTGTTCTTTTAAGGCTTTAATTTCTTGTAAACAAATAACATCTGGATTGGCACTTATTAACCATTCTATAAAACCTTTATTTAAAGCGGCTCTAACCCCATTGACATTGTATGATATAATTTTCATTCGTTTATTTTTTGCTATTAAAAGCTCCTAAAATTGTAGGAAACCTTTCGTTTTTCGACAAAATTGTACAGATTGCTGCTAAAATAAATAATACGTTACTTTTACGCTATTATTTTACGGCAGTTTTAACAAGTTACACTTTCAAAATAATTCTGGTTTTTTTCAGTTTAAGTATCCGATGAAATTTTTTACTTCTATACTATTGGTTTTTATAGGTTTTTGTGGGTTTGCACAAAATCTACCCAATAACTATAGATCTAAAAAAGTAGCTGTAAAAGACTCTATTTTTATTGAACAAGTTAGTATAAATTCTAGCGTGTTTTCTATTAAAACCAAGAACAGTACCATAATTGATTCAAGCTATTACAAAGTAGATTTTGCTAAGGCACTTTTAACCTTTAAAAAACCTGTAGACACCGATAGTATTATTATCGATTATTTAAAGTTTCCTGACTTCCTTACCAGGACCTATAAAAATTTAGATGAAAGCATTATTGTGAATAACAACAGTTCCCATCAAAACTTATACAAACTGAAACAATCTAATAGCTCGAATCAATTTATTCCGTTTGATGGCTTATCGACTTCGGGAAGCATTTCGCGAGGTGTTACGGTTGGTAACAATCAAAATTCGGTATTAAATAGTGAGCTAGACCTTCAAATCACAGGAAAATTAAACGAAAAAGTATCTTTGCGTGCTTCCATTCAGGATGCTAATATTCCGTTACAAGAAAGTGGTTATTCGCAACGTTTGGATGAATTTGACCAGGTTTTTATTGAAATGTTTAGCGACCGTTGGAATATACGCGCTGGTGATATCGATCTTGTGAATACCGACTCTTATTTTGCTAAATTCTCCAAGCGTGTGCAGGGATTAAACTTTAACATAAACCTAGGTTCTGAAGAGAAGGAAACTCATCTTTTTGCTGCTGGTGCATTAGTTCGCGGACAATTTACACGCAGCCAATTTACCGCTCAAGAAGGCAATCAAGGGCCTTATAAATTACAAGGTCCCAATGGCGAATTGTTTGTATTAATCGTATCGGGTAGTGAAACCGTTTATGTCAATGGCGTGGCTTTAAAACGAGGTGAAAATGAAGATTACATTATCGATTATAACGCTGGTGAGATTATATTTAACCCCACCTTTCCTATAACCTCCGAAATGCGTATCACCATCGACTATCAATTTAGTGAGCGCAACTATACCCGTTTTGTGGGATATGGCGGCGGTCGCTACGCGAGCAAAAAGTTTAGTTTAGGGGTTTCCATCTACTCTGAAAATGATGCTAAAAACCAACCCCTGCAGCAAAATCTCTCGGAAGACCAAGTGGAAATTCTAGCACAGGCCGGAAATGACCAAACTAAAATGGTTGCCCCATCGGAGTCGCGCGCAGAATACAACCAAAACCGCATTCTTTATAAAAAAGAACTCATTAACGGCGAAGAAGCTTTTGTGTTTTCAAACGATCCGGATGACGAATTATATAACGTGACCTTTACTTTGGTAGGTCCCAATCAAGGTGCATACAACTTAAGTAGCATTAATGCCATTAATAATATTTATGAATATGTTGGCGACGGACTAGGTTTATACGCACCAATTATACAACTAGTAGCACCTAAAAAATTACAAATAGCAGTTGTAAATGGGGCTTACAACCCCACCGAAAAAACAAGCATACGTTTTGAAGGTTCCGGAAGTAAAAACGATCAAAATTTATTTTCGGATATCGATGATGATCAAAATGATGGTCTGGCCGGAAAAATCACCATCAATCAAGTCCTCGTAAAAAAAGAAAATCAATGGAATGTCAACCTATTTTTAGATCATGATTATGTAAGTGCCAATTATCGGAATATTGAAGGGTTATATAACCCAGAATTTAATCGCGATTGGAACTTAGATCCCACACCATTAAACGGGATAGGCTATAATCTAGGAAATCAAAACCTATTAAATACAGGTATCAAACTCTTTCACAAGAAAAAAGGACTTATTGATTATACCTATGAACACCTTAATTTCGCCGACGGATTTAACGGAAACAGACACATTGCAAATATTAATTTACAGCTAAACAAATTCAATATAAGCTCCTACTCTAGTTTTTTAAATGCTAATGCTCTAGTAAACAATTCAACCTTTTCAAGATCATACAACCGCATTACCTATAATATGAACAAAAGTTGGGTGGGTACCAAAATAGCTTTTGAAGACAACGTACAAAAAAACAACAGCACCCAAGAACTCACGGCTTTAAGTCAGCGGTTCAAATCCTACGAAGCCTTTGTTGGCGTTGGTGATAGCACCAAAGTTTTTGTTGAAGTAGGTTATATAAACCGAACAAACGACAGTATTAGAAATAACACCCTTCAAAAGGTAAACACTTCCAACACGATTTATTTGGATTCGAAACTCATTCAAAAGCAAAATACCAATTTGAGTTTGTATGCCAATTACCGTAGTTTAAAAGATGAAGATGATACTATTGATGACGAGCACTCTTTAAACTCGAGGCTCCAGTTTAGTCAGAAATTATTCAACAATATTATTTTCTTTAGTACCATTTTTGAAACCAATTCGGGTAGCTTGCCGCTTCAGGATTTCACTTACGTGGAAGTTGAGCCTGGCCAAGGTTCGTACACATGGATTGACTACAACGGCAATGGCATCCAAGAGCTCGAAGAGTTTGAATTGGCTCAATTTCAAGACCAAGGCACCTATATTCGCGTGTTATTACCTAATCGTGTCTATGTAAAAACACATCAAAACCGATGGAGTCTATCCCTTACCTTAAACCCTGCGCAATGGTCGGTTTCCAACCATAAAACCAAAAAGTTTTTATCGCATTTTTATAACCAAACCAGCTATTTAACCGATAGTAAATTACGACGCGAAGGCAGCCGATTTAACCTCAACCCCTTTGAAAATAGTGAAGATGACTTACTAGGCTTACAGCTTAATTTTAGAAATGTTTTCTTTTTTAACCGTGGCAAACAACATTATACCACCTCATACACCTATTTGGAAAACAGTACCCGAAATTTACTTTCGGTGGGCTTTATTGAAAATAGTTTAAGCAGCCATCAATTAAATTTCAATCATAAAATTGCCGAAAACTGGTTAGTTAACTTGTTATCGGCATTGAACACGAATGAAAGCAAAAGTGAAAATTTCACAAGCAAAAATTACAACTTAGACGAAACGGTTTTAAATCCGAAGTTATCTTACTTATTCAACACCAACTCTAGTTTCGATATTTATTATCAAAGCACTACAAAAACCAATACGATTGGTGACCAAGAAACGCTAAAACAACAAAAGTACGGGAGTTCGTTTTCCTTTGGAAACAGTGAGAAGAGTGCCATAAATGGGGAGTTCAACTTTATTTCAAATGCCTTTAATGGCGATTCAAACACCCCAGTGGCCTATCAGATTTTAGAAGGCTTACAGCCTGGAAAAAACTTTACTTGGAGCTTATTGGCTCAACGAAAACTGACTAAATTTTTGGATTTGAATTTGAGTTACTTCGGAAGAAAAACCGAAACTAGCCGAACCATTCATTCTGGATCTGTACAATTGAAGGCTTATTTTTAAGAGGTTGTTGTATTTGGATTCTAAAGTGAATTATTGTTACACGGAGATTCGCAGAGGCTTCACAGAGAATCACTGAGGTTACAGAAGTTAACTTTGAAATAAAAACGAGGAAGCTTTTGAAAAGTAATATGCCCTAACAAACAGAATAACGTTTCAAAAAACTTCCTCATTTTAGCAATTTACATAACGGAAATTAATGAGAGAGCGTCCAATATGCACAGGTTAATTTTTTATAAATTTTATAGTTTTTGGTGTGCCATTTTTCACCTCAACCTTCAGCAAATAAATTCCTGAAATTAATCCAGATACATTAATAGAATCTGACTGAGATACATTCTGTTTTGAAAATATTTCTTGACCTAATAGATTATAAACACTAGCTTTAAATTCAAATGTTGAACCTGTTTTCACATGAATAACATCGCTTACTGGGTTTGGCCAGTAGCTAATTAGTGATTCATTATTAGCGATATCATCCACATTTAAAGTGGCTTCAATGTACTTGTTTCGTGTGGTATTTGTTGAAGTTGGCGCATTTTGGTCAAAATAAATGTCAGCACTATTTTCCATGATATCATCTATAACCACATCATCCTTTGCTTTTATCATATACTTCAAGTAACCATGGCTGGCGGGTTCATCGTTCGCACTGAAATCCAAGTAAATATTATTAAAATTAAATTTCACGATTTGACCCGTATCCGAACCTATATTTTCAACAGTCATAGGGTGTGAACTTTCTAAAACCGTTAAGGAATGCTTTTCAAATTTGTCATCTAATTTGTCAATCACATAAATATCTTTTGCCGAAAAATTACCTTCATTTTGAAACCGAATGGTATAGGTTAGCCATTTTTCATTTAACGGAATTTCATTTAAAGCATTAGGTAATCCAGGAGAAACTAATTTATCATTAGGATCGAGAGCCGCCATAACAGCTGCACTAAACGGTCCGTTGGAAATAACTTCGGAATGATTTGTGGCTGAAGTCGAACTAAAGGAACTTGTTGGTGGCGCATAAGGCGCTCCAAAATCATGAAACCCCGTTTTAGAAGCCGGATTTCTAGGAATCAACTTTACTGAGTTCATTTCTGTAAAATCGGCACTAGTAATACTTTTAACACCATAGCCTATAGATTCTGAAACATGAGATGAACTAAACAATTCGGTTTCCACCTCGATCACATAGGTTTCTTGCGGATTGAGTTTTGGCAATATAAACTGAAGCTTAACCGTATCGGTTTGTTTGGTAATTATAGGTGTAATTGACTGTACAGATGATGTATATTCACCATTTTCTAAATTGGTTTCCCATCTATGGCTTCTAGGCTCAATGGTTAGTTTATCGATGATATGAAGGTTGGAATTTGAATTTAAACTGGTAACCTTCACACTTTTTATATCAGGTAAAACCATACTTATATTTTGGTTTTCGTTATATAAAACATAATCGATGGTTACACTATTAAATGTTTTTGAAGCCGATGCATTGCCTACCGCTGTTGTAAAGGTGTTGTTAAACCCATCACGAGAAAACGCCCAAGCACCTTCCTTAGCCGCCGATTTGATAACAACCGACTCTGAATCTTTTGGTAATAATTTAAAACTAGGCAATACGGTATTCGTGCTTGTATCAGAAACATTAAAACTATGTTGACGTGATCCTGGTGTAACAAAGGTTTGTATTACCGGAAGTATAATTTCGTAGTCTCCCGCATTATCATGATAAGGAAAATAATAGCTACCATCGGCATTGGTATAGGTTTCGTAAATATCGCCAGAATGGGTTTTCAAAGTTACTTTCTGATTTGGATGAACCTCATCAGCATCCATCTGCCCATTACCATTCGCGTCTACATATACATGACCCGATATACCAAAAGCCTCACCGTCATTTAAAAACTGAGTTGCCGTTTGTGATGAGAAAATTTTAACCCATCTAGATGATGCACAAGACCAAAATACACCATTGGCATCTAAAGCTAGGGCATCCGGACGATAGAAACCATTATAAGGTATAATTCCTGTTGTGCCTTCAATAATGATACTAGAAAAATTAGGGGTGCTCGATTCGGGATGCTCAATGCTTATAATTTTAGCCAGATCGTTGGTTAGTAAATGCAACACACCATCTGTATCGCAAACCGCATCAACAATTCTTCTAATATCAGCATTCATGCTATTATCTATTTCATTAAAACTTGTACCATGAAACAAGTAAACACCACTGGCACAAACAGTAGCCACATCGCCATTTGGCAAGGGTAGTATCTTTTTTACGGCGCCTAAGTTTTTAGTTGCTGTATAGGTGGTAGTGGTTCCAGAAGCTACATTAAACTTTTTTAGAGTAAAAGTGGCATTTTGGAATTTTGGAAAGTAAACATCCCCATGAATATCGACAGTAAAATCAAAATAATTGGAATAATCATCTTCATCTAAAGTTATGGTCTGTATAAATTGACTGTTCTTGTAAACAAATAATTTCTTGCTTTTATTACTAAACACCCAAACCTGATCTTTGTAATTTTTTACCGCGGTGAACGTCGATGTTCCTAAATCGGGCAATGTGGTTAAGTAAGGCATATATAATTTTTTCATAACGGGACTACCTGCTATAATGGGATAACCATCGCTGTCTAATACAAAGGGGCCATGACCACCTAATTTGTATTGTTTCTCTATGGTTCCATCGGCTTTAAAGTGACTTAAAATACCGTCATCAGTATGGTTATACCACCATGTTCCTCCAGATTTATCAGGAAAAGCTGTATTATATCGCTTTACTAAATTATAGGATATGTTACCTGGTTCGTGATCGGTAACACCACCCCACTCTCCTTGTTTATAAGTAAGCGCTTCATATCTTGTTTCTTGATTCGTGCCATAATTAGCACTGCTATTGCAGAAGTATATTTTGTCTTTACTCTTGTTTACAGCGCTTGGGGAATAGGACATGAGGAAACCTAAATCGCGAATATCATTCATCGATCTCACCGTCCAAACAGGGTTAGATCCATTAAGTTTTAGTTCGACAATCCCGGAAAGGTTAATAGCAACTGCCAAAACCGTACCTTCCGAATCTATTTCTAAATTATTAAACCGTACACTTTGTACATTTCCATGGGTAAACTCATATTGGGTTGTAGCACCTGTAGCCATGTTCACCTTATAAATGGCACCTCCACCGTTTGTGTTATTGGCACACCAGAAATTCCCTTGTCCGTCATAACTGAAATCGGATACATATTTATATTTAACATCATCACCAGTAAGATAAGTGGTTTCTATAGCGGCTGTGTCAGTATTTAATTTAACAAACTCTTGTGTAGACGCAGCGCTATATCTTGTAGAAAGAAAAAGGGCATCATCAACAAACATAAATTTAGCTAACTGATAATTACGAGAAAATCCAGGTTCGCCTATATAGGTTAAGGTATTATTTTGAAATTTATACAATTGGTAGTAAAGCCCATGAGTTATGATATAAGTCGTATTAGTAGCACCATCATAGGCAAAAAGTATGGTGTTTTGATAATTCGATACTCCTGAAGTTGGATAGGTTTTAAATCCGAAGGTTTTAGTTTTTAAATCATAATAATATATACCCGTATTACCAGCGGTATTATTAAGAAATATTAAGCCATCGGCGTTTACAAGCGCATCCGTAGGTTTAGCCTCATTTCCAGTTAATGAAGTTCTAGGCATGGCTAAATTAGGGATATTTTCCCAGCTGCCATCCATCTTCTTTATGGATATACCGGCATTGGTAATATACACTTCATCATCGTTGTAATAATTAGGCACGACTTTAACAATGTTAATACTATTTAAACCGTAACTTTCCTCTACAACCCCAAGGTTATTATTACGATCACAAAAAGATAACTTCCCTTGGGCTTCAGGAATGGTATTGCCACATTGATTTTGGTAATAGGTTACTTTGGTTCCCATAGGGTAGGTTTCTACCTTTTCCACCTGTGCATTAAGCGACTGGTTTAAAAGAAGAAATAAAGATAAAAGACAAGTAAAGTTTTTCATGATGGTTTCTTTTTAGTTGTTTTATTAGCCATTAGAATAAAATGTCGAATTATTCTAGTTATAATAGCTATGAAACCATTCAAAGTAGGTATGTTTATGGGTATGTTTTGAATTCTTATATAAAAGCTCGACTGAGAAAATTATAGATTGGTCTATAGAACCTCACAACTCAAAATTGTGATGTACGATGGGAGTTTCAATGCCATTAATTATAATCACTACAATCGATAGCATCTAATTCTTTTTTAGCTTGCTGCACAGCTTCGTCATAACCGTAATCAAAAATTGGGATACAATCATAAATATCTTCCAAGGCGTCATAATACCTTAATACAGCAGCTTTGTATTCATTACAGCTTTGAACTGATGGATTATTACTTAAATTAGCTGATGCCTGGCTGAGATCCTCTATAGCATTTCCATATTGATCTTCCCAATTAGAACCGTCACAACCTCCTATTCCTAGGGCGTCAACCACATCGTCTTTACCACATGAGCTTAGAAGAAAGCATCCTGAAACACAGGTTATCATTAATAACTTTAAAGTTCTAAAAAACAGCGAACTGCTTTTAACTTTAACGGTGGTCTTGTTTAAATTTTTCATGTTTTTCATTTTAAGTTAGTATTCAGATTATATTTTTTTTAAAAATTTAAACCATTAAATACATCTTGGGAGATTACTTACTGTTTTAGAATTCATGATTTTGTGCTTACCAAACTGATTCAAATTTATACAGGACATATGTAAATAAAAACCTATAATTAGAATTTGGTACCTTTAAGTTAGAATTCGGAAATTCAACTTAAAACACTGAATACTAAATAATACGAACCGAATACTAAAAAAATGACCACTCTATTAAATGGATGCTTAAATTAGCTAGATGATGAAAAAAGTAGCTTCTCTGTTTTTTTACATTTTAGGAATTTATAGTCTATCAGCTCAGATAGTTGTAGATTCCATAAGCACAAAGTTGTCTTTACAGAACCATAGCAATGTAGAAGCTATTCACAGAAACAAGTCGATTCCCTTTGAAGAAATAACCCAAGTGACCACTTGGAAACCTTACGATTCAAGCTTTATTGCAACTAAGAAAATGGCGGTCTGGATTCGTTTTAACCTTGAAAACAAATCGGATAAACCAACCGAAACATACGTATACCTTTTAAACCCTCAAATTGACATCTATAAACAAACAAACAACAGTGTCAAACATGCTGTTAATGGGGTATTTATCTCCTTATCATCACGCACTAACAAAAATGAATTTTACTTTACAAAAATTGCTTTGCAGCCTTTCGAGTCAGCTACTTGTTATATCAAGCTGAGTCACAAATTCATTGAAACAAAGAATAATTACCCATGGCTGTTTTCCAAAACGCAGTATTTGCAAACGGTTTACAACATCACCAAAGAACACGCTAAACCTATAGGTTTTATATATTTCTATTTAATATCCCTCTCTTGTATTTTTGTGTTTGTATTAGTGTTTTGGATCCGACTGCAATCACGACTCTATCTCTACTACTTAGGATATTTACTATTCCAAATCCTTTATGGTTTATTAACCTTACAAAGAACTTCGGCAGGCCTTGGCAATATATTTTTAAATGCTCCAATACTGTCCTATTTTATTTTTGAACCCGTACAATTTACCTTTATAGGATTCTACATTTTATTTATAAGGCAATTATTAGATGTTAAAAAACACAACAAGTTATTGGGCAAAGCCATGCGGTATTTGGCCATATTTTGCTTTGTATATTCGGTTTCTAACTTTTTCTTTAACTATTACTTTAGAGATGCTTATGTCAGCGAAATTATTTTTTCACTAGTTCGGTTTATCATTTTACCCCTTACTGTGGTCTTTATTTTTTGGATTATTATTAAAGTTAAGCATCCACTTTTAAAGTATTTTATAATAGGACAGACCTTCTTCTTTATAGGTGCTGTACTGTCTTTTTATGTCGCCTTTACTGAAATTCATTTTATGCCCGGGAATTATTTTAATTTCCCATATTCGTTAAATATCATCTTTCAAGCAGGCTTGCTCATTGAAGTATTTTGCTTCTCGATTGCTATTGGCGAAAATATTTTTCTCATGCAGCGAGAAAAAGATGAGGCCAATGAAAAACTAATTAGCCAATTACAAGCCCATCGCGTTTTACAAGAAGGGATGCACCGTGAACTTGACAAAACAATCAATCAGAAAACCGAAGAATTGGTGCAACTATATTCTAAAATTGAAAAACAAAAGGAGGAACAGTTAAAAAAAGCGTTTACGGAACGTATTCGAGAAATGGAGATGTTGGCTTTGCGTTCGCAAATGAATCCGCACTTTATTTTCAACAGTTTAAATGCTTTAAAATACCTCGTTATGACTTCACGAAATGACGATGCTGTTACTTATCTCGACAATTTCTCTATTTTGTTAAGAAGTATTTTGCAAAACAGTACTAGGGATGTCATTACTGTTGAAGAAGAGCTAGAAATTTTAGAGCTTTACTTATCTTTAGAAAAAAGTCGTATTGGCGACAGCTTTGAATATCACATTCAATTGGCATCAAAAGAAGCTTTATCTCAATACACTATACCGCCCCTACTACTACAACCCTTTGTTGAAAATGCCATTTGGCATGGACTAAGCCCGAGCACTAAGGCAGAAAAAAGACTGTTGATTAATTTCGATACTCACGAAACCTTAAGAATAACTATTGAAGACAACGGCGTGGGCAGAAAAGCCAGCGGTGAAATAAAAAAAATGCATAAATCTATGGGTACCAATATTACGCAAGAACGTATGTCGCTTTATAATCATATAAACGATTCTAAAATGCATTTAAAAATTGAAGACCTTGAAAAAAACGGAGTTGCACAAGGCACGAGAATTATAATTACTTACAACTTTTAAGTCATGGCAAACATCATTATTATTGACGACGAAATGCACTGTGTAAATGTGTTGACTAACCTTATTGAAAAAACGCATGCTGATTACACCATAACAGGGGCATTTACCAACCCCATTTTAGGACTTGACTATATATTGAACAATCCGCCAGACTTATTGTTTTTAGATATCGAAATGCCCAATTTAAATGGCTTTGCCCTATTAGACAAACTCTTACCAATCGATTTCGATATCATTTTCACTACGGCTTACGACAGGTATGCTATTCGAGCCTTTCAATACAGCGCCATAAACTATCTTTTAAAACCCATTACAGAACAAAACATGGTTAAAGCCCTATCTAGCTGGGAAAAACGACGAAAAAAAACAAGTCATGAGCAATGGCAAATACTACAAAAAAATTTAGGAGAAAGTACTTTAGAGCACTCTAAAATCGCTTTACCTACGGGCGTAGGGTATCATATTGTAGAAATTAAAGACATCCTGAGATGCCAATCTGACAACAATTACACCAACTTCTATTTTAAGGATGAAAACAAAATATTAATTAGCAGAACTTTAAAAGAAATTGATGATATATTAAGTGAACATGGTTTTTTAAGAGTACATCAATCCCATTTAATTAATCCGCAATGCGTAAAAGGAATTTTAAAACAAGATGGAGGTAGTTTAGTTATGAATGATGGCACCGAAATTCCTGTTTCAAGGCAAAAACGCACCCAGATTAACGACATATTAAAATCCATGTTAAGATTTAAATAACTAGTTACAAATTACAGCCTAAATAAAACAACTTCAACCAAAGTTTAACCTGTTCTAAGAGCAGGTTGTTCTACTTCTAAATCATCGGTAATAGCTCTTGGGATACAGTCGTATTTATCCAGCAAAGCATCATAATATACCTCTGTCGCTTTTTTATATTTAGAACAATTCTCTACAGTTGGATTATTTCTGAATTCACTCCCTGCAGCATTAAAATAGGACAAGGCCTTTTCCAAGCGATCAGACCAAATGAAATCATTTAAAGGTTCGGAAACCGGAAGATTTTTAGCAATATTCGACTTTTTACTATTAGAAAAAATAGTAAAATAAGTAAGTGATGCTGTTTTAAGCTTAAAGGAATTGATATGGTTTTCTATATGTTTAAAATTTTTCATCTGCTTCATTTTTTACATTAATATTCCGACATAAAGGACTAACACCCCAGGAAAGCATTAGTTGTGATTAAGTTGATGTCAATCTCAACAGATATAAAAGTATAAAGTAGTTAAAGAAAAGGATATCACATATGTAACAATATATAGAACTATTGTTACATGGCTACAAACGGCAGTAAAACAAAGGGGTTATGACTCTTATGAATTAAAATAACAGTTAAAGGAGTCCCTATTCAAAAGACCTTAAATCATCTATTTTCTCAAAATAGTTGATCATAGTTTTAACAGCATTGATATAAAATTGAGGTTGAATTTTCTCAAAAGTATCTGTGGGTTCATGGTAATCTTCATGATCGTCGACTCCAAAATACAGAAAAGGAATATTTTCCAAAAAGAAACGCATATGATCTGAAGCATAGGTCCAATCCTCTCGGCCATCATGACCGTCATGACCTGCTTCCAAAATGATACCACAGGCAGGATTAGACTTTTTATAAATCGATTTTAAACGAGCATTGTGTGAAGTGCCAACCACAAATAAGGTATTGGTTTCGCTTCGACTTACCATATCCAGGTTTAAATTAAGGACTATTTTGGTGGCCTGAGCCACAGCACTTTTCATAAAGTATTTAGAACCCTGCAAATTTAATTCTTCGGCATCAAAAGCAGCAAAAATTACAGAATGTTTAGGCGGATGTTTTTTGAAGTATTCGGCAAAACTAAAAAGCGCACATACACCAGACGCATTATCATCGGCACCATTATAGATTTCTCCGTTTTTAATTCCTTCGTGATCGTAATGCGCACTAATAACAACATAGGAATCTGGAAAATGGGTTCCTTTAATTTCACCCAGAATATTTGTGGCGTTATAACTGACCTTTCCTTCGGTAAAACTAAATTTTTGTTCGTAATTTTTAGTGAAAGGCAAAACGCCTAAAGCATGAAATTGATTAATAATAAACTGCTTTGCCTTTATAGCTCCAGCCGCTCCTGTTCGTCGCCCTTCAAAAGCATCAGAAGACAATGATTTTAAATGCTTGAGTAAGGTAGTCTCAGAAAAATAATTAGACTCACAAGGTGATGTTTGAGCATGTAGGTTTACAAATAAGCATAAACCGGTAAAGTATGTGATTACATAGGCTCTAAACATGGTGAATTTTATAGACTTTGGGAATTATTTACAAAAAAGCCCATATCTAAAAACGATATGGGCTCCATTTTATTATTGAATGCGTCTTATTTAAGCGCTGCTTTCATAAGTTCTCTATTCATTCTTGCGATATTGTCTAATGAAATTCCTTTAGGACATTCCACCTCACAAGCTCCAGTGTTGGTACAGTTACCAAAACCTTCAAGATCCATTTGTGCTACCATGTTTTTAACACGTTCGGCAGCTTCAACCTGACCTTGTGGTAATAATGCATATTGTGATACTTTAGCACCTACGAATAACATCGCAGATGAGTTTTTACAAGTCGCCACACAAGCCCCACAACCAATGCAAGTTGCAGCATCCATAGCTTCATCGGCAGCGATTTTAGATATCGGTAATGAGTTAGCATCTTGCGTATTACCCGAAGTATTTACAGAAATATACCCTCCAGCGTGTTGAATACGCTCAAAAGCCATTCTATCAACAATTAAATCTTTAATTACAGGGAAAGCTGCTGCTCTCCAAGGCTCGATAGTAATGGTATCACCATCTTTAAACATTCTCATGTGTAACTGGCAAGTAGTAACTCCTCTATCAGGACCGTGTGCTTCACCGTTAATATATAAAGAACACATACCGCATATTCCTTCACGACAATCATGATCGAAAGCTACTGGCTCTTCACCAGAGTTTACCAATTGTTCGTTTAAAACATCCATCATTTCAAGGAAAGACATATGTTCTGAAATATCAGATACTTTATAATCGACCATTTGACCCTTTGCATTTGAGTCTTTTTGTCTCCAAATTCTAAGTGTTAAATTCATATTCATAATGTCAATCTTATTTGTATGAACGTTGTTTCAGTTCAATGTCTTTAAATTCTAATTCTTCTTTGTGTAATACCGCATCTGCAGGCTCTCCTTTATACTCCCAAGCAGCAACGTATGCATAATTTACATCGTCACGTTTTGCTTCTCCTTCTTGCTCGCCATCAAGCTCAACAGACTCTTCTCTAAAGTGACCACCACAAGATTCAGCTCTGTTTAAAGCATCTTTAGCAAATAACTCTCCTAATTCAAGGAAATCTGCTACACGTCCAGCTTTTTCTAATTCAGGATTTAACTCATTCGCATTTCCTGGAACTTTAACTTCTTTCCAGAATTCTTCACGAATGGCTTTAATTTCGGCCATAGCTTCAGTTAAGCCTTGAGCATTTCTAGACATTCCTACTTTATCCCACATTACTTTTCCAAGTTTTTTGTGGAAGTAATCTACAGATTTTGTTCCCTTGTTGTTTATGAAGAAATCGATACGATCTTTCACTTCTTTCTCAACAGCATCAAATTCTGGTGTATTAGTTGGGATTTTTCCTGTTCTAATATCATGAGATAAATAATCACCAATTGTATAAGGTAATACGAAATAACCATCGGCTAAACCTTGCATTAAAGCCGAAGCTCCAAGTCTGTTTGCACCGTGATCGGAGAAGTTAGCTTCACCAATACAGTATAAACCTTCAACCGTTGTCATTAAGTTATAATCAACCCAAACACCACCCATGGTGTAGTGTGTTGCAGGATAAATCATCATCGGCGTTTTGTATGGATTTTGATCGACGATCTTCTCATACATTTGGAATAAGTTTCCGTATTTAGCCTCTACAATCGCTTGTCCTAATTCGTAGATTTTCTCTGCAGAAGGATTTGCGATGTTATGAATTTTTGCTTGCTCTTTACCGTAACGCTCAATTGCTGAAGCGAAATCTAAGTAAACCGCTTCACCAGTAGCATTAACACCAAATCCAGCATCACAACGCTCTTTAGCGGCTCTCGATGCTACATCACGAGGTACTAAGTTACCAAAGGCAGGGTAACGTCTTTCTAAGTAATAATCACGATCTGCTTCAGCAATTTCAGTAGGTTTTAATTTCCCTTGCTGAATCGCTTTAGCGTCTTCGATTTTTGCAGGTACCCAAATACGACCATCATTACGTAAAGACTCCGACATCAAGGTTAATTTAGACTGGTAGTCTCCCGAACGTGGAATACAAGTTGGGTGAATTTGTGTATAACAAGGGTTTGCGAAATACGCCCCTTTTTTATGAATTTTCCATGCTGCAGTAGCATTAGAACCCATCGCATTTGTTGAAAGGAAATAAACGTTTCCGTAACCGCCTGTTGCAATAACAACAGCATGTGCTGAGTGACGCTCAATTTCACCAGTAATTAAATTACGAGCGATAATTCCTCTAGCTTTTCCGTCAATTTTAACAACGTCAAGCATTTCATGACGGTTAAACATTTCAATTTTACCACGAGCAATTTGTCTGTTCATCGCAGAGTAAGCTCCTAGTAATAATTGTTGTCCAGTTTGTCCTTTTGCATAGAATGTTCTTGATACAAGAACCCCACCAAATGAACGGTTATCTAATAATCCACCATAATCACGTGCAAAAGGAACCCCTTGAGCAACACATTGGTCGATAATATTTCCTGAAACCTCAGCCAAACGGTAAACGTTAGCCTCACGAGATCGGTAATCGCCTCCTTTTACAGTATCGTAAAACAATCTGTAATTAGAATCGCCATCACCTTGGTAGTTTTTTGCTGCATTGATCCCCCCTTGTGCTGCAATAGAGTGCGCACGACGTGGAGAATCTTGGTAAGCAAATGCTTTTACATTATATCCTAATTCGGCTAATGTTGCAGATGCCGAACCTCCTGCTAAACCTGTTCCAACAACAATAATATCAATATTACGCTTGTTTGCAGGGTTTACTAAATTAATATGATTTTTATAATCTGTCCATTTATCTTTAAGTGGACCTTTTGGTATTTTTGAATCTAAAGCCATTCTATTGAAGATTAATGGTTAAAAAAATGATGGTAAAGTGCAATAAAAATAAACCCTAAAGGAATAATTATTGAATATGCTTTACCTATAGTTTGTAAGGTCTTTTTTCTTCCTGCTGTACCTCCCATTGATTGGAAAGCCGAAGTAAACCCGTGTAATAAGTGCAATGCTAAAAACACAAAAGCAACAACATAAGCACCAACACGAATTGGGTTTGCGAATTTATGAACTAATTCTTCATAATAGCGATACCCTTCTACACCCGCCATCGTACCAGACCAATCGCCTTTAACGAACTTCGTGTTAATTTCAGGAAACCAAAAATCAATAAAGTGTAAGATGATGAAAGCTAAAATAGCAACCCCACTCCAAATCATGTTTCTGCTTACCCAAGTAGAGTTTGCAGCACCATTATTTTTAGCGTAAGCTACACCATTTGCTTTTTTGTTTTTTAATTCTAATATGAATCCCATTACAAAATGAAAAATCACACCAAAAAGTAAAACAGGCTGTAAAGCAAATTGTATTAATGGGTTTGTCCCCATAAAGTGAGACACTTCATTAAAAAGCTCAGGACTGAAAACCGATAAAATATTAATAGCAAAATGCTGAAGTAAGAAAAACATGAGGAAGAATGCAGAAAGCGCCATGGCTACCTTTCTTCCTATCGAAGATTTAAAAAATCCGCTCATTAGTTAAGTTATTTTTAAGATTCTAGCAAAGGTAGTTCAGAACCGAAATATAGGCAAATAACATTTGTCATGTTTTTGTTATTTAGAATCATTATAATTAACTAAGTATTTATACTTACAAAATACGTAGTTTTCCTACCTACTCCACTACGATTTTTTTAGTTAGCTCCCCTTCCTTACCAGAAACCTTAACGAAATACACACCTCTTGAGATGGCAGAAAGATCGATAGCTTCTTGATTAGAAGGTGTAAAAGCCGCTTTTTCAAAAACGGTTCTACCGCTTAAATCGTAAATTAATAAACTTTCTACTCTACTATTATCTCCGCCCTGCATATAAAGTATCCCGTCGGTAGGGTTAGGAAAAAACTTTAAGGCCACATTATTAATATTATTTGAGCTAACTCCAAGAAGGCAATTGGACTGACTTACACCAATCATAGCAGTTCGACCTCCAAAACAAGATGAAAAAGGAAGACTTGCTTCACTTTCTGCTTGAATAGCATTTGCCGCCATGCGGTTTTCATTTGATAGATCTCGTATTTGTTCTCCAAGTGATGTTCTGTAATGCATCACATCATTAAACTCTTTAATAACATGCCCTAATTGATGTGCATGGCCAATTTCATGCAAAGCTACACTTTGAAAATCGACTGAAAAACCTGGTAACCCACTTCCAAAAAACCAATTGGTCTCATTATCAAAGACCATATCTATGGCCGTCGGAAACACCTCTGAATCATTCAACATGTCGCTCTGACTAAGACAAAGTGTAAAAGAATAGGACGTATTACCTAAGGTGCCATCAGGTAATTCATTACCATTGTCGAAACGAATAATATTCACTCCATCGGTGATATCAGATTCATCTACTGAAGACACGCCGCCAATACTAAAATTAACACCAGTTTCACAACGCCAAGTCTCTAAAGCCGTAAGGAAATCATCTTTCGCTCCAGGATGCTCATTATCCGCATTAAAACTAGTTTCTAAATCAAATTCATAGCCACCACTACCATCGTTATTTACCAATCGTGTAGGAAACGCATAATTTTTTAATCCACTACCAGCATCAATATTAAAAACAATATTTAACAAAGCATAGGTTATTGTTAAATCGGTTGCCGACTCAATCACATTGGCATTCGCATCGGTAACACGAATACTTCCAGTTCCCGCTTTAGCAGGTACCTCAACAACAATAGAGGTTGGTGACCAGCTCACAATTTGTGTATCTAGAGCATCGGTAAAGACTGCATTTCCCATATTATCTTCACCACCGGTATCGGCATCTCTAAAACTCACTTTTCCTCGAGCGCTCCCAAAATTACCGGTAGCGCCACTTGCAAGGGAAACGGTAATAGTAGAACGCGTGCCGGCTGTAGTACTTGTTGGAGAAAATGTTATTCCTGTTGGAACCACTTCCTGCTTAGATTGGACTAATTTTGAAGTTTCATCCGTAATATTAAATGGTTTTACCTCGATATAATTCATTTGAGTATAATTAGAAAGGGTTTTATAAAACCCTTTAACGATACCAGATTTAGCCGTAAAAACATTTGCAACTACATCTTTATACAAATTGTATTTATAAAATCCTTGTACGCCACTGTATACTTTATAAAGATCGACATTATCCACACCAACATAACCACTTTCTATAAGTGTAAATACACCCAAATCTTTGGGTTCTAGCTGCAAGCTATGGGTAACCAACTGACAATCGTAGCCCACAGTTCCTCCTCTAGTAATCACTTCGACCGTGGATACAGCTAACCCTTTAAAAACCTTATAAACTTCAATCGTATTTTTTGTGTAAATATGATCATCATCACCCCAAAATGATGTCTTTGAAATCACTTTGCCTTCAACAATCAAATCTGACTGTTTAACTTGTTGCTCTAAGGCAACCTCTTTGAAATAAACTTGAGAAAAAACGAATGGACCTGTAAGAAAAATCAAGAACCAAACAAAGTTTATTGTTACGAAAGTATTTTTTTTAATCCCCATAATACTATGTATATAATTAAACACGAATGTGTTATACTCAAAAATACTAAATAATAATGTATAATTTATTTAGAATCATTACTTTTATCCTCCTTTTAAATTTCCTATAAAAATGAAATACACACCTATTAATAGTAAGCTATTTGTAAAAAATCGTGAAAATTTTAAAGCAAAAATGCTCCCTAACAGCTTAGCTGTTTTTAACTCCAATGATATTTATCCGGTAAGTGCAGACAGCACCCTACCTTTTGAACAGCATCGCGACATCTTCTTTTTAAGTGGCGTAGACCAAGAAGAAAGCATTTTAGTTCTTTTTCCG
This sequence comes from Pseudotamlana agarivorans, assembly GCF_001642835.1. Classification (GTDB taxonomy): domain Bacteria; phylum Bacteroidota; class Bacteroidia; order Flavobacteriales; family Flavobacteriaceae; genus Pseudotamlana; species Pseudotamlana agarivorans. The sequence goes on from NZ_LXEI01000001.1 coordinate 274,313, forward strand.
GACTGCCCAAAAGAGAAACACCGTGAGATTTTATTCCTTAAAGAAACCAATGAACATATTGCCATTTGGGAAGGCGAAAAATTAACTAAAGAAAAAGCCTTTGAAACGAGCGGTATAAAAACCGTTTATTGGTTACAAGACATGGAAAAAATCATGTTTGAAATCATGACACAATGCGACACGGTTTATATAAACACCAATGAGCATTATCGTGCTAATGTTGATGTTGAAACTCGTGAAGATCGCTACACCAAATGGTTAAAAGATAAATACCCTGCACACCGTGTAGCTAAAAGCAACCCTATTTTACAACGTTTAAGATCGGTTAAAGACCCTATTGAAATTGACTTAATCCAACAAGCATGTAACATTACTGAAAAAGGATTTCGTCGTATTTTAAATTTTGTAAAACCAGGCGTTTGGGAACATGAAATTGAAGCCGAATTTATGCACGAATTTTTACGCAACCGTTCAAAAAAATTCGCTTACACCCCTATTATCGCTTCAGGAAACAATGCTAATGTTTTGCATTATGTTGAAAACAACCAACAATGTAAAGCTGGCGAGCTTATTTTAATGGATGTAGGTGCTGAATACGCTAATTATTCTAGTGACATGACACGTAGTGTTCCTGTGTCAGGTAAGTTTACTAGCCGCCAAAAAGATGTTTACAACGCCGTTTTAAACGTGAAAAAACAAGCTGAAAGCATGCTTATTCCGGGAACCGATTGGGCACAGTACCATGTTGAGGTTGGTAAATTAATGACTAGCGAATTACTCGGTCTAGGTTTACTAGACAAAGCTGATGTACAAAATGAAAACCCAGAATGGCCTGCATACAAGAAATACTTTATGCATGGTACCTCACACCATATTGGATTAGACACCCACGATTACGGCATTTTAACTGAACCGATGGAGCCTAATATGGTATTCACAGTTGAACCTGGTATTTATATCCCTAATGAAGGTTTTGGTATTCGACTTGAAGATGATTTAGTCATTCAAGAAACTGGAGCTCCTGTAAATCTTATGATAAACATTCCTATTGAAGTTGAAGAAATAGAAGAAATTATGAATGCTTAATACCTACTAAACAGGTATTCCATTCTATTTTCCTAGAATCACATAAAAAGAAAGAGGCTGCTTGATTAACAAGACAGCCTCTTTTGCATACAAATACTGAGTAATATTTTTAAAGAGTGACTAATTCAAATAAATAATCGTTGAGTTTTTGCAGCGTATTAATTTTATCTTTAGAATCTATTAATAACGAAATGTTATTTTGACTTCCTCCGTAGGAAATCATTCTAATTTTTACATCTTGTAATATTTTAAATAGCTTGAAGGTATCATCATGATTTACAACTTCATGTCCTACCAAACATACAATGCTTTGATTTTTATCTACTTCAATAGTTGCAATTTTATCTAATTCAACTAAAATAGCATCCAAATTAGAGTCATCATCTATAGTTAGAGATACAGCTACTTCCGAAGTAGTAATCATATCAATAGATGTTTTGTAAGTCTCAAAAATCTCGAAGACTTTCTTTAAGAAACCATGTGCTTGTAACATTCTGGCCGACTTAATTTTTATAGCCGTAATACCATCTTTAGCGGCAATAGCTTTAATACCATCGCCCGTTGTAATATTAGAAATTAAGGTACCATGAGCTGAAGGTTCCATCGTATTTTTTAAACGCACTGGAATATTATCGGCTCTAACAGGAGTTACCGTTTGAGGGTGTAATATTTTAGCACCAAAGTAAGCTAACTCGGCAGCTTCATCGAATGACAGGTTTGAAATTGGATGTGTATTTTCAACATGTCTTGGATCATTATTATGCATCCCGTCAATGTCAGTCCAAATTTGAACTTCATCAGCAATAAAAGCAGCACCAATAATAGTTGCCGTATAATCACTTCCACCACGTTGTAAGTTTGAAATCTCCCCTTCAGTATCTAAACAAATAAAACCTTGAGTGATGTAAATTTGAGAATCTTTAGTAGCCTCAAAAACCGCTTTAAAGTTTTCTTTAATATAAGCGATGTCTGGCTCCTTATTTTCATCAATACGCATAAAGCTTAAAGCAGGCAACAACGCCGAGCTCACACCTTCTTGATTCAAATACGCATTAAACATATAAGTTGAAAGCAATTCACCTTGAGCCACAATTTGATTGGCTAATGTTTCAGAAAAAGGTTTTGCAGTAGCCTGTTCTAGTACATTAAAAACTTCAGCAACATAAATCTTCACCTCTGCATTCAATGCTTCATTCTGCAACAAATCATCGATAACCACTTTGTAATTTTCATGTAGCGCAGAAACTTTTGCAACAGCATCAGTTACATTTCCTGATTTTATATCCTGCCCAATAGCTACCAATTGATTTGTAGTTCCAGACATAGCTGAAAGCACAACTACCTTTTTCTCACCATCGTTAATAATATTTTTAACGTTGGCCATATTTACCACCGAACCTACCGAGGTTCCTCCAAATTTTAATACTTTCATGGTCATTAATTTGACCGCGAAATTATAATTCATTTGCGTAACCACGATGTTTATTAAAAAAAAAGTTTATTTTTACACATATTGTTAAATAATTAACAGAAAGTATTCATGAAAACGGTATCGAATTGTGTCGAAGACATTTTAATCACGCAACCTTATTTAGAAGAAGCCTTATCAAGAAACATCATAAACTTTAGCGCTCTGGCCATCGAGCTAGTAGAACCAATAAGTAAAATGCTAAAAAAAGATGTTAAACCTGGAGCCATCATGATGGCTTTACGCCGATACAATCCTCCTGCGACTTTATCAAATTCTGTGAAAATGAAAAAAGCCATTCAGAATTTAGGCGATATCACAGTGCGCTCAAATCTTACCGATTTTACTGTAAAAAACTCTGACACGTTAATAGACAACCATTCCAAAATTCTGGAGCGCATTAAAACGGAGTCGAAACCCTTTTACACCTTCACGAGAGGGATTCATGAAAGCAATCTTATTATTTCGAGCAGCTTAAACGATTTTATCAAAGACGAACTTAAAGGTGAAACTTTATTGGCTGTTCAGGAAGGTTTATCGGCCATTAGCATTAACTTACCTCAAGACAACTCTAAAATAGCTGGTTTGTATTATCACTTTTTCAAACGCTTAGCTTGGGATGGTGTGGTCATGTATGAAGTGATTTCAACCACCAACGAGTTTACCATTTTAGTGGAAGATGAATATGTAGACAAGGCATTTACAGCTATAAAGCGTGTGAAATCATAATTTTAGATTTTTCCTAGCTATCTTTTATCTTTGCCATTCACAATTGAGGGTATGAATTTAGATTTTAAAGGCACCAACATTCACTATACCGATTCTGGAAAGGGCAGCGCTTTAGTATTGCTTCACGGCTTTTTAGAAAGCACCCAAATATGGAAACAGTTACAACCAGAATTATCTAAAAAATTCAGAGTTATTTGTATCGATTTACTAGGTCATGGCCAAACTGGCTGCTTAGGTTATGTACATACTATGGAACAAATGGCCGAAGCTGTTGAAGCTGTCCTTAAACATTTGCGCATTAGACGTTCAACCATTATTGGGCATTCGATGGGTGGCTATGTAGCCCTCGCTTTCGCGGAAAAAAAGCCAGACGATTTAAAAGGGCTTTGCCTATTAAACTCAACAGCTAGTGCCGATAGTGCTGAAAGAAAAATAAACAGAGAACGCACTATTGAAGTCGTTAAAAAAAATCACGAAACTTTTATTAAAATAGCCGTTACGAACCTATTTCGTCCCAAGAACCGAATTGTATTCAAGGAAAGAATAAAAGAACTAATAGCCAGTGCTCAAAAAACACCTTTACAAGGTATTGTAGCTGCTTTAGAAGGTATGAAAATCAGAGATGATCGCGAAGCTCTACTTCATTTTACTCCTTTTAAAAAAATGATCATTGCTGGAAAAAAAGATCCTGTTTTAGACTATAATACCATTTTAGAACAAGTTGAAGGCACACAAGTAAAACTGGTTACCTTTCCCGATGGCCACATGAGTTTTATTGAAAATGAAAGTGAATTACTACACGAAATAATGCATTTCGTCGAAAAATAACGCTCTTTGTCGTTTTGTTTGGATTTCTTTTATACATTTAAAGCACCCCAAACCAAAAAACCATGAAAATAACGTCAAACAAACTAGCGTTAATTCCAAAAATGTATTGCACACTTTTTAATCATGAGTATCAGGTTTCTAAAAATGTAACCTCTCATGTAAAAGAGTACCGCTGCAAAAACTGTAAAAAAGAATTAACCACAGATAGCAACGGGAATTTAACCGAATTAACACCAACTTTTCGAGAAATTAACGCCATTTTAGAACGCGTTTACCAATCAAAAACAGAGCGTTTAAAAGAAAAAGTGATGAACACTTCGGTTTATCAGCAAGTTTAAACAAGCAGGTCTTCCCTCTTAACGCTTGTTTATTCAGTAAAATTTTTCCAGCCTTGAGCTTTAATCGGAATTCGAGTATCTGCTCTGGTCACTAAGTGCAAGCCTTCTTTAGCTTCCTTCATATAACCAATAACTGTAAAATTTGGATTGGCCTTAATTTTAGGATAGTCTTCCTGAGAAATTGTGAATAACAACTCATAATCTTCTCCTCCATTTAACGCCACGGTAGTACTATCAATATTGAACTCCTCACAGGTAGAAATCACTTGAGGATCTAAAGGAATTTTTTCTTCATATAAATCGCAACCCACATCACTTTGTTTACAAATGTGTATGATTTCTGATGATAATCCATCACTAACATCAATCATAGAGCTTGGTTTAACACCCAATTCAGATAACAAGTTAGGGATATCCTTTCGAGCTTCAGGTTTTAATTGCCTTTCGATAATATAAGTGTAAGGCTCTAAATCTGGTTGATTGTTAGGATTCACTTTATAAACTTCCTTTTCTCTTTCAAGTACTTGCAAGCCCATATATGCCGCACCTAAATCGCCCGAAACTACTAGTAAATCATTAGGTTTAGCGCCACTTCTATATACTTCTTGTTCAGCTTCAACTTCGCCTATAGCCGTCACAGAAATAAGCAATCCAGAAGTCGAAGAAGTAGTATCGCCACCAATAACATCAACATTATATATGCTAGCCGCTGTCTCGATACCATCATATAATGCTTCCAAAGCCTCCAACGGAAAACGGTTGGAAACCGCGATAGAAACCGTAATCTGAGTCGCTTTGGCATTCATAGCGTAAATATCAGACAAATTTACAACGACCGATTTATACCCTAAATGCTTCAATGGCGCATAACTTAAATCAAAATGCACCCCTTCTACCAATAAATCGGTGCTTATTACAACACGTTTATTATCAAAATTTAAAACAGCAGCATCATCACCTATACCTTTTATTGTTGAAGTTTGCTTAATCTTGAAGTTTTGAGTTAAATGCTCTATTAACCCAAATTCACCTAATGCACTTAATGGCGTCCGTTGTTGATTCTTATCTTCTATCATGATGCAAAAATAAGAAGCTATTTTTGTTTTTACTACCTTTATCACAAAACAAAACCTTTTTAGTTAATTAATAAAAACACCTTGAAAAGAATCTCCAAATACCTAAGCATTGTTTTCGTGTTCCTTTTAATAGTAACAACAAATTCCTGCAAAACAGAATCCATTGACGATCCAACAGAAATTACTGATGGCGATGGCGATGGTGTTGAAGATGAAAACGATAACTGCCCAGAAACTGCAAATCCAGACCAGGAAGACAGCGACAACGATGGTATTGGCGATGCTTGCGACACCGATTATCCTTTTGAACCACTTGCTTATTGCGAAGACGGTTTTGCAGATATCTATCCTTGTCAAGAATACAATTTAATGGCTCATATGCCTATTGAAACACTGGCTGAAACCGGTGCTTCGGGAACAGATTGCTGGGGATGGACCGACCCTACAACGCAAAAAGAATATGCCTTATTTTGCGCTTCTAGTGGTGTTTCTTTTGTAGACATCAGCCAGCCAAACGCTCCTGTTTTCCTTGGTAAATTACCAACAGCTACTATTAATAGCTCTTGGCGTGATGTGAAAGTCTACAACAACCATGCATATATCGTGGCTGATAATGCTAGCGATCATGGCATGCAAATTTTCGATCTTACCAGACTTAGAAATGTGAGTAATCCTCCCGAAACATTCACTGCCGATAGCCGTTACACAGGTTTTGGTAGCGCCCACAATATGGTTATTAATGAAGCATCTGGTTTTGCCTATGCCGTTGGCACGACGAGATCGGGCACTTATGCTGGTGGGCCGCTATTCATAAATATTCAAGACCCCATAAACCCAACCGATGCTGGCGGATTTCCTGGCTATGCTCATGATGCCCAAGTGATCACCTATAATGGTCCTGATACACGGTATGCGAATAGAGAAATCCTTATTGGTAGTAATGAAAATGAAGTAGTTATTGTTGATGTTACAGACAAATCTAACCCATTAAAAATATCATCTATAACTTATAATAATGTAGGCTACACCCATCAAGGGTGGTTTACTGAAGATATGACTTATTTTATTCTAGGAGATGAATTAGATGAGGTTAACATTGGTAACCAAACCAGAACCATTATTTTCGATTTCACCGACTTGGAAGCCCCTAAATACTACATGGATTACCTAGGCCCAACAGCGGCTATAGACCACAATGGGTATATTAAAGATGATGTTTATTACCAAGCAAGCTACACAGCAGGTTTTCGCGAAATCAACATTTCAAATATTGAAGGCAAAACTATTTCTGAAACTGGTTATTTCGATACATACCCAGAAAACGACAATACCAGTTTTAATGGGGCTTGGAGCGTTTACCCGTTTTTTCCTAGTGGCAATATTATTGTAAGCGACATTAACCGTGGCTTGTTTGTGATAAGAAAAAAAGACTTGTAATTTAACCTATGCGTTATTTTAAAATTATAATTACTCTGGTTTGCCTGTACGCATCAAGCTGCTCTAATAACGACGACTCTCAAGAAAAGCCAGACTACACTCCTGGAGATATTGACTTTGTAAAAACTTTTGGCGGCTCCTTAAATGACAGCGGGAAATCTATCATTAAAACCAACGATGGCGGCTATGCTGTTTTTGGACACACTCAAAGCAACGATCTCGATGTCACCAATAAACCCGACGATTCGTTTGACTATTGGCTTCTAAAATTTAATCAAAATAATGAGCTAGAATGGCAAAAATCATACGGAGGAAGCCTGGACGATAGAGGCACAAGCTGCATTCTAACATCAGATGGCGGCTATGCTATTTTTGGCTATAGTCAAAGTAGCGATCGCGATGTCTCGGAAAATAACGGCGCTACAGATTTTTGGATGACCAAACTTAATACGACCGGAGATATCCTTTGGGAAAAATCTTTTGGGTTTTCAGGGCCCGATAATGGTAGAAAAGTCATTCAAACAGCAGATGGGGGCTACCTCCTTATTGGCGACCTAGACGTCACAGCATCAGGCGGTGAAGGCATTAGCAAATTAGCCTTTGCAAAACGACATGCTGGAGGTGATTGTTGGGCGATAAAACTAAATCACTTAGGAGAAAAACAATGGAGCCATTATTACGGCGGAACATTTACCGACACACCTTACGATGTCGTACAAACCGAAGATCTAGGATATCTCATTGTAGGCTCCTCCGATAGTGATGATGTAGACATAAACAACAACAAAGGGACTTACGATTTTTGGGTGGTAAAAATAAACGCCACAGGCACTTTAGTTTGGGAAAAATCTTTTGGAGGCTCTGGTATCGACGAAGCATTTTCTATAACAGCAACTCACGACGGCCATTATATGATTGTAGGCGATACTAGAAGTGACGATTTAGACGTTAGTTATAATCATGGTGCGGCCGATTTATGGGTGGTTAAAATATCGCCAGACGGAACACTCATTTGGGAAAAGACTTATGGTGGAACAAGTTTCGACTCGGGTCGATCGATTTCTAAAACGCAAGATCAAGGCTTTATTATTTCAGGAAACTCAAGAAGTATAGATGCCGATGTTTCGGAAAACAAAGGCCAAAATGATGCTTGGATTATAAAAATCGATGCTTCAGGAAACTTGATTTGGGAAAAAACTATTGGTGGAAGCGCTGTTGATTTAGCTTTTAATGCCATCGAACTTAATAACAATAACATTATCGGCGTTGGAGAATCGAACAGTTCCAACGAAGATATACCTTCAAATAAAGGTTTTTCAGATTTACTACTTTTTAAACTAAAACAATAACATGAATAAAATACTTGCTACAACCTGCCTCCTATGTATGATCCTGTGCTCATGCCATAAAGATTTAGACGATGACGTTTTTCCGACTTCAGTCACATTCAATTTTAACCATTCATGGGACGACACACCTGTAACAGCCACGGATTTTAACAGCCTAAAATTCACCAATGCTCATGGAGAACTGCTTAGTATTTCAAAATTACGCTACCTCATTTCTAGGATTACTTTTGAAAAACCAAATGGCGAATATTTTACGTTTGACGACTATTTCCTTGTCGATTTAACTCAAGAAAACACCCTATCTCTCACCCCAAATAACACCATACCACCAGGAGAATACAGCCATGTATATTTCACTTTTGGTTTTAATAATGAAGACAATTACATGAATTACACCGATTTGAATTCGGCATCATGGAACGTCCCAGAAATGCTTGGTGGCGGTTACCATTTTATGCAGTTAGAAGGCAAGTTTATAGATGCAACGAATACTGAAACTGGCTATGCGTATCACTACATAAGAGCGGTAGACAACACCCAATCGCCATTGGTTTTTGAAGACACCTTTTTTACTGTTGACATAGGAGCTGTTAACCTAAGTAAGAGCACAAATTTTAACATGAATATGAATATTGCCGAATGGTTTAAAAACCCAAACACCTGGGATTTAAATCAACTAAACAACATGCTAATGCCTAACTTTGATGCCCAAATGATGATGTACCAAAATCGTCAAAACGTCTTCAGTTTAGAATCTGTAAATCCGTTTTAAACTTTGAAAAAATGGCCGACATATCTTTTTATTCTTGTCATTTTCATAAGCACAGCTTGCTCTAAAGAAAATGAAGCTAGCTATGTCCCAACCCCTAGCCCTTTAAATATTCCACCTTTATTTGAATCGCTTATTTTATCACCTGTCATACCAGCAAACAATCCCCAAACTATAGAAGGAATTGCACTTGGTAAAAAGCTTTTTTTCGACCCTATTTTATCGATAGACAACAGTTTGGCCTGTGCCAATTGTCATGCGCCAGAATTAGCATTTTCAGATTCGGAAAGCATCAGCTCGGGTGTTAATGGGACTTTAGGAAGTAGAAATGCGATGCCTCTTTTTAATTTAGCTTGGAATTACGACGAACTTTTCTTCTGGGACGGCAAAACCTTTAGCTTAGAACATCAAGTATTTGTTCCAGTTACAGATCCCTTGGAGATGCAAAACACATGGCCCGTCGTTGAAAACAAATTACAGCAACATGCCGAATATCCGGAGCTCTTTGAAAAAGCCTTTGGGACTTCAAAAATTGATTCGGTTTTGGTTGGAAAAGCCATAGCCCAATTTGAACGCAGCCTAATTTCTGCGAATTCAAAATTTGACAAATATTTACTTGGTGAAGCCGATTTAACCCCCGAAGAACGCAACGGATTTGAGGTCTTTATGGACGAAAACCGCGGCGATTGTTTTCATTGCCACGGCAGTGACAAAAATCCGTTATGGACAGACAACATATTCCATAACAACGGTTTAGATGAAAACTTTAAAGATCTGGGGCTAGGCGCGATAACCGGCGACCCTGCCGATAACGGCAAATTTAAAACGCCATCACTGAGAAACTTAGCTTTTACAGCACCTTACATGCATGACGGACGCTTCCTAACTTTGGAAGACGTTATCAACCACTACAGCGAAGGTTTAAAAAATTCAGCGACCATAGATCCGCTCATGAAAAAAGTGGCAAATGGTGGTGTAAATTTATCAGATAAAGACAAAGCCGATTTAAAAAAATTTCTACTTTCCCTATCTGATTATGAATTTGTTAATAATTCTTCTATTAACAAATAATAACAAAAAACTATAAAACTATTAACTAATATAATGTTAGGTTATGTGGTAATGCATGACTTATATTGTATATTTGCACTCTATTTTAAAAATCGGTTTAAATAGAATAAATTAATATAATTTTAACCACTGATTTTTAAAGATAGTAGTTGCCATGTACAACAATAAATATAACATGATAAAATCGAACATAAATTATGATAAAAGTTTCTGAAACTGCTAAAAAGAAAGTGATTGAGCTTATGACCGATGATGGTTATGACGCCTCAACAGATTATGTGCGCGTTGGAGTGAAAAGCGGTGGTTGTTCTGGTTTGTCGTACGATTTAAAATTCGACAAAGAACAACAAGATGATGACAAAGTATTTGAAGACAATGGTGTAAAAATCATTGTTGACAAAAAAAGTTTTTTATATCTAATTGGCACCACTTTAGAATATTCAGGTGGATTGAATGGGACGGGATTTGTTTTTAACAATCCAAATGCCAACCGAACTTGTGGTTGTGGCGAATCATTTTCGCTATAACAGAGGTTGAGAATTAATTTAAAAAATTAAAGTTAAAAGTAAACGAAGTTTCGAAACTGTTAAGTGGGTTAATAAAATACCTAAACTCAACTTTATAACATGCTTACTTTCAACTTTACAACAATATTATTAAAAATATGAGCAAGTATACCGAGGATGATTTACGCGAGGAGCTAAAAACCAAAGAATACGAATACGGGTTTTATACCGATATTGAATCTGATACGTTTCCTAATGGGTTAAACGAAGATATTGTACGCGCTATTTCTAAGAAGAAAGAGGAGCCACAATGGATGACCGATTGGAGACTTGAAGCCTTTAGAGTTTGGGAACAAATGACAGAGCCAGAATGGGCAAACGTTCATTATACAAAACCAGATTTTCAAGGGATTTCATATTATTCTGCCCCAAACAGCAAGCCTAAGTACGATAGCATTGATGAAGTAGATCCAGAATTATTAGCGACTTTCGAAAAGCTAGGTATTTCTCTTGATGAGCAAAAGAAATTAGCAGGCGTAGCCATGGATGTGGTTGTTGATTCTGTTTCTGTTGCTACAACATTCAAGAAAACTTTAGGAGAAAAGGGTATTATTTTCATGAGTATTTCTGAGGCTATTAAAGAGCATCCAGAATTAGTAAAAAAATATTTAGGGACTGTAGTGCCTCAAAAAGATAATTTCTATGCCGCTTTAAACTCGGCCGTATTTAGTGATGGTTCTTTCTGTTACATTCCAAAAGGCGTAAAATGTCCAATGGAATTATCAACTTATTTCAGAATCAATCAAGCAGGTACCGGACAATTTGAGCGTACGCTAGTTATTGCTGATGAAGGGAGTTACGTAAGTTACTTAGAAGGTTGTACGGCACCAAGTAGAGATGAAAATCAATTACACGCTGCCGTTGTAGAGCTTATTGCTTTAGACGATGCCGAAATAAAATACTCAACCGTTCAAAACTGGTTCCCAGGAAATGCCGAAGGTAAAGGTGGTGTTTACAACTTCGTAACCAAACGTGGTTTATGTGAGAAAAACGCTAAAATTTCATGGACACAAGTAGAAACCGGTTCTGCTGTAACATGGAAATACCCATCTTGTATTTTAAAAGGTGATAACTCGGTAGGTGAATTTTATTCTATTGCCGTAACCAACAATTACCAACAAGCCGATACAGGAACAAAAATGATTCACTTGGGAAAAAATACCAAATCAACCATTATTTCTAAAGGAATTTCAGCAGGAAAATCACAAAACAGTTACCGTGGATTAGTACAAATTAATTCAAGAGCAGAAAACGCCCGTAACTTTTCACAATGTGATAGTTTACTTATGGGTAATGAATGTGGCGCACATACGTTCCCATATATAGAAGCTAAAAATAAAACGGCAAAAATAGAACACGAAGCTACAACAAGTAAAATTGGTGAAGATCAAATTTTCTACTGTAACCAACGTGGTATCGATACAGAAAAGGCGATTGCTTTAATTGTAAACGGATTTAGTAAAGAGGTTTTAAATAAACTTCCAATGGAATTCGCTGTTGAAGCACAAAAATTATTAGAAATTAGTTTAGAAGGTAGTGTAGGATAAAACAGGAATCTATAGCGATTTAAAATGAAAAAAATATTTTTTATCACATTAATTCTTACAGCATTTATAAGCTGTAAATCCGAATCTAAAACAGAGAACACCGTTTATAGCGACGACGAACTCACAACCATAAAAGGTGAATTTGTGTATTTTGACGGTGCTGGGGTTATCCAAACACACCGTAAAATATATGGTGTTTTAGACTCTGAAAAATTAAAGGAGCTTAATAGCAAAGCAGATAAAATCAAAACAAAACCAACAGATATGGTTTTGGTGGAGATTAAAGGAAAAGTTACAGATCAAAAAGACGACGTTATACTTTGGGACAATAAGGTTGAAATTGTAGAAATACTTAAAGTAACACCTAACTCGAAAGAAAATAACGAAGTTGTAAAAATAGGAAACGAATAGAAGTATGTTAAAAATTGAGAATTTACACGCACGTGTTGAGGATAAAAACATTTTAAAAGGTATTAACCTTGAAGTGAAACCAGGCGAAGTTCATGCCATTATGGGACCAAACGGTTCAGGAAAAAGTACGCTTTCTTCTGTAATTGCAGGTAAAGAAGAGTATGAAGTAACCGAAGGTAAAATCTATTTTGAAGGTGAAGACATTGAAGAATTAGCTGCTGAAGAACGCGCACATAAAGGTGTGTTTTTGTCGTTTCAATACCCAGTTGAAATCCCTGGTGTATCGGTAACAAACTTTATCAAAACAGCGATTAACGAATCTAGAAAAGCAAAAGGTTTAGAGGAAATGCCTGCTAAAGATATGCTTAAGCTTATTCGCGAAAAGTCTGAAATGTTAGAAATCGATCGTAAATTTTTATCACGTTCGTTAAACGAAGGTTTTTCTGGTGGTGAGAAAAAACGTAACGAGATTTTTCAAATGGCGATGCTTGAACCTAAATTGGCTATTCTTGATGAAACCGATTCTGGATTAGATATCGATGCCCTTCGTATCGTTGCCAACGGTGTAAACAAACTAAAAAGTAAAGACAATGCTGTAGTTGTTATTACACACTACCAACGTTTACTTGATTATATCGTTCCAGATTTCGTACACGTTTTACACAACGGGAAAATTGTAAAATCTGGTGGTAAAGAATTAGCTCACGAGCTAGAAGCCAAAGGTTACGATTGGATTAAAGAAGAAGCCTCTTTATAGTTTTTCTGTTTAAGGTTTAATGTTTCAAGTTCATGGCAACGATAACTAAATTTGAAGATTTAGAAACATGGAAAGAAGCTAGGCGTCTTTTTAATCAAATAAAAGACATTGCTAACGAAACAGATTTAAAAACAGATTATCGATTAAAAGACCAAATAAAAGCGTCGTCCGGATCCGTAATGGATAATATCGCTGAAGGCTTTGAAAGAGATGGAAACTTAGAATTTCGTCAATTTCTTTCAATAGCAAAAGGTTCAGCTGGAGAAGCAAGGTCACAATTATATAGAGTTTTTGATTCAGAATATATTTCAGAAGAAAAATTCAGAACATTAGTATCAGATTATGAACAATTAAGCAAGCGATTATCCGCTTTCATTTTATATCTGAACAAAAAAGATTTTAAAGGAAACAAGTTTAAGTAATTAGGGTTGAGTCAACAACTTGAAACTTTTTAAACCTTAAACTTGAAACGATTTATAACAATGGATTTAAAAGACAAATTAGTATCATCATTTTTAGCATTTGAAAACAAGGTCGATGTCGACACTCACGTTCATAATGTTAGATCTGAAGCTATAAAAATATTTGAAGAAAAAGGCTTTCCTACGAAAAAGGAAGAAGCTTGGAAATACACCTCTTTAAATAAATTATTAAAAGAAGATTATAGCGTTTTCCCAAAGCAAGAAAATGCATTAGATTATAAAGATGTTAAAAAATATTTCATCCACGAAATCGACACATATCATGTGGTTTTCATCGATGGAAAATATTCATCACATTTATCCAACACCACACATGATGGTATCGATGTGTGCTTAATGTCTTCTGCTTTAACAAATCCGAAATACCGCTTAATTATTGAAAACCATTTCAATAAAGCAGCGACTACCGATAGTTTACCATCGTTAAACACGGCGTTTTCACAAGAAGGTGTTTATATACACATTCCTAAAAATAAAATTGCCGATAAACCCATTCAGTTTATCAATTTTTCAACAGGAAACGAATCGGCAACCCTACTTCAGCCTCGTAATTTAATTGTTGCTGAAGAGAATGCGCATGTTCAAATTATCGAGCGTCACCAAAGTTTAACAGAAAACCCTGTTTTAACCAATAGTGTAACCGAAATTTTCACTAAAAAACGTGCTATTGTCGATTATTACAAAATTCAAAATGATGCCGAAAATGCCTCATTAATTGATAATACCTTCATTAAGCAACAACGTGAAAGTATTGCTTCGGTACATACATTCTCATTTGGTGGAAAATTAACTAGAAATAATCTTAATTTCTTCCAAGAAGGAGAACGCATCGATTCTATATTAAAAGGGGTAACTATTCTTGGCGACAAACAACATGTCGATCACAATACTTTGGTACACCATATCGAACCTAATTGTGAGAGTCATCAAGATTACAAAGGTATTTTTGGTGATAGCTCTACAGGAGTTTTCAACGGAAAAATTATTGTAGAAAAAGAAGCCCAAAAAACCAACGCTTTCCAAGCGAACAACAATATTTTAGTAAGCGATAAAGCAACGATCAATACTAAACCACAATTGGAGATTTTTGCCGACGACGTAAAATGTTCTCACGGTTGTACTATTGGTCAACTAGACGAAAGTGCCATGTTTTACATGCAATCGCGTGGTATTCCTAAAAAAGAAGCTAAGGCACTTTTAATGTATGCCTTTAGTAATAACGTGTTAAGTTCGGTTAAAATACCTGAAATTAAACAACGTATCAATAAAATTATAGCTAACAAATTGGGGGTTAGCATAGGTTTCGACCTTTAATTTCTCTTAAACAAATTATTTTTTGAGCTCCTTCCCGCTTTCGGTTAAAGTACCAAAAGCGGGATCCAAGGACTCTCTGAGAGGAGCTTCAACAACGCCTCAATCGGGGCCCAGACCAAACAAGCCATGATCAACGTAGAAGACATCAGAAAAGATTTTCCCATTCTTTCTCGCAAAGTAAATGGCAAACCTTTAGTATATTTTGATAATGCAGCAACATCACAAACCCCAAAACAGGTTATTGATGTTATTGTAGACTACTATTCAAATTACAATGCTAATATTCATCGTGGTGTTCATACTTTAAGTCAGGAGGCCACCGATTTATACGAGCAAGCACGTTATAAAATACAAGCGCATTTTAATGCTAAGTTTTCTCATGAAATCATTTTCACTTCGGGAACTACCCATGGTATCAATTTAGTCGCAAATGGATTTTCATCACTTCTAAAAAAAGGTGATGATATTATTGTATCGGCCTTAGAGCATCACTCTAATATTGTGCCTTGGCAAATGCTTTGTGAACGCACTGGAGCCACTTTAAAAGTTATTCCTATGAATGACGATGGCGAATTGGTAATGAGTGAGTTTGATAAACTCCTTTCTGCAAATACGAAACTCGTTTTTACAAATCACGTTTCAAACGCATTAGGCACCGTAAATCCTATTGAATACATTATTGAAAAAGCCCATGAAGTTGGAGCAGCCGTTCTTATTGACGGAGCTCAATCTGCGCCACATATCAAACCTGATGTTCAAAAATTAGACGTCGATTTTTATGTGGTTTCTGCTCATAAAATGTGTGGTCCTACAGGCGTTGGCGCTTTATATGGAAAAGAAGCTTGGCTGAAAAAATTACCGCCATATCAAGGTGGTGGTGAAATGATTGCCGAAGTTACTTTTGAAAAAACCACCTATGCCGAATTGCCTCATAAGTTTGAAGCTGGTACACCAAATATTGCCGGCGGTATTGTTTTTGGAGCAGCTATCGATTATATGAACAACATCGGTTTTGAAGCCATAGCAAATTATGAAAATGAGCTACTGGAATACGCTACGGAAAAGCTTTTAAACATTGAAGGTTTAAAAATTTACGGTACTTCAAAACACAAAACCTCGGTGATTTCATTCAACTTAGAAGGCATTCACCCTTACGATGTAGGTACTATTTTAGACAAACTTGGTATTGCCGTTAGAACGGGACACCACTGTGCACAGCCTATCATGGATTACTATAAAATTCCAGGAACCGTTAGAGCATCATTAGCTTTTTATAATACTAAAGCGGAAATAGATAGTCTTGTGGAAGGCGTTAAAAAAGCAAAAATGATGTTAGCTTAAGGAAATACCTTCAGTTTTCTTTATTTTATCAGATTGTCGGTTATATGTCATAACATTGCTTTTGAAGTCAAGCTGAACCTTCTGAAATAAAAGTTTCAATAATTTATTTTAACTTCGCTAACAAACCTCGTTAAGTTTTTGATTATGAAACTCGTAAACATTCTTTTTATAGTCTTATTGTCATTAAAAACTTGTGATACTTTAAGTACTACTAAAGCAAAAACTCAAGCTGGTGTTTCTAAAGAACAGCAAGCGGCTTCCGAAGGCTTAATTACTTTTGAATATCTGGCAACCACAAGAAATTCATATTATAAAATTAGAGTTATTGAAAACCTCATAGTCGTTAGTAAAAAGCGAGGAAAACCTGGAGCACCTGTCATGCTTCCACAACCAGAATGGGAACGGTTACTTGAACTTCTAGATGGTATTCAACTAAAAGAAATTCCAAAATTAAAAGCACCAAGTAAAAATTACGCCTTTGACGGTGCAGCACAAACCACACTAAAAGTCACCCTTAACGAACATACCTACCAAACTCAAGCCTTCGACCAAGGCAATCCGCCAGAAGCCATTAAGGCACTAGTAAAAGAAATTACAGATCTGGCTACTAATATGGAATAAGGAAAGAGAAACCAATTAAGCTTCCTTAAAGAAAATAAAAACACAAGAATCTGATATTTCAGTGGTATTTTAAAACCTTAATTTACCTAATAACTGTATATATTGTATTTTTGCTTAAAATTTGAGATTAATGAGTATAGAAGAGATACAAAATGAAATCATAGATGAATTCTCAATGTTTGAAGATTGGGAAGAACGCTACCAATATATGATTGATTTAGGGAAAGATTTACCCCTTATCGAAGACCAATACAAAACGGACAGCAACATCATTAAAGGTTGCCAAAGTAAAGTTTGGGTACATGCCGAAATGCAAGACGATAAATTGGTATTTACTGCCGATAGTGATGCCATCATCACCAAAGGTATTATTGCGATTCTGATTCGTACTTTTTCTAATCAGCATCCTAAAGATATCATTCATTCAGAAACTGATTTTATTGATAAAATCGGCCTTAAAGAACATTTATCGCCAACCCGAGCAAATGGTCTAATCAGTATGATAAAGCAATTAAAAATGTATGCAATTGCTTATCAGACTCAGTTGAAATAATTTCTGTAAAAAAACAGGAAGCATAACAAACAGATTTCCGCCTGCGCGGAAATGAAAATAAAATTATAAGATTATGAGTGAAAATATAGATACCGCCGAACTCGGCGAAAAAATTGTAAACGTTTTAAAAACTATTTACGATCCTGAAATTCCAGTAGACATTTACGAATTAGGATTAATCTACGATGTTTTTGTTAACGAAGACAATGATGTTAAGATCTTAATGACTTTAACAACACCTAATTGTCCTGTTGCTGAAACCCTTCCTTTAGAGGTAGAAGAGAAAGTAAAATCTCTTGACGAAGTTAAGGATGCCGAAGTTGAAATTACTTTCGATCCACCTTGGACTCAAGAACTGATGAGCGAAGAGGCGAAATTGGAATTGGGTATGCTTTAGAATTAATTAATAATTAAAAGTTAACAATTAATTGCTCCTGTTTCTTCCACAAAATATCACTTAACGGTATATTAAAAAAACAAACATTTATATGGCTGATGAAATCATCAATCGCGTAGCGAATAGCAAATTAATCACGATAAACCTAGAGGATTATTACCCTAAAGGCAACCGTGTGTTATTTGACATTAAAGATTGGCTTTACGAAGGTTTTGTGCTTCGTGAAAAAGACTTTAGAGAGCAGGTTGCCAACTTCGATTGGAATCAATTTCAAGACCAGTATGTTGCCTTAACCTGTAGTTCTGATGCCATCATTCCAGGATGGGCCTATATGTTGCTTAGTATTCAATTGCAACCTTTTGCAAAAAAAATTGTAGTTGGTAGTTTGGACAACCTTGAAACGTCCATATACCAAGACGTGATTAAGCAATTGGATGTTTCTGAATTTAAAGGAAAACCTATTATTATAAAAGGTTGCTCGAACAAACCAGTCCCTCAAAATGCCTACATCATGCTTGCTAATAAATTGCAGCCGGTTGCTAAATCCATTATGTATGGCGAAGCCTGTTCGTCCGTACCCTTATACAAAAACAAATAACCCTTAATATTAAACAAACTTTTTAAATCAATCCATTTTATTAAAAACTTAAAAACTATGAAAAAAACGCTACTAATTTGTGCCTTATTTATGGGTTTTATTTCCTTAAACGCACAAACTAAAGAAGAATTAGAAGCCTTAAAATCTCAAAAAGAAGATTCTATTAGCGCACTACAATCTGAAGTTGATGCCCTTAAAAAACAAATAGAAAAATTCCCAGGTTGGCATTATGGTGCTTTTGGTACTATTGGTGCTAATTTATCAGAATTCAACAATTGGTATGCTCAGGGTACACCTAACAATTCAGCAGGTAACGTTACCATTACAGTTAACCCTTTTGCGAAGTTAAACCGCGAAAAATATTTTTGGTATAATACAGCAAACATCAATTTAAGCTGGGTGAAATTTGATGATAAAGATGATCCAACAGATGATGATAGCTACCGACAAGCTACTGATGTTTTTACTTTAACATCGCTTTATGGTTATAAAATTAGTAAAACATTGGCCGCTTCTACCTTAGGTGAGTACAGAACAACTTTACTAAACAATTTTAACGATCCTGGTTACTTAGATTTAGGTATTGGTGTAACCTGGACACCAATTAGCGATTTAGTAGTGGTTATACACCCTTTAAACTACAATATTGTATTTAGCGACGAATCTACCGTATTCGATTCCTCTTTAGGTGCTAAAATAGTTGCTAACTACTCGAAATCTATTGGGAAATTAAAATTAAAGTCTAATTTATCGATGTTCCAATCGTATAAAAGTTCTGATTTATCAAACTGGACATGGACAAACACTTTTGCTTACGAAGTATGGAAAGGTATTGGTTTAGGATTTGAATTTGGTTTAAGAGACAACAAACAAGAAGCTTTAAATTTTGCACTTGACAACTACGATCCGACGGCTATCCCAGCACAAACGGAGCCTACGTTTGACAACGTTGATAACGACTTACAAACCTATTGGACCTTTGGTTTAAGCTATGCTTTTTAACACCATTACCCTATAACACTTAACTAAAGCGCCTTAATCGGCGCTTTTACTTTTTCCTTAATTTTAAACAACAACACGTATGAAAAAATCATTACATATTTTTTGTTTTTTAGTTTTGAGTACTCTTGCCATTCATGCTCAAAAAACCCCGACAGTTAAAGACACTATTATTACCCCCGAAGGCTGGACTACCGTTGGTAAAATAAATTTACTTGTCAACCAATCGGCATTTTCAAACTGGCAACCTGGTGGCGATAACAACTTGGCTGCGAACCTATCTGTAAACTATGATTTCAATTATGATAAAGGCCCTTGGTCATGGGATAATAAAATCTTAGCGAGTTACGGACTTAACATTAACGAAGATGATGGCAGACGTAAAACAGATGACCGTTTAGAGCTTAACTCGGTTGTAGGAAGGGCTATGAAAAAAAAATACTGGAACTTTTCCTTCTATATGAACTTTAAAACCCAGTTTACCGATGGCTACGATTATAACGACGATTTTATGGGTGACAATGAGTTGTACCCAACATCTGGATTTTTCAAACCAGCTTATTGGAGTTTTGGTCCTGGTTTTCTATGGAAAAAAAGCAACAACTTAAATGTGAATATTGCACCACTTTCATCTAGGTTCACTTTCATTACCGATGAAATATTTACCATTAACGACGATGACGAAAACAACGTTTTTTATGAGTCTAGTAATGATGTAGAAACTTTTGGTGTGCCGCCTGGAAAGAATCTATTATATGAGTTTGGTCTTAACATTAGAGCCTATTACAAGCTTGACATTATGAAAAATATATCAATGGAAAACACTTTAAGCTTGTACTCCGATTACCTTCATAAACCCTTGAATACCGATATCGATTATACTTTGAATGTGGTAATGAAAATAAACGACGTATTTTCAACCAATTTCACTTTCCAAACTGTTTATGATGACGATGCCTTTAAAGGATTTCAAATTCGTGAAGTTTTCGGACTTGGTATCAACGTTAATTTTTAACGTATAAACCACTTCTGTTCATAACAAAAAAGGTCTTAAAAGTTAAAACAAGCGTCATTCTGTGCTCGACACAGAATCTCATGATATTGAACTTCAATGATTATGAGAATCTGAAATAAATTCAGATTGACGTAAAATTAACTTTTAAGACCTTTTAAATTTCAACTTACCCATTAGAGCTAATCGCCCTTAAACTTTTTCTTTTTATTCTTACTCTTAAACAAACGCTTAAAAAATCCATCACGCTTTTCTGGTTCGCAATTTAAATCTGAAATAACTTGTTGAGATGACGCTTCAAAATGAGCTTTGGTAATTTCCGCGAAAGCGTTATCGGCATTTAAAGCTTTATAAAATTCACCAAAAATGGGCAATGCAGAATTGGCTCCCTGCCCCATTCCTGTGGTTTTAAATCCGATGCTATGATTATCATTCCCCACCCAAGTCACGGTAACTAACTTTGGTGTAATGCCTACAAACCAACCATCTTTATTGTTTTGCGTGGTTCCTGTTTTACCTGCAATATCATTTTTTAAACCGTAACTACTTCTTAATCGTTTAGCAGTACCATGATTTACCGTGGCCTTCATCATGTGAAGCATCACTTGCCTAGTATAATCACTAAAGGCTTCTTCTTCTGCTATTTCAGGCTCAAAAGAAGCGATAACATTGCCATGACGATCTTCAATTTTCGTGATATAATACGGTTTGGCAACATGACTATTATTTACAAAACTGGTATAAGCACCCGTAAGTTCTTTTAAATTGATTTGGGCCACACCAAGAGCCAAGGAAGGTTCGTTAGGCAATTCCTTAGTGATGCCCATACGCTTGGCTTGCTCGATAACCTTAGAAATACCAACCTTATTCAACACCTTAACAGCAATGGTGTTTACCGAATGACTTAAGGCTTTCTCTAAAGAATAATTCTCATAAGCATCCTCTTCGCTGCTACCAGAATTACTTGGCGTCCAGTTTTTGTAATTCGTATAAGTCACTTCTGCCAATGAGAAATATTCACAAGGATCCATACCATTTTGAATGGCGGCCGTATACACAAAAGGCTTAAAGGTTGACCCCACTTGGCGCTCACTTTGCGACACATGATCGTATTTAAAAAAGCGGTAATCGACACCTCCTATATAAGTTCGTACAGCTCCGGTTTTAGGGTCGACGGCCAACATGCCTGTGTTTAAAAATTTTAAAAACTGACTAATACTATCTCTTACACTCAAATTTTGAATGGTGTCACCTTCCCAAGAAAACAATTCAACATCGCGTTTTACAGCCAACGAATCCTGAATTTGAGCATCCGATAAACCTTGCTCCTTGTACAGCTTATATTTGGGTAATCTTTTAACCTCTGCATCAATTAATTTGGAGTTCGTCCAAGGTCCTGCTTTTCCATAAGATGCCTCAAAATCCTTTTGAAGTTTAGCCATATGCGTTTTCATGGCTTCTTCCGCAAGCTGCTGCATTTTTAAATCTAAGGTGGTATATACTTTTAATCCATCTTTATATAAATCGTAAGCATCGCCATTTGAATTTTTAAGGGTATCCAAAATGGCTGATAATTCTTTTTTAACCTGCTCTCTAAAATAAGGTGCCACGCCTTGGTCATGATTAAACGACCGGTAATTTAACTCCACAGGCGTTTCTGTAATAACTTCTAAGGAATCGGCCGACAAGTAGCCATACTTTTCCATTTGAGAAAGTACCACATCACGACGTTCTTGGCTGCGATCTAAATGTAATCTAGGATTATAATAGGTATTTGCTTTTAAGCTTCCTATTAAGGTTGCCGCCTCAGAAATGCTTAACTCCTTTGTTGATTTATTAAAGAATTTTTGAGAAGCACTTTCAATACCATAGGTGTTATCTGAAAAAGGAACCGTATTGAAGTAAAGGGTTAGGATTTCATTTTTAGTGTAAATTTCTTCCAAACGCTTGGCAATGATACTTTCTTTGAATTTATTGACCACAATCCCAAAAAACCAGTAGTCGTCTCTCCCAAAAAGGTTTTTAGCCAACTGAAGTGTGATGGTACTTCCGCCTCCAGACGATTTGTCTTGAAGCAAAATACTTTTCACGAAAACACGTAGTAAACTTACATTATCGATGCCGTCGTGATTAAAAAAACGCACATCTTCTGTAGCCACTAAAGCATCTATTAAATGCTTGGGGAAATCTTCAAACTCTAAAGGCTGTCTGTCATAGATATAATATTTACCAATGAGTTCACCATCCTTATCTAGCACTTCGGTAGATTCTTCCTGAATGATAAAACTTAAATCTTGCGTGGTTGGCACCTTTCCGAAAAGTCCGAGATAAATACTAAAGTACAAACCCACAAAAAATAAAAAAACAGCTACCACTAAAAGTAGCAACCGTTTTATCCATTTATTCTGTAATATCTTTTTAATACTATGTTTCATAAATATCCAAGATACAAAAGGTTATTAATCTTCTTCCTCATAATCGGGGTAAAGAAAGTGGTTATAAGGAAAACGAGTCACATGAATGTCTCGTACTTCATCATACACCCGTTTTTTAAATTCTTCTAAGTTTTTCTTGTTAAGCGCAGAAATAAATAAGGCATTATTGCCTACTTTACTCATCCAAGTACTTTTCCATTCTTCTAAAGAATAGTGTTTTTCGGTACGTTCGGTTGCTAAATCATCCTCTTCGATAGGTTCTTGTTGATAAGCATCAATTTTATTAAAAACCATGATGGTAGGTTTATCGCTGCTATCAATTTCACCTAAAATCTTTTCAACCGAGGCGATGTGCTCTTCAAAATTAGGGTGTGAAATGTCAACTACATGTAATAATAAATCGGCTTCTCTAACCTCATCAAGGGTACTTTTAAAACTATCTACCAACTGGGTAGGCAATTTTCTAATAAACCCTACCGTATCACTAAGTAAAAAAGGCAGGTTTTGAATCACCACTTTTCTAACGGTCGTATCCAAAGTAGCGAAGAGTTTATTTTCGGCAAACACATCACTTTTACTAATCACATTCATGAGGGTTGACTTCCCAACGTTGGTATACCCTACAAGCGCCACACGAACCATTTTACCACGGTTACCGCGTTGTACAGCCATTTGCTTATCAATGGTTTTGATACGCGATTTTAACAAGGCTATTTTATCACGAACAATACGTCTATCGGTTTCAATTTCGGTTTCACCAGGTCCGCGCATACCAATACCCCCTTTTTGACGTTCAAGGTGAGTCCACATACCACGTAAACGGGGTAGTAAATATTCACATTGCGCCAATTCTACCTGCGTTCTCGCATAACTAGTTTGGGCACGTTGAGCGAAAATATCTAAAATTAAATTGGTTCTATCTAAAACCTTAACATTTAGAATTTTACTAATATTTCGTTCTTGTGCTGCCGATAACTCGTCATCAAAAATAGCTGTGCTAATATCGTTCGCTTCAATGAACTCGCGCACATCTTCCATCTTCCCAGTTCCAATAAAAGTTTTAGAGTTTGGCATCTCCATTTTCTGGGTAAAACGCTTCACCGCATAGCCACCAGCGGTAAACGTTAAAAACTCCAATTCATCTAAATATTCTTTAGATTTTTCTTCATCTTGATCTTTAGTAATGATACCGATTAATACGGCTCTTTCTAAAGCGACATCCTTCTTTTCTATCATATAAATAAATATATTATACAAAGTTACACAATTGCTACCATTATAATTAAAAAAGAATTTTAGACTTACAGATATTATTAAACCTCAATTTTAAACTATAAGTCTTATTTTTGAAATTATGACAAATACCTTCGACGATATTCCAGTGCGCCACGATTTACAAGCGGTTGCTTTTTATAATCTTGAAAATTTATTCGATTTAATACATGATACTCACATTCATGATGAAGATTTTCTACCAACTTCAGCAAAACGATGGACGCATAAACGGTATGAAAATAAACTGAGGAAATTAGGTTATGCCATTTCGAATATAGGCCGAAGAGAAACAGGGAAAAACCCTGCTATTGTTGGGGTGGCTGAAATTGAAAACAAAAAGGTTTTAAACGATTTATTACAGTCGAAACACTTAGAGCATTTAAACTACAATTATGTGCACTACAACTCCTTGGACGAACGTGGCATTGATGTGGCCTTGTTATACGACCAGGATGTTTTTAGTGTTACCCACTCCGAACCGTTTAGAATAGAACTTTTCCACGGCAGTGGTTTACCCGATTACACCCGCGATATCCTACTAGTTTCTGGACTTTTAGACGATGAAGAAATACACGTTATTGTAAACCATTGGCCATCGCGTCGTGAAGGGGAAGTATTATCTGAACCGAAACGATTAGCCACTTCTGCAAAAGTTAGCGAGATCATTTCAGGATTAAAAGCTGTTAACGAGGATGCTAAAATCATTGTTATGGGCGATTTTAATGAAGACTCCAACAACCCTGGTATTCAAGAATTAGTTAAAACCTCGAGTTTATTTAATCTTATGGAAACCTTGCGTTCCTACAACCGCGGCTCGACCTACTATAACAGAAAATGGGATTTGTTCGATCAAATATTAATCTCTACAAACTTTTTTAAAGTTTCTGAAAACAACTTTGAGTTTAGCAAAGCCAATATTTTTGATGAAGACTTCCTAAAAACCTTTAGCGGCCCCTATAAAGGCACACCTTACAGAACGTACATCGGCAAACGCTATAATGGCGGTTATAGCGATCACTTTCCAGTGTATGCTATTTTTAAGAAGTAACTGACTTATATGTAGTTTCAACTTTTTGTTTTGCTATAGAAAGTTCAACGAGAAACGAAAACCATGAATGAAGACGTTAAAAAATATCTAGATCGCCAAAAAACCTGGCAAAAGGCGCTAATAAAACTTAGAGACCTCATATTAGATTGTGAGCTTGATGAAACTTTCAAATGGAAGCACCCGTGCTATACGTATAACAAGAATAATGTGGTGCTTATTCATGAGTTTAAAGACTATTGTGGCCTCTCATTTTTTAAAGGCGTGCTTTTAGAAGATCCTGAAAAACTTCTCATTCAGCAAACCGAAAACATGCAAACGGCTAGACAAATGCGGTTTACGAGTTTAGAAGACATAACAGCACTTGAACCGGTTATAAAACAATATGTAAAGGAAGCCATTGCCAAATCGGGACAAAAAATTGAAATGAAAAAAACTTCCGATTATACGGTACCTGCCGAATTGGAAGCCATTTTTAAAGACCATGCCGATTTTAAAAAGGCATTTTATAAATTAACTCCAGGGCGTCAACGGGGTTATCTTTTACATTTCGACAAACCAAAACAGTCTAAAACCAAAACAACGCGTATTGAAAAAAACATGGCTCGTATCCTCGATGGCTACGGACTAACCGATTGCACTTGTGGGTTATCCAAACGCAAACCTACCTGTGATGGGTCGCATAAACAGTTGAAAAACTCTAAATAGTCATTACAAAAAAAATCAGCAACCTTCTTTGAAAAAACTCGGACGGTAAAACATTAATTAAAAAAAACGGCTAGAACCTATGCTCTAGCCGTTTTTTAAATTAAAATATAGAACTTACTTTATAATTATGGATTATAAGTTAGTGACAAGAAATAGGTTTGTCCTATGTTCCCTGCTCCGATAACTTGAATATATTCCTCTCCAAATAAATTATTTGCAGAAGCTTTTACCATAGATTTAATCGCAGGTATGCGGTAGCTAATTTGAGCATCAAAAACCACGCGTTCTGGAATCGTTCCGAAAGCAAACGGCGATACCCATTCGTACTCAGAATTCCATCTTAGATTCGTGTTAAATCCAAAATTGCTAAATAACTTTTCAGATCCAAAAGTTAATTTTGCAGCATGTTCTGGAGTATTAAATTCTGGAACGAAATCTGGATCAATCGTTTGGTCATAATCTAAAAGTTTTGTGTAATTGTAGGAACCGCTAACAAAGAATGTTTTAAAATCTCTTTCAACACCAAAACCTAAACCAATAGTTTCAATTGGTACTTCAGCATTAGTATACACTTGGTGCACTAAAAATTGTTGAGATAAAATGGCAGCTCCAATTCCACCATACTCAGGCGCTATAGAGGCATCCATAAAGTAAGGAGTAACAACCTTTTTTGTGTAAATAAAATCGGTGTATTTATTATAATAACCATTTAAATCGAAAGTAAATCTACCAATTCCAGCTCTATATCCAAGTTCGAAAGATTCTACTTTTTCTGCTTTTACAGCTTCTACCTTTTTAATTTCTAATAAATCAATAGCCGCTTGTGGATTAGATGAACTAAAGCTATTCGCAAATTTTTGCACAGATCCTACAGAGAAAGAACTATCATAAATATGATTACCTGTAATATCTACAGTTTGTAGGTCTGGCCCTAAAATAGGGTTACTAAAATTAATAACTTGCGAGTAGTTTTCTAAATTGTCTTTTGCTGAACCTACTAAAGCAATAAATCCATAATTGGCTCCATTATATAAATCACTAGACGTAGGGTTTCTAAAACCAGTTTGGAAAGAAGCTCTAAGGTTACGAGTTTTTCTTTTACCTAAAGCGTAGTTAACAGATAATCTTGGTGAAAAACTCCCCTCTAAATCTGTTAATTTATCATACCTAACCGATCCCGTTAATTTTAAACGATCATCTAACAATTTCTTTTGTAGTTGTCCATAAACACCATATACGTCGTAATCAATTTTTCCGTTAGCATCGTTAAACACAGTTCCTTTAGAGTTTAAGCCATACTTTTTAAAAGTTCCTCCTAATTGAAATTCTGCAAATTTTATAATATCCTGGAAATTGTAGTTAATATCACTTTGCAATGTGTATGAATTATCTTGAAATCTCGAACCATTGGTTAAATCATTACTTGTAGTAACGGTATTAAAAGCATTGTTAAAAGCAGCGGTACCTGGGTCGAAACGTGGCTGACCGCCAATAGAATTAGGTAAATTACCATTGTAACCTTCTACAGTACTATAATCGGCAAACTCACGAGCCATTGTCAACAACGTGTTATTGTCAAAAGTTGGATTATCATTTCTAAACGTCGCTAAAGCATTATCGTAGTCTGTAAACCATTCATTATTATTTTTAGCACTTTTGCTCACGTTAATTGCGGTTCTTACCATATCGTAAGAATCTCCAGCATCATCAACCGTATAATAAGCTCTAAAAGTTAAATTACTTGATGTATAAGACAATCCTGTTTGTAATACTAAGAAGTTTTTAAGGGTTGCACGGGTGTTAGTACCACTAAAGTTTGTAGTACCATAAGAGATTTTTTGTTGTATTTTGATTTCAGAATCTAGGGTAGGTTTGATATGAAAAGACAAGTCTCCATTGAAGTTCTCAATCTTACCGTCATTTAAATCGGCGTCATTATACCCTGTTCTACTAACAGGTCCACCGGCAGCAGCACTATTACCTGTTATTTCATCACCGTATATATTTACAGCATCGAAATATTGAACTGGAGGCAAGCCTATGTCAACTATATTCTTACTATTCTGGTCATTGGCAATCCAATCAGAACCTTCAATGTAGCTAATATTCAATTTTAAGGCTACTTTATCGGTCATTTTATATGCCCATCGCAGTCCAAAATCATTAAAATCATTAACTCCAGCTGCCTCTTGGCTAGTGTATCCATGCGTATAGTATACAGATATTCCTGGTTTTTCAAACGGACTTTTACTATTGATAAACATAATACCGTTGAAGGCATTTGCTCCATATAAGGCCGATGATGCTCCTGGTAAAATTTCGATATTATCCACATCCAATTGATTTACCCCTAAGGAGTTTCCTATAGAAGCATTAAATACAGGAATTGTAAATTCTGCACCGTCTGCAATTTGTAAAAATCGTGTGTTAGTACCTTGGGCAAATCCACGTGTGTTAATGGTTTTACTTACTAAGTTATTACTATTAAGTTGTACTTCCTTAACATTTACAAGTTCATCATAAAAGTTAGGGCTTGTTCCATTGATAATAGATTTTTCAGAAAAAGTTTCGATCGTTACCGGAGTTTCAATCTTTTTTTCTGTAGATCTAGAAGCCGCTACTACGACTTGAGTTAAATCGGTAATTTTCTCCTTATTCATTTGCACAAGCAAATTGATTCCGTTTGCTGGTTCGAATAAGGTTTTCGTTAATGTAATATATTCAATATAACTAAAAGTTACATCAACAGGGTAGCTGCCTTGATATGGAATATTAAATTCCCCAGTAAAATCTGATGAAGCTTCTATGCTGTTGTTAATTTTAATTTCTACACCAATTAATGGTGTACCGTCATCCCCTATAATTTTTCCTTTGATGTAATTTTGAGAGAAGGTTGAGAGACTAACTAGTAGTAGTAATATAGTTGTTAATTTGATTTTCATGATAATTGCTTGTTGATTAATAGGTTTCTTTGTTTAAGGTCCAATCAAAGCTAGAATAGGTTAATTTGGTTTGTTCTGTAATTTGTTTGTTTTCTAAATAGTTGTTAATAAAGATTATAAGGTTTTTAAATTCTGAAGCATGCCATTTGAAAATTGGAGAAATGATAGCCTCGTTAGTAGTGTTTGAGAAATAGTTTTTACTAGTATCGTTCACAAAAGCTTTAACAGCAGTTTCTAATTGCAATTCTAAATTTTCGGCTGTATATGGCTCTCTGTTTAGTGAAGGAGCAGACACACAAGTATTATTTAACGTAAAATAAATTCTAGGATCCTCTAAGCCTTTCATGATGGTGTTTTCAATATAATCTAGTGATACCTTTTTACCTTCAACACTAATAAAATCGACTTGGAAAGGCTTGTCAATATATTTAATAGACTTCAATGGGTAGTAGCTAGACACTAACTTTAGCACATTGATGTTGTATACGTTAATCCAATAGGCTTTTACTTCATTACTCGACCAAGTACTGGTTGGTGAAATTTTGGAAAGCCCCATTACAATGTCATCAAGTGATTCCTTATTTCTAACTAACTTGTCATAGTTTACAAAACCTTCTTCCGACACGTGTTTTTTCAGAAAGGTCTTTAAATCTGAATTATCTATCGTCTGGGAATACCCCCAACACGTACAGATAAGAAATAAGATACTGGTTAATTTAATTTTAAAGTTCATAATTTTTGATTTGGTTTTTGCTATATAATTTCTAATTTTAAGATTTATTAAACACGTATTATCGCAGTGTGCTATAGGATTTTTCACTACAAAAAATACTGGGCGAAAATATCTATTCTATGCACGCATAACAATTAGAAAGTCATTTCTACGAAATATTTATTTTAACACTATTTAAATTATCAAGTAGAAAAAATGAAGTACAGATAAATAGGAGTAATTCACAAAAACCCTACTTTCTTTAGTCTTTCATAAAACCTAGCAAACCCTTAACATGCATAAGGTTGCTGTAATTTCATACATTTAAAATATAAAAAAGATAGCTTAAGCGCATTATCCACTGTTATACTTAAACGTTATTATTTTTAAAGGAGATTTTTGAAGTAATAATGACGTACGCAAAACTTATTTTACTAGCTAAATCATATCTAATTGTGACATTATATGGATGTAACTCTTTGAAAGGATTAACTCTATTGGTACCTCATTCGTGGGGATATTATTTAAACATTAACCAGCATGCGAAGAGTGCCTAAAACCATAAAAAATAAAGAATAAGACAATCCCATTTATTAACTAAAAAATCCCCCGAAGGGGATTCAAATACATTTTAGGATCATTTATAAATACTACGCTTCCGCGGAAAGCACTTAGATATTCTGTTTTTTTAAACCATTTCTGCTTTCTTTTCCTTGCGTTCATAGTATCTTAAACCATGCTCTAATTGTCTTGGGGAACTAAAATTTGAAACTCTTTTTAAGTAACCTATAACACGAGTACCATAATCTATGTTTTGTGAGGCACATTTAGGGCATTTCTGAAGGGTTTGCTTATCGATATGTTGGCAATCATTACAAATGGTAATTTTTATATTGAAACAAAAATAATTACACCCTGCAGCAGCGGTGGTTTCTAAAAGTTTTAAAAATCCAGCTTTATTAGGTGTTTCTTCTAAATTTAAATGTAATGCCGATCCGCCATCCAAATATTGAATAATCTCTTCACCGTGTAAAATAATTTTGTCTAGGTGATTTATTTGCTGGCTTTCCACAGGATAAAAATAAGAGTTATAACAGGCTCTAGGCACAAACAAGCCGTCTTCTGCATCCCATTTAGCATTCTTAACCCCTAAATTTTCTGCTGGAACAAACTCGGTATTAAACATGTAACCATATTTCTCTTTCGCTTCTTTATTGGCGTCAAAAATGGTTTTCAATTGTTTTTTTACGAAGTCTTTATATGTTGTACTGTTTTCGGCTTTTATACCTATAAATTCGGCCGCTTCTACCATGCCATTAATTCCTATGGTTAAAAACTGTTTATCCAATGATATATAACCAGCATCATATACAGGAAGCATTCCTGCTTGCAAATAATCTTCTACAATACTTCTATAAGCCACCTGATATTTTTGAATTTTGACAACCTCTTCCTTAAGATCTCTTCTTTGTTGAATAAGGCGATTCATATTTAGAGTGATCACATTTATAGACCCCGTTGAAACTCCTCCAGCACCAAGTGAATAACTAAAGGTGTTATCGCTAATCTCATTTCTTAACCTACAGCAAGAAGCTAAACTATCGGCGCGCTCCGACTGATACACAAAAAAAGAGTTGCCTTCACTTAACTCGGTGGCACACATGTTTGCAAAATCACGATCTACGGGTTTACCTTCAGCTACAAGCATGGCCGCGGTAACCACAGGAAAGGTAATTACAGCCTTTTCACGTTCCTTATTAAACCATGACATAAAGTAGCTTTGTAGTTTTTTTAAATCATTCCATCTCGCTGGTGTTAAATCTGGAAAAACAAAATCACTAAACATACTATTAAAATAAAGCTCATCGTAGATAGAAATATTCCAAAAAACCGATTGATACCCACGAGCAGCTGCAGGTTGGTTGATAGCATAAACCACATGTTGCATATGATTTTCTATCGTTTTTGTATTGGTTTCTAAATAATTGGCCCCATAATCCTTTTTAGCAAAATAATCAAAATACAATAAAAATTCTACCGTTGCTAAAGCTCCAGCAAACTGAGAACTTACCGCAAACACCAAATTAACAAACTCGCCGCAGAAGCTTTCTAAATGCATAGGCGCTTTACTTTCACCGCCCAATTTAGTCATGCCATCTAACAAAAATGGATACATACTTATGGAGGCACAATACGGCTTTAATGAGGTTTCATCATGAACATAAATCTCATGATTTTCAATTTGTCGTACGTATTCATTGGCTAAGTCTTCATCAAAAAGCGTGGCAATTTTATTTTTAACCAATTGTCTATTTACCTGAATATTCACATCTTTATTGAGCTCAAACTCCATAGTCGCTATGTTTTTGGAAGCCACATTGGCATTGGCATCCATAGTAGATCCATCGGCAGCATTATTGGCATTGATGTAATTGGAAATGAATTGAATTTTTTGTTCAATTTGTCTTGGGGTTAATCTGATCATAGGTTTTGGGGATTTATAAATAAATGATTTAATACCTTATTGGATTGTACTTCAATAAACTTCTGATTGGTTTTTTTACTATCAAGCCCTCCCAATTCCGGAATCCACTTACCTGTTTTTAACCAAGTTAACTCATCTAAAATGTGTTTTGGAACGGTGGTTTCCCCAGTATACAAGCAGGTTTTATAACCTTGCTTTTGGGCGATATTTAAATATTTCGAAAGCTTTTGGGCATGCCACTCCCCGCCCATAAACAACACGCAAGACGCAAGGCCTTTGTATCTGTTTAAGATATCCAAATAGATATTTTGTGTTAGCTTTTCTCCATTCTTTTCCTTCCAAAGGAAAGGTGAGTGACAGCCTTGACACTTTAATTGACAACCGCAAATACTAAAACAAATACTTATTTGTCCTGGTACTTCTTGCAACGCTATTTGCATATTATAATAATACATATAACAGGGTAATACCGATAAAACGAGTTTATCGAAACATTAAAAAAACGATTAAATTGCAATAGGTATCCTTTATGAGGATGGTTTAATGCCAGTAACTTTTTTCCCGAAAGTTGAGCATATTATGAAAGCGGCAGGTCTTCTGACTTACTCTGGTAGTTACGTCTTCCCATTTGAATTTTCAAATAGTGACTAAAGAATGTAACACCATTTTTTAAGAGTTTACAGCTGCGGGAACAGTTATGGATTTTCACCATATTCCCTTTTAATCCAAAACAGTGTACAGACTGTTTTTAGAACCAAATTCATAGTTTAAAAGTAGTAAAAAAGGACGCTGATTAGATTAATTCAAAAATTGATTTTTCAACAAGATATTAACCGCTATAGCGCTTGAAATAAAACTAAAGTAAGTCCTATAACCACAACGGGCAAAAACCACAACACCCAAATATTATAATCTAGCTTTTTGTTTTTAAGCATTTTAACATTGCGTATTTTTCGTTTTCTACCGCCGTACTGCATCCAATTTTTAAAATAAATGAAGATAACAACCAACACGAATAATATCCATGCTTTTGATGACGACATAGTTTGCACATTCATTTGCCTAAAAAATCCCGCAAAGAAAACGCCTAGAAGCAGTAACAAACTACATTGCAAAAATGACACGTAAAAGGTAGCAATCTCGTTGGCTTTCTTACTTTTTTTAGCTTTGTAGTATTGAAAAAAATGAAAGAATAATTTATCGAATGTGGTCATGTATATTTTTAAAAGTCCTCAAAGTTAAAAACTATTCGATATAATCAATACGAATATCGTCTAATTCGTAAACCCCATCGAAAGATTCTTGTCCGCCACCCGTATATTTAAAAGCGATATGCATTACGCCTGTGGCACAAGACAAATCGACCACACCAGAATTAAACCACGGCACAAACGAATTGGAATCTTTTACCACGTAAGCAGCCGATAACACAGCCCAAGTGGCTTGTAACACACCTGCTTCGGTACCGTCCCAATCCTGACTGCAAAGTACTTCCATAAAACTACTATCTGCCAAACTGTTTGAAGTTTTAAAACGTAAAGTTTCACCTTCTTGGTCATCTAAATTTATGGGCGGTGTAATGAGCCAACCAATATTACTCGTATCACCAGAACTAGCACTTTGGAACCTTGCTGAACGCCCTAACGAAGCATTTGATGAAGTTGACGAATAAGCTTCCCAGGCTTGAGTACCTGCTTCAATATAATTGGTCCACCCCGTGATTTCTATAGGCTTATTGTTTTTCTGTGCCTCAAAATCTTCGGTAAGTAAATTTCCAGATCCGAAAGATTCGGCAAGTCCGCAATGAAGTTCTAATGGGTCACAACGTTCGGAGTTACTTAAAAGGACATCAGCAGAACTGTTTACAACTAACACATTAAAATCATCGCCATAATCCCGACTATAAATACCAGAAACACTTCCTTTTCCTTGCGGAACAATTAGTGATTTAAAATCGGCATAGGTACTGGTTTGCATCATTACTGAAACACCAGAGTCGCAGGACTCCAAAACGCGAAAACCATCAAATTCATCATAAGCTTCACTGGAAAAACTTGCACCTAATTCGAAGCGATTCAACTGCATGTTTTCTAACTGAATGAAGGTGTTTTCATCTTTAGATGTTAAATCTTGTAATTGCAGCTGCTTAGGCTGTATCTCTGCAATTTCAGGACTTCTACTAATAATGGAAGAGATTTCCGAAGCCTGAATTTGCTCGACACGAACACCATCACCTTTTCCAATACATAGCACCCCACTGTTCTCACCTACGGTTAAACCGTTCATTTTTATATAAACTTTTTGTCCGAATTGAAAGGTTTCATACAAATTACTCTTATTTAAAAGCAGGCAAAACCCGAGTCTCGGATCGGCGTCGGGATTACTCCAATCGATTTTATTCTGAATGATGAGTTCTTCAAAAAAATTTCCTGATTTATCGGAAGAAACCACATACCCTTCAATAAACAAATCGGTTTCAGATTTTATAACGACAGTTGAATTTCCCCCGTTTACCGCTTGCTCATAAAGTGATTTTATCGCTTTAAAAGTCGTCTTGTTTTCAGAAGGTATTTGGGGTTCCTTAATTGAAGTTTCAGGAAGTTCGTAATCGTCTGTTTTTACACAGGATTGGAGCAAATCTATACACAATAAAAGCAGTAATACGAATCTAAGGCTGTTCATTATCTTCATGAAAAATTTGTATTAAAAACTAACATTTAGGTTTAAAAAATAGGTTGTCCCACGACCATACCAATATTTTGGTCCGAATACAGGAGTTTCTAGAGCTTTGTCATCTCGAAGCTCTCGATAGTTGGCATTTCTGCCTTGTTCAAAACCACCAGTTTTATAACTGGCATTAAGCAAATTATTAACGCTAGCAAATAAACCCACATAGTGCTTACCAATTTTCCATGATTTTCCACCAACTAAATTCACCACCATATAATCATCAAACCGCTCTTGTTTCAGCAGTTCCCTAGCAATATTTTCATCGTAATCATTAAATACTTGTCCGTCGTAATCGGTATTAAAATTGGAAGATCGAGTTAGTGGACTCACATCCAAAAACGTATTAGAGAAAAAATTTGCCGTAGCCCCGAACCACCAGTAATTGGGATCTCGATATTCGAAGCCAATGGAATACGCGTTTTGAGGTCCAGAGGCTAGTCGATAATTTTTAAGTTTTGTTTCTCCAAAATACTTCGCACCATCAACAAATCCGGCGGTTATAGCTTCAGCATCTGGTTCTGTTGTTAGTAATAGATTGGGGTTGTTAGCATACGTAAATTGCCCCAGTGAGACTACTCCTTTAAGTTTTAAGGTTGAAGTGACATGGGCTTCAATACCCAATTCGGCTCCAAGATGTTTCTTTTCGATATCTTGTAAAATCTCCTGAACAAAAACGGCATGATCCCCGCCAACGCCATCAGCAAAATAAAAAGCAATATCGTTAGCACGACCTATTTTTGTAAAATACCCCGTTAATTTAGCCTTAACTATCGAAGAACGAAAATGATAACTAACATCAACCGACCGGATGTTTTCAGTTGAAATTTGAGGTACGGTATTATGATTTTCTCTGGCATTTGAAAAGGTATTCTGAAGGCTTGGAGCTCGTGTTAAAACTCCTAAATTGCCATCAAAAAGATGTTTCCCCGAAAATTTATATGTGAATCCGCCTTTAAAACCAAATCCTGTAAAATTCATTTTTTTTCCTTTGCCTAAAGAGGTATCTGGAAATCCGCCATTTTGATACAAGCCTTCACGTTGGTATTGGGTTTGACTGAACTGTCCTGACAAATAAAAATCGATTTTGTTATACCTAAACTGCGCTTGAGTAAAAGCGCTTAAGGCTTTAGAAAAAAGGCGATAATGGTATTTAAATTTGTCTCCCTCTGTTACGAGACGGTTTGGGTGCTGTAAATCATTTTGCGCATCATGACTATTGGAAGCAAAAGCATCGACATCTAAATAATACGAAGCACCTAAAAGATCCAGTACATTAGCAAAATTTTCAGAATTCAACCTGTTATAATTAACCGCCGCATTAAGGGTTACATTATTATTTATAGCCGTATTTAAAATTGAATTTATGGTGAGCTGTGTATCATCTACACGGTCTTCGTACAAAGCATAAATCGCATGACCTCCTTGTGTGGCATGGGATATATTAGCCTCATACATATCGCTCCAATGTATTTGCCCATCATTTTGAAACGCTTTTAAGGCTTGATAGGCATACTCTAAATGGTCGGGATCATTCCGCTCAAAGTAACTTGGGAGTTTTTGGTAGTAGGTCGGACTCGGATTAGAACCTCCGCCTTGTGGCATGCCGTCGATTAAATCGGTGCCATTGTAATCCAATCGACTATTACCCATATGTCCAAACTGAAAAGCTATATTGGTATTAAGCGTAGTTTTAGAACTTAGATTCCAATAATGATTAAGCATGAGTATGGGTTCGTTAACCTCTTTTAGTCTCGAATTGCGTTTTTCGCCATCTTGCCAACCCCAATACTCATTGTATTTTGTGCCTTTTATGTCGTAAACTTCCTGGGTGTTTGGTGATGATTTTCCACGTATATTAGGCGCGTAAATAGCTGTAAAATTTAAACTTTGGTTTCCGATAAATTGCTTTTCTACACTAGCAAAAAAGGAATTAGCACTATATAAAGTAGCATCCTGATACCCTTCCGAACCCCATCGTCTACCTAAAGACACGGTGTAAGCCCAATTATTTTTTAACAAGCCCGAAGCATACTTCGCCATAATGCGGTGTGCATAACTTCGATTAGATGACGAGTAAGTTAACCGGCCACCAGAACGTGCTTCCGAAGGGCGTACATTAATATTGGTGCTCCCTAAAACACCACCAAAACTAGAACTGGAAGGCGCAAGACCAAAGGCTAATTCTTGATTGCGAAGCACATCATTTAATCCGCCCCAATTACTCCAATAGGGTCGGCCATTAAAACTTTTGTTCATCGCTACCCCATTTATAAGCACATTGCTGTGGTTAGAGTCTAAGCCGCGAGGTCTAAAAAACGACGCACTAAATTCAAAAGCTGCAGTACGTTGAAAAACATCTAATGAAGCGGCAAGTAATCCTGAAATATTATCGGATGCGAGTGTGTCGTCGTGAAGTTCATCATCAGTCAAACTAATGGTAAACAAATCATTGTTTGGTGACAAATCCCGACTCAAAACCATATCGTTAATATTAATCGTTTTACCTTCGTAAACCACAATAGGGTAACGTTTTTGGCTGTAACCCTGTTTTGAAACCACAAGAATTTGTTCACCTAACGGAATAGGACCTTCAAGAGCAAATACGCCCAAATTATTTGTTTGCGCACTAAGTGAAGTACCTTCCAAGTGAATATTAACGCTTTCAATCGGCTGAAGGGTTTCAGCGCTTTTAACACTACCCATAATAAGCGTTTCCTGTGCACAAATAACACATGAAATACTTAGAAAAAAGATTAGGAACAGGGGCTGTTTCACATAAAATAATTGAAAGCCAAAAATATAAAATTATATGAAATGAAAATAAAATCTTACAATTATTGTTGTAATATCTTATTTTTGAATGTCAAATTATAATCATGTCATTATTAAAATTATTTACCTGCGCCCTCACTTTTTTACTTGTGACTAACCTAAATGCACAGCAAAAAAAGTTTAAAATTCACACCATTGCCTTCTATAATCTCGAAAACTATTTTGATACGATTAACGATCCCAATACGCTCGATGATTACAGTCCTATTATGGAACTCAAAACACATCGCCGTGAAGCCTATAAACAAAAAACAAAGAATATGGCTCGGGTTATAGCAGATATAGGCAGGGATTTCACCAACAATTCTCCGACGCTTATTGGGGTTTGTGAAATAGAAAATGAGCGTGTTTTAGAAGATTTGGTTTCAGAGCCTTATTTAAAATCTAAGTCCTACAAATTTATTCATTTTGATTCGCCCGATGCCAGAGGTATTGATGTCGCTTTATTATATCAATCTGAAGTATTCACCCTTATACACCAAAGTTCTCATGTTCTAAAAATTTACGACGAAACGAACGGAAAACGCGTTTTTACTAGAAATCAACTTCTAGTAAGTGGCAAGCTTGAAAATGAATGGATACATGTTATTGTAAACCACTGGCCGTCACGACGTGGTGGAGAAGCTAAAAGTAACTACAAACGGGTAGCCGCAGCAAAATTGAATAAACGTATTATCGATTCCCTCCAAATTACCGATCCGTATGCAAAAATTATCATTATGGGTGACTTAAACGATAACCCGAATAACCAAAGTGTCAAAAAAACACTTAAAGCCAAAACAGATAGAAATCAAGTTGGGTTGAAAGGTATATACAATCCGTTTGCCAAATTTTATAAAGAAGGTTTTGGGACTACAGCCTATCGTGATGCCTGGAGTTTATTCGACCAAATAATGATAACCAAACCCTTACTTAATAAAAACAACAACGGTTTCACGTATTACAAAGCCGGTATATACAATAAAAACGAGGTCATACAACAAACAGGTTCCTATAAAGGTTATCCTTTTAGAAGTTGGGGCTACAGCGGATTTACAAATGGTTTTAGCGACCATTTTCCGGTGTATCTCTATTTAATTAAGGAAGCAGATTGAGCTTAACTCAACCAAGTACCCCAAGGAATTCTAGATAGCAATAACACTAAAGCTAAAGAATAAAAAACAGCTATGGTTTTAAGTTTGGCCTTTGAAGTAAGTTTTCTTTTGTGTTTAGAATAACCAATAGTAATCAAAGCAATGGCAATAATATTAACAAATGGATGCTCCACAAGATATAGTCTCGCTAATGAATTACTCATCACCTTACCACCTAATTCGCTCCATAACTCGAAACGTGGTGATACAAAATACAACACTAAACCAATTAGTAACTGTATATGGGATACAATTAAAGAGAATAAACCTCTTCTAAAATCATTGTTTTCATATTCCTTATCGCCCATCGTTTTAACAATGGCCGTAACCGCAGTAATGGTTATAACAATAAGCACTAAATAAGCCCAATAAGAGTGAAGTGACAATATAATCTCGTACATAGTTGGTTATGTTTTATTTTTAAAAACCAAAGATAATAATTATGGGCATAAAAAAAACGCTTCAATTGAAGCGTTTTTTTATGTTCATCAAACAATTTGATTAGAAATTGAAACGTACACTAAAGTTCCAAGTTCTGCCGTATCCAAAACGACCCGTATTGCCTGTGTTAATTCCTTTGTAGTTTTCATCTGGGTTTGAAGAAGCCCCTAAGTTTCCAGAAACAGACTCTAAATAAACCTCATCGAAAAGGTTATCAAGGTTAAAACGGAATTGTAAAGACTTGTTATCAGACCCTACCATCACTTTGTATGATAAACCAGCATCCATAGTATTGTAAGAAGGCATAGAAAGCGGCGCTTCATCTAATGCACCTACAGAAAACATGTCATTATACCAGTTCCAAGCAGCATCAACACTAAATCTTGGGCAAATCATATAACTTCCATTAATACCTCCAGTTACTTGTGCTGCACCACCAACACTAAATCCGTCGATAACAATTTCTTCATCACCACCTATTTGGTTTCCATCGTTATCAAAAGTTCTTTGATTCGCATTGTCTTTAAATTGCCATTCACCTAAAGAAAGGAATCCATTAAGCGTTAAATTATCAAGTGGACGTGTCATCACTTCAAGCTCAATTCCGTAGTGCACTTGTTTTACACCCATAGTTTGGTAGCTAATGTAATCATCACCATTCTCACCATTATTACGGTATTTTGTTACATTATCCCAAGTTGTGTGATAAGCGTTTAAATTAGCCGAAATTGCTCTACCTCCATGAAATTGATATCCTGCTTCGAAACCAGTAATTTCTTCGTTTTCTGCCTCTGGTTGTAATAAAGCATTACCTGTTCTGTTGTTTTGATATAGTGTATCGTGGAATGGCTGACGAGAGTAATATCCTGTATTAAAAAATACACGGTGTGCATCACTTAGCTCGTAAGCTAAACCACCCTTTACGTTAAATCCAAGATTGTTTACCTTATCACTCTTTTCTCCTTCACCCGGTGTTGAAGTAAATAAATACTCGGTACGCACGTGTGACTGGTTAGAAAATGCACCTTGGAAAAAAGCAGAGAAACTATCATTAGCATATTCCAATTGACCAAATATACCACCGTAATTGATTTGCTCTTCGTAATCATATCCAAAACGTTGTAAGTGATCGGTGTTAGGTTTAAAAAACACTTCCCACGGATTAATACCTCCAGCTTCCGTTAAGTAATAATCTTGGTTGTTGTTATAAGCTGAATTAGCTTGAACAGAATCTACAGTAATAAACTCGCGAACATCTCTAAAGTGAATACCATTATATAAACGGATATCGGCTCCAACATTAAAGTTTAAGTTCTCTGTCAATTGGTTGTTATAGTTAGACACTAACCCATACCAGTTGTGGTTATTGTTAGATCCTCTAGCATAGTCCACCGAACCAATAGACTGTGCAAAACTACCACGTCCCATAGAACCATATAGCACTGTAGAAAGTGATGATTTATCATTAATAGTGAAATCCCAACTTAAGTTAGCTACAGGTTTGTGATAAATATTTCTACCTCCAGGGTATTTTCCACTAGATAAAGTATTAGGACTATCTACACCGTCAAAAGTCCAAGAGTTATACTTTCTACCATTATCTAAAAATGATTGGATATCGCCACTTCCTGCCACAGCATGCCATTGAGGTGCTCCTGTAAGTAAAAAGTTAAATGTATGGTGATCGTTTGGAGTGTATC
Source organism: Pseudotamlana agarivorans (assembly GCF_001642835.1). Taxonomy (GTDB): domain Bacteria; phylum Bacteroidota; class Bacteroidia; order Flavobacteriales; family Flavobacteriaceae; genus Pseudotamlana; species Pseudotamlana agarivorans. Next base: position 315,500 of record NZ_LXEI01000001.1, read on the forward strand.
CAACAGAAAAGAAATACGTTTGACCTTGTCCATCGGTATCATCTACATAACCATCACCTTGCCAGTACCCTAACAAAGAGGCAAAAGACCATCCTTTTTGGTTAACTCCTGTTGAATAATATGCTGTTGTTTTTGTAAAAAAATCGTTACCAAGCATTTGCTGAAGAAATCCACCTTCTTTTTGATCGATGGTTTTAGTAACAATGTTAACCGTACCACCAACTGAAGAAATAGCTAATTTAGAAGCTCCTAAACCACGTTGCACTTGTATCGCATTGGCTACGTCCATAACACCAGACCAGTTAGACCAGTACATCTTACCATCTTCCATACCGTTAATTGGTTGTCCGTTTAATAAGAATGCTGTATTGGTTTGATCAAAACCACGTAAAAACATTTGGCCGTCACCAAATCCACCAGCTTTAATGTTTTGAACTGAAGGTGTCGATTTTAAAACTTCTGGTAAATCCCAGTTTCCAGCTTTTTCTTGAATTTCTTTAGCTTTAATAGTTGACACGGCTACTGGTGTTTTTCTATCTTCAGCTAAATCAATAACGCCACCACCTACGATAACGATCTCGTCTAGGGTGTTATCTGGCATTAATTTAATTTCACCTAAATCTTGATCACCATTAAATTTAACTGTAATCGTACTATAACCAACATAAGAAATCACTAATTGTCCAGAAGACGCATTAGTTTGTAGTGTAAATGTGCCTTCAAAACTTGAAGAAGCGCCATTCGTTGTGCCTTTTTCAACTATATTGGCACCAGGAAGAGGGGAGTTTAATTCGCCATCAACAATAGTTCCTGTAACCGTACTCTGTGATGTCGCCACTGCAGAACATAACAGAACTGCCATTGCAAATAAAAATTGTGTAATTTTTTTCATGAATTAATTATTATGAATTAGTCGGGGCAAAAATACATAATATTTTAATACCTATATTAACTAAATATTAACACAATCAGCACGTTATACAAAAAAATAAGGCGCCAATTTTATAAAAAAGGCGCCTTATTATTATATGCTTGTTAATTTTTTAACTAAAACTTTTATAATAATCTAATAAATTCTGTGTAGAGGAGTCATGTTCGTGAGAATCTGCACTGTTAAATTCCTGTAAAATTTTACTAGCTAATTGCTTCCCTAATTCTACTCCAAATTGATCGTAACTAAAGATGTTCCAAATAATCCCTTGTACAAAAATTTTATGCTCATACATGGCAATTAATTTTCCTAAACTTTCTGGTGACAACTTCTCAACATAGATAGTATTTGTCGGTTTATTCCCTTGGAAAATTTTAAACGGAATAATAGCTTCTCCAGTACCCTCGGCAACCACCTCTGCTTCAGTCTTTCCGTTTAATAAAGCCTCTGTTTGGGCTAAAAAATTGGAAGTTAATTTATCTTGATGATCTTGGTTACCGTGTAAAGATTTTGCAAACCCGATAAAATCGGCAGGAATGAGTTTAGTACCTTGGTGAATAAGTTGAAAAAAGGCATGCTGCGAATTGGTCCCTGGCTCTCCCCAAATAATGGTTCCTGTTTGGTAGTTGATTGGATTTCCGTTTCTATCTACACTTTTACCATTACTTTCCATAATCCCTTGTTGTAAATAAGTCGCAAACTGATTTAAATACTGAGAATAAGGAATTACAGCTTCGCTTTCTACATTAAAAAAGTTATTATACCAAACACTTATTAAAGCCAATAGCACTGGAATATTAGAATCGAAATCTTCATTTCTAAAATGCTCATCCATTTTATGAGCACCACTAAGCAAACTATCAAAATGCTCATAGCCTATCGCTAAACTAATAGTTAAACCTACGGCGCTCCATAATGAAAAACGGCCTCCAACCCAATCCCACATTGGGAAAATGTTGTTAGGATCAATCCCAAAGGCTTGAACTTTTTCAATATTAGTTGATACAGCAACGAAGTGTTTTGCAATGTCCGATTCATCGGCATATTCTAAAAACCACTCTTTTAACGTATTGGCATTAGACAGAGTTTCCTGCGTGGTGAATGTTTTTGACACCACAACAAATAAAGTCGTTTCAGGATTTAGATTTTTAATCACTTCATTAACGTGATCGCCATCTACATTACTTACAAAATGTGTGGTTAAATGATTTTTGTAGAATTGCAAAGCATCTACAACCATGGCTGGTCCTAAATCTGAACCACCAATACCAATATTCACCACATCGGTAAATGCTTTTCCGGTGTATCCTTTTCTAACGCCGCCAACCACTTCGTTAGTAAAGGCTTTTATTTGATCTTTTACCTTATAGATTTCAGGCATGACATCCTCACCATCTACTTTAAAATTAGCTGTCTTTGGAGCACGTAAAGCGGTATGTAATACAGCTCTTCCTTCAGTTTGATTAATTATTTCTCCTGAAAACTGGCTAGCAATAGCATCTTTAAGCTTCACATCATCTGCGAGCTCTAATAAATATTTTAGGGTTTCTTCGGTTATTCTGTTTTTAGAAAAATCGACATAGAAATCATCCCATTTTACTGTAAATTTATTTGCACGATCTGCATCGGAAGCAAATAAATCTTTCATATGAATGTCTTTTACAGCTTCAAAATGTTCTTGAAGCTTTTTCCATGAAGGGGTGTTTAAAGGATTAATGCTTGGTAGTGTCATGTAGTTGTTTTTGGTTTATGAAATTAAGTGTTCATTTTGCCTAACGGTTTCACCTTTTGGCTCTTCGATAAGCTCAGGTTTAATCTCGAAAGGAATATCGTCTAGTTGTTCTTTTATCGGTTTAATAAACTCTAAATATTCTACTTTTAGCGAATCTGAAATAGATTGCGCTTGTGGTAGTTTTTGCTTAAACGGATCGACTTGTTTTCCATTTACCCAAAAGCGATAACACACATGAGGACCACCAGTATTCCCGGTCATTCCAACCCATCCAATAACATCACCCTGTTTCACATATTGCCCTACTTTAACTTTACGCTTACTCATGTGCAGGTACTGCGTTTCGTAAGTAGCGTTGTGTCTAATTTTCACATAATTCCCATTACCACCACGACGTTCCGATTTTGTAACGGTTCCATTAGCAGTTGCCATAATTGGGGTTCCTATAGGAGCTGCAAAATCGGTACCTTTATGAGGTCTTACTTTATAACCATAAACCGCAATTCGACGTTTTAAATTATACCGCGATGAAATACGACTAAACTGAACCGGTGCCTTTAAAAACGCACGACGTAAATTTTTGGCATCTTCATTAAAATAATCTACTATCCCCTTATCGGAATCTGTTTCAAATGCAAAGGCATAAAACGGTTCGCTGTTATGCTCAAAATAAGCTGCTTTAATGTTGTGAACTCCAGTATAAATAGTATCATCAATATATTTATCGGTATATATAACTTTAAATCGATCGCCCTTTTGGAGTCTTCTAAAATCAATAGTCCATGCGTAAATTTCATCAGCCAATTTAAAGGCTAATCTCGGACTTAAGCCTTGTTCTTCTAAGGTTTCTGAAATACTACTATTAATAACACCTGTAGCCGATTTTTCAATATAGCTTATTGGTTTTTGCTCGGTATATGCTTGAATGGAGTCTTTAAAATCTACCACCACATAATCTTCCAGATTAGGCTGATATATAAAGCATTCTGGTGTTTGCAATGAGTCTTTAGCACACAGAAGCGTATAAGGCTTCCCTAATTGTAAACTTGTAATATCAAAAGTATTTTTTACCGCTTCTACAATATTGTGAATGGTTGAATAGCCTATATGATTTCGACCAAGAATATGACCAAAACTATCACCACTTTTAATGGTATCACGTTTTACGACGTAATCGTTTAAATTATAACCGAATTCATGAATTTCTTTGACTTCCTCAACTACAGGGGGTTCTGCTTTTACAATAGGCGTCGATTTCTTGGGGTTATCTTTACAAGCTGAAAATAAAATGATTAATACTAAAAATGCTGTTACTTTATATTTGTTCCCCATGCTTCTTTTTCTGTCTTTGTCCATAATTCTGGAAAAAATATTCTTTTTTGATATTTTGGGTGCATATACTTCACCCATTCACTGCCACCTGTTGCTTCGGCAGTTTTTCCACCAATATTTAAATAGTGATTTGCGGTGTTGTAATGTGCCATCACCCACTTGATATTTACTGTATAATCATAGTGGCGCATGGCTTTCACCAATGCTTTGTTTTCTTGTGCAGCCTTAGGTAGCTGTTTAAACTTGCTCCACAAATTGTTGTTTTTATAAAACCGCGTAAAATTAATAAATTCAGATTTATACTTCTGTTCAAAAATTGTTAAAGTATAAGACTTTTTCCCTGTAACAAAATCTTTTCCAGCAGCTTGCCAATACAAATGCTCAAAAGCATGTTCGTAGGAGGTATTTCGATCTATGGTATCTCGAAAACGCTTATCAATGAGGTTTATAAGCTCGGTAGATGCAAATTCTATTTTTCTATACTGCGCACTTTGAAAACCACTTGCTGGTGTTAAGGTGGTTCTAAATGCATTGTATTGTTCCAAATCCATACCGTCTTTCATGATACTAAAAGACGACGTGAGCACATCAAAATAACGGCTCACCCTCATAATTTTATCGGTAAATAATTCTGCAGTTAAAGTTTCGGCTTCGGCCACTTGACTAATTTCACTAAGTACCATTTTAAACAGCAGTTCGGAAATTTGATGGTACATGATAAAAACCATTTCATCAGGAAAGTCTGTTCGTGGTTTTTGAAGACTTAACAAGGTATCGGTTTGTATGTAATCCCAATAATTAATTGGGCGGCTATGTAATAAACCTTCTAAATGCGTTTCGAGATCTTGATCTAGAGCATCGTATTTTTCTTTTAGTTTATCTGATAAATCTTTATTAGCCATACCTATTTTTTACTCGTTTTAAAAGGGTGTTTTAAACCATTAAAATCTTCTAAATCGGCTCTTAAAGACCCAACCGCTAAATCTGCCTGTATACGTAATGGTATTTTATTTTTATCTTTAGAAACCCAAAGCGTTAAGCTTTCCTCTTCCTTAAAAACACGCCCTGCCATTACATAAGGCCTAAATTTTAAAGCTCTAACGGGCCCAAAATCTGTAATAATGGTTTCTTCTCCCAAATATCGCAATTTAAACCCATAATTTTCATCATCAAAAAACATATCGACATGTACTTCATGACCAATTTTAATGCTTTTTGTATCTAAATTATTTCGAAGGTAATAAAACGTAGAAACCATGTCTTGAACATTAGGTTTGGTTTCAATAACCTTTTTGGTATCCTTCTTTTTATCATGTATATAAGCCTTATGTTTAACTTGATCAAAATCGATTACCAAATCCTTGGTATGCCCACCCTCATCAATGTCTCTAACAAACTTGTACGGTACTAAACTTTCCTTATCGAAATAACTCTCATAACGATCTTCTACAGCAAAAAACCATTTTATCATGCCTGTAGTCCAGCCTTTACCAACAACATGATAAACATTTTTACCTTTTACCTCCCCTTCTTTCACCGTTAAAGTGGCATTCCCTGCCTTTAACCAATTACTATAACTCATTTTAAATTTAAACCACTCACCAACTCCAAAAGCCGATTCTTCTTGTGCGATAGCAGTAGGCATAACACCTAAAACAAATAATATAAGTAGTGTTTTTTTCATCATACGTTGGGTCGTTTGTTATACAACTTCTTAGCTGTGTTTTTATTGTTATACTTAAATTCTGGCAATTACTGTTCCATAAAACACATTGAAATTCTATTTATAAAATAGTTACCGCAAAGCTTCACGAGCAAAAACTTAAGTTTTGTCAGAAAACGACATCTAAATGTATTCAAATTTTAATCATTAAAAAAGACCTATTACGTTTAATTATAATAGATCTATTTATAATATAAATATGAATTAGTAAGACACTAATAATGAAATTGCTATAACCGAGACATTAAAACCAAAACCCTACATTAAAAAACCATTTTCGCTCTCCCAATTCTGGGGAATAAGTGTATTTAAGTTGAATAGGTCCAATAAAGGTTTCTATACCATAACCTATACTGTAACCAGAATAATCGGGTAGTGTAAACCACTCGCCAGAATCGAAAATATCATTATCGATATTAGCCCAGTTCCCTTCTAGCAAAATGTGCTGTTTTCTAAAAATTTCGTAGTCGAAAGAGAGTGCTGATTTTACGTAACTATTACCTGTTAACGAAACAAAATCGTAACCTAAAAAGGGAACAAAATTATTAATTAGGTGATTTCCATATCCACCCAGAGCAAAATCCAGGGTTGGATCGGATTTATCTCCAATTTTAAAGCCGCCGCTGGTTTGAAAATTAAAGGCCAACTTTTTAGAAATACTATAAGCGTAACCCATACTTGCTTTGGCAATAGAATAATTTTTAAAATCGCTACCTTCACTGGAAGAATACAGGTAGATATTCAATTGACCATCGAAATAAACCCCATTTCTCGGGAAATAAAAATCGTCGTACTTATCCATTTTTAATGCGCCTACAAGACCTAAATAGTTGGTACTTCCAAAGGAATAATCTTCATCATCAATCCCTGTTAAATTTTCGGTATCAATTTCAATATGTTTGTGTTCTGCCCCCATACTAAAGGCAAAATCTCTTTTGAATAAGGTTTGTACATAAAATTGATTCGTTTGATCTCTTAATTTCACATCAATTTTATTAAGGCCATTATCCCGTAATGGTTCATCCTCCAAAACCAGGTTCGCATTTATTTTTTTAGCAAACTGATTATAACGCGATTTAACACCTATACTCCAATAAAATCCTTTATCAATTAAATATTCAAAATTATAGCGCACATTATCTCCTAAAATCAAATCGAAAGACATCTCGTCATTTTTAAACAATAGGCGCTTTTTGGTGAGATTAAGTAAAACAGCTGTTTTGTATAAATCGTCGTAATGCACCCCCAGTTTTAAATAAGCATCTACCGAAGATTCCCTAACTCGTGCTACCAAATCATAACCCACCGTATCTTTAGATTCTTTTAGTTGATACTCAAACGTATCAAAGTTATCGGTGGCCACCAAATTATTAACCCCTTCATTAAAATCGGCATAACTTACAGTCTCCTTTTCTTTTAATTTAAGTTTACCCAAAACGTAAGCTCTGGTGTAATGTTTAATACCATTAATCCGAATATGGTTAATAGAAATACTATCTACATTACGACATTGCAATGGTTTTTTAGCTGTTTCCTTAGTATACGCAGGTAATTTTTTAAGCACTTTAACTTTAGTTAAAGCAGCTTCTCTCCCTAAGTTTATTATTTGTTGTCCATCATCAAAGGAAATCATATTGTAATCCATAATATCTGGCTTAATATAGATATCTGTTTTCCTAACTTTAAGCCGCATATCATTAATAGTTCTGAAATTATTTATTTGAAATAATAAATCAGGAGCAGAAGATAAATGCTCACGATCGGCCAAACCGTCTTGAACATCTACACCAATAATAATATCCATACCTAAATCTCGAAGCTCATCTACTGGGTAGTTATTTACAACGCCACCATCTACCAAAATGGCATCATTAATCATTACGGGCTGATAAAGTGAAGGCAAAGCCCCGCTTGCCAATATAGACTGTGCTAAATTCCCCTTATTTAAAATAACTTGTTCGCCATTTTCAACATTAGTAGCTACACAAAAAAAAGGCACTGGAAGCTTACTAAAATCATCTATACTTCCAACTGGAAACAATAAGTTTGAAAATAAATTATAGGCATTATGTCCTTTAGAAATAGCTGATGGTAATTTTACAGAAAACTTATTAAAAGGTAATTTTACTGCATATTTTTCGGCATTAGCACGTTCGGAAAATGTTTTAGAAGTACGAGGCAATTCATCACTTATAAGATCATCAAAATTAATCACTTGAAATAGAGAATCTAATTGTTTTCCAGAATATCCCGCAGCGTATAAACCTCCAATAATGGCCCCCATACTGGTTCCTGCTATATAATCTATTTTCACCCCAAGACTATCAATCACCTTTAATGCACCAATATGAGCCAAGCCTTTTGCACCACCGCCGCTCAACACCAAACCTACTTTAGGCTGATTTTCTTGAGCATTATTTTGCGCTTCCGCGGAAAATACAGCGAAAAATAACAAGATGCATATGAGGTATTTTTGATTCAAAGTTCTATTAGGATTACAGCCTTAATTTTTTAATTTTTATGATAATGGTTATACACTTTTGAAGCTCTAGAATGCCCTATAACAGCTTCCAATTCTTCACGTTTAGCATTTGATATACGTTTAACCGATTTAAAATGCTTTAAAAGTTCTACAATTGTTTTTTCGCCAACACCTGGTATGGTTTCTAACTCGGTATTTAAGGCCGTTTTACTTCTACGATTTCTATGATGCTCGATACCAAAACGGTGTGCTTCATTTCGTAAAAACTGAATCACCTTAAGCGTTTCACTCTTTTTATCCAAATATAGCGGGACAGGGTCATCGGGATAAAATAATTCTTCCAAACGCTTAGCAATGCCTATAATGGCAATTTCCTGACGTAAACCTAAAGCGTCTAAACTTTTTAAAGCCGAAGATAACTGCCCCTTACCACCATCAATAATAATTAATTGAGGTAAGGATTGATTTTCTTCAACCATGCGCTTATAGCGCCTGTACACCACCTCTTCCATCGAAGCAAAATCATCTGGTCCTACAACCGTTTTGATATTAAAATGACGGTAGTCTTTCTTACTTGGCTTACCATCTTTAAACACCACACATGCCGCTACCGGATTTGTTCCTTGAATATTAGAGTTATCAAAACACTCTATATGTCGTGGTTCTTCCGATAACCTTAAATCTATTTTCATTTGTGCCATGATCCGATTGGTGTGTCGGTCGGGATCTACTATTTTTATTTGCTTAAAACGCTCCATACGATAGTATTTTGCATTTCGTAGAGACAAATCTAAAATATGTTTTTTATCACCTAACTTAGGCACCGTTACCTTGATATCCTCACCCAAATCTACATTAAAAGGTACGTAAATTTCTTTAGAATTGGAATTGAATCGTTGCCTTATTTCAGTGATAGCCAGCTCTAAAAGTTCGCGATCGGTTTCTTCTAATTTCTTTTTAATTTCTAAAGTATGAGACCGAATAATAGAACCGTAAGATATTTGTAAAAAGTTGATATAACCATAACTTTCATCACTCATAATCGAAAACACATCGACATTACTTATTTTAGGATTTACAATGGTCGATTTTGCTTGATAGTTTTCTAAAACCTCAACTTTTTCTTTAATTTTTTGAGCCTCTTCAAATTGCAAATTCTCTGCATAAGCTTTCATTTGAACTTTAAACTGCTGTAAAGAATCTTTAAAATTTCCTTTTAGAATCTCGCGAATGGCTTTGATATTCTCATTATAAGCCACTTCAGTTTCCAATCCTTCACAAGGGCCTTTACAGTTTCCTAAATGATATTCTAAACACACTTTATATTTCCCAGAGTCTATTTTTTCTTCAGACAAATGATAATTGCAAGTTCTAAGATTATATAGCCCTTTTATCAAATCCAATAAAGTATAAACCGTTTTTAAACTGGTATAGGGACCAAAATATTCACTGCCATCTTTAAAAACACGTCGGGTGCTAAACACTCTGGGAAATCGCTCCTTTTTAATGCAAATCCAAGGGTATGACTTATCATCCTTCAGCAATACATTATACCTGGGTTGGTATTTTTTTATAAGATTGTTTTCTAATAGCAGCGCATCGGTTTCTGTATCGACAACAATATGCTTAATGTCTACAATTTTTTTTACTAAAACCCTAGTTTTACCGCTATCGTGTGTTTTATTGAAGTAGGAACTGACTCTTTTTTTTAGATTTTTAGCCTTCCCAACATAGATAATAACTCCATCTTTATCATAGTATTGATAAACTCCTGGCTGATTGGGAAGTGTTTTTAATTGTATCTTTAGATTAGGCTGATCCATTCCCGTAAAGGTAATTCTTTTTAGATTTTAAAGGAAATTCACAGCTTTAATAAATCGCTTTAAGTATTCATAAAAACAACACGCTCAAAGCCAGAATTGTAGTAAATGTAGCCTAATACTTTACCGTCACATTTAATCCATTATCTAAAAATAAAGCATAATAAGAATGCGCTTTAACATGTGAGAATCTGTACATGTAAATTATTTTTTATAGATTGAAAATCATAATAGCTATTATTTATCTTTGAGTTAACTAATTCCCTACATTGCGCCACTTTTAAAAAAAATAATAATGAGTAAGAAAACCCTCGGACGCACTGATATTGTTGACTTCCCTAATCTGGAACTCTTCAATATAGATGTAAAAATGGACACTGGAGCCTACACTTCTACGATCCATTGTTCAAAAATTATTGAAGAAGGCAGCACTTTAAGATGTATTTTTAACAGTAATACCCATAAAAACTTTGGCAAAACAGAAATAGTTTTCGACACTTTCTGGCGTACCGATGTAAAAAGCAGTAACGGTTACAAAGAAAATCGTTACAAAATTAAATCTGACATCGTCTTTTTTGGCAAAACATATAAGATTAACCTAACTTTAAGCACAAGAGACGATATGAAATTTCCAGTGCTTATTGGCAGACAGTTTCTAAAACAAAAATTTATAGTAGACGTAGATTTAATAAACGTTTCCTTTCTAAAAAAATAACATGAATATAGTCGTTCTATCTAGAAATTCGCAGTTGTACTCTACCGATCGCCTTATTGAAGAAGGCGAAAAACGAGGACATAAAATGGAAATTATCGATCCTCTAAAATGCGATATCATTATTGAAAAAGAAAAACCCACAATTTTCTATAAAGACCGGTATTTGGATTACGTAGATGCCATTATCCCAAGGATTGGCTCTTCGGTAACCTTTTATGGCTGTGCCGTTGTTAGACAATTTGAAATGATGGGGGTTTTTACTATTGTCACTTCTGATGCTATCCAGCGCTCACGTGACAAACTACGTAGCTTACAGCGTTTAAGCAAAGCAGGAATAGGCATGCCTAAAACTGTTTTTACAAATTACTCTAGAGATGTCGAGGAAGTTATCGAGCATGTTGGAGGCACTCCTGTAATCATTAAATTACTTGAAGGCACCCAGGGATTAGGTGTAGTTTTAGCCGAAACTAAAAGTGCGGCCGAATCGGTACTTGAAGCTTTTAATGGTTTACAAGCGCGTGTTATTGTTCAAGAATTTATTAAGGAGGCCGGAGGCGCCGACTTACGTGCTTTAGTGGTAGACGGTCAAGTTGTTGGTGCCATGAAACGCCAAGGTAAAGAAGGCGAATTCCGCTCCAATCTGCATCGTGGAGGATCAGCCAATATTATAAAATTAAGTCATGATGAACTCAAATTAGCTATGAGTGCAGCGGCAGCCCTTAAACTACCTGTTTGTGGCGTAGATATGCTTCAATCATCTAGAGGTCCACTACTTTTAGAAGTGAACTCGACACCCGGATTAGAAGGCATCGAGAAAGCCACTGGTCGCAACATCGCCAAAGCCATTATATCTTTTATTGAAAAAAACAAAAGGTAATGACAAACATAAACAAAGGTGATTTGCACATTCTTGGTACCACCATAAAATTAGGAGAAAGTAAAGAGGTTAACTTTAATGTGGCCAACTTACACTCTTCTACCCCAGTAAACGTTCCTATAATTATTGAACGCTCCAAAAAACCCGGGCCAACGGTTTTATTTACAGCAGGTATTCATGGTGATGAGGTAAATGGGGTTGAAATTGTTAGACAGCTCATCGCGAAAAACATAAATAAACCGAAATGCGGCACCATTATGTGTATGCCTGTTATTAATATATTCGGTTTTATAAACTTAACACGTGAGTTTCCCGATGGTCGTGATTTAAACCGTGTTTTCCCTGGTAGCCCCACTGGCTCTCTTGCAGGACGCGTTGCTCATAAACTGATTAATGATGTGATTCCGAATGTAGACTTTATAATCGACTTTCATACCGGGGGATCGGGACGCTTCAATGCACCTCAACTTCGTTTTGAAAAATCGAATGAAGAGCTTATCGCTTTAGCCAAAGTTTTTGGAGCACCTTTTGTACTTTACTCCAAAAATTTATCGAAATCTTTTAGAGCCACTTGTTCAAAATTAGGAAAACCAATTTTACTTTTTGAAGGCGGTAAATCTTTTCATATTGATGATGTAGTTACTAATTCTGGTGTAAATGGTTCTAAGCGTATTTTGAAACATCTGGGTATGCTTAACACCAATATAAAATCATCTAAACCTCGTCATGATTGCGTATTTATTGATGACAGTAAATGGATACGAGCCAAATACTCGGGCATGTTTAAAGCCTCTATTCATATTGGTGCATATGTATTAAAAGGCGATGTTTTAGGTCATATTACCGACCCTTACGGAAAGTTTAATTACTTTGTAAAAGCGCCGAATTCGGGTTATATTATAAATGTAAATGAAGCGCCTGTTGTGTACCAAGGCGATGCTTTATTTCATATTTCAAAAAAACTAAAACGTGTATTAAGCTAATAATCTGATTTCGATTGTAATGCTACAATCAAAATTAACAAAACTCAGATTGACATGAATAAGTTAGCATTAAGAAAAAAATATAAAACGCTTCGATCGGAACTCACCGAAACGCAATTGGAAGATTTAAGTTTACTCATTTCTAATCAGCTTTTACATTTACCCATTTGGAGCTATACTTTTTACCATATCTTTTTAAGTATTGCTGAACAAAAAGAAATAAACACCGATTATATCCTGAATATTTTATCGGGAAAGGACAAAAACATTCTGATTTCTAAATCTGATTTTACAACCGGTGCCATGCATAGTTTCCTGCTCACAGACAACACAGTGATTAAAAAAAATAGCTATAACATTCCAGAACCGATAGATGGTATTGAAATAGAGAACAGTAAAACTGACGTTGTTTTTATTCCGCTTTTAGCTTTTGATGAAAAAGGCAATCGGGTTGGTTATGGCAAAGGTTTTTATGATCGCTTTTTAGCACAATGTAAACCTGGTACCGTAAAAATAGGCCTGTCTTTTTTTGAAGCCGAAACAGAGACTATTGAAACTTTTGAAACGGATGTTAAATTAGATTTCTGTGTAACACCACATAAAACATATCGCTTTTAATCGTTACAGCTTTCGCAGTACGTTGCTCGTAAATAGGCGTCATCTAACAATTGAAAGGTCACACCTCCATCTTCAACAGCATTAAAGAGCTCACAAAAACGCTTGTGATTCATATTATAAGCATTGAGTAAAATAGATCGGTAATCGGTATCCTGAGTAAGTTCTTTATTAACTAAAGTCAGGTTTAAGTAATAGTAAAGTAAATCTTCGTCAACATCGATACTTTTTGCCTTATTTTCTAACAGCTTAACAGCATAATCCAAGTTCGCGTAATAGGTAAAAAACTGTGCTAAACTTAAATAGTCGTAATCAGACAAAGTAAATTCGCTATAGTGCTTATCAATAAAACCAACAGCTTTGTCTTTATTGTCGTAATCACGTTTTCTCATATAGTCTTCAGCTTTAACAATATTATAATTAACAAGCATTCTGGAAATAAGCGCATGATCAATGCCGTAAGTTTTTAAGGCATTGATATCATTTTTAATCTGATTATCATCAACATCTTGCCATTTATGACGCCACAATATTATTTTAATAGCCGTGATATTGTACTTAACGTGAGCATCCTGTGGTACTAATTTTTCAAGTTCTAACAAAGCATTATACACGTTTAGCGCTTGCCTTTTATCTATCATATATAAAAAGGACATGTTTTTATTAAGCAAATTAGCGTATTTCTCCTGCTGAGGAACTTCCATTTTTCTTAAAAATAATGGCGAGACCGTGCCTCCTTTAATTTTCTCAAAAATGGAATTCTGAATCGCTATAGCTTCTTCTAAATCATCGGTGGATAGTGACGCATGAAACTTTTCAAGTAAAATATCTTCAGACATGGTTTTGTACTTGTCTTTGCGCTCCAATTCCAAATCGACAACTGCCTTACGGTGACGTTCCAAAATAGGCTCCATTTTCTCACTTACACCTGCAGCAAGTTCCCTTTTAATTTGATCTTTACTTAAGGTATTTAAATTTTCATAGGGTGTCCCTTTAATATCATTAAAAAATTCCACCCAATTCTCGGAAGATGAAACTGTCGTCTCAATAGTAGGTTGTTGAAACGACTGCAATGAAGCCACAATACTATTGGCGCGTTGTTCTTGCAGTTCCAAATTACGCTCTAAACTCCCTTCAACCGAGGCATATGCCTTAATATTTATAGCCGTTATATTATAATCGGTAAGTCTTAATGAATCGTATATAGGTTTTATATCTTCTTGAGAATATTCAGCTTTGTCTTTTTCAAAAGGAATTTTAAACTTCAAGGTTTTATTCTTAAGATCATAGCCTTCATGACCTTTGGCTTGAATTTTTCTAGTTGTATAACTTAATGAATCCAAGTACATCCCCATATCGAGCAAATCCCAAGGATAAGATTCTAAATCGTATAACAGATTATATCTACAAAGTGTTTTATTACCTAAAAACAGGATGTTATATTCTATAGGCTCTTTAATTTCCATATCGGAAACACGTCCTACATGCACACGATAGGCTTTATCGCCATGAGGCCTCAAGGCTTTTCGTAATCGTGAGCCATAGAGTGGACGCATCAATCGGCCACGAATTTGTTTGTTTTCTATAGAATCTATACTACAATCATACTTACTTTTTGTAACCAAATCTATGGCAATACCATCACTTTCGGTTGCAAATAATTTATTAAACCAGTCCTTATCATTCACTTCAAAGTACAGGTTATTCCCGTCTCTTTTTATGGAAAACTTAACCTCTTTGGGTTTGTTCTTAAAAGTTTCAAAACAGGATTTACATTTTTGATTTCTCTCATTGGCACTCCTAGGAAAAATAATATCGTAATGATTTTGAACATAAACTTTCTGAAAAGAAAAAACAAGTACAAGTGCTAAAAGTAGGCGGTTCGGCTTCATTTATAAGGCTTTAAACCCCAAATATAGGAAAACCCCTATCAGAAGAAAATTCTTGACCGAATAAATTTACGCTTCGGCTTTAGAAAAGGCCTTTTTATTAAATACAATTAGCATAATAAAGCCTGTACTTATAGCCACATCGGCAATATTAAACACAGGTTCGAAGAAATTAAAACGCTTGCCGCCATACACAGGAAGCCAATGAGGCAAGTCTATTTCGATTAAAGGAAAATATAACATATCGACCACACGACCATGTAATAAGGTATCGTAGCCTCCCGTTTCTGGCAGAAACGTTGCAACCTGATTGAAACTATGGTCAAATAAAACACCGTAAAATACCGAATCGATAATATTTCCTAAAGCACCGGCAAAAATTAAAGCAATGGCCACTATTAATATTTTGGAGCTTCGTTTTTTAGTGGCATCATATAACCAATACCCGATTCCGAAAATAGCAAACACACGAAATAAAGTCAAGGCCACTTTAGCACTTCTATCGGAGATTAAGGATGTAAAATCGCTAATTTTGGTACCCCAAGCCATGCCGTCATTTTCAATAAAATAGATTTTAAACCATGAAAACACATCAACACTTTCATGTAAAGCAAAATGTGTTTTAATGTAGATCTTACTAATTTGATCAATAAGTAAAATAACAATGATAATAAAAATCGATTTCTTTAAAGACATGGACAGAAATTAGAAGTCTATAAAGCTTTAAAAACTTTATACATAAATGGTGAAATTTTAAAAAAGGTAGAAGCTAAAAATAAAAAGGCTGTCTCAAAAGTGATGTCATTCTAGTTTGTTAGTTTGAGTGCGTCAAAACCTTTAATGTAAAAGTACATTGAGATATTTTGACAGCTTCAATATGACATATAAAATACTTTTCAGACAGCCTATATAGCTATATTAAAAAACTTATTGTTGCATGTTTTTTGCTTCAATGCTTAAAGTCGCATGAGGCACAAGCTCTAATCGTTTTTTATTAATTAATTTCCCTGTAACACGGCAAATACCATAGGTTTTATTCTCGATACGAATAAGGGCGTTTTTTAAATCACGAATAAACTTTTCTTGACGAATAGCCAATTGAGAATTCGATTCTTTACTCATAACAGCACTACCTTCATCAAAAGCCTTAAAAGTAGGTGATGTATCTTCAGTACCATTGGTTGAATCGTTCATGTAGGCACTTTTAATAAGCTCTAAATCGTATTTCGCCTTTTCAATTTTCTCTGTAATTAGCGCTTTAAACTCTGCTAAATCTGCATCCGAATATCTTACGTTATCTGCCATAATATTAATGTTTTTCAATAAACAGTTTGGTATTGACATCATCAAAAGCAATTTCTATACCACCGTCTAAATTTTCAACTATTTCTAGTTCTTTGGTTAAAGTTTCCGACTTAATATAAGCCACATTTGCCTCTACAGCGTTTACAATTTGCTCATCTCTAAGAAGTTTAACAGCAATATTATCTGTAACTTCAAAACCTGAATCTTTTCGTAAATTTTGAATGCGGTTAATTAACTCTCTGGCAATCCCTTCTTTACGCAAGTCTTCCGAAATAGTTACATCTAAAGCTACGGTTAAAGCACCTTCATTTGCTACCAACCACCCCTCGATATCTTGTGAGGTAATTTCAACATCTGAGCGTTCTAATGTAATATTTTTTCCATTAATATCAACTTCTAAACTGCCATTTTGTTCAATTTTGTTAATATCTTCAGCTGTAAAGTTAATTACTGCTCCAGCAATGGCTTTCATATCTTTTCCAAAGCGCGGCCCTAGCACTTTAAAGTTTGGTTTAATCTGTTTTACTAAGATATCAGACGCATCTTCCAGAAGCTCAATCTCCTTAACATTCACTTCGTGTTTTATCAATTCTGATACCGCTTCGATTTCTTCTTTTTGCTGAAGAGAATTTACAGGAATCATAATTTTTTGAAGCGGCTGACGTACTTTAATTTTTTCCTTAGCTCTTAAAGACAAGACTAAAGAAGATATGATTTGCGCATTTTCCATTTTACGCTCCAAGCTTTTATCGACAAAAGCGCTATCAAATACAGGGAAATCTGCTAAATGCACACTTTCAAATTGTTCTTTATTAGACACCGAATTTAAATCCAAATACAGTCTATCCATAAAGAACGGTGCAATAGGCGCACCTAATTTAGCTATGGTTTCCATACAGGTATAAAGCGTTTGATAAGCCGAAATTTTATCCTGCTCATAATCGCCTTTCCAGAATCGCCTTCTACTTAAACGCACATACCAGTTACTCAAATAATCTTGAGTGAAATCTGAAATCGCTCTAGCAGCTCTTGTTGGCTCGTAATCGGCATAAAAAGCATCCACTTTCTGGATTAAGGTATGTAATTCTGAAAGTATCCAACGGTCTAATTCTGGACGTTCTGCTAATGGAATATCAGCTTCAGCATAACTAAACTTATCCAGATTCGTATATAAACTGAAGAAAGAATAGGTATTATAAAGTGTTCCGAAGAATTTACGTTTCACCTCTTCTACACCTTCAATATCAAATTTTAAGTTATCCCATGGGTTTGCATTTGCAATCATATACCAACGGGTGGCGTCGGCACCGTAATTACTTAAAGTTTCAAAAGGATCGACAGCATTCCCTAAACGCTTAGACATTTTTTGTCCGTTTTTATCGAGCACCAATCCGTTAGACACCACATTTTTATAGGCTACAGAATCGAATACCATAGTAGCAATAGCGTGAAGTGTGTAAAACCATCCACGTGTTTGATCGACACCTTCAGCAATAAAATCGGCTGGGTACGATTTTTTATCGTCTATTAAATCTTTATTTTCAAATGGATAATGCCATTGTGCATAAGGCATAGATCCAGAATCGAACCACACATCAATTAAATCGCTTTCGCGGAACATTTTCTGACCTGTAGGCGATACTAACACAATGTTATCGACAATATTTTTATGAAGATCGAGTTTCGCGTAATTTTCTTCTGAATTGTTTCCTACTTCAAAATCTTCGAAAATATCCTTTTCTAAAACTCCTGCTGAAACAGCCTTGGCCATTTCACTTTTTAATTCTTCAACAGAACCTATACAAAGTTCTTCCTTGCCATCTTCAGATCTCCAAATTGGCAACGGAATACCCCAGTAACGCGAGCGTGATAAATTCCAATCGTTCGCATTGGCAAGCCAGTTTCCAAAACGACCAGTTCCTGTAGCTTTTGGTTTCCAGTTAATGGTGTCGTTATGCGCTACCATTTTGTCTTTTACATCGGTAACTTTAATAAACCAAGAATCTAACGGGTAGTATAAAATTGGTTTATCGGTACGCCAACAGTTTGGATAACTGTGTTTATATTTTTCAACCTTAAAGGCTTTATTTTCTTCTTTTAATTTGATCGCAATTTCAACATCCACCGAACGCTCTGGCGCTTCGCCGTCGTTGTAATATTCGTTTTTCACGTATTTACCAGCAAACTCACCCATTTCTGGTCTAAATTTACCTTGTAAATCTACAAGAGGCACTAAATTGCCATTCTCATCTTTCACCAACATAGGCGGTACTTCTGGGGTCGCTTGTTTTGCAACCAAGGCATCGTCGGCACCAAATGTAGGCGCAGTATGTACGATTCCTGTACCGTCTTCGGTAGTAACAAAATCACCAGCAATGACGCGAAATGCATTTTCTGGATTATCATTTGGAAGCGCATACTTTAAAAGTTGCTCGTATTTTATTCCTACTAAATCCTTCCCGATACATTCGCTAATAATTCTATATGGAATTTTTTTATCGCCTTGTTTATAAGCAGAAATTTCAGAAGCCTCTTCAACTAATTTGAATTTCCCAGAAAACTGATAACTTACTAATTTTTTAGCCAATACCACTTTAACAGGCTCAAAGGTATATTGGTTAAAAGTTTCAACCAATACATATTCTATTTTCGGACCAACGGTTAATGCCGTGTTACTTGGTAGCGTCCATGGTGTTGTCGTCCATGCCAAAAAGTGAATATCACCTTGATTTTGGAAGAATTCCGGAAGACTTTCAGCTACAGCTTTAAACTGGGCTACGATAGTCGTATCGGTAACATCTTGATACGTTCCTGGCTGATTTAGCTCATGAGAACTTAAACCTGTTCCTGCTTTTGGAGAATACGGCTGAATCGTATAGCCTTTGTAAAGCAAACTTTTGTTGTAAATCTGTTTTAGTAACCACCAAACAGACTCCATATATTTTGGTTCATAGGTAATGTACGGATCGTCCATATCTACCCAATAGCCCATTTTTTCAGTTAAGTCATTCCAAACATCGGTATAACGCATCACGGCTTTTCTACAAGCGGCGTTATAATCTTCAACAGAAATGCTTTTACCAATATCTTCTTTAGTAATACCTAATTCTTTCTCCACGCCCAACTCAATAGGCAAACCATGGGTATCCCAACCAGCTTTACGCTTTACTTGAAAACCTTTCATGGTTTTATAACGTGGAAAAATATCTTTAATCGCACGCGCTAAAACGTGGTGCACCCCGGGAAGCCCGTTTGCAGATGGTGGCCCTTCGAAAAACACGTAGGGTTCTTTACCTTCTCTAGTGGTTACACTTTTCTCAAAAATGTTGTTCTCTTGCCAATATTGTAAAATGTCACTTGCTACATTTGGCAAGCTAAGACCTTTATATTCAGGAAATTTAGCGTTCATTTACTTGTATTTCTAATAAGTCCGCGAATTTAAGGAATTATACTTGAATTTACTGGGTTTTAGAAGAAAAATACAAGGGTTTAACAGTATGCAAAGTCCGCCTTTTACAAACCGATTTCTGTTATGCTAAAAAGATTGTGAACTGATTAAACTAGAAAATCCACTAAATCTTCCATTTTGGAAATAAGCTGAATTTTTATTGCGGTATTTTGAAGCGAAATCTTGTTGTATTTAGAAACAAAAATGGTAGCAAAACCTAATTTTTCAGCTTCTAAAATACGTTGTTCCACACGCTGAACGGGTCGTATTTCACCTGAAAGACCAACCTCGGCGGCAAAACAGTAATCTTTAGGAATAGACACATCTTCATTGGAAGACAAAATAGAAGCTACAACGGCCAAATCGATAGCTGGATCATCAACAGTAATACCGCCAGTAATATTCAAAAAGACATCTTTTGCACCCAAACGAAAGCCAGCACGCTTCTCTAAAACAGCCAAAAGCATATTTAACCGCTTGGCATTAAACCCAGTTGCTGAACGCTGAGGTGTACCATAAACCGCGGTACTTACCAAAGCCTGAACCTCAATCATTAAAGGACGCATACCTTCTAAAGTTGCTGCAATAGCATTACCTGATAACTCTTCGTCTTTTTTAGATATTAATATTTCTGAAGGATTGGACACCTCGCGAAGTCCAGAACCTTGCATTTCATAAATGCCTAATTCGTTTGTAGAACCAAAACGGTTTTTATGGGCTCTTAAAATTCGGAATACATGGTTGCGATCGCCTTCAAATTGCAAAACAGTATCAACCATATGCTCCAAAATTTTTGGACCAGCGATATTTCCATCTTTAGTGATATGTCCGATAAGCAATACAGGCGTTGCCGTTTCTTTAGCAAATTTTATAAGTTCGGTAGTACATTCTTTTATCTGAGAAATGCTCCCTGAAGAAGATTCAATATAATCGCTATGAAGGGTCTGAATGGAATCTATGATCACAATATCAGGCTCCAAAGCTTCTATTTGCTTAAAAATATTTTGAGTTTTTGTTTCTGTTAAAATGTAACAATTGCTGTTATTGGGATTAACACGTTCGGCACGCATTTTAATTTGTTTCTGACTTTCTTCTCCAGAAACGTAAAGCGTTTTGTAAGGCAAGCCCAAAGAAACCTGAAGCAACAAGGTACTTTTTCCAATACCCGGCTCTCCTCCTAAAAGCGTTAAAGATCCAGGCACAATACCACCTCCCAAAACGCGGTTTAATTCCCCATCAAAAGTGTTTAATCGTGGCTCTTTCGAGGTATCAATTTCACTCACTAATAATGGCACAGCCGCTCGTTTTGATACCGTTGTTGGTGTTTTCCAATCGCTTTTTTCAGGTTTTTGCACCAATTCTTCTACAATGGTATTCCACTCTTTACAAGCAGTACATTGCCCTTGCCATTTTGCAAATTGTGTTCCGCAATTCTGGCAAAAAAATGTGGTTTTAACCTTGGCCATAAAATCTTTTTATTTTAACAGAAACAATGCGATTAGTTATATCCAAAATCCGCTTTAATAAGGTCGGCTCTATCCATCACTTCATCTTTAGTAATTCCTGCTATTTCATCTAAAGTATAAGCCGACTGATAGGTTCTCATAGCACGTTTAGTTTCACCTGTTTCCTCATAAAAACGTCCAATATAATAACCTCCCAATAAAGTTTCAGGATAAGACTTCCTAGCCATTTTACCTAATTCTTCATAATACTCGTAAGCCTCTTTCTTTTCGATGGCAGCAGCAATAGCTTTAAAATCATTAATCAAAATAGGTTTTTCAATACCTAAAACCGAACTAATTTCTTGATATTTTTCTTGAAGATATACTACAGGTGAAGTTTCCAATTCAAGAATAACTTCTTTATATTCTTTTTTAGAAATAGGCTGATAGATTTTAAACATTTTTTCTAAAGCTACAGGAATGGCATTGGTCGGAACCGAATAATGCGAAACCTCTTTAAAGTTATTAAAGTTATACTCTAACTGCTCATTTTCAATACCAGAAATATCTGAATTTAAAGCATCTGTCATCGACTTAATGGTTTCCGTATCGTAATCTGTATTTGCTAAATAATAAAAGGTTTTAGATGGTACTTTTCGTAAAGCTTCTGGCAAATAATCCAACATATTTGGCGCCAAATCTGGACTTATCGCTACATAAGATTGAAATAACGGTTGCGGTTTTAATAGGTAGTAATTAATGAAATTTGCAGATTCACTATGCCCTATTATAGCCTTAAAACTGCCGGTTTTAAATGATTTTTCAATAAACGGAATCAATTCCAAGCCAATAAACTCAAAAAATGCAGCTCCAGAATCAATAGGCAATGAATTTTGCTCTGAATACATACAATCGTCATAACGCTTATTTAATTGATTCACACCCACCACAACGGCTGGTGGCATATCTTCCCAATACGTAAAATAAGCAACGTTTCCTGCAACGGCTTCAAACATGTAATCGGCATCTAAAACAATAATTAAAGGATAGTTACCTTGATCTTTATTATAACCTTGAGGCAGTTGAATTTTCAGCTGACGATCTTCTCCCAATTTTGAAGAAGTGATGGTTTGATATTTAACCTGTGCCCCCACATAACTCACTGACACGGCAAACAATAAAACAAAAAGTAGGTTTTTCATATTAAATAATTAGATTTTGGTTCGGTAGGCCAAGGTAATAAATAAACCGAGAGTTTAAAAGCAAAGTTTTAGGAAGTACAAACTTCGTATTACCCCTTAATTTTGATACGTTTTCTATTGTAAATAGGCAGATAGATTAACGATAGTCCGCCACAAACAATTATAACTAATGTTTGAGACGCCCACATAATCCATCCGTAAGCAATACTTGGTTCTTCGGGAATTCCAAATAAAGAAAAGGCTGCATAAACTGCTAAAGGGTAAGACCCAATCCCCCCGTTAGTGGCAGCAATACTAAAACTTGCAGAAATAAACCCAACCAGTATAGCCCCAGGGGCAACCACCCCTAGTTCGCTAATTGCAAAAGTGGTGACATAAAACATAAGCACGTACATCCCCCAAATAAAAAGGGTATGGAAAATATACGCCCATTTATTTTTCATTTTGAAAATACTTAAAACCCCTTCAATTAAGCCTCCAACAAAAGTTTTAATTTTTAAAGCAATTGCAGACTGACTTCTAGTCACAAAAAAGGCAACAATTAAAAACAAGATAAGACCAACCATTAAGAGCAGTATAATCTTAAGCGGATTAAACTTCTTAATTAAAAAGCCATATATAAAATCGAATTGAAGAAAAAGCGTAATCAGCATAATCCCCATCATAACAACCATATCAGCAATACGTTCGGCGACAATAGTTCCGAAGCCTTTTTCAAAAGGAACGCCTTCATAATTCGTTAATAATGAAGCTCGAGCAACCTCTCCCGCCCTTGGTATGGTATAATTAATTAAATACGCTGCAAAAACAGCCATAAAACTATTTCCAAACTTTACATGATAACCAATTGGAGACAGCATAAAACGCCAACGGTAAGCCCGCGACATATGACTTAACAAACCCAAAAACATGCCCAACACAATCCATGAATAGTTTGCGTTTTGCACATACACTAGAAGTTTATCAATAGAAACTTTAGACAGAGAATACCAGATTAAAAAAACTCCCAATAACAATGGGAGTATAATCTTTAACAGATTTTTTATTTTCTGGTTCAATAAATTATTTTAACAAGTTTGTCGCTTCATCAGGAAAAACTAAAGCAGGCTTAAACACTTTAGCTTCTTCAATATCCATCATCGCATAGGTAATCAATATTAAAGTATCTCCAACCGCAACTTTTCTTGCTGCCGCTCCATTTAAGGTAATTTCTCCAGTATTTCGAGGTCCTGGAATACAATACGTTTCTAAGCGCTCGCCATTATCATTATTTACAATTTGAACTTTTTCTCCTTGAATAATATTGGCTGCTTCCATCAAGTCTTCGTCAATGGTGATACTACCTATATAATTGAGTTCTGCACCGGTGCATTTAACTCTATGAATCTTAGATTTTACTACGTGAATTTGCATGAGGCAAAGGTAATTAATTTAGAGCGATATTATCGATTAGTCTGATGTCATCAGCATAAACAGCAATAAAAGCTCTGTATTTTTTTTGATTTTCTTTTTCTGTTATTGTTTTTAACGTGTTTTCATCGGCGATAATAAAATACTCCAAATCCAACAACGGATGTGCAGAAAACTGATTTTCAACCCATTCCGACACATCAATTGCACTTTCTGTGCCAAATTTCTCTTTGGCAGTTGTTAAAGTTTTATAAATAAAAGGGGACGCTTCTTTATAATCTGGCTTAAGCCTAACATTACGCGAACTCATCGCTAATCCATTCAATTCCCGATAAATAGCACAAGGCACAATAACTATAGGCATGTCATGTTTCTCTGCCATTTTTTTAATGATAGCCAACTGCTGAAAATCCTTCTCTCCGAAATAAGCTCTCTCAGGCTTAACAATTTCAAACAAACGCTTTACTATGGTACCAACACCGTCAAAATGTCCAGATCTAAATTTACCCTCCATTTCAAACTCCAAACCATCGAAATCGAATTTTTGAGCGATTAATTCATTTTCATAAACATCGTTAACAGTTGGCGCATAAACCATTATTCGGTGGGCATTCACTACTTCTAAAAGAGCAACGTCTGTCTCCAAAGTTCTGGGATATTTCTCTAAATCATCCTTATTATCAAACTGGGTTGGATTCACGAAAATACTCACCACCACTAGATCATTCTCAACCAAAGCTTTTTTCACCAATTCAAGGTGACCTTCATGCAAAGCTCCCATGGTAGGCACCAAACCAACGGTTTTATTTTGTGCTTTCACAGCATCTAGCGCTGCTGTAATTTGTTGTTTTTCTGAGTAAACTTCCACGATTTAATATAAAATTAACGGGTGCAAACTTAAGATTTTACAAGCAATTTGCATAAAATTTTGTATTTTTGCGTGTTTTTTATTTTCAATTGCTAAAAGAAACAACTTTACAAAGCTTCTTATTTAAAGTTGAAAACCGTAATATTTACGTTTGTAAAGTTTTTTTAAAGTCAACAAAAACCATCATATGAAAGATAAGAGGATATTATATGTATCATCTGAAGTAGTGCCCTATTTACCTGAAACCGAAATTTCTTCAATGTCATTTGAAGCGCCTAGATTAGTGAACCAGCAAGGCGGACAAATTAGAATATTCATGCCTAGGTATGGCAATATAAATGAGCGAAGACACCAATTACACGAAGTTATAAGACTATCTGGTATCAATTTAGTTATTAACGACTTAGACATGCCGTTAATTATTAAAGTAGCTTCTATTCCAAAAGAACGCATTCAAGTTTATTTTATAGATAACGACGAATATTTCAAAAGAAAAGCAACGTTAACTGATGAAGCAGGAAAATTATTTCCAGACAACGACGAACGTGCCATCTTTTTCGCAAAAGGCGTTATTGAAACGGTGAAGAAATTAAATTGGGCGCCCGACATTATTCATGTTCATGGTTGGTTAGCTTCTTTATTACCGCTTTATTTCAAGGAGTATTATAAAGACGAACCGTTATTTAACGAAAGTAAAATTGTAACCTCGGTATACAATCAAAGTTTCAATGGGACGTTAAATGAAGAAATGATTAATAAAATCAAGTTTGACAATATTGATAACGATTCGGTTAAACCACTGGAGGAACCAACATATACAAACTTAATGAAGGTTGCTATTGATTATTCTGACGCTTTAATTATTGGTTCTGAAACCATTCCAGAAGATTTAGAAACCTACTTAAAAGCATCCGACAAACCTATTTTAGAATATAAATCAAAAGATGAATTTGGTGAAGCTTATACAACATTCTTCAACGAAACCGTTTTAGGCTAAGATCAAAGTCATTACATTTTATGAAAAAGACAATTAAATTCCTTCGATACCCTATTGTTTTTCTTCTTTTGGTTAGCGCTTTTATTAGCTGCGATAAAGATTTTAACGTTATAGAAAGTGATGTTCTTAGCGATGAGAACGCAAACTTTAACACTAAAGACACGCTTTGGCCTATAATCGCTTATAACAAAAAGCTAGATTCATTACAAATTAACAACCTAGGGAATACGGGTAATGCTGGTTCGGGAGGAAATTTACTTGGTGTATTTAACGATCCTGCATATGGTTTAACAACAGCAAGCATTGTATCGCAATTGGTACCTGTTACACTTTCTCCAGATTTTGGTGAAAACCCTGTTTTAGATAGTGTGGTTTTAAAAATCCCTTATTACAGTACTATTGATAGTTATGATGACGACAATAATCCAGAATATAAATTAGATTCTTTGTACGGAAAAAGCGATTCCTCTATTAAGTTAACAATCTATCGAAATAATTATTTTCTAAGAGATTTTGATCCAACTAGTACAGAAAACACAGCACAAAACTATTATTCGAACGGAAGCAGCTCAGTTAATTCAGTACTAAATGGTACTTCTGTTATTAACTTCGACGATCATATCGCAGACCCGATTACGCCTATATATTCCGACCCTTCGTTTATTCCTGAGAGCAAAGCCACTATAACAACGGTGGGAGAAGACGACGACGAAGTTATTACTAGGGAATCCCCGGCATTTCGCGTAAAATTGGATACCACTTATTGGAAAACAACCATTATTGATAAAGCAGGTGATCCTGTACTTAGCAGTAACAATAATTTTAAAAATTATTTTCGCGGACTTTATTTTAAAACGGAAGCCATCAACGCCGATGGAAGTATGTTACTCCTAAATTTAGCAGCTACTAATGCGAATATCACCTTGTATTACACCTCTGGTGAAGCTGAAAGTAGAATTCAGAATACTTATATTTTAAATTTCTCAGGTAATATTCTAAATACTTTTGTCAACAATTATAACATCACACTAACCAATGGTGACAAAACCTCAGGCGATGACCAACTGTACTTAAAAGGCACCGAAGGATCCATGGCGGTAGTCGAGCTATTCAGCGGACAGGTGGATTGCGATGGTGATGGTGTTTTAGATATGGATGCTATTGATTGTTTTAAGCAAACTTATAGACAACTAGATGAGAATGGTAACTACATTAAAGATCCTTTAACCAATAGGTTTGAAGTGAAAAAATTGATCAATGAAGCCCAACTTATAGTTACAGAAGCAGACGGCCTGCCTTCAGGAGGTTATGAAGATTATCATACATACGACCGTATTTATGCTTACAACTTAAAAACCAATAACCCTACTTTAGATTACTCTATTGGTGATGCTACAACAAATGCTGCAGACCCATTAAACTCCAAAATTATAAGTTTAGGACAACGTAGCGATGATGGCGTTTTCAAAATTCGTTTAACCCAACACCTTAATAATATTTTATTTACAGATTCCATTGCGGAAGATACTCCTACTAAACTAGGGCTTGTACTTTCTACTAATGTAAATTATACCGATACCGGGATAATTTTAGACAGTGATGACGAAGTAACAGAGGTACCAAGAGCTTCCATCATTTCGCCGCGTGGAACTATTATTCAAGGTAGTACAACTGCGATTCCTGTAGAATCTAGACTTCGATTGAGGATATTTTCTTCCGAAGCCAAAGAATAAAACCATGAATCAACCCTTTTTGTGACTTTCATCGTATAAAATGAAAGCTTCACATAATAAATGTGATTCATTACGCTTTATTTTACATATTTGTCAGGAATTATTAACTTCAATATCAAAATATAACATATGTGCGGAATTGTTGGATATATTGGACCTAGAAAAGCCTACCCAATTATAATAGAAGGTTTGAAACGATTAGAGTACCGAGGATATGATAGTGCTGGAATTGCATTATTTGATGGTAAAGATTTAAAAGTTTCAAAAACTAAAGGTAAAGTTGCCGATTTAGAGGCACAAGTTGAGAAAGAGATAACCACTACTGGTAATGTTGGAATTGGACACACAAGATGGGCTACACATGGCGTTCCAAATGACGTAAATTCACACCCTCACGTTTCAAATTCAGGTAATCTAGTTATTATCCATAACGGAATCATTGAAAACTACGAATCGTTGAAACTTGAATTAATATCGAGAGGATACACATTTAAGTCTGATACTGATACTGAAGTACTTGTAAACTTAATTGAAGAAATTCAAAAGCAAGACAATCTTAAACTAGGTAAAGCCGTTCAAGTGGCATTAAACCAAGTTATTGGTGCCTATGCCATTGCAGTTTTCGATAAAAACAAACCTGAAGAAATTGTTGTTGCGCGTCTAGGCAGCCCTTTAGCTATTGGAATTGGAGATAATGATGATGAATTTTTTATCGCAAGTGATGCGTCTCCGTTTTTAGAATACACTAAAAACGCCGTGTATCTTGAAGATGAGGAAATGGCCATTATTAGATTCCATAAAGGCATTAAAATTAGAAAAATCAAGGATGATTCTGTAGTAGAAACCTTCGTTCAAGAATTACAGATTAACTTAGAGCAAATTGAAAAAGGTGGTTTTGACCATTTCATGCTTAAAGAAATTCATGAACAACCTAAAGCCATTACCGATACCTATAGAGGACGTTTATTAAGAAACGAAGCCATTATTAAAATGGCAGGTGTTGAAGATAATATGAAAAAGTTTCTTAATGCCAATCGCATTATTATTGTGGCCTGTGGAACCTCATGGCATGCTGGTTTAGTTGCAGAATATATATTTGAAGATTTAGCACGTATACCTGTCGAAGTAGAATACGCTTCTGAATTTAGATACCGTAACCCTGTAATTAATGAAGACGATGTGGTTATCGCCATTTCCCAATCGGGAGAAACGGCCGACACCTTAGCAGCTATTAAACTTGCTAAATCAAAGGGAGCCTTTGTATTTGGAGTATGTAATGTTGTTGGCTCTTCTATTGCTCGCGAATCGGATGCAGGAGCATATACGCATGCTGGTCCAGAAATTGGTGTTGCTTCAACAAAAGCTTTTACAACTCAAATTACCGTTTTAACTCTAATCGCTTTAAGACTTGCACGTGCTAAAGGAACTATTAGTAGTTCCGATTTTAGAACCCATCTTCTTGAATTAGAATTAATACCTAAAAAAGTTGAAAAAGCCTTAGAATCGGACGATAACATTAAAGTCATTTCTAAAATTTACAAAGACGCCAAAAACTTTTTGTACTTAGGTCGAGGCTATAATTTCCCTGTAGCACTTGAAGGCGCTTTAAAACTAAAAGAAATTTCATATATACATGCTGAAGGATATCCTGCTGCCGAAATGAAGCACGGACCTATTGCATTAATTGATGAAAACATGCCTATTGCTGTAATTGCGACTAAAAAAGGACATTACGAAAAAGTGGTAAGCAACATTCAAGAAATTAAATCCCGAAAAGGAAAAATTATTGGTATCGTAACGGAAGGTGATACCCAAGTTAGAGGCTTAGCTGATCATGTGATTGAAGTTCCTGAAACTCTAGAATCTCTTTCACCTTTACTGACAACAATCCCTTTACAACTCCTATCATACCACATTGCTGTTATGTTAGATAAAAATGTGGATCAACCGCGAAATTTAGCAAAATCAGTAACTGTTGAATAAACAATAACGTAAATAACATTATTTAAAAATGCCATGATTTATTGAAATCATGGCATTTTTCTGTTTAAAAGTGTTTATTTCACAAAAAAATCATCTTTTTTTTACGATATTTTATTATGCATACATAGATTTTTATATTTTTAACAATGGACATTATTTCGTTCTTTTGCTGATTATTATTTTTAACCTAAACTAAACAAACTAAATGAAAAAAATTCTCCCACTAATTTTGCTGTTTATTTGTAGCTTAACTTACGGACAAACAATCATTTCAGGAACTGTAGTTGATGATGGTGATTTACCAATTCCAGGGGCTAACATCATTGTGGTTGGTGCCGCTGTTGGTACCGTTACCGATTTTGATGGTAAATTTATTTTAAACTACTCTCAAGATCCACCCTTCTCCATTCAAGCCAGCAGCGTTGGATTTGAAACCGTTACTAAAACAGTTAGTACAAATAATGAAACTATAAATTTCGTATTGACAGAAGGAACAGCATTAGATGAAGTTGTTATTTCAGCTTCAAGAACCCCTGAACGTATTTTCGAATCTCCGGTGACTGTGGAACGTATCGGTCTAAAAGAGATTAAAAGTACAGCTTCAGCAGATTTCTATGACGGATTAGAAAACTTAAAGGGTGTGGACGTCAACACTAACTCACTAACTTTTAAATCTGTCAACACAAGGGGTTTCGCAACTTTTTCAAACAACAGATTTATGCAACTTGTAGATGGTATGGATAACTCTACACCAGCCCTTAACTTCCCTATTGGTAACTTAGTTGGTATGACAGAAACCGATGTACTAAGTGTCGAACTTCTCCCAGGAGCATCTTCGGCTTTATACGGAGCAAACGCCTTTAACGGTATTCTATTTATGCGCAGTAAAAACCCATTCGAATATCAAGGATTAAGTGCTTCACTTAAAAGAGGAGTTACTTCTCAAGAAGCTGCTGGTACAAATCCTTATACAGATTTAAGCATACGAGCCGCTCATAAGTTTAGCGAAAAATTTGCAGCTAAAGTTAATTTTGGATACTTAGAAGGTACAGATTGGGCAGCCACTAGTGAAGTAGACAGAAACATGGAAGGAGGCACTAGAGAAACCGATCTAAACTATAACGGTATTAACGTTTATGGTGATGAAGTATCTCAAAACCTAAAACAAGTTGCTATTTTATTAGAATCGGCAATCAATCCTGCAACTGGGCAACCATATTTACCAGCTGGCGCAAGCACTTTAGCTCCTTCTGTACAAGTAAGTAGAACAGGTTATAATGAAAAATATCTTACTAGTAATGAGGCTAAAAGTATAAAGGCAGACTGGGGCTTATACTACCGTCCGTTTGAAAATGACTTTGAGGTTTCATACGTCGGAAAAGTGGGAACAGGTTCAACCATTTACCAAGGATTAAATCGTTACTACATTGACAACTTTTTTCAAGAACAACATAAAATTGAATTACGCAATAGAAATTTCTTCCTAAGAAGTTATTTGGTTGCTGATAAAGCAGGTGATTCATACGATATGGTTTTCACAGGTATTAATATTAATAGAGCATGGAAACCAGATTTAAACTGGTTTGCAGAATATGCTGGTACCTATGTGTTAGAAACTTTAGGTGGTTCAAATGATGCCCAAGCCCATGCTGCTGCTCGTGCGCAAGCAGAAACAGGAAGGTTTGAACCAGGTACACCAGAATATATCGAGGCTTTTAATAGAAGTATTAATGACCCCGATTTATTAACCGGATCAAAATTTCAAGATGCTTCAAAATATTATCATACTGATGGAAATTATAATTTTAGCGAAATCATAAAATTTGCTGAAATTCAAGTTGGTGGATCTTTTAGACAATACAGTCTAAACTCTTTCGGAACCATATACACTGATTACGATGGTCCTATTGATTATTACGAATATGGCATGTATACACAAATTCAGAAAAACCTAGAATTAAATGAAAGTCTAGATCTGAAACTAACAGGATCTGTTCGTTATGATAAATCCGAGTTTTTCGATGGATTCTTCTCTCCAAGAATATCGGCTGGTTTAACTTTAAACAAAAACCACAACTTCCGAGCTTCTGTTCAAACGGGGTTTAGAAACCCTACCACTCAGGATTTATTTATTGGTCTAGATGCTAATCGCGCCGTATTAATAGGTTCTGCCCCAACAAACTTAGACCGCTATTCTGGTGATTATAATGTTAGTGGAAGCGGACAAATAGCAGGACAACCAAGTACCATCACGCAAACAGGTGCTGCTGCATACCATAACTCCTACTCTGAAAATTCGGTGTTAGCTTATCAAGCTTCAGGTGATGTTAACGACTTGGTGGTTTCTAATCCAGATATAATCAAGCCTGAACAGGTGACCTCTGCTGAAATTGGATATCGTGGTAAACATAAAGGCTTTATTATAGATTTTAACGCCTACTTCAATAGCTACAAAAATTTTATCGCACAAGAATACGTGATATCGACTTTATACGGTCAAGCTGGTGATAATTCACTGTCTATAGACGCACTTAATCGCGGTGATGATGTAACCTACAACGCTTATACGAATTCTAAAGCAGCCGTAAAATCGTATGGTGCTTCTATTGGTGTATCTACAAAAGTATTTGGTAATTTCGATTTAGGCGCCAACTACACCTTTGCTAAATTAGATTTCGACGAGGAGAAATATCCAGACTTCACTACAAATTTCAACACGCCAGAACATAAATTCAAAGCGACTTTTGGAAACACTAATATTTTTAAAAATCTTGGTTTTAATATCGCTTATCGTTTTAGTGATGATTATTATTGGGAATCAACTTTCGGAAACGGACTAATTCCACAATACCACGTGGTAGATGCCCAGGTAAACTATACAATTCCTAGCTTTAAATCGACGTTTAAATTAGGAGCCACTAACTTACTAGGAGACGAATACTACACGGCTTACGGAACTGGATTTATAGGCTCTATGTATTACATCTCATGGACTATTAACAACTTATAAACTTACTATTATGATTAAATCTAAATATATAGGGATAATTTTAGCCGTATTGAGCATTTCGGCTTGCAATTCTCCAGAAGATGTGGTTCCTCCTGTAAACGAGGAGACGCTTCCTGAATTAACCGCTGGTGATGCCAATTTTTCAAAATACATAGCCGTAGGCGCATCCCTTACAGCTGGATATACCGACCTTGGATTATTTATTGCTGGCCAAGAAAATTCATTCCCAAACATGTTAGCCTCACAATTCAAAAAAGTTGGAGGTGGTGATTTTTTACAACCACTAGTTAAAGATGACACAGGAGGTATTTTAGTTAGCGGCACGCCTGTTCGTGGATACCGATTAACATTTAACAGCGAGATTCCTGGTCCGCAACCTTTAAATGAATTTTTAGAAGGAATAGGCAAACCTGTACCACCAATTACTACAGAAGCAGGAATTAATATTGGTAGTGACTTTAATAATTTTGGTATTCCAGGTTCCAAAAGTTTTCATTTAATAACTCCTGGGTATGCTGGCGCTAACCCTTATTATGCAAGAATTGCTTCTGCACCCACTGCGACCGTTATTGATGACGCAGTTGCACAACAGCCTACATTTTTCACTTTATCTGAAGTTGGCGCAAATGATGTTCTTGGTTACGCGTTATCTGGTGGCGACGGCTCAGACCCTATCACAGATGCTGCAACTTTTAGCGCCTCTTTAGAAATTTTAATAAACAAACTCACAGCAAACGGTGCTAAAGGAGCTATAGCAAATGTACCAAGTATTACAAGTGTTTCTAATTTCACTACCGTAACACATAATCCCGTTCCTTTGGATCAATCTACAGCGGATTTACTTAATAGTATGAACGGCTATGGCGCTTATAACGCTGGAATTACCCAAGCATACGCGTATTTAGTAGCTAATACCCCATTAACTCAAGAAATGGCTGATGCTGAGATTGCTGAACGGACAATCTCCTTTTCTGCTGGTCCAAATAATGCTTTGGTTATTATTGATGAAGATTTAAGGGATCTAACAGCCTTGAACCCCGCTTTAATCAATTTAAGACAAGCTACAACAGATGACTTAATTTTACTTACAGCATCATCTGAGATTCCTAAAGGTATAGGCGTATCGACCCCAATGGGTGATAAATTTGTACTGACACCAGAAGAACAAACCGAAATTAACGATGCTACTATGGCCTACAACGCCAGTATTGAAGCTATTGCCAAAACAAAAGGCTTAGCTTTAGCTGATTTACAAAGTGTTTTAGATGAAGCTTCTACAAATGGAATTGCTTTTGATAATTATTTTCTAAATACAGATTTGGTCTTTGGAGGGCTCGTAAGTTTAGACGGCATCCATTTAACAGCACGAGGGTATGCCTTAATGGCAAATACCTTTTTAAAAGCTATTGATACTACATATGGGTCTAATTTTGAAGCTTCAGGGAACTTAATGAAAGCTGCAGACTTCCCTATATCATATGCTCCAACGCTGCATGAAGAAGATCTGAATTAAATTTAAGACCTTTTAGATTAACCCCAAAAAAAGCTCTAATACGTATCGTATTAGAGCTTTTTTTAAAACAAGAAGTTTTATAATTTATATTATTAGAAGACCCACTATATCATAAATCTGATTAATGATGTATAAGCTCTAACAACAAAAAAAACACTCTATAAAAGAGTGCTTTTTTTAGTATCTCAAAGTTGCTACTTTTAAAGTGAAGCAACATTTTTACTATAATCTACTTCTTTGGCTACACCGTCTACCCAGTGAATCCATTTGCCGACTTTTTTACCATTATCATAATTAGCTGAAACAATTTTTTTGCCTTCAGTGTCAAAACTTAACCAAACTCCCTGTAATTTACCATCTACTGTGTAAGACCCTGTTTGGCTTACAACACCATTGTCATGATAATAAACAACATCGATTAAATTGGTTTCTTTATTAAGTTTTAATTCCCTCTTTTGTTGCGCAAAAGAAACCACTGTCATTAACAAAGCGAAAAATATTAAAATTGATTTCTTCATAATTATGGGGTTTTAATGTTATAACACAAATATACGATATTATTAACATTTAGACAATCTTTACGTAACATTAATTTAACATTGAAACCATAACTAGTTGTTTGTAAATTATTTACAAAAACCCATTAACATAAGTTTATTAATAATTACATAATATTCAAGTTACATTGAAATGAACTATAAAAAGGATATTTGCCATGTCTTAAGACAAAATAGTATTTCATATAATTTATTAGTTTTTGTCGACTACATTATTATGATTTCTAGGAAGACTGCCCTGGCCAAGGCAGTCTTTACTGTTTCTAATATTAACAATTACATAACATTGGGTTAACATTAGAGTTAGTTCTTTGCCGCCGACAAAAACTAATTTTAATGAATATCAAATATCCCCTACTAGGGGTAGCGTTTCTGGTATGCACATTTTTGAATGCACAAGAAATTAAGACAGGCACATTCGGAAAAGGCATTTTCAATATTACAGGAAAGGATAGTACTTTTACGATGAAATTCGCAGTACGCTTCCAACTCCTAGGCTTTTCAAGTTGGAAAGAAAACCAACCAGCTGATCTAAATTTTTTAGTAAGACGTTCTAGACTAAAGCTAGATGGCTTTGTGTATTCCCCTAAATTAAAATATAAATTTGAAGCCGGCTTCTCTAACAGAGACATGTCTGGAGGTTCCGATGATTTTACTCATGGTTCTCCTAGGTTTATTATGGATGCCTATGTAGACTGGAACTTCTACAAAAATATGATTCTACGCGTAGGTCAAGGAAAACTTCCAGGAAATAGAGAACGTATTATTTCTTCAGCAAATCTCCAACTGGTAGACCGATCATTATTAAATGGCAAGTTTAATATTGATAGAGATATTGGTTTTCAGCTAAAACATTTTTTTAATCCTTTTGGAAATGTCGTGTTTCGTGAAATATTATCCATTTCGTTAGGAGAAGGACGAAACATTACCACCGGAAATTTAGGTGGCCTTCAATATGTTGGTGGTGTCGAAGTATTACCTTTTGGAAATTTTAAAAATAAAGGCGATTATAAAGGTGGTGATTTAGAACGAGAGCCTACACCTAAACTCGCGATTGCCGCAAGTTATGAATTTAACCATGATGCGGTTAGAACCAGAAGTAACCAAGGAAGTTATATGTTTATTGACAATAACAATGCACTCTATAAAACAAATATAAACACGGTATTTGTAGACGCCATGTTTAAATTTAGAGGCTTTTCATTTATGTTTGAATATGCCGATCGTACTGCCGACGATCCTTTTGCTAAAAATACTGATGGTAGCCTAACAGGAGACATCGTAGAAGCAGGGAACGCTCTAAATTTCCAATCTGGTTATTTATTCCCCTCAAATTGGGAAGTCTCAGGACGCTATACTGACTTAAATATGAGCGCTTTTACTATGCAAAACTCTAAAGATATGTATACCTTAGGGGTTTCAAAATATATTGTTGGGCATAAATTAAAAATTCAAAGTGATTTAAGTTACATAAAAACCTACAGTGGAACCAATGAAATCCTAGCAAGATTACAAATGGAAGTACACTTCTAAAACATAACAATTAGGTAACACAACACACATTTATACTCATGATATTTGCAAACTTATTTCAATTAAATACTATGGATAACATCTATTTGTACATGATTATCGCATTAGCCATTTTAGCCATTGCTGATTTGGTTGTTGGGGTTAGTAATGACGCAGTAAACTTTTTAAATTCGGCGATTGGATCTAAAGCCATTTCGTTTAAAACCATCATGATTGTTGCCAGTTTAGGCGTAGCAGTTGGAGCCGTTTTTTCCAGCGGAATGATGGAAGTAGCCAGAAAGGGCATATTTAATCCCGGGGAATTCATGTTTGACGAAATCATGATTATATTTCTCGCCGTCATGATAACCGACATACTCCTATTAGACTTTTTCAATTCTATAGGTATGCCAACATCGACTACGGTATCCATTGTATTTGAACTTTTAGGTGCTGCAGTGGCCATCGCTCTCATAAAAATTGGCCATGATGGTGGAAGTTTTTCTGATGTTATCACTTATATAAACACCTCTAAAGCCACACAAATTATTTTTGGTATCCTACTCTCGGTAGTCGTCGCGTTTTCAGTGGGTGCCTTTGTCCAATGGTTTTCGAGACTTCTATTATCCTATAACTTCGAAAAGAAGGCTAATTGGGTAGGCGCTTTATTTGGTGGGTTTGCATTAACGGCGATTACCTATTTTATATTTATGAAGGGACTGAAAGGCACTTCCTACGCGAGTCAGTCATTCGATATTTTTGGTGGTGATACTATGAGTCACTTTTTAGAAACACAAGTAGTTTCTATAGTGCTTGCTAACTTTGCTTTTTGGTCTTTACTATCCTATGCCTTAATTATTTTTCTAAAATCAAATATTTACAAATTAGTTATTGTAGCAGGAACGTTTGCTCTAGCTTTAGCGTTTGCAGGTAACGACCTCGTAAACTTTATAGGTGTTCCTGTAGCTGCTTATAATGCCTTTACCGCATGGTCTAGCTCCGGTGTTCCAGCTAGTGAATTTTCAATGGGCATTCTAGCTCAAAAGGTTCCAACAAACAACTGGCTTCTTTTTTTAGCAGGTATGATTATGGTTTTAACGCTTTGGTTTTCAACAAAAGCTAAAAATGTTGTAAAAACTTCTTTAGATCTTTCAAGCCAAAGTGAAACAAAAGAACGCTTTCAACCAAACTTCTTATCTCGAATTTTTGTAAGAACGGCGGTATTAATGTCACAGATTTTCGGCTACATGCTTCCAAAATCATGGCAAGAGAAAATTGATAAGCAATTTGAAGCCCCTGTAATTAACGTTTCAAAAGATAAAAAAATTGAATTACCAGCTTTCGATTTAGTTAGAGCTGCAGTAAACCTTATGGTCGCTGCTGTACTTATTTCGATTGCAACATCATATAAATTACCGCTTTCTACAACATATGTAACTTTTATGGTAGCCATGGGTAGTTCCTTAGCCGATCGTGCTTGGGGTGCAGAAAGTGCAGTTTATAGAGTTGCGGGAGTAATCAATGTTATAGGTGGTTGGTTTTTTACGGCCTTTAGTGCCTTTACAGCAGCTGCACTTGTAGCCTACTTACTTAATTTGAATATTGGTTTAATGTTTCCAATTTTATTACTAGTAGCCTTGGCTCTATTAATAAGAAGCTCTATAGTACATAACAAAAAATCAAAAGAGCTAAGAGCTGAAGATAGCTTAATAAAAGCAGAAAGCAGCTCTATCCAAGGTGTTATTCACGAAAGCGCTAATAACATTGCCAACGTGGTTAAACGTGGTAACAAAATTTATACAAATTCTATAAACGGATTGGCTAAGCAAGATTTAGTCATGCTGAAAAAGAACAACAAACAAATTGTTAAATTATCACAAGAAGTAGAAGGCCTGCGAGATAATATTTTCTACTTTATTAAAAACTTAGACGATTCAAGTATTGGCGCTAGTGATTTTTACATAAATATCTTAGGATACTTACAAGATATGACACAATCCTTAGAATACATTTCTAAAGCGGTTCATAAGCACGTTAATAACAATCATAAAAAATTAAAATTCAATCAGATTAAAGAGTTGAAGGAGGTTGATGTTATTTTAGAACAACTTTTCAATGATACTAAAGAGGCTTTTGAAACTCAATCCTTCAGTAAGATTTCGCATATATTAACAAGTAAAGAACCTTTATTTAAATTGCTTACTGAAAAAATTCATAAGCAAGTGGAACGCACAAGAACAGAAGAATCTAGTCCGAAAAACACAACCTTATATTTTAGCTTATTATTAGAAACTAAGGATTTGTTATCGGCAACAATGAGTCTTTTAGAAGAATACGACCATGCACATGACGATTCGGTTAAGCCTGCTAAAATAGCTGAAGTCAATACGGTTCAAACGATTAAAATTAAAGACGAGGAAGAATAAGTCTTAATCCTCATTACCGACTAAACACCCATAAAACACTTGTTTCATGGGTGTTTTTTTTGATGTCATAAATCGTGTTTCCTAAAAAACCCGCAATATTTTCGCTCAGCTCATTAAAACTTATACCTTTGTTGGCAATAAAAACAAAAAACAAATAATTTTATGATTTCAAACAACGCGTATTTTAACGACAATGTAAAATCTTTAGGTTACACGACTTCAGAAGGTAACTCAACTTTAGGGGTTATGAACCCAGGTGAATATGAGTTTGCTACATCTAAGCATGAAACTATGAGAGTTATCGAAGGCCAAATGGTTGTTAAATTACCAAACGCTACAGATTGGGCTACTTTTAGCGCTGGAGAAGCTTACGAAATTGACGCGAACGAAAAATTTCAGGTTAAAGTATCTTCTCAAACTTCATACTTGTGCACCTACAAATAATCGTTTAAACGCATAAATTTTAGTTCTTCGTAATCTATATAGTTTTTTTGTACGTAAATGCATTAAACAAAAACTATAATTATGAAGAAAATTTCGATTTTACTACTCGCAGGCCTAACGTTATCATGTGTATCTAAAAAAAAGTATCTGGCTTTAGAACATGAGAATGGGGAAATAAGAAGCGAATTACAAAAAACGAAAGTTGAAAAAGAGGATTTAGAGGCGAAATTTGCCAGAATTGAGGAGCGTGTAGAAACCTACAACTCTAAAATCTCATCTTTACAAGCCGAAAATGACACAAAACTTGATGTTGTAGAAAACGGAACGGTCATTTCTAATGATGCTAAAATTAAAATGCGTGAAACATTAACACATGTGGATGCAGAAAAATTAAGTCAAGCTAAAACACTTAAAGATTCTATGAATTTAGCTGTGGCTTATAACCTTGAAAAAGTAATTAACTCTTCAGAATTAGATGACGAAGAAGATTTTGGTGTGAGTATTGACGGTACTGTGGTTATGATTTCTATTGCTGACGACATGCTTTTTAACACAGCTAGTTACAGATTAAGCTCTAAAGCAGATCCTATCTTAAAAAAATTAGCTGATGTTATTAACTCTGAAGAAAGCTTAGATGTTATGGTTGAAGGTCATACAGACTCTAGAACCATCAATACAGATCATATCGCAGATAACTGGGACCTTAGTGTATTAAGAGCCACATCGGTAGTTAGAAAGCTACAAGATAAATATAATGTAGCTCCAGAAAAGCTGATTGCTTCAGGTAGAAGTAGCTATCAACCAATCGTAGATAATGATAGCTCTGACAACCGTGCGAAAAACAGAAGAACACGTATCATCATTCTTCCGAATATTGATAAGTTTTTTGCTTTAATGGCTGATGAAAGTTAATTTATAGCACTTCCACAATATTGTATAAAACAGAACGAGCTGCCTTTTGGGCGGCTCGTTCTGTTTTATTTAACTAGGTGTATTAGCATTGAGCAAAAAAAAAAACGTCTAAAACATGCGTTTTAGACGTTTTAATATTTAAAAGATTAACTCTATAAAGTTAATACGATTAGCCTTCACAGCTTGCGCATTCTTTCTTCTGTTTAAACTTTTGAGCCGCATTCATACTATGCTGGTAATACAATGATTTAAGCCCTAATTTCCATGCTGTAACATAAATATTATTTATATCTTTTACAGGCATATCTGGATGCACAATAATATTTACCGACTGTCCTTGGTCGATATGGTTTTGACGATTGGCAGCTTGATATACAATAACCAACTGATCGATTTCAGAATAAGTTTTAAACACATCACGCTCGTGTTCTGTAAGGAAATCTAAATGTTGAACAGAACCATCGTAATCACGAATACTACGCCAAACTTCAGGTGTATTTTTACCTTTCTCTTCTAGCAATTGCTCTAAGAATGGATTTTTAATCGTGGTTTTAATCTTAGCGATATCTTTCACATAGATATTAGACCAGATTGGCTCGATACCTTGTGATACTTGTCCTAAAATAAAGGCTGAAGATGTCGTTGGTGCGATCGCGTTTAATGTCGCGTTTCTTCTTCCATAGCCCTTTAAAACTTCCGGCTCGCCATATAACTCTGCTAATTCTTCTGAGGCTTTATACGACTTCTCCTGAATTAACTTAAAAATCTCACTATTTAAACTATATGCCTCTTCACTATCAAATGAGTACATTTTAGACTGTAATAAAGAATGCCATCCTAAAACACCTAAACCTAATGCACGGTTAGATTTCGCGAAGTTATAAGCA
Organism: Pseudotamlana agarivorans; assembly: GCF_001642835.1. Taxonomy (GTDB): domain Bacteria; phylum Bacteroidota; class Bacteroidia; order Flavobacteriales; family Flavobacteriaceae; genus Pseudotamlana; species Pseudotamlana agarivorans. The sequence goes on from NZ_LXEI01000001.1 coordinate 356,251, forward strand.
CGTTCCATAAACATGAACGTTTGTCTATCCTCTAAATCTGAAGAATCTCTATACTCCTCTAATTTCTGAACAAATTCTGTAATTACAGCATCTAAGAAATACACCATTGTTTCAACAGCATCGGTATCCTTCCACTTATCGTAGTGCAATACATTTACTGAAGATAATACACAAACAAATGACCACTGATCATTTGAAGGCAACATAATTTCAGTACATAAATTAGATGCTACTATTTTATGATCGTTTTCTTTATAAACTTCTGGAGCTTGATTGTTAGCATGATCTTTAAAGAAGATATACGGGTAACCTATTTCACCACGACGCTGAATCACTTTTGCCCAAATAGAACGTTTATCAACATCACCATCAATCATTTCCTGCATCCATTTGTCGGTTACAGAAACACCATGCGTAAGTTCTTGGATTGAGTTTCCTTCGGTACCAATTTCTAAAAACTCTTTAATATCTGGATGCTCTACAGGTAAATACGGAGAAAAACGTCCTCTACGAACAGAACCTTGACTTACCACATCAACCATTTTTTCAAAAAGTTGCATAATGTGTACCGCACCAGATGAAACGCCATTATTTTTTACCGGTGCCCCACGGTGACGTAAATTACCAAAATAACCAGAGGTTCCTCCTCCTAATTTTGACATCATACCGACTTCCGATTGGGTATAAAGGATATTCCCCATATCATCAGCGATATTCGAACCAAAACAACTAATAGGTAAGCCACGTTTTTTACCGAAGTTAGACCATACTGGCGAAGCTAAAGAGAAAAACCCTTCCGCCATATATTTATAAAACTTATCAGCATAACCATCAATTTGTAGAATCTCTTCTGCACGATTCGCAATTTCACGAATACGTTCTTCAGGGGTAGTCCCATCGGTTAAGTAACCCGATTCTAAAAATTTTCGACTGTTTTCAGTTAACCATTTAAATTCAGGAGCGTCATCCTGTTGCGTTGCTTTTTTAATTTGTTCTTTACGAGCATTTACTAATTCGTCGTAGTTTGTAGATTTTTCGGTTTTAGATTCTTGGAGGTTCGTTTGTACTTTCATAATTAAAATAGGTCATCGCTGGTTATACTTTTTGTTCTTTTACTGTAGTTGATTGAGCGTTTCACGAAGAAATCGCCGTGTTTGGTACCTATAATTTCATCATCAAACCATTCGGTTTCTGCTACTAATTTTTCGTTCACAGTAAACACTTTACCTATACCAATACTTTCTAGTGAGTTATTAAAACGATTTTTAATAAACTCGTTTATAACATCTTTTGGAAGAAAATCTAACTCGCCTTCTTCAAAAATCCAATCGATGATATCGCTTTCGGCTTCAAAAGCTTCTTTACAAATAGCCTGGATTTTTTCGTTGTATTCTTCTCCAAACCATTTCGGGTTTTCCTTCTTTATAATATTTATAACATCAATTCCGAAATCGCCATGAATTTGCTCTTCTTTTGACGTTGCTTCTACCACATTCGATATACCCTTCAGCATATTTTTATGCTTATTGAAGGCCATAATAATTAAAAACTGAGAGAACAGAGAAACATGCTCGATAAACAAAGAAAACAGCAAAATAGATTCAGCATACTCCTGAATATTTTCACTTTTAGAATTTTTAAGTGCCGTTTCTAAATAGTGTACACGACGCATAATTACCGGCTTCTTTTTTATAGATTTAAATTCAGAATTTAATCCTAAAATCTCTAAAAGGTGAGAATACGCATCATGATGACGCACTTCACTTTCGGCAAAAGTAGCTCCAACCGAACCAATTTCTGGTTTTGGCATTTTTTGATAAATATCACCCCAGAATGTTTTTACAGCAACTTCAATTTGTGAAATGGCTAACATGGTATTCTTTATAGCCGATTTTTCAACTGAACTTAGTCCGGTTTTAAAATCTTGAATATCACTTGTGAAATTAAATTCACTATGGATCCAATATGAATGTCTAATAGCATTTACATATTCATATAAATCTGGATATTCATAAGGCTTTAAATTGATACGTTTTTCAAAAATATTTGTTTGACGCTTTCTATTTTGTTCGTCACGATATAATATATAAGCCTTTGCTGCATCATGAAAGGCACTACCCATCAATTTATCTTCAACAATATCTTGAACTTGCTCTACAGTTGGCACATAGCGTGCATCTAAGGCTTTTCGAGCCAAAAGGCCTTCGAACACTTTGTTTGAGATGTCTTCTGCATCTTCACGAGTACCGTGATTTACAGAAAGCATTGCCTTTTCAATGGCATTTGTGATCTTTTCCAACACAAAAGGGGTTGTGTCGTAATCGCGTTTAATAATGTGGGTAATCTCCATGGTTGTGGCGCTGATTTAGATTATTTAATTAATATAGCAACTAACATTCCCGAATAACGACTAAATTCAACATCATTCGCTATAAAGTCCATTGAGTAAAAAGACTTCTTTAAAGCTAAGATTTATTAAAAAAGGTATTCGGTGATTTCAAAATACATTTTTAACAAGTTTATTAACAGGCTAAAAAAAGGATTCTATTCTTGTATTTTGAGCAGAACAAAGATTGTAAAATGATTGATATGTTTTAACAAAAAAGAAGAAAGCTTTTCAACAAGTTTTTAACAAACAATGAAAACACTAAAAATCAATAAGTTTACACAAAAAAACACCTAAAACTCTACAAATGTGTGTTTTACATATTTTCAAACTTCAAAAAGTTTACAAAAAAATTTAATGATTTTTACAGTTAAAACCCTTAATTTAAAGGGGTTTTAAGCGTTATTAACAGATAAATTAGAAAGCTACATAGACGCAGCAACCTTCTCTAATTCGGTATACCAGTCTATTCCAAATTTACGAATCAGACCTTCCTTTACAAATTTATAGATAGGCACTTGCAACTCCTGGCCAAGGGCACAGGCATCGTCACAAATTTGCCATTTATGATAATTAACTGCCGAAAATTCGGAGTAATCCTGAACTCTTACAGGATACAAATGACAAGACACAGGCTTTTTCCAAGTGATCTCTCCTTGATTATAGGCTTCCTCAATAGCACAAAGCGCCACATTTTTGTCATCAAAAATAACATAAGCACAATCTGCGCCATCAATTAACGTGGTTTCTAAATCACCATCTTCAGTTTCGGTATAAGTACCTTGTTCCTCAATAGCATCAATACCTACTTGTCGCAAAAAAGGCTTAACCTTCGGATAAATATCATCCAGAATTTTAGCTTCCTCAGCATCTAGAGGCGCACCAGCATCCCCATCTATACAACAAGCGCCTTTACAAGCCGACAGATTGCATAAAAAATCCTTCTTTACTACATCTTCTGAAACAATAGTTTTCCCTAACTGAAACATAAAAATCACCTATTAAAATCGTGGGCAAAAATAAACAAACTTTAGCGTAAACTTTTAAGATTATTCGGCAATAATGGTATATTTTTGCCGAAAATTCAAAATTACCTGAAAAACAGATTTTTAATTTAGAATTTTCTTAAAAGAATATAAAATACAAAACTAAAAAAACCAAGTGTTATTACTAGGTTAACAATTTAATACCTATGGAACTAAAATTCAATTTTAAAGAAATATTTACAGCATTCATGATTTTATTCGCTGTAATTGATATTGTTGGAAACATTCCCATTGTTATCGATTTGCGAAAAAAGGCTGGACAGATTCAAAGTGAGAAAGCCTCGATTATTGCTGGAGTCATATTGATTATGTTCCTATTTCTAGGAAAAAGCATTTTAAACCTTATTGGTATCGACGTCAATTCGTTTGCTGTTGCTGGTTCATTTATCCTATTTTTTATTGCCTTAGAAATGATTTTAGGTATCACACTTTACAAACAAGAAGAACACGATGCCATGACAACAGCTGTTTTCCCTTTAGCATTCCCGCTTATTGCAGGACCAGGAAGTTTAACCACCTTACTATCCTTACGTGCTGAGTTCGCTACCGAAAATATCATAATTGCGGTATTATTAAATGTTATCATTATCTTTATCGTGCTTAAAACATCAGCTAAGATCGAACGTTTAATAGGACAGAACGGTATCAACATCATTAGAAAAGTATTTGGTGTGGTGCTACTAGCCATTGCCGTAAAACTATTTGCCCACAACATTAAAGCGTTGTTCGAGCTTATTTAAAAATTTATTTACCAATGAAAATTTTCACCATTATACTAAGCATCATTGCTTTAGGCTTAATCATTTTTAATTGTACGCAATTGGATTTTAACACACCGTTTGAAGGCGAAAGCATGGTTGCCATAATTACCATTGTTGCATCACTTTGTGTTATTGTTATGATGGCCATTTTACGTACTTCAAAACGCATTGAACAAAAAGTAAAAAACAGAAAATAATGTACGATGCCCTTATTATTGGTGGTGGCGCTGCAGGTTTATCTTGCACTTTAGTTTTAGGTTCCGCAAAAAACAAGGCTTTTGCTAGCGATAAAAAGATTGGTATCATCGTACACCAAAAAACATCACATTTACAAACAGCCCTATTCAATAATGTTTTAGGTCTAACCCCAGGAACCACTGGGGAAAGTATTTTAGAAGGCGGAAAAATTCAACTCGCTAACTTATATCCACACGTTGAGCAAATAGACCACGAAAAGGTGTTAAGCCTCACCAAACAAAACGATGTTTATAGCGTAACCACGAATAAAAACACATACCTCACCAAAATAGCGGTTATCGCGGTAGGCTATACCAACTTGATGACCATTGAAGGCTTGGAGCCGTATATTGAAGCCCACCCTAGAGCAGCAGCCGAAAAAAATCGTATCTGGCTAAAAAATACCGATCACCTTATTGAAGAAAACCTATATGTGGCTGGAACTTTAGCAGGATGGCGCAGTCAGTTTGCCATAGCCTCAGGAAGTGGCGCTCATGTGGCTACCGATATTTTAACACTCTGGAATGATGGGAAGCATGTGAAGGTGCATGATAAGGTTGCGGGTATTTAATTTAGCCTTCAAAAACAGCCTATAACACTAAAGATCAACAACCTACAACACGGTTAAAAGAAGACTCTTTTAAAACTTATTAGTAAGTAAGAAAAATATAAAGTTAAGAGTTATATTTGGCTTCAAATATATAAAAATCAAAACAATGAAAAAAAACCTTAGTCTAAGCTTATTATCACTACTATTAATTTTAAACATTTCTTGCGGAAGCGATGATAGTGTAGAGGAAAACACTACGCCTTTAAGTATTGAAGAAGGAAAAGCTCAATTAGAAGACAATATGATTGAAGCGTTAAACAAAGTTGACGACTTTAGAAACAGTGATGCTTTAGATGAAATAGTAGAATTAGCAGAGTACCTAAGCAACTCTTCAACATCTAAAGTTACTACTAGCTTTAAAAAAACAACACTTAGCACTATTAACAATCTATCATCTCTTAAAACAGCTAACATAACTGCTTTTAATGCTAAACAAACTACTGCATTAGTATCTGAAACTCCACTTACTGACGACTATAACGAAGAAAAAGGCATTTACGAATGGAATGCAGACACTGAAGAATTTGACAAAACTGGAGACAGTGATATCATTATTTACAAAGTAAATTATTACGGAAAAAATGCAATCTTTAGCTTTACAAATTTCAATACAACTATCGAAAATGACGAAGAAGTTCCAACTTTAGTTAAAGCAAATCTTAAAGTTGATAACACCACTGTTTTCTCTCAAGAATTTACTGCTTCTTTTGAAGATAACGGCTTAATACCAAGCATGGTTAACAACACAACTACTATTGGAGGTTTTAAACTTATTACAGCTTACACAAACTCAAACAGCGCTTTAATTAAACAATCTTTCGATTTTAAAATTGATGATGATGTTATAACTGGATACGAGCTTATAGCCAACGGAGATTTCAACAATGAAAACGATCAAATTGAAGACAGTAGCATTGAAGATGTTCTTAATGATTTTGATTTAAAGTTTAAAGTTTTAAACGCAAATTTATCTTTAACAGCTAACGATAAAAATTTCAATTCCGACGATGATCTAACGATAGACGAGCAAATAGAGTTATTAAATAACAATATTAAAGGCGAACTAAGTATCAAAAACAGACCTTTAGCTAAAACTGAATTCTATAAAGACCAAGACACTTACATGGACTACGAATACGATCCAAATACGCAAAACTGGGAAGAAATAGAAGTTTCTGAAGAGATCATTAATGCTAGATTTTTATTTGAAGACGGAAGTTCTAGTGATTTTGAGGCCTATTTTGAAGGATCATTTACTGAATTAGAAAATAAATTTGAAGCTGTTTTTGAAGCTTATGAAAAACTTTTCGAAAATATTGATGCTTAGTTAACCTTCAGCATATTCAATAAAACATAGAGAACTCCTCTCTTACCTACAAAAGGCTACCATACAATTATGGTGGCCTTTATTTTTGAAGTATTTTAAACTTTAAATTATCAACATTTTCACCAGACCAATAGCCAAATGCCCCATTACTTATATTTGAAATAACTTCATTTGTAAAGGACGAATTATCTATTAAAGTCGATTCATCACCTTTAATAGATTTCCAAAAATCAAACTGTTCTTTCGTAATTCCTACAAGTTGTAATTCTATAACTTCATCTACCTTAAATTTATTTTTTCTTTCACCATCATCTTGAATTTCAACATATGTTACAATTACAGGAAATTGATTCGTAGCAATATTTTCGGTATTAAAAATAAAAGGTTTAGCATAACTAAATTTAGCTTCATTTTCATTTCTAACTAATATTTTAAAATACTGAACCGATTTAATATCATTTTTAATTGTTAATTTAACATCTCTATAATCGGGCTGAACAACACCATCTTTAACAGATTCTAAAAAATCAATATTCACTACTTCTGGTTTTTCTGGTACTTGAGTTTTAGAATTAAATTCCTTACCCCGTATCGAAATAGATAAGTTATAAACCCTCCCTTTCTCTCCTTTTATAATATTACTTCTATAATATAAAAAAGGAAAATTAAAATCATCCCTTTTTAAAGTTAACACTTCAGAGACTTCCCCATCAAAAAGCTCAACTCTAGCTTTCGATTCAATGGATTTAGCTATTTCTAAAGAATCTATAACTCCTGCAAAAGCAATACTATTTGTTAATCGTATTTCTGCAAAGCTATTGTCTTTAATCTCTCCTTCAACAGTAAGTTGGTCAGACGCTAAAACATCTATATTATCTCCAGTACAACTTGACAGAACAATTAGCAGCAAAATAAATTTCTTCATATTAATTCGTTTTAGTTAAAAGAAAATAACCAGTTTATTGTAGGTATAAATGGAAAGAAATTATCTCTTTTTTCCACAATTTCCACAAAAGAATCATCCGTATTACCTTCGGTAGCAAAATATATTTGAAAAGGATTTTTATTATTATAAACGTTATACAGAGTTAAGTTTAATTTTGACCCCCAACGTCCCTTTCTTTTAAAAGAATATGTACACGATAAATCTAGACGATGATAACTAGGGAATCGTGAGGCATTTTTAGGCTCAAAATTAATTATAGGACGCTCGTTAATAATTCTAATATCCAATGGTCTTGTATAGTTTTGACCACTGGTAAATAAAAAAATAGACCCAAATTCTATTTTATCATTTAATTTATAACTCACTATCGTATTAAAATTTATAGGGCGATCGAAATCCGTTGGAAATTCTTCGCCTTTATTTATAGCATCAAATTGAGCTATCGTTTTTGACAGCGTAACAGCACATTGCGCAGTAAATTTATTTATTTTTTTATTCACACTTAATTCCAAACCGTAGGAATTAAATTTACCAGACACCATATCCTCATAAATATTATTCGAGAATAAATTATTAATAGAACCATTTTTAAACTCGGTATAATTCGATACGTTTTTATAATACAAAGCACTATTAAACTGCATGCCGTTTTCCTCGAAAACATAACCTAAACTCAATTGGTTAGCAACCTGAGGTCGTACATTATTATTACTAATTACAAAAAAATCAGCAGGCAAACTAAATGAACTAACAGATGCCTGATGAATAAACTGATTTAATTTCTGATAACTAAATTTTAAAGCTTGATTATCATTTAATTCATATTTAACACTTAATCTGGGTTCTAAATAGTAATATTGATCCGCATCAACTAAAGCATTTGATTTTGTTGCAATTGTTGTAAACCTTAAACCCGATTTAATCTTAATTCTTTCAGAAAAAGAAAACTGTAAATCCCCATATAAATTTAGCTCATCAAACTTAGAAGTTTCCTGGTTTAAAATTTCTAAAGGCGCGTTATTTATAGTAGCTTGTACTCGTTTTGGCAAGATTGTATTATTATTATATGCAGCACCAAGCATGAAGAAATAATTAGGTTTATTCCATAAAAATTTATGATTTAAACTAAAAACCGAAAAATTACTATTAGCTGAATAATCATAAATAAAATCATCACTCCCAAATGAAAATTCGTAAAAACTATTACTAATTGTTGTCTGAGAACTTAAACCATTAGAAAACTGGTGTGTATATGTTGTTCCATATATAACATTTCCCCATTGTAATTTCCGATTTCTCCCCCTAGTTTTGTCTTTAAAATTATCTTCTGTTAAATAAACCGTAGTTTCTATTCTATCTTTTGGCGATAATTTCAAAGTATATTTAACAAAAAAATCATATAAAGAATAATTACTGTTTTTACCAAGAACAGAGTCTTCGCTTTGAAAAATAGGCTTAAAAAGCTCAAGATATGTTCTACGTCCAGAAACCAATAAACTGTTTTTGTCATCAATTTTCACATTGCCAGTTAACTTTGCCGACAAAAGCCCTATACTCCCACTAAAGCTTGTTTTATCTGGCACATCTAAGGTTTGTATGTCTGTTACCGAAGATAATCTACCTCCATAACTGGCATCAAAACCTGCTTTCGAAAACTCTAAGGATTGAACAAAATCTGAATTTATAGCCGAAAACAAACCTCCCAAATGCGATGTATTATGTAAATATATATTATCTAACAATGTCAAATTCATACTCCCATTCCCACCACGAACCAGTAACCCCGATTGCCCTTCAGTGGCCTGTTGCACCCCCGGAGTGTATTGAATTAACTTAATAAGATCCTTTTCACCTAAAATAAATGGAAGTCGTTGAATATCTTGCTGTGAGAAGTAAACTTGATCTGGAATTACCTTTTTTAACTGGCTACTTGAAAAAGTCCTTATGGTTACTTCATTTAATAAATTAATTTCCGATTCCAGATAAACAATATCACTAATATCTCTAATAGCTACCTGTAATGTGCTATACCCTATTTTTGAAATAATTAACACAGCATCACTTGAAACTCCATTTAAAGTAAAAAAACCTTCCTCGTCGGTATAAGCTCCGTTTTTCGTCCCTTTCACAAGAATAGCAACATCCTGAATAGGATTGTTTTTATTAAAATCGAACACTTTATAAGAAACTGAATTTTGAGCACATATACTTCCTATTAAACAAAAAGAAAGTATTAAACATATAAAGTATTTCGTCTTATTCGTCTTCAATTTGGGGAGAATAATTTAAGAATATAAAGAATAACTTAAGCGGGCAAAATTAATCACTATTATCGACATAGTAAGCGTATAAACCACAAAACATGAATTCTAGATGCTATTTATTTAGGGTAATTACTAGCTTCAAAACATTTCAACACATCACCGATCACCTTATTGAAGAAAACCTATATGTGACTGGTACTTTAGCGGGTTGGCGCAGTCAGTTTGCCATAGCTTCCGGAAGTGGCGCTCATGTGGCTACCGATATTTTAACCATTTGGAATAATGGTAAACATGTGAAGATTCATGATAAGGTTGCGGTGTAATCTATAATTTAACACTGGAAACTTTATAATTTTATAATTTTCAAGGTGTTTTACGGCATGACCCTTCCAGCTAAAACAAACTAACGTCTACCCTACTCCCCGCTTTCAAAGTCTACTTCCTCAACATCATCAACAACTTCACCACGACTCAAGCGCACCACTTCTTCAATCATGATATCGGTTTGGTTGTACACCTCTTCAAAAGCACCATTACCGTAAAGCTGATCGGCTAAAGTTGCTTTTATGTATTGCTTCACCTCATCGTGATAGGCTACGAAAGTCACTTTAGAATCGGAGCGCAGATTTAAATAATCCTGAAAAGCAAAAACGAGGTCGTCCCCCACTTCAAAACTATCTATAAAATCACGCCTTAAAATACCATCGTAGAGATGACGGTCTTTTTCAAGTTCTTCAAACACAAAGTTTCCAAAAAACCCACGACGTAATAAAAAGGAAAGGGTTTCATTTTGCATACTGCTATCAATAGGCACAAAAACATCGGGGATGATACCACCGCCGCCATACACAATTTTCCCTCCTGGGGTTTCAAATTTTAAGGAATCGTCAACATGAATTTTCTCTGGATCTAAAAGTTCACCGCTGGTAATCCTATCAAAATACTCATCGTAATAATCTTTATTACCCTGATCGTAAGGCCGTTGAATAGAACGTCCCGTAGGCGTATAATATCTAGAAACCGTTAATCGCACCGCCGATCCATCACCCAAATCCATTTCACGTTGCACCAAACCCTTACCATAAGATCGACGACCAACAATGGTACCTATATCGTTATCCTGCAAAGCCCCTGCTACAATTTCACTTGCCGAAGCGGAGTTTTCATCAATCATAACATAAACTTTTCCGTTTTCAAAGTCCCCTTTACTGGTTGCAAAACTCTCCTCGATATCTCCTCGTTTGTTTTTAGTAAACAAAATAAGCTTATCATCCTCTAAAAACTCATCAGCAATCTGCTCGGCAATTCCTAAAAAGCCTCCAGGGTTTCCTCTTAAGTCTAAAGCAATTTCGGTAGCTCCCAAAGCTTCGAGTTCTTGAATGCCTTTTCGGAATTCTTTATAGGTAGACTCAGCAAAGCGATTCACCTTAATATAGCCTAGCTTGTCGGTAAGCATGTAATAGGCATCGACACTATTAATAGGAATATGATCGCGTTTAACCGAGAATTTTAATAGTTCGGGTTCGCCGCGTCGATACACCGTTAAATTCACTTTAGAATTTATAGGTCCTTTAAGTTTTTTAACCAAAGCGCCATCTTCAATATTTTTCCCAAACAAGGTATCGCCATCGGCAAAAATAATACGGTCGCCGCCTTTAATGCCGGCCTTTGCACTTGGTCCGCCTTCAATGGCACGAATCACAGCAATCGAATCTTTATAGGTATAAAAACTCACACCAATACCCACGAAATCACCTTTCATTTCTTCGGCAACTCGCTGCATGTCTTCCTTGGGAATATATACCGAATGCGGATCTAAATTCTCAAGAATTCCATTAACGGTAACATCAACAATACTATCGGTATTAACATCATCTACATAATCGTATTCAATATAATCAATGAGTCTGTTAAGCTTATCTTTCTTGCTATTGGTAGTAAATAAACGGTCTGGCGAATCTCTAAAGCTTAATTTTCCGCCAATAAAAATACCCGCCGCAATTGCAGCACCTATAAATAAGGGAAGGTATTTTTTTTGAAAAGCCATAAAACGTTATGCTTTTAGATCTTCTATTCTTTTAAGTTTTATACCCGCTTTTTCTAAGAATTTCAAACCGGAGTCATCCTTATAAGCTTCGTGATACACCACTTTTACAATGCCAGCTTGATGTATAAGTTTACTACACTCTTTGCAAGGCGACATGGTAATATACAGGGTTGCACCTTTACACGATTGTGTTGAAGCCGCCACTTTTAGAATGGCATTGGCTTCAGCATGTAACACATACCATTTTGTATAACCTTCGTCATCTTCGCAAAAATTTTCAAATCCTGAAGGTGTTCCATTATATCCGTCGGAAATAATCATGCGATCTTTTACGATAATCGCTCCTACTTGTCGGCGATTGCAATACGACAACTTCCCCCACTCTTGAGCAATGCGCAAATAGGCCTTGTCGTACTTAAGTTGTTTATGTTCTGGCATTAAAAATTATAATCATTAGGGCGTTACCCTCATTTCAAGTCCTCGTTAAAAATGAGACCTTACTACAATTCGGGTCAGGCTTTACGCTGCAATCTTTTGCCGAAAAAAGCAAAAGGATTTCCACTGCAATCCTTAACGCAAATTCACGTTCGAACTCTAATCCATTCTGATTAACGAAGATAGGTGCTTCGTATTTTAATTACAACGTAAGCCCGTTAAATTTTAAGAATAATTTAAGCTTATTCAGCCTTTAACTGGAAGATAGGAATAAGTAAAGCCTGTTTTTAAGCTAAAAAATCACTATTCAAGATCATTGGAATCACTAAACCAACCACGATAGCAGAAATTACCATTACCCAATCACGCTTAGAAAACCTGAAAATGGTTTGTACGAGGTAACCTAAAAATAGGACTAAAAAGACAATAATCACTTGAGCGATTTCAATACCCAAGGCAAACTCAAAAAGCAACAGTAATTTACTATCCGAATCCCCTAAAAGAATTCTAAACTCTCGAGCAAACCCTAATCCGTGAATTAAACCAAAAAATAAGGTCGACAAAAACAAAACACCAACCTTTTCCTTTTGCGCTCCTTTTCCAGCGGTAAACACATTAAAAAGTGCAATAATTAAAATGGTAATAGGAATTAAAAACTCTACAATGGAAGCGTTAATACTTACCACCCCATAGCTTGCTAAAATTAAAGACAAAGTATGACCTAAAGTAAACATGGTTACCAAAAGCAATACACGTTTCCAATCTTTAAACAAATACGGCACAGCCAATACAATTAAAAATAAAACATGATCGTAAGCATTAATATCAAGCACATGGTTGATACCATATTCCACGTGAAACCAGAAATTTTCAAGCATAATTATAACAATTTGGGTGGCTCAAAGATATGCAATTAATTATATTTTAAACGGAGTTGCGACAACATCTCCTCTGTGATATCATCTAAAAAAAATTGATGTTTCCATTTCCAATCTTGCCTCGCATAAGAGTCGTTAATACTTTTTGGCCAACTGTTGGCAATATCCTGTCTGTAATCGGGTTTATAAGATATTTCAAACTCAGGAATTTGCTTTTTTATGGATTCAGTAATATCCTCTGGCGTAAAACTTACTGCCGCCAAATTATAGGAAGAACGGATTTTAATATCTTCAGCTTTAGCTTGCATAATATCCACAGTAGCTTTAATAGCATCATCCATAAACATCATAGGCAATTCACTTTCATCTTTTAAAAAGCATTGATAAGATTTGTTTTTGATGGCTTCATGATAAATCTCTACAGCATAATCGGTAGTTCCACCTCCTGGTAAGGTTTTCCAACTGATAATACCCGGGTAACGCAAACTTCTCACATCAACCTGATATTTATTGAAATAATATTCGCACCAGCGTTCCCCAACTTGTTTGGTCATCCCATAAACCGTTGTAGGCTCCATAATGGTATATTGTGGCGTATATTCTTTAGGTGTGGTCGGACCAAAAACAGCGATACTAGAAGGCCAAAACACTTTTTTTATAAAATTATCCTTGGCTAAGTTTAACACATGAAATAACGAGGTCATGTTTAAGTCCCAGGCTTCCATAGGATATTTTTCCCCTGTTGCACTTAACATCGCAGCCATTAAATAAACGGTATCAATATTAAACTTTTCAACACATGTTTTTACGCTTGCATAATCTTTGGCATCAACAATTTCGAACAGTCCTGAATTAACAATATCTAAGTTACTGTAGCTTATATCACTTGCGACCACATTTTCATCGCCGTAAATGCTTCGCAACTTAAAAGTTAATTCGGATCCAATTTGCCCACAGGCACCAATAATTAGTATTTTAGAGCTCAATATTCAAGGTGTTTATAAAGAATTTTCAAAAATAATAAGTTTTCGTTAAAAATAATCTACAAAAAGACCGAAATATTCTTAATTTGCTATCCAGCTATGTTATTATAAAATCAACTATTCCTATATCTTTGTAGCCTATTGTCTCAAAATGAAAATGATGCGTAATAAATTTTTATGGTTAGTCGGCATAAGTATCCTACTTTGGAATTGTAAAAAAGATCCCGATCAAACAACAACAACCGAAACTGAAGTCGATAACAGTAAACTCATTTCTGAAAACGACATTAAAAGTTTCGATTACACCGAGTTTTCCATAGACAATAAAGTACAAGCTCAAATTAAGGATTGGACCGAGTATTATAAACTGCAAGATGTTATCGAAAAAGTAAAAGCCAGCGACTTACACTTTTTTAAGGATAATGAAAAAACAATAAAAGACACCTTTAAAGAATTGAGAGCAACCATTCCTGGAACTATAAAATCGCCCTCAATTGAGGCTCGAATTTTGGTTGTAGAAACCAAATTTTATAAATTGGAAAGTTTGTTTAATCTGGGCACCACTAGCGAAAAGGAACTCGAGGCCAGTGTTGAAGAAGTATTGGTAGCTTTTTCGAATTTAAACCTTCAAATGAATAAAAAAGCAGAGTTTGACGCCATCAACATTGTAAAACCCCAATAAACATCTCTCGTTTTGAGTGCAATAATTAGGATTAAGGATTCATAAAAACCTTAATTTAAATTGTTTTTTCTAAGGCATGACATGAGTTTCGCCGTTTCAAATTAATCTGATTAAAAGTCAGCCACTCCTCTGTTAAACACGTACCTCAACACTATAACCGTGTTAACCAATAGTTTATCTCCAATTATATTAGGAATTCCAAATTAAATACATTATATTTAGGATTACCAAAAAATCTAACTACTATGGGGATAAAGAGTTTTATAGGCGCAAGAAAGCGTACTGGCACCACCACAACACCATCATTAACCGTAAGCGATTATATGAGCCGTAATTTAATTACATTCCGGCCAGACCAAACGATCGAAAGCGTGATGCAATCATTAATAAAAAATAGAATATCTGGTGGCCCAGTAGTAAACAGAAAAAATGAACTTGTTGGCATTATTTCTGAAGGCGATTGCATTAAACAAATTAGTGAAAGCCGTTACTACAACATGCCTTTACAAGATCAGACGATTGAAAAACACATGATTTCTGAAGTTGAAACTATAGACGGCAACATGAATATTTTTGATGCCGCTAAGAAATTTTTAGAATCGAAACGCCGTAGGTTCCCAATTATTGAAAAAGGCAAACTCGTTGGACAAATAAGTCAGAAAGACATCCTAAAAGCCGCCATGACTATGAAAGGTCAGACGTGGAAATAATATTATAATTTTACACACTGCAATTTTATTAAAGCTTTTAGCTCTTTTTGGCTGAAGGCTTTTTTTTCGATTTACCCCTCTCGTTTCACAAGCGCATAAAAATCGTTATCCAAGGGCAAATACCCTTGATCGTAAACGAAATAATATACCGTATTCGCTTTAGTCCTATAAATACTGGTAAAATAATTAAAGTCAAATCCGGCTTCGACAAGTTTGGCTCGTGAGGTTTTGGTTTTCTGGTTCGGATTTAGGCTTTCTAAAATGCGATAGTTTTTACGTAGGCGATTATTGGTATTTCGAATGAGGTTTTTGCTATCCTTATTCACGCGATTGTTATAGGCGTTTCTACAGGCGTCACAACAAAATTTCTTATCGATGCGTCCAATAATTTTATCGCTGCATTCTAAACATTTCTTATCCATGAATCGGGTTTTATTTGGTTTAATTCAACCACCTATTTTGAGGTTTACGTAATTTTAGAATGGTTTTACTATAAAAGATTAGTAACAAATATTTTCCCAAGTTTAAAACCAAGCAAACCTAAAAACACGCCAAAAGCCATCCAGTACATGCGATGATTTTTATGATATCCAAGATTGCTCGTTTCGATTAACCTTCCATTTTCAAAAAGTTGGATATTAATGTCACTTTTGGCCAATAATCTAGCTGTAGATTTTAATATATAATTTTTGGAATGCATTTCGAATTTATGTTCAGTTCCAGTAATAGAAAATTTACTTGAAACTTTCTTACCGTTTATTAAAACATACTCCAATCCGAGTACAGAATTTGTAAATTTTATTTTGTTCGTGTTAATATTAAATTCAGCGTATTTCATTTGTTTTACGTTTTTAGCGTTATGTATCTTGATCTTCCCTAAGAATTATCAGCTTGTATAGAGGGAGCTCCTAAGAAAACAATAAGGAATAAGGATGAAAAACTATGTTTTTTCTAATTTAATTACCTCGATAAGTATATCATTTAACATCATAATCTCAGCTTTATCATTTTTAGGAAACATAAACATTAAGACTCTTTTTTTATGTTTCCTCTAAATTTAATGCAAAAGGTAGCTGCATACTATACAAAAATCAAATATACGAAAAAACCTACTTTTTATGATAACCATTTACCAAATTGCAATGAGCTACTAAAACAAAGCACCTATAGCATAAACTGAGGTTCATCTTAAAGTTCAATAAATTATCTTGATGACTCGTATCAAAATCATCTTCATTATTTATAAGCATTTATTTCTAGGCTTCCTAGCCGACTTAATTAGTGATTTTATTCTTTCTGCTAATATCTAACCAATAAGTTAATTTCAAGTAAACACCTCTTTCTATTAGTTCAAAAGGTGCTGTAGTGTCGGTATCAGTATAGGTTAAAAACAAATCAGACAAAGGTGCATATCGCCACTGTAGTCTGGAAACTAATAAAAAACTATTCGATTGTGTGCTGAACTGAACATCGGTATTAAAAAATAAAGTTTTAGTAAATGTAACATTTAATGTCGGCCCCAAATACCAAATTTGTCCGGATGAATAGGGCTCTGGCATTTTAATGTTATCATACTGCAATTGTAATGAAACAAAGAAAAAAGGCTGATAACGATATTGAAATGTAACATCAGTGGTAAACTTATTTCCCGTATAGAACGAACCATATCTTGTCGTTCCTTCTAACCAAAAGGCTTTCCGCCTATCTGTATTATAGTCTAAATCTAAATAATTCATATCATAACCACCCACCGGTATAGGAGCTCCTGTTCCTTTTTCGCCTACAGGATCAAACGGACTATACAAATACTCATAAGCATTAGTTCCTTGTAAGCCAATGGAAGCGCCACTTGTAAAGTTAATTGCAGCACCTAAAGCCGTATATCTTTCTGATAGAGACATATCCCCTGAAGCCCTCCAATAGGCATTGTAACTCGCATCGACTATAATCGTGTTTATTTTATTCGATTTCGGATACATATTGTAGGCTCCAGAAGGGTTTACTCTTAAAATATCCTTTCTTTTGGTAAAACCGAGATCTGATTGAAAACCTGCATCAACATACTGAGTTGTGAGTCCTAAAGAATATGCTCTTTTTTCAACATTCAATTCGTTTCCTGCTGAAATAGCATTACCAGATATATCGGGAGTGAATGACTTATGAAAAAACAGTTTACCGTCCACACTATTATCTTTTGAAAAAAAGTTAAAATCGGAACCTATAACACGATTATACGAAGTACCGTTTAGAGACTCGTCATAGTTTGTGGCCTGCCTATTAATAAAAAAAGCTCCTATATTCGATTTTTTAAACACCCTTTGCTCGGCAGCAACCACTAAGTTATTATTTGCCGCAATGCCATACTGGTCATCTCCTTCAGTTTGTACATCTAGAACACCAATTCTTAAGTTATTATTTATTTTTCCAGTAAATTTTGCCCCTACAGAAATAGGCACAATTTTATCATTACCAAGCGAATCTTTACCAATTCCTACGCGTCGCGAATAAAACGCTAAGGCATTACCTTCTCCAAAACCATTAAATAAATCACCATTATCTATAAAGAATAACCTGGTTTCATCTTGTTTAATTTCAAATTGTGTGACATTATTTTGTCCTGAAACCACATCATCACTCGAAAAATCAGGGAGTACCGTTAAATCGAGCATCAGACTACTTTTTACGGGGATTTTGGCGTCAAATCCAGCCTTGAAATTAAATGACTTTTCACCTTTATAATGTTCGTTGGTATAGGAAGGTGTAACAAAAGGAATCACTGAAATAGGATTTCTTGTTTTTACTAAAGGCTTTTCAAAAATCAAATCACCAAAATACCCGAGGTTAAGCTGATTTTGATTCTGTGGCACTCGCGTCCACGAACTTTTAGTATTAGATTGTGTATCGGACCGCATGGCCGAAAATTTCCATGAAGTAATGCCTGCTTTAAATTTAAAAGCAGACATTGGTATTCTTAATTCTGAAATAAAATACCCATCATATATTTGAGATTGTCCGACCCACTTGGTATTCCAGTTTAAATCAAGATCTCCAGTAACACCACCGCCATAAATCACACCTTCACGTTCTACTCCAAAAGGGTTAATTCCAAATAAAAAAGCATTGGCACGATCACTGTAGGTATCAAACATTAAGTTTACAATATCGGCGCCACTAATACTAAAATCCCTTTCGTACGAAGGAGTTCTGTAATCTTTTCCAGGAGCATAACCTTTAACACCAATATACAAGAACCTTTCATTATATAACATCATGATCTCGGTTTGATAATCAGCAAGCTTACTATCTGTAGGAAAGTATTCTGTAAATTCACTTGTTAAGACCGCATTTTCCCAGTTACCCTCATCTAAGGCACCATCAATTATAAAATTATCGTTGTCAACATATTTTACATTGATACTTTTTTGAGCAAATACAAGTGTCTGTATTAGCAAAATAAGCATGAAAATAAAATATTTAAACAGCAACCTAGATGTCAATTTTAGACGAATACGATCATATATACTTGTAACCCCATGCTTTTTTGCAATCATAATTTACAGATAATTTAAAACAAGTAAACTCTTTTGCTGCATACTTATTTACAATCAAAAGGAATATTAAGCATATGAATTTAATAATTTCAATTTAGAATCTTAGCTGTTAATGCTATATAAATTCAAAATCAATTATAAAACTCAAAAGCTTGTGAATTTTTAAGTGCTTTAACAAAAAAAACTGTTTACAAACGACTACAAACGTTTACAAACGATTTTAAATATGTAATTACCGACTAAAACTTTGAAGCTATCGCATCTTTGCCCTGTCCTTGTTTGATAAAATTTACTCTCAAACAGACATGAACACTAGTATTAACTGTTTAACGAAAAAATTAAAATTATGAACACACTTAGAAACAAAGTACAGTTGATTGGAAACTTAGGAAACGATCCAGAAATCACGAATTTAGACTCGGGGAAAAAGATGGCAAAATTCAGACTAGCCACAAACGACTATTACACCAACGCGAAGGGTGAAAAAATAACAGATACCCAATGGCATTATGTGGTTGCTTGGGGCAAAACAGCCGATATTATTGAAAAATATGTTGGAAAAGGTAAAGAAGTCGCCATTGAAGGTAAACTAACGTCAAGAAGTTATGATGATAAACAAGGTCAAAAAAAATTCATGACCGAAATTGTTTGCAACGAGCTTTTAATGCTGGGGAAATAGAATACTATTAGAAGAGACTGCCTGAAAAGTTCAGTCCTAGTCCATGGAGCTTATCGACCTATCTTTTTAATGTTCGAATACAATTGGTCTACGGCAAGCTCAGCCTGACAAAAAAGAGATAAAAGGCTTTTAATAAAGCTCCTATTAAAACACGAAGCCTGCTTAAACCAAATTATGAATCACATAATAGGTTAAGCAGGCTTCGTAAATATTATTTATCGTGCATTACAGTCACACTTAATTTTATAAAGACTATAAAATTTTACTTTTTGATGTTATCCAGGTTGTAGTAACCGCCTTTGTTTTCTGTACGCTCTAAAGACTGCCAGATAATTAAATAGGCGACACTAATCATGTTACGAAGCTCACAAAGGGTTGTAGAAATTCTTGATTCTTTATACAAATCTTCTACTTCGCTAGAAATTACATCTAAATGCTTTAGAGCACTTTTCAAACGCTTGTTACTTCTAACAATACCCACATAGTCACGCATAATCGCCTGAACTTGCTTTAAGTTATGTTGTACCAGTACATGCTCCTTAGGAATTACAGTACCGTCGTCGTTCCAATCGGGAATATTAACATCCTTTACGGTATTATCACTTTCCGCTAAGTGCTTATAAATATTATGAGCATAAACCAAAGCTTCTAGCAGTGAATTTGATGCCAAACGGTTAGCGCCATGCAAGCCGGTTCTGGTACATTCGCCGCAGGCATACAAATTATCGATCGTGGTTTTACCAAGCATATTCACATCTACCCCACCACATAAATAGTGACAAGCAGGAACTACGGGAATCCAATCGGTTTTAATATCGATGTGGTGCTCTAAACACTTTTCATAAATGTTTGGGAAATGCGCCATAAAACCATCCATATCCAAATGTGTACAATCTAAGTATACATGCGAATCTCCCGATTTTTTCAATTCGTTATCGATACTTTGCGATACTATATCACGAGACGCCAATTCGGCGCGCTCATCATAATCGGGCATAAAGCGATACCCTTTACCATTTCTTAAAATGGCTCCGAAGCCTCTAACAGCCTCAGAGATTAAAAAAGACGATTCGCCTTTAGCATCATAAAGCGCTGTGGGGTGAAATTGAATAAACTCCATGTCCTTAATGCGTGCCTTAGCGCGATGTGCCATAGCAACACCATCGCCCGTAGCAATAACAGGATTTGTGGTATGCCCGTATACCCGACCAATACCTCCAGAAGCTAAAAGGATACTATTAGATTTTATGGTGAAAATCTCACCTGTATTTTGGTTCATCACATAAGCCCCATAGCAGCATAAATCGTCGGGATCTTTCCCTTCAATATGGTGATTGGTTACCAAATCGATGGCAAAATGATGCGGTAATATAGAAATATTAGGTAATTGGTGTGCTCGAGTAAGTAGGGCGCGCTCAATTTCGAAACCTGTAATATCTTTATGATGTGCGATGCGGTATTCGGAGTGCCCACCTTCTTTTCCTAGGTCAAACTTTCCAGCATCGTTAGCATCAAAATTTGCACCCCATAATAAAAGTTCTTCAAAACGATCTGGACCTTCATTAACTACCATTTTAACGACCTCTTTGTTACAAAGTCCGTCGCCAGCAATTAAAGTATCCTTAATATGTTTTTTAAAAGAATCTTCTTCTTTATTTAAAACAATCGCAACACCCCCTTGAGCGTATTTGGTGTTAGACTCATCCTCACTAGCTTTAGTAACGATGACTACTTTACGATCTGAAAATTTTTCTGCAATTTTTACCGCGAATGTCAATCCGGCAACACCCGACCCAATAACTAAATAATCTGAAGTCATCATCATTATTTAGAAAGGTCTAACATACGTTGAATAGGTAATAAAGCACGCTCTCGAATAGCTTCATCAACATCCACCTGTGGCGATTCGTTAAGTAAGCAATCGTGTAATTTCTGAAGGGTATTCATTTTCATGAAGTGGCATTCGCTACAAGCGCAGGTATTATCTTCCTTAGCAGGAGCAGGAACCAATTCTGTATTTGGCATTTCTTCTTGCATTTTATGAAGAATACCAGCTTCGGTAGCCACGATAAATTTTTGATCTTGATGCTGTCTCACATAGTCTATCATTCCTGAAGTAGACCCAATGTACGTTGCCGTATTTAGAATATGAGTTTCCGATTCTGGATGCGCAATGATTTTATAATCGGGGTATTTTTTATGTAAGTCTAAAAGTTTTTCCATGGAAAAAGCTTCGTGAACAATACAACTACCATCCCAAAGCAGCATGTCTCTACCCGTTTCATTTATAATATATTGCCCTAAATTTCTATCTGGAGCAAAAATGATAGGTTGATCTTTAGGAATAGAATTTACAATTTTTAAAGCATTAGATGATGTACAAACAATATCTGTAAGGGCTTTTATCTCTGCAGAGCAATTCACATAAGTAATCACGATATGATCGGGATGTGCTTTAGTGAATTTCTCGAAGGCGTCTGGCGGACAAGAATCAGCTAACGAACAACCTGCATCTAAATCTGGTAATACAACTTTTTTAGTTGGGTTTAATATTTTGGCGGTTTCAGCCATAAAATGTACTCCTGCAAATACAATAATATCGGCATCAGTTTCTGCAGCTTTTTGAGACAAGCCTAAACTATCACCAACATAATCTGCAATATCTTGTATCTCTGGCACTTGATAATAATGCGCTAAGATCACAGCATTTTTCTCCTTCTTAAGGCGTTGTATTTCTTTTACTAAATCCATTTTAAAGTTTCTGGAACAATTTGAAATTCATAATTGGCAGCCATTAACCACCTATAAAGATACAAATATCCTAATTATTAATTTTATTAAATGAGATTCTATCAAAAAAAAGCATCAAATTAACAACCTATGCCCTATTTATTACATCTTTTAATGTTTCTGAAATGATTCCCTCTAAAAATTAACAAAATAGAAATCCCTTTATTTTTATCCATAAAAAAACTCTTTACTTCACAGTAAAGAGTTTACAAATCCTTATAATAGTTAAGGCTTTCTTATTATTTGGCTGCTTTCATTCCTGCCTTAAAGGCCATACTAAAACCAGCTTTATAGGTGTTTGGGCACTCACCACAATCCTCGGCTGTTGGGACGGCAGGGCAATCAGTACCTTTTACGAACTTCCAACCTTCACAATACCCATCTTTCCAGCCTGTAATGTAATTTAATGCTATTTTAGATTCCGTTGCTGTTTCTTGTTGACTTTGATTGTAGGTATAAGTAACTAAAAAAGTAACACCTACAGCAATCAACACAGCTAATACTAATTTTTTCATTTTATTGACTTTTAAATTTATACTTAGTTCTATTGCTATTTAAAACTTAACTGCTAAGTTTTGAATGTCTTGTTGCATTTGATTTAAAACCACTTCCGTTTTTTCAAGTTCGTTAAGCACTGAGCTTTTTATACCTTGAAAACTACCTTTAACATCTTTAAACAACTCCTGATAGTAGGCCACACCTGCTTTCATATTGGTTGTGAAGGTTTTTAAATACTTCTCTTCTTTTTTATTCATGTTAACCTTAGCCTCTTCAAATTTATTTTTTAAGAAATCCATATAAATGGCCAGTTCCTTTATAAATAAATTTGGACGATCGGCTCGTGATACCATATTTGCTCTTCCGTAAATATGATCGGTCATATTCGCCAAACTCATCACTTTAGAATAATATGCCATATTAGGTCCTGGACAAACCGACACCCCTTCACCTTCCACTTTGGTATCTAAGCCATAGGCTAACAATGCTGAAGTACCTAAGCCAACACAAGTACAAGATTTTTCAATTATTTTATTGAACGCTTTCTTATATGATTCTGAGTCCAGACCTTGCTCGTCTAAAGCCTTTATTTTTAAATGTTGATATTCTCTTGAGGCCGTACAAATTCCAGTTTCTTTAAACTCTTTATTAAGGGCCACAAATTTCTTTGGACAAGCACTACCTGGTCTATTTTTATCAATATTCACTTGCTTTTCGAGATCCTTGGTGTTGTTTTTTAAATTATTAAACGGAATCCCTAAAGGCGAAATATCGCTTAAATATAAGTCTTTTTCCTTAGCTTTAACAAGCTTTTGTAAAGTACTATCATCAACTGTTGTCGCTTCTGGAACTAGTAAAAATGGACTTCCCCACCCTACTGAGTCTAAATCATATTCCTCAATTAAAAAGTTATGCTCTTCTTCGGTACCAACACCACCTTGCGCTGTAACTTCGAAAGTTAAATCTGCTTCAGGCATGGTTTTGTTTAAATTTTCAAGTTCCTGAAACAAAACTTGCTGGATGGTTTCCTGTAAAGCTTTTCTATTTGTTTTAAACTCCGCTAAAACAGGTCCTAATAAATACCCATCAGTAGCAAAAGCATGTCCACCACAATTTAATCCCGATTCGATTCTATATTCTGAAACCCAAAGTCCTTTTTTAGCTAAAAATTTCCCTTGGATTAGCGCCGATCTATAATCACTAACCTTTAAAATGATACGCTTTTTAAACTGACCATTTGTATCAGGAAAAAAATCATTAAACTGTCCCATATAACTGTACAATCTCGGGTTCATCCCTGCCGAAAGCACTACAGAAGAATTCAACTTACTGTTTGCAAAACCACGCAAAGCGGCATGCGCATCGTTATATTCGGTTGGTAACAACTCCTTATCCTTGTAATTGTCTTTATCAACTTTAGTCATAATGTTCACATCAATAGAACCCATAACTAAGTTATTTGATGCCCAACGTTTAACTTCAGTAAAATTAAACTCCTTTTCGGTAAGCTTTTTATATTCCGCTTTAAGCTTAGAATTATTAGGCAACATATTTATGTAAGCTAAAATGTCATCGCTGGTTTTAGAGGTTAAATTTTTTAAAGCTTCAAACTTTTTATCGGCTAAATCACTAATTAAATTTAAATATGAGGTTATTCTTTTTGCTCTAAAATCATCAATTTTATCGGTGATTTCTTGGTAAGGCACCTCAAACTTCTCACTATACATTTTCCGTAATTTCTCGAGTAGAATATCATCTACTAACGAAATTACAGAGTCCATACCATATTGTGCCACTTTCAAAGGTGTATCGATGGTAAAACCAATACCCATAACTGGAATGTGGAACGAATGTGTCTTTTTCATAATTTATATTTTGAGCTACAAAGATAGGACGACATCTTAGCTAAAAACATGACTTATGTCATACTTAAACCAAGCATTTTTCGCACTAAAAAGACCAAAAAAGCCACTTTTTAACTCATTTTGTTGTCTTTTCGTTCAAAAACTAATTACAAAAACTTTGGATTAAACTGTCTTTTATTTCATTTTTCACAAAGAGAAATCCCTTATCAGCAAATATTGATAAAACTTTGAAAAGACTATGTGTTTCACTTAAGCTTTAGTACTTTTATGCGTAAAATTCAATAGAACCATAACATGTCAATAGAGCCAAAATTAACACGATTTAATCAAAGCGTCTTGTCTAAATACCAGATATTCAACAGTATCTTCATGACATTACCCTTTGATGCCGTAACCAAAACAGGCGTATTACTTCCGCTATTTCACGAAACTTGTAAAAAAGGGTTCGAAAACGGCGACAATCCCACAACGATAGTTGATACTTTTTTTGAAAAATACCAAGCACGTAGAAACAAAGAAAGCCAGATCAATTTATTGTTTCGATTTATTCAATACATCGAAAGACAAGTTGTACTCTTTGATGCCATTGAAGATGCTGCCTTTCCTATAGTAAACAACATGGAAGGTGTAGGAACTTTAAGAAACTTAAAAGATAAAGCACAGGCTGAATACAATTTAGATGAGTTAAAAGCTTATCTAGATGACTTTAAGGTACGTATCGTTTTAACGGCACACCCAACACAATTTTACCCAGGTTCGGTTTTAGGAATTATTACCGATTTATCTAAAGCCATTGAACAGAATAATTTATCTGAAATTAATAACCTTTTTGGTCAGTTAGGTAAAACACCTTTCTTCAAGCATAAAAAACCAACACCATACGATGAAGCTAAAAGCTTAATATGGTATTTAGAGAATGTATTCTATACGTCGTTTGGTAAAATTTACAATTACATTCAAACGAATATTTATGCTGACGAACAGAAGCATAATGAGATTATAAACATTGGTTTCTGGCCAGGTGGTGACCGTGATGGAAATCCGTTTGTGAAGCCTGAAACCACTTTAAAAGTAGCTAAAAAGCTTAAAAAAGCGATTCTTAAGAAATACTATGAAGACCTTAAGAATTTAAGAAGAAAACTAACTTTTAAAGGCGTTGAAGATCGTATCATTAAATTAGAAACGATTTTATACGATTACAGTATTAACCTTAAAAGTAAAAAAGCAATTTCGGTAAAGGAATTGACTGAAGAACTTTTAAGTATTAGAAAAATAGTAGTTGAGCAACACCAATCGTTATACGAAAATGAGATTAACAATTTAATTAATCGCATTCACCTATTCGGATACCGTTTTGCCACTTTAGATATTAGACAAGATAGTAGAATTCACCACAGTGTTTTCACAAATGTTGTCGATCAATTACTAGCTAGCGGTAACTCTTGTTTACCTGAAAATTACCATGATTTATCTGAAGAAGAACAAATCGATATTTTATCGAAAACTACTGATGTCATAACCGATTTAGATGTTTTTGAAGATGAAATGACCTATAACACGTTAAAAACGATTCAGGTTATTAAGCAAATTCAGAAAATGAATGGTGAACGTGGAGCTAACCGATACATTATTAGTAACAACCAGACGGCATTAAACATGATGCAACTTTTTGCCATGTTGAAAATGGTATCATTCCAGGATGATTTAACTGTTGATTTAGCACCGCTTTTTGAAACTATTCCAGATTTAGAAAATGCTCCTGGGGTTATGGAACAATTGTATACCAACCCAGCTTATATGGCGCACTTAAAAGCCCGAGGAAACAAACAAACTATCATGCTTGGTTTCTCTGATGGAACTAAAGACGGTGGTTACTTAATGGCTAACTGGGGAATTTACAAAGCCAAAGAATTGCTAACCGAAATGTCTAGAAAATATGGTATTACCGCCATATTCTTTGACGGACGTGGTGGACCACCAGCACGTGGAGGAGGAAAAACACATAACTTCTATTCATCATTAGGTCCTACTATTGAAGATAAAGAAGTACAACTTACTATTCAAGGTCAAACGATTAGTTCTAATTTCGGAACATTAAACTCGTCCCAATTCAACTTAGAACAGTTAATTAGTTCGGGTGTAACAAACCGTATAGGCAGTGAGAAAAACAAACTTTCTGACGAAGATCGTGCAGTAATGACCGATTTAGCTGAAACCAGTTACCAAGTTTACAAAGACTTTAAGAGTCATGAGATGTTTATTCCTTACTTGGAACGCATGAGTACTTTAAAATATTATGCAAAAACAAACATTGGTAGTAGACCATCAAAACGTGGTTCTTCAGATAAATTAGTATTCTCTGATTTAAGAGCTATTCCTTTTGTAGGATCTTGGAGCCAATTAAAACAAAACGTTCCTGGATTTTACGGTGTAGGAACCGCATTGAAACAATACGAAGATCGCGGCGAATTTGATAAGGTTGAACAACTTTACAAAAACAATAAATTCTTTAAAACGCTTCTTGAAAACAGTATGATGTCACTAACAAAGTCTTTCTTTAACCTGACAAAATACATGTCTAATGACGAAGAATTTGGTGCTTTTTGGAACATTATCCACACGGAATACGAAACCACAAAACGTTTGCTTTTAAAGCTTACAGGATATGAAACTTTAATGCAAAATGAGCCAACAGGAAAGGCTTCCATTGAAGTTAGAGAATCTATAGTACTACCGTTATTAACGATTCAGCAATACGCCCTTAAAAAGGTTCAGGAGTTAGAAAAAGCAGGAGTTCCTGCCGATGATCCTGAAAAGTTAATTTTTGAGAAAATTGTAACGCGTTCGTTATTCGGAAATATTAATGCCAGTAGAAATTCAGCTTAATAAATAGCTTTTTGAATTATATTATAAATAAAAACCTTCACATGTAGATGTGGAGGTTTTTTTTGTTGAGAAGATTAATCCTTGTATCAAAACCAAGACTGTAATCCTAAACCTATATAATCACTGGCGCCTATAAATCCTCTAATTAAAACACTAATTTCATCCTATATCACAAAAATCAAATCTGAATAAAACTACTATTTCCTATTACCCAATACACCTACAAAAGGCTGTTTTAAGACACGAATTGCACTAATTAACACGAATACGTCAACTATAGGTAACCATCAAAAACAGGTATAGAAACAAAAAAAAGGATGTCTCACATAAAGTAAAACATCCTTTTAACGAATTATTGATAATAGCTATATCTAATTAATGCTCATTAAGTCTGAAGTCTGGATAAGCATCCATACCGTGCTCATGTGCATCTAATCCTTCTAATTCTTCTCTTTCAGATACTCTAATACCTAGAGTCTTCTTAAGCGTGAAAATAATTATAAAAGAGGTTACTAAACAAAATCCTGCATAACATGCCACACCAATAAGTTGCACTAAAAAGCTATGCTCTGGGTTAGTTGAAAAGATTCCAACAGCTAAAGTTCCCCAAATACCACAAATTAAGTGTACAGCAATGGCTCCAACTGGATCATCTAATTTAATAGCATCTACAAAACTCACTGCAAAAACAATAAGAGCTCCAGCAATAGCACCAATAATAATAGCACTTTCAGGAGTCATTACATCTGCACCAGCAGTAATACCCACTAAACCACCTAAAATACCATTTAAAAACATGGTTAAATCTAAGTTTTTGTATTTAAAGAACGACACTAAAGCCGATACTACACCACCGGCAGCTGCAGCTAAACATGTAGTTACTAAAGTTAAAGACGTTAAACTAGGATCGGCAGAAAGTACGGAACCACCATTAAATCCGAACCATCCTAACCAAAGGATTAAAACCCCCGCAGTCGCTAAAGGAATACTATGACCAGGAATCGCCTGAGGCTTTCCATTTTGAAATTTCCCAATACGAGCACCTAATAACCAAACCGCTACTAAGGCTGCCCATCCACCAACAGAGTGTACTAAAGTAGAACCAGCAAAATCATAGAATCCCATTTGATCTAAAAATCCGCCACCCCATTTCCAAGAACCAGCAATTGGGTAAACCAATCCAACGTAAATGATTGTGAAAATCATGAAAGGTCCGATTTTCATACGCTCAGCTACCGCTCCAGATACAATCGTTGCAGCTGTAGCAGCAAACATACCTTGAAATAAGAAATCAGTCCACCAAGTATAACCACCATCGGCATATTCAGGAGTCATTCCGTTTTCAGGAGGTGCAATACCAAATCCTGCGAAATCAAAAATACCAGCAGAATCTTCAGCAAACCCTGGGTACATTAAATTGAACCCTACTATATAATAAAGTAGTAAGCCAATTGTAATAATAAAAATGTTTTTAAATAATATGTTGATGGTGTTTTTTTGTCTTGTTAAACCAATTTCCAAAAATGCAAATCCTGTATGCATAAAGAAAACGAGCGCTGTACAGACCATCATCCATACATTATTAATTGTTAATAATTCCATAAATCTTTAATTAGTTTTTTGTGTATTTATTAGTTTATTTTAATGTGTCTCCACCTTTTTCTCCTGTACGAATTCTGTAGCATTCACTAACATCAGAAACGAAAATTTTTCCATCACCTACTTCACCTGTAGCGGCAGATTGAAGAATCGCTTTAATGGTAATCTCTTCAAAATCGTCATTTACTACAATAGACAAGTATCTACGTTGAATATCACTTGTACTATAAGAAACACCACGGTAAACATGACCTTCCTTTTCATTTCCTAAGCCGGTAACATCCCAATACGAGAAAAAATTCACTCCAACTTCATGAAGAGCTTCCTTTACCACGCGGTACTTAGATTTTCTAATAATTGCTTCAATTTTTTTCATAATATCATTTCGTTTTAATGGTTAGATTCCAAATATAAAAATTTATATGCTTTTTAAGATTTTTCCTGTTAACTATATGCTAACACAAATAATGCAAACACAAAAGAATACCTGCTTTATCAGCAGGCATCCTTATATAAACTTAAACTTAATCACTTAAATCTTAATAAACATTTGAGTTTTCATTTTAAAAACTAACGTTATTCAGTTTAGAAGAGTTTATTCTTCTATTTCTCTTTGTCTCTTACCTGGGTAAGCTAAAGTACCGTGTTCAGAAAGATCTAATCCTTCTACTTCTTCTTTTTCAGTTACTCTTAATCCTAATGTTTTCTTAAGAATAAAGAAGAAGATGAACGCCGTTAATAAAGCCCAAACAGCATAAGATACTGTTCCTATTAATTGAGTTACGAATTGTGCAGATCCACCACCATTGAATAATCCAATAGCTGTATCACCATCAACTCCCCAAAGACCGATTACTAAAGTACCCCATGCACCACATACACCGTGAACAGAAGCAGCACCTACAGCATCGTCAATTTTTAATTTTTGTTCTATGAATTCCATAGAGAACACTACGATAAGACCACCAATGAATCCAGCGATTAAAGCACCACCTTCTGTCATGTTTCCACAACCTGCAGTAATACTCACTAAACCAGCTAAGGCACCGTTTAAAGTCATATCTAAGTTTGGTTTTTTGTATTTGAACCATGATAAGAAAAGCGCACCAACCGCACCAGCAGAAGCTGCTAGGTTCGTTACTAAAACTACCATAGAAGCACCTACAGCATCATCACCTCCCCAAGCTAATTGAGAACCACCGTTGAAACCAAACCATCCGAACCAAAGGATGAAAACCCCTAAAGTCGCTAATAATTTGTTGTGTCCAGGAATAGTAACAGCTTGACCATTGATATATTTACCAATTCTTGGTCCTACTAAAGCAGCACCAACTAAGGCAGCCCATCCACCAACAGCATGTACGATTGAAGATCCAGCGAAATCGATGAAGCCCATTTGAGCTAACCATCCATCGCCATTCCATTGCCATCCACCAGAAATTGGATAGATAACAGCAGTCATCACTAAAGAGAATAAAATATAGGTTGTGTATTTTGTTCTACCTGCAATAGCTCCAGAAACGATCGTTGCTGTAGTCGCACAGAATACGGTTTGGAAAAATAAATCGGCTGGTCCTTGGTTATACATAAAACCACTCCATCCAATCCACCCATTGGTAGATCCATACATTAAAGAATATCCCATGAACCAGAATACAATCGATCCAACCGCGATATCTAAAACGTTTTTCATTGCAATATTTACAACGTTCTTAGCACGTGTCATTCCCGACTCTACTAAGGTAAATCCTGCTTGCATTAAGAATACTAAAATCCCTGAAATTAGCATCCATAACATTCCCATATCACCTATGATACCTTCAATGTCGGCTTTGGTTGCAGCAACATCTTGAATTAATAGGGGCAAATTTAATATTGACATAATTAATATATTTTTGGTTAGTTAATTAAAGGAGTACAAAAAAAGATGGTTGTGGCTTTACTTTATACTCCTTTTTATAGGTTTGTTTTTCTTGGTTTAGAAAGAATAGATAGCAGCTAATGTGAAAGCAGCTAAGTTTTTCGATGCCTCCATATCATTATTGATATAAGGCATATTGTTACTCCAAGAGTCTAATCTTACCTCTGGCTTAAGAATTAAATTCTCTAAAGTGTAACTTGCAGTTAAAGTTGTAGCAAATACAGATGGTAAATCATCTCCATCCTCTGCGTGATATCCAAAATACTCACCTCTTAAACCAACAGATAAACTTTCTGTTGCAGCGAACTGTGGATATAAAGCAGCACCGTAGAATCCATTTTTGAAATCATCAGAAATCACATCTCCAGCATCATCAAACACATATGACGTCGTTTGGTATGCTGCGTTAATACCTAAGAAAAATGAATCAGTTAAATCAAAACCACCAGTATAGTCTACTTCAAAACCTAAACCTTGGTAAGCTCCACTATCGTAATAGAAATTTAAGAATTGTCCTTTATAACCTAATTGTGCTCCAAGTGCATATTGTCCAGTAAAAGATGTATCGTTAGTATCCCAAGGATTTGTAACTGCTAACATCAAGCTAAAGTCATCAGACAAAGCAAAATCAGCTTTTAAACCCATATGAGAGAAAGGTCCGCTAGAAAATAAATAAGACGTACTATAGTTGAAGTTTGCTGCAGGAGCAATTACCTCATACCCTAAGAAGGTATTCCATCTACCGAAAGTTAAAGTTGTTTTATCAGAAACATTCCAGTAAACGTATGCTTGATTAACGATACCATCTACAATATCATTACTAAATGTTGCACCAGCACCTCTTGGGCCAACTACTAAATCAAGTACAGCTCCTGCTTTTTTTCCTTCGTAAGCAAAAATCACATTCCCCATACCTAAGGCAAAACCAGATTGTCCTGCGAAAGCAGTTCCGAAACTAACTCCCTCGTTGTCTGGAGCAGTTAAATACGTTTGATAATAAGTATCAACAGACCCACTAATCGATAATTTTTTTGGCTCATCTTGCGCGAAAACTACGCTAGCTAGTAATAATGCTGATAGTGTAAATAGTTTTTTCATAATTGTAAATATTGTTAAGTTGTTAATAATCAAGACGTAAGCTGTTGTTTTGTTTAAGAGTTTTGGTTGATTTACTTAGATCTTTATCCCTTAAGAATGGTTCAAACTTATGCTAAAAACTTTTAACCCCCATAAAAAAAGGGGGTATTTGGTTCACTTTTATTGATTTTCCATTTTTACCCCCATTTTTTTAAGGGTCTTCGTAATTATTTTTAATTTATTGTTTTTTTAACATCTTCTTCATTTGAATTATCAGCAATATTTTTCAACATTTCATAGCATTACCCTAATATTTAATTGAATTGCTTGCATTAAATTAGATATCCCTATAAATAGACCTCTTTTTTCGCGTTTGAATATTTATTAAAAAAGTCCATTAATATTGACATATCATTATAATAATATTGAGTTAACTCGTAAAACCGAAATAATGAATTCCTGCCTATTGTTATTCAAACACTAGTGCATATCTTTACGCTTCAACTCAAGTTTTTAAAACCAATATTGTTGATTATGCTGAAGAAACAAGGACTTTATTTGCCCGAATTTGAACACGAAAACTGTGGCGCTGGCTTCATTTGTAATCTTAAAGGAGAGAAGACCAATCAAATCATTCATGATGCCTTAGAGATACTCGTAAAACTGGAACACCGTGGAGGTGTAAGTGCTGATGGAAAAACCGGTGATGGTGCTGGATTATTAATAGATATTCCCCACGATTACTTTAAACGCGTTTGCGATTTTACGATTCCAGAACAACGTGAATACGCTGTAGGAATGGTGTTTTTACCAAAAGTATCTAACCAATACCAGTTTTGTAAAACAACTTTTGAAAACGAAGTAAATGCGCAAGGACTCACTGTTTTAGGATGGAGAAAAGTTCCTGTAGATTCTTCACAATTAGGTGAAATTGCATTAGCATCAGAACCTAATATCGAACAATTATTTATTGGTAAAACAGAAGACATTTCTGAAGCTGATTTTAAAGCAAAATTATACGCTGCTAGAAAAATCACAGAACATGCTATTAGAGAATCTAAAATCTCTGAAAGCACATATTTTTATGTACCTAGTTTATCTAACACCACCATTATCTATAAAGGTATTATCATGCCTGAAGATATTGGACCTTATTATACCGATTTACAACAAATCGATTTAGTAACACGTTTAGCGCTAGTACACCAACGTTTCTCTACCAACACCATGCCTACATGGGAATTGGCTCAGCCATTCCGTTTTATGTGTCAGAATGGAGAAATCAACACTTTGCGTGGTAACGTAAGCCGTATGCGTGTTCGTGAGGAAATCATGAAAAGT
Organism: Pseudotamlana agarivorans; assembly: GCF_001642835.1. Lineage (GTDB taxonomy): Bacteria > Bacteroidota > Bacteroidia > Flavobacteriales > Flavobacteriaceae > Pseudotamlana > Pseudotamlana agarivorans. Next base: position 389,770 of record NZ_LXEI01000001.1, read on the forward strand.
GACGTATTCGGTCCGCAAATTGACAAATTATTCCCTATCATCCTTCCTGGTAAATCAGATTCTGCTTCTATGGATATGGTTGTGGAATTATTAACACATACAGGACGTTCGCTTCCAGAAATCATGATGATGATGATTCCTGAAGCATGGGAAAAACACAAAACCATGTCGGAAGAACGTAAAGCATTTTACGAGTACAACGCTTGTATTATGGAGCCTTGGGATGGACCAGCTTCGGTACCATTTACAGATGGTGATTACGTAGGTGCTTTATTAGATAGAAATGGCTTAAGACCTTCACGTTATACCGTAACTAAAAGTGGAAAACTTATCATGTCTTCAGAAATTGGTGTGGTTGAAGTTGCTCCAGAAGATGTTAAAGAACACGGTAGATTAGAGCCAGGAAAAATGTTCTTGGTGGACATGAACGAAGGCCGTATTATAGGTGATGAAGAAATTAAAAGTAAAATTGTTTCTGAAAGACCTTATAAAGAATGGTTAGACAAAACAAGATTACACTTAAAAGACGTTCCTTACACAAGTGAAACTTGTCCGATTGAAACCATCGACATCAAAACAAGACAACGTTTATTCAACTATACGTTTGAGGATATCCAAGAAGTGATCACGCCAATGGCGATCGCTGGAAAAGAAGCTTTAGGTTCTATGGGTATCGATACACCTTTAGCTGTGTTATCGGACAGGCCTCAACTTATTTCAAACTACTTTAAACAATTATTTGCACAGGTTACCAACCCACCATTGGATGGTATTCGTGAAGAAATTGTAACAGATATCAGCTTAAACCTTGGTAAAGACAGAAACATATTCAGTATTACCGACAGACAATGTAGAAAGCTTCGCATTCAAAATCCAGTAATTTCGAATGCCGATTTAGAAAAAATCAGAAGTATTTCTATCGAGAGTTTTAAAGCTGAAACTATTCAAATATTATATCCAAAAGCACAAGGTCTAAACGGACTAGAAGATGCTTTAGAAGATATCGTAGTTCAAATTGAAAAAGCTATTGAAAGAAAAACGAATATTATTATTCTTTCAGATAGAGGTGTAAATCAAGAATTCGCACCAATCCCAGCTTTATTAGCCTGTTCGTATGTAAACCACCAGTTAAACCGTTTACGTAAGCGTTCTTATTTCGATATCATTATCGAATCGGCAGAACCTCGTGAACCGCATCATTTTGCATCCTTATTTGGTTATGGCGCAAGTGCTATCAACCCTTATATGGTTAACGAAATTATTAGAATGCAGGTGAAAGAAGGTTTCATTGAAGGTATGGACGAGCAAAAAGCCGTTGATAACTTTAACAAAGCTATTGGAAAAGGTATTTTAAAAATCATGAATAAAATTGGAATCTCTACTTTACACTCGTATAGAGGTTCTCAAATTTTCGAAATCGTTGGTTTCAACTCACAATTTGTTGAGAAATATTTCCCATACACCGCTTCTCGTGTAGAAGGTATCGGATTATATGAAATTGAAAAAGAAATTAACGAACGTTATAAACAAGCGTATCCAGATAACTTAATCGACAAACGTTTAGGCCTGAATATCGGAGGCGATTACAGATGGAGACGTAACGGCGAGCGTCACTTATTCAACCCTACTACCGTTGCTAAACTGCAACAAGCGGTACGTTTAAGTGATCAAAAAAGTTATGATGTTTACTCTAAAGCCATAAACGAACAGTCGGAAAACTTAATGACCATCCGTGGTTTATTCGAGTTTGACAACTTAGATCCTATTCCATTAGAAGAAGTGGAACCATGGACCGAAATCGTTAAGCGTTTTAAAACTGGAGCCATGTCTTACGGTTCGATTTCACGTGAAGCTCACGAGAATTTAGCCATTGCCATGAACCGTATTGGAGGAAAATCTAATTCTGGTGAAGGTGGAGAAGACAGAAAACGTTTCCAAAAAGATATGAATGGCGATAGTAGAAACTCTGCTATCAAACAAGTTGCTTCTGGTCGTTTTGGTGTGACTTCGCATTACTTAACTAATGCCAAGGAAATTCAAATTAAAATGGCTCAAGGTGCTAAGCCTGGTGAAGGTGGACAATTACCTGGTGAGAAAGTATTACCATGGATTGCTTCTGCTAGAAACTCTACACCTTTCGTAGGATTAATTTCGCCACCGCCTCACCACGATATTTATTCGATTGAGGATTTAGCACAATTAATTTTCGATTTAAAAAATGCTAACCGTGATGCTAGAGTTAACGTAAAACTAGTTTCTGAAGTTGGTGTTGGTACTATTGCAGCCGGTGTTGCCAAAGCGAAAGCCGATGTGGTACTTATCTCAGGATACGATGGTGGTACAGGAGCGTCACCGCTTACTTCTTTAAAACACGCAGGTCTTCCATGGGAGCTTGGTTTATCGGAAGCACAACAGACTTTAGTATTAAATAACCTTAGAAGTCGTATCGTAGTAGAATGTGATGGTCAGTTAAAAACAGGTCGTGACGTTGCTATCGCTGCCCTTTTAGGTGCTGAAGAGTTTGGTTTTGCTACCGCGCCACTTGTGGCTTCAGGATGTATTATGATGCGTAAGTGTCATTTAAATACCTGTCCTGTTGGAATCGCAACTCAAGATAAAGAGTTACGTAAAAACTTTAAAGGGACTCCAGAGCACGTGATCAACTTCTTCTTCTATATTGCTGAAGAATTAAGAGGTATCATGGCAAAGTTAGGTTTCAGAACGCTTGCTGAAATGGTTGGGCAAACACATAAAATTAATGCTAATAAAGCCATTAAGCACTATAAAGCTAAAGGTTTAGATTTATCTAGCATTTTACACCGCCCAAGTGCATACAGACAATTAACGGTAAGAAATACAGAAACACAAGATCATAACTTAGATAAAGTTTTAGATTTTACGATTCTGAAAGATTCACACCGTGCATTATATAGAAAAGAAAAAACAAATCTATCATACCCTATCAATAACATTAACCGTACGGTTGGTGCGATTGTAAGTAACGAAATTTCTAAAATTTACGGTCACTTAGGCTTACCGGAAGACACTCTAAACATCAACTTTACAGGTTCTGCTGGTCAAAGTTTCGGAGCTTTTGGAGCACACGGTTTAACCTTTACAGTAGATGGAAATACCAATGATTATTTAGGTAAAGGTTTATCTGGAGCTAAATTAATCATCAAAAAACCTGCTAAAGCAGACTTTATTGCAGAAAACAATATTATTGTTGGTAACGTATGTTTATTTGGTGCTGTTGAAGGCCAAGCTTACATTAACGGTATCGCAGGAGAACGTTTTGCAGTAAGAAACTCTGGAGCTACAGCTGTAGTTGAAGGTGTTGGTGATCACTGTTGTGAGTACATGACTGGAGGACGTGTGATAGTATTAGGATCTACAGGTAGAAATTTTGCCGCAGGTATGAGTGGAGGTATCGCTTATGTATATGATCCAGAAAACAAATTTGTTAATGGTTTATGTAATACAGAAACTATCGAGTTTGAAGACATTACTACCGAAGATGCAAACGAATTAAAATCAGCTATCGAAAAACACGTATTATACACCGATAGTAACAAAGGAAAAACCATATTAGACAATTGGGAAACTAGCTTAGGCAACTTTGTAAAAGTCATGCCAATAGAATACAAACGTGCATTAGAGCGTTTAGAGAACGAAGAACCAATGGTAGAAGAATTAACAATAGCATAGTGTCATGGGAAAAGTAACTGGATTTAAAGAATTTGAAAGACAAGATGAACAAAACGTTCCTGTAAAGGAACGTGTAAAGAATTATAATGAATTTACGATTCCATTAAGTGAAGAAGACCAAGTAAAACAAGGATCCCGTTGTATGGATTGTGGGATTCCATTTTGCCACAGTGGATGTCCGTTAGGGAATTTAATCCCTGACTTCAATCACATGGTACACCAAGGTGAATGGCAAAAAGCTTCTTGGTTATTACATTCAACAAACAACTTCCCTGAATTTACAGGAAGACTTTGTCCTGCACCATGTGAAAAATCATGTGTATTAGGTATTATTGAAGACCCTGTAGCTATTGAAGAAATAGAAAAAAATATTGTTGAACGTGCCTTTAAGGAAGGATGGATTAAACCTCAACCTCCAAAAACAAGAACAGGTAAAACTGTCGCAGTTGTAGGTTCTGGACCTGCAGGATTAGCTGCAGCACAACAATTAAACAGGGCTGGACATACTGTAACCGTTTTTGAACGTGACGATGCTATCGGAGGCTTACTTCGTTATGGTATTCCTAACTTCAAAATGGAAAAAGGCATTATTGACCGTCGTGTGGCTATTTTAGAGGCTGAAGGCATCACTTTTAAAACTAACGTAAATGTTGGTGTTAATTATGATGTTAAAGATTTAAAAGCCTTTGATTCGGTTGTACTTTGTGGCGGTGCTACAGAAAGAAGAAGCTTACCAACGCCTGGTATCGATGCTGACGGTGTTGTACAAGCTATGGATTTCTTAACACAACAAACCAAAGTGGTATTTGGTCAAGACATAAAAGACCAAGTACTAGCTACCGACAAAAACGTTATTGTTATTGGTGGTGGTGATACGGGATCTGACTGTGTTGGAACCTCTAACCGTCAAGGCGCTAAATCGGTTGTTAATTTTGAAATTATGCCGAAACCACCTGGACACCGTTCGCCAACAACACCTTGGCCATTCTGGCCTTTACAATTAAAAACATCTTCTTCTCATGAAGAGGGCGTTGAAAGAAATTGGTTAATTAACACCAAAGAATTTGTAAAGGATGATAGCGGAAAACTAATCGCTCTTAAAACTGTTAATGTAGAGTGGAAAATGGTTCCTGGCGAGCGTCCACAACTTATTGAAATCGCTGGAACAGAAAAAACATGGCCTTGTGACTTAGCTTTATTAGCTTTAGGTTTTACAGGTCCTGAAGGCAACTTAGCCGATAAATTAGGTATCGAAAAAGACGCTCGTTCTAACTACAAAGCAGAATATGGCAAATATCAAACCAATATACCGCACATCTTTACTGCTGGTGATATGCGTCGCGGACAATCATTAATTGTTTGGGCAATTTCTGAAGGTAGAGAGGCTGCAAGACAAGTAGATATCTTTTTAATGGGTAAATCGAATTTACCATCTAAAGACATGACTGGCGATCTTGTTGCCCTGTAGTTAAAATAAAATTAGTGTAATATTAAAAAATGCGAATCTTTTAGATTCGCATTTTTTTTGCTTCTATTTCAGCGTAAAAAAGACACCTGTTACGAATTTCATAATACCATAACCACTTAACTACCAGTAACTTTATTACGGTAAAACCGTAATATACTCGACAAACGGTAATATTTTAACATATTTATTATAAAATTCTCACTTTTTATATACTAAAATTTGGAATTTCTAGTTATTCATTTACATTTGGAAAACCATTCTGGTTGACCAAATTAGTTAACCAGCTAAAAATTAATCTTTTACTAAACTAATTTAAATGAATTAAACATGAAAAACAGATTTTCAAAATTTGTAAAGTTTACATCAGTAAGTTTTGCAACATTAGCACTCACCCTTGTATTTTACGCTTGCTCTAACGAAGAGATTATGGAAGAAGATACAGCAACAGAAGCCACAAACTTGTCTGCCTCTGCCCTATCCAAATCTGCCCTATCAGCCAAATCTGCTGTAACCATTCAAGCTGAAGCTTATGATAGCATGAGCGGAATAAAAACTGAAAACACTGCCGATTCTGGTGGCGGACTTAATGTAGGTTGGATAGATACTGGTGATTACCTCGAATACGATATCGAAGTACCAGCATCAGGAAGTTACAAATTTGAATTTAGAGTGGCCTCTAAGACCAACACGTCTAAATTTGATTTCTATCAAGATGGCACAAAACTAAGTAATGTAAACAAAGCAGCAACCGGTAACTACCAAACTTGGGTTACCACTGCTAAAACCGTTGACTTAGAAGCAGGAAGTAGCACTTTAAAACTTCTTGCTACAGGCGGAGGTTGGAATATCAATTGGATTAAAATCACACCAATCGATGTGGATGAAAGTACTTCTGAAAATTTAGCATTAGGAAAAACAGCAGAACAATCTTCTGTATCTCATGGCGGAGATCCAAGTAGAGCGGTAGATGGCAACACTTCTGGTGTATGGGCAAACGGTAGCGTAACGCATACCTTAAGCACAGCTCAACCATGGTGGCAAGTAAGATTAGGACAAGATTACCAAATAGGTTCCATAAAAATTTGGGGACGTACCGATAGCTGTTGTAAAGCGAGACTAAGTAATTTTGATGTTTTTGTTTATAAAGACAATGGCGATTTAGCTTATAAAACAACGATTGCAGATGCTCCAAACCCATCAGTTACCATAAATACAGGAGGTGTAACAGGTTCACGTGTACGTATCAAATTAAAAGACACCAATGCGCTTTCTTTAGCTGAAGTACAAGTATTTTCTACGGGTAGCGGAACCACAGATCCTACAGACCCAACTGATCCTACAGATCCAGAAACACCTAACCCAGGGAACGCTAGCATTCCTTCAGATTTAATGAGCAACTGTAACCAATGGAAAATTACGTATCCAGATGGTGAAGAAGATAAAACCTTATGTGGAGAAGCTAATAACGAATACTTCTACGTGAATAGTGCCAAAAACGGTATGGTTTTCCGTGCACCAATTAGAAGTAATAATGGTACAACACCTAACTCTGATTATGTACGTTCTGAACTTAGAGAACGTGAAGAAGATGGTGGATCGGATATCTATTGGACGACTTCAGGAACCCATGTGGTGTATGTTAAACAAGCCATCACCCATTTACCTATTGTTAAAGATCATTTAGTGGCAACTCAAATTCACGGTAATAAAGATGACGGTATTGATGATGCCATGGTATTAAGACTTGAAGGAAATCACCTTTTCTTAAGCTTTAATGGTAATAAATTAAGAGATGACTTAACCATAAAAACTAACTATTCTTTAGGAACCCTACATGAAGTTATTTTTGAAGTTAAAGACGGTAAACATTACTGCTACTATAGCGAAGATGGTAACCTTAAAAACGCTTATGCTAATGGTAATGCATCTTCATATCTTGTAAAAGATGGCTCTAGCACCATTTTAATGGATAAATCTTATGGCGAAGCTTACTTTAAAATAGGAAACTATACTCAAAGTAATGCTGAAGAAGAAGGTAGCGAAACTGGAAAATCAAATAACTACGGAGAAGTTGTTGTTTACGACTACTTTGTAGCGCATTAATCCAAAACTAAATACAACCTTAAGAGGTTGTTTAAAACAAAAAAATGCGAACTGTTACAGTTCGCATTTTTTATATTAATAATAGTTTCATACCGGTTATGTGTATTGTTAGTGGCGTTGTTTGAGTGACTAAATTAGCAAACAAAGACTTACCAGCGGAAAAATCCGCAGGATTTTTCCAAGTAGGCGAGGACAAGCCGTTAATTATACACGGTGTTACCCACAGTTTTTATATTTTGTTTCCTTTTTCGTCTGTTACTATAATTGTCCTTTGTCCCATATTTGGCTCGACAAAAAGTCCCATTTCTCCAATCCGTTTTATTGTTGAGTTTGTTAATTTTGAGCATTCAACATACATATAATAATCATATCCGAAAGTTATTTTAAATTCAGATTCGAGTAAATTCATCCAAATAGTTTCTCTTAAAATCAAGCGAATCATTTTTTGAATCTGCGTTAAATTCAAAATAGTTCCGTTTTCCAAAATGTCAATTTCATTATTATAATCAACATCAATGTTCTTTAGTCGACCATTTTTTTTATAATTTTCATAATCATCGAACGAATCGTGTAATTCTAATGAGTCAATTTTTAGACTCGATATGTTTTTTTCGTCAAGAATAAGTTTAATAGATTCCGCATATGCCGTTTCTGTTTGTTCATATTCTTCATAGTCCACGTTTCTATATTTAGATTTCCCTATGTCGCTAATCGCAGTCCATTCGGAATTATCTAGAAAATGCCCTTCTTTATTTCTCTTTTTTGGGTCAAATTTTGTTATTCTGTAAGTCATTTTTTCAAATTGTGGGTAACAATAACGTTTAAAACGTCTGTAATACCCCCTTATTAGATTCTGTATTTAATAGGAATTCGACAGATAACATTAGTTATTTATTATGAATCGATTTTAATGACATATCGAAAATTTATCGTGAAATTTGAAGTGAAAACACCGTAAAATTTCAGGCTGTTTGAGCTAGACTAATGTATAAAATTAGCTGCAACATTCATAGCGAGTTTCTGAAATTTAGGTGTCGAACGAAAAATTTAGATAAAGATTCGTAAGCCTAGATTTTTTTGGTTCGTTTTTTCATCAATGGAAAAAATGAACAGTAATACTTTTTATTTAAGACAGGAATAGCTTCAAACGTTTATTTCTCTTGAGCTAAGCGCATAAATTCTTCAGCTTTTTCAACCATATTTTTACTTCCACAAATAAATGGCACACGCTCGTGTAATTCGGTAGGCACCACATCTAAAGTTCGTGTAAATCCATCACTAGCCTTACCTTTTGCTTGTTCTGCTAAAAAGGCAATAGGATTACATTCGTATAACAAACGAAGTTTTCCCTTTGGGTTTTTAGAACTTTGTGGATAAAGATAGATACCACCTTTAATCATATTTCTATGGAAATCGGAAACTAAAGATCCAATATATCTAGAGGTATAAGGGCGATCGTCTTCTTCTTGCTGACAATATTTTATGTAATTTTTAATGCCTTGCGGAAAGTGAATGTAATTCCCTTCGTTTACAGAATAGATATGACCATCTTCTGGAAACGTCATATCGGGGTGAGATAGGTAAAAAGAACCAATAGCTGGGTTTAATGTAAATCCGTTTACGCCAGCGCCCGTAGTATATACAATCATGGTAGACGTTCCATAAACCACGTAACCTGCAGCCACTTGTTCGCTTCCTTTTTGAAGGAAATCTTCAATTTGCACAGGGGTTCCTACTGGAGTTACCCTTCTGTAAATTGAAAAAATCGTTCCAACTGAAACGTTAACATCAATGTTTGACGACCCATCTAAAGGATCTATTAAAACAACATACTTATTTCCATTATTTTCATCTTGACTATTAATCGAGATAAAATCATCTTCCTCTTCACTAGCAATACCACAAACAATATTACGCTTGGTCATGGTTTGAATAAACTTTTCGTTAGCATAAACATCTAACTTTTGCTGATCTTCACCTTGTATATTCGTATCTCCTGCAGCACCAATAATATCAACCAATCCGGCCTTATTCACTTCGTGATTCACAACTTTGGCTGCTAATCGAATGGAATTTAGCAAACTGGACAACTCTCCTGAAGAGTATTTAAAAGCTGATTGATTTTCAATAATAAATTCTCCTAAGGTTTGTTTTTTATGCGACATATGTGAGGTTATTTGTTTGGACAAATATCTGTATTTTTTTAGTAACTACAACGATTTCGAAAAGGTTATACACCGAAAATATTCAACTTTAAACTATATTTGACCTTCAATTATATCCAGAATGAACTTTACGATAAGAGATGCCGAAAAAACCGATATGCCTCGCGTGCTCGATTTAATTAATGAACTAGCCATTTTTGAGGAAGAACCAGAAGCTGTAGAAGTTACCCTTAGCGACTTAGAAAACGATGGTTTTGGAGACCAACCTGCGTTTCATTGTTTTGTTGCTGAAGTGAACAACAAGGTTGAAGGTATCGCTTTAATTTATAACCGCTATTCCACTTGGAAAGGTAAAATTATTCATTTAGAAGACTTAATTGTTAGCAAAGCGATGCGTGGTCAAGGTTTAGGAACGGCTCTTTTAGATAAAGTTATAAAATACGGTCACCAATTAGGGGTAAAACGCATCAATTGGGAAGTATTGGATTGGAATCAAGGCGCTATTACTTTATATGAAAAAAAAGGTGCTAAAGTATTAAGAGACTGGAATGTGGTTCACCTCGATGAATCTGGTATAAATAACTATATAGCAAATTTGTAGTATGCGTATATTTAAATTTGGCGGCGCCTCGGTTAAAGATGCCCATGGTGTAAAAAATGTAGCTTCGGTTTTACAAAAAACAGGATACGAGCATACACTTATTGTTATTTCGGCTATGGGTAAAACCACCAATGCCTTAGAAATTGTTATCAAAAATTACTTTGAAAACAAAGAGGAATTACAAAGCTCAATTCAAGATATTAGAAAATATCACAATGCTATTTTACTGGATTTATTTGACAATGAAAACCACACCATTTTCCATAAAATAAACCAGTTTTTCGAAGAGCTAAACACCTTCTTTAAAATAAACAAATCGCCAGATTACAGTTATGTTTACGACCAAGTTATTGGGTATGGCGAATTGGTTTCTACGAGTATTGTAAGCGCCTATTTAAATAGCATAAACATTAAAAACACCTGGATTGATGTGCGTGAACACATTAAAACCGATAGTTATTTTAGACGCGCCAATGTAGATTGGGACAGTACGCAGCGTCTTATTAACCAGAATTACAATCCGAATACATTAACCATCACCCAAGGTTTCCTTGCTAGTGATTCGCATAATTTCACTACCACATTAGGACGTGAAGGCAGTGATTATACAGCTGCTATTTACGCCTATTGTTTAAATGCCGAAAGCGTTACCATTTGGAAAGATGTACCCGGCGTATTAAATGCCGATCCACGCTACTTTGAAAACGCCAAATTACTAAACAAAATATCATATCGTGAAGCTATAGAGCTGGCTTTTTATGGCGCTTCGGTGATTCACCCTAAAACCCTTCAGCCTTTACAGCGCAAAGAAATCCCTTTATTTGTAAAGTCCTTTTTAGATCCAGAAGCTCCTGGTACACAAATAGGAAAAAACGAAGATTTAGAACCTAAAATCCCGTGCTTTATCGTTAAAAAAGATCAAGCCCTTATCGCTTTATCGTCTTTAGATTTTTCATATATCGTAGAAGAGAATATCAGTGAGATTTTTAGTTTACTAGCCACTTATAAAATGAAAGTTAATGTGATTCAGAATTCTGCCATTAGCTTTTCCGTGTGCATTGACAACATTTATGACAATCTTGAAAAACTTTTACATCACTTAAAAGCAAAATTTAAAGTAACTTGCCATGAAAATGTTTCCCTATACACGATAAGACACTATAACGAGGCTTCCATTCATCAAATAGAAGCCAGTAAAACCGTGTTATTAAAACAATTAACCCAAGAAACAACCCAAGTAGTAACTAAATAAACAATTTAGTACTTTTACAGCTATGAGTAAACCGCAAGATTTAGGACTCGTTTCCGCTAAAGAAGTTGCAAAAGCCATCCAGTTAGATAAATATGGTTTTCTGGGTACTTTTACGGGGTGGATTTTAATGAAAGTCTTAAAAATATCTACGCTCAATAAAATTTATAAGCGTAATAAGCACCTGAGTGACTTACCTTTTCTAGATGGTATTTTAGACGACTTTCAAATTAAATTCGAGATTCCTGAAGAAGATTTAAAGCGTTTACCTAAAGATGGCGCATACATTACCATTTCTAACCATCCGCTTGGTGGTATTGACGGAATTTTATTGCTTAAACTGATGTTAGAACAGCGCAGTGACTTTAAAATTATAGCCAATTTTTTACTGCATCGCATCGAGCCAATGAAGCCTTTTATCATGCCTGTGAATCCTTTCGAAGACAGAAAAGATGTCAAGTCGAGCGTTACTGGTTTTAAAAATGCCATTTTACATATTAGATCGGGTCACCCTTTAGGTATTTTCCCTGCTGGGGAAGTTTCCACATACCGCGATGGTAAATTGGTTGTAGACCGACCTTGGGAAGAGACCGCCATGAAGCTTATTCAAAAAGCTAGTGTACCCGTAGTACCTATCTATTTTCATGCTAAAAATAGTCGTCTTTTTTATAAACTATCTAAAATTAGCGACACTTTTAGAACGGCCAAATTACCTTCGGAATTACTTACTCAGAAAAAACGCGTTATAAAGGTTAGAATAGGAAAACCTATTTCTGTCGACGACCAAAAGGAATATCCGTCCATACAAGATTTTAGCGATTTTTTAAGAAGAAAAACCTATATGCTTTCTAATTCCTTTGAAGAAGTTTCAAAGTTAACTAGCAACATCACTTCGAATTTCAAAACAGCCAAACCACCAAAAAAAATCGTAACACCGGTGGATCAACTCTTAATGTTAGAAGAGCTTAAAATAGTGAGGGAAGACGGCTCACGCCTTCTTGAAAGCAAGAACTATGAAGTGTTTCTAGCCGAACCGAAAAAAATACCTAACATCCTTAGGGAAATTGGGCGTCTTAGAGAAATTACTTTTAGAGAAATTGGCGAGGGTACCAATGAAGCTATTGATTTGGATCCCTTCGATAATTATTACCACCATATGTTCCTTTGGGACAACGACAAAGATGTTTTAGCTGGGGCTTACCGAATGGGGCTTGGTTCTCAAATTTTTAAAGCCTATGGTATCGATGGTTTTTATTTGCAAGACCTTTTTAGATTTGAACCCGAACTGTATAAAATGATGAGTGAATCTATTGAAATGGGTCGCGCTTTCATCATTAAAGAATACCAACAAAAACCCATGCCTTTATTCTTACTATGGAAAGGCATCGTACATACCACATTACGTTTTCCAGAACACAATTACCTTATTGGTGGCGTGAGTATTAGTAATCAGTTTTCAAATTTTTCAAAATCATTGATGATTGAATTTATGAAATCGCATTACTACGACCCTTATATCGCCCAATATGTTCGTCCGAAAAAAGAATTCAAGGTAAAACTTAAGGACGCCGACAAAGATTTTGTTTTCGATGAAACAGAAGCCGATTTAAATAAATTTGACCGTTTTATTGATGAAATTGAACCAGGCGCCTTACGCCTTCCTGTATTACTTAAAAAATACATCAAACAAAATGCACGTTTAGTGGCCTTTAATGTCGATCCTTTATTTAATAATTCAGTGGATGGCTTGATGTATATCAAAATCGCCGATTTACCTGAAAGCACGGTACGTCCTGTTATGGAAGAATTTCAAGCTGAGTTAGAAAACAAGCTTCAAAACGGACAAAAAGACGAGGAGGAAGAGAATTGATTCTTGAATATTGACTATTGACTCTTGACCAAAAAACTATATATGTTTAAACCCAAGCTCCCCGTTTAAACCTATTTAATATCTACTATTTTATACAACCAATTAACCAACTAAATATGAATTTAAAATTTTTAGCTCTTTTCACACTTTTTATTACAGCAGTTGGCTGTTCATCCGACGATGGAAATAATCATTCAAATGGCGAAACCGACATGACACTTGTTACAGGTCTTAATTTGAGAAGTTCAGAAATTTCACCGCCATATCAAGTAGGTAATCCGAATGCTTTAATAGCTGATCAACTTATCGTATACCCTAATCCAACTTTAGGTATATTGAACATAAAAGCCAATTCTGGCATATCAGACGTATGGATTATTCCTTCACAAGCCAATAAAATATACCAACAAACGGACTTTTCTACGATATTGAATTCAAACCTATATGATGAATCAAAAATTGCATCACATGCTGAATTAGAAATTACTGACATGACTGCCTCCAGGGTAATTTTCGATTTAAAGGAGATAAAGTTTGGCTATTATAAAGTTTTTGTAAAAATCGACGGAAAAATATACTGGGAAAACATTTATTTTCAAGACAATAATACAGACATAGAGGATTTAATAAATTACTGGGAATAATAAATGGGGACCAAACCCTAAGGAAAGCCACGATAGTATTAAAGATATTGGGGTTTAATTATCAGTTAAAAGAAAACTAATAAAAGGATTTTCTACTATTGCCTACCGATTTTGTTTTTTATTATTGATTGACAACAATATAGCATATTGCCTAAAACGTAAAGCATTTAGCTCATAGCCTATAGCAAACAGCTTATTACCTCCAACCTAAAACCAAGGTTTCTTCCCTACTTGATAGGTGTTATAAAAATCGGCATCAGATTTTGTTAAGTAAATGATGCCTTCCACAACACCAATAGCCGTAGGCACCCAAACAAATAGAGCTCCTATTCCGAAACAAGATAATAACACGCCTAAAATTGTTACTCCTAAAAGCGTGGCGCCCTCTTTGGTATATCCCAAAATAAATTTATGAAGTCCGAAGGACCCAAATAACAAGGCTAAGATTCCAGCTAACACTTTCTGATTATCGTTTGACCCAAAGGTTTGTTTAGCATTTTCAGCAAATTCGGTAGCGGTTTCTTTGGCTTCTTCAGCAAAACCCTTTGCCTTTTCCTTTGCCGATTCAAAAGAATCATTAAAATGCTGATTTTTATTATTTTCTTCAGTCATAGTATAATTGAATTTCTAAAACAGCTCCAAATTACACAAAAAGAGCATTTAAAAAAGTCAAAATATTAAAATTATAGTTGCATAACCCCATCTACAGCAATGCATTCTTTAGCCAACTATTATACTTTTCCGCGAAAGCGAAACATCAATTTCTTTTTATAGCGTTCTCATAAAGTGCTATCCACTCCGACACACTCAACTTCGTAGTGAGTTCCCCTATAAGTTCATATGGGATAGCCTCTACTTTTTTAAACCGAATGCAGCTTTTCCCCATATCCAACTTGTATTTACTATGTTTTGGATATTCGGCAACAAACCAATCGTACAATTCTGGAATGGCATAAATGCCACTATGGTAAAGATTTATCGAATTCTTTTGAGAAGCAAAACTCATAAACGGTAAAGGTTCTTCAGGCTTGCAGTGGTAGCCATCTGGATATAAGCTGTGTGGCACGTAATACCCAATCATACCATATTGAATACCTTCTTCAAAACCTTGAGGTAAATGTTCTAAAATAGTTGCTCTTAACTTTTTAATGGGTACTACCCGATCTTCTGGCAACTGACTGATATAATCTTCTGGAGAGGTTGCTTTGTACTGCACGTTATTTTGTTTTTCCTAAAGTTAACAAAATTTCGCTTTAATCTTATCTACTATAGTTTGAGCTAGTTTCTCCTTGCTTTCCACAGTCCAACCTGCTACATGAGGTGTAAGCAACACATTTTCAGCTTCAATTAAATATTTAAAAGCTTCAGGGAGTTCGGTAGAAAATAAGGTTTCAAAAGAGGCTTTTTCGTATTCTAAAACATCCAATCCGGCACCTAATATTTTCTCTGATTGCAAAGCTGCAACCAAATCTTGAGTCACCACACTTTTTCCGCGTGCGGTGTTAATTAACCAAAAGGGCTTTTTCACTTGATTAATAAAGCTACTATCAATCATGTTTAACGTTAGTGGCGTTTGTGGGGTGTGCAAACTCACTACATCGACTTTATCTTGAAATTCAGCGAGTGAAACCTGCTTTGCATTATCATCACCAACTCCGTTCTTTATATCGTAACAAAGCACCTCAACATCAAAACCACGTAATTTCTTGGCAAAGGCTTTGCCCATGTTTCCGTAACCAATAAGTCCCACGGTTCTTCCGTCCAATTCAATCCCGCGATTGGCCTCGCGCAACCACTTACCAGCTCTCACTTCGGCGTCAGCCTTATTCAATTTATTAAATAATGACAGTAGCATCCCAAGTGCATGCTCGCCAACTGCATTTCTGTTGCCTTCGGGTGCCGATACTAAAAACACGCCTTTGGATTCGGCATAATCGCAATCAATATTTTCCAAACCAGCACCAACACGCCCTATAAACTTTAAATGGCTTGCGGCATCTAAAAACGTTTTATCAATCGTGAAACGGCTTCTTAATACAATACCATCGTACTCATGTATTTTAGCTTCAATTTCGGATTTTGAAGCCGTATAATCTTCATGATTTTCAAAACCTAAAGCGTTTAATTGATCAATTAATAACTCGTGATTGGTATCTAAATGGAGGACTTTCATAAATCTGGATTTCGATTTCAAATTTACGAAGTTTTAGCATACCGAAGCTTCTCCGAATCTTGAAAAAGGAAACACGAGTAACAAGCACGTAAACCATTCAAGATTTAAATAGCACAGAGTCCGATTATAGATTCTCTTCGAACTCCATATTAAGCCAACACATCCGCAAACCCTTAATTATGCAACATTTACAACCCAAATGCAACATAATTTACAATGGATGCTTGTTTAATTTCAGTAGCTAATTTTGTTAAATTTTATCTTTATCTTTAAATACAAATCCAACGAACCACTTTACTAATGAAAAAAACCATATGTTTATCCCTACTTTTATTGTGGGTTTTTTACTCCTACGCTCAGAAGAAGAACCAGCAGCAGCAATATGATTTTGTAAGTATCAAAGAAGGAATTCCCAAAGTTGGAATTCCCGATATCGTTCAAGACCACAAAGGCTTCATTTGGATTGCCACTAATGCCACAGGATTGTTCAAATTTGATGGCATTAATTACACTTCCTACAAACATGTTTTAAACGACTCCACATCTTTAAGCAGTAGCCGCGTAGATTGCACCTTTATTGATAGCAAACAAAGACTTTGGGTTGGCACCGAAAACGGTTTAGACTTATACCATAGTGCCACAGATCAATTTCAACGCTTTATACTAGATCCTAACAATCCTAATAGTGATAAAATTACAACCATAACCGAAGACGCCTCCAATCATCTATACGTGGGCACCTATGGTAATGGTATTTACAAACTGAACATCGACACCTTTAAAGTTGAAAAAGTGGCAAATTCGACTTTTCAAGATGAATCGCATCGCATCAACACCAACTGTATTGAACATGTGGGCAACAACAAATTATACGTAGCCACAAATTATGGTTTAAAGGAAATTGATGTTTCCGAAAACAAACTGGTGCATACCAATTTTTATACTAAGGACAAAAGCAGTTTTGAAACTGATATCTCGACCCTTATGGTCGACCGAAATAACCATTTATGGATTGGTACCCAAGCCAACCAAGGGGTTTATAAGTGTACTTTGAATAAAAATCAGAACTATAGCATTATTGCTGTTAAACAAATTTCATTAACTACTAAAAAAATCATCACCCTAGCTCAATTACCCGATGACACCATGATGGTTGGCACCGAAAACGATGGGCTTTTTCATTTAGATCACAACGATGCTATTGTTAAAAATTACATCTATAGCAAGGAAGACGAAAACAGCTTATTACACAATTCCATTTGGAAATTATACGTAGATAATGATGGTCGCATTTGGATGGGCTATTTTAATAGCGGTGTTGCCATTAGTGATGCTTTATATGACAAATTTGAGGACATTAAAAGTTCTCCAAACAAAGACAATTCACTAAAAATCACCTCCATAATGGCCCTTATAAAAGATGAAGACGAAAATCTTTGGATGGCTACCGACGGTGGAGGTATCGATGTTTTAAACACAAAATCCTATAAAATTACACATATAAACAGCGAAGATCAGAGTGTGTATTCTGGATTAGCCTCTAACCATATCATGTCTTTATTTAAAGATTCCAACGGAAACATTTGGGCCGGAAGTTGGGATCATGGTTTATTCTTTTTAAAGAAAGGTAGTAGAAAATTTATTTGCTATTCAACAGAAAATGCCAAAGGATTACAATCCAATACCATTAGAAGTATTACTGAAGACGCTGAAGGTATCATTTGGATAGGCACTTCCTTCCAGGGACTCCATGCTTTTAATCCGAAAACACAAAACTTTAAGCATTTCAATTCTGAAGCTTTTGTGAAGCATCGACTAAACACCACCGACGTTTCCAAAGTACTTGTAGACACCAACGATGATTTATGGCTTGGCTCTGTAGACGGACTTTTTAAAATTGAGAAAGACGGCATGCGCATCAAGAAAATTCTTCCTTTTTCAGATAAAATAAACAAAACGTTTAATAGCACATCGAACACCAATTACATCCTAAGTATTTACGAAGATTCTAAAGCTAATATTTGGGTGGGAACGCGAGGAACAGGTCTTTATCAATACAATACATCCAATAAACAATTAGAATGGTTTAACAGATCAAATGGTTTAGATGAAGACAACGTTGCTGCCATTATTGAAGATGCCGACAACAACATTTGGGTTAGCGGTAATTCCGGATTAACAAAAATAGAATTGGATCCTTTAGGGTATACCAATTACACCATTAACGATGGCTTGCTTTCTAACGATTTTAATTCTGGAGCTGTTTTAAAAGACTGCCAAGATATGCTCTACTTTGGAAATTTAAAAGGACTGGATTATTTTCACCCTAGCAACCTAAAAACCAATGCTAAGGTTCCTATTTTACATTTAACCGATTTAAAATTATTTAATGAAAAGGTGACGCCCAACCAAGATGACTCGCCTTTAAACAAATCCATTTCTGAAACCAGTAGCATTACACTTAACAGTGCGCAATCGGTTTTCACCATAGAATATACCGGCATAAACTTTACCAGACCCGAAAAAAACAGTTATGCCTATTATTTAGAGGGCTATGAAAATTCTTGGAATTATGTAGGACAAAAACGCAGTGCCACCTATACCAACCTCGATCAGGGCAACTATACTTTTAAATTAAAAGCATCAAACAATGATGGGGTTTGGACCGAAACTCCTTTAGAATTAAGCATCGAAATTCTACCGCCATGGTGGAAATCTAACTGGGCCATTACCCTATACGTACTCTTATTTTTAATTAGCTTCTACTACCTCAACTACCTTACTCAAAGCAGAATAAAGGAAAAAGAACTTATTAGAAATGAACGCATGCAGCGTTTACAACAAGAGGAACTGAATCAGAAAAAAATTCAGTTTTTCACCAATATTTCACATGAGTTTCGCACACCACTAACTTTAATCATGAATCCTCTAAAAGATCTCATTCATGATACGCAGTTAATCTTACCACATCATGTAAAAAACAAACACGCCATTATTAATAAAAATGCAGATCGCTTATACCGTCTCATTAATGAGCTCATGGATTTTAGAAAACTGGAAATGCATAAGCTTCATGTTAAAGCCAGAGAAATAAATCTTCTTGATTTCACAAAAAACATCGTGAGCTATTTTAAAGAAGAAGCTATTAATAAAAACATCTTATTAAGCGTCGATTCCGACAACCCCCATGTAACTGTTTGGGCCGATATTAAAATGTTGGAAAAAATCATTTTCAACCTGCTATCTAACGCCATTAAAATTACGCCTGAAGGTGGCGCTATAAACATCGATTTATTAGCTACTGAACAGTTATATCATTTGCCTTTGGCTAATAAGGATGAAAATGTGCAAGCCGTAGAAATTATTATTTCAGATACGGGCCCTGGACTAAACCCTGAAGAAGCCGAGAAAATATTTGAACGTTTTTATCAAGTAGAAAACCAAAGTAAAACCTATTTTGGAGGCACAGGCATTGGTCTGGAAGTCGTACAAAGCTTTGTGCAGTTACATAAGGGCCACATTGAAGTAAGTAGCAAAGTTGGTGAAGGCACCACTTTTAAAATACTACTACCCACAGGCTATAGTCACTTTGAGGAAAACCAAATTATTTTTGATGATGCTTCTGAATTTCTTAAAGATGATGATTTCTCCTATGTCCCAACAGTAACATTGGAAGAGGAAGAAGAACACTTAGAAGGTACTGCTCAAAAACAACACACCATATTAGTCGTTGAAGATAACCAAGAACTTCGAGCTTATTTAAAGCTTGAGTTAGGCAAGCAATATAAAGTGCTCATTGCAAACAATGGTGCCGAGGGACTAAAAATTGCCAAGGAAACGTTTCCGGACGTGGTGCTTACCGATGTGGTTATGCCTGAAATGGACGGCATGGAATTTTGCCAACATTTAAAAAAGGATTTAAGTACCAGTCACATTCCCGTATTAATGCTTACCGCCAAGGCCAAGGTAGAAGATCGTATTCAAGGTATTGAAACAGGAGCAGATGCCTACTTGGTAAAACCCTTCAACATACGATTACTTAAACTGAGATTGGCTCAGCTTATCACGAGCAGACAACTCATTTTTAATAAATACTTTAGCGTAATTAGCGAAGTCCCACAAGACGTAAACAGCACACCTTTAGATAAAGAGTTTATTGAAAACGTGCTAAATCACATTAACAAAAACATTAGCGATCCGAACTTAAATGTAGAATCCTTGGCCTCCCAACTCAACTTAAGCAGAAGTCAGTTTTATCGTAAAATTAAAGCCCTTACTAATCAAACGGCTAGTGAGTTTTTAAGAAATATTAGACTGCAAAAAGCGAAGCAAATTTTAGAAATGGGCGAAACTAATATTAGCAAAGTTTGTTACGCTACTGGGTTTTCATCGCACTCCTATTTCACCAAATGTTTTAAAAACCACTTTGGCTTTTTACCTACCGAAGTAAAGACCAAAACAGCTTCATGAAAGCATTTAAGCCATTAAACACTCCTTAACACACTGTTAGTAAAATTGTTGCACCATCTAATTCAAATGTCGCAAACCCCGGTCACGAAAGGCTTTTGCTACAAAATTTCTAACACATGCTTTAAAGGTTACATATTTCATTTAATAATTTTTTAACATTTGGGATATGTTTAAAACAAATAGATACAAAAAAATCGGAGAAGTCATTTTAATACTATGCATTATAGCATTGCTTCTTTTCATTATTGTATATGTGTTTTAAAACAAGGATAGTAATAACTTAAAAACTAGCTAAACTTTATGAAAAACAGATTACTCAAAAAATTGATACTTCCCGCCTTTTTATTACTTGGCAGTATCATTTATGCACAATCAGTTTCGGGAACTGTTTCCGACAAAACAGGACTTCCTATACCAGGAGTGAATGTTGTAGTTGAAGGAACATCCATTGGAACTGTAACAGATTTTGACGGAAATTATGAATTAAACACCAGTTCAGGAAGCACCCTTGTATTCTCCTTTGTGGGTTATGAATCACAAAAAATAAAATATACGGGGCAAAGCTCATTAAACGTCACTTTAGCTGAGGACACTTCGGTTCTGGATGAAGTTGTTGTTGTAGGTTACGGTACTAAGAAAAAGAGCTTGGTTACGGGTGCTATTTCTAGTATAGACAATGAACGCATTGGTTCCTCTTCTGACCAAAGAGTGGAGCAAGTCATTCAAGGTCGAACTTCTGGGGTTACTGTATCATCATCTTCAGGAGCACCTGGTGCTGGGGCGAAAATTAGAATTCGTGGAGCTGGTTCCAGTGGTAATTCCGAACCCCTTTACATCGTAGATGGTATGAAAACCTCATCAATAGAAGATATTGCTCCTTCAGATATTGAAAACATTGAAATTTTAAAAGATGCCGCTTCGTCATCCATTTATGGTACCGAAGGTGCTAACGGGGTGATCATTATAAATACTAAAAGTGGTCGTGCTGGCGATTTAAGATTTTCATTTAACAGTCAAACAGGTGTACAGTTTGTAAATACGAGCATGGAGTTAATGGATGCTTCGCGGTTTGAAACCTATATGAACGAAGCCGGAATTGGAACAGTAACCGATAATGGCTACAACACCAATTGGGTGGACGAAATCTTTTCAACAGCCATGCTACAACGCTACGATTTTAATGTATCTGGTGGTAGTGAGAAATTCATGTACTATGCTTCGGCTTCTCACTTAGATCAAGATGGTGTCGTTGGAAGATCAAACTCGAACTTTACAAGAACCACCTTTCGTACCAATTTAAAAAGTAAATTAGGTAAGGTTGTTGAAATCGGACTTAACGCCACTTATTCCCTATCCGATAGAAATGGGATTCAAGAAAACAGCGATACTAGAGGTGTTATTCAAAACATGTTAATCATTGATCCTTTAACTCCTGTTACCTATCCCAACGGACAAGTACCACAGTCGGTTATCGATAATGCTAATAACAATGGTGTACCTTTATTAACCAATGGCGCCGGTAACGTTTACGGCTACCCTGCTTTTTCAACAGGTGAAGTTATAAACCCAGTTGCCTATGCTAATGAAATTGATAAAACCAATTATGACGGCAACCAATTTTTGGCTTCTATCTACTTAAAATTAAATTTAGCTAAAGGCCTATCGGTAACCTCAAGATTTGGTCTCGACCAAGAAGACACCAAAACCACAACCCGTATTATTCCATATTATGTGTCTTCAGAAGCCGCAAACACCACGTATACAGGTTCCCATGAAGAAGTAGAAAGCACGAGATGGTTATGGGAAAACTTCCTAACCTATGAAAAATCTTTGGGATCACATAACATGAAATTACTGGCAGGATATTCCGCCGAAGACCAAGAGGTTAACACTCCATTAAAAAACAGTGGCTCGGTAGCTATTGCAGATTTTACAGGATGGGATTTTAGCTTACCCGGTTTTAATACGCAGCAAGACATTGTAGATCCATATTATGATAACATGGTGTCTTTTTACAGTAGATTCTCTTACGATTATGCCGATAAATACCTATTTGAAGCTTCAGTAAGATCAGATAAGTCTGATAAATTCCCAACAGATAACAAAACAGGTGTTTTTCCTTCATTCTCTGCAGGTTGGATCATTTCAAATGAAAACTTCTGGAACACACAAGCTGGTTTCAACTATCTTAAATTTAGAGCAAGTTGGGGTCAAAATGGTAGCCGAACGAACTTAAAAGGTAATTCTGATAAAACTTATATTACCAACATCGTTAACGAACTTCCTATTATTTATGAAGGCAACGAGGGTGCAGAAATCACCGGTTATGCCAACCCGAATTTAGTATGGGAAACCTCCGAACAATTTGATGTTGGTATCGACCTAAGAGCTCTAAGCAATAGGCTTTCTTTCACGGCCGATTACTACAAAAAAACCACTAGAGATGCGATTGTAGAAGATGGCTCGTTAATTACACCAGGATCTGCAGGCTTTCTATCCAATGAATTTAATGCAGGAACTATTGAAAACTCTGGTTTTGAATTTGAGCTCGGTTTTAGCGACACCACCACTAGCGGATTTAGCTATAGCATAAGCGCAAACCTTTCAACCCTTAAAAATGAAGTTACAGAAATTTTATTCGTTCCAGAAGGCGCGTCCCTAGTAGGAGCAGGAGCACCTCAAAATGCCGATGGTATTACGCGATTTACCGAAGGCTTGCCATCGTGGTATTTCTATGGGTTTGAAACAGACGGTATCGATTCGGCTACTGGTGAGGTTATTAAAGTTGACAAAAATAATGATGGTTCCATCACCGATTCCGATAAGACCTTCATTGGTTCGCCGCATCCAGACTTACTTTATGGTGGAAACATCCACTTAGCTTACAAGGCTTTTGATTTTAATTTACAATTTCAAGGTACTGCAGGTAACGATATCGTAGCGGTATACCACCAACCATCTCGACCAATCACCAATAAACCGATTCATTTTTATGAAAACAGATGGCAACAACCTGGTGATAACGCTAGTTTTCCTGGAGCTGCCAATGTAATTGACTCTTATGATACCGATTTAGTGGTAGAAGACGGTTCGTATATGCGAATCAGACAAATTCAACTAGGTTACAACATGCCAGAGGCCTTTTTAAGTCAGTTGAAAATTAAAAACCTACGACTTTATCTCTCGTTAGACGATTATTTCACCTTTACAAAATACAGTGGTTTAGATCCAGAAATTGGAAACTTTAATTACGATTCGATAGGTGTCGATAGAGGTTTTTATCCAACAGCTGCTAAACTTCTGTTCGGATTATCGCTAAACTTTTAATACTAAAAAATTAACTTTTTATGAAAAAAACAATTATAACTCTTATAGCAATAATCTGTATTGGTATGGTGTCATGTAGCGATGATTTTACCACCAATCCGAGATTAAATGTAGAAGACCTAGACACCTATTTTCTTGAAGAAGAAAATGTAGAAACGGCTATAATAGGTATTTACGATTTAATGCAACACAACTACAGTAAAGACTGGAGTAGCGCATTTTTAGTAAAATTACTCCCTAGTGACGCCTCCAATGCTGCAGGAAGTAACTCTGGAGATCAACAACAATTACAAGATATTGACGACTATACCGATGTATCATCTTCTAACGCTTCCATTACTAGTATTTGGGATTTGTATTATCGCACCATTGCCCTGTCTAATCTGGTTATCGAAAACATTAAAGACAGTAGCCTAAGTAATAAAGACACCGCTCTAGCGGAAGCAAAATTCATGAGAGCATGGTGTTATTTTGAATTGACTACCATGTTTGGTGATGTGCCTTTACGGTTAACCATTCCTTCGGAAACAGATGAGTTTGGCATTCCAAAATCAACACGTCAAGAAATATACACACAAATTGAATCCGATTTAAACGATGCTATAGCTTCACTACCAGATAAATCGGCTACCGAAGATTTTAGAGTATCAAAAGGTACAGCACAAGCCTTAATGGGTAAGGTGTTAGTTTTTCAAGAAAAATATGCCGAGGCTATTCCCTTTTTCAGCAGTGTCATTTCTAATCCGTCACACGACTTAGAACCAAATCCAGAGGATGTTTGGAACATTAACCACGAATTTGGTATTGAGTCTTTATTTGAATTAGGCTTTATATCAACCTCACAAAGAGACTGGGGTAATTTTAACTGGGGAGGAAGAAACGAAAGTAATATTCACATCCAGTTAATGGGACCTCGTGGTGATGGTATTTTTGATCTTACTGGTACCGACTTAATTAATGGTTGGGGTTTTAACTTACCAACAGCAAAACTAGCCAATGCTTTCGAAAATGCTGGAGACACTAAAAGAAAAGCAGCTTCTCTAATGACTGAAGCCGAACTCATTGCTGCTGGTGGCGCTGTAGATCCTAGTGCCGCAACTGGAGGTGCTATTTGGGATTATGAAGGTTCTATTAGAATAAAATACGCCACTAAAGCCGAAGATACGAGTCCAGATGGTGTTAGAGAATTAAACTATAGCACCAATTATAGATTATTGCGCTACGCGGAAGTCTTATTACTAGCAGCAGAGGCCTATCAAAAACTAGGGCAAGATGATGCGGCTAGAACAGAATTAAATAAAGTAAGAAATAGAGCTGATATAGGTGATATCGACCCTTCGATTTCAGGCGAGGCTCTGTTTGATGCCATTGTTAATGAAAAGTTCTTAGAACTCGCTTTTGAAGGCCAACGTTTTTGGGATTTAGTTCGTTGGGATTTAGCTTCAACAGAATTAGCAGGCACAGGATATTCGTCTAAAAATGACTTATTTCCCATTCCGATTACTGAAATAGATAAAAATTCGGAATTAGATGAAAGTGACCAAAACCCTGGTTACTAAGAAAAAACATAATTAATTGGTTTAGTTTGTTTGTTTCATAAGGCAGCTGGAATACTTTTCTTGCTGCCTTATTTTTTTACCCATCACTTTATTACGAGTAGCAACCTCCATTCAGTGAAGTCAAAAGAAGATAGATGAACTTGTATAATACGAACATGACGTTTCAGCCATTCTATAGTTACATTATCCTCCTCCTGTTTCTTTTTTATTTCGATAACAACCCTACAAAAAAAAGAGCCCCATTTCACTTAAAACAAGTTGATTATTCAGCTAAAATAACCCCCTTTTACCTCTATTTAAGCCTCTGAAAGGATTTTACAATACCTATCAAACTACCATAAAAGAATAAAATATCAATACCATTACACTGAGTCTTAATACTATCTTCCAACTTATGTTTTCCTTGATCAAAATTAAAGGACAAAACGAATCATAAATCCTATTGATTCGTAGAAAATCATAGCTTTTTTCCTCAAACTAAAAGGCATAAAAAAATTAAGGCAGGTTTAACCCCACCTTAATTACCATAAACTAAAACAACAAAAAAATAAATTCTTGTATGAATAAAATAAAACTACTCCTTTAAATAGAATGCCGTTTTTAACCCAGAAGCTGCATTTTCACCAATCCACACATTAAAATCTCCAGCTTCGGCAGCTTTAACCATCCTATGGTTTACGAACTCTAGATCTTTAGAACTTATTAAAAAACGAACTTCTTTAGATTCACCAGGTTTTAAATACACATGTTCAAAGCGTTTCAACTCTCTAACAGGTCTTGTAATACTCCCAACCACATCTTGAATATATAATTGCACCAATTCGGTACTTGCCTTTTTCCCTACATTGGTGATTCTGGCTTTGATGGTTATTTTTTCATTAAAAACAATCGTATCCTTAGAAATCGACAAGTTTTCATAACTAAACTTGGAATACCCTAGGCCGTAACCAAAAGGATATTGTGGCGTAAAGCCAACATCTAAATAATGTGAATCGTTACCTAAGGAGCTTTGCCACGCGTGAATTGGAATAGAATCCATTTCAATAAACTCTTCAGCTGATGCAGGCCTTCCTGTGTTTTTATGATTGTAAAAATAAGGCAGCTGTCCAGCGGTTTTAGGCCAAGATACCGGCAAACGTCCTTGAGGTTCAGCAACTCCATAAATCATATCATAAAGCGCTTCGCCTCCCATAGTTCCAGGGTGCCAAGCCATTAAAATCGCATCAGTTTTATCCATAATGTTAGACACTGAAATGGGTCTTCCTGCCATAATCACTAAAACGATAGGCTTATTAAGTTTTGCTAATTCGTGGATTAAAGCCTCTTGTGAGCCGGGCAGATTGATGTAAGCACGACTATGAGCCTCCCCTGAAAGAATAGCCTCCTCACCCCCAAAAAACAAAATCACATCGGAAGCTTTTGCCGCCTGAATCGCTTCTTGAAACCCCTTATCTGATCGATCTCTACTGTGGGTAAAACCCGCTGCAAAATTAACATTTACTTTGGCTGCTTTAAAAGCATCTACTGGTGTGATGGTGTGTTCCTTTTCGCCATCAAAAGTCCAAGTACCTAATTGCTCATGTGGCGCATGGGCTAGCGGGCCAATTAAGGCAACTTTCGTATTTTTATCTAAAGGTAAAACGTCTTCG
Organism: Pseudotamlana agarivorans; assembly: GCF_001642835.1. GTDB lineage: Bacteria > Bacteroidota > Bacteroidia > Flavobacteriales > Flavobacteriaceae > Pseudotamlana > Pseudotamlana agarivorans. The sequence goes on from NZ_LXEI01000001.1 coordinate 416,756, forward strand.
TTTTTTAATAATACCGAGCTTTTTATAGCTGCCTTTTTAGCCTCTTGCATATGCGCTTCGGCATAATAATTTCCTGTATGGGATTTATCACGATACGGCTTTTCAAACAAACCCAATCGGTATTTAATACGAAGAATGTTTTTAACGAAGGTATCCAGTTCCGTTTCCGAAAATTTACCTTCTTTAATAAGTTGCTTCAAATTATCTGCATAACAGGTGCTATTCATTTCCATGTCCATCCCCGCATTAGCAGAAAGTTCTGCGGCGTGCTTTTTATCTTTTGCAAATCCGTGAGCAATCATTTCTTCAGTAGAATCCCAATCACTCACCACAAAGCCATCAAACTTTAATTCGTCACGAAGCACCTCTTTTAGTAAAAAGGCATTCCCTGAGGCAGGTATCCCGTTAATCTCATTGAAGGAAGACATTACCGTTGCCGCTCCAGCATCGATAGCGGCTTTAAAAGGTGGTAAATACACGTTACGCAGCAAAGGCTCACTAAGATTTACGGTGTTGTAATCTCTACCGCCAATGGCTGCTCCATAGGCAATATAGTGCTTAGCACAAGCCGCTATGCTTGTAGGGTTACTTAAATCATCACCTTGAAAACCTTCTACATAAGCTTTTCCTAAAAGACTAGCCAAATAAGGATCTTCTCCTGGCGATTCTGCAATACGTCCCCAACGGCTATCTCTGGCAATATCTAACATTGGAGCAAAAGTCCAGCGTATGCCCATCGCTGAGGCTTCAAAAGCGGCAATTTCGGAAGATTTTTTAGCCACTTCGGTATCCCAGGAAGCCGCAATACCTAAAGGAATAGGAAAAATGGTTTTAAAACCATGAATAACATCGCGACTAAAAATTAATGGAATTTTATTCGGACTCTCCTCTACGGCAATACGTTGTAACTCATCGACATAATCTAAATTAGAAATATTTAAAAAAGCCCCGATTTCACCGTTTCTAACGGCTGTTTTTAGGTCTTCTGGCAAGGCTTTTGTCATACTCGAAGTACCTCTTAAATTGGTTTGCCCAATTTTTTCTTCTAAGGTCATTTTAGCCAACAAATCGTTTACAAATCGATCTTCATTGTTGCTATTAATCGATGTTTTTTTTGTGTATGAAAACAAAAAGACACTTAGTATACATAAAAGAAAAACTATCTTTTTCATAAGTTTTGAGATTAGTAATTAGTGGGTTTATTAAAAAAATTAGCACGCACCCCTTTTACGCCAGGAACCACCGAAAACAAGGAACCTGCATGCGGATATTTTTGTATTTCTTCGGCAGTCATATCTACCGAAGCAGTGGTGATATATAGCACATCTAAGTTTTCTCCTCCAAAAGCGCAGGAGGTGACATTATGAGCAGGCACTTCTATTTTTTGAATTGCTTTTCCTGTTTTAGGGTTGAAGCGTATCACGCCATTACCATTCCACATCCCCACCCAAAGCATGTCTTCTTCATCGATAGTCATCCCATCAGGAAAACCAAAATCCACTGGAATTTGAACAACCACACGTTCGTTTGAAATAGTAGCGGTGGCATCGTCATAATCATAAGCTTTAATTTGTGAAGTTGGTGTATCAATGTAATACATGGTTTTCTTGTTTGAAGTCCAAACAATACCGTTAGAAATGGTTCTATTGGTCAATTTTACCTCAAGTTCCCCACGACCATTTAAACAATATAAATTAGCCTTTCCAGTCTCTTGATTTAAGTGCATAGACCCAACCCAAAAGCGTCCGGAAGGATCACATTTCCCATCATTTAATCGGCTGCCTACTAATTCGTTTTCCATATTAACAAACCTGTTAGTGGTTCCGGAATTCAAATTCAAAATGTACACCCCATCTTCTTGCGCTACTAATGCTTCACTTTCAGACACAGGCACGACGGTTCCTATGCGCGATTTGGTTTTAAAAACGGTATTCGTTTTCGTTTTTGGATCGTAAATGTTCAAGGTCTTGTTTTCGATATCCACCCAATACAGTTCTTGGGATTTATAATTCCAAAGCGCCCCTTCACCCAATTGCGCATTGATATCATAGACCAAATCCGCTTTAAGGTTAATATCCAAATCCTTATTTTTTTCTGTTTTGCAACCAAAAACACAAATACAAACCAACAAATACACGAGGGGCTTCAGAATTTTTAGCATTACTTCACAGTGATTTTTAAAGTTTCCGAAATATGATTAGAAGCGTTCCCTACATAAACTTGGTAATCGCCGGTTTCAATTTCCCAATCGGATTGCTCTTCATTATAAAAAGCTAGTTTTTCAACTGGAATTTCTATGGTTACCGATTTGTTTTCACCTTTATCGAGGAAAACTTTAGTAAAACCTTTCAATTCTTTTAAAGCGCGATCTACTTTGGAATCCTTTTTACCAACATATACTTGTACCACTTCGGCACCAGCCAAATCTCCTGTATTTGAAACCGCTGTTTTTATTTTAATCTGATCGTTTTGCGTGTAGTTTTCCTTATCGGAAGAAATATTGTCCAGCTTGAAATTGGTATACGATAAGCCAAAACCAAAGGCGTAAAGTGGCTCGATATTTTTCGTGTCATGCCATCGGTATCCTACTAAAATATCTTCTTTGTAATGCTGAGTCATATCTACTCCAGGATATGAGGTTTCTCCAAAGGCATGCGCCGCATTATCCTCCAATTGCTTCGGAAAGGAAAACGGCAATTTCCCGGATGGGTTGACATCACCACTAACCACATCGGCAATGGCATGGCCCGCCATACTACCCAAATACCAAGACTCTATCAAACCTTTCACTTGGCCTAACCAAGGCATGGCCACAGCATTTCCTGTTAAAAGTATAAACCCAAGGTTTTCATTCACATGACTAAGCTCATTAATTAAAGCTTCTTGTCCGAATGGCAAACCATATTGTTGTCGGTCGTCCCCTTCACTATCTTGTAAGTGGCTTTTATTTAGTCCGCCCACAAACAACACCACATCGGCCGTTTTTGCTATTTTGATGGCTTCCGCTTTAAGCGAATCTTGATTTAATTTTGGTGGATGAACCACATCATATTCAGAAATACCCGTTTCATAGCCCATCGTATGAATCACTTTAGCCTTTTTGAACCGTGCTTTTATCCCCTCCAAAGGTGAAATTTCAAATTGTGGTTTCAGTTCTGAAGACCCTCCACCAGCAGTCATCGAGCGTGTAGCATTTTCACCAATAACAGCTATCGTAAGTCCTTTTTTATCTTCTATAGGAAAGAAATTATCCTCATTTTTAAGCAATACAATTCCTTCGGTTGCTACTTTTCTTGCCACTTCATGATGTTCCGGAGTGTTTAAACTTCCCAGAGGGCGGTCATCTTTCATATTGGTTCTAAGCCGTAATCTTAAAACACGTTTGACTTTATCGTTTAAAACCGCTTCTGAAATTTCACCACTTTTTAGTTTCTCTAAAAAAGGATTGGCCAAATAATAATGCTGATAGTGATTTTCAGTTGTGGTTCCCAAACCATCGGTTCCCGTTCCCATTTCAATATCCAAACCATTGTTTGCAGCTTCGAGTGTGCTGTGTGCAGAACTCCAATCACTTATTACAACACCATCGAATCCCCAATCGCGTTTTAATATTTTGTTGGTTAGCAATTCGTGATGCGTGGTATATTGTCCTCTAAATTTATTGTAGGCACCCATAATGGCCCAAGAGTTTCCCTCTTGAACGGCCGCTTTAAAAGCGGGTAAATAGATTTCATAAAGCGCTCTGTCACTTACTTCTACATTCACGACATCGCGCCAATGTTCTTGATTATTTAAAGCAAAATGCTTCACACAGGCGGCCACACCGTTTTTTTGCACCCCTTGAATATAAGGCACTACCATGGTAGATGCTAAAAAGGGATCTTCACCCAAATATTCAAAGTTCCTTCCGTTAAACGGCGTTCGGTAAATGTTTACTCCTGGTCCTAATAAGACATCTTTTTTGCGGTATCTAGCTTCTTCACCTAAATTAAAGCCAAATTCACCTGCCAAATCAGGGTTAAAAGTCGCTGCCAAACAAGTTAATGCGGGAAAAGCGGTGATAGAATCATTCGTCCAACCTGCATAATCCCAGGAATCCCAACTAATTTCGGCACGAACGCCGTGCGGACCATCGGACATCCATATTTCTGGAATCCCCAATCGAGCTACACCTTTAGTACTGAATTTTGATTGTGCATGACATAAATCGACCTTCTCTTCTAAGGTTAACAGAGGTAAAATACTATCGATTTTAGCTTCTATGTCATGGTTAGCTTTTGTTATAGGACTCTTTTCTTTCTCTTTTTTTGAAGTACAGGAAGCTAGGAGCAGCACAATTCCTAATATCAAGAGGCCTGGAAATTTCTTTTTCATAAAATAGTTAAACTTTTTAAGCCAAAATGCAGAACGCAATTTTTGAGTTGGTTTGAGAAAATAAAACTATCTAGAAAAGGAAAATAACTTTAAAACAAATACAGCACCTTGTAAAACATTTGTTGCAAATGCTTGCTTTACTAGACATGGAAAGGTTTTGGCTAGGCCGGAATAACAATTATGTGTAGAACATCTGTTGCATGCCCCAAATTTGCAGCACGAATTTATGGAAGATAAAAAGGATTCTAAGGCTGAGAATTTTTGTAATTCAGAATTAAGATCTAGAATCACAAAGTGTCAAATTATAAAATGAATTTCGGGATAGAAGGTTACAGGACTAAACTTCGCAATTTAGCCCTGTTAGAATGTAAAAGCTACTACTCCTTCTTTCCCAAAACCTCAATTTTAGCTTTTTTTGTCACTATCATGGCGCCTTTGCTATCGTATTCAAATTCAATACGCTTTACTTTGTCGTCTTTATCTGGAACGGCATAGGCCATGGAAGACATGCCTTTGGTTAGTACCCCTACACCTTTAGCATCATATTTTTTTTCTTTACCATTATCCATCACAATGGTCACACTCTTTAATTGCAATGTGCCTTGTACACATTTAATTTTAACCTTATCAATGGTTCGGTTAGATCCTAACAACTGAATTTTATCGGTTTCACTTTTAAAGGCTACCGTTTTTTCGGCAAGTTTAGTCCAATTATCTGAGTCCTTTTGCGCTTGTGTGGTCATGGACAGTACAAAAAAGAATAAAAATAAATACTTCATCGTGTTTCATGTTTTAAGTTTACTTGCTTAAAATTAATGATTTAGCTTATAAAAACAGCTAAAAAACTTAATTTACGGGATAAACTAAGATTAATTTAACGGTTTAATAACCAAAGTACTGAAAGTAAAAATCCAAAGTGGAATGCATTAAAACACAAAAAAGAGGTTGAATAAAAAGTTGAAACAATCGTCATACTCTGCTCGACAAAGAACCTCATAATATTGAAGTTCCATGGTTATGAGAATCTGAAACAAATTCAGATTGACGTAAATCGACTTTTAATTCAACCTCTTTATACCTTAATTAAACTGAGGTTACGTTTTATTTACTATTGCACTGTCAGAGTTAACGCCTCATAGGTGTCAGCCTCTATGCCAATCAGGCCGTGCTTAATTTCACCAGACTTAATAACAGTCCCGTTTAAATTATAATCTAACATTTGTGTTTTAAACTTTTTATTGGCATTAGCAGAAGCAATCATGTTACCCCCTGCAATCCCAGGACCTAAAATAAGACCGATAGGAAAAGAACTTGTTGTTTCTTGTCCCCCATAACTATTGGTCTCATAGGTATAAAAATTTATAGGTGTTAATAACAAATACCATAAATAAGAGGCCGGGCTTTGCTTCAGTGTCTTATAAACTTTATCGTTATCCATAACATAAAGTTCATGACCGTTAACATAACCCAACTTGACATCTCTACCGAAAATGATATCTTTTTCGGAGTTGTTGGTTATTCTAACAGCAACAAGTTTTACACCTCTTTTGGTTTCTTTTTTAGCATATTTTTTGTCCAGCAAATCATATTTATACTCTAAAATAATGTCTGAATCCTCATTTTTAGAAATATAATTAATGGATTTCAATTGAATTTCCTTGTATCCTGATGCACAATTTGTTAGCATAGATACAGCAAAAAACATACAAGCAATTTTAATAATTCTCATTTTGATTGGTTAAGTTGGTTAATCTTATTTATGCGCTATACTAAAAAGTAAGGCATAAAAAAACCGTAACAACCAAGGCTATTACGGTTTTAATAGTACTCAAGGCGGGAATCGAACCCGCACTCCGAAGAATCGGATTTTGAATCCGACGTGTCTACCAATTCCACCACTTGAGCAAATGGACTGCAAAAATATATATTTTTTCCATAATTAATCATAAAAATACCGCGCAATATGCTTTTTAGGTAAAAATAAATCCATAAATTTGCACCTCGTTAAAAAACAGGTAGCGTTTAAACACTCTAAAACAACAAGTTAACTATGCCAATTGTAATCACAGAAGCAAAAATTTTTGCATGTACCCAAAGTAAAGCTTTAGGAGAAAACATTGCTAAAGCCTTTGGAGCAGAATTAGGAAATGTTATAACGTCTACTTACAGCGATGGTGAGTTTCAACCATCTTACGAAGAGTCTATTCGTGGTACAAGGATTTTCATTATTGGTTCTACCAATCCTGGTGCCGAAAACTTAATGGAAATGTTATTAATGATTGATGCTGCAAAACGCGCGTCGGCAAGACACATTACCGCTGTTTTACCTTATTTCGGTTGGGCAAGACAGGATAGAAAAGACAAACCTCGTGTGCCTATTGCAGCAAAATTAGTAGCTAAAATGTTGGAAGCTGCTGGAGCTACACGTATTATTACTATGGATTTACACGCCGATCAAATTCAAGGATTCTTCGAAAAACCGGTAGACCACTTATTTGCATCGACTATATTTTTACCATACTTACAAGAATTAAATTTACCAAATTTAACTATAGCATCTCCAGATATGGGAGGTTCTAAACGTGCTTACGCATACTCTAAAGCTCTATCGAGCGATGTTGTTATTTGCTACAAGCAACGTGCTAAAGCTAATGTGATTTCTCACATGGAGCTTATTGGTGATGTTACTGGTAAAAATGTTGTTTTAGTAGATGATATGGTAGATACTGCTGGAACATTAACTAAAGCAGCCGATTTAATGATGGAGCGTGGTGCATTAAGCGTTAGAGCTATTTGTACGCACCCTATTTTATCGGGACCTGCTTACGATAATATCAATAACTCAAAATTAGAAGAATTAATAGTAACCGATTCTATTCCTGTAAAGCCTTTAAGCGACAAGATTAGAGTTTTAAGCTGTGCCAATTTATTTGCTCAGGTTATGGAAAAGGTTCACAACAACCAATCTATCAGTTCAAATTTTGTAATGTAACGGTTCTATCTCCACAAAGAGACCAGAGCACTAAAAAAGAATTTTTTAATTAATATATATAACAAATGAAATCAATTACAATCGACGGATCTCAAAGAGAAAGCGTAGGCAAAAAAGCAACAAAAGCCTTACGTAATGCTGGTCAGGTTCCTTGCGTATTATACGGAGGAGATAAACCAGTGCATTTCTCTGCACCAGAATTAGCTTTCTCTAAACTTGTATACACGCCTAATGCGCATACAGTTGTGATTAATTTAGACAACGGTGAAACTTTAAATGCTGTTTTACAAGACATTCAATTTCACCCTGTAACAGACAGAATTTTACACATCGATTTCTACCAATTATTTGAAGATAAAGAAATCGCCCTTAACATTCCTGTACATTTAGTAGGTAACTCTAGAGGTGTTAAAAACGGTGGTGTTTTAAGAAGAAACAACCGTAAATTACGTATTAAAGCACTTCCTGCTAACTTACCAGATTTTATCGAAATCGATATTACACCACTTAAAATTGGTGATAAAGTATCTGTAGGTGACATTTTAAACGATGATTACTCTTTCTTACACCCTAACAACACTGTAGTTTGTCAAGTTAGAACATCTAGAACTGCTGTTGCAGATGTTGATGATGAGGATGAAGATGTTGAAGAAGGTGCAGAAGCAGCTGCTGAAGCAACTCAAGAATAAATTCTATTCTATAACTTATTTAAAAGCATCCTGATACATCAGGATGCTTTTTTTATTTTTACATAAAAACGTTTATGTGGCCGTTTTTAAAATACTTTATTAAGAATAACACCCTTGTAGAAGAAACAGATCCCATGAAAAAATTTTTAATCGTTGGTTTAGGAAATATTGGTGATAAATACGAAAATACACGCCATAATATTGGCTTTAAGATTTTAGATTTCTTTGCTGATAAAGAAGCTCTAACTTTTGAAACTCAAAAACTAGGTGATATCTGCACCTATAAGCTAAAAGGAAGAACCTTTATTTTTCTAAAACCGAATACCTACATGAATTTAAGCGGAAAAGCCATTTTATATTGGTTAACAAAAGAAAAAATTCCTTTAGAAAACTTATTAGTCATTACAGACGACTTAAACTTACCCTTTGGTAGCATTCGTGTAAAAACTAAGGGCAGTGATGGCGGACACAACGGATTAAAGGACACCCAGGACAAATTAAACACCACAAAATATAACCGATTCCGATTTGGTATTAGCGACGCCTTCTCTAAAGGTAGTCAAGTTGATTATGTTCTTGGCGAATGGACACCAGAAGAAAGCAATCAACTAAAAGAACGCTTAGAAAAATCTATGGAACTTATTAAATCTTTCGGACTAGCAGGTATTAATAATACTATGAATAGTTTTAACGGTAAATAGACCTCTTAGTAACCTATCTAATAACAAGCTTTTTGGAGAAGTTTTTTTCCGAATTTGAAACCGTTAAAAAATACATACCTGACTTCAACTGGTTTAAATCTAATTCATGTTCTAAATTAGTTAATCCTTCCAGTGTTTCTTGATACACCAATCGGTTGTTAATATCTATCACGCGAATCTCAATGTTATTTTGAGAGGGGTTGTACATTTTTAAAATAAAGTCGCCGTAACTCGGATTAGGAAACACAACTAAACTCTCGTTTTTATTAGGATTTTCAGGGCTATCCAATGCCGTTTCAGTAGTATCGCATATTTCAATAAACCAGGAATTTAAGGTACCAGCATCACCAGCTTCAAAATCACCTAATCGAATCGTCCAATCGCCTGAAATATTTTCACCATCAAATTGTGATAACAATTCAAATTGTGGCTGAAAAGACAAACCTGCTCCCGAATTGGAACAGATATAAGGTTCAGCTTCATCATCATACAGCCCTAATATATTAACCTCATCACTACAATCTTGGTGATTTTTAAGCATCACTTCTGTTCCGCTAGGACTCACTACTGAAAATTCTAAATCGCCAATATAATCGTGGGTAATATTCACACCAATATTTAAATCAGAAATGGTTTTAGAGGCTCCAATATTAATGGTATGACTTTGGGTATAAGCCTTACCGTTATCAGTAATATGTATCCCTAAATTAGACCCCGAAGCATATTGGTTACACTGGGTCTCTACTTCGTAATTTATAGTAAAATCATGGGTGTTGATGCTAAAAAACTGATGATTTGTAGGTACAATCATTACCCTGCAATACGGTGCAGGCGTATCGGGAACCACCAAGGTGTGCGACCCGCTATTTGGCACATTGGAAGCCAAAATTTGATTATAAGTCATACCACCATCGGTAGACAATAGAATATTAACTTGTGAAGCACCACTCATATTATTGGTGTTATTCACGCGCCAAGTTATCGTTTCGGTCGTACCTGCAATCCATGAAACACCTTCCGTATTCTGAGACGTGACTTCAAAAGGTCCGTAACTAGCATTAAAAGTAACACGCATATCATCATGACTATTACTGCCACCATCAACCCTTTGGTCTCTAACGGTTAATCTAAAATCGGCCGATCGAGCCACATTAGGTACTTTTTCCCATTGTGTGGCATTAAAACCAAACCTTAAATCGGAAAGATTAGGAAAGTATCGTGTCGCTTCAGTGCTTGGTAGATATGATCGAAATAAGATACTATTAGAATTGGTAGAATTCGGATCTGGGTAGGTTGTTGCAGCATTATTTTCATCAAATTGCTCCCAGCAATAACTAAGGGCATCTCCATCGGCATCACTAGCTGTGGCCTTTAACATAAAAGGCGTTCCAATAGGAAGCGTTAAATCATCACCCGCATCAACAATCGGTGTGCTATTTCCAGTATTAGTTTCAGTCGCACAGCTGGTGGCTTTCACAACACCCATAACCTGTTGAATCGAAATCGCATGAAAATAAGGATCGCTATTACGTTGTAAATTATAGGATCCTGCAATACCTGCATAGCTCATAATAGTTGACCCTCCACCAGGTTCCATTTGTGAATCATAGCCTTCATTTCCATTATGCGACCAGGTATGTGTAGCTCCAAATTGATGCCCCACCTCATGGGCGACATAATTGATAGCAAAATTAACACCACTCGGATTCGAACTCGTGGAAAACCCTGACCCCTTATGATTTTTTGCGGCATAGGATCCGCCGTTATTACAGACACAGCCTAAACACCCAGCATCTCCCGTACCATTGCCATTAGCGTCATTTATACCGCCAAAAAGATGACCAATATCGTAATTAGCCTCTTGAATAACTGTATCTAACGTATTTGCTAATTGCTGATTATAACTCCCTAAAGACGTATAAGGATCGGTATTCGGATTTAAATAAACAACAGCATCGTTTCCAGCAATCAACTCCAACGACACATTAAAATCATTTTCAAAAACGGCATTAACAAGCGTTAAAGTCGCATTTATTTCAGCGTTTACCGATGGCATTGTGCCGCCATTAGCCTGTGCATACTCGCCAGTAACAGAAATAGCGATTCTATATTTACGATTTATACCATCGTTAGCATCTTTTTGAGCTGCTAATTTTGAAACTTTTCCCAAATCGCTTCCTAAATTATCACAATTTAAAAAAACATTTTCAATAACATTAGACTTTGAAGTCACTAATATTTCATCAGGATTATTTTTTACTGGCTGATAAACAAGCGTTTTATCATAACCAAAAACCACGGCTGAAAGTCCGTTGTACGGCGACAAACTAAATCGCATACGCACATGGGGATCTTCTAAACTTTGGGCTACGAACGATTTAATTTCTGGATATTTGGCTTGTAATTCGGGATGTAAAACAGAAGCTTCTTGCACTTGAAAACGCTCAAAAACACCATTATTGCTAGGAAAACTCAAAATAACCCCAGACGATTTCGACGAACTCGAAACTTTTGATGTTACCGCTAAAGTTTCTGTTAAGGCTGTATAATCAAATTGATAATAAGTGCCTTTACCTTGGTTTTTAGTTAATCTACCCTTCTGTAACGATTTACTATCACCAACTTTAACAAAAAAATTAGTTTGAGCAACAGCTGAAAATGCAAACAAAAGTATTGCGGTTGTTAAAACATAATGTAGTTTTGTTTTCATAAACAATTTTTGGAGCTATATTTTAATCTCAAATATAGCAAAACTATAAGTATTAGGTTTTAATTCATTAAATGCGAAAAGTTAAAAATATAGAAACGTATCATTCTGTTGAGCCAGCAGTTGTTACTATTGGTACTTTTGACGGCGTTCATATCGGTCATCAAAAAATAATAAAACGCTTAATAACAACAGGCAAACAAGAGGGTTTAAAATCTGTTATTCTTACCTTTTTCCCGCATCCGCGGATGGTTTTACAAAAAGATGCTAACATCAAATTGATAAACACCATCGAGGAGCGTCATGATATTTTAGACGCTTTAGGCTTGGATTATTTAATCATTAAAAATTTCACCAAAGAATTTTCTCGAATTTCTGCCGAAGACTTTGTTAAAGACATTTTAGTAGATAAAATAAACGCTAAAAAGGTTATTATTGGCTACGACCACCGTTTTGGTAGAAACAGAAATGCCGACATTAATGACCTAAAAGCTTATGGTAAAACCTACGGATTTGAAGTTGAAGAAATATCGGCACAAGATATTAACGATGTTTCGGTAAGTTCAACTAAAATCAGAAAGGCTTTAGAAGAAGGCGATATTATAAAAGCCAACGCTTATTTAGGGTATCCCTTTATGCTTTCGGGTGAAGTAACCAAAGGTAAAGGCTTAGGAAAACAATTAAGCTTCCCAACAGCAAACCTTAAACTGACGGCCGATTATAAAATCATCCCCAAACAGGGCTCCTATATCGTTCGTTCATCTATAAACGGAAAAACGGTTTTTGGTATGATGAATATTGGCACCAACCCTACAGTAAACGGCAAAAAACAATCGGTTGAAGTACACTTTTTCGATTTTGACATGAACCTTTACGGTGAAACTATTAAAATTGAATTTTTACACCGCTTACGAGACGAAGAAAAATTTGATTCGGTTGAAGCGCTCACACAGCAACTCATTATAGACCGCAAAACTGCGCTTGAATACATCGCCGAACACCATGCTGAATAAGTGGTTTTTTAAACATATAGACAACTCGGCTTTAATTGTTTTTCGAATAATTTTCGGAGCCCTTTGCTTTTTAGAAACCGTAGGCGCTATTTTTACTGGATGGATTAGACGCACCTTAGTCGAACCCTCTTTTACTTTTAATTTTATAGGTTTCGAGTGGTTACAACCACTTCCTGGCGATGGCATGTATTATTATTACGCCATTATGGGCGTTTTTGGCTTACTCATTATGATTGGATACAAGTATCGATTAAGCATGATTTGTTTTACACTCATGTGGACAGCAACCTACTTAATGCAAAAATCGTCGTATAACAACCACTACTATTTATTAATCCTTATAAGCAGTCTCATGGTGTTTCTTCCTGCAAACACCTATGCTTCGGTAGATGCCAAGTTAAACCCGAAAATCCAAAGCAACAGCATGCCGCGATGGTGTCGCATTGTTATTATTTTACAATTATTTATAGTTTACACTTATGCTTCCATAGCGAAATTATACCCCGATTGGTTGGATGCCACAGCCATGGAAATCCTTATGTTTGGTAAGCGTAACTATATGCTTGTTGGTGAATTACTGCAACAAAAAGGCGTACAGTATTTTTTAGCCTACGGTGGTATTTTATTTGACGGCCTAATTGTGCCGCTTCTACTTTTCAAACCTACTCGAAAATATGCTTTTGCCGCTTCAATCGTATTTCATCTATTTAATTCGTTTGTGTTTCAAATTGGCATTTTTCCTTATTTATCCTTGGCTTTCACCTTGTTCTTTTTTCCTTCAGAAGTCATTCAAAAAATCTTTTTAAAGAAAAAACCGCATTACGATGCCTCGGAAATCATTGTTCCTAATTACAAACCGATTTTTTCAACCATTTTCTTCATCTATTTCATCATACAGATAGGCCTACCCCTTCGTCATCATTTTATTGCTAGCGATGTTCTATGGACGGAAGAAGGTCATCGTTTATCCTGGCGAATGATGCTTAGAACAAAACGTGCTCGAACCACTTATTGGATTGAAAACAAAGCCAATGGCAAACGAATTAAAGTAAACCTTCGTGACCATTTAACACGAAAGCAAGTTCGAACCGCCAGTGCTAAACCCGATGTCATTTGGCAGTTTTCGCAATATCTTAAATCCCATTATAAATCTTCGGGAATGGATATTGGGGTGTATGTAGATTGCCAAGTAAGCGTGAATGGCAAAGCTTACCAAACCCTTGTTAATCCTGATATCGACATCTCTAGTGTACCTTGGGATGTTTTTAAACACAGTGATTGGATCTTACCTATGAAGTAACATGTTTTTAAAACTAAAGTTGGTTAAAAAAAATGGCCGTCCAAAAAGAACGGCCACTTGAATATTGAAACACCTATATTAGTGCTATTTATATCTAATTTGTTATTGTTTAATTACTTTGTTTATTAAGGTTCCGTTATCCGTAACTACTTTAAACAAATACATTCCAGAAGGATATTTAGCGATATTAATACTATTTGAATTGCTATTTAAAATTCTATTTTCTAAAATTTTACCTGTAATATCCAATATTTGCAATTTTACATTGGTTAAATCATTAATACTAACTATAATATGGTTCGTTGCTGGATTGGGAAACATTTTTAATTTAGTACTAACATCAAAATTAGCTGCGTTTAACGTCTCACATGTAACATTCGTTGTAATTGGCGACCCTGCTAAAAAATTAGAGGTACTTCCGCTTAAAACAAAACCACTACTAAAAGCACCATGATTTGAACCTGCATTATCTGTTAATGATGTCACTTCGGAATTATTTATTCCATGATAACCCTGATTAAATTTATAATGTGCCAGCAAACCTGTTTCATCACCCTTCATTTCACAGTTTAAATAAGCATTAATTTCGTCTACAGTAAGTGCTTTATTCCAAATACGAACTTCATCGATATCACCATTAAAAGTAGCAGATGTACCAAATGCTCCTATATGAATATCACCACCAACAGTTGCAGGAACGCTATTGTTTTCATCAACTAAATTACCATTTAGAAACAATTTCATTGTTGTGCTTGGAGCATCGTAAGTTACAGTAACTTGACTCCAATTATTTACTAATGATGAAGCATCTGTTAGTACATGTTGAAAATCACCTTTATTCCCTGCTCTAAGACTACCGTCCCAAATCCAAAATACTTCATTATCATTTGATAAAATATTATGTCCAGCATTTGAAGAAATATCATAAGGTCGAATCATGGCTTGCTTTGTATATGAAACTCCTGTATTAATTAAATTTGGTAAATTCACAAAATCATCCACCCCATCAAAATTTAAATAAGTAGCTGGTGGCACTACTATCACCATAATTTCTACTCTTTCACTTTCACAACCATTATCATTAACACTAGAAACATAATAAGACGTCACACCAGTAGTTGATGTTGAAGGGGTTGGTGCTGTTACCAAACCTGTCCCTCCTGTTGCTGTTGTGTACCACAATAAACTTGTACCGTTTAAACTTGGGGTTGCAGTTAATGCTGTGGCAGTTTCATCCTGTCCATATTCTACTGAGGAAACAACAGTTGGTGGAGATAAAAACGAAGTTATTGGTGAACCAGTTAACCAATTTGAAGTTGTTCCCGTTAAAGCGAAATCAGTTAATGGACCATCATGGCCATTTCCTGTTACATCCCTTAATATTGTTGCATTTGTGTTTTCACCAGCACCAATACCATTATTAAACTGATAATAGGCAATTAAACCTGTTTCACCACAGGCGATTTCGCTATCTTTTCCACTATTAATGTCTGCTTCAGTTCTAATCATATCCCATATCCGTAGCTCATCAATTGAGCCGGTAAAATATGGAGACCAATAATTTCCAATTGCTAAAGCACCAAGTGAAAATGAATGGTCACCTAATGTCCCTGAATTATCTAAAACACCATCAATATATAGACTACATAGACCATTAGTTATTGGCGAGCTCATAGTCACTGCAACATGGTGCCAATTATTATCGGCAACACTTGTAGTAGAAGTCACAACCAAATCTGGATAACCATGTCTGTGTGCTCTATATTGCAACTTTCCGTTACTTATTGCTACAGACCCATTATTATAACCAGAAGCATTATATATAATCGTTCCATCAGTGTCTGTTTTTACCCAAGCTTCAATAGTATAATCGGTTGCATCATTAAATGAATTGGCGAGTCTAATAATATCGTTTACCCCATCAAAGTTTAAATGATCGGCTTGACTTTGGGCGTTTACAAAATTGATACTTAAAAAAAGTAGAATTAAAAAGTAGTTTTTCTTCATAAGTTTGGTGGTTAAATTATTTTTTAACGTTTTTTAGGGACGCAAAGTTAGAAGATGAAATTTTTTTTAAGTAGTCCATTAAGACAAACCAATAGCCCATTCGGACATATTAATATGATAGTGTAGATGGTCAAAACTTCACATTTCATAAACGATCATCTAACTATATTATAAAAGTAGCATGTGAAATACAGGATTACGAAGCTCCCAGTAGCTTTCTTTAAAATATTCTAATTTGAGTTCAAAAGCACCTGGTTAGTCGACCAAACTACCCGAGCGCAATTCCGAAGGGAGTTTCCCATGTTTTTTCTTAAATGTAGCGCTAAATTTACTTGAACTTTCATAGCCAACCTCCTTAGCTATATGCTTTATTTGCATGGTCGTATTAAGTGTAAGGTGTCTTGCTAGTTCCATTTTTTTATCAATGTTGTATTGTAGTATTGATGTCCCGTAAACTGATTTGAAATCCATTTTTAACTTAGAGGAAGATATATTTAATGCTTTTGCAAGGGCATCAATACCTATAAAAGGTTTCGATAATTGCTTAGAAATCATCAGTTCGCATTTTGTAATCTTACTATAATCTACAGAGCTCAATTCTTGGTAATTATCAGTTCTTGAGTCGTTAAAAACATTTTTAAAAAAGGTGGATAATATGCTTAATGTTTGGGCTTTTAGTATCGTAGAGTTAAAAGGGTCATTTTTAAATGTCTTGAAAGTATGTAGTATTTCATGCGACAATACCTCTGCATTAGGCACAATATCTTGATAAGAAATAAAGCCTTTGCTCGAATCTAGAAATCTTTTAAATGGAATCTTTGCATCTAATGCATCTAGTGGCACATGTTTTTCAAACCAACTAGGGCTAATATAATAGATATAAAACTGGCATTTCGACCCTTTGTAAAAACAAGCCCCTACATCGGTGCCTGGCTTTTTAAAGCTCCAAAATTTGTTTTGAAAAGGCACTTTATCAATAAAAACATTTTGAAGTTTTACCTCGCTGTCAAATACAGTAAATGTAATTGAATAATGATCACTAGGAATATCTTTGGAATAACTGGATTTAATTACAGTGTCATATTTAAACTTGATATTAGTAATGGTAAGCCATAAACCGTCATCTATTTTTCTGTAATGCATTTCTCCATTTACAAATGGATTATTTCTATAAACAACTTGATCTTCCGAAACATGTCTGCTTCCAGGACTTTTTACAGTAGACTCTATGAATAATTCCGGTGTGTTTGCTAAAAAAGGAAATTCAAAAAAACCATCTTTATAAAACCTAAAGTTTGGTTTTATAAGCTGATACCATTTTGATAAATTCATATCTATTTTCTAATTATATATATTCTTTTTTAATTCAAAAAAATCTACTTTTCCTAGTGGTTCTTCACAAAAGAACAAAATAAACTATCATCTATTTTTCTTTTAAACCATTAAATTTTAGTAGTACTTTTTAAGAAAATACCGACACAGAATTAGCTTCAATATATTTAGAAACATTAAATGATCTCAACTTTAATATTTAAATTAATTTAGGCTCGTTTTTATTGAAATTATACGCAAATATAAACGGTTTATACACATAAAAAAACATCCATAAAAGGTAAAATAAACTTAACAAGGTTTAGATTAATTTTACCATGTACTAAAATTCATTTTATTAAATTTGCAGCTTAAATTTTTACAACATGTTACAAGTTCCTTTTATTAGAGAAAACAAAGAATTGGTAGTTGAACGTTTAGCAAAGAGAAATCTTAATGCGGTTCAACTGGTTGAAGATGTTATTACTTTTGATGAAGACAGACGTCGTTTACAAGCAGAATTAGACAATACCTTAGCCGAATCCAACACCCTTTCCAAAGAAATAGGAAACTTATTTAAATCTGGTCAAGCCGAAAAAGCCAACGAATTAAAGGCAAAAACGAGCTTACTAAAAGAAACATCTAAAGAACTTTCGGAATTACTAAATGCCAAAGCCGATGCTTTAAATGAATTGTTGTACAAAATCCCAAATGTCCCAAATGAGATTGTACCTCGAGGCGTTTCTGAAGATGACAATGAAGAAGTTTTTAAAGCTGGAGAAGTACCAACTTTACATGAAGGTGCCTTACCTCATTGGGAATTAGCTAAGAAATACGATATTATTGATTTCGAATTAGGAAATAAAATTGCAGGTGCAGGTTTCCCTGTTTATAAAGGAAAAGGTGCGCGTTTACAACGTGCTTTAATTGCTTACTTTTTAGACAAAAATACAGCTGCAGGTTATACAGAATATCAGTTACCACACGTAGTAAACGAAGCTTCAGGTATTGGAACGGGGCAATTGCCAGATAAAGAAGGGCAAATGTACCACATCACTGAAGACAACTTATATTTAATCCCAACCGCTGAAGTTCCTGGAACCAACATTTTTAGGGATGTGGTTTTAAACGAAAGCGATTTACCTATCGGAATTACTGGTTACACACCATGTTTCCGTCGTGAAGCGGGAAGCTACGGTGCCCATGTGAGAGGTTTAAACCGATTACACCAATTTGATAAAGTTGAAATTATTCGTGTAGAACACCCAAGCAAGTCTTACGAAGCTTTAGACGGCATGGTAAATCATGTGAAATCAATTTTAGAAGATCTTAAATTGCCATACCGTATTTTACGTTTATGTGGTGCCGATTTAGGATTTACCTCAGCCCTAACTTACGATTTTGAATTGTTCTCTACAGCGCAGGACCGTTGGTTAGAAATATCGTCGGTATCTAATTTTGAAACTTTTCAAGCCAATCGTTTAAAACTACGTTTTAAAAACAGCGATGGTAAAAACGAATTAGCACACACACTGAATGGAAGCTCATTAGCTCTACCACGTGTTCTTGCAGGTATTTTAGAAAACTGTCAAACTCCAGAAGGGATAGTTATTCCAGAAGCACTTCAATCTTACACGGGGTTTAAAATCATCAATTAAGCTAACTCAAAAAAATAAGTAAAAGATTACGAGTTAGATAAGATTTTTAATAAAACATCGATAAACCACACTCTGAAAACGTCATTCAACGATAAGTGTGTGGATTTTTTGTGTTTTACAATAAAAATCTTCAAGTTAGCCTTGCTAACCCCTCCTGAATCTTTCAAACATGAAAAACTTAATACGCCTTGGGCTATTAATTGCCCTCATTGTTTTTGCAAGTCAATTGTTGTCATCAGGTTTTGAATCCACAAAATCGATAGATAAGACAACCAAGATTGCTGGTAAGTAGTAACTGTTGTGTTTATTATTTCAAAGTTTAATAATAAAGTCTTTCTTGCACACACAAGGGCTTAAAGACTGTCCCCAATCGAGTGTTTAATTTAATAGTAGCAATACAAATTATTTTGATTGGTAAATGCCCGAATAAAATTCGGGCATTTTTTTATCCTTACCCTACTCGTTAATGGCCAGCAAAGCTTAAAAATTGCTAATTCGCATAAATACAACAAGGCACATTGCTTATCTTTACCCCATGAGAAGATTCCTAATTTTATTTCTACTGCTTAGCGCTTCATTAGTTGCGCAGGAAGATATTTTAGCTAAGGAATATTACAAAAATGGGGAATACGAAAAAGCGCTAATTGCTTATAAAAAGCTTTACGACAAGTCTCCTTCAAACATCAATTACATCAATCAAATTGTTAGTGCACAACAACAATTGGAACAGTATGATGAAACCCATGCTTTTTTAGAAGGCATCATGAAACGGGTGCATTATCCTGCTTTTTTAGTTGAAATGGGTTATAATTATCAGCTTAAAAAAGATCAAAACACGGCCGAATCGTATTATCAAAAAGCGCTTTTGGCTCTAGAAAACCAGCCTACCCAAGTATTTGCTATAGCGCGTGCTTTTCAAACCCATTCGCTTTTGGATGAAGCTGCTCAGGCTTATGAAAAAGCCATGACCTTGAACCCAAACTTTAACTTTAGCGTACAATTGGCTCAAATTTACGGCGAGCAAGGTTTACTCGACAAAATGTTTACGAGTTATATCGATTATGCAGAAAACAACCCTTCTGCAGTAAGCGACATCAAACGCGCCATCAATGATTTTATTAGCGAAGATCCTTCAAACGAAAACAATATCCTATTCAAAAAAATCTTGTTAAAAAAAATGCAGCAAGACCCAAAAACACTTTGGAACTCCCTGCTAAGCTGGTTGTTTATTCAGCAAAAGGAATACAACAAGGCTTTTATTCAAGAGAAAGCGATTTATAATAGAGATCAACAAAGTCTTTATCGCATTTTTGAACTGGCTCAAATTGCTGCAAACGATGAAGATAGTGACATCGCTAAAGATATTTACCAATATATTATTGACACCTCAACAAGCAACGACACCAAATTAGATGCACATTTTAATCTGCTAGAATTAGAGGTAAAAAATAATAAAAAAGGCGACTATGATCGTATAAAATCTGATTACCAAACGCTTTTAACGGAATATCCTAACAATGATAGAACTTTAGATTTACAAATTTCGTACGCCAATTTTCTAGCCTTTTATCTTAACGAGACTGATGAAGCCGTTAGTTTTTTAGAAGATGTTTTAAAGGCACCTTTATCAAAATTAGAACAAGCGCAAGTTAAACTTAAGTTGGGTGACATATTGGTGCTTCAGGAAAAATTCAACAAGGCCTTAATTTATTATTCACAAATTCAGCGTAATTTAAAAAACAGCACCATATCGCAGGAAGCGCGTTTTAAAGTGGCAAAGGCCAGTTATTACAAAGGTGATTTTAAATGGGCCGAATCTCAACTGAAAATATTAAAATCTTCAACCTCGCAACTTACCGCTAACGATGCCTTAGATTTAAAACTACTTATTAGCGATAATAAATATGAAGATTCCCTTC
Organism: Pseudotamlana agarivorans; assembly: GCF_001642835.1. GTDB lineage: Bacteria > Bacteroidota > Bacteroidia > Flavobacteriales > Flavobacteriaceae > Pseudotamlana > Pseudotamlana agarivorans. The sequence continues at coordinate 437,427 of NZ_LXEI01000001.1, forward strand.
AAACAGCTTTAAAACTCTATGCTAAAGCAGATTTATTGGCTTATCAAAACAGAAATGACGAAGCCATTTCCTTATTAAATAATATTTTAGAAGGGCATAAAACTGAACCTATCGTAGCCCAAGCTTTATACAAACAAGCCCAATTGTTTGAAATAGAAGAACAATACGACAAAGCACAGCATAATTACGAAGCTATTATTACAAATTACAGAGATGGTTTATTAATTGATGATGCTTATTTTCATCTAGCAAAAATTTATGAAAATCAGCTTAATCAGCCCGAGAAAGCCAAATCATTATACGAAAAAATAATTTTTAATCATGCCGACAGTATTTTTTTCGTAGAATCCAGAAAACGATTTAGAGCTTTACGCGGCGATGCGATTAACTAGTCTCTGAAAACAAAACAGATTACAAAAAACATACAACATGTACATATATAACGAAACCATGAATGTTGATGATGCCGTTCATGATGAATGGCTCGTTTGGATAAAAGCACACATCCCAAAGGTTTTATCGACCGGAAAGTTTGAAAAAGCCACCTTAACGAAGGTTATGGTTGAAGAAGAGCTAGGCGGACAAACCTATTCTGTACAATACAGAAGCTATTCGCGTGAAGCTTTAGATGCTTTTTATCGCGATGATGCTGAAAAATTTCAATTAGAAGCTTTGAAACAGTTTGCCGATAAAATGCTGACCTTCAAAACCGAGCTACAAATAGTAGATGAATATACCGTAAACTTTAAATAACGTAGCTTTGCATCGCAGGTCGTAAGAGCTTTTTACTAATTATAAATCCGAATTCGTGGCACACCATCAAAATCAACATCAAGTAAAAGCAAAAAAACATTTAGGTCAGCATTTTCTAAATGATGAATCTGTTGCCGAAAAAATTGCCAATACGCTCACTTTAGAGCACTACAAAACGGTTTTGGAAATTGGGCCAGGCATGGGCGTACTTACCAAGTATCTCCTAAAAAAAGATCTTACTACTTATGTTATTGAGATTGATACCGAATCGGTAGCCTATTTACAGGCCAATTACTTAAATCTTGCTCCGCGCATTATTGAAAAGGATTTTTTAAAGTTCGATTTAAATGATGTTTTTAAAGGCGAACCCTTTGCGATTATTGGAAACTTCCCTTATAATATTTCTACGCAAATAGTATTTAAAACGCTTGAAATGCGCGATCAAATTCCTGAGTTTTCGGGCATGTTTCAAAAAGAAGTCGCACAACGTATTTGCTCTAAAGAAGGCAGCAAAGTGTACGGTATCCTTTCGGTGTTAACACAAGCTTTCTACGAGGCAGAATATTTGTTTACCGTGCCACCAAACGTTTTTAATCCGCCACCAAAAGTCGATTCTGGGGTGTTAAGATTAATTCGAAAAGAGAATTACTCATTGCCTTGTGATGAGAAATTGTTTTTCAAAACGGTAAAAACAGCCTTTCAGCAACGACGAAAAACACTTCGTAACAGTTTAAAAACATTCAACATATCCGATAATTTAAAAGCAAACCCTATATTTGGCCAACGACCAGAACAATTGTGTGTTGAAGACTTTATTGCCCTCACCCAATTGATTGAAAACGACGCTTAAACCGCCTAAAACCCCTTAATTTGGCAGAAGAAAAAGAAAACATACAATTTCAACTAACCGACGCCCTTATTGAGCAGGTAGAAAATCTTGTTGAGCAACAAAACAACAAAGAACTACAAAAGCTTTTAAAAGAGTTTCATTACGCTGATATTGCCGAAATTCTAGATGAATTAAATCTAGAAGACGCCATGTATGTGATTAAACTTCTGGATTCTGAAACCACCTCCGATATTCTTATGGAGCTGGATGAAGACAACCGTGAAAAGGTCTTAAAAAATCTTTCAGCCAAAGAAATCGCCGAAGAGGTCGAAGAACTAGATACCGATGATGCCGCCGATATTATTGCCGAACTGCCCTTAGAGCGCCAACAAGAAGTAATCTCTAATATTGAGGACATCGAGCATCGTGCCGAAATTAGAGAACTTTTGGCCTATGATGAAGATACAGCTGGTGGTTTAATGGCGAAGGAGCTGGTAAAAGTTTATGATACCTGGACCGTCGCGGGCTGTTTACGACGTATTCGTGGCCAGGCTGAAGAGGTAACACGTGTACACTCGGTTTATGTGGTGGACAAGCAAGAAAAACTCGTTGGTAGACTTTCTTTAAAAGATTTGATTGTTGCCAAAAATGATCAAAAAATAGCCGATATCTATATTTCAAATGTAGACTTTGTTAATGTTCATGATGATGCCGAAGAGGTTGTAAAAATCATGCAGAAATATGACTTGGAAGCCATTCCCGTTGTGGACGATAACCATACCCTTTTAGGAAGAATCACCATTGATGACATTGTAGATGTCATGAAAGAGGAAGCCGAAGAGGATTACTTATTAGCGGCAGGTATCACCAGTGATGTTGAACATGACGATAGCATTTGGGAACTTACCAAAGCACGATTACCGTGGTTACTAATTGGTATGTTTGGAGGTATTGGTGCTGCAAGTATTATAAATGGATTTAGTGATGCCATGCTAAAATATCCAGCATTGCTTATGTTTATTCCATTAATTCAAGCTACCGCAGGAAATGTAGGGGTACAATCGTCGGCCATTGTGGTTCAGGGATTAGCCAATAACAGTATTGATGGTAAAATATTTAGCCGTTTATTAAAAGAATTTGCCTTAGGACTTGTTAATGGAATTGCTATTGCGGCAATTGTATTATTAATTAGCCACTTTGTTTTTAAAACCACCTATTTAGAGTCCATAACCATTTGCGTCGCTTTAGTTACCGTTATTATTATGGCAGCACTTATCGGCACTTTTATTCCTATCTTTTTAGATAAAAAAGGGGTCGACGCAGCCGTAGCCACAGGGCCATTCATCACCACGAGCAATGATGTTTTCGGAATTTTTATTTACTTTCTAATTGCCAAGCTCATTTTAGGGTTTTAACCCAATTTATGGCTTGATGCCCTTTTACTACATTTAACTATTTCCTATACCTTTGGTTTTAATTACCTTTGCGTAACTTAATACTTCAGCATATGATATATTCGATGACGGGTTACGGAAAATCTGTATTGCAATTACCTACTAAAAAAGTAACGATTGAACTAAAATCTTTAAACAGTAAAAATTTAGATTTAAATGCTAGGATGCCTTCGATTTATCGTGAAAAGGAACTTGCCATTCGAAAAGTTTTAGCCGATCAATTAACGAGAGGAAAGGTTGATTTTTCAATTTATATAGAAACAACTGCTGAAGACACATCCACACAAATAAACGTCCCTGTTGTAAAACAGTACATGACGCAGTTAAAAAATGTTGTGGATGGCAATGATATCGAATTACTTAAAATGGCCGTACGTTTTCCCGATGCCCTAAATACTGTAAGGGAGGAAATTGACGAAACCGAATGGAAAAGTATAGAAACTCATATTGAAAACGCCATAAACGACCTAAACAACTACCGTTTAAATGAAGGAAAAGTTTTAGAACAAGACTTCAACCAACGCATCAGTACCATTGAAAACATTTTGGAAAAAGTGATCGCTATGGATCCCGAACGTGTTGAAGGTGTGCGTGAACGTTTATTAAAAGGCATTGAAGAATTAAGGGAGAAGTATGACGAAAACCGTTTCGAGCAAGAACTGGTTTATTACATCGAAAAATTTGATATCACCGAAGAAAAAGTCCGTTTAAAAAACCACTTAAACTACTTTACTGAAACCATAAACTCTAAAGATTCTAACGGAAAAAAATTAGGTTTTATTAGTCAGGAAATGGGTCGTGAAATTAACACTATAGGCTCGAAAAGTAACTACGCCCCTATGCAACAGTTAGTGGTTCAAATGAAAGACGAATTGGAGAAAATTAAGGAACAATTATTAAACGTTCTTTAACGGTATAAAAATATATTAAGCCATAAAAACATTAAGGTTTGACAGCACAACAAGAAACAAAAAAAGGGAAACTTATTGTATTTTCAGCACCATCGGGCTCTGGTAAAACAACTATTGTAAGACACTTGCTTGGTCAAGAATCTTTAAATTTAGAATTTTCCATTTCGGCCACCTCTAGAGCTAAACGCGGCACGGAAATCGATGGAACAGACTATTATTTTTTATCGACAGACGACTTTAAGCAACACATTAAAAATGACGATTTTTTAGAGTGGGAAGAAGTGTATCGCGATAATTTTTATGGCACTTTAAAATCTGAAGTAGAACGCATTTGGGCCAAAGGAAAAAACGTTATTTTCGATATTGATGTATCTGGAGGACTACGTATAAAACGCAAGTTCCCCGATGAAACCTTAGCTATTTTTGTTAAACCACCAAGTGTTGATGAGCTAAAAATTCGTTTAAAAAAACGTAAAACCGAAACCGAGGATAAAATTAATATGCGTGTAGCCAAAGCTTCGGCCGAGTTGGCCACAGCTCCTTTGTTTGACACCATTGTGGTTAACGATACCCTGGAGCACGCCTTAGAAGAAGCGCATCAAAAAATTAGCGATTTTATTAACTCATAGTCATTTTTTGTAAATGAAGATTGGATTGTACTTTGGTTCTTTTAACCCGATTCATATCGGACACATGGTTATTGGCAACCACATCGCAGAATATAGTAATTTAGATGAAGTGTGGTTTGTTGTGACACCGCATAACCCTTTTAAAGAAAAGAAAACACTGCTTGCCAACCACCACAGGCTAGAAATGGTATATCGCGCTACAGAACCCTATGACAAACTACAAGCTTGCAATATTGAATTTAACTTACCTCAGCCCAACTATACCATAAACACTTTGGTACATTTACAGGAAAAGTACCCTAATAAAGAGTTTTGTCTAATTATGGGAGAGGACAATTTAAAAAGTTTTCACAAATGGAAAAACTACCAACTTATTCTTGAAAACCACTTTGTTTATGTGTACCCAAGAATTTCTGAAAACGTAATAGAAACGCAATTTGATGGACATGAGAAAATCATACATATCAATGCCCCGATTATGCAACTGTCGTCATCATTTATAAGAAAATCAATTGCCGCAGGCAAAAACGTCCAACCCATGCTTCCTGAACACGTATGGGAATATATGGATGAAATGAATTTTTACAGATAAAACCTTAGAATATTTATCAATTTCACAAACACTTTGAACAATATTCAATAAAAAGTTTATTTGTTTAAAAACTTTACAATTAATTAACATTCTGTTAACCTTACTGTTTGGTATAGAACATACTTTTAATCTATTAATTTAGTCATAGTCTCAAATTCTCAAGAGCAGTGCTAAGAAAAAGATTAAATGAACATAGATAATACGGCCGATTTTTTAGAAAAGTTTGACTACAAGTACGAACGTAAAGGCAAAACCTTAACCATCATCATGGATTATAGTCATCGCATTTTCATGGATTTTAAAAATCCGAATAAGATTATAATCAAAGATGAATTAGTAACATGGAATTTTATTACTGGCGTTCTTAAAATGAGTATTAGAAGAGCTATTTTATTAAACCTCATGTGCAACATCGTTTTAAGTGCTATTATCGCCTTTTTCAACTTTAAAATTGGAATAACTGTTTTCTTCCTCCTAGCTTTATGGACCACCTATTGGTCGGTGACTCATATTTCAAAATATGAAAATCTAAAGCACATCTTAACACACGGCAATAATTCTGCCATGTACTCTATTGAATCGTAAACACAACCAGCTCAAAAAACATTCTCTCTCCTTCTATTACCTCTAGCAACCAAATACCCTCTATTTCACATAAAAAAAGAAACCGCTCAAAGCTATGGACTTTAAACGGTTTCAAACTAAATAACCAACCAAAAAAACTCTTATAAAACCCTTGAACTAACTCGCGGGTTATCTTTTCTTTCTTTTTTAAATTTACGTTTCTTCTCTTTTAAGACCGTTTTACCCGTTTTAGTATCTGTCGCTTTTATATATTGAATATAACCTCTACCGGCAAATCTATAAGTTGTATTAGTCGATGGCTGATACAACGAAATGGTCTCGTCATCTATAACGCGCAATTCAAAAAACTCATTGCCGTACTGATCATAATTTAATGTTAAAGTTTTTAAATAGAAATCATTAGCCACATCACCTACGCCATAAGCACCTGTATAATCCCAATAAACGCGATTTGGATTTAATCCTGTAGGGTCCTGGGAACTTTGGAACGTTTCATCATTTCCTCCAGCCAAAAAGCGTAAATAATTTTCGGCATCAAATGGATTAACAGCTCCTGTATTGCTAGTATATACTTTTTCCCAAGCTTCATAATCCTGTAAGAAATAATGAATGTTATCATAAAACACAAAATCATAATCAAAATTAGATCGTTGGTAGCCATCTAAAAAATAAGAAGTATTGTTATCGGGGTTATGTAATTCAATGCGATTATTAGAAATTTGATATACATCGTAGGTAGAAAAACCGTCGATATCATGGTCTACATCTAAAATCATTTCATAAGCATCGTAATAGCCAACATCAATTCCAAACCCATTGCCTGTTACACCAATACGAGCGATATTATTATTAGCGTAAAGCACCCCGTTACGAAATGACACAGTAAAAGCCTTTTGAAGCCAAGGCGTTTCACCATAGCCTAAGGTGGCATTAATATCGACATACCATAACTCGTAAGACCCTAATAACTGATTTAAAGAAATTCCAGGATCAATGTCCTCTCGTACACTATCACAGGACGTAAAAAAAACGCCACTTAATATAACTACTAAAAATAATTTTATCGCTTTCATATCTAAACAAGTTAAGGATTTCAAAACGATTAAATTCAAAACACGTGCCAAAATTACATAGGCTTAACCTCCAAAATCAACCGCATCATTATTTTTTTATGTATTTTTGACTCAGAAATTAGATAGAAATTTCATGGATAAACCATTAAAATACGCCGTTTTCGGAGCAGGAAGTTGGGCGACTGCCATTGTAAAAATGCTTTCTGAAAATTTAAATGAAATTGGTTGGTATATGCGTAGCGTTTATACGAAAGAACACCTTTTACGCGAACAACACAACCCCAATTACTTAAGTTCTGTAGAGTTTCATTTAGAACAACTCAAACTCAGTAATGATATTAATGAAATTGCCGAATATGCCGATGTCCTTATATTCGTAATACCATCAGCTTTTATACATAGTGAATTAGAAAAACTGAAAGTAGATATTTCTAACAAGATTATCGTTTCAGCTGTTAAAGGTATTATGCCTGAAACAGAGCTATTGGTTGGCGAGCATTTTCATGATATCTATCAAGTACCTTATGAAAACATAGCCGTTATTGCTGGTCCCTGTCATGCCGAGGAGGTCGCTTTAGAGCGTTTATCATACCTCACTATTTCTTGTGCCGACCAAAGTAAAGCCAAGGCCATAGCCAATAGTTTAAGCAGCGACTATATAAAAACAAAAATCACCGATGATGTCATTGGTGTGGAATATGCCGTAATGCTTAAAAACATTTACGCTATAGCTGCCGGAATTGCCCATGGTTTAGGTTACGGTGATAACTTCCAAAGTGTCCTGATGAGTAATGCGATTCGAGAAATGAAACGTTTCATTAAAAAAGTTCATAAAATGAAACGCAACATTAACAATTCGGCGTATTTGGGAGATTTACTGGTTACAGGATACTCTGTGTTTTCCCGAAATCGCATGTTTGGTAATATGATTGGTAAAGGTTATACCGTAAAATCGGCGCAAATGGAAATGAATATGGTTGCTGAAGGTTATTACGCCACTAAGAGTGCGCATGAACTCAACCTTAAAAACGCCAAAAAAACACAAATGCCTATCATAAATGCGGTTTACGAGATTTTATATGAAAATAAAAATCCGAAGAAAGTATTTACGAAACTTACCGAGAAATTAGATTAGCAAGATTCCTGCTATCGCAGGAATCGGTTATTTTACCAGCACACCTTTTACCGACATGAGCGGAACAGGCTGTAAAGCTTTCAAATTGATACTGTTTTTCCTAAACAAATACGTTTTATCATACATTTGATTACCTTCAAAAAAAGTCACTTTAAACGTGTTATTTAAAGCAAATAATTCTTCTTGCATCAGTTCTATTTTGGCGTAACTTTTTTTAGGTAGTACATCTATCTTCTTTCTAAAAACGGAAGTCGTTTTATTTTCAGAATACCCACTAGTTACAATAAGAACCATCTCCAAATCGACATCTTTATCATTTATGATGTAAGCGTTCCAATCTTGAGTTTTATAAATGTCGTTGTATTCGTTAACTACTGCTATGTAAACAGATTCAACTTTAGGGATTTTGATATCTTCTTTCATCTTGCAAAAATAATAAATCCGTTGTAGAAGATTCTATTTCATAGCGTTTGAAAAACAATTTTAAATACTATTCCAATACACCTTTAGATTTTAAACCTTCATTAAAAGGCAAATAAAAAAAGCAAGCCATCTAATAATGACTTGCTTCATAACACAATTAATGAATAATCAAAAAAATGTTAATTCAATCCACCACCAAGGGCTTTATATAAATTAACAATAGCTATCAATCGATCTAGTTTATTTTCAATACTTGTCAATTCTGAAGTTAATACACTTTGTCTGGCCACTAATAAATCTAAATAAGTGGCATAACCGTTATTTAATAATTCTTCGGAGTTCACTTCGGCACGTCGTAAAGCTTGCACCTGATTATCGAGGTATTCCAGTTTTTCCGTTTCGGCATTATAGGAATACAAAGCCTCCGAAACTTCTCGTCCTGCCACCAGCAACGTTTGCTTAAAATTTAACAAAGCTGTTTCTTGCTGAGCTTGAGCCACTTCATATTGGGTTCTAATTTTACGCTGATTAAATATAGGCTGGGTAATACCACCCACAATATTAGCAAACAAAGAATTAGTATTAAACCAGTTATCAAACTCTAAACTTTGAAAACCTCCTGAAGCGCTTAAGGTTAATGAAGGATAGAAATTAGTTAAAGCTACATTGGTTAATTCAAACGACTGAATGAACTGACTTTCGGCGGCTACAACATCCGGACGGTTTCTTAGCAACAAATAAGGAACACCTAATTTTATAGGCGTTGTTATATTTTGTGCATCTAACGTACTTCGCTCAAAATGTTGTGGTTCTCTAGCCAATAATATACTAAGGGCGTTTTCGGTTCTAAAAATCTCACGCTCAATATCAACCTGAATAGCTTTAGCATTATTATATAACGCAATGTTTTGATCGACCGCCACTTGAGTAACCTCGCCTGCATCTTTTAAAGCTTGAATTGTGACCACACTTTTTTCACGAGTGTCCACCGTTTCTTTAGTTACAACCAACTGCGCATCTAAAGCCACCAAGGTGTAATAGGTTGTGGCAATACTTTCAATTAATTTAGTTTTCACAGCTTGGTGTGCTGCTACACTTTTTAAATAACTTGCATGAAAAGCACGTTTGTTACTACGAATCTTTCCCCATATATCAGCTTCCCAAGACAGTGTAGCTACGGCTTCATACTGATTGATGGCACCGTTAAAAAAGCTACCAAACTGACTGTTTTTAGACAACTCTTGGTGCGTTAAAGAAGTTCCTGCACTTAAGGTAGGCAAATACCCAGCATTACCTTGTTTCATATAGGCTTCGCCTGCGATAATTTGCTGAATGGCGATACGGATATCTATATTTTTCGACAACCCCTCTTCAATATATTGTTGTAAATAAGGATCTGTAAAAACCTCTTTCCAAGAAACATCGGCCATCGATAAGCTATCTACGGGTAAGTTATCGGTTCTATACAAGCTGTCTGTTTCGGTTTCAATAACCTCTGGTCGCTCGTAGTTTTTAGCAACAAAACAACTTTGAAGTGTCAATGACACAACAACTAGAAGTAGTGCCCTATGTAAATATTTTGGTTCTTTAATCACTTTCATAATTAGTCTTCGGTTGTTTGAATTTGTGGTTTACTAGATACTTTTTCTTGTAACCATTGGAAAAATATGAACAAAATAGGTATAACAAATAGTCCCAATATGGTACCAATGAGCATACCCCCTGCTGCACCTGTTCCAATAGAATTGTTTCCCGCAGCACCAACACCTTTTGCTAACACCAATGGCATCAATCCTAAAATAAAGGCAAATGACGTCATTAAAATAGGACGTAAACGGGCTTTTGCACCATCTATCGCAGCATCAACTATAGTAGCCCCTTTTCGGCGGCGCTGCAAGGCAAACTCCACAATTAGAATCGCATTTTTAGCTAACAATCCAATAAGCATGATTAAGGCTATTTGAAAATAAATGTTGTTTTCTAAACCTAAAAACTTGGTGCTAATATATGCTCCAAAAACACCAAATGGTAATGAAAGCACCACAGCTAATGGCAAAATATAACTTTCATACTGGGCACATAATAAAAAGTATACAAACAAGATACTTAGTATAAAGATAAAAGTAGTTTGGTTTCCGGCATTAACCTCTTCTCTGGTTAAACCAGAGTAAGCGACTTCGTAATTATTAGGCAGTTTTGAAGCCTCCTCTTCAATCACACGGATGGCATCACCAGTACTAAAACCTGAATTGGTTGCACCAGTTAAGGTTGTTGAATTAGACAAATTAAAACGGGTTACCGATTGTGGCCCATAAACACGTTTTAAAGTAACAAACTGTGTGATGGGTGCCATCTCGTTATTATCCGTTCTAACATACATGCTATTTAACGAAGACACATCAGCCCTATCCTCTGGTAATGACTGAATGTATACACGGAACTGTTTCCCAAATCTAGAGAAATCGGAAGCATAAACCCCTCCAATATAACCTTGTAAAGTAGCAAAAATACTATTAATAGGCACCCCTTTTTCTTTAGCTAGCGGTACATTAACATCCATCTCATACTGCGGATATTTGGTATTAAAAGCCGATTGCGCATACTGGATTTCAGGATGCTTCATTAAAGCTCCTATAAACTCTTGGTTGGTTTTATCGAGCTCGGCAAAATCGCCTCCAAACTTATCTAACAAGTTGACTTCGAAACCAGCTGAGTTTCCAAAACCTTGAATACTTGGTGGTGCAAAGAAAATAATATTAGCCCCAGGAACGGTTGATGCAATTCCAAACAGTTTTCCAATGGTAGCCTGTGTAGAAAGCGACGGATCTTCTCGTTCAGACCAATCATCTAACTTTATAAAACCAATAGCGTAGTTACTACCTGAACCACTTAATAAGCTTCGTCCTCTAACAAAGGACACCCCTTCTACACCAGGTAAACCTTCTGTTTTACCATAGAGGTCTTGTATAATTTCGTTGGTTCTATCTAAAGAAGCTCCTGCTGGCAATTCGATATTGGCGAACACCATGCCGCGGTCTTCATTAGGCACAAACCCGGTAGGTGTTGTTTTAGAAGCCCAAATAATACCAACAGCCGCAATAATAACTAGCACAACCGATATCCATTTCTTTTTATATAAAAACTGAAGTGATTGTCCGTATCTATAAATTGTCGCATTAAAGCCACGATTAAAAAGAGTATAAAAACGTTGTAAGGCATTTTTATCTTTAAGAGCTTCCTCGTCATGAGACTTTAGAAGTAAGGCACATAAAGCGGGACTTAGCGTTAAGGCATTAACAGCAGAGATAAGAATGGCTATAATTAAGGTTACTCCAAACTGTTTATAAAATACCCCTGTTGGTCCTTGAATAAAGGTAACAGGAATAAATACAGCTGCCATAACGAGGGTAATAGAAATAATAGCTCCTGATATTTCATGCATGGCGTCGAGTGTTGCCTTTCTCGGGTTTTTCTCACCTTCATCTATCTTGGCATGAACAGCTTCAACAACAACAATAGCATCATCAACAACAATCCCAATTGCCAATACAATAGCAAATAGGGTTAATAAATTAATTGAAAACCCAAATACATTGAGGAAGAAAAAGGTTCCTACAATAGAAACGGGCACGGCTATAGCCGGAATTAATGTCGATCTAAAGTCCTGTAAAAAGATAAACACCACGAAGAAAACCAATAAAAAGGCTTCAAAAATGGTATGTACAACTTTTTCAATGGAAGCTCCTAAAAACAAACTGGTATCATAAGGCGTAAAAATATCTAACCCTTTAGGCAGATCCTTTTTAATTTGCACCATGGTTGTTTTTATGTTGTCGATAATTTCCTGAGCATTGGAACCTTTGGTTTGGTAAATCCCCATAAAAACAGCGGGCTTCCCTAAACTTTGCGCACCCGAGGAATAGGATTGCGCGTCTAATTCAATATCGGCCACATCTTCTAAGCGTAGAAATTCACCATTCCCTAGAGCTTTTATAATCATGTTGCTATACTGACTCTCATTTTTAAATCGTCCGCTGTATTTTACGATATATGAAAACGCTTCACCATTATTTTCTCCCAAAGCACCAGCAGCAGCCTCTAAATTTTGTTCTTGTAAAACGGCTGTAATGTCGGAAGGTATTAAATTATATGCGGCTAGTTTTTCTGGTTTCAACCAAATACGCATAGCGTAATCCTGTTGAGAGAACACATTCACATCACCAACACCATTAATACGTTGTAATTTAGGAATGACATTAATTTTTAAATAATTCTGAATAAAAGTGGCATCGTAATCATCGTTATCGGAATACAAGGAAGCAAACATCAATGCACTTGTTTGTTGCTTTTGGGTAGTTACACCAATTTGCTTCACCTCTTGAGGTAACAAAGAATTTGCTCTAGACACACGATTCTGAACGTTTACAGCAGCGATATCGGAATCCGTATTTTGATCAAAATAAACGGTAATATCGGCTGTCCCATTATTTGATGCAGTAGAGGTGATATAAGTCATCCCTTCAACACCATTAATCTGTTCTTCAATAGGAATGATAACACTTTCTAAAACCGTTTCGGCATTAGCTCCAGGATAGGAAGCCGAAACCTTAATGGTAGGAGGCGCAATATCTGGATACTGTTCAATAGGCAAGCTTGAAATACTTATTAACCCAAGCATGACAATAATAATAGAAATCACCGTAGACAGTACAGGTCTTTCAATAAATGTTTTTAACATGGATATAAGTTTCTAGTTCCTAAATAATTTTGCAATCGGCTTAACGGCCTTTTCAAAAGGGACCTCTTGAGGGGTAATGGCCATGTCGTTTCTTAGTTTCCCAACGCCAGACATCACAATTTTATCTCCCTTTTGCAGTCCAGATTCTACAACATATAAATGATCTATGGCCGCTTTAACTTCAATCATGGCTGTTGTAATCTTATTACCTTCTTGGAGTTTAAAAACCATAATATTCCCTTGTTGCTCGAAAGTCGCTTCTTGTGGAATCACGATATGATTTTCATAAACCGTTGGAATTTGAATCTTTCCACTATTTCCATTGGTTAATAACTGATTTGGATTATCAAAAACGGCCCTAAAACTTACCGTACCAGTATTCTGATTGATTTGTCCCGAACTAGTTTGAATCTGACCTTTTTCGGAATAAAGGGAACCATTAGCTAAAATTAAATTCACCTCGGCATAATTAGATAATTTTTCTTCTAAACTTTTACCTTCGGCATGTTCTAAAAAATCTAAATACTCGGTTTCATTTAAGCTAAAAAAGGCATACACTTGTTTAATATCACTAACCGTGGTAAGTGGTGTGGCATCATTCGGACTAATTAAAGCACCTTCTCTAAAGTTAATCCTTCCAACGTGTCCGTCAACTTGACTTCTTATAGTCGCGTATCCTATATTTGCAGCAATACTGCTATAATTAGCTTTGGCTTGAGCTAAATTGGCTTTAGCAGTTTCTAGCTGTACCGAACTAATAATATTCTTTTCCACCAAAGGAACTAATTTATCCACCTCAACTTGAGCCACATTAACGCGGGCTTTTGCAGCACCGGCATCTTCCGATAGAGCTTGCGTTTCAAGTTTAAAAAGCACTTGACCTTTTTTTACTTTCTGACCTTCGTCTACTAAAACCTTTTGAATATAACCAGCCGTTTTTGCTCTAACATCGCTGTTAATTACCCCCTCAATATTTGTAGGATACTCTTTAAAACCAGTAACTGTTTTTGTAGTTAATTGAATGATTGGAATAGATGGTGGTGGCGCTTGAGCTACTTCCTTTTTTTCTTGGTTACCACAGCCAACAACCGCGAGAAAGGCCGAAAAAAGGATTAATTTATAGGTGTGCTTTCTTTTCATATTACATTATTTGAGTTTGGATTGCGTTTTAATTATTTTCTCTTTTAAGTCGCTTATTGCAGACGTAGCGTTATCTATAAAATGAACAAAATCATGGTGTATGGTTAGATCAAATTTTTCTTCATGAGGCACTGTATCTAAAGCATTAATAGTCTTCTTATAATTCATTAATTCGGTGTGAATTTCTCGCTCTTCGGTCCAATTAAAAATCATCTCATCAATTTTTTGCAGAATGCTATTATCATTGATTTTAAAATACTTTTTGCGATCTCCTGTTTTAGTGAAGTATTCAATCTTTTTTAAATCTTGCAAATGATTGAGATTTGTAGAAATTGTGCTTTTACTGGCACATAAAACCTGAACGAGATTATCAAATGTAGTTCCAGATTTCCCAGTTAAAACTATATATGCAAAGATGCGAGCTGCTACGGGCGCTAACTGTTCTCGCTTCTCCAAAAACACCCCGAATTTCTCTACTAGGATCATTTTATCCTTACAAACATTATCGTTCATCATATACTATTTAAACTGCTGTCATGATTAATAACATTTATACGAAGCAGCAAAATTAAGCTACAAATATAATATTGGTTCGGAACAAACCGAACTAAAATAAAGTTAATAAAATGTTAAACAAAAAAAAGAGACTACCTTTTATAGATAGTCTCTTTTTTATTTTACTTTAACCAACCCATTATGAAACCGCTTTTAGTTTCTTTAATGTTGTTTTTGTTAATTTCTCTTCGGCATATGCCTTAGTAACATTCAACGTTTTTTCTTTACTACTTGGCAATTCAAACATCGCATCGGTTAATATTTCTTCACATAAAGAACGTAAACCTCTTGCTCCTAATTTATATTCGATAGCTTTATTTACGATAAAATCTAAAGCGCCATCAGTAATTGAAAACTCAATATCATCCATTGTAAACAACTTTTTATATTGCTTAATAATAGCATTTTTAGGTTGTGTAAGAATGGCTCTTAAAGTTTCTGCATCCAATGGATCCATATAAGTTAATACAGGTAAACGCCCAATAATTTCAGGAATTAAACCAAAATCCTTTAAGTCTTTTGGAATAATATATTGTAATAAGTGATCTTGATCAACGACATCTTCAGAAATGGATGCGCTATAACCAACCGCTTGCATATTCAAACGTTTAGAAATAACACGATCAATACCATCAAAAGCACCACCAGCGATAAATAAAATATTTTCAGTATTTACTTCAATAAATTTTTGATCTGGGTGTTTTCTTCCGCCTTTTGGTGGCACGTTAACTACAGTACCTTCTAAAAGTTTTAAAAGAGCTTGTTGCACCCCTTCACCAGACACATCTCGTGTTATGGAAGGATTATCACTCTTTCTTGCAATTTTATCAATTTCATCAATAAAAACAATACCCTTTTCTGCCTTTTCAAGATTATAATCGGCAGCTTGTAATAAGCGAGTTAAAATACTTTCTACATCTTCACCTACGTAACCAGCCTCTGTTAAAACTGTAGCATCGACTATAGCCAATGGTACATTTAACATTTTTGCAATGGTTTTAGCCATTAAGGTTTTTCCTGTACCTGTTTGACCAACCATCATGATATTACTCTTTTGGATTTCTATATCATCATTGGTAACCGGTTGTAATAAACGCTTGTAATGGTTATAAACAGCCACAGACATGACTTTTTTAGTCACATTTTGACCAATAATATATTCGTCTAAGAAATTCTTGATTTGTTGAGGTTTCCTTAGTTTTAATTCTGCAGATAAATCACTACTGTCACTTTGTTTCGATTCTTCCAAAACAATGCCATGCGCTTGCTCTATACAGCGATCACAAATGTGAGCATCTAGACCAGCTATAAGCAGATTTGTTTCTGGCTTTTTTCTACCACAAAACGAACATTCTAATTCTTCTTTTGCCATTAATTTTATTTTGAGAGGATTTCAAATTTCATAAACCCCTAGGTAACAATTATTTAAAATTACAAATTTTTATTTAATTACGGGCCAAAATCTCATCAATCATACCGTACTCCTTAGCTTTATCGGCTTTCATCCAGTAATCACGATCACTATCCTGATATACTTTGTCGTAATCCTGTCCTGAATGCTTACTAATGATTTGGTATAATTCCTCTTTTAAAGTTAAGATCTCTCTCGCTGTAATTTCAATATCACTAGCTTGACCTTGCGCACCACCTAAAGGCTGATGAATCATAACACGTGAATGTGTTAAGCCACTACGTTTCCCTTTAGCTCCTGCACATAAAAGTACAGCGCCCATAGACGCTGCCATTCCTGTACAAATCGTTGCCACATCCGGCTTAATAAACTGCATAGTATCGTAAATACCTAAACCAGCATATACACTTCCTCCTGGAGAGTTGATATAAATTTGAATGTCTTTATTAGCATCGGTGCTTTCTAAAAACAACAATTGTGCTTGCACAATATTAGCCACTTGATCGTTAATGCCTGTCCCTAAGAAAATGATTCTATCCATCATTAATCGAGAGAATACATCAAAAACAGCAATATTCATTTGGCGTTCTTCTATAATATTTGGAGTCAGATTTTGCGGGTACATACTACTAATAATTTTATCGTAATAGGTGCTGCTAATCCCTTGATCTT
Source organism: Pseudotamlana agarivorans (assembly GCF_001642835.1). Lineage (GTDB taxonomy): Bacteria > Bacteroidota > Bacteroidia > Flavobacteriales > Flavobacteriaceae > Pseudotamlana > Pseudotamlana agarivorans. The sequence goes on from NZ_LXEI01000001.1 coordinate 454,327, forward strand.
TTATCGCGAACTTTTCAAATTCTTTTGCGTAATCCATAGTTTTCTTTCTTATTATTTAATGTGATCTTGATTTTCAAACAAATACCATGAAAATCACTAAAATAAGCTTTTCGTTTAAAAAAAAGCGCTTAAACCTTCCGGTTTAAGCGCTTAAAGATAAACAATTATTCTTTTATTTATTTGTCACCGTAAACTTCTTTAACAAAGTTTTCGTAACTCAATTCCTTTACTTTAAGATTTGCTTTTTCTTTGTAAACAGCTAATAACTTTTGGCTGATTAACTGCTCAGAAATACGACGTGCTTCATCTTGGTTTCCAAGCACACGTGCTGCGATATCTTCTAACTCTTTATCTGAAGGGTTCAATTGACCAAATTGAGCCATTTGCCCTTTAATCATTTCTTTAGCATGATTTTTAATATCGTCCATTGTTACTTGAACGTCATTATCGGTAATTAATTTTCCTTCAATTAATTGGTAACGCAAACCTTTTTCAGATTTCTCATACTCTTCTTTAGCTTGATCGGCATCAATTTCTTTTTCACCTGCAGTTTGCATCCACTTTGTTAAGAACTCAGCTGGTAAATCGAATTTTGTGTTTTCAACTAAATATTCAGTAACGTCGTTTAATAACTTTTGATCGGCTTGTTGAGCAAATTGTTTTTCGGCGTCTTCCTTGATTTTAGCTTTTAACTCATCAACAGATTTTACTTCACCTTCACCAAAAAGTTTATCAAAAAGCTCTTGATCTAAATCAGCTAACTCACGTTCGTTAATTTCAGTAATGGTAAAGTTTACTTCAATATCTAAACCATGAACATCATCATGACTTAATTTTAAAGCATGCATAAGTTCGTGATCATCATCATAAAGACCTTTAGTTTTTAAAGTAATAACATCACCTACTTTAGCCCCTACAAATTGTTTTGCAGTAGCTTTACCTTTGAATTTATCTAAAGTTAAAGTTACCGTATTATCGATTTCTTTTTCTTCGTTAGTAAAAGTTCCTGTGATTTCACTGTCTTTTTCAACAGTATCTTGAGATACTAATTTCCCGTATTGCTTTTGAATACGCTCAATTTGCTCGTCGATCATTTTATCATCAGCAACGATATTATATTGAGTAATCGCTTTTTTTCCTTTTAACTCTACGTCAAATTCTGGTGCAAGCCCTAATTCAAATTCAAATGAAAAGTTATCAGCATCCCAATCAATACCTTCTTGAGCTTTAGGTAATGGTTGCCCTAATACATCTAATTTTTCTTCAGTTAAATATTTGTTTAAAGCGTCTTGTAATAATTTATTCACTTCATCAACCAAAACAGCTTTTCCGTACTGTTTTTTAACCATGCCCATTGGCACATGTCCTTTTCTAAAACCTGGAATGTTTGCTGTTTTACGGTAATCTGATAAGATTTTCTCAACTTTATCACTATAGTCTTCTTTAGCGATATCCACTTTAACAACAGCATTTAATGCATCAACGTTTTCTCTTGTAATATTCATTTTAAATGATATAAAGCCTTAAATTAGGCATTTAACAATAAGGTTTTTTGTAAAACCTAAAATTAATAGATCCCCGAATTAACGAGCCTGATAATTTCAATGGAAAACTCTAAGAGTGAATACACGTAGAGTTTGTGCTACTAAAATCGGGATGCAAAAATAATATATTTTTATATCCTGACAAAGTTTTTAAGAGCTTGATTTTTAGAGTGATTTAATCCTCTTTTATAAGCGAATGGAGTATAGATTCTAGAATAGACAATAGAATACTAAATATAATAGCAGTCCAAATACCATTTACATGAAACCCACTAGTAAGATTACTTGCCAGAAGTATAATTATAGCATTGATAACAAGTAAAAATAAGCCTAAGGTAAAAATCGTTATCGGTAAAGTAAAAATTACCAAAATGGGCTTCACAAAAAGATTTAACACTGCTAAAATAACCGAAACTATAAGCGCTGTAGTATAACCATCAACAGTGACACCAGATAAAAAATTTGCCAATAGAAACACGGCAGCAGCAGTTAATAACCATTTTAGAATAAGTTTCATGATTTTAGAATTTAAATTCCTACAATTTACACAAACTTCATCACTTCAGCATAAAAATCTTTTGGATTTTCAGCATGTAACCAGTGACCTGCGTTAGAAATCGTAACGATATTTGCTTTAGGGAAATGTGTTTTAATAATACGCTCATCACCTACACCTATATATTCTGAGCGATCGCCACGTAAAAATAAGGTATCACCACCATATGTCGCATGACTTGGCAAGGCCTCACCTACTTCGGCAACTTCATTTTGAAGCACCTCTAAGTTAATACGTAAACCCAACTGTCCTTTTTCAACCCAATACAAGTTTTTAAGTAGAAATTGTCTGGTTCCTAAATCCTTAACGTAGTCACTTAAAACCTTATCTACTTGTCCGCGACTCTTAACTTCATCAAACTTAATAGCGCTTAATCCGTTTAAAATAGCGTCGTGATGCACCGGGTAAAACCTAGGCGATATATCGGCAACAATTAATTTAGACACCAATTCTGGGTAAAGTGTAGAAAACATCATAGCTGTTTTTCCGCCCATAGAGTGCCCAAGAAGTACGATATCTTGTAAATTATAGTGTTCGCAATAAAATTTTAGGTCCTCAGCAAGTACTTCATAGCTAAATGCATCATCGTGAAAACTACGTCCATGATTACGCTGATCAACTAAGTGTACTTCATATCCTGCCTCGCTAAACTGCATCCCTAAGGTTTTCCAGTTATCGCTCATACCTAAAAATCCGTGTAAAATAACAAAAGGCTTTCCTTCACCTATAACTGTTGAATGTAATAGCATTATTTAAGTTTGTTTAAATACATTTGAATAACGTTTTCTACCCCTAAATACAAACTTTCGGTAATTAAGGCATGACCTATAGAAACTTCCAATAAATTAGGAATTTCGTCCTTAAAAAATTTAATATTTTCTAAAGACAAATCGTGTCCAGCGTTGATTCCTAAATCAAGTTCATTGGCCAATTGAGCGCTTTCAAAATAAGGTTTGATTGCTGATTTATTTCCTAAACTATATTGATGTGCAAAAGCCTCGGTATATAATTCAATACGATCGGTTCCTGTAAGTTTAGCGCCTTCAATTTGCTTTAAAACAGGATCGACAAAAATAGACGTTCGAATGCCATTATTTTTAAATTCCTGAATCACATCAATTAAAAAGTCTTTATGTTTAATCGTATCCCAACCAGCATTACTAGTTATGGCATCAACCGCATCCGGCACGAGTGTAACCTGTGTTGGCTTAACTTCAAGAACCAAATTCATAAAGGACTCTACAGGGTTTCCTTCAATGTTATATTCGGTGTACACCTCTGGTTTTAAATCGCGTGCATCTTGATATCTAATATGCCTTTCATCTGGTCTAGGGTGAATAGTAATCCCTTCGGCCCCAAAACGCTGTGCGTCTTTTGCAAAACCTACCACATTAGGTACATCGCCACCACGTGAATTTCTTAACGTTGCTATCTTATTGATGTTAACACTTAACTTTGTCATAAATCCGTTTTAAAAAGCAAAAATACAAAGTAGAACAGCCTATCATACTTTTTTTTTGATTAATTTGCAGTCCAATTCAACAGGAATTATGAAACTCTCAGAATATATTATAAACGATATAAAGCCTTTGGACATAGAGAGCAAGGTGAGTGATTTGCAGTTGCTTTTCAACCAGCTAACCTTTTCTCATATCCCTGTTAGTGATGAGAACAATGCTTTTATTGGCAGTTTTTCTGAAGCCGATGCCTATTGTTTTGAGAAAACTAAATCCTTAACGGAGTACAAATATTCTATTGAAGGTTTTTTTGTTCAAGACACCACATTATGGTTGGATGTTTTAGAGGCTTTTGCCAAAAACTCTACCAATATAATGCCGGTGCTAAACGATAAAAATGAGTATTTGGGCTACTACGAGCTTAACGATATTATTAGTTTGTTTAGTGACTCTCCATTTTTCACGGAGTCTGGCGGTGTTTTAGTGATTGAAAAAGGCACAAACGACTACTCGTTTAGTGAAATCAGTCAGATTGTTGAATCTAATGGCGGTAAAATACTCGGGGCTTTTATCTCTAGAATGAGCAGTGATTTAGCCCAAATTACTCTCAAAATTGGACAAACAGATATTACAGACGTTATTCAAACATTTAGAAGATACAGCTATAATATCGTATCTGGACATGAACAAGATGGGTATATTGAAACCCTAAAAGAGCGTTCAGATTATTTAAAAAAATACTTAAACATATAATATATGAAAGTTGCCGTTTTCGGACGATTTTACAATAAAAACACATCTGTTTCAGTAGAAAGATTATTCAATTATCTCTTGAAAAAAAACATCGATGCCTATATCGAAACCCATTTTTTCAACCTTATAAGAGAAAATTCCGCTCAAATAAACGATTTCAGCTCCTTTAAAACCTTTGACACCCTAGATACGTCCTTCGATTTTTTAGTAAGTATTGGAGGTGACGGCACCATTTTAAGAGCGATTACTTTTGTGAAAGATATTGACATTCCAATTATTGGTATCAATACAGGACGCCTTGGATTTTTAGCCACCATTCAAGTCGATGTGATTGAAAACGCCATGCAAAATATTATTGATGGCAATTACAAAATATCGGAGCGTAGTTTATTAGCTGTGGAAACAACACCGAAAAATAAAGATATTAGCGCGATGAATTTTGCGCTCAATGAAGTTGCGGTTAGCAGAAAAAACACCACATCCATGATTACCGTGGAAACCCATTTGGATGGCGAATATTTAACCTCCTATTGGAGTGACGGATTAATTTTATCAACACCAACAGGCTCAACAGGATATTCCTTAAGCTGTGGCGGCCCCGTAATTACACCTAGCACCAACAGCTTTGTATTAACACCCATCGCCCCTCATAATTTAAGTGCCCGCCCTCTAATTATACCAGATTCTACCGAAGTCCACCTTAGGGTTAGCGGTCGTGAAGAAAACCATTTAGTATCTTTAGATTCGAGAATTGCCACACTTGATAACGGGACTTTGATAAAAATTAAAAAAGCCGATTTCAAAATAAAAATGATTGATCTTCTAGACGAAAGCTTCCTAATTACTTTAAGAAAAAAACTACTTTGGGGAGAAGACAAACGCAACAACTAACCTAACTATCTACACTTATAAAAGCAATAATTATAAAGAAATGCTGTTTTACACTAAGACTATTTAGTTCAATGTACTACAAACTAATCTTATTTATTATATTTGCAAACTTTTGAATTTTTATGAGGCATTTAACCCTATTGATAATAAGCATTTTAAGCATCCATTTTTGTGAAGCACAAATTCATGAAATTGGTGGTTTTGCAGGAGGCAGTAATTTAATTGGTGATGTTGGTTCTACGGAATATATCGCGCCAAACGCCCCAGCACTGGGTCTCCTATACCGATGGAACAGAAGCACCAGACACTCTTGGAGAGCATCGATTATCTATTCCGATTTAAAAGCATACGACTCTAAATCAGAAGACCCGAGACGTATTCAACGCGATTATGACTTTGATTCTAACCTATTAGAAATCTCTGCTGGAATGGAATTCACCTTTTTAGATTTCGATTTACATTCCGGAAAAAAAGAATTTACACCTTACCTCTATAGTGGTATTAGCACGGTACGTTATGGCAATTACTATTTTATTAATGGAAGTCAAACTTCAGAAAACAAATCAAGTTGGGATTTTGCTATCCCCATGGCCATAGGTGTTAAAGCCAAAATAGTTGGAAATTTTGTTGTTGGTATAGAAGTAGGTGCTCGCTATACATTTACCGATGAAATTGATGGCAGTATGCCGAGTTCCGACAATTTACAGCAATACCAATTTGGAAATATAAACAATAACGACTGGTACATGTTTTCTGGGCTTACCCTAACCTATACGTTTGGACAAAACCCATGTTATTGTGTGAAATAAAAATGGATTTAAAAAATAATATAATACCCGACGCTTTACCAAAACATATTGCCATAATTATGGATGGCAATGGTCGTTGGGCGAAGCAAAAAGGTATGATTCGTGCTTTTGGACATGAAAATGGCACAAAAACAGTAAGAAAAACCGTAGAAGCTTGTGCCGAACTTGGCATAGAAAACCTCACGCTTTATGCCTTTTCTACAGAAAACTGGAATCGCCCAAAGCTAGAGGTTAAAGCGCTTATGAAACTTTTAGTGTCATCGTTAACAAAAGAATTAAAGACCCTTCAAAAAAATAATATCAAACTTTCTGCTATAGGCTGTCTAAAAACCCTACCTAAAAAAGTTTTTGAAGAGCTTTCATCTGCTATTGAATCAACCAAAGATAACACACGAATGACTCTTACTCTTGCACTTAGCTATGGCTCAAGAGATGAAATAGTAAACGCAGTAAAAGAAATTAGCAATAAAGTTAAAAATAATATAATTTCGCCCGAAAATATTGATGAATCAATTATTAATGAGCATCTTTACACGCAAAATTTGCCAGATGTAGATTTACTTATCAGAACCAGCGGAGAACAACGCATAAGTAACTTCTTGTTGTGGCAAATTGCGTACGCCGAATTACATTTTACAAGTGTGCTATGGCCAGATTTTACCAGACAACATTTGTATGAAGCTATTATTGAATATCAAAAAAGAGAACGACGATTTGGGAAAACCAGCGACCAACTTAGTTAATACACCTTCTGTATTAACACTTTTGAAATATTGTACCTCTATAATTCTTTTTATAGGCAGCTTTATTATTGAAGCACAAAACCCTAACACAAAGTATACACTTGGCGAGATATCTGTAGAAGGAAATACAACCTTTAGCGAGCAAACCATTATCACATATTCCGGTTTAAGTAAAGGCAAAGAAATATACATTCCTGGAGAAGAAATTAGTAACGCCATTAAGAAACTTTGGAACTCTAAACTTTTTAACGACATTGAAGTTTATGTTACCAATATAGAAGGTAACGTTGTGACGCTACAAATTAGGCTTTCTGATTTACCTCAGCTTAACGAACTTAGAATTAACGGTGTTAAAAAAGGGAAGCAAGACGAAATTATTAAAGAAAACAACCTTAATAAAGGTGTAAAGGTTACTGAAAACTTAATTACTACAACCAAAAACTTCCTTACAAAAAAATATAAAAAGGACGGTTATTATAATACCAAAGTACACATAAACACTATTGAAGTTAAAGATTCTATTGATACGCAACGCGTGAATATGGTATTAAACATCGACAGGGGTGCCAAAGTGAAAATTAAAGATATTACATTTAATGGCAATGAGGTTTTAGAGGATAAAAAACTTCGTGCTAGTATGAAAAGCACGAAAAAAAGAAATCGTTTACGCATTTGGAAACGCTCTAAATTTATCGACTCTGCGTATCAAGCCGATTTAGGTCATGTTATTGACACGTATAAGAAAAATGGTTATAGAGATGCCCGAATTATATCGGACAGCCTTATCGTTAACGACGATAAAACCATATCACTTCAAATTAATGTTACCGAAGGAGAACAATATAAATTTGGGGAAATCAATTTTATTGGAAATACTGTTTACAGTGACTTATATTTAAAACGATTACTACGAATTAACAAAGGCGATGTTTATAACAGCATCCTTTTACAGGAACGTATTGCTGACAATTCCAAGCCAGATGCTTTCGATATTACCAACCAGTATCAAAATAACGGGTATTTATTCTCAAGTATCAACTCGGTAGAGGTGAATGTTGAAAACCATGTTATTGATACTGAAATTAGAATTTCTGAAGGAAAACCAGCCTATTTCAACAATGTAAGTGTTGTTGGAAACGACAAAACAAACGATCACGTTATCTATCGAGAAATACGTACACGTCCGGGAGAATTATATAGTAAAGCTAATGTGGTTCGTACAGTGAGAGAGCTTGGACAGTTAGGGTTCTTTGATGCCCAAGAGTTAACGCCAAACTTCCTAAACCCAAATCCTGTTGAGGGCTCTATAGATATGGAATACTCGGTTAAGGAAACAGGATCTAGTCAAATTGAATTACAAGGTGGCTACGGTGGTGGTGGATTTATTGGTACTTTAGGACTATCCTTTAATAACTTTTCTATAAAAGATATCTTTAAAAAGGACGCCTATAAACCAATCCCTATGGGTGATGGTCAAAAACTAGCACTTCGTTTACAAGCCAGTCAGTTTTACCAAACCTACAGTTTTTCGTTCTCAGAACCTTGGTTAGGTGGTAAAAAGCCTGTACAATTTTCGGCTTCTTTATCGCATACGAAACAGTTCGGACAGAATCCATTCACTTACGAGGTAGATAAGAGCAGAAGTTTTAACATTACAGGTATCACTTTTGGTTTAGCAAAACGTTTAAGTGTTCCAGATGATTTCTTTACACTTTCTCAAGCTATTGGTTACCAACGTTATGATTTGAACAACTACAACACAGGACTTTTTGAGTTTGGTGACGGCTACTCGAACAACCTTTCGTACACTATTGGACTTAGTAGAAATAACACTAGCGTAGATCCTATTTATCCAACAGGAGGATCGAGTTACTCGGTAAGTGCTAAACTTACTTTACCATATTCACTCTTTAACAATGTGGATTATGAAGCATTAAAAATTGAACGTGAAGAAAATGATATCATTAGAAATCTACCTGATACACAGCCTGACGAAGTTCTAGCTGCCAACGAAAGAATCTCTGAAATAGACCAAGAACGTTACAAGTGGCTAGAATTTTACAAAATAAAGTTTAAAGCAGAATGGTTTACACAAATTGCTAAAGATTTAGTCTTAAGACCAAGCACAGAATTTGGGTTCCTAGGAGCCTACAATAATGATAGAGGAGTTATTCCTTTTGAGCGTTTCTTCGTTGGTGGTGATGGTTTAGGGAATTACAGTTTAGACGGTAGGGAAACTATCCAATTACGTGGTTACCCAAACAATTCTTTATCTGGCCAAGACGGAGGTACTATTTACAATAAGTTTTCATTAGAATTACGTTACCCAATAACATTAAAAGCCTCGGCTAAAATATTTGCTTTAGGTTTTGCCGAAGCTGGAGCCTCCTATGATAGTTTTAGAGATTATAATCCTTTCGATTTAAATCGATCAGCTGGTGTAGGACTAAGAATTTTCATGCCTGCATTTGGATTATTAGGCATTGATTTTGGTTATGGATTTGATCCAATTCCAGGAACAACAGTAAGTAATGGATGGGAAACACATTTTATTATTGGGCAACAATTTTAAAAACTTAATTTATTGTGGCACGATATTTTCTAATAACACTTTAATGTTTTGCATGGGAATTAAAATTTTTAAGATTATATTTCGTTAATTTTGAAGATTGTATTTTAAAAGGCGTCCTTGTTTACCCTTTTAAAACTTTAAAACCAAACACTAAACATTAACCAAATGAAACGAGCCTTGTTAAAAAACACAACATTTAAAAATGACATTATAAGCCCGTTATTTGTTACCCAAATTAGAAACATGTTGACAAATCATAAAAGCAACGTTCTTTTTTTACTGATATTAATTTTTACGGCATGTTTTAATTTACATGCGCAGCGTGGGGTTAGAATAGGCTATATTGATACCGAATATATTTTAGAAAATGTACCCGAATATCAAGAAGCCACGAAACAGTTAAACCAAAAAGCTGAGAAATGGAAAAATGAAATCCATGAAAAGTTGCAAGCTGTTGAACAAAAAAGAAAAGACCTAACCACTGAAAAGGTTCTTTTAACGGAAGAACTAATTCATGAACGCGAAGAAGACATCGATTTTGAAGAAAGTGAAATTTTAGACTACCAACAAAAACGATTTGGTCCAAACGGTGATTTGTTCATTCAAAGAAAGCAATTAATGCAACCGATACAAGATCAAATTTTTTCGGCAGTTCAAGATATCGCAGAAGGTAAAAAATATGATTTTATTTTCGATAAATCTTCGGATGCCACTATGTTATTCTCGGCAAAACGTTATGATTTAAGCGAGCAGATTTTAAGAAGTATTTCAAGAACTGCAAAAAGAAATCAAGCACAAAACCGAACAGAGCGTAAAGCGGCCGAAGAAGAAGAACTGGTTCCGGAAATAAATGAGGAACTTGAAGCTCGTGAAAGTGCTGCCGAAGCTCGAAAACGAGAAGTTTTGGCTGCTAGGGAAGCAAAAAAACAAGAAGCTCTAGAAAGACGTCAGAAAATCATTGAAGAGCGAGAACGTGAACGTCAAGCCAAGTTAGATGCTAGAAACGGTGTTACACCACAAGAAGAAGGTGAAGTCGGTGATGACATTGAAGAATCTGGAGAAACTGCTAAGGAAAATGCACCTGAAACCAAAACTAGAGAACAACTCATAGAAGAAAACAGACAAAAGAAACTCGCCGATCGCGAAGCTAGAAAAAAAGAATTAGAAGAAAGAAAACGTAAAATATTAGAAGAGCGCCAACGCGCAAGAGACAGTATAAACCAAAACAAATAATCAATTTATAACACACTTAATACTATTAAAAATGAAACAATTAAAAAATCTCTTATTAGCAACTGCATTTTGTATTGCAACAGTTAGTTTTACTCAAGCACAAAGCAAGATTGCACATATAAATACGCAAGAGTTAATCGCAGCAATGCCAGAAGCTAAAGCGGCTCAAACAGAGATTGAAACTTTAGGTAAAACATACCAAACAGATATTCAAGCTTCTATTACTGAGTACCAAAACACAGTAAAACAATACGAAGCTGAAGCTGCAACAAAAACAGATGAAGAAAACCAAAAAAGAGGTTTAGAATTACAAGAAAAACAACAACGTATTCAGCAGTTTAGAGCTGATGCTCAACAAGACATCGCTAAAAAAGAAGCTGAGTTATTTAAGCCTATCCAAGAGAAAGCAATGAAAGCTATTCAAGAAGTTGCTAAAGCTCAAGGTTACGATTACGTAGTAGATAGAGCTTCTTTAATCGTTGCTGACGGAAAAGACATTTTAGCCGACGTGAAGAAAAAGTTAGGGATCTAACACAAAACGTCAAACGACATAATTAAAGCTACCTCTTACTTAGAGGTGGCTTTTTTATTATACCTTAAAATCAAATAAATTTTAACATTTTTTTAACACGTATTATCTTCGATATTATAGGTATTAACTTACATTAGAGGCTTATTTAAATCCAAAATAAGAAGTTTATGAAAAATTTTATTACCCTTCTCCTATTAACTGTTTTATTATCCTGTAGCACCAATTCTGATGTATCGTCTGAGATCAACTACGAAAATTCAACTTATATTATAGATGGTAAGGCATACCATATGAAAACTGACGTTACAAATAAAGAGCAGGCTTTTGTTATAAAAACAGAAGAATCAGAATACATCCAATCGTTATTAGAAAAGAATACAACTATAATATATGAAGATTCAGAAACTGGATATATCTATTTATTTGAAGACACAGATTCATACCAATTATTTATTAGTGAAAATGGTTCATATGCGAGAAAAAGAGCTGTAAAAAGGACTGATGATTAAATGACTACAACATAGTAAAACATAATAATTCCAAAAAAAGCTGCCTTGTATAGGCAGCTTTTTTATTTTTGTTAAACTATGAGCAAACAACCTATTGGCATTTTCGATTCTGGTGTTGGGGGGACTTCCATTTGGAAAGAAATCCAAGCCTTGTTACCGCACGAAAATATGATTTATCTAGCCGATAGTAAGAATGCCCCATATGGCCCTAAAGGGAAACAGGCCATTATAGATCTCAGCATTAAAAACACAGAATATTTAATCGCGCAAGGTTGTAAACTTATTGTAGTGGCTTGTAATACGGCTACAACAAACGCTATAGACTATCTTCGGAAGAATTACAATATACCTTTTATTGGGATAGAACCAGCCATTAAACCAGCCGCATTAAACAGCAAAACACATACCATAGGTATTTTGGCTACAAAAGGGACCTTAAGTAGTGAGCTTTTTCATAAAACGGCCCATTTATTCGCCAGTGACTCTAAAATTATAGAACAAGAAGGGCATGGTATTGTAGAACTTATTGAAGACGGAAAACTACACTCTGAAGCCATGACAGGGCTGTTAGAAGTATACCTTAAACCCATGATTGATGCCGATATAGATTACCTTGTTTTAGGCTGTACCCATTACCCTTACCTTATCCCAATACTTTTAAAAATATTACCTAAAAGCATAAAAATTATAGATTCTGGTGAAGCGGTTGCTAGACAAACGAAAGCCGTTTTAATTCAACACAATTTACTAAACCAGTCTACTAAAAAAGGCAAATCAACATTATTTACAAATGCGAATCCTCAGGTTATTACAACGCTTTTGGGGGCGTCTAATGATATTTCTTATCTGGACTTTTAAAAGGTAAGATTTTGCGTTAGCGGTTGCAACGGCATCCTTTTTTGGTTGGGTAACTACAATTTTAGCTTCCATACCTTCATTTTGACTCAAAATACTAAAAAAGCTACGAAAACATAACCCAAAAAAGATATAGTGGAAAACGCGACCCTTGTGGTAACGCCCTAAAAAAACAACCCTAAGAGCTTAAACTTAAAGTATTGCTGTTTATTCTTTAAACCAACTAGAATATTTAATGTAGTTATCGGCAATACGGTTAATTTCGTCCGATAGTAACTCTGGACTTACATCCTTAACCTTTTTAGCAGGTACACCAGCATAGATACTGCCAGCCTCTACTCTAGTATTTTTAGTAACTACAGCACCAGCCGCAATAATACTATTGCTTTCAACAACACAACCGTCCATAACGATGCTTCCCATACCAATAAGGACATTGTCGTGAATAGTACAACCGTGCACCAGGGCATTATGTCCTATAGACACGTTATTACCAATATTGGTGGGCGCAGTAAGATATGTAGCATGAATTACAGCACCATCTTGTATGTTCACCTTATTGCCCATTTTAATGTAATTAACATCGCCACGAACTACAGCACTAAACCAAATACTACCTTGTTTACCTATGGTAACATCTCCAACGATGGTTGCGTTTTCAGCTACAAAACAATCTTCTGGAATTTGAGGCGATTTGCCATTTACGGGTTTTATTACAGGCATGCTGACTATAGGGTTATTGGTTAATAGTTATTGGCTTTACAAATCTTAACTCTTGGCTCCTGGTCCTTATTCTAATCTAATTAACAGCAGGACAATGACACTCGTAACGCTTAGGGGCACAATTGAAGTCATAACCTAAAGAAAATTGATGAAATCCACCATTAGTAAATACAATATCATTCGTTTGATAAGTATATGTATATGCAAACATAAAACGTTCATAATTAACACCAACTAGCGGTGTAATTTGATTGAGTTTTTGAGTTTCAATAGTGTTAGCGTCCGTTTGGTATTCGGCACCATCTAGACTTTGACGGTAAGATAAACCTGCCCAAACTTGTCCGAAATCCATTTGCTTATAAACCTTAGCATTGATATCAATAATATTTTCCTTTGTACCCGCCTTATATTGATATAACGTCGACGGCTCAAAAGACCAAGAGCTCCCTGGTCGGTTAAACACATAACCTGTTGAAAATAAAAAACGTCTTAGGTTACTTGTAATTTCAAGATCGTTATTAATACCGGAATTATTAAGTAAGTTTTTAACGGTAGCATGAGCATAAAAGTTTAAGTAAAAGTATGAAAACCCAAAATCTAAATTAAAATTGGCATCACTTTGTACAATTCCATCGATATTAGGATCACGAACTGGTAAATCGTTTAAAAACTCGGTTTCATCCAATTTATACTGAATAAACCCAGCACTTAAACCAAAAGAAAGCATGTTTAAGTCGGTTGCACTTCTAGAAAACATAAGATGATGTGCATAAGTTAAATAACCTCCCGTTTGCGAATGGTATCCGTTTTTATCGGTGTAAACAATACCACCTATTGCCGATTGCGATTCACCAATTTTACTGTTAGCACTTACTGTTAATAGTTTAGGGGCATTGTCTTGCCCAAACCACTGTTGTCTACCTGTTACTCGAATTTTACCACAATTAGCGGCACCAGCCATAGAAGGATGAATTAAATAATAATTATCACTTAAATAATCGGCATAAATAGGCATGCCTTCCTGGGCTCTTACAAATTGAAAGCTTAGTAGAGCTACAACCGCAAGAATAACGTGGTTTAGTTTCATAATATAAAGTAGTCTTTGTTTAATCAATTAACAAACATAACGTATTTACATAAAAAACAGGCAATATTTCAACATGTAAATTATTAAAATGGCAATACAACTTATTACCTTTCAATACCTTCGCTATATTAATGTGTAATAAACGAAATTTGATAGAAATAATACATGTATTTTCACCCTTTAGGTACTTAAATTCATGAATTTAATAAGAATTCCCCAAAAACCCCTCTAAATATAGTACCATTTCAGCTTTGAAATTACTGCACAACGCACCACAACATCAAATCATATTGAAACGAACAACTTGATAATTTTTCCATATAATATCGAAATTTAGAAATATCGAAAGCCTTTCAAATATATTTAATGCTCACATTTAGTTTTCGTATTTTTGCAAAAAATAGATAAGATGAACACTTTTAAAGTTTCCGTGCAAGAGACCACAAATAATGCGATTGTAAAATTTGAAGTCAATCAATTTATTACACAACACCAAAGTTTTGAGTTTAATAATATCGACGAAGCTAAGGCCTCACCTTTAGCACAGCAATTATTTTATTTACCATTTGTAAAAAAGGTATATATATCCGGGAATTTTATTGCTGTAGAACGCTATAATATTGTAGAGTGGAATGATGTACAGGATGAAGTAGCCGAACAAATTGAAGCCTATCTTAATGATGGTGGCATTGTGGTTGAAGACACGACAACTGCTAAGAAAGTACCTGTTACGGTATACGCTGAAAGCACGCCTAACCCTTCGGTAATGAAGTTTGTTGCTAATAAAAAAATAGTGAATGCACTTTTTGAATTTACCAGTATCGATGAAGCGAAATTATCGCCATTAGCGACCGAATTATTTCATTTCCCATTTGTAAAAAGTGTGTTTTTAGATGAAAACTACGTATCTATAACTAAATATGATATGGCCGAGTGGCAGGATGTTACTATTGAGGTTAGAGAGTTTATTAGATCGTTTATTGAAAACGGAAAAGAAATCGTTGTGGCTAATGCTGCTGAAAGTTTAGAAAAAACAAATCAGCAATTAGATAGCCATTTTGAATCGTTAGACGATACTTCAAAGGAAATTATAAATATTCTTGAAGAATACGTTAAACCAGCTGTGGCGAGCGATGGTGGTAATATTCAATTTATATCCTATGACGCGGATACTAAAAATGTAAGTGTCCTGCTTCAAGGTGCTTGTAGCGGTTGTCCTTCGTCAACCTATACCCTAAAAAGTGGTATAGAGAACATGCTAAAAGAAATGTTACCAGGGAAAGTTGCTATGGTTGAGGCAATTAACGGATAATCCCAATAATTTTTGTTAACTTTAAGATTCAACTTAAATAAACAAAAATCATGGCAGTATTAAAAGTAATTGAAATTTTAGCTAACTCAGAAAAAAGCTGGGAAGATGCAACAAAACAAGCCGTTAAACACGCTTCAAAATCGTTAAAAAACATCCGCTCTGTTTATGTTCAGGACCATAGTGCTAACGTAAAAGACGGTGAAGTGACGGAATTTAGAGTCAATGTGAAGATCACTTTTGAAGTAGATTAAACCATTACAAAAAAAATAAAGAGGCTGTCTTAAAAGTTAAAACCATCGTTATTCTGTGCTCGACACAGAATCTCATGACATTGAAATTCAATAATTATGAGAATCCGAAATAAAATCAGATTGACGTAAAAATAACTTTTAAGGCAGCTTTTTTTATACAACGTCATTAAAAACGACCAAATCACTCATGACAATCATCCAAATCATCCTTTTAAGCTTCATAGCCTTTTTACATTTTTATTTTTTAATTCTGGAAATGTTTTTATGGGATAAACCTAAAGGCATTAAAGCTTTTAAATTAGAATCAAAAGAATTTGCTCAAAACACGAAAGTATTAGCAGCAAATCAAGGACTTTATAATGGTTTTTTAGCTGCAGGGTTATGGTTTTCTATTTATGAAAATTCCGAAAGACTTGCTTCTTTTTTTCTAATTTGTATTGCAATTGCTGGTATTTATGGCTTTTATTCTACAAAAAACAAAGTCATCTTTTTTGTACAGGCACTTCCTGCCATACTTGTTTTTCTGTTTTTCGTCTTTTTTTAATGAAACTTAACTATTTTTTATCGTTTCATAGAAGAATTGTTCCGAATTGTTAATATTTTTGAAACAAACTTAATTTTTAAACAACATGATGGAATTAGAAAAAATTGACTTTGAAGCCTGGATGGCTTTAGCCGTAGATTACGGACTTAAACTTATAGGAGCCATAGTTATATGGATCATTGGTTCTTGGGTTATCTCAAAACTTTTAAAAGGCATAAAAACGATTATGTCTAAAGGAAACTACGACGAGAGTCTTCAAGGTTTCTTATCTAATCTTGCGGGATGGGGACTTAAAATTGTTTTAATTATCGTAGTACTGGGTACTTTAGGTGTAGAAACAACATCATTTGCCGCTATTATTGCTGCTGCTGGTTTAGCTGTTGGTTTAGCCTTACAAGGATCGCTTTCAAACTTTGCTGGAGGTGTGCTTATTATGATTTTTAAACCATTTAAAGTTGGTGATGTTATTGAAGCTCAAGGTGAAATTGGTGGTGTAAAAGAAATTACCATTTTTACTACCAAACTTACAGGTTTATCAAACAAAGAAATTATCATTCCTAATGGATCTTTATCTAACGGAAATATTGTAAACTATACGGTTGCAGGAACACGTCGTGTAGATTTAACTTTTGGTGTTGATTACGCTTCAGATATCAAAAAGACTAAAGAAGTTTTAATGAATGTTTTAAAAGCACATCCATTAGTAATTGAAGAACCTGCACCAACAGTTAATGTTTCTGAATTAGCTGATAGCTCGGTAAACTTTGCCGTGAGACCATGGTGTGCTTCTGGAGACTATTGGACTGTGTATTTTGATGTTACTGAAAATGTAAAAGAAGCTCTTGATGCAGCTGGAATTGAAATTCCTTACCCACATCAAGTTGAAATTCATAAAGAGTCTTAATACTTTTAAGACTTTGGTTTTGGCTTTAGAGCTACAAAATCTTTCAAGTAATAAGGTTCAAAATAAGCGACATCTTCGGTGTCGCTTATTTTGTACTTCATATTAGCGATCTCACCCATATAATTGGCCGAAGGTAATTTACCATCTATAAAGCGCGCATTGGGATGCTGAATTATGGTTTTTGTTTTTTCTACACCGCTTCCAACAAAATAAACCAGTCCTTGCTCTAAATATTCCATGAAAGACGATTCATCTAAAATTTGGGCTTGTGTCTCACGTACCTCATTATAATTAGTATCATAAACGGCCGAGTACACTTCCATACGTCTAGCATCTAACATAGCTACAATAACACCACTCTCTGCTTTCACTTGTTGTGCTAATGCTTCTAGCGTAGGCACCGCTATTAATGGTTTGTTTAAGGCATAAGCAAGACCTTTTGCTGCCGAAACACCAATACGTAATCCAGTATATGAACCCGGTCCTTTACTGACTGATATCGCTGATAAATCTTTAGAAGTGATGTTCCCTTCCTTTAAAACCGTATCGATATATACATGAAGGCGCTCGGCATGCGAATAATTTTTATCATTGTCTTCTTCTAAAACAATAGTTTTACCATTTTTAGACAAGGCTACCGAGCAATTGGTGGTTGCTGTTTCAATGTTTAGTATGTATGTGTTCACGTTAATCTGTTAAAGGTTTTCCCATGTAAAAGTCTAAAACTTTTGTCTTAAAAACAAAATTGTATTTGGCATTTATAATGTTGGATTTTGAATTTACCAATCGGTTTCTAACCTGCTCAAAATCAAAAGAGTTCATAACGCCTAATTTATAGCTTTCCTCGGCATTTTTAAAAGACTCTGTTTGAGCATCCAACGACGCTTTTGAGGCTTGATATTGATTAAATGCGGCCTTAGCATCAGCGTAAGCTTGTTCTATATTGGTTCGTAAATCTTGCTTCTCTTGTTCTAAAGAATATTCTAATTTTTTAACGTTGATTTCAGCTTTATTAACATTGACTTTAGTTTGAAATCTGTTGAAAATAGGGATATTCAAACTAAACCCGAAGTTATAACCTAAATTATCTTCTAATTGCTGACCGAAACCATTATCTACAAGAATAATATTATTTGGATCTGAAGGATCTATAATGGGTCTTAAATCTTCTTGACCTTGAAAATGCTGATACGACGTTCCTAAACCAGCGCCAAAACTTAAAGTTGGATAAAAACTACTCTTAGCAATATTAGTCCCTAATTCTGCATCTTCTATATTTAGTTCTGCAACCTTAATTTCAGGCCTGTTGGACAGTGCAAAATTATAAATCTCAGAAGCGCTCTTATGTTCTAAAACGACATATGGCAATTCTATTTCCATAGCACTTACCTCAAAACCTTCATTTGGGATTTGTAACAATTGTGCTAAAGCCAAATTGGCTAGTTCTAAACTGTTTTCAGCATTAATTAACTGCTCTTGATCGCTTGCCAATTGTGCTTTCACTTCGTATAAATCGACTTTAGCACGAACACCAGAATTCACCAATTCCTGAATTTGATTAACTTGCTTCGTGGTGATATCCACTTGCTCATGTGCCACTTTTAAATTCTCACGATTAAGCATAATGTTTAAAAATTGATTTACAACATTTAGCGAAATGTTATCTTTCAAAATAGACAACTGCAACTGGCTAGATTGAATACCTAACTTTGCCTGTTTATAAATATTTGTATTTTGAAAGCCATTAAATAAAACAGTACTAGAACTTAAACCAAAGTTGTTACCACGAGAATCTCTAGAAACACGGTTTCCATCTTGACCAATAAAGGACCCAAAGTTATAGTTTTGTGAAGCAGAGCCATTTAAATTTGGTAGAAAGTTTCCCTTTGCACTTACTAAATCTTGATCGGCAACCTGGGTATCTAATTCTGTTTGCTTGACAGAAATATTATTTTCTAGTGCATAATTAACACAATCCTGAAGTGTCCATAATTTTTCCTGAGCTATCGACACAGAAGCTATAAGAAAGCAACCTAATAATATTTTATATTTTAATATTTCCATATGACTAACGTTTTCCTCCTTTACGACCTACTTCGTCTTCATTATCTTCTGAAGCTTTATTCCAAACCTTAATTTTATCACCTTCTTTCACCCCTTTTACTATCTCAACATCGATACCGTCTGACAAACCAAGCTCGACATCTTGCTTTTTGTATTTGTTTTCACCATCTAAAATCTCTACAAAAGGCTTTTCGGTAATACGGTTGTATTGTAACAAAGCTTCACGAATGGCTAAAACCTTTTCTTTATTCTCCAATTCAATTTCAGCATTAGCGCTATAACCTGCTCTAATATTTGATTTGCCTTCAATTTTTACGTCAGCTTTAATAGTAAACTGTACCGCGCCATTTTCTTCAATTCCTTTAGGAGCAACAAAGGTTAATACTGCAGGATATTCTTCATCTTGAATCGCACCTAAAACCACTTTAATTGCTTTGCCTTCTTTAATTTTTCCAACTTCTGCTTCATCAACTTTACCTTCAAAAATCATCTTGCTCATATCAGCAATAGTCGCAATGGTTGTACCATCATTAAAATTATTACTTTCAATAACTTGATTACCTTCACGTACAGGAATTTCTAAAATCGTCCCAGCAATTTGTGCTACGATGCTGGTATTTGAAGTGGAACCACCAGATACCGATCCTTGTTTAATAATCTTATAATCATTTTGTGCTTGATGATAGGTTTCCTTGGCTTGCATGAAGGACAATTCGCTATTTTCAAAATCTTGTCTTGAAATCACCCCTTTGTCGAATAAACTTTTGTTTCGATCATATAAAATTTTCGAGTTTTCATAAGATAGTTTTGCCGTAGCAATTCTACTTTTTGCACTCACTAAATTTTGCTCGTTAGGCACCACTCGAATGGTAGCAATTAAGGCCCCCTTCTCTACAACATCACCTTCTTCTACCATAATTTTATCGACAATTCCAGAAATCTGAGGCTTTAATTCAATTTCTTCTTCGGGATTTAATTTACCCGTAGCCACCGCTTTGGTATTTATCGAAGTGTAAAAAGGTTCCTCAACTTGGTATTCCAAAATGTCTTTGGAGTTCGAATCTTTAAAGTATTTTAATACAAAAGCTAATAGTACAATAACGACTATGACTAAAATAATTTTTACGGTTTTATTCATTGTGTTGCTTATTATTTATTCTTCTCTTAATGCTTCAATGGGTTTAATGCTTGTGGCCTTGGTTGCAGGAATTAACCCAATTAAAGTTCCTAAAAACACTAAAATAGCTAAGGCTACGAAAACGACGGCTATAGAAACTGAAGCGTTCACGATGGCGGCATCTTCACCCTGACCAAAAAAGTGATCTAAGGCTATGAGTATCCATCCACCAGAAATAATTCCTATGATACCTGCTACTAAAGTGATAAAAACAGCCTCGACTACAATTTGTCTCTTTATTTCAAACGGTGTGGCTCCAAGGGCGCGCCTTAATCCAATTTCTTTTGTACGTTCTTTTACGGTGATTAAAAGGATATTCCCAATAGCAAAAACACCTGCAATTAAAGTCGCTATACCTACAAACCAAGTTAAAAACTGCATGCCTGTTAAAAAGCCTGTCATTTTTGCAAATTCTTTACCCAAATTAAAACTACCAAAAGCTCTAGTATCTTCTGGATGAATGTGGTTTAGATTTTTAAGTAATAATTTAGTATCGGCTTCAATCTGTTTGATATCGTATTCGGGTTTTCCCGTTATCATCATCCAACCAATTTGATCGCCCTTATTATAAATCTGTTGAAAAGTAGTAAATGGAATGTGCACATCGGTTGCAGGTCCCATGTTGACATCTCCTGTTTCAAACATTCCAACTACCAAAAAATTAATGCCATTAACATCTAAATACTTTCCGATAGGATCTTCATCGACTTCGAATAGTTGCTTATAGGCATCTTCAGAAATCACTGCAATTTTCTTTCGGTCGTGAATATCACTTTGATTAATGAAGCGTCCGTGAATTAACTTCTTCTTCTGTAATTGATCCAGCAATGGATAATCACCGGCCATTTGAAAACTTCCTGACAAAAAGTTTCTGGTTATGACTGTTGGTTGCTGACTTCGCGGCAGTACAAATTCAACACCTTGAACATTTTCTTCGATTTTTTTAGCATCAGTGAGCGTTAAATTAACACGACGACCCTCTTGAAACCCTTTAAATGATTTCCCAGTATTTTGCCCCCATATAAAAACAGTATTCGTGGCAAAATCGCCAAACAATCTGTTAAAGGAGTTTTCTAAGCCTCTAGCTGAACCTAACAGACCGATTAATAATAAAATTCCCCACCAGACACCTACCATAGTTAAAATAGACCTCAGTTTATTTTTACTCAAGCTATCAAAAACTTCTTGCCATGTATCTCTATCGAATAAAAATCTGAACATCGTTAATCGTTTCTTAAAGCTATTATAGGTTTAATTTCTGACGCCTTTTTAGCTGGTAAATAACCCGCAATAGCACCCGCGACAATAAGTGTAAGAGTAGCACCAACTACTAAACTGTTACTTACCCCAGGATCTTTTATGAAATAAACTTCCAAACTAGGCCCTACAAGTTCCAACACACCAACGCCTATTAGCAGGCCGATATAACCAGCAATGGTAGTTATGATAATCGACTCGATTAAAATAATCGACACAATAGAACGGGGTGTAGCTCCTAGTGCTTTACGAATACCGATTTCCTTAGTACGCTCCTTAACAACAAAAATCATGATATTGCTTATCCCCACAATCCCTGCGATAAGGGTACCAAAGCCAATAACTAGGATAATAACGGTTAAACTAGAAGTCATCAGTTCCACTTTTTTGGTGCCTTCGGCCATGTTCCTCATTCTGATGGCACGTTGGTCATCTCTAGCAACATCAAATTTATCTTTTAAAACTTTTTTAATGGAGTTCCCAAAAGCTAAGGCTTGATCGTTAGACATTTCAGGATTATAGGTGAGATGCAGTAAGTCTATAAAATCATTATTGCCATACACAAACTGTGTGGTTGTAATGGGCATATAAATCACACTTTCTTCACTATCGCCTTCATCATCGGTAAAGACCCCAACAATTTTATATTGTATACCACTCAGGTTAATATATTTACCAATAGGATCTTCTTTGAAAAACAAATCATCTTCAACAGATTTACCAATGACTACGACTTTAGCTTTATTATCTAAGTCATTCTGATTAATATACCGTCCCGATTTAACCACATTATTTTCAATAAACATAAATTCGGGGTACACCCCTCGCAGCTCATAATTGTTTTTTTCACCGCGATAAGAAGCACTCACGCTTTTATTGACTTTGGATGTGATAAACTGTACTTTGTCGCCATATTTCTCTTTTATAAGCGCGCGATCTTCATTTTTAAACTGGATTTGTCTTCCTACCTGCAACCCTTTATATGCTTTTGTAGTGCGTCCAGGGAAAATCATTATGGAATTATTCGCATCGGTACCAAAAGCCTCCTTAAAGGTGTTTTTTAATCCGTTTGCGATACCAAAAAGGATAGCGAATAATAGGATAGCAAAAGCTACAGTAAATCCCGACATCAAACTACGTGTTCGGTTTTTATTGATGCTTTGAAATATTTCTCGCCAAAGATCGATATCAAACATACTGCTCTGCTCTAACCTGGTTTACAATGGTGTCTTCAAGAATTATTCCGTCGCGTAAGCGGACAATACGTTTACACATATTAGCAATATCTTCTTCGTGTGTTACCATTAAAATGGTTTTACCTTCATCATTAAGATGTTGAATAAAAGCCATGATTTCATGAGATGTTTTGGTATCTAAAGCACCTGTAGGTTCATCTGCTAAAAGTAGTTTTGGGTTAGCAGCTAAAGCTCTTGCAATGGCTACACGTTGTTTTTGACCACCAGAAAGCTCTTTAGGTAAATGATGTGCCCAAGCTGAAAGTCCTACTTTTTCTAAATGAAAAGCAGCCTTTTCTAGGCGCTCTTTACGTTTTAAGCCTTGATAATACAGTGGTAAAGCAACATTTTCGAGCGCATTTTTATAGTTGATTAAGTTGAAGGATTGAAAAATAAATCCTAAAAACTTGTTTCTATAAACTGCAGCTTTTTTTTCTGTGAGGTTTTTTATAGGTAAGCCATCTAAAATATATTCACCTTCATCGGCTTCATCTAGCATACCTATAATATTAAGAAGTGTTGATTTTCCCGAACCTGAAGATCCCATAATGGCGACCATCTCGCCTGCTTCAACAGAAAGATCGATACCTTTTAAAACATGTAAACTGGAATCGCCTATTTTGTAGGACTTGTGAAGTTCGCTGATTTTCAACATTTCTATTTAAGTTTTTTGGCTAAAGACTTTACAATAAGACTAACAACACAAAGAAATGTTACAATACAACGTAAAAAAATTTTAGCCTTCCTTTTTTAGCGTACGGTACTTTCTATAAACAAAATAACCCATTCCCGCCACTAACACGTATGGTATGGCCATGAGATACACAATGCCGTCGTTAATACCTTCGGCAGCAGACTGCCCTTCGGCTGTTTCTAATACAGCCCGACACATAGCACACTGTGCTGAAGCTTGAAACAAGCTAGTACAAAAAAATAATATAATTAAAAACCGTGTTTTCATGTAAGCCGTTTTAAACGTAGTACGGAGAAATCATAATATAAACAATCACTCCAGTAACAGCTACATATAACCATAACGGAAAAGTAATTTTCGCTATTTTTTTATGCCTTTCCACCTGATTTGTAAGTCCGCGTAAAAAAGTAATCAATACAAAAGGAATCACAACGATAGATAAAATAATATGGCTTATTAAAATGAAATAG
This sequence comes from Pseudotamlana agarivorans, assembly GCF_001642835.1. GTDB lineage: Bacteria > Bacteroidota > Bacteroidia > Flavobacteriales > Flavobacteriaceae > Pseudotamlana > Pseudotamlana agarivorans. Next base: position 478,499 of record NZ_LXEI01000001.1, read on the forward strand.
TAAACATACTTTATAAGTCCCTTGCCTCCAAATTTTGTCGAATCGCTAGTCATATGGTATGCCACATACATCACTAGAAATGATGTTGAAAGTACGATGGCGAAAATCATTAGTTGCTTATGCAGCTTCACATTCTTTTTTCGAATCGCTAAAAAAGCTAAAACAAGCACTAAAGCGGTAAGCGCATTGATCGATGCATAAATAGGTGGTAAAAACGATAAGGGCTCGACGTTAGGAATTTTAACTCCAAACAAAATAGCAACCACAACAGGTATTAGTACAGACAATACAATAATTAATCTGTTATATTTTTTTTCATTTAGCATCATACTTGAGTTACTCATATTCTGTAATTGTAGGTTATAACTACTCGTTTAATAATTTTTTAATATCTGCTTTTAGGGCACTAATTTCTTCTTTCACACCGTCTTCATCTACTTGTTCTTTTTCTGAAACGATACCTCTGTAATAAATAATCGGATTTCCAAAATCATCCTTTCTTGAACGGATGAAACCATTTTTATCAACCAAAGCAAAATTTCCTGAATGTTCAAAGCCACCAGCGGCCTCATCATCTTGAGCGCTATAAAGATTAAAACCTTCATTAGACAATTTGTAAATAGCGTCTTTATCGCCAGTCATTAAATGCCAATTTGAGTTTGTAATTCCGTAGTTTTCAGCGTAAGCTTTAAGTACTTCTTGGGTATCGTAATCTGGGTTTATGGTAAAGGAAGCCACTCCAAAGTCCTCAAAACCTTCAAAAGTATTTTGAATTTGAACGAGGTTAGCATTCATGCGCGGACAAATGGTTGGACAAGTCGTGAAAAAGAACTCTACAACGTAAACTTTACCATCATAATCTTTATTCGTAATCGTGTTACCATTTTGATCGATAAAAGAAAAATGAGGTACTTTTTTAGCCTCTCCATTAATTTCGATGAATGCTAAATCGGATGTTTGAGCCGGATTTTCTTTGACAGAATTACTTCTGCTTTCATTTCTAATGACATCCTTATTGGTAATTCTATCTACAATTTTAGGAATGAAAAGAATTCCAAAAACAAGAATAATAAAGGCAATGCCAATGTATGAATAGTTATTTTTCTTCATTTTGACTATTTAAATCGTTTGCACGTCTGGTATCCGAATTAAACTCCCCTTTACGCTTTTGACGGTATTCGGTAAAAACAATACGCAAATCGTCACTCATTTTATTTTTAATTTCGGCCACCTCAATGCAGTTATATGCGTTTAATCGGTATACAGGTTTATTTTTTTCAATCTCAGGATCGGTTCTATCATCCAATCGTCCGCGTTGATTCAGGTCTTTATCAACTAAAAAGATATAGTCGGTTGCTAAATCGGCATCAAGGTCCTCAGTGCTTTTTAAACTATAAAAAACACGTTTAATGTCTTGAGGTTCGCCAAAAACAAAATGCCAGAACCGCATATCCTCATAGGAGTTAATTTCAGCTTGTAATTTTTTAACGGCTTCCTCAGTACCTCTTGGCATTAATATAACAATTTGAAAGCGCTTAAAACCTTTAAATTTATCGTAAACTAATTCCTTTAAATTAGAAGCTGCAATGATTTTGCTTAAAGGCTGAGCACCTAAAAAACCTAATACCGTAATATGGTCTTTAAGAACGATTGGGGTATCGGAATCTGAAGTAAAATGCTCCAAATCTACCACCGACTCGTTTACAATATCTAAAGGCTGATAGTTATGAGTAGCGGGGTACAAAAACAATAAAAACGTGACAGGAAGGAAAAATAATATTCCTAAAATCACATAGCGACTTACTTTTTTATAATCCATTAACCATCCTTTTTATAGCCTTTTTTAAAGCACTGCAAAAATAGAAAAAGGTGGTTAAAAAAACCACCTTACATCTCTATTTAACACTTAGTCTATACGCTATCAAGCGCTATTTAATTCTTAAAAATCTCTTTTTATATAGCCTTCATCATATACGCTAAACACGTATCCACCTTCTTGTAATAAAATAAATACTAAGTAAGCAATTAAAAAGATGGCTGTCCAAACAACAGCACGTCTTAATCCTGGAGTTTCATCACGCATGTGCATGAAATCCCAAGTAATATAATAAGCTTTTACAATGGTTAGGATAATGAAAATCCAGTTTAAGGCTTTCATTCCAAATACATAACCCATTAAGATTTCAGGCTTGATAATACCTAAAATAACTTCAATTACAGTTACTATAGTTAACAAGATTAAAACACCCCAAATTTTTTGAGTATTCGATTTGAATTTTAATGCGCCTCTAAATATTTCTAATTTATGATCTGTTGCCATTTTAAGTCTATTTATGTTTAGATTCCCGTTTTCACGGAAATAAAAAAGAATCTATTTTATTAAACTAGGTAGAAGAATGTAAATACAAATACCCAAACTAAATCTACAAAGTGCCAGTATAACCCCACTTTTTCAACCATTTCGTAACTTTTACGTCTTTCATAAGTTCCAATAACAACGTTGAAAAATATGATGATGTTTAAAATTACTCCAGAGAATACGTGGAATCCGTGGAATCCTGTAATGAAGAAAAAGAAATCGGCGAATAAAGGCGAGCCATATTCATTTTCTTTAAGATTTGCACCTTCAACAACTTTTACTCCGTAGGTTTTAATAAGTTTTATAGACTCTTCTCTTGACAGTACGGTTTTATGACCTTCTTCTGTTAAAGTTTGCGTTCTAACCAAAATATTATCGTTAGCTTCTAAACCATGTAAAACTTCATCAACAGTAAAACTTGGTAAAGTACCTTCAGACACGAACCAAAGTCCGTTTTTATTTTCCTGTTGAACACGTTCGGCATGAGCATCAGCAATGGCAAAATCGCCAATAGCTACACGATGACCTTCGGTATCTACAAATTGTAAAATATTACCACCTTTTGTTTTTACAGCTCCAAATTCACCTTTAATGAAAGTGTTCCATTCCCAAGCTTGAGAACCAACAAAGACTAAACCACCAATAATCGTTAAGAACATGTAGATGGTTACTTTGCTTTTATTTAAATGATGACCTGCATCTACAGCTAACACCATAGTTACAGACGACATAATAAGTACAAATGTCATAAAAGCCACATAATACATTGGCGCTTCTACACCATGTAAAAATGGAAAGTGAGTAAACACTTCATCGGCAATTGGCCATGAATCAATAAATTTAAATCTTGAAAATCCGTAGGCTGCTAAAAACCCAGAAAAAGTTAATGCATCTGAAACGATGAAAAACCACATCATCATTTTACCATAACTGGCTTTTAAAGGCTCATTACCACCCGTCCATGTTTGGTCCGATCCAGCGTTTACAACTGTAGTACTCATATATAATGGTTGTTATTTAAAAGTTGCACAAAAATAATCATTTTATTCATCTGACGAAATATACGCCTTGAAATTTTAAACTATGATAATTGTCAGTTTTACTGGGAGTTAGCTGTTAAAATAATCAAAAAAATAAATGACCACTACTAATTACCTTACAAAGTAGAGGAATAAAAAGAGGTAAACCCACAGAATATCAATGAAGTGCCAAAAGGTTAGAGCTAACTCAAAACCAAGCATATTACTTGCGCTATAACGTTGTTTAAATTGATTAAAAATTACAACCAACAAACAAATTAGCCCGACCACAACGTGTAGAATGTGAACCACGGCTATTAAATAAATATACGACATGGTTACATTACTAGTAGGCCCTGTAAAATTGTATCCCAAGTCAATAATTTGCTGAAATCCCACAAATTGGTTATAAATAAAAAACACTCCTAAAACTAGAGTCGCTAATAACCAAAGCATAGTAGCTTTATTTTGGCCAGCTTTTAAAGCTTTTTTAGCCATTATAAAAGTAATACTACTGATTACAATAAACACCGTACTAATTAAAAAGGCATTTGGCAATTGGAAATCTTTTAACCAATCAGGTCTGCTACTGCTCACTACGAAAGCACTGGTCCAACCAGCAAACGACATTACCAATGAAATGATTCCAAACCAAAGCATCATTTTTTTTGCTCTGCCAATTTTCTCTTCTTTAGTCCCTTGGGTTAAGTCCATGATTATCGTATAAATTTATCTATTACGTAAACAATTTGAATAAGTGTTATGTAAGACACACTCACTAACATTAATTGTCTTGCAGCTTTTTCGGTCATTTCTCTAAACAATCGTACCGCATAATGCAGCATGAATAGTCCGCACAGAAATACAATAACTGCTGCTACAATCGAAAGTTTTAATTCACCTGTAAAACCAAAAACTGGTATGATAGACACAATGATGGTCCAAATGGTATACATGATAACCTGCACTGCAGTTCCGCGATCTTGTTTTCCAGTAGGCAACATAAAGAAGCCTCCCTTTTTATAATCTTCAAATAAAAACCAACCTATAGCCCAGAAATGTGGGAATTGCCAAAAAAACTGTAAAGCGAATAAAGTTCCTGGCTCAATACCAAAATTATCGGTAGCAGCTACCCAACCTAACATAAAAGGAATAGCTCCAGGAATGGCTCCTACAAATACCGAAATAGGTGTTTTGGTTTTTAACGGCGTGTAAACACAGGTGTAAAGAAAAATAGAAATCGCACCAAACATAGCGGTTTGCTTGTTAATGGTATACAGAATAATGATGCCGAGTACTGTAAAAATAGAAGCAATAACAAAAGCGGTATTAACAGACATACGTCCAGCTGGAATTGGTCTGTTTTTTGTGCGGTCCATTAAGGCATCTAAATCTTTTTCTATAATCTGATTGAAAGCATTGGAAGCACCAACCATGAAGTACCCTCCAAAGGCTAATAATACGAGCACTTTAATATCAATAACATCGACACCTAACAAATAGCCTGCAAGCGATGAAAACACGACGCTTAAAGACAAGCGCATCTTGGTGATCTCTTTAAAATCTGAAATAACAGTAGGTTCTTGTATGGCTGATTTTGAACGACTCAATATAATTTTCCTTGACGGTTTTTTTAATGCGAGTGCAAAGATACTCTATAAAAGCATTTTAGCAAGCCGAATAAAGTTAAAATACGAGGCTGTGAAAAGGAGAATTTAATTAAAAATCGAAATACCAGTTAAATAAATCGGTACGCACACCAACAGTAAACCACACAGTATTATTTTTATACGTCGTAGATGTTGTAGCATCAGGATCGAAATCTCTAAAGGTCACATCTCCAAAAATCTTCATATTTGAAGCCACATTTAACAAATAACCTGCTTGTAAATTACCATTAAAGATATTGGTTCTAATACCCTGCCCTACTTCAACACCAGTATCATAAGGACGATCATAATAGTCTCTGTAGATATCCCCACCATAACTGTAATTATCAACATCATCATCAAAATCGAAACCACGAACTCCAAAAATAAGTTTAGCATTAGCAAACCATCTTTTATAATGATAGCGTCCAATAACAATAGCTTCACTAAAATTGGAATTCCATAAATGCGCCATTGACTGGTTACTATTGGCATAGTTAAGCACAATAGTATTATGGGAGTATGTATACGGTCTTACGCGATTGTACTCGAATTGGAGCAATAAATTATCAACTTTAAAGGCATCAAAATATTTTATACCCAATTGGTATCCGTATTTATTCTTATAACTTTTTTCACCTCCTGTCATGTCTGCAAGTGAAAATTCATCCAAAATTAGCTGTCCATATAAGTACATCTTATCATTCCACTTATATTTAGCCGTAGCTCCCATGAGCGCATTACCTGCTCCCTGACCCGTTTCAAACTCTATAGCCCTATAAAAGATAATCGGATTCAAGTAATTCACATCGAAACCTCTATCATTGGAATCATCCCATACTACAGATTCAAAGAAACCCAGATTTAAACGTTTCGTTACATTCCAACTTAAAAAATGATTGCCAATATATTTTCTTTTATAGGCTTTATCTTCAAGAACTTCGTCACGAACATCCATAAGCCACATCCAAGTATTGGTATATTTCATTTTCCAAAAAGTGGTGTTAATTTTGAAGAAGGGATACGGGGTTGAAACATCACTTAGAACTAAAGATCTATAACCATCTCCAATAAAGGATTTCCCATGTCCGAATTGAAAATTAAAATATTTTGAAGGTGTATAAGATAAATAAGCCTCGGCAACCGGATAATCGTATGCATCTGTTCTGTAGCGCTTAGCAATACCTCGACCAGGTATGAGGGCTGGGTCTGGCCCTGCAGCTTTCAGTGTTTCTGCATAACGATTAAAATAATCGGCAAAACGACCTTGGCTTTCTAGAAACGAAGTGAAAAAACTAAATTTATCGCCAAAACCACCTTGAATTACAATACCTCTGGTATTGTTATAAGTATAACTAAAGTCGGCATCCTGATCTTTACCCATTTGAATATCAAAAACAGGGTCGACTGTAAACCAATAATTATCGGTTTGTAACTGAACAAAGTTCTCGTTCCAAAGTTTACGCCCTACCCAGGTCTTTCTATCTTGAAGTAGTTTTTCATTTTCGGCATTAAAATCGTAATATTTTGAAACTTCTGAGTAGATAAATGGTTTGGCACTGGTATGGCTGTTCGTCCCTACGAGATTCATCTCTTTATCGAACTTTGCATAGTCACTATGTACAAAAGGAATGTTTAACTGACTTTTATAATTTGGTTTATTGAAGGCACGCGTTTGGGCTGTTACACTATCGAATTCACGCTTAGCTTGCTCCTCTAATGCCGTTAATTTGTTTGCTTTAGCTAAGTCTTGAGAAGACATTTTTTGATTAACTAATGGAATTTTAATAGGAAAGGAATACTGCTTAAAAGTATTTCGAGAATTATAGGTAGCTGGTGTAATAGTAGGAAAAGTAGAAAAAACACGAATGGCTTCCTTTTTAAGCTCATCATACATCGCATCGATATAAATCACTCGAAAAGTTCCTGTGGTATCCACCTCAAAAAGCACGACTACTTCACCTTTATAATTTTCTTTATAAACCCGCTCTGGCACCTGAAACTCATTATATATATGATTAAAAACGGATTGATCAAAACACTGTTGAAGCGAATCTATAGATACCGATTTACATTCTGGAAAAACAGGTGGTTTTTCTTTTAAAATAGAGCGTTGTGCATGCCCCTTAACCTGTATAATAATTAGGATAAGTACAATGAATTGCTTCATGTTTGTTTGGATAGAATGGTTTTAGAGCGGAAAGATACTATATTTTTTATATTCTTAATTTAAAGTACTCTATATTGATACTGTTGATTGAAAAAAAGAAGTCGATTTGCCATTTATTAAATGAGCCGCTTGAAGGATAGAACTTGCCGAAACATATTTTAATAATAAATATTAAGGTATTTCGACAAGCTCCATTTAACACATACTACTTCGCTTTTAAGACAGCATTCTTTTAACTCATTATTGTACTTGAAAAACAATAGGCAAGGTATATACCACACCAACATGCTTGTCATGCTGTCTACCGGGTGTCATTTCTGGAATATAGTTAATAACACGTTTGGCCTCTCGTTCAAGCTCTGGGTTAGGAGCGCGCGTTTTAACGTTGGTAACATGTCCTGTTTTATCTATAGTAAACTGCACTTGAATACGCTGACGTCCTGTTAAACCATAATTGGATGCTATATCGCTACCTTGAAACTTCTTTTGAATCAGTTGAGTTATTTTATCGGACATGCATTTTTTCCTAGCTTCATTCCCATTGACTTTTTCACAGCCAGGATAAATTGGAGCTTCTTGAATAGCTCTAAAAGTAACAGGTTCCTCATCGGTAGGTTTCTCTACTAAGGGCACAAGCGTTTCAGGGGTAACAGGTTCGGTTGGTGTTTCCGTTTGGACATCCTCAAATAAAATATCTTCCGGCTCATCATTTTTTATAACTTCAAAAGACAAAGGTTCCTTTGGGGCCCTTTTTTTGATGCGTTCCATAGTTTCTGGAACTTTTGTTTTAATAAGCGGCACATCCACCCAAGCTAATTCCTCAATTGGAGGTAAATCGTCATCAACTTTTGGAATGGTCGTTTTAAAATTTAATTCCAATAAACCAAAAGCAACCAACAAGCATAAGATGATACCTACTTGGAAATAGTTGGTGGAGTTTTTCTGTAAATTCACATCATGCTTTTGTGACTTTCTCATGATTTTACCATCATATCGTATAATATCCTTGTTTTTACTTTGAATCTTCATAATATTATCAAATTAAATGTTAATAATTTCTTAAAGACACAAGAAGCATACCAAAAAAAGAAATCCCGTTACAAAAGGATTGTAACGGGATTTTGATTTATTATCTAGATTACATTATGTAACCTTGTATTTGAAAACCTTAATCTTGAACTTGGAAGATAATTGGTAAAGAATATGGTACATTTACCGGCTTACCACGTTGTTTTCCAGGTTGCATTTTAGGTAATAAGTTAATTACACGAGCAGCTTCCTTTTCTAAACCAGGGTGTGGTGCTCTTGCTCTTACTCCTGTAATAGAACCTGTTTTATCAATTTTAAAGATCACGTTAATACGCTGTCTTCCCGATAAACCTAACTCACTAGCTAACTCTGTATTAAACTTTTTATTTACAAACTGAGAAATCTTTTTAGACATACAATCTCTTTTCTCGTTGTTGCTTCCTTTTTCACAACCAGGGAAAATTGGCACATTTTCAATTACTGAAAACGGTACATCTACATCTTCCTCTACCTCTTCTACTTCTACTTCTTCAACCTCTACAATTTCAGTTTCTTGATCAACCTCTGTAGATTCGATTACAGTTTCTTCAACCTCTACCTCATCTTCAACGATCTCGATAACTTCTGGAGCTGCAGGTGGCGGTGGTGGCGGTGGTGGTGTTTGAATTTGTTCTGTTAATGGAATATCTTCTTCTAATTCCTCATCCATATTCACCATTCCAATATCTATATCTTCCTTATCGTAAGTTTTATAGTTTATTGCATAATTTGTAAGAAATAGCATTAGTGCTAGGCCAACAGCAAAGTATAATGAACTGTTACGTCCTACATTTGCTTTGGGATTTTTTTTAACTTCCATAATTTAATTCGTTTATCAAGATTGCTAAAATAACTATTTATTTACCAAAATAACAAGCGTTTCAAAAGTTTTTAACGCAGGACTTTGTTTTTAACTATTAGGATTAAAGATGCTAAGAGGGCGCCAAGGGTATTTGCCACCATATCGTAAACATCTAACGACCTAGAAACCGTCAATGTACCTTGTAAAACCTCAATAATTATACCAAAAACTACAGCTAAAATTAGTGCGTAATATACAGCGGGTTTATTGGCCATCTTAAAATTAAGTAAAAAGGTTCCAAACCATAAAATAGTTAAGAGACCATAGGCCAGAAAATGAAAAATCTTATCACCAAAAGAAACCCCAATATCTGGAACATTCTTAAGCGTGATAAGACAAACCGTTGCTAATAAAACAGTATAGCTTACTGCAGCGATAGGTACAATTTTATTAAGCACCTATAAGGCTTTTATATTCTTCAGACGAAAGCAAACCATCAGCTTGAGATAAATCAGAGCATTTCACTTTTATCATCCATCCATCACCGTAAGGATCTGAATTTACCTTTTCAGGTTCATCTTCTAACGCATCGTTAAACTCAATAATTTCACCAGCTAGTGGCAAAAATAAATCAGACACGGTTTTAACAGCTTCAACTGTTCCGAAAACCTCATCGGCATCTAATGTTTCATCTAGAGTTTCAACCTCCACATAAACGATATCTCCTAATTCACTTTGTGCAAAATCTGTAACGCCTATCGTAGCGATATCGCCTTCTAATCTAACCCATTCGTGATCTTTAGTGTACTTTAATTCTGAAGGAATATTCATGTCTAATATTTTAAGTTAATAATTTGCAACAAATGTATTTATTCAAATGTTAAATTCAAACTGCTTTTCTGTTAATTCCCAAAATTATAACGAATAGTTAATCCTGACCTTACAGTTGTTTGTGGAAATGCGGTAGAAATGGCATAATCTGAAAACGTATAATCGAAATAAAAGATTCCCGTTAGGTTTTTACTAAAGGCATAGTCGGCTGTATATTTTACACCCCAAATGGTTTGCCCTGAAGTAATTTGATTATTATCTAAATCTAAATACCTAACAATCGTTTTATTATCTCTTACCGAAACATCGGCTTTCATATTTAAATCACTAATAATACGCTTCTGAGGCCCCGCTAATTTAGATCGGATGCGTAAATCTTTAATACGATATCCCAATCCTAATATGTATTCATTACCATGAACTTCGGTCATTAAATTATTATCAAAACTCAGGGACAGCAATCGGTCTTTTTTAATTTCGGCTAATATTTTAACCGAGTTTTTCATTTCCATGTCAATGCGCATAAGCGGACTAAACATTTCGGTTAAATTGATATTACTATACAGTGTTTCGTTTTTAAAATTCCCTGATTGATCTAAAGCCTCGGCTGGTTGATTCGCGTAAGGTGTACCAGGAATTGGTTTTTCATTAGCTGCAGGGTCTAGATTCAAGTTTAAATTCGTTGAAAACTGATTGATGGTATACGTGGAACGGTAACCATGCGTTAACGAGAATCGTTTAAAGTTCTTTTTAAACCACCCAAACTTCATGAACCCCGTATATTTCAAATCCCAGTTTGGGATTGGCACGTTTCTAAAAGTTTCAGTAGTGATGTTTTCGGCATCTTTTCCTTGGTAGGCTGCTAAAAATGATGGCAATAATACCTGTTGGTTGTTCTTACCAAATCCTAAAGGATAGCCTTCTGCATCTCTAGCATAATTGGTTGTACCGTAAAACTCTTCCGCCAAACGATCGGCTATTTTTATTCTATTCGATCTAAATTCTGTAAAGGCTTCTGAAGTCGTTTCATCACTAGCCTGAAAGGCTGTTTTTATTAATAATGTTGAAATATTATAGTTTCCAAAGGTATTTGGAGTTAAGGAATAATACTCTTCATTTTCTATTCTATAATTTTCGGAGTAATTTTCATAGTATGATCGGTTGCCCAGAATATCAATTTTTAAATCTCTTACTGGTTGTACTGATGCCGAAATATCTAACTGCTTGGTTTCAGTAGTGGTATACTGCTGATTAAATTCTGGAAACAGTGTTAACCACCCATTTCTAGCTGCCCTGTCACGTACATCACTTTGTCCTCCCAAAACAAATCCTAATGTTGGCTTCGTAGTCCCTAGGAAACCAGGCGTGTGAACAAAACCTGGTAAAAAGGTTCCGTTATTTTCAGAATAATTAATTTGAATTCTTTTAACACTTGTTAAAATATCGATAGCAGCATTTAATGCTTTTGTTCCGGCTTGCCCTTTTGTTTTAGGCTGCGAATTTTCTTCCATCCCTTCCGGAGTAGCTGCAGGTCGTCCTGGCACACCTCGTGACCTTGCACGACTAACAGGCTTTTTGGTTAAACCAATATATTTATATAATCGATTCATATCCATAGACGAGTTGATGGTATGAACGTTTGAATTCTGAATCGTATTTCCTAAGTCGTAAACCGCACCAGTAGATTCCAGGGTCACTTCTTGATACAAATCGGAACTTTTTTGCCATTGGAAGCTACCAGTGTATTGGTAGGTAAGATCTAAAAAGCTAAAGGTTGGTATTTTATTAATGGGCACTTTATAGGTAAGCCCTAAATTCTGCATCTGTCGGTTAGGGTCACCAAAATCTAGCATGCCATTCCATATATCTAGGGTTTCATCCTGCTCACCAGCTTCAAAATCGTCATTCTTAAAATAGTTTCGTACAATATTACTATTAGTGGCCGTATAATTTAACTGTAAGGATTTGGTTAAATTATAATTTATAGTGTATTGAAAGTCGAACATATAGTTTCTTCGATACAATTCTTCAATGCCGATATTGTCACCCGTAAGATCTACTTCTCTAAATTTTTGTCGGTTATATTGTCGATTTAAATCGGAGTTAACCGTAAAACTTGCTGGCAACAGGTTTAAGTTAAAATCCTTTAAAATTTTCCAATACTTACCTGTAAACAACGAATCGTTCTTTTGAAAAGGCTCGATAACCAGAGGCTCAAAATTATGGGCATAATTAGCCCCTAAACGTAAAGTTTTATTAACAGAGTTCTCAATTTCAAAATCCCGATGTTCAATTTTATTATAAGAATAATTAAGCGTGAAATTTTCCACATCATAAAAACGAGGTTTCGCATCGGTAGTACGCACCTTTCTGACGCCTATAAAATTAATACTGTGACGCATGGTGTAATCTTCCGACTGTTCTTTAATACGTTCCCTTTCGGCAGCATCATTAGCAGCATCCAAACGTGATTCTAACGTTAAATCTTTATATAACTGATCATATTTAGGTGTAATAAGAGCTTCACCTCGACCATAATTAAAAGGCAATTGTACGCCCCATTTTTTAGGTAATAGCTGCCCCACATTCACATTGGTAACCACATCATATTGCTGAACATCTTCAAGACTACGTTGGCTTGGCCCTTGTTCTAAGGACCCAAAACCAGAAGTGCTTTGACGCCCTGTCGCGCTTATATTTGCAAAATCTGCAATGTTAGAATCCATGCTTACCACTGCCGCCCAACCGCCATGATTGTCTAGGTCTGACATGCGCAATTCGTTAAACCAAATTTCTCCACATACATCAGTGCCACTAGCATTCTTAACCCCTACCATTAGTGTTCGAATATCTCCAAAGTTAGGATTTCCTTTAATTGCCACACGATGCTGCCCTAAAACATAGCCCGTAAATGGATCGCTTACAGGTAATACATCATCTCCAATGACATCATAATATGTTAAATCGGCATTGCCGCTAGAGATGCTTTCGGCTTTAATATCTCCTAACACTTCAATAGGCAAGTTTATTTCATTCACGTCTGGCCATAACTCGGACCCTTTGACTTGTAACGGAATTTCAATTTGATAGTAATTCTCGGTAAGGTCATTTCCCATACGAATGAATCCTACTAAGTCTTTATCATCTAAGGTTCCAACAGAAGCATCTTGATCTTCGGCATGAAAGAACATGCGAATGCGTTTATATTGACGCATATCTAAATCGATATTTTTGTATACACCTCTTGAATCTTCGGCTTCCAAACCACAAACCTCAACCACTAAAGATTGTTCGTTTTGACGAATAACAGTGTTGTTATTATACAATTGTTCTGGAACAATGCCTGGTGGACTTTCATAACGCCCTTCGTTCTCTAGAGTACCTATAACCCCAACCGAAAACTCGGTATTAGGATCGATAGGGTCTGGGTCATTTTCATCTAAAGGCAAGGTATAACGTCGCCAATCGCTTCGCACTAAATCGAGTGTCCCAAAACGGAAAACCGTTGGCTCGGTAAACTCTTTTAAATAAATTCTTGAAAAACGTACCGATCTTAAATCTGAAATATTTCCAACAGATTTAGCATGTGTACCTTCAACAGGAACTCTAAACTGATACCATCTTACATTTACAGACTGACCGTTTGGTAATTGACGTGGTCGTTCCTTATAATCTCTTAAAAACTGCTTTAAAGGATTACTGTCTGGAATGTTCTCAAAGTCAGCTTCGGTTGTTGGTAAATTTTGCCTGTTTAATTCCAGCTCATACTCGTAATAACTATCTATGGTATTCATGGTGTTATCACGATTAATATCTTCCACATCTGGTTGGGTGTTTGCACCACGGTCTGTGTTAGAAAATCCATCAGGGGTATTCCCTTCTACCCCGTTATACTTTTTATATCTATCGAAAATATTACCATCGGTATTTAAAAAATATACATAATTATCATTAGAAGGGTCGTCGCCAAACTGTGCTCCAAATTCCATAATTTCTTCAGCATCACTATAACCATCGTACCCCACATCTTGGTTAATACGCTCCTCACCTGTACTATCAAAAGCATATACTAAAGATTGGTTTTGTGGTGTTACCGTTCCCCAGTCGGTAGGCTGTAAAAAAGTAACATCCCCATCTTTTGGTAACCCATTCTCATAGAGCTTCTTACCATCCTTAATAATATCTTCTGAGATATTTCCTAAGTTAAAAACCAGCTTACCTCCAGGGTTATTAGGATTATCTTGAAAGGGATCCTGTACCCAAAAATCAATATACTCTACATTTTGTTGTTCAAAATCTGTTGAAGTAATTTGTCTCGTGATTCCGGCCCAACTGTCCTGCGGATTATTTATCACGCCACTAGCAGCATTGGGATCGAAGTTATAAGGGCCGCGTTCGTTAGGATAATAAGCTAAATCTAAAGTAAATAACACGGAATTCTGACCCTGAACTAAATCTCTATCTGGGAATAATTCGTTAATAAATACACGACTGGTATACAATCCAGAAATATCATCATCGGTCATACCATCTGGACGTTGACTACTGTAAAAAACAGGGTCGATAGAATACCAGTTTAACATGGCACGTTGATATCCATTTTGGATACCATTATCATCTTGATTTGGATTACTTGGAATATTTAAATCCAAAGGCCTACTAGACAAAACCCACGACAGTTGCGATTTTAAATCAATACTGTTTTGAGAACCTTCAAAGTCGTCTATATATGAGGTCGCTTCTCCGTTCAAATCGGTACCTTTTGGAGCACCTGGAGAAAGATAAGCGAATTCCCCTCTAAGAGAAACGTTCGATTCTACATCGGTATCGATATTTGGTAGCTTATTAACTAAACGCGTTAAGAATGGTACTTTAGTAGCGTAATTTCCATTAACACCAAAAATAGAGTTGTTTATTGATTCTGTGCCGTAGTTTGCTTTTTGTGTTATAGGACGCTCATTAAGATTTAAAAACGTACCACCTAAAACAAAATTATCGTTAAACTGATGTTGGACGTTAAATCCTGTAAAACGCCTTGTTTGTTGTCCGAAAACGGCATTATTCTCTGTAGAAACTTCAATAGGCGTGTTGGAAGCTTTTAAGGCTTCATCTAAAATTTGCACCCTTCCCAATTGGTAATTTACAGTATAATCAATGCCTTCAACTAAAACACGACCTCCTGCTGTAACGCGTACAGAACCACGAGGTACATTAAACGAGCCTATTGGAATACCATCGCCACCTGTGGATTTATAACGTCCTTGTAATTTAAACTTATTTTTTTCTACGTAATCTAAAGCCTTTGTTTTAGTTTCTGAATAAAGCTTATCAAATACATACTTCTTTTGATCGTCATTATAGGAGGTATCATCCTCATAATTTCCACCCCCAAGCACATCAAATAAATACTCTCCAAAAGGCTCGGCACTGGTAAACACAATTTTACCATTTACGGGAATGACTGTGATACCTGGAACAAAATCGAAAAAACCATCACCACGACTTTGTGGATCGTTATTATAGTTTAATTTATCTAAATTGAAAACCCTTAATAAAGGTATATTTTGAATCAAGTCCTCCTGATTGGTATTAGTTCCAATCGGATTTCCATTAATATCGTTAGCAAATTCACTACCAACAGGTTTTATAAAGTTTAAAGGTGTCGATTCATTGTAAAAGATATTCAGTTTAAAATCCTCAACACTTAGATTATAAGCCCCAGTGTCGTAGATATTTTTCATCATTAAATCCCAAACTGGCTGATTTACATTGGTCACACTACTTTTTAACATTTTAAGCAAAAGAGCCGAGTTAACCACATTGGTAACGTTTCCATTGTTATCGGTATCCACATCGGTAGCATCTACCCCATCATTAGCAAATTCTCCAACCTGATACACCTTCCCTGAAATGGTATATTGAAAAGCTACAGCTAAAACTTCATCGTTACTTAACCGTTGGTTTAACGAAATATATCCTAATTCTGTATTTAAAGTATATTCTTGACCCTCAATTAATTTTCTTGCATTTTCTAGTTTAGCATAATCAGGCCCTTCACTAACATTTGGCACTAAAATACCAGATTGCACAGTCGCAATATCCCTTACAGCAGGAGTTAGTTGTGATCCAGGACCACCAATATTGGTCGGGTCAAAATCATTATTTCCATTATCTGGAAAGGCCCCAGGCCCAACGTTTACGAAATCATTTGGAGGTGTTTGCAAACCAATTCTATCTGATTCTCCTAAATCTTGCAAAGCCACAACGTTTCGTACATTTTCAGTACGATTACTTCGGTTGGTTACCCAAACTTCCAAACGTTTAATTTGTAAACCTTTGTTATTTATAAACGGGTAGTTGGATAAAGCAGCGTCGTAAGTTTCTCTAAAATATTGTGCTAAGAAAAAGTGCCTGTTTTCATCATAATCCCTAATAAAAACATCAAACTCTTCGAGGGTTCCACCACCTTGAGCCACAACGGTATTGGATTGTGATTTTTGTTCAGAAAAAATCCCTGTAATGGTGGTTTTACCAAATTGAAGTTGCGCCTTAACACCAAATAAACTTTGTGCTCCAGTAATTAAGGAACTATTCAATGGCATGCTCACATTACCAACTTCTATTTTCTGAATAATATCGTCTTCAGTTGGTGTGTATTCTAATTTTATTAAATTCTGAAAATCGAATGTAGATTGTGTATCGTAATTCGTATTAATTTGAAGACGTTCTCCCACTTTACCTGTCAAACTCAAACTTATTCGCTGATCGAAATCAAAGGTTAAGTTACTACGATTTCTAGGTGAAAATGATGGGTTGTCTTGTTTTGAATACAATATTCCCAGATCCATTTCAACAGAACCTTGAGGAATAATTTCTATAGTATTTCCTCCAAAAATGCTTTCAAAAAGTCCTGAGTTGATATAAAACTCAGGCAGTAAGTTTCTACGACCTTCTTCAGAGCCTTCTTTTTTACCATCGAAAGCATCAATTTTTTCTTTATAATATGCTCTTAGATTTTCTCTCGCGACTAACTCATAATACTCCTTTGGTGTTAAGATTACCGGAAAACGAATATCATACTCCCCAATTTTTTCGGTGTAAATATATCGGTTAGAAACAGGATCGTAAGTGTATTTAGATACTACACTTGACGGCATTGGCTCTTTTATATTTCCAACATGATACCCAGGTTCTGGCGGAATGGAATCTTGAGGTGTTCCTTGCCCCCATACATCTGTAAAACAGCATAGGGCAAAAAGCAATAAAAAACACGGTTTAATTGATTTATAAAATTGAAGGTTAGTTATTTTCAAAATGAATTATAAATTTTTTAAAGCCTGCTTAATGATGGTTTCGACATTAGCATCTGGTTGGGCTATCATAATCTTATCTACTACACGTTCGGCTTGTTTTTTAACAAAACCAAGAACTTCTAAAGCTGATAACGCTTCATCCTTATTGGTATTGCCTTGTGAAACAGAAACTTCATCAATATCATAAATCTTAATGATTTTATCTTTCAATTCAATAATAACACGTTGTGCTGTTTTGGCTCCAATTCCTTTAATGGATTGAATTAAAGCCACATCTCCAGTAGCTATCCCTTCACGAACTTGCTTAGGTGTTAATGACGACAACATGGTACGCGCAATGCTAGAACCAATGCCACTTACAGAAATTAGCAATCTAAAAATTTCACGTTCGGCAAGACTTGAAAAACCGTATAAAGTATGAGAATCTTCTTTAACTTGAAGATGAGTATATAGTTTTAAGTGTTCTCCTTCGGGAATTTGAGAGTAGGTATGTAAAGATATATTAAGTAAATAGCCCACGCCGTTACAATCTATAACAACGTGGGTTGGATTTTTATCGGTGAGTTTACCTTGAATATGGGTTATCATCTATGTCAGTTGGTTATCTGACCAAATGTAATAAAATTATTTTCATTGGAAATATAATGAAACCTCCTTTTATGAATCTAATTGTTCTTTCTTCTGTGCATCAATCACAGCAATTGCGGTCATATTCACAATTTCGTCTACACTAGCACCCAATTGTAAAATATGAACAGGTTTACTCATACCCATCATAATTGGTCCTATAGAATCTGCTTCATTCAATTCCTTTATTAATTTATAGGTGATATTGGCTGAGTCTAAATTTGGAAAAATAAGCGTATTCACCTTTTGTCCTACTAATTTCGAAAACGGGAATCGCTCTTTAAGCATCTCGTTATTAAGTGCAAAATCGGTTTGTAATTCACCATCGACGATTAAATCTGGTGCATGACGATGTAAATACGATACCGCTTCTCTCACTTTTGTAGCCATTGGATTGGATGAAGATCCAAAGTTCGAATATGATGTCATAGCCATAACAGGCTCCATGCCAAACATTTTAACAATCTGAGCGGTCATTTGTGCTATTTTAGTAAGCTCTCTTGCGCTTGGATCGATATTAATAGACGTATCGCTTAAAAACAAAGGACCACGCTTGGTCATCATCACGTTTGTCGTTGCTACTCTATTAACCCCTTTAGCCATACCAATAACCTCTAACATGGGTTTAACTACGGTAGGGTAGCTTCTTGAGTACCCTGAAATTAAGGCATCGGCATCACCTTCACTAACCATCATGGCTGCAAAATAATTACGCTCTCGCATTAAACGTTGTGCGGCATATAGTGTTACACCTTTACGTTTACGTTGTTCCCAGTAAACTTTGGCGTATTTATTTTTACGTTCGTCTTCTTCATCAGTTTTAGGATCGATGATGATCACATCATCAACATCAAACTCAATTTCATTCATTAAGCTTTTAATGGTATCCTTTCTACCTAATAAAATAGGAATGGCCACACCTTCTTCATGAACAATTTGAGCAGCTTTAACAACGGCTAATTGATCAGCTTCAGCAAAAACCACACGTTTAGGATTTAATTTAGCACGGTTTAAAAGCAATCGTACAAATTTATTATCAGAGCCTAAGCGCTCTCTTAAAACATCTTGGTAATCTTCCCAATTGGTAATAGGCTCTTTAGCAACACCACTTTCCATAGCCGCCTTTGCTACTGCTGGAGGCACTTCGGCAATTAAACGTGGATCGAAAGGTTTAGGAATGATATACTCTTTACCAAAAGTTAAACGTGTTTCCCCGTAGGCAATGTTTACTTGTTCTGGAACTGGTTCTTTGGCTAATCGCGCCAGAGCTTCTACAGCAGCCATTTTCATGGCTTCATTGATTTTAGTTGCTCTAACATCTAAGGCTCCTCTAAATATAAACGGGAAACCAAGAACGTTATTCACTTGATTAGGATGGTCGCTCCTTCCCGTTGCCATAATAATATCTTTACGTGTTGCAATAGCCACCTCGTATTTAACCTCTGGATCGGGGTTTGCCATGGCAAAAACAATAGGATTTTCGGCCATTGCCAATAGCATTTCTGGCGATACAATATTAGCCATAGATAAACCAATAAACACATCGGCATCAATCATAGCTTCATCTAGGGTATCTATTTTGCGGTGGGTTGCAAATTCGGCTTTTTCGGCAGTGAGGTTGTCGCGATCATCACGAATGACCCCTTTACTATCCAGCATCACCATATTTTCACGTCTAGCTCCAAAAGCTTGGTATAAACGCGAACATGAAATGGCTGCAGCTCCAGCACCACTAATCACAATTTTTACTTCTTCAATATTCTTATTCGCAATTTCTAAAGCATTGATAAGCGCTGCCGCGGAAATGATTGCCGTACCATGTTGGTCGTCGTGCATCACAGGAATATCTAATTCTTCCTTTAAGCGTCTTTCGATTTCGAATGCACCAGGAGCTTTAATGTCCTCTAGATTTATTCCTCCAAAGGTTGGCGCTATATTTTTTACAGTTGCGATAAACTCTTCAACATTTTCGGTATCTACTTCAATATCAAAAACATCAATATCAGCAAAAATCTTGAATAGCAAGCCTTTACCTTCCATCACTGGTTTTGATGCTTCGGGACCAATGTTTCCTAAGCCTAAAACGGCTGTTCCGTTAGAAATTACGGCTACCAAATTGCCTTTAGCGGTATACTTATAGGCGTTTTCCTTGTCTTTTTCAATTTCCAAGCAAGGCTCTGCCACACCAGGTGAATAGGCTAATGATAAATCGCGCTGTGTTGCATATTTCTTGGTTGGAACTACTTTTATTTTGCCGGGGGTAGGTTTGGCATGATATATAAGGGCTTCTCTGCGTTTGCTTTCTTCGCTCATGTAGTAATTGTTTTTGTGACTAACAAATATAAGAATCCTATATTAGGATTACATGACATTTGATCTATTTAAGTCGTAAAATTTACATAAGTGACGTGCTTCATATTTTACAAATACTATAAACAAAATCGCTACTCTACTAACAATAGATTAGTTCCCCTTTAAAAAGTTGATATTTCGATTAAGTCCAGAGAACTTGGTGCGTTTGACAGCCGATTTTTTAAAAACTTTTTGAAAAGTCTCCGTCGTGATCTCCTCCCAATCCTTTTTAGTCATGGATAGTAATTCGGGGTGCGGATTAAAAAGCGGTTCGTTATGCGGTTTTGAGAAGCGATTCCACGGACAAACATCTTGGCAGACATCGCAACCAAACATCCAATCGTCAAATTTACCTTGGAATTCTGAAGGAATATTTTCTTTTAGTTCGATGGTAAAATATGAAATACACTTACTGCCATCAACCACATAGGGTGCTGTTATGGCTTCCGTTGGGCAAGCATCAATACAAGCCGTACAAGTACCACAATGGTCGGTAACTCGTGAATCATATTCTAAATCTAAGTCGATAATAAGTTCTGCAATAAAATAAAAGGAACCTACTTGCTGAGTTAACAAATTACTATGTTTACCAATCCAACCCAATCCCGATTTTGCAGCCCAGGCTTTGTCTAAAACCGGTGCCGAATCGACAAATGCCCGACCGTCTACTTCACCTATTTCATCTTGAATAAAATGTAAGAGTTCTTTAAGTTTATCTTTAATCACAAAATGGTAGTCGGTACCATAAGCATATTTAGAAAGCTTATAGCTGTTTTCCGTTTGAATGTCTTCAGGATAATAATTTAACAATAAGGAGACGACACTTTTAGAACCCTCAACGAGTTTTGTAGGGTCTAGGCGTTTATCAAAATGGTTTTCCATATAACGCATTTCACCATTCATGTTATTTTTTAACCATTTTTCCAAACGAGGCGCTTCCTCTTCCAAAAATTCGGCTTTACTAATACCACAAGACAAAAAACCGAGGCGCTTGGCTTCGGTTTTAATCAATTGACTGTATTTCGCTTTATTATCTAACATGTCATTAAGCTGCTCTAAAGGCTTCTGCTCTAAATTAATAAAATTAAATCGAAGCCACTTGAAACTTTTACCTCTTAAAGTCCGAATATTTTAGCATCAACAAAAAACACTGACTTCACGTTAATATGGTGGTCTGACGTTATAATTTCGTCGGTAATGGTAGCTAATCTTAGATTGAATTGATCCTTTTTAAGATATTTTTAAAGATCGTCATTAGAGGTATCCAATTTCAAAACGCGACTACCGTTAGCTTCAATTTGGTCCTTCCATGAGATTTTAACTTCAGGTTCATTTTCTGCAGAAATGTAGATTTCGATGCTGTTTAGAAAATCGAAATTACCATGATCTGGTCCATCAATCTCCAAGGTCATCGATTTTAATTCAATATATTCGATAAGATTCTTTCTGGTGTTATTATTTGCAAAAGTCGATTCTGAATTAGAACTGATTTCTGGCGTAAAGGCATTAAATGGTAAATCGACTACCGCTGAAGATTCTATAACAACTTTTTCGTTATACGCTATATCAAATTGAGTAAGCTTATCCACCTTATCGCAAGAAAAGACAAGGCATAATAATAACATTGAAGTAATTAATTTAAATGATTTCATAGGTTATTTGGGGTTGATTTCAATGTAATATAAAACATGACTGCTAAAATAAGCCACCTTGGGTAGGTCCTTTTACACGCCCTAAGTGTTTATAAGCTTCAGCAGTCACTTCACGACCGCGAGGTGTTCTCATAATAAATCCCTGCTGAATTAAGAAAGGCTCATAAACCTCCTCAATCGTTTCTGGGCTTTCACTTACAGCCGTAGCAATGGTCGAAATACCAACAGGTCCTCCTTTAAATTTATCGATAATAGTGGATAGAATTTTATTATCCATTTCATCTAAACCATGAGCATCCACGTTAAGGGCTTCTAAACTGTATTTTGCGATTTTAATATCAATACTACCATTCCCTTTAATTTGGGCAAAATCCCGCACACGACGTAGTAAAGCGTTTGCGATTCTAGGGGTGCCTCGGCTTCGTCCAGCAATTTCAATAGCCGCCTCCATAGAAATAGGCACATTTAAAATACTGGCACTACGTTGAATGATGGTGGTTAATAAATCAGTTTTATAATATTGTAATCGACTTTGGATTCCAAATCGGGCACGCATTGGAGAAGTTAACAAACCTGAACGGGTTGTAGCGCCAACAAGCGTAAACGGGTTTAGGTTAATTTGAACCGTTCTGGCGTTGGGCCCCGATTCAATCATGATATCAATTTTAAAGTCTTCCATAGCTGAATACAAGTATTCCTCTACAATCGGACTTAAACGATGGATTTCATCTATAAACAAGACATCACGCTCTTCAAGATTCGTTAGCAAACCTGCTAAATCACCTGGCTTATCTAACACAGGTCCAGAGGTCACCTTTATACCTACATTCAATTCATTAGCAAGTATATTGGCTAGTGTTGTTTTACCCAGACCTGGAGGGCCATGAAAAAGGGTATGATCCAAGGCTTCTGAACGCAAATTAGCGGCCTGAACGAATATTTGAAGATTTTCCAATACTTGGTCTTGCCCCGTGAAGTCATCGAAAGACAGCGGCCTTAATTTTTTTTCTACATCAAACTCTTCAGGAGAAAAATTATCGTTGGTAGGATCTAGGTTTTCGTTCATGCTAACTTCCTGCGATGGCAGAAATCTATTTAGGTTAACTTATATTATAAATTATTATAATTCCAACTTTAATGAGGTTTATAAATACTTATAATTTAAAACACAAAAATACAATTTCAAATATAAACAAAAAGCCTCTCCATTATGGAAAGGCTTTAAATAATCTTTTGGATACTCTATTAAGAGATTCCTACCTTCGCAGGAATAAATTAGTGATGTAACTCCACTTCACCTTCTTTGAAAGGTACATTTTGTGGAACGAAATCAACATCATAACCTGGTTTACTATAATCGTAAGCCCAACGGTAAACATGAGGAATGTCACCTGGCCAGTTACCATGGATATGCTCTACAGGCGTAGTCCATTCTAAGGTTGTCGCTTTCCAAGGGTTTTGAGTAGCCTTCTTTCCGTAGAAAATACTACTAAAGAAGTTATATAAATATACTATCTGTACCACACCACCAACTAAAGCAAACACCGTGATAATTACGTTAACGTTAGCTAAATCGTCAAATAATGGGAAGTTACTGTTTGTATAATAACGACGTGGTAAACCTGCCATTCCAATAAAGTGCATTGGGAAGAATACACCATAAGCACAAACAGCAGTTAACCAGAAGTGGATATAACCAAGATTTTTATTTAACATACGTCCGTACATTTTAGGGAACCAGTGGTAGATTCCAGCGAACATACCATATAGTGCAGATATACCCATTACTAAGTGGAAGTGTGCTACTACGAAATATGTATCGTGAACGTTAATATCTAAAGCTGAATCTCCAAGGATGATACCTGTTAAACCTCCAGTGATGAAAGTAGAAACAAATCCGATTGAAAATAACATCGCTGGGTTCATTTGTAAGTTACCTTTCCATAAGGTTGTAATCCAGTTGAAGGCTTTTACCGCCGATGGAATCGCAATTAATAAGGTTGTAAACGTAAACACAGAACCTAAAAATGGATTCATTCCTGAGATAAACATATGGTGACCCCATACGATTGTAGATAAGAAAGCAATGGCTAAAATAGATACTATCATGGCACGGTAACCAAAAATTGGTTTACGTGAATTTGAAGCCATAATTTCAGAAACAAGTCCCATGGCAGGTAAAATTACAATGTATACCTCTGGGTGACCTAAGAACCAAAATAAGTGCTCAAATAAAACTGGAGAACCTCCTTGGTAATGTAAAACTTCTCCTTGAATAAATATATCTGATAAGAAGAACGATGTACCAAAACTTCTATCCATAATTAATAACAATGCAGCTGATAATAATACTGGGAATGAAATAACACCAATAATAGCTGTAACAAAGAAAGCCCAAATAGTAAGTGGCAATCTCGTCATTGACATCCCTTTAGTACGTAAGTTTAAAACGGTAACCACATAGTTAAGAGAACCTAATAATGATGAAGCAATAAAGATAGCCATAGACACTAACCATAAAGTCATACCCATACCAGAACCACCTTGAGCCATTGGTAAAGCACTTAATGGCGGATAGATTGTCCATCCTGCAGCAGCTGGTCCAGCTTCAACAAACAATGAAATAACCATGATTACACTTGATAAAAAGAATAACCAGTAAGAAACCATGTTTAAGAAACCTGAGGCCATATCACGAGCACCAATTTGCAACGGAATAAGTAAGTTACTAAAAGTACCACTTAAACCTGCTGTAAGTACAAAGAATACCATGATGGTACCGTGGATGGTTACTAATGCCAAATAAATATCGGCATCCATAACACCGTCGGGAGCCCATTTACCTAATAACGCTTCAAATAATACATTTGGCTCTTCTGGCCATGCAATTTGCATACGGAACATCATTGACATCATGATACCAATAATTCCCATAATCGTACCTGTTACAAGGTACTGCTTAGCAATCATTTTATGATCCTGACTGAAGATGTACTTCGTTACGAAAGTTTCTTTATGATGATGTCCGTGGTCGTCTTCGTGAGCGTGAGTATCTGCGTGTGCTGACATAATCTTATAATCGGTTTGGTTTCTTGTTTAAATTAATTAATTAAAGAATTTTTAAATTCCTTTTGTTGAGCAATCCAAGCATCATATTCCTCTTGAGTTTCAACAATAATCTTCATTTGCATGTTGTAGTGTGATTTACCACAAATTTTATTACACAATAACAGGTAATCAAACTCGTAACGCTCAAGAGCATCGTCACCTTTAGCAACTAATGGTTTACTATTTTCTACTCTTATTTCATTAATATGAGCTACTTTTTCAACCATATCAGGATTTTGACGCATTTCGGCAGTTGTAATAGTAGGTGTAAATCCGAATTGTGTAATCATTCCAGGAACACAGTTCATTTGTGCTCTAAAGTGTGGCATGTATGCTGAGTGTAAAACATCTTGAGAACGCATTTTAAACAACACAGGCTTTCCTACAGGTAAGTGTAATTCTGTAGTAATAATATCATCTTGAGCATTAGGATCAGCTTCATCTAAACCTAAAATATTAGCACGATCAATATCAATTAAACGAACATTGGCTTTACCTAAAGTATTATCGGCTCCAGCATATCTCGCTTTCCAGTTAAATTGCTGAGCATATAATTCAACGATTAAAGGATCGTCACTTTCATCAACACTAGTAATGTTAATCCAAGTATTCAAACCGTAAATAATTAAACCTGCTAAAACGATAACCGGGATAATCGTCCAAATCATTTCTAACTTATTGTTATCTGCAAAGAAAAATGCTTGTTTTCCTTTTTCTCCTTTATATTTAAAAGCGAAGTAGTGTAACAAAAATTGCGTAATAGTTTGTACAAAGAATATAATTACTAATGAAATAACCATAAGGTTATCAATAGTAGGTCCGTGTGCTGATGCAGAGTTTGATAAAAGCGGTAAATCGCCCCATTTCACAATACATACAATAGTTATGATGTAAATGAAAGCTAAAAAGCCCATCATTAAATAACCATTTAAGGCATTGTCTTTATCGTTAGCTACTTGAGAGTTTTCAGTTTTAGCTTGTGCCAAATCGAAAATCTTAACCATTTGCCAAATGGCAATTAAAATAAATACTAAAACTATAATCGTTAATAAAGTAGTCATGGTGGTTCTTCTTTCTTCTTTATATAAATCTTAATTAATAATGGAAATCTTCACTCTCCTTCATAAGTGGGTATCCTTTTGCTAGTAATGAAGCCTTAGATAAAGACATGAATACTACAAATATGAATAATCCTCCAAATAATAATACAGAGCCTATTTCAGGAATTCCTATAAACCATCTATCTCCAACAGTTGCAGGCATAATCATATTGAAAATATCAATATAATGACCAGCAAGGATCACGATTCCCGCCATAACAACAAACCAAGGCATACGCTTATAGTCTGCGTTCATTAATAATAATAATGGGAATACGAAGTTCATAACTACCATACCAAAGAAAGGTAATCTGTAATCATTAATTCTCGTAATGAAATATGTAACCTCTTCAGGAATGTTAGAGTACCAAATTAACATGAATTGTGAGAACCAAAGGTAAGTCCAGAAAATACTAATACCGAACATAAATTTAGCCACATCATGTAAATGGTTTTCATTTACAAATGCTAAGTACCCTCTAGATTTTAAGTAAATTGATAATAGTGCAATTACCGTAATACCACTAACAAACATTGATGCGAATACGTACCAACCGAATAAAGTTGAAAACCAGTGTGGATCAACACTCATAATCCAATCCCAAGACATCATAGATTCGGTATAGATAAAGAATACTAAGAATCCAGCTGTAATACGGAAAGCTTTCTTGAAGTTAGTTTTATCTCCAGGTTCAGCATTATCTTGAGCAATAGAAAATTTACGTGCAAAGTG
The DNA here is from genome assembly GCF_001642835.1 of Pseudotamlana agarivorans. Classification (GTDB taxonomy): domain Bacteria; phylum Bacteroidota; class Bacteroidia; order Flavobacteriales; family Flavobacteriaceae; genus Pseudotamlana; species Pseudotamlana agarivorans. The sequence continues at coordinate 505,282 of NZ_LXEI01000001.1, forward strand.
ACGGTATAAAGCCCATCCAGCAATAAAAATGATTCCTCTAATAGCAAAACCACCTAGGTTTAACCATCCTGATTTACCTTGAATAAGTTTATCGTGAGCTACAACATCTGGATCCATCCAAATAAATATGTTATAGTGACCAATAGTACCTGATGCAATAGCAATAAGAAGTACGATAATAGCCCCTGGTAAAAGATAAGCTGTAATGCCTTCCATCACTCTGAATAAAACCGGTGACCATCCTGCTTGAGATGCAATTTGAATCGCATAAAAAGCTAAAACACCTAAAGCGATCATCATAAAGAAAAACGCTGCTACATATAAAGCAGACCAAGGTCTGTTTGCAATTTGGTGTTGTACGTGTTCAACATGCTTCGTATGTTCATCAACATGAGCATGTGCTTCTTCACCATGACTTCCTTCAGCCTTAGCGTGGGTATCGTGACTTGGTGTTGCATGATGCGCATTAGCTTCACCGTGACCACCACCATGATGTGATTCTTCAGCAAGTAAGTGTTCAACCTCCTCAAAAGATTTATGAGACGTCATAAAACCATAACCTACACCTAATGCTCCTAAAATCATTAGAATGAAAGAAAATGTCTTTAATTTATTTGAAAATGTATACATATCTATAATAATCTTATCAATCTTACTTTTCTAAATCTGCTTTTAATTGTAACACATATGAAACCACTTGCCAACGCTCTTCCTCTTGTAATTGGTTAGCGTAAGATCCCATAGCATTTTTACCGTAGTAAATAGTGTGGTAAATACTTCCTGCATTTATAGCACGACCCGCATCATCATAACTTGGAATACCAAGAATTTTTTCACGTTTTACCAAGTTACCTTGTCCATCACCTTTACCACCATGGCAAATTCCACAGTATATATCGTATAATTCTTTACCTCTATTTAAATCTACTTGAGTAGAATCTAATGGACTAACCAAATTAGCTTTAGCAAATTCATAACCTTCGGTAGAATTTTCAATATCAAATGGGATAAATCCTCTAGCTACAGAACCTTCAGCAGGTAATTGCGCTTCAAAGCCATTAGAAAATGCTGCTTCTCCATAAGTTTCATAACCTGCAGATTCGTACATGTTAGGCATGAATTGGTAATTTGGTGCAGTACTCTTATTACAAGAAACGGCTACAAAAACAACTGCTACTGCTAATATTTTAATTAAGCTTTTCATATCTTTTATTAATGGGCTTTATCTACTAAATTAATCTCTACGGCTCCAGTATCTTTAAGCATACTAGAAAGAGCCTCTTCATTACCATTTACGGCTATTTCCATTAAGAAATGATCATCGGTAGTTCTAGGATCTGGGTTTTCAGCACTTTTAAATGGCCACATTCTACTACGTAAGTAAAAGGTAATTACCATAAGGTGTGCAGAGAAAAATACCGTAAGCTCGAACATAATTGGCACGAAAGCTGGCATGTTTTCTAAATAGCTAAAACTTGGTTTACCACCAATGTTTTGAGGCCAGTCTTCAATCATGATGAAGTTCATCATTAAAGTAGCCACTGTTAAACCAATAAGACCATAAATAAAAGCTGTAATAGCGATACGTGTAGGAGCAAGTCCCATAGCGCGGTCTAATCCGTGAACTGGAAATGGTGTATATATTTCTTCTATATGATATCTTTCAGCCTTAACCCTTTTTACGGCAGACATTAAAATATCGTCGTCGTTATAAATAGCGTGAATTACTTTTGAAGCTTCCATATGCTACTTTTAGTTTTTTGGTTCATTATTAACGTTCGAAGTTCTAGGATCTGCACCAGTTCCAGTCAAACTTTCTCCGCTTTCTCTTATTCTTTTGTACTTATCACCTGAAGATTTCAAGATGGTTTTAACCTCTGCTTGAGCGATTACAGGGAATGTTCTAGAGTATAATAAGAACAATACAAAGAAGAATCCTATAGTTCCGATAAAGATTCCTATATCAACAAATGTAGGTGAGAACATCGTCCATGATGATGGTAAGTAATCACGGTGTAACGAGGTTACAATAATTACGAAACGCTCAAACCACATTCCTACGTTTACTACAATCGAGATAAAGAAAGAGAACATGATACTTGTTCTTAATTTCTTAAACCACATAAATTGTGGAGAGAATACGTTACAAGACATCATCATCCAGTATGCCCATGCATAAGGACCTGTTGCTCTGTTTAAGAAGGCGTATTGTTCGTATTCAACACCAGAGTACCATGCGATAAACAGCTCAGTAATATAGGCCACACCTACGATAGAACCTGTAATCATGATTACAATATTCATAAGCTCGATGTGTTGTACTGTAATATAGTCTTCAAGGTTACACACTTTTCTCATAATGATAAGTAATGTGTTTACCATCGCGAATCCAGAGAATACCGCACCAGCAACGAAGTATGGTGGGAAAATCGTTGTATGCCAACCTGGAATAACAGATGTTGCGAAGTCAAACGATACAATCGTGTGTACAGAAAGTACTAATGGTGTTGCTAAACCTGCAAGTACCAATGATACTTCTTCAAAACGTTGCCAATCTTTAGCACGACCAGACCATCCAAAACTCAATATCGAGTAAATTCTCTTTTGAAAAGGTTTGATAGCACGATCTCTTAGCATCGCGAAATCTGGTAATAAACCAGTCCACCAGAATACTAGTGATACCGATAAATATGTTGAGATGGCGAATACGTCCCAAAGTAATGGCGAGTTAAAGTTTACCCATAGTGATCCGAATTGATTCGGAATTGGTAATACCCAGTATCCTAACCATGGACGCCCCATGTGGATGATTGGGAATAAACCTGCCTGAACTACCGAGAAGATGGTCATCGCCTCTGCAGAACGGTTAATTGCCATTCTCCATTTTTGACGGAATAATAAAAGTACTGCAGAAATAAGTGTTCCTGCGTGACCAATACCTACCCACCAAACAAAGTTGGTAATATCCCAGGCCCAACCTACAGTCTTGTTAAGACCCCAGACACCAATACCTGTTGTAATGGTATATAAAATACATCCAATTCCCCAAAGGAAAGCGACTAGTGAAATACCAAAAACTATCCACCATTGTTTATTTGCTTTTCCTTCTACAGGTTTTGCCACATCCACAGTTACGTCGTGGTAGGACTTATCTCCTGTAACTAAAGGTCTTCTAATAGGTGCTTCGTAATGAGACGCCATATTTATTGTTATTTGTTATTTGTTACTTGTTATTTATTTAAAAGTTGACCTCGTATTTTTTCAACTTTTAAACTTAAAACCTTTTAACTATATTATGCTTCAGTTGTATTTCTCACTTTTGTTTGATATTGCACATTAGGCTTTGTTCCTACATGCTCTAACAAGTGATACATACGGTTATCTTCTTTAAGTTTTGCAACTTTACTGTCTTTATCGTTGATGTCTCCAAATACCATCGCACCGCTACTACAAGCTGCAGAACAAGCTGTTTGGAATTCACCATCTTTAATTACACGTCCGTCACGTTTAGCGTCAAGAACTGTTTTTTGTGTCATTTGAATACACATAGAACATTTTTCCATCACACCACGAGAACGTACAACCACATCAGGATTAAGTACCATACGTCCTAAATCATCATTCATATGATAATCGAACTCATCATTTCCATTGTATAAGAACCAGTTGAAACGACGTACTTTATACGGACAGTTGTTTGCACAATATCTTGTACCTACACAACGGTTGTAAGCCATATGGTTTTGACCTTGACGACCATGAGAAGTTGCTGCTACAGGACAAACTGTTTCACAAGGTGCGTGATTACAGTGTTGACACATTACCGCTTGGAAAGCTACTTGTGGGTTATCGGCTGCATGTTCCATTTCACCAAATCCACCTAAGGAACCATTATCTCCAAACAGACCTGAGAAGCCTTCTTTTTTGGCATTATCTTCTTCAAAAGTATCATCAGATGAGTAGTATCTATCAATACGCAACCAGTGCATATCTCTACTTCTTCTCACTTCTTCTTTACCTACTACAGGCACGTTATTCTCAGCATGACAAGCTATAACACAAGCTCCACATCCTGTACAAGCATTCAAGTCGATAGATAAGTTAAAGTGATGCCCTATACTACGATCAAACTCATCCCATAAATCAACATCTGGAGATGTTACAGGCGTTTCTTCATGATCTAAAGACACAACAGGCATCGCATTCCAATGCGCTTTGTCCTTAGTGTTGAAAATCTCTAAAGTCGTTTCTTTAATGATATCACCACGTCCCATTAAGGTATTATGAAGCTGTACACAAGCAAATTCATGTTCACCTGAAGCCGCTTCGATAGTTACATCTTGAACGTTTGATAAGTTATGATATAAGGCATATGCATTTACACCTGTTTGCATTTCTTCTTTTAATCCTGCTGTTCTTCCGTAACCGAAAGATAAACCTACAGAACCTTTAGCTTGTCCTGGTTGAATTAATACAGGCGCTTTTACTGTTACACCATTAGCTGTAACGTTAGCATAGCTACCATTTAACGCTCCGGTTGCAACGTGTCTGTTAATTAATCCTAACTCTTCAGCATCAGCTTTAGAAACCGTTAAGTAGTTATCCCAAGATACTCTTGAAATCGGATCTGGAAACTCTTGTAACCAAGGGTTGTTAGCTTGTTGACCATCACCCATACCTGTTTTAGTATAAAGACTTAACTCGATACCTTTAGATTTGGCAGATGATACTAAAGCTTGTGCAGCTCCAGAAAATGTGTTTACAGATTCTTCAGTTTCGGAAACCTCTTCTGCTACTTCTTCAGAAGCAACTACAGACTTCACAAAGAAACCATCATGTAAAGCTTGGTTGTAAGATCCTCCATTTAGAATATCACTATTCCAAGTGGTTTTAATATAATCACTATATGAAGCGCTATTACCCGTCCACTTTAATAAAACATCTTGAAATTGTTTCGTATCAAATAAAGGACGAATGGTTGGTTGCGTTAAACTGTAGTGACCAGTTTTTATTTCAACATCACCCCAAGCCTCTAAAAAGTGAGGTGCTGCAGCGATATATTGCGTATGAGAAGACGTTTCATCTTCTTTCATTGAAAACGCAATAGATAATTTTGTTTTCTTTAAACCTTCAGCAAAATCAGCTGCATTTGCTAAAGTATATAACGGATTAACACCGCTCATGATAATTGCTCCTACTTTCCCTGCCTTCATATCGGCAACAAGTTGAGCAACATCATTATCGTTACCTTGCTTAGTTTTAATAGCTACTTTACTATTAAAAGCTTTACTTGCTAGGTATTCATTAAGTTCTAAAACAACTGTTTGTGCATTGACATCCTGAATTCCAGTAACCACAACAGCTTTACTGCCTGCTTTTTTAAGTTGAATAGCTGCATTTTTAACAGCAGTTTCAACGTGCTCAGGTAAACCTTTTACAGAAACATTATTTCCTGTAACCAGGCTGTATAATTTCGCTAAGGCTAATTTTTGCTGAGTAGGAGTCACCGGTACACGCTTATCAGCATTAGCACCAGATAAAGACATATTCGATTCAAACTGAATATGACGTGACATTTTTCCGTTTTGAGGCACGCGGTTTTTAGCATATCCTGCATCAAAACCTCCACCTTGCCAATCGCCTAGGAAATCAGCACCAACAGAAACAATAGTCATCGCCTGAGAAAAATCGTAATCGGCTAAACCTTTTTTATTGTATTTCTTTTGAAAAGCTTGAACAGCAGCAAATTCTGAAACAGCATCATAAACCACATGCTTAACGTTACCGTAAGTTTCTTTAAACTCAGCAACCAGCTTGTTAGTAGAAGGACTAGCGAAAGTCTGTGTTAACAACACGATCGACTGACCTGAATCTTTAATACTGTTTAAACTTTTAGTAGTTTCCGCATTAAAATCACTCCAAGAAATTGAAGCACCATCTTTTTTCGGACCTTGAATTCTTAAACTGTCATACAAACCTAAAACTGAAGCATTCACTCTAGCATTAGCACTGCCATGAGTAGAAGCTAAGGTATTGTTTTCAATTTTTATTGGACGACCTTCACGCGTTTTAACCAAAACACTTGCAAAATCAAAACCATCTGCAACTGTTGTAGCGTAATAATTTGCTACTCCGGGAATAATCTCAGTTGGTTGTACAACGTAAGGAATCGCTTTTTTAACAGGACCCTCACAAGCTGCTAAAGAAGCAGCTGCTGTACTAAACCCTACATATTTTAAGAAATCACGACGCGTTGTAGAGCCAGACTCTAACGTCTCTTTATTTCCTAAAAACTCATCAGTAGGTATTTCTGCTACAAACTCGTTTTGTTTAAGCGTCTCAACAATAGAGCTATTTTCGTTTAGCTCTTCAACACTTTTCCAGTATTTCTTGTTTGATGACATATTATATAATTGAATTACTTCTTAAATTAATTTTTGGTTTTTCGTATTTACGAAAAGTTTTTAGTAGTGACATTTACCACATTCCAGACCACCCATTTGAGCTGCTGTTAAAGTCTCTACACCATACTTTTTAGAAAGCTCAGCGTGAATTTTCTCATAGTAAGCGTTATCTTTTACCGTCACGTCAGTTTCTCTGTGACAGTTAATACACCATCCCATTGTTAAAGGTGCATGTTGATAAACCACTTCCATTTCTTGTACAGGACCATGACATGTTTGACACTCTACACCTGCAACAGTGACGTGTTGTGAGTGGTTAAAGTATGCGAAATCTGGTAAGTTATGAATACGCACCCATTTTACTGGTTGAGATTCACCTGTATATTTTTGATCGGCATCACTCCATCCTGCAGCTTTGTATAACTTTTGAATCTCACCATCGTAAAATTCTTTAGTGTACTCTGCTGAAGTTTCACCGTTGTATTCGTAAATTGATTTATGACAGTTCATACAAACATTCAAAGAAGGTATCCCTGATGTTTTACTTACTCTAGCTGAAGAGTGACAGTATTTACAATCGATACCATTATCACCTGCATGCACTTTGTGAGAGAAGTGAATTGGTTGTACCGGTTGGTAACCTTGATCAACACCTACTTGCATTAAAAAACCAAAAGCAAAGTAAGCACTAGTAAGCAAGAAGAAAATAGCTACTACTATCATTAAAAACTGATTCTGAACAAAAGCTTTCCAAAGTGGTGTTCTACCAGTTTCTGTTTCTAACTCAATATTTTGAGCAGCAGCAAAGCGACGTAAAGTTTTATTAACTAGATATAATCCAATAGCTAGTAAAATAAACAGAATCGCTAAAGCGCCTAAAATAAGCTCGTTTGAAATACCGTCTGAAGCACCTGTTGCAGCAACTTGCCCTGTAGCGCCTGCCGCCGGAGCTGGAGCCGCTTTCTTTTCTTCAGCGGTATACGCTAAGATGTTATTTAAATCGTCGTCAGATAACTGAGGAAAAGCTGTCATTGCAGCACCTCCAAATTCGTTATACACTTTATTTGCATACGCATCACCAGACTTGATTAAACCCGAACTGTTACGTATCCATGCATGTAGCCATTCACGATCTAATCCTTCTTCATCAGACAGACGCGCTTCAACATGACGCAATGCAGGCCCTGTCATTTTCTTATCTAATTGATGACATGCTGCACAATTGGCATTAAATAAAGATTTTCCTTTTGCTGGATCGCCTTCCTGAGCTGAAAGCGAGCTTGTAAACGCTAATAATACAATTAAGCTTAAACGAAGTAAGTTTCTACTTAATTTACGGTGAATCACCTTTCTCATATTGTTGGTTAAATTAACTTCTTAACTTTTGGTATGACTTTTGTCATTTAATAAATGAAAAAGCATAGCTTTAAAATCTCTCGCAAAAGTAATATTTAAACTCGATTAGCAAAATACTAAGGAAGTGTTAACAGTTAATTTAGAGGCATTCTAAATAATAAAATAAGCAACTATTTAGTTTAATACTTATACATTTGCATAAACACATTTAAAATATGATTCCTATTAAATTTAGAGCTCTAACATTCGTGGCTGTATGCCTTTTGTTTACAACAACTTACACCCAAGCCCAAGAAGGTCAGGTGAGCATTAACCAAGATAAGAATATTGAGAAGCTGTTGGAATTGAAAAAAAATATGAACGACGACGATGCCGACAGATATAAAATACAAATTTACAACGGCAATCGACAAGACGCTTATGCAGCTCAAAAAAAGTTTAGTTCCACGTTTTCTGACTGGCGTCCTAGCATTCATTTCGAACAACCTAACTTTAAAATATGGGTTGGTAACTTTAGAACGCGTTTGGAAGCCGATCGCGCTTTAAAGCGTATTAAAAAAGAGTTTTCGAGTGCTTTTATCTTTAAGCCTAAGAAATAAAACGCCATCATCATTAAAATAAAAAAAAGGGTGTTTTGGATTTACGATTCCAAAACACCCTTTTTTTTGCTCTAATACCAGATGGTAAAGTTCCAAATAAAAAAAGCACCTACAAGAGGTGCTTTTTTATACTATTGTTATGTAAACTTAAATATTATTTAAGTTTCTTTTTCACTTCTACTTCGTGGAAAGCTTCTATAACATCACCTTCTTTGATGTCGTTATAGTTTTTAATTTGCATACCACAATCGTAACCTTTAGTCACCTCCTTGGCATCGTCTTTAAATCGTTTTAATGACGCTAATTCACCAGTATAAACAACGACACCATCACGTATTAAACGAATGCTAGAGCTTCTAAGGATCTTACCATTGGTAACCATACATCCTGCGATGCTTCCAACTTTAGACACTTTAAAGATTTCTCTAATTTCAGCGGTACCTGTAATTTCTTCTTTAAGCTCTGGAGATAACATACCTTCCATCGCATCTTTAAGATCATTAATAGCATCGTAAATGATAGAGTACGTTCTGATATCGATTTCTTCCTTATCAGCAATCATTCGAGCATTTCCAACAGGACGCACGTTAAATCCAACGATAATCGCATCAGAAGCCGAAGCTAATAACACATCACTTTCAGTAATCGCACCTACACCTTTATGTAAGATATTCACTTGAATTTCTTCAGTAGATAATTTCTGGAACGAATCGGTTAATGCTTCCACAGAACCATCAACATCACCTTTAAGAATGATATTCAATTCTTGGAAATCACCAAGAGCAATACGACGACCAATTTCATCTAATGTAATATGACGTTGCGTTCTAACAGACTGCTCACGTTGTAATTGAGCACGTTTAGAAGCAATTTGTTTCGCCTCACGCTCATCTTGGAAGACATTGAATTTATCACCCGCTTGTGGCGCTCCATCCAATCCTAATATAGACACCGGAGTTGAAGGTCCAGCAGCAGCAACATCATGTCCTCTTTCATCGTGCATCGCTTTAACCTTACCACTATGTTGACCAGCTAATACATAGTCACCAACTTTAAGTGTTCCAGCCTGAACTAAAATAGTAGATACATATCCACGACCTTTATCTAAGTACGCTTCTACAACCGTACCATGAGCGATTTTATTTGGATTCGCTTGAAGCTCTAATAATTCGGCTTCAAGTAATACTTTTTCTAATAATTCTTTAACACCTGTACCTACTTTAGCAGAGATATCATGAGATTGAATTTTACCACCCCAGTCTTCTACTAACAAGTTCATTTGTGCTAATCCTTCTTTTATCTTATCAGGATTCGCATCAGGCTTATCAATTTTATTGATAGCAAATACGATAGGCACCCCTGCAGCTTGTGCGTGAGAAATCGCCTCTTTAGTTTGTGGCATGATTTCATCATCGGCAGCTGCTACGATAATGGCAATATCTGTGATTTGAGCACCACGAGCACGCATCGCTGTAAAGGCCTCGTGACCTGGTGTATCTAAGAAAGCAATTTTTTGTCCGTTTTCTAACTCCACACCGTAAGCACCGATATGTTGTGTAATACCACCAGACTCTCCTGCGATTACATTTTCCTTACGGATATAATCTAGAAGCGATGTTTTACCGTGATCAACGTGTCCCATTACAGTAACAATAGGAGCACGAGGTAATAAATCTTCAGGTTTATCTTCAACCTCTTCAATAGATTCTTCAATATCGGCTGTTACGAATTCAACTTGGTAGCCAAATTCATCTGCAACAATTGATAAAGTTTCTGCATCTAGACGTTGGTTCATGGTTACCATCATACCAAGTGACATACAAGCTGATATAATTTGAGTCACACTCACATCCATCATGGTTGCCATTTCACTAGCGGTTACGAACTCGGTAACTTTAATGATTTTGCTTTCTGCAGCTTCGAGTTGTTGATCTATCTCAGATTGTTCTCTGTGCTGATCTCTTTTATCTCTTCTATATTTAGCACCTTTACCTTTGTTAGATTTCCCTTGAAGTTTTTCAAGTGTTTCTCTAACTTGTTTTTTAACATCTTCTTCTGAAGGCTCTTCTTTAACAATGTTACGACGTCCTGCACCTGGACCTCCTGGTTTCCCTTTAAAACGGTCGTTTCCTCCTGGTCTACCTCCACCTGGTCTGTTTTGACCACCGGTGTTAGGCGCTCCAGCTTTACTGATACGACGACGTTTTTTCTTAGGATCACCACCACCTTGCTTAGGATCTGGCTTTTTCTCTACCTTCTTTTTAGGCTTATTAAACTGTGATAAATCAATTTTATCTCCAGCAATTTTAGGCCCAGAAAGCTTTTGGTATTGTGTTTTAACGCGTTCTTCAACGATTGGATTACCATCTTCATCAACCTTACCAGTAGCTTCAGCCTTAGCTGGCGTAGCTTCTTTTTTAGGTTCTTCTTTTACAGGTGTTTCCTTTTTAGGCGCTTCAGTTTTAGTAGGCTCAACCTTTTTAGGTTCAATCTCTACCTTTTTATCGCCAACAGGTTTTAATCCAATTTTAGGTGCTTGAGCTTTAATAACCTCTGGTTCTTTAGCAGGTTCTGTTTTCTTTTCAGCAACAGGCTCCTCTTTTACAGGGGTTTCTTTTTTCTCAACAACAGGTTCTTCTTCAACTTTCTTTTTAGGCTCTAAGTCGATTTTACCAACTTGTTTAGGACCTGAAAGTGCTTTTGAAGCTTTTACAACCTCTTCTTGCTTGGCTTTTTCTATGGCTTCTTGTGCTTTCTGCTTAGCTTCCAATTCTTTTTCACGCTTAACACGTAAATCTTCCTTTTCCTTTTGCTTCGCTTCACTAACTTCTTGCGATCTCACCTTTTTATTAGCATCCGTCTCAAATTCATCTGAAAGAATCTTATAAGTTTCCTCAGAAATTTTTGTAGTTGGTCGCTTCTCTATATCTACACCTTTAGAATCTAAAAATTCTACGGCGCGATCTAGAGAGATGTTAAGTTCGCGTAATACTTTATTTAATCTAATTGTTTCAGCCATAAATCGCCTTTAAAATACTCAAATATATGCATTATACCCGTTAAGGCATAACAAACGTGCAAATCTGCACTTAATTTTTTTAATCTTCGAATTCTTCTCTTAGAATACGGATCACTTCACTTATAGTTTCTTCTTCTAAGTCTGTTCTTTTCACCAAGTCATTAATGTCTTGCTCAAGAATACTTTTAGCGGTATCTAAACCTGCTTTACTAAACTCCTCAATAATCCATCCTTCGATTTCATCTGAGAATTCGCTTAATTCAACATCTTCTTCCGCTCCTTCTCTAAATACATCAATTTCAAAACCTGTTAATTGACCAGCTAAACGAATGTTGTGACCACCACGACCAATCGCTTTACTTACTTCTTCAGGTTTTAAAATAACCTCAGCGCGTTTCGTTTCTTCATCAATTTTAATTGATGTTACACGTGCTGGGCTTAATGCTCTAGTTATAAATAGTGGTAAATTACTTGTGTAATTAATCACATCGATATTTTCATTTCCTAATTCACGAACAATACCGTGAATTCTAGATCCCTTCATACCTACACAAGCACCTACAGGATCGATTCTATCATCATAAGAATCTACAGCAACTTTTGCTTTTTCTCCAGGAATTCTAACTACATTTTTAATGGTAATTAATCCGTCAAAAACCTCAGGAATTTCTTGTTCGAATAATTTCTCTAAGAATACAGGTGAACTTCTTGACATGATGATGGTAGGTTTTGCGCCTTTAAGCTCTACACCATCAATAACACCTCTTACGTTATCTCCTTTTCTGAAGAAATCTGAAGGTATTTGTTTATCTTTTGGTAATACAATTTCATTCCCCTCGTCGTCTAATAAAATAACGGCTCTATGACGAATGTGATGTACTTCTGCAGTATAAATTTCTCCTACTAAATCTTTAAATTGCTTATAAATTATAGTGTTATCGTGCTCATGAATTTTAGAAATTAGATTCTGACGTAACGCTAAAATAGCACGTCTACCTAAATCGATAAGTTTCACTTCTTCAGAAACATCTTCACCAACTTCAAAATCTGGCTCAATTTTACGCGCTTCAGTTAAAGAGATTTCTTGATTAGGCTCTTCTACTTCACCATCGGCAACAACAACTCTATTTCTCCATATCTCTAAATCACCTTTATCTGGGTTTACAATAATATCAAAATTATCATCATCACCAAATTTCTTTTTCAAGGCGCTTCTAAACACATCTTCTAAGATTGCCATTAAGGTTACCCTATCAATTAGCTTATCGTCTTTGAATTCCGAAAAAGATTCAATTAACGCGATATTTTCCATAACTCTTTTTAATTAAAATTTAATCATAACTTTTGCTTCTACAATATCTTCATAAGGAATACGCCCTTCCTTTTTTACAGTAACCTTGCCTTTACCTACAGGTTTTGGCTCACGAACTTTCCACTCTAACACAACTTCATTATCGGTTGCTTCAACAAGTGTCCCTTCAATCTCTTCGGTTTTTGTTCTTACCTTAAGGGTTCTGTTTAAATTTTTCTTGTACTGACGATTGTGAACTAATGGTGATGCTGCTCCTGCCGACATCACTTCCAGAGAAAAATCCTCTTCCTCACGATCTAAATTGTGCTCGATAGCGCGACTAATGAACATGCAGTCTTCAACTAACACACCTGAATCACCATCGATAATCACCTTAATGTGATTTTCATTATTTATAGAAAAATCAATAAGAAACAAGTCTGGTCTTTCAACCAGGGCTGCATCTAATAATTCTGTAACTTTATTTTTAAACATTTTTAGTATAAAAAGAGGGGACTTTTCGTCCCCTCATATCTTTAAATTCGCCTTTCAACGGCGCAAATATACAATATTTTATTGATTTTTAAAGCATCATGCTAAAATAAGTCTAAACTTAAAGCTTTACAAAACGCTTAACACCAGAATTTTTGGTTTTCATAATACCCACCTCTTCAGTTAGATGCACCTCACTTAAAGCTAACTTAGTTACGAAGAATTGAACGGTTTGTCCGCAGATATCAAAAACACTTCTTTAATCAAAAAAATCACACCTAGTGCATATGAATAAAAGCAACCAAACAAAACGTTAAAGCCCCCACAAAAACTAACTTTTAGTAGAATATTTCTTAATTTAGAGCTAATCATATAATTTGAATTTGACTTTAAAATAAAAACTAAAATCATGAACAAAATTCTAGTCCCCACCGATTTTTCACCACAAGCAGAAAATGCCCTAAAAGTTGCCGCTCAACTGGCTAAGAAGCACAACTGTGAAATTCATATTCTCCATATTTTAGATTTACCATTACAGCAAATTGACCCTGTAAACACCATGAATTTCTCTTCAGGACCTGAGGCGTTATTCTTTATGAAACTGGCAAAACAAAAATTTAATGATTTGCTTAAACGCGATTACCTAAAAGACATTCGTGTGATTGATAGCATAGAATTTACTGAAATTTACAGCGGTATTTCTAGGCAATGCAAAAAAAACAACATCGACCTTATCATTATGGGTTCGAATGGTTCTAGTGGTATTGAAGAAATTTTAATAGGAAGTAACACCGAAAAAGTGGTTAGAAATTCTGAGATTCCTGTTTTGGTGATTAAAAGACCGCACACCGATTTTAGCATCAATAATATTGTATTTGCATCAGATTTTGCTGAAGAAAGCATACCTGCCTTACAAAAAACTATAGATTTTGCTAAACTATGGCAAGCTAAAATACATTTACTCTTAGTAAATACACCAAATCAATTTATCACTACAAAAACAGCAACTGAACGCATTACAAAGTTTGTAAAAAATATAAACGCTGAAGACTTCACGATAACGATTTACAACGACAACACGATTGAAAAAGGTATTATTAATTACAGCTACAGCATAAACGCCGATTTAATAAGCATGAGCACCAGAGGCCGAAAAGGCATCTCGCACTTTTTTAACGGCAGCATTAGTGAAGATTTAGTAAATCATGCCATGCGTCCCGTGATTACTTTTAAGGTTTAATTACAAAACACTACAAATAAAAAAAGTCTTCCTAAATAAGGAAGACTTTTTTGTTGGCCCACTAGGGCTCGAACCTAGACTCTTTGGTACCAAAAACCAACGTGTTGCCAGTTACACCATAGGCCATTCGTGTAATGAGGCTGCAAATTTAAAACAAAGTTTTAGTTCTACAAACATTTTTACAAAAAAATATTTCAAAAAACTTAAGCTTAATATAAAATCACCCGCTATACCATATTTATTCTTAAATTCGCATTGCAAAAAAAATAACGATATACATGGCAAATTTTGACTATAAAAAATGGAATACCATTTTAGGTTGGTTTTCTTTTTTAATAGCACTTACAACATACAGTTTAACCGTTGAACCTACAGTAAGCTTTTGGGATGCTGGCGAATACATTTTAACCTCAGCAAAACTAGAAGTAGGACACCCACCTGGAGCCCCTTTATTTCAAATGCTTGGTGCCTTTTTCTCCATGTTCGCACTAGAACCTTCTCAAGTTGGTTTTATGATGAATATGATGAGTGCTGTGGCCAGTGCCTTCACTATTTTATTCATGTTTTGGACCATTACCCTACTCTTAAAAAAAATGGTAGTGCAGGATGATAACATGACCCAAAGTAAAGCTATCGCTATTTTAGGAAGTGGTTTTGTAGGCAGTTTAGCCTTTGCATTTACAGATTCGTTTTGGTTTAATGCCGTTGAAACCGAGGTATACGCCATGGCAACCTTAATTATGTCGGTACTGTTCTGGCTAGGCTTACGCTGGGAACAAGACATGGACAAACCAAGAGGTAACCGCTGGCTCATTTTGATTGCCTTTATAATCGGACTTTCTTTTGGGGTTCACTTTATGGGTCTTTTAACCATTCCTGCTATTGGCTTAATCTATTATTTTAAAAATTACAAAACCATAACCGTTAAAAACTTCATTATTGCTAATGCCGTTGCGGTTGGTATCCTGCTTTTTGTATTTAAATTACTTGCACCGAACATTCTAAAAATATTTAGTGTTTTTGAAATCTTCTTTGTGAACACAGTAGGATTACCGTTCAATTCGGGATCCATTATTGCTGGTATTTCCTTAGTAGCGCTTATTTATTATGCATTAAGATACACGCGAAACAAAAGCTATGTGCATTTAAATACGGCCATTCTGTGTGTAACTTTTGTTATTATAGGTTTTGCTACATGGATTATGCTACCTATTCGCGCCAATGCGAATGTGGTTGTAAACGAAAACAACCCCAATAGTGCGAGAGAACTTTTAGCATATTATAACTTAGAGCAATACCCAGAAACCCATTTGTTTTATGGTCCGCAATTCACCGATCAATACGCTTATTTGGATGAAAATAACCCATATGTAGACGACAAACCGAATTACGAAAAGGACGAGGAAGCTGGTAAATATGTTATCGTAAACGACTACAAAAATGCCAAACAAAATTATAACTCTAAACACGCCTCTATTTTGCCGCGTATGTGGAGCTCCGAGCATGCAGAGAACTATATGATGTTTACTGGGTATTTGAAATTCAAATTAAAGCCAGAATATCAAATGGAAAACGAGCTTCGAGCTTCGGTAGCTAATTTCCAAAAAGATGTAGCTAGAGGTAATGTCGATTACGAAGATTACCATAATTTCCTAAAACGATTTAAAGACTATATCGACATCGAAAAACCATCGCTTTTCAGTAATATCTCCTATCTATTTGAATACCAATTAGGCTATATGTACTGGCGTTATTTTATGTGGAATTTCACAGGAAGACAAGATGATATTCAAGGACGTTATGATAACCATGGTAATTGGATTTCAGGTATAAACTTTATAGACGAGTGGCACCTTGGTCTTCCTCAAGAGAATCTGCCTAGTGATGTAAAAAACAATAAAGCAAGAAACACCTATTACTTCTTACCGCTTTTATTAGGGCTTTTAGGTTTTTTCTTTCTTTTTAATAGAGACAAAAAAATATTTTGGGTAACCCTAGTATTCTTCCTATTTACAGGTTTAGCCATCCAGGTATACACCAATGTACGTCCGTTTGAACCAAGAGAACGTGACTATTCGGTAGTAGGATCATTTTATGTATTTGCACTCTGGATAGGTTTTGGGGTATATGCGGCTTATGATTTTATTAAAAACTATATTCCTAAAATTATAGCAGCACCTGTGGTATCGGCCCTTTGTTTGATATTGGTGCCTTTAAATTTAATAGCTAGCAACTGGGATGACCATGACCGTTCAGGAAAATATACAGCCAATTCTATGGCTAAAATGTATTTAGACTCCTGTGCCGAAAACGCCATATTATTTACCATTGGTGATAACGATACCTTTGCCCTTTGGTACGCTCAAGAAATTGAAGGCTATAGAACAGATGTACGTGTTGTAAACACCAGTTTATTCCAAACCGATTGGTATATCGACCAAATGAAGCGTAAGGCTTACGAGAGTGACCCAATTCCTTCTCAACTTACACACGATTTATACCGTTTTGGTACTAATGACTATATTATCATTCAACCCGTAATTAAAGACACCTTGCAAGTTAAACAGTTTTTAGATTTTGTTGGAAGCAACAACCCTAAAACGAAATACAAATACGTATTACAACAACAAGGTGTAGATATATCGAAAGTAAGAAGTCAGGATGCCAATGCTACCTACTTACCAACGCCTCATCTACGCATTCCTGTTAACAAAGAGAATGTTCTAAAATCTGGTATTGTGAAAGAAAAGGATGCCGATAAAATTGTTCCGTATATAGATATCACGGTATCTGGTGGCGCGCTTTTCAAAAACAGACTTCTTATGTTAGATATTGTAGCTAACAACCACTGGGAACGCCCTATTTATTTTACCGGCGGAAGTTTTGGCGACGACGATTACCTTTGGATGAAAGACTATTTACAACTAGATGGTTTATGCTATAAATTAGTTCCTATTAAAACGCCTATTGATAAAAATAACCCATTTGACATGGGACGTGTAGATAGCGATTTAATGTATGAAAAGGTAAAGAAATGGTATTGGGGTAACAGTGGAAGCCCAGACATTTACCATGATGTAGAAACCAGAAAAAACTCCATTACTTATCGTGGTAACCTAGCTCGTTTAGGGGAACAATTAATTAATGAAGGCAAATTGGATAAGGCTGAAGAAATTGCAGACATCGCCATGAAGAATATGCCTGTAGAGTACTTTGGTTACTACACGCTTTTAGAACCTTACATTAGCTTGTATTACGAAGTTGGTAATCAAGAAAAAGCTCGTAAATTATTTAAAGATGTCGCTAAAAAATACCAAGAAAACCTAAGTTATTATAGCGGATTAAAAATTGAAAACCAAGAGCGCTTGTTTGAAGATATTTATACCGATATCCAGCGCTACAAAGGCTTGATTGATGTTTTAATTCAGTATGATATCAAATTCGCTGAAAGTGAAGGTGATATTTTTAACAACCACTTACGATCCTTTAAGCATTTTTATGGTGAAGATGAACCTGAAGATGCTGTAGAACCCGTAACACCGCCTGAAGCGGTTGAAGGATTACAGATTATAGACAGTCTGAAATAATTTTAAATTAAGGTGGTATGCCCTTAATTCCTGTAAAAGTTCCGTTGGTAGTGAAAAAGATGTTCCCAAAGTACATTTGGGACATCCCTACCAACGATAAAACCATCTACCTCACTTTTGACGATGGTCCCACACCAGAGGTTACCGATTGGACTTTAAAAAAATTGGCCGAATATCAAGCTCAAGCTACATTTTTCTGTATTGGAAATAATATAGAGAAACACCCCGATATTTTTAAAGCTATTTTAAAAGACGGCCATGCCATAGGAAACCATACCTATCATCACCTTAAGGGCTGGAA
The DNA here is from genome assembly GCF_001642835.1 of Pseudotamlana agarivorans. GTDB lineage: Bacteria > Bacteroidota > Bacteroidia > Flavobacteriales > Flavobacteriaceae > Pseudotamlana > Pseudotamlana agarivorans. The sequence continues at coordinate 523,571 of NZ_LXEI01000001.1, forward strand.
AACCAAAACAGAACCTTATCTTGAAGATGTTTCGAGAAACCAAAACCTCATCAACGACATACTAGATCAAGATCAGCATCTAAAACCTCAATCCCAAAAACTATTTCGCCCACCATACGGCAGAATTAAAAATTCACAAGGCAAAAAACTAATCGCCTTAGGTTATAAAATCATCATGTGGGATATTATATCGTTTGATTGGGATCGCGAAATAAGCGAAGAAAAGTGTCTCGACCACGTACTTTCAAATGCCGTACCTGGTAGTATTATTGTGTTTCACGACAGTGTAAAAGCCGCAAAAAACATGCAATATGCGCTACCTAAAGTTTTAGAGTATTACACAAAGCAAGGCTTTTCATTTAAAGCTTTGAACTTCTAAATATAATCTTGAATAATACCAATAAGGGTGTTAGCGTCTTGCTCGCCACTATAACGCCATTTCATTTCGCCATCTTTGTAAATTATAAGCGTAGGCAAAGCCTTTATACGCAAAGCATCGGCAAGCGCTTTGTTTTTTTCAATATCAATTTTAATGACTTTCGCTTTATCTCCTAAAGCAGCAGCCACATCTCTAAGTGTGAGATTCATGGATTCTGATTGCGAATGCCATTCGGTATAAAAATCTAATAATACCGGAATATTCACATCTATAAGGTCCCCAAATTTTGACATACTATGTAGTTTATTTTTGAAACACACTTTTAAAAGTTCCGTTTGCATGTCGTTTAAATACCACCTGAATACGGACTATTAATTATAAGTGCATTAGTATAAAAATACGCAATTTCTAGTCAATTGCAACTTTTATATGGAATCATTACTTCTAACTTATGTATAACATAGTTCATTTTTTTCATTGATAAAAAAACGAACCAAAAAAATCTAGGCTTACGAACCTTTATCTAAATTTTTTGTTCGACACCTAAATTTCAGGAACTCGCAATAAAAATTAGAACTAAATTATAAAATTCGTTTAGCTCAAACAGCCTGAAATTTCACGGTGTTTTCACTTCAAATTTCACGATAAATTTTCGATAGGCCATAAAATCACGTTTCATCACAAATAATTCTTAGAACAATAAATCAGATAAATCCTTAACAAATTCAGTTAAACTCAATTACAGGGAATTATGCTTCGGCCTGACCCTTTTTTAGTTCAATAACCGTTATTTCAGGCCAAATGCCCACACGTCCTGGAAATGCCAGATATCCAAATCCGCGATTCACGTTAATAAATTGGTCTTTCTCTTTGTAGATACCCGCCCAATATTTGTAACGCCATTTTACAGGACTCCATTTAAACCAGCCCGGAATTTCAATACCAAACTGCATCCCATGGGTATGTCCGCTTAAGGTTAAGTGGTAGTGGTAATCGTCATCAATCACTTGTTTTTCCCAATGCGTAGGGTCATGACTCATTAATATTTTAAAATCGTCGGCATCAACAAATTGGGAAGCCTTTTTTAAATCGCCAGCCTGCTTAAAACCACCAATTCCCCAGTTTTCAACACCCACCAGGGCAATACGTTCACCATTTTTCTCTAAAAACTTGGTTTCATTCAGCAGCATATTAAAGCCCATTTCCTTTTGAATAGCCTTTAAGTCGTCTAAGTTTTTCTTTTGTGCTTCAGCAGAATCCCATTTCACATAATCACCATAATCATGATTTCCTAAAACAGAATACAAGCCGTCTTTCGCTTTTAGTCGTCCGAAAACAGATTTATAGGGTATGAGTTCTTCGGCTTTATTATTCACCATATCGCCTGTGAAGAGAATCACATCACTATCCTGTTCATTAATTAAATCGACTGCATATTCCACCTTTTCCATATCATCAAAACTTCCCGAATGAATATCACTTAGTTGGGTGAGCTTATAACCATCGAAAGCCTCTGGAAGGTCTTCAAAATACATGGTGTATTTTAAAACTTTGTAATTGTATCGTCCTTTATATATCCCATAAATAATAGACGCAAAAGGAATGGCAGCAAGGCCCAAGGCTATTTTACTTATAAATTGGCGACGCGAAGACATATACTGTCTATTGTCACTTTGTCCTTCTGTAAAATATCTGTAAATGGCTTGAGGTACTCGAAAAACATCTTCGAGAAGCATCACACCAACTACCAAAATAAGCGGTACAGCCACGGCTATTAAAAACCCAACTGCATAACCATGAGTATGTGAAAACCCATCGCTACGATTAAAACCATAAAACTGAAAAACGAAGTTACCAAGTACAAAAAGGGTAATCACCCAATATAAAGCAAGAAGTATATTATTTTTTGTAACGGTTCTAAACGCCTGAAAAGCATAATAATCGGCCACTAAAAAAATAACAATAAAAATAATCCAACGTATCATTTTAAATTTTTGCTAAAGATAGTCGTATTATAAGGGAATAGTTAACGAAGGTTTTTTTATTTAACGAATCGTTAAGAATTAACATGTTTTATTTGAATGATTCTGTTGTTCATTTTTTTAATTGATGAAAATACGAACAAACGAAAATCACTATATTTGATAAAAATAGCAAATAATGACAGTAGCTGAAAAATATATAATTGAAACTTATTCTAATCTTTTTGAGGGATTAAACTCAATTAGTAAAATTGAATTGCTTGAAAAACTTGCTAAATCTTTAAAAAGAGAAAGAAAAAGTAGCGATACAGATTTCTTTAAATCTTTTGGAGCTTTCGGTTCTGAAAAATCTGCTGAACAAATCACTAAAGAAATCAAAGATAGCAGGAAATTTAACAGAGAAGATTTGAAATTATAACGAGATATGCAGTATTTGTTAGACACCAATATTTGCGTATTTTTTCTTCGAGGAAAATTAAACCTTGACTCGATAATAAGAGAAAAAGGAACTAAAAACTGTTTTATTTCAGAATTAACTGTTTTCGAACTTAAATACGGTGCTGAAAACAGCGAAAACCCAAAAAAATCACACAATGCTGTTAGTAAATTTATTAAAGGGCTATCAATTATTCCAATTTATGGAATTGTAGACAAATATGCTGAAGAAAAAGTTCGTCTAAGGAAAAACGGAACGCCTATGCACGATGAATTTGATTTAATGATTGGAATATCAGCCATCGAAAACAATCTGACTTTAGTAACCGACAACATAAAAGACTTTAAATATTTAAACAATCTAAAAATTGAAAATTGGTTTAAAAGATAAAAAGTATTACCGTCAACAATCCCAATAGACATTTTCTTTTATCAACTACTTTTGGAAATCCAAATTCATTGAAAAACTTGATTTATATTTAAATAAGCATCTCTATCCTATCAAAAAAAGAATTTAGATTTTATCCATTACAAAGCCATAAAAAACCCCAACCTTAGCAAAGCAAGGTATTATATTTCTCAAATTAAGCCTAAGTTTTCGTAGTTTTGACTTTCTATCAAAACAAATACAATGTCCGATCAAAAACGTCTTTTTTTAGTCGATGCTTATGCATTAATTTTCCGTGGTTATTATGCTTTTATAAAGAATCCAAGAATCAATTCTAAGGGTGAAGACACCTCGGCTATTATGGGGTTTATGAACTCTTTATTAGATGTAATAAAGCGTGAACGCCCAGATCATTTAGCCGTTTGTTTTGATAAAGGCGGCAGCGCCGATCGTGTTGAAATGTTCGAGGCTTACAAAGCCAATCGTGATGAAACACCCGAAGGCATAAAAACAGCTGTGCCATACATTTACGAGATTTTAAAAGCCATGCACATTCCTATCATGGTTAAGAACGGTTATGAAGCCGATGATGTGATTGGAACCCTTTCCCGTCAAGCGGAAAAAGAAGGTTACAAAACCTACATGGTAACTCCCGATAAAGATTTTGCCCAGTTAGTAACCGAAAATATTTTTATGTACCGCCCTGTTTTTGGTGGCGGTTACGAAACTTGGGGCATTCCTGAGGTGAAAGCCAAGTTTGAAGTGGAAGATCCTATGCAGGTGATCGATTTCCTCGGTATGATGGGTGATGCCAGTGATAATATTCCTGGACTTCCAGGTGTTGGCGAAAAAACAGCCAAAAAATTTATTGCTCAGTTTGGAAGCATGGAAGGTTTGCTTGCCAATACCGATCAGCTTAAAGGGAAGATGAAAGAAAAAGTTGAGGCTAACGGTGAATTGGGCTTGCTTTCTAAGAAACTCGCCACTATTATGCTGGACGTTCCTGTGGAATTTAATGCGGAAGACTTTGAAATGTCGGAACCTGATATTCCAAAAGTGACCGAGATTTTCCAAGAATTAGAATTTAGACGCTTAATTGATAATTTCACCAAGACTTTTGCTGTTCAAGGGGTTTCGGGAACATCAACCGAAACAACTAAAGCTTCAGAAGTAGCAGAAACCAAAGAAACGCCTAAAGAAGTAAAGGCTGCTGGAGCAGGACAATTCTCTTTGTTTGGAGCAGATCCTTCTTCCCTGTCTGCCGACCAGGCAGGCGCGGAAGCGACAACAACAAACACTTTTGAGCGCAAAAACATAGTAAACACCCCACATTTTTACCAAAGTGTCGCTTCGGGCATGGCCACCAAATTGTTTATTAAAAATTTATTGAACCAAACCAGTGTGTGTTTTGATACCGAAACCACAGGGTTAAATCCGTTATCGGCCGAATTGGTAGGCATTGCATTTTCATGGGAAGTGGGCAAAGGCTTTTACTTACCGTTTCCGGAAAACAGAGATGAGGCTCAAGAATTGATAGAACAATTGCGTCCGTTTTTTGAAAATGAAGCCATCGAAAAAGTGGGTCAGAATTTAAAATACGACATTAAAGTTTTAGCCAAATACAACATTTCGGTAAAAGGCAAATTGTTTGATACCATGCTCGCGCATTATTTAATTAATGCCGATATGCGTCATAATATGGATGTTTTAGCCGAAACCTATTTGAATTACACGCCAGTTTCTATTGAAGCTTTAATTGGGAAGCCTGCCCGCTCGGCAGGCGGGAAAGGAAAAAATCAGTTGTCGATGCGCGACGTCGATTTGGAAAAACTAACCGAATACGCCGTTGAAGATGCCGATATTACGCTACAGCTTAAAGAACATTTTAAAAATGAATTGGGCGAGGCAAATACCCAAACCTTATTTGATGATATTGAAATTCCGCTACTTCGCGTATTGGCAGCTATGGAATTGGAAGGCATTAATTTAGATAAGGCCTTTTTAAACAGCCTTTCGGAGCAACTTAATAGTGACATCGCTACCCTAGAAACCCGTATTTATGAAACGGCTGGCGAGACCTTTAACATTGCATCACCAAAACAATTGGGTGTGGTGCTTTTCGAAAAACTGAAACTGGTAGACAAGCCTAAAAAAACCAAAACGGGACAGTATAAAACGGGTGAAGACATCTTAAGTTATTTAGCCAAAGAGCACCCTATTGTTCAGGATATATTAGACTTTAGAGGTTTATCGAAATTAAAAAGCACTTATGTAGATGCTTTACCAAATCAAATTGATGAAGTTACGGCACGCGTGCACACCGATTATATGCAAACGGTAGCTGCGACAGGGCGTTTGAGCAGTAACAACCCAAATTTGCAAAACATCCCAATTCGTACCGAACGTGGCCGACAAGTTAGAAAGGCTTTTATCCCGCGAAACGAAGATTATATTTTACTAGCTGCCGATTACTCGCAAATAGAACTGCGTATTATCGCCGCTTTAAGTAAGGAAGAAACCATGATTTCGGCATTTAAAAATGGTGAGGATATTCATGCTTCAACCGCTTCTAAAGTTTTTAATGTGCCTTTAGAAGAAGTAACTCGCGAACAGCGTAGCCATGCTAAAACGGTTAATTTTGGTATTATTTATGGCGTTTCGGCATTCGGACTAAGCAATCAAACCGATTTATCTCGTGGAGAAGCCAAAGAGCTTATAGACACCTATTACGAAACCTACCCGAAGCTTCGCGCTTACATTAGCGAACAGGTAGATTTTGCTCGCGATAACGGCTATGTGCAAACCCTTTTAGGGCGTCGTCGTTATTTAAAAGATATCAACTCTAGAAATGCCGTAGTTCGAGGCGCAGCAGAACGTAATGCCGTGAACGCTCCCATACAAGGTAGTGCCGCCGATATTATAAAAATCGCCATGATTAACATCTATAATAAGCTGGAAGCTGGAAATTATAAAACTAAAATGCTCCTACAAGTGCATGATGAATTGGTGTTTGATGTTTATAAACCAGAACTGGAAACCATAAAAGCTTTAGTAAAAACAGAGATGGAGAGTGCTTATACTTTAGAAGTTCCGCTTGATGTGGAATTGGGTACTGGTCGTGATTGGTTGGAGGCGCATTAGAAGCGAATACAATTTTTCGTTATTAATTTAATATGATTAATTAAAAAAAGTAAAGAATATGCTATTCGATGAAGTAAGTCTTGAACATATAAATAAAGCAGTCGATCACCTAAATAAAAAAGGTCTCCCTGACGAATTTAGCACTTCTAAATTTTATGACGTAAAAATCGATGGAGTTTTATATCCACCAAAACCTATAATGGCAATTGCAAATTATTACGCTACGGGAAAGACTGTTGGGAATTATTTTTCTGGAGGTAAAAACACTCCTTGTTTTGCGGCATATAAGCGATTAGGCATTGAAATAGTAACAAAACCAGATCATATTGATTCGTCTAAAGCTTTTGAAATTGTACATCAATTTTTAGAACAGGCTAAAACTGACAATTTAAAAACGAAACATTATCTAAAATTCTACAAAAACACAAAGGTAAAAGTAAGTTTTGGTCAAGGAAATACTGCAAAAATACCCTGGATTTCATTTTTAAAAGAACCTTTTACGACTAGCGATGGCATCTATCCTGTTTATTTATTCTACAAAAGCATAAACAAGTTAATTCTTGCCTATGGTAGAAGTGAAACGAATAAACCGATTATTGAATGGAATATTCATAATTCTAAAAGTATATCCGAATATTTTAAAGAAAATAATTATGGAACCCCAGATAGATATGGTGATTCACATATTTTCAAAGTCTATGAAGTAAACAATTTACCTGACGAAAAAGAACTAAATCATGATTTAGACGAAATCATTGAAAAATATTCTCAAATAGAAACTAAAGAATCTAAAATTGAAATAAGTATACAATCAGAGGAATTTGATTTAAAGTTATTCGAAGAATCCTGTAAATCTTCAGGTTTAAATTACAAACCAGAACTAATAACTAGATACATTGCATCATTAGCAACAAAGCCATTTGTACTATTAAGTGGTTTATCTGGTTCAGGAAAAACTAAATTAGCCCAAGCATTTGCTCAATGGATTTCGGAAGATAATACCCAATATTGTATTGTACCAGTTGGAGCAGATTGGACTAACAGGGAACCTCTTCTAGGTTATATAAATGCACTGAATAACGAAGAATATATATTACCCGAAAATGGCGCTTTAAAATTACTTTTAAAAGCTAATAAAGAAGAAAACGCAAATAGACCCTATTTTCTAATTTTAGATGAAATGAACTTAAGTCATGTAGAACGCTATTTTGCAGACTTTTTAAGTGTTATGGAATCTAAGGCTAAGTTTAAACTTCATAGTTCTGAAACCTCTTTAATTGGAAATAATGGGATTAAAGTAGAAAAAGAATATAGTTGGCCAAAAAACTTATTTATTATTGGTACTGTTAATATAGATGAAACCACGTATATGTTTAGCCCTAAAGTTTTAGACAGGGCTAATGTTATAGAGTTTAGAGTAGATAAAGACGATATTGCTGATTTTTTAAAGACCCCTAAAGAAATAGATTTTACTACCTTAAATTATTCAGGTGCTGTAATGGGAGAAAGTTTTATAAACCTGGCTTCTAACAAAGATTTTCCTTCAATTGACACCGACTCTCCACTAAATACCAACTTAATCAGGTTTTTTGAAGAATTAAAGAAAACAGGAGCTGAGTTTGGCTATCGTACTGCTACGGAAATACACAGGCTTTACAACCAATTAACGGTTTTAGACAGCTCCATAAAAGAAACCACTAAAATAGACGTTGCCATTATGCAAAAGCTATTACCAAAATTGCATGGCTCTAGACGTAAGTTATGCCCTATTTTAGAAGTATTGGCGTCCTTTTGCGTTACAGAAAGAACAGATGTTTCAAAAGACTTTTTAAACAATAAGGAAACTGTAGTTTTTAAAGGAAATGTAAACGTAATATATCCTTTATCCTTAGAAAAAATTACTAGAATGTATAAAGGTGCCATAGACAATGGTTTTGCGAGCTACGCCGAAGCTTAATAGATGGAAAGAAAACAATCCATAGAAATTTATCTTATATAAAAGATGGTTTGTACTTATGTGTCGATGCTCAAAAAAAAGGCGACATAGAAGTTGATACCACAAATTTTTATAAACACGAACCTATTTATCAATTAAAAGAAGGTTGTTTTTATGATTTTGAATTCTCACACAAAAATGAAAACATAGCAAAACACTTTCGCCTTTTTTGTAGCGACCAAAGTAATATTGTAAAAAACAGAAAAAGAAAAGAATACATTGGTGTAATTGCTCCAAACATATTTGTTGGCACATTAACATTACAAATTTTAAATACTGAACAGCCTGACAAAAAATGGGATTTACATTTAGAGGTACAATCTAAAAAAACAGGCTACAGAAAAGATTATCAGTACATGTTAAACGAAATCACTTCTAAATGTACCGATTTAATCATTCAAGCCAACTCACCGGTAACTCATTCTTTTGAAACCGATTTCGAAGCAGATAATAAAACATTATACCAACGCTTTGCTTTCATTAATTCTATAATTAATTCTAATGATTTTGAAGATGCAGTACAACGTATTGTAACAAGTCCAACAACTAATTGGACAGAAGAGACTGAACTTACAGATGCGCGAAAAATAAAACGTTTTAAAAATTCAGAATTAAGGTCGCTTATAAATTCTGATAATCGTTTAAAACTGAGAGTCACACATCCTTTATATCAAAAAGGCATTAAATCGGTAGCAACAAAAATACAATCTTATAGAAAATTTGAAAGCGTAGATACTTCCGAAAATCGCTTTATAAAACATGCATTAGAAACGTTTTTGAAATTTTGTATGGATATTGCAAATCATCCTAATGCAGGTACGAGGCTTCAAGAAGAAGCAGATATCGTTTCAGAAAAACTAGAGACACATCTTCAACATGATTTATTTAAAGAAGTATCCAGACCAACTACTTTAAAATTAAATAGCCCTACACTTCAGAAAAAAGAAGGTTATCGTGAAGTCTTAAAAGTGTGGTTAAAATTTGATTTGGCTGCAAAGTTAATATGGAATGGAGGAGACGACGTTTATAGTGGTGGAAAGAAGGACATTGCCACACTATATGAATATTGGTTATTTTTTAAACTTTTAGATGTTTTAAAGAACATTTTTGAAATTGAACCAAAAGAATTAGAACAGTTAATTATTCCCTCAAACGATAAATTAAGTTTGCAACTTAAACAAGGAAAAGTAACGGCTTTGAGAGGCTCTTATACCAAAGCAAATAGACATTTAAATATCAGATTTAATTATAATAGAAGTTTTAATGGTGGCACTCATGATATTTCCAAAACTGGAAGTTGGACAACAACGTTAAGACCAGATTATACACTATCCATTTGGCCAACAAAACTTAAGGAAACTGAAGCTGAAGCAACCGACCAAATTGTTCACATTCATTTTGATGCCAAATACAAGATTGCAAATATCAATCAAATACTAGGCGAAGAGCAATCAGAAGATTCTTTAAATAAACAGAAAAAACAAAACCTTAAAGGCATTTATAAAAATGCAGATTTACTAAAAATGCACGCTTACAAAGATGCCATTAGACGTACAAGTGGTGCTTATGTTTTATATCCTGGGGAAACAAATAAACCAATTCGAGGTTTTCATGAAGTATTACCAGGGTTAGGTGCATTCCCAATCAAACCTACTGAGAACACTAACGAAACTATATACCTAGAAAATTTTATTAAGGAAGTTTTAAAACACTTTTTAAACACTGCTTCACAGCGTGAAAATATTGCTCATAAAAGTTATACCATTCGTAAAAATGACACTCCTAATGAGCTCTTAGAACCTATTCCTGAATATTTTAATGATGAAAAATTAATTCCAGATGACACTTATGTTTTAGTTGGGTTTTCAAAAAACAATAATAGATTAAATTGGTATAAAGAGCATGGTCTTTATAATTTTAGAATGGATGATGAAAGTGGTTCTCCTAGATTCACTAATGAAGTTGTAAACGCAAAATTTTTACTACTTCGTGAAAGTGGAAATTCTCAAGCTTCACACATATTCAAATTAAAACATGGAATTCGTGTATTTTCTAAACAAAGGCTATTGGAGCTTGGATTATTAAACTTAACGAAAGACAATTATCTCGTTTACGATTTCGAAGTAGACACAGAAAAACTTGTGGAATTTAGGGATACTGTATGGAATTTCAAAGAATTAGAGCAATACAAAAAAACCGTCAAAGGGAAAAACATAAGAACAGCAGCGGGTATTCCATTCACCACCACACTTACAGAATTAATGAAAGTTATTGATAAATAGCCACCCTACCTACGCTTCCGATTCTTCTTCCCTTGAAACTTCACCTTATTCTTGCGTTTATTAAAAGGAACAGCATCATCAAAAGTGTGTTTAGCATCGCCTTTAGGTTTGTTTTTACGCCATTTTTCGTTCTTTTCAGGAAGTAACACTTTTAGTAAATCCTGACGCCCTAGTTTGTTTAAGGTCTTTCTAATCCAGGCTTTATTTTCGTCTTTATACCAAAAGAAAAAACGGTGTTGTTCCTCTTTTTCTTTAGCGGTAATAGGCGTTTTTACTTTTTTAAGCGTGTATGGGTGGTAACCACTATAATAAATTACGGTAGCCACCGTCATAGGTGTTGGTGTAAAACCTTGTACTTGCTCTAACTGGAAGCCCATATCTTTAGTTTCCGCAGCTAGGTTAGCCATATCTTCAGCTTCACAAGCTGGGTGATTCGAAATAAAATACGGAATCAACTGCAGTTTCAGCTTATGCTTTACGTTTATCTTATCGAAACGCTCCTTAAACTTATGGAAATAACTAAACGAAGGCTTACGCATCAGTTTTAAAACAGGATCGCTGGTATGTTCTGGCGCCACCTTTAAACGTCCAGAAATATGCTTGGTCATCACCTCTTCAGTGTAATCGTCTAATTCCTTAGGGTCGGCATTTTTATTAAATTCCGGCACCAACATATCATGACGAATACCACTACCAATAAAGGATTTTTTAATTTTCGGGTGACTATCAACCGCTTGGTATAATTTGGTTAACGGTTTATGCGACGTATCTAAATTGCTGCAAATTACAGGCGAAATACAGGAAGGCGCCACACACTTATCGCAAATGGACTGCACTTTCCCTTGCATTTTATACATGTTGGCACTTGGGCCACCAATATCAGACAAATAGCCTTTAAAATCTGGCATATTCGCTACTTTATCCACCTCACGAAGCACCGACTCCTGACTCCTAGAAGCAATAAACTTCCCTTGGTGTGCCGAAATGGTACAGAAACTACAGCCTCCAAAACACCCACGGTGAATGTTTATCGAGAACTTAATCATTTCAAAGGCAGGTATTGGTCCGCGTTTGTTGTATTTCGGGTGCGGTAAACGCGTGTACGGCAACTCGAACGAGGCATCAATCTCGTCTTCGGTCATGGTTGGATACGGCGGATTAATCATCAAGGTTTTATCACCTATCTTCTGAAAAATACGACGTGCCGCCAATTTATTACTCTCCTGCTCTATCGTTTTAAAGTTAGAAGCATAGGCTTTTTTATCCTTTAAACAGGTTTCGTGCGACTGGATTTCAACATCCTCCCAATTACTGTTTTTCGGAATTTTATCATCACCATCAACCAACAAGGCTGTTTGTTTCACCGTATTAATACTACTAAAAGGCACTCCTTTTTGCATTAAACGCACCACCTCACGTAAAGGCTGCTCGCCCATACCGTAAACCAACATATCGGCTTTCGAGGTTTCTAAAATAGAAGGCAACAGCTTATCGCTCCAATAATCGTAGTGGGTAACACGTCGTAAAGACGCTTCAATCCCACCAATTAAAATAGGAACATCTGGAAATTTGTCTTTTAATATTTTCGAATACACCGAAGTAGCGTAATCGGGTCTAAAACCAATATCACCATTTGGCGTGTATGCATCTTTATCACGACGCTTTTTATTCGCGTTATAATTGCTAATCATCGGGTCCATACAGCCTCCGGTAATCGCAAAAAATAATTTTGGCGTTCCTAGCTTTTCAAAATCCTGAAGATTATCATTCACATTAGGCTGCGGAACAATGGCTACACGCAATCCGTAACTTTCCAAAATACGTCCAATAACGGCAGGCCCGAACGATGGATGATCCACGTAGGCATCGCCACTAAATAATATCACGTCTAGGGCATCCCAGCCGCGTATTTTCACCTCCTTGTTTGTGGTAGGTAACCAATCTGAAAGTTTTAATTCTTGCATAGCGCTGCAAAAATAGTCAAAAAACTACACGACACCATAACTACAATGATTTGATTACCAAATATTTAACTAAAATCACTTTGTTTTTATATTGAAAAGACACTTATAGACGCGTAAATCTATAAAATATACCAACTACAAATCGCCAGGCAAATACTTAAGATCTAAGGCATCATACGAAGAATATTGCCATTTTTTTAAAACCCCAACGTAGTAATTATAAGGCTTATGCTGAAAAAACTTGGTTTCCTTTTTATACCATGTTCCGTTTTCATCTTGAACCAAATCATCTAGCTCCGCTTCGGTTAAACCAGTAACATCGACTTCAATTTTAGGGTAATCAAATTTTGGCAACTCCTTGCGATCACCGGTGGGGTAATAATTAATATCAGCCACAAACTCTGGCATGGTAATACTTCCAAATTTAAAATCTAGAATCTTATTAATTAAAGCATTACTGTTATTAATATATCCGGTTAAGCCACCTTCAAATAAACGAATCATAGCATCTTGACCGAGCTTTTTAGGTTTAAATTCTTTAGTTCCCAAAAGCCAAGAGACCACCTTTTCTTTGGTAACCAATCGCTCTTCTTCATAATTGAATGGCATATAAGGCACAGGGTCTTTCGGGTTAACTATGGAATAACTGGTTCCAAGGTGACTAAATCTCGTATCGTATTCTTCAGCAAACTCTTTGTTTCCAGACATGGGCTGCGCAAAGGCATAGGTTTTATAACGGTTGTGTTCAGACAAAATACCTGCTGGCAAATTCTCGAGATAAGCACGTGTTAAAGTCGCCAAAGCGCCACCTTGACTATGACCCGTAATGATGATATGATGGATACCTGCTTTGTTGAGTGCGTTAATTTGTTCTATTAAATCTTCAGAAATAATAACCACGGTTAAGGCATAACCAGCATGAACTGCTGCCAAGGCATCTTCAGCAAATTTATAATCAAAGGATTGTTCATTAAGGAGGATACTTCCGCTTGCGGGAATCATAGCTGAATAACAATTTTCAATCCAACTAATTAATTTTGCCGTAGAACCGCGGTAGTTAATAATACCAATGGAATCGTTCTGATAAACTTCAAATTTATTGTCCATACTCAATATGTTTGAAGTATGACGTAACCGAAAACCCTTGGGAATTATAGCTTCATTACTCTGAAACTGTTCTTTAAAATTAAAACTATTACAAAAGGCAATTGCCGTAACAGCTTCCTCTTCATTAAAACCAGGGGGCATTTGCGATGAGACACCGAGGCTATTCAGCAGAAAAATAAAAACGATGAAAATTCTCATGGTACTATAACATGGTATTACATTTATTATTGTGACGCTTTAACTTGAAGCTACAAGGACTTCTTAGAGCTTCACCGAACATATGGATTTAAGCATCGTGTTTACGGATTTTTACACATGCCATACCATAGAATGAGTGTAAATCTGTAAATCTGCGTTTTAAAAAACCGCTCCTTCCTAGCATAATAACAACAAATCTATCGCTTTTACTCAAAATATATTTCATCAAAGGCATTGCTTTATGCGACCCTGATTCAAGTTCAGGGTGACGGCAGAACATCGATTTCGTCATTCTGAGCTAGTCTCAGAATCTCATCCTATATACATCATCACAATAAAAGCCTGTTAAAAAAACACTATAAATATCGGAATTTCCACAGACCCTTCAGGTTTCAAAAACCTGAAGGGTCTTTTCATGTAAAAGAAAAAAATATCAATATGGGATATTCCTATTCAGCATCTTTCTCAAGACTATTTTTCACTAAAGGCTTATAATATGAGACCCTGAAACGAGTTCAGGGTGACGGCAGAACATCGATTAAACAAATAAACGCATCAACAGTTAATCAATTAAACACCCATTACAAATCTATCGCCTTCAAGCTCTCAATACGGTTTCTAACTAAGAAATCGTCAATCGTTTCGAAATGCTCGATAACGCGTTGGTCTTTAAATTCGAATACCTTTTTAGATAAGCCTTGAAGAAAATCTCTATCGTGAGAAACCAAAACCAAAGTACCATCAAAATCTAATAAGGCTTCTTTCAAAACATCTTTCGATTTTAAGTCTAAGTGGTTTGTAGGCTCATCAAGAATCAGCAAGTTTACCGGCTCTAGTAATAATTTCACCATGGCTAATCTGGTTTTTTCACCACCAGAAAGCACCCCTACTTTTTTATCGATAGCATCGCCTTTAAACATAAAGCGTCCTAAAATGTTTTTTATTTGCTTTCTTACATCGCCTTGCGCGACTTCATCAACGGTTTGAAATACGGTAAGTTCTTCATCTAACAAGGCGGCTTGGTTTTGTGCAAAGTAGCCCACCTGTACATTATGCCCTAAAGCACAAGTACCTTCAACCTCAATTTCACCTAAAATGGCTTTAATCATGGTCGATTTTCCTTCACCATTACGACCTACAAAACACACTTTTTCACCTCTAGCAATAGACATGCTGGCATTTTTAAACACCACATGATCGCCGTAAGATTTCGACACCTCTTTTACAGTAATAGGATAATCGCCAGAACGCTGGGTTTTAGGGAAGCGTAATTTTAAGGCCGAGGTATCGATATCATCTACCTCAATAATCTCTAACTTTTCAAGCATACGCTCACGCGAATTCACCTGATTGGTTTTAGAGTAGGTTCCTTTAAAGCGTTCGATAAAAGCCATATTATCGGCAATAAATTTTTGTTGCTCTTCGTAAGCTTTTATTTGATGCGCTCTACGCTCTTCACGCAATTGTAAATAATGTGAGTAATTAGCCTTGTAATCGTAAATACGTCCCATAGTCACTTCAATCGTTCTATTGGTAATATTATCAATAAAGGCTTTATCGTGTGAAATCACCACGACGGCATTGGCTTTATTCAGTAAAAAATCTTCCAACCAAATGACCGACTCTATATCTATATGATTCGTTGGCTCATCTAAAAGGATTAAATCAGGCTTTTGCAGTAATATTTTAGCAAGCTCGATACGCATACGCCATCCGCCACTAAATTCGTTGGTTAATCTTGTAAAATCTTCTTGCTTGAAACCAAGTCCCTTTAAAGCTTTTTCAACTTCAGCATCGTAATTAACATCTTCTAAAGCATAATACTTCTCGCCAAGATCGGAAACACGTTCTATGATTTTCATATAATCATCCGATTCGTAATCTGTACGCGTTTCTAGTTGCTTGTTTAATGCTTCCATTTCATGACGCATTTCAAACACATGACTAAAAGCTTTAGAAGCTTCATCGAAAACGGTGGTATTATCTTCAGTTAGTAAATGTTGTGGTAAATAAGCAATTACAGCATCCTTAGGAAAACGCACGTTACCTCTTGTCGGACTTTGTTCTCCTGCAATAATTTTCATCATGGTAGATTTTCCTGCACCGTTCTTCCCCATTAATGCAATTTTATCGTTGGCATTTATGGTAAATGACACGTCACTGAACAAGGTATGTCCGCTAAACTCTACGGCTAAATTATCTACTGAAATCATATGCAAAAATTTAAAGCTGCAAAACTAATAAAAGCATGGTCTTGAAAAACAAATATTTAACTAAAAATGATTTTCAATTTAAAGGGCTTATAATGAATTCAAAATCAGTTAATAAGTGCAATTAAAAATAAGTGAGCTCACTATTTGGTAATCAAATATATAATCGTAAATTTGCAAACTCTTTTTAAGAGAGGAATGTTTAATAATTAAAAATAATTAGTGTGGACACATTAAGCTACAAAACGATTTCAGCAAACAAAGCTACTGCAGATAAGCAGTGGGTAGTTGTTGATGCTGAAGGTCAAGCGCTTGGACGTTTAGCTTCTAAAGTTGCAAAACTTTTAAGAGGTAAACACAAGCCTAACTTCACACCTCACGTGGATTGCGGAGATAATGTAATCATTATCAATGCTGAAAAAATCACGTTATCTGGTAACAAATGGAACGACAAAACGTACATTCGTCACACAGGATACCCAGGTGGTCAAAGAAGTTTAACTGCTACAGAATTGTACGGAAAAGATCCTGCAAGAGTAGTAGAGAAATCAGTTAAAGGAATGTTACCTAAAAACAAATTAGGTGCAAATTTATTCCGTAATCTAACAGTTGTTGTTGGTTCAGAACATGCTCATGCAGCACAAAAGCCAAAAACAATTAACTTAAACGAATTCAAGTAAATGGAAGTAATTCACAAAATCGGCCGTAGAAAGACGGCTGTTGCTCGTGCTTATGTTTCTGCGGGAAGCGGTAACATTACGATTAACAAAAAAGACTTAACTAACTACTTTACTACAGCTACGTTACAGTACAAAGTAAAGCAGCCTTTAGTTTTGACTAACAATGACAGCAACTTTGATATTACAGTAAATGTATATGGAGGTGGTATTACTGGACAAGCAGAAGCTGTTCGTTTAGCAATTTCTCGCGCTATGTGTGAGGTTGATGCTGAGAACAGATTAACACTTAAGCCAGAAGGTTTATTAACTAGAGATCCAAGAATGGTAGAGCGTAAGAAATTCGGTCAGAAGAAAGCGCGTAAGAAATTCCAATTCTCGAAACGTTAATATGCTCATGCTGAACTTGGTTCAGCATCTTTTGAACATGTTTCAACACCTTTATAGGTTTACATCCATATTCAAAATAAACACTCTGAAATTTTCAGAGTATCGATTTAATTTAAAAAGATTCTGAATCGAATTCAGAATTGAAAGTTTAGCATCTAAATGAAGCCAAAGGCCGAAGCTTAACAGCCAAAAACCGAACGGAACATTGCTAATTTAAAAGAACGTAAACTATTACAAAAATGGCAGTAGAAGTAAAAGAATTACTTGAAGCAGGTGTACACTTTGGACACCTTACACGTAAGTGGGATCCAAACATGGCACCTTACGTATACATGGAGCGTAACGGCATCCACATTATTAACCTATACAAAACAGCGGCTAAAATTGAAGAAGCTGGTGCAGCACTTGCTAAAATTGCAGCATCTGGTCGTAAAATTTTATTCGTTGCAACAAAAAAGCAAGCTAAAGATATCGTAGCTGAAAAAGCTGGAGACATTAACATGCCTTACATCACTGAAAGATGGCCAGGTGGTATGTTAACTAACTTCGTAACTATTAGAAAAGCTGTTAAGAAAATGGCTTCTATCGATAGAATGAAGAAAGACGGTACTTTCATGACTTTATCTAAAAAAGAGCGTTTACAAGTTGATCGTTTAAGAGCTAAGTTAGAGAAAAACTTAGGTTCTATTACCGATATGACGCGTTTACCAGGTGCTTTATTTGTTGTTGATATTAAGCGTGAGCATATCGCGATTAAAGAAGCTCAAAAATTAAACATTCCAATTTTTGCAATGGTTGATACCAACTCTGACCCACGTCAAGTTGATTATGTAATTCCTGCAAATGATGACGCTTCTAAATCGATAGATAAAATTTTATCTCACGTATCATCTGCAATCGCAGAAGGTTTAGCAGAACGCAAAGCAGAGAAAGATGCTTCAGCTAAGGACGATGCTCCTAAAGCTAAAGCAGCACCTAAAGCTAAAGCAACTGCTGAAGAAGAAGAATAAATAACATTTACACAACACAAATAAGTCGTTTAGTTCTTTTCTTTACAGAAAATGTATTGAACGACTTTTTTAAATTATAATCACTATGAGTACTACAGTAAAAGTAACAGCGGCTGAAGTTAACAAATTAAGACAAGCAACTGGTGCAGGAATGATGGACTGCAAAAAAGCTTTAGTTGAAGCTGAAGGTAACTTTGATAAAGCAATCGAAGTATTACGTAAAAAAGGACAAAAAGTAGCAGAAAAAAGAGCCGACAGAGATTCTTCTGAAGGTGCTGCTGTAGCTAAAATTAATGCAGACCAAACTGCTGGTGTTGCTATTGTTTTAGGTTGTGAAACTGATTTTGTTGGTAAAAACGAAAACTTTTTAGCGTTAGCAAACCAATTAGCTGATATCGCTTTAAATACAACTTCTAAAGAAGAATTTTTAGCTGCCGATTTTGGAGGCATGACTGTTGCAGACAAATTAGTTGAGCAAACTGGTGTTATTGGTGAAAAACTAGACATCACTTCTTTTGAAAAATTAGAAGCTGCTTATGTTGGTGCTTACGTACATATTAACAAAATTGCTGCTTTAGTAGGTTTAACTGCAAAAGTTGATAACGCTGAAACTTTAGTTAAAGATGTAGCTATGCAAGTAGCTTCTATGGGAGCAACTTCATTATCTTACAAAGATTTTGATCCTGCTTATGTAGCTTCTGAAACTGAAGCTAGAATCGCAGTTATCGAAAAAGATAATATCGAATTAGGTCGTTTAGGAAAAACTCTTAAAAATGTACCTCAGTACATCTCTATGCAACAATTAACTCCTGAAGTTCTTGCTGCTGCTGAAGAAGCTGCTAAAGCTGAGTTAGCTGCTGAAGGGAAACCAGAGAAAATTTGGGGTAACATCTTACCAGGTAAAATGCAACGTTTTATCTCTGATAACACAACTTTAGATCAAGAGCAGTGTTTATTAGATCAAAAATTCATTAAAGATGAAAAGAAAACTGTAGCAGAATATGTTTCTTCTTACGGTGAAGTTGCCATCGCTGGATTTAAACGTGCTTCTGTAGGTTAATTTAATTCCTGTGAAAACAGGAATCTCTTAAATACAAACCACCACTCTAAAATTTAGAGTGGTGGTTTTTTTTATAACTAAATTCTAAATTCATATAAATTCAAAAAAATAAAAATTTTATGTAGTTTTGCTAAACTTTAATTTCCGCGAAAGCGAGAACCTTTAACAGATTAATCCATTCCATGAAATACAAAAGAATACTCCTAAAACTCTCAGGTGAAGCCTTAATGGGAAATCGCCAATACGGCATCGACCCAGATCGTTTAGCAGAATATGCTCAAGACATTAAAACCATTACCGACAAAGGTGTAGAAGTTGCCATTGTAATTGGTGGAGGTAATATATTTAGAGGTGTTGCTGGAGCAAGTAAAGGTATGGATCGTGTACAAGGTGACCATATGGGAATGTTAGCCACAGTAATTAATGGCTTGGCTTTACAAGGTGCTTTAGAAGATGTAGACATTCCAACACGATTACAATCGGCCATCAAAATTAACGAGGTTGCCGAACCGTTTATTCGTAGAAAAGCCATTCGTCACCTTGAAAAAGGACGCGTTGTTATTTTTGGAGGTGGTACAGGGAATCCTTATTTTACAACCGATTCTGCAGCCGTTTTAAGAGCTATCGAAATTGAAGCGGATGTTATTTTAAAAGGAACACGTGTAGATGGTATTTACAATGCAGATCCTGAAAAAGATAAAACAGCCGTTAAGTTTAACAGCATTACTTTTGATGATGTGTTACGTAAAGGCCTTAAAGTTATGGATACAACAGCCTTTACCTTAAGCCAAGAAAACGAATTACCAATTATTGTTTTCGATATGAATACCATAGGCAACTTACTAAAAGTCGTTTCTGGAGAAAATATTGGAACCGTTGTTAACATATAAGACTTACTTTTTTTGATTTAATACAAGCATTTAAAATCATGGACGAAGACATTAAATTTATATTAGACAGTACTAAAGAGGCAATGGAAAATGCCATTACTCACTTAGAAAAACAATTTGTAAACATTAGAGCAGGAAAAGCAAGTCCTGCGATGTTAGGTAGTGTTATGGTTGATTACTACGGTTCACAAACACCATTAAGCCAAGTAGCCAACGTAAATACGCCAGATGGAAGAACCATTACAGTACAACCATGGGAAAAAAACATGCTGCAAGAAATAGAACGCGGCATCGCTTATTCTAATCTTGGATTTAATCCGATGAATAATGGTGAAACCATTATTATAAACGTACCACCATTAACGGAAGAGCGTCGTAAAGATTTAGCTAAACAAGCTAAAGCTGAAGCTGAAGATGCTAAAGTGAGTATTAGATCGGCGCGTAAAGAAGCCAATAACGATCTTAAGAAAAACGATGACATTTCGGAAGATTTAAAAAAGAATGCCGAAATAGATGTACAACAATTAACCGATAAATACGTTAAAAAAGTTGACGAGGTCTTCGAGAATAAAGAAAAAGAAATCATGACCGTATAATATGAAAAGCGACAGTATTGTCGCTTTTTTTAAATCCTTATTTTCAGTCGGCCCTAATGCTAAAAAAATGTACGTTTTTATTGTTACTCCTATTCTGCTCTACCTTTGTGGAAGCACAATCATTTACCGAGCAACCACAAAAAACTTCAAAAGACACATTAAAAAAGCATTTACTCCTAAAAAGTATTGGTACGGGTTATTTCCCAACCAAATATTTCAATTTTGATTTAAGATACCTTATAAAATTTAATCAATTTGAAGGTATTAGAACAGGTATTGGAGGTGTCACTAATGACAAGTTTTCAGAAAAATACCGCCTAAATAGTTATGGTGTTTATGGATTTAGAGATCACCGCTTTAAATTTAGTATTGGCGGCGGTATGCGCCTAATTAAAAAATCGAACACCTGGTTAAACTTTGCTTATACCGACGACCTTCAAGAAACAGGAAGCACAAAATATATTACCGACGATCGTGTCTTTCAATTTTTTGAACCCCGTTTGCTTAACATCGATTTATTTTATAAGTACATTAGTAAATCTTTAACCTTCGAACATCAAATAACTAATCACTTATTGAGTAAAGTTGAATTTGCTGTGAGTGACATCGACCCTACTTACGATTATGCCTACGCCCTAGACGATCAGCTTTATACTACATATAATTTAAGCACGGCCATTATAGGATTTCAATGGAGCCCATTTAGTAAATTTAAGGAGACCCCTTTAGGAACACAAGAAGTAAAATCGGGCTTTCCAAAGTTTTCATTTCAATATACCAAAAGTTATCACGATGTGTTTAAAGGTGATTTTGATTTTACCAAGTTAGATTTTCGAACCATTTTTGAGCTGGGTCAGAAAAAAAGTCATTTTGCACAAATCATTTTCGTTTCGGGAATGGCTATCGGCGACACCCCGCTTACCCATTTATACCATGCCTACCCTAATAATATTAGAAAAGAAAAAATCCTTGAACGCTTTTCCATAGCAGGTTTAAATAGTTTTGAAACCATGTATTTTAATGAGTTCTTTTCAGATAAGTTTTTTACGTTTCAATTAAAATATTTCATTAAACCCTTTCATGTCACAGAACGATTTAGGCCTCAGGTTGTATTAATAACGCGTTATGCATTAGGCGATATGGACAACATAGACCGACACCAAGACGTTACTTTCGACACTTTAAATTACGGCTATACCGAATCTGGATTTGAAATCAACAAACTGCTTTACGGCTTTGGTTTAAGTTTCACCTACAGGTATGGGGCCTATTACCTTCCTACCTTTAGCGACAACATTGCTTTTAAATTCACATTTAACGTCTCATTATAAGGTATTATGCTCCTTTTTTCTACCTTTGCCCTCATTAAATTAACGCATGCTTAAACTATTTACCGAAGATTTTTGGGACGCAGTCGCTAGACTCATTTTACGAAATAAAATAATAATACTCATTTGTATTATCGTAGCGACTTTCCTTTTAAGTTTGAATTGGAAAAACATGCGCTTCACCAATACCGAGGCCAATCTACTACCAGATGATCATGAAGTTAATTTAGCATACAATAAATTCTTAGAAACCTTTGGTGAAGAAGGTAATCTTATTATTCTTGGTGTTAAAGATCCAAGTCTTTTTACGGTTGAAAAGTTAAATGCTTGGAACAATTTAACCACCTCATTTAAATCAGCTCCAGAAGTTGAATCGGTACTATCTATTAAAGATCTTCAAAAACTTGTAAAAGATAGCGAACACGAAAAATTCAAACTAGAGCCTTTCATTAAAGATTCGGTAAGTTCCGTAGCAGAAATTGAAAAGCTGCAATCGGATTTATTTGAAAAATATCCTTTTTACGATGGTTTTTTATTCAACAAAGAGACCAAAACCATTAGGTCTGCCATTTATTTAAAGAAAGACATTGTAAACACGGCTGCCCGTAAAAATTATATTCTCAACGATTTCATTCCTAAGGTGAAAGCATTTGAAGAGGCGCAAAACTTACACGTTCATGCTTCAGGAATGCCTTATATAAGAACCCTGAACGCGCAAAATATTATTGATGAAATAGGACTCTTTCTTGTAGCAGCCTTATTAGTTACCTCGCTCATATTCTTCTTCTTTTTCAGATCGTTTAGAGCCACGCTTATTTCCATAATTGTTGTTTGTATAGGTGTGATGTGGACCTTTGGTATTTTGGGTTTCCTAGAATATGAAATAACGGTTTTAACCGCTTTAATTCCGCCACTTATTATTGTCATTGGGATACCTAACTGTATCTTCCTTATAAATAAATATCAGCATGAAGTTAATCTTCATGGCAACAAAGTAAAATCATTACAACGCGTTATTACAAAAGTTGGTAACGCCACGTTAATGACCAATGTGACTACCGCTTCTGGTTTTGCAACTTTTATACTCACCGAAAGCAAGCTTTTAAAAGAATTTGGTATTGTAGCTTCTTTGAGTATTCTAGCCATTTTTATGCTATGTTTACTTATCATCCCAATTATATACACATTTTTACCATTCCCGAAAGACCGCCATTT
Organism: Pseudotamlana agarivorans; assembly: GCF_001642835.1. GTDB lineage: Bacteria > Bacteroidota > Bacteroidia > Flavobacteriales > Flavobacteriaceae > Pseudotamlana > Pseudotamlana agarivorans. The sequence continues at coordinate 546,819 of NZ_LXEI01000001.1, forward strand.
AGAACACCTTAATAGACGCTGGATTGGTGGTTTTGTAGATTGGATGGAACGCATGGTAAAACACCGCCGTATTACCATTTATATCACGTCTCTTGTTTTACTTATAGCCAGTATTATTGGTGTTTACCAAATTAAAATTTCAGGGAGTCTTATTGAAGACATGCCTCAAAAATCTGAGTTTGTTAAAGACATCCGTTTCTTTGAACAAGAATTCAATGGTATTATGCCTGTTGAAATCATGATTGATACCAAACGTAAAAAAGGTGTCATGAAACGTTCTACCTTAAAACGCATTAACGACTTAGAAGAACTGATTATTGATGTACCAGAATTATCGAAACCTATTTCGGTAGTTGGGTTAGTAAAATATTCGAAGCAAGCTTACTATAACGGAAATCCTAAATACTATCAATTACCTACAGCTCAAGAAAATAGTTTCATACTTTCTTATGCTAAAAATTCGACATCAAATTCGGATATCGATCTATTAAAAAACTTCGTTGATTCTACTGGTCAATATGCACGTATCACCACTTTCATGAAGGATATTGGCACTGATAAGATGGAACGTATCGAGGAAAACCTACAAACTAAAATTGATAAAACTTTTCCTAAAGAGCGCTATAATGTCACCATGACTGGAAAAGCGTTAGTTTTCCAAAAAGGGACAAAATACTTGGTAAAAAACTTAGTCATTTCACTCTCACTAGCCATTGTATTAATTGCTTTATTTATGGCTTTTATGTTTCGATCAGGGAAGATGATTATTATTTCTTTAATCCCTAACCTCCTACCCCTAGTTATCACCGCTGGACTGATGGGATATTTGGGCGTGCCTTTAAAACCATCAACCATTTTAGTGTTTAGTATTGCATTCGGCATATCGGTCGATGACACCATTCACTTTTTAGCAAAATACCGTCAAGAGTTACAAGCTAATAAATGGAAAATTAAAGTATCGGTTTACGGGGCACTACGCGAAACAGGTGTGAGTATGTTTTATACCTCTATCGTACTTTTCTTTGGATTTTCTGTGTTTACCATATCTAGCTTTGGAGGTACTGTAGCCTTGGGTGCTTTAGTTTCGGCAACCTTACTATTTGCCATGTTGGCCAATCTGCTGCTTTTACCATCTTTATTACTGTCTTTAGAACGTAGCATTGCAAACAAAAAGGAATTTAAAAAACCAGCGATCGATGTGATTCCTAAGGAGGATAACGATAAAAATACACAGAATTACTAAAACTCACCGATTACAATTTAGCACCTTTTACTGCTTATATTTAGAAATTCAATATCACTTTTTAGTTTTATTATTTCAATTTTAATGATATAATGCTTTATATTTACAGTTCAAAACTTAAACCTATGCAACTAAAAACCATTTCAGATTTATTAACACAAAATACGGTAATCCCAGAAGTGGAAATAAAAGGATGGGTAAGAACTTTTAGAGCAAACCGTTTTATTGCTTTAAATGATGGTTCTACCATAAATAATATACAATGTGTAGTAGATTTCGAAAAGTTTGATGAAGCTACTCTAAAACGTGTCACTACGGGAGCTGCCATTCATATAAAAGGTGAATTAGTAGAAAGTCAAGGTAAAGGTCAAAGTGTAGAAATTCAAGTCGCAAGCCTTGAAATTTTAGGAGATTCCGATCCAGAAACTTATCCAATTCAACCTAAAAAACACTCTTTCGAATTTTTAAGAGAAAATGCCCATTTACGTACTAGAACCAATACTTTTAGTGCCGTAATGCGTTTAAGATCGTCACTTTCATTTGCCATTCATAAGTACTTTAATGAACATGGTTTTTACTACATGCATTCACCAATTATTACTGGAAGTGATGCTGAAGGCGCCGGTGAAATGTTTAAAGTATCAAGTTTAGACCCAAAAAATCCGCCTTTAACAGAAGAAGGCAAAGTGGATTATACTAAAGATTTCTTCGGAAAGGAAACCAATTTAACGGTTTCCGGACAGTTAGAAGCTGAAACCTATGCGATGTCTTTAGGTAAAGTTTACACTTTTGGCCCTACATTTAGAGCTGAAAATTCAAATACATCACGCCACTTGGCAGAATTTTGGATGATTGAACCCGAAGTTGCCTTTATGGATTTAGCTGGTAACATGGATTTGGCCGAAGACTTTATGAAATCGGTGATTAAATACATCTTAGAACACAATCGTGAAGATTTAGAGTTTTTAGATCAACGTTTACAGGATGAAGACAAAAAGAAACCACAGGCTGAACGTAGCGACATGTCTCTAATTGAAAAATTAAACTTTGTTACCGACAACCATTTTAAACGTGTTAGTTATACCGAAGCTATTGATATTCTTCGCAATTGTAAGCCCAATAAGAAAAAGAAATTTAAATACCTTATTAACGAGTGGGGTACCGATTTACAAAGTGAGCACGAACGTTACCTTGTTGAGAAGCACTTTAAATGCCCAGTAATTTTATTTGACTACCCAGCGAACATCAAAGCCTTTTACATGCGTTTAAACGACGATGGTAAAACCGTTAGAGCCATGGACATTCTATTCCCAGGAATTGGTGAAATAGTTGGTGGTGCACAACGTGAAGAGCGTCTAGACATTTTAAAAGAAAAGATGGCCGCTATAGACATCCCTGAAGAAGAACTTTGGTGGTATTTAGATTTACGTAAATTTGGAACCGCTGTTCATTCTGGCTTTGGACTCGGATTCGAACGTTTAGTCATGTTTGCCACAGGTATGAGTAATATTAGAGATGTTATTCCTTTCCCTAGAACGCCTCAAAATGCAGAATTTTAAAGCATTTTTCTAGTTCAAAACATACTAGCAGTATCTTTTAAAAACATACATATCAAATAACTTAGACCATTAATATTCTAGGTAGCCTAAATATCCCATGCTAGCAACAAGCTGTAAGTCATGGGATTTATACTTCTCATTAGAAATAGCTTGCCCCTAATAGAAGAAAGCATACGATCTATTCCACTTATTAAGCGATTTTAATTATTTTTGGTTAATGTAATTTCAAATCATGCTTAAACAACATTTACAATTTAAATTATCTCAAAAACTGTCGCCGCAGCAAATTCAATTAATGAAATTGATACAGCTGCCTACGCAAGCTTTTGAACAGCGTTTAAAGCAAGAGTTAGAAGAAAACCCTGCCTTAGAGGGTGGTAAAGAAGAAGCCTTAAACGACTTAGACTCCGAATTTGATAATTCATCTGAAGAATATAACGACAACGAATCCATCAATACTGATGACATTAATGTTGACGAATATTTAAGTGACGACGAGATTCCTGAATACAGAACCCAGGCTAATAATTACAGTAGTGATGATGAAGAAAAAACCATGCCTTATGCTGCTGGAACATCGTTTACTCAATATTTAATTAACCAGTTAAACACTTATAGATTAACCGACGAAGAACGCGATATTGCTGAATTTTTAGTCGGTAGTGTCGATGAAAGTGGTTACATACGCCGTGAAATAAGTGATATCATGGACGATTTGGCCTTCACTCAAAATGTTTACACCAGTGAAGAAGCCATATTAAAAGTGCTTAAAATTGTACACCAATTAGACCCTGCTGGTGTTGGGGCACGCAATTTACAAGAGTGTTTAAGCATTCAATTACACCGAAAAAATAAAACCGAAGATACCGATTTGGCTATTGCCATTATTGATAAAGCTTTTGATCAATTTACTAAGAAGCATTACAAAAAATTGATTCAAAAATTTAATATTACCGAAGAGCAACTTAAAGGAGCCATCACCGAAATCGAGCATTTAAATCCGAAACCAGGCGGATCGTACGCAGGAAATAATCGTATTGTAGAGCACGTCGTTCCAGATTTTGCCATTAAAATTGTAGATGGTGAATTAGAATTGTCTCTTAACGGAAGAAATGCTCCCGAACTTCATGTCTCTAGAGAATATAACAACATGCTTAAGGGTTATAAAGACTCTAAAGAGAAGTCTAAATCGCAAAAAGATGCGGTGATGTTCATCAAACAAAAATTAGATGCCGCAAAATGGTTTATTGAAGCCATTAAACAACGCCAGCAAACCCTGTTTGTTACGATGAGTGCGATTATGCATTATCAAAAAGATTATTTTCTAACTGGAGATGAACGCAATTTGAAACCCATGATCCTAAAGGATATTGCTGACGAAATTTCTATGGATGTCTCGACCGTATCACGCGTTGCCAATAGTAAATATGTCGATACTCCTTATGGCACCAAACTGATCAAAGAATTCTTTTCGGAATCGATGAAAAATGATCAAGGTGAAGATGTTTCAACGCGAGAAATCAAAAAAATTCTTGAAACTGTTATTGAAGAAGAAAATAAGAAAAAGCCATTAACCGACGAAACTCTAGCGTCAATTCTGAAAGACAAAGGATATCCAATCGCAAGAAGAACCGTTGCCAAGTATAGAGAACAATTAGACATTCCTGTAGCGCGATTACGTAAAAAAATATAATGGATAAATTACTAAAGAGTATTTCGTATATTTTTCATCCGCTGTTAATGCCTATTGCTGGTGTAGCGTTTTATTTTGCTAAATCACCACGGTTTATTCCTTTTGATATTATTTCAGCGAAATTAATTTCCTTATTTATTTTAACTGTTATATTGCCTATTTTACTGTATTTATTACTAAAAATTACAGGGCGTGTCAACAGTATTCGTTTAGAAACAGCCAGGCAAAGGGTATTACCTTTAATGCTGAATTGTATCATTCTACTTTTGGTGATAAAAAGAATTACAACACCCAATCAATCCATTGAGATTTACTTTTTCTTTGTGGGTATTCTCATTTCAAATATGGCCTGCCTGTGCTTAGCTATGTTCGGATTTAAGGCAAGTATTCACATGATTGGAGTAAATGGCTTAGCCATGTATTTTGTTGCCCTTAGCATTCATTACAGCATTAATATAAACGGCACTTTAGCTTTAATGGCCTTAATAATTGGCGCTGTAGCCACTTCCAGACTTCACTATAAAGCTCATAATGCCATAGAACTCGTAATAGGCGCTTTTATAGGCTTTATTCCTCAATTGATACTTGTGCCCTATTGGCTGTAAAAAATTGAAATATTGTTTATCTAAAGAGCAATAATCAAGTGTTTAGTTGTCTGTGTATGCAATCAATCTAGAAAAAAAATTTGTTTAGAAAATTACGCATGAATATCGGTAAGTAAGCTCAAACAAGGTATAAATTACACACCCTTTTGTAGTATATTTTTATTCCAATATTATTTTTATTTCCTTTGACATAAAAGGTTTGTCCTTTCCTCCATAAACTGTACTGCACTTTCCTTTTATTAAAATATTTGGGTTTTTCTGTATGAAGAATTTTTCTATTTTGTTCTTTATGTTCAACTCAGGTATTTCAAATACAATGTCGTCTATCGATTCAGATATAGTTCCCAAAAATATTTTTTCAAATGGTTTTTCCTTTGAAATGGTATATTCGTTAATATATTCGCTGTCGTCTCCGAATATAGGTGGACCTTCAATGAATCGTTTTTTTAATTCCTCTCGGGATTTAAATTCTTCTACATTTGGCACAAATGAAATCTCAATATTATTTAAGTCTTTATAAAATCGAATAGTTTTTTCTGCCTCAGTTGGGTAAACTCTAATGATCAATTCAAAATTGTCAGTAGACTGATACGTTTCCTTATCAAGCTCCCAGTAGAGCTTTGTGTTTTCAAAATCATTTTTTGAGCAACTAAAAGCTAAAATCGAAAACAGTAAAATTGTTAAGATGTTCTTCATTCTCAAAATATATTATAACGATCTCCTGTGTATGAAGCATTGTGCATTTCGAATCACTTCACTGCTAAACCGCTAATATGTTTGTCTAACACACTTACTTTTATTTTAACCAAGTCTTGTCCAGTAATTTACAAACAATGTCGTACTGCGGATTTCTTTTCAGTTATCAACTTGAATTAATCCTCCTTCAGGCATACTCATGTCTCGATGCCCACCAATTACAAGCCATTTTCATCTTTTTTGACCATAAAATCACTCCATCTTAAAGTACCTATAAAGGTATTCCCCTTTGTTGGTCCATCGGGCATATCCTCACCATAATAAGTGAATGTTTCAGTATGTGTATAATGGGCAATAGCTGATTTACCATCATCTAATATTTGAATTTCTACAGGAGTAACCTTCATTTCTAAACACTGTTCTTCCTCCTTCATAATTTCCCAAAACTTCGCTATCCCTTCCTTTGTAGTCAATTCATTTTTTTTTGACTCCCATTTCTTCCAATCTGGATGATGATAAGCCATATAAGTTTCGAAATCATTGTCTTTCCAAGATACAAAACGACCTTCAATCGCTTTCCAAACTTCTTGTTCAATTTTTGTTTGACTTATTTCATCAATGTCAATGGTGTTAGACTCTTTTTTATTCTCATTACATGAAAACAATAAAACTGTCACTGCAATAATTGAAATTATTTTTCTCATAAGTTTTCTCTATTATAAGTTGTACAACAGTTTGGCTATGGTTTCGTTGCATGAAAATTAGCGATTATTTTTCGGTTGAGCCACAAGCCTGATTTTTAAATTTTACTATTTATTTTTTATTGGAAATCGTCAAATTTAAAAATTTGGCGCCTTTCCAAGTTTGCCTTAACTTTGATTAATCAACTAAATAGCAATTAGCTATAGACGTTGTTGGCAACTGGCTATTTACTTTCGTCAATTGAAATTCCCTTTAGAAGAAGTTCCATTCCCCATTTTAGTAGTTCTTTAGATTCATCATTGTTTAATCCGCAAACATCTTTTGAAACAATAAGCGGTTCAATACCCATTAAAACAGTAAATAAATTTTTAAGATTTTTGATTTCCGTTTTTTTTAGGTTAGTTTCATCCAACACCATTTTAAGCGTTTTACTCCTTCTTGCTCCTCTTTTGGTAAGTTGAGAATTCGAAGTAAGTACAATACTTAAGTAAGCCCTAAATGCATTTTCGTTGTCAAGAGCAAGATTATTATAATATTCTTGTACGCCCAAAATTTTATCCTTTATTTTCAAACCCTGTAAATTCTCATATATCGTTATCGGTTTTTTTGTATTGATGTCTATTCCTGCTTCGGCAGATAATATGTCAATATTTGAGTAATATCGATATATCGTTGCCCTTGAAACCCCTACTTTTTCTGCCACGTCTTCAAGTGTGAATTTTTCACCATAATTCATAAGCTCTTGGGCGCTGCATAGTATTTTTTCCCGAGTTTCTTGTTTTTGCTTAACTCTTCCTTTTTTTAAATATTCATTTTTCATGAGACAAATATCTTATAAAATTTGTAAAAGTCAAAAATACATTTTATGTTTGTGAGACAAATATCTCATAAAATGAATAACAATACAACAAAATGGGTGCTTGGACACAAAGTAACACCTTATGAAACAACAGGGGATTACGATTTAATGATGGGTGAAACACCCGCAATGGTACAAGGGCCGCCGCCACATTTACACCATTCTTTTAAAGAGGTGTTTTTGGTGGTAGAAGGCGAAATGGAATTTATGGTTAGCGGTGAAATAAAAGTTTGTAAAGCAGGTGAATCTATAGATATTCCACCTGAAACATTGCATACATTCAATAACAAGTCCAATCAGCCTTGTAAATGGGTAAACATTCATAGCCCGAAAGGGTTCCGCAACTTTTTTGAAACATTAGGGGTTTCTGTTAACGACCAAAACGCTCAAGAAAAGTCAGTAGCACCCGAAATTATTCAAGAGGTAATAAAAACAGCGGGCGATTATGATATGATAATTAAAGTGTAGTTTTTTATCAGCTTGTTGCCAACGTGTTTGTGTATGATTTCGTTGCGTGTTTCAGCAACTAATTTAGCAAATACAAACCGAATAGAAAATTCGCGAGGATTTTCGTAAGTAATCTTGTACTAGCAATGAATTATACACGGTGTTGGCAAATCGTTATTTATTTATAAGGTAATGTTTTTATGTCATCTCTAATGATTTTCAAATAGCCTTGATAAATGCTGATTAACTCTCTATTATTCTTTTTTAAAATTCCGAAATTACTTTTCAAAACTCCAAATTTTCTTTTAAACTCTGAATTGTCATCATTTTCCAGAAAATTTACCGAATGAATACTCTGTATAGATTCGTAATTTTCTTTTATTATTTGCTTTGTTTTGGATTCGTTAAAATCATAAAATAAATTTATGTGATAATGTTCAAAATGCGGAAATTCTATTAATCTCTTTTGGTAACTTGAAATTAATTCTTCAGTACTTTTGACTAATTCTTCAGCTCCTTTTCGGTCTTCTTCAATCATTTCATATTTGTCCGCAGTCAAGCTAAAAAATCCGATTTGATACAAATAAAATTCAGATGCTTTTTTTGCAGATTCAATTTTCTCTTTCCAGTATAATTGTTGTAATTCAACTCTTTTTTTTGATTTGTTTAGATAAATATCTACGAGAGTTTTAGTAAAGTAGCCAATAATTGCGAACACTATACTAAGCAACCAACTTTCAGGTGTTTCCAATAAAGATTTGATTGTATTCATTCTGTTTCTTGTTCTGTTTTTCTAATGTTTGCCATCTACAGAATATAAAATATAAGTCCCATTTTAATGATACTCATATCTATGGTTTCACCATCAAGCTTTGCGGAATCGGAAAATAAGGGATTAAGAAGATAATTAACATGTAAATTCCATGTATTATAACCCACACTTAAAGTTAGGCCATATTGAAAGCTATTGAAGTCGGGATTATTTGTATATCGAAAACTTCCCAGATCACCTTTATAACTAGAGATATCGCTTATTACGTAACCTAATTTAAACCCCGTGTAGATTCTCCAAAAAGCAGATTCGGTAGGTGTAGAAGTCCTCCAACGATACTCTATAGGCAATTCGATAAGGTGAAAAGTAAATTTATTTTTAGAAAAGGAACTATCACCATCAATAACTTCATATACAAAACTCCCATCATCCTCACGAACTAATAAATTTTGATTGTATGAATCGGCAGCGTAGCCTAATCCAATACCGAAAGCTTTATTTCTTGCTTTATTTATGGGCATATCTTTAATATAGCCTAGACTCAAACTCCAAGAAAAGCCATTTTGAGAGAGTCCCTCTGGTCTTTTAACAATCAAATTGTAAGTAATTCCTGCATAAAAATGGTCTTCCTTATAAAGCGAATCGACTTCCACGGTTGCGATGTCCTGTGCCGTGCATAGGAAGAAACTATGAAGAAGAAATAATGTAAAGACCAAGTACTTCATTAAATCAGAATCGGTTTAAAATTAAAACATTAAAGGTATTAAAAAATGAAAGGCGTTTTGAGAAAATCAAAACGCCTTTTATTATAAAATTAAGAATGTAAATTAATCTCTTCCAAATACACTACCTTTTTTGGTTGTGTAATTTATTTTAAGGGCATTAACCTTACGTAGTTCTTGTTTAATATCACTAATTAATCCCATGTTAGCACCTTTATCTACTTTTAAAGCAGTGGTTAAAAAAGGAATTAATTCTTCTCTTTTAGAAGCTCGTTCTGCAGCAATAAAAGCAGCAATTTCTTTAACATCGGCGAACTTATCATTTAACTGAATTTTAGCTTCTGTACCGTATTGCTTGTAATTTTCGCTTGGTTTTCCTGCATAAATATACATAACCAAATCTTTTTTGTCCAGCTTTTCTACTTGATCTGCAAATGGTAAATTATTCTCAATCATTAAAGTGTTTTGCCTCATTACAGTGGCCACCATAAAGAAGAATAATAACATAAATACAATATCAGGTAAAGCTGCTGTGTTTACTGCAGGTACGCCTCCGTCTTTTTTCTTTTTAAATTTAGACATATAGTTTAAACGTTATTTTTATTCTATTGAACTTCTGAAAGTTTTTGAGGATAATCAAGCTTAATTTGCTCAATTTGTTCCTTTAACTTTTCTTTATTCCCAGGCCAGTTAACGTCATTATAGTTGGCTTCCATTTCCTTAAATGATTTCCCATATAATGATTGCGCCCTAGAATCTCTTAATTCGTTATACGCTGCTACCAATTCATTTTGTACAGCTATATACGTTTTATAAGTAGTCTCACGTTCATTCTTAAGCGAAATAATAGCTTTATCTGGGTTATCAGATGAAGCTGGATCCTTTTTTCCTGAACAGTAGTCGCATGTTCTATCACCGCCATTATCTAAAAATTCCTTAGCAGCTTGTCTTAAATCTTTAAGCTCCATAAGTTCATCTTCAACAAGCAATTGGTCTTTACCATTTAATAAAACGGTAAAGATGTTTTTTTGCTTGATAACAACATCCACATCAGATTCTTCCATTGGAGGAAGTTTACGGTTAATACCTGAATCTGTTTCAATAGTTGTTGTTACTAAGAAAAATATTAATAGTAAGAACGCGATATCGGCCATAGAGCCTGCATTTACTTCTGGTGATGCTCTTTTCGCCATAATTTTATTTATTAAATAATTTTTTCGCTCCTCCGTAAAGCATTGATCCAATAGCTAAAGCTGCAAGGATGTAAAATGCATACAATCCAGCTCCAACATTTTTAGATGTTGCTTCAGTGATATCTAAACCTTTATCTGTAAAAGGTTTTAAGTTTAAATCTGTTCCAGAAGATATTCCGTAAGAAATCACAATAATCAATGCAAAAGCACCAACAGTCATGATTGTCTTTTTAATATTACCAGCAAACAGACCTTTAATTACAAACAATAGTACAAGCAACAATACGATACCTAATACGATGTAGGCAATATACAGCATGTTTCCACTCATACTTAAAGCAGTCTCATCGTCACCTGCCATAATCATTAGTGCGAAAATGGCACCAATAATAGCAAGAGCGAAAGCCACTATTTTTAATACTTTATGTAAACCCATAATTTTAGTCTTTTAAATTTGTTACTCTTACTTTTTGTGTCTGATTAATAGATCCATTAACGTAATAGAAGCATCTTCCATGTTGTTAACGATACTATCGATCTTAGCAATAATGTAATTGTAAAAAATTTGAAGTATAATCGCTACTACAAGACCAAATACTGTTGTTAAAAGTGCTACTTTAATACCACCAGCTACAAGAGAAGGTTGCATATCACCAGCTGCTTCAATTTTATCAAAGGCTTGAATCATACCGATTACCGTACCCATGAAACCAAGCATTGGTGCAAGAGCGATAAATAAAGATATCCAAGATACATTCTTTTCTAACTGTCCCATTTGTACACCACCGTAAGCTACAACAGCTTTTTCAGCAGCATCAAGACCTTCATCAGTTCTATCTAAACCTTGGTAGTAGATAGATGCTACAGGTCCTTTTGTGTTTCTACAAACTTCTTTAGCTGCTTCAACACCACCTGATGCTAATGCGTCCTCAACATCTTGAGTTAATTTTTTTGTATTTGTAGTAGAAAGGTTTAAAAAGATAATTCTCTCAATAGCAATTGCTAAACCTAGAATTAAACATAATAATACGATCCCCATAAATCCAGGACCACCTTCAATAAATCTCTTTTTTAATTCTTGGTGAAACCCTAAAGTTTCAGCAGGCGCAGCGTCATCTTGTGTAATAGTTGTTGCTACTGTTGTCGTAGTAGTTGTACTTGCAATTGTAGTTGCATTAGCAGTTCCAAATACCATCATTCCTGTTATGGCAAGGATAGAAAATAATCTTTTCATGTTCTAGATCTTAATTTTATTAGTTAAAGGGTTAAAGATAAAAAAAAAAAGCAATTAAACTGCAAAAAATCACAGCAGAGAGGAAGGGATTCGAACCCTCGATACCCTTTTGAGGTATACACACTTTCCAGGCGTGCGCCTTCGACCACTCGGCCACCTCTCTATTGTATGCTTATTTTTTTTCGGGGATGAAATAACAAAAAATTCTTTGAACCCTAAAATTTTGAAGGTTAATTTTAAGACAATTCTCCGCGTAAAGGCGTTTCATACATGGTTTTGAACCGATTACCAGGTATTTCTTGCCCTAGTAAAAACATTAATTTTCCTAGAGCTGCTTCGGTGGTAATGTCTTTTCCAGAGATAACGCCTATGTTTTTTAAAGCACTACTCGTTTCATAATGCCCCATCATAACACTTCCTCCTACACACTGTGTAATATTTATTATATGAATACCTTTTGAAATATTTTCTGTTAAAATATTTAAAAACCAAGATTCGGTGGTGCAATTTCCAGCACCATATGATTCTATAATAACTGCTTTTAGGTTTGGAGTTTGAAATATACTTTGAATTACAGCTTCGGTAATACCGGGATATACCTTTATTAGAGCTATATTATTGTCTAGTTTTTTATGAACTTTAAGTTTTTTACGTGTATTGGGTTTAAACAAATACTCGTAATTCACCTTAAGATGCACCCCCGATTCGGCCAAATCATGATAGTTAAATGACGAAAAAGCTTGAAAATCTTCAGCATTTAATTTCGTTGTTCTATTAGCGCGATATAATTTATATTCAAAGTATAAACACACCTCCTGAATATCAGGCTTACCTTTAGTTTGCAATGAAGCCACCTGAATAGAGGTTATTAAATTTTCTTTGGCATCGGTTCGTAAGTCTCCAATTGGCAATTGTGAGCCGGTAAACACCACAGGTTTTCCCAGGTTTTCCAACATAAAACTTAAAGCTGAAGCACTATAACTCATGGTATCACTACCATGAAGTACAACAAAACCATCGAAATCATCATATTGATCTTCTATAAGTTCTGCGATTTGAACCCAAGAATCGATGTTCATGTTACTAGAATCAATAGGTTCTTCAAAAGACACCGTATCGATATCACAGTCCAAAAGTTTTAATTCTGGGATTTGATCGAGTAAGGTTTTAAAATCGAATGATTTTAAGGCCCCGGTTTTAAAATCCTTAACCATCCCAATGGTTCCACCTGTATAAATGAGTAATATTTTTACTTTCGAACTTTTCATATCCTATTTATTAAAGACTTCTACCGAATTCTTTGTGGTTATTTCTGCAATTTCCTCTATGGATTTACCATATATCGCAGACAACCTCTCTAAAACCTTTAGTATATATAAACTTTCGTTCCGTTTTCCGCGGTACGGTACTGGTGCTAGATAGGGCGCATCTGTTTCTAAAACAATATGTTTAAGGTCAATATTATTTAGAAACTGATCTATTTTACCATTTTTAAAAGTGACTACCCCGCCGACCCCTAGTTTCATATTGTAAGAAATGGCTTGATGTGCCTGTTCCAAATTTCCGGTAAAACAATGAAATATACCAAATAAATCATCGGACTTCTCACTTTCAAGAACTTCAAAAATTTCATCAAAGGCTTCACGGCAATGAATTACAATGGGCAATTTATATTTTTTCGCTAAGCGGATTTGATAGACGAATGCTTCCTTCTGAATATGTAATGTAGATTTATCCCAGTATAAGTCAATTCCTATTTCACCAACAGCATAAAAGGACCGTTTTTCTAGCATGTCTTCTACATGTTGAAGTTCGGCCTTATAATCTTCCTTAACATGTGTAGGATGTAAACCCATCATTAAGAATACATTTTCAGGGAAACGGGTTTCTAATTCCAGCATCGATTGAGTATATGTAGAATCTATGGCTGGAATGAAAAATCTTGAAACCCCTTGCTCTATTGCTCGGGTAATCATCTCCTCACGGTCGTCATCAAAAGCTTCACTATATAAATGGGTGTGTGTGTCTGTAATAATCAAAGGCAAAATTTTAAATTAAAGGGTTATGGCTTTTGGCAAAAATAATCGTTTTTACATGATTATATTTGTATAAAACATGATGATATGGAAACGCTGCAACAATTTCTTACTGATAAAGGGTATTCTAAGATAAAACTACACCTTACTAAAACAAATCATTTTGAAATTAAGGCCTCCATAAATGGGAAAAAAGGACTTTTTATTTTAGACACCGGAGCTTCGAATTCCTGTGTTGGTTTTGAAGCCATTAAATCCTTTAAACTAAACGCTGAGGATTCCTTAATTAAAGCTGCTGGTGCAGGTGCCACTGATATGGAAACCAAACTGTCTAAAAAGAACAAAATAAAGATAGGAAAATGGTCCAGTAATAAGGTTGTATTAGTTTTATTCAACCTCAATCATGTGAATGCTGCTTTAATTAATCACAATTCCAAACCTGTAGATGGTATTATAGGGGCCGATATTTTAAAAAAAGGGAAAGCTGTAATAGACTACGAAAAGAAATACTTATATTTAAAGCTGAGTTAATAGCAAAATATGAAAAGTTCTATTGTAATTGCGGATGACCACCCCCTAATTTTACGTGGACTACTAGATTTCTTAACCACAGAAGGTTATCCAATTTTAGGAAGTTCTAGTGATGGGCAAACGGCATACAACCAAATTGTAAAACACAAGCCTGAAGTCGCCATATTGGATATTAATATGCCAGTAATGTCGGGACTTGAAGTTGCAGAACTCTGTTTAAAAAATGCCTTACCTACGAAAGTGGTTTTGCTTACGTTACATATTAATGAAAAATACTTCAATCAAGCGCTTGAATATAAAGTACAGGGTTATATTCTAAAAGAATTAGCCATAGAACAAATTGAAGAATGCATTGAGCAACTTAAACAAGGTAACACTTACTTTAGTCAGGAAATTGATGCTTATTTAGATCCCGATCACATAGATAACCAGCCAACTGATGCTATGCGCCAGTTAACTAAATCGGAATTAAAAATAGTAAAACTGATTTCAAAGCATAAGTCAAGTCACGAAATCGCCGAGCACTTATCTATTTCTGTTAGAACGGTAGAAAAACACAGAAGTAATATTGTAAAAAAATTAGAGATTAATAACAGACCAACATCACTAGCCATCTGGGCTTTAATAAATAAAAGATTACTCTTCAAACTTTAACAATACAGTAAATTTAATTTTTAAATTTAACAAGAGAAAACCTAATGCTTTTACGCTTTCTCTTGTAAAATCATTAATTAAATAAAGCTAAAACCCTACAATTCAGTGTGTTTTATGTGAATTTTCTTAAGTAAATCACAATGATTTCTTAAAATTACGTAGAACTGCGTATTTGCTATTAAGATATAAGCTACTATCTTCGTATTGCTATTAATTCTTTTGAGAGAGAATTTTTTTTAACACTCTGCACTGGAAACAGTGCAGGGTTTATTAAGAAATCCTCTTAAAACTAAAAACAATACTCTCATGGAAAATAACACATTCAACAGGTACTGTACAATAGGTCTAACACTCCTTATTGTTTTTATTCTCAGTATAAACATTTACGTGTTTTTCATTTAATGCTATTATCAACTAAAAAATAAAAAAGGGCGCTGAAATAAATTCAGCGCCCTTTTTTATTTTTTATATTATCTATTGGCTTATAATTCTAAAGCCTTTTTAATATCGTTATCCATTAGAATTTCAGTAGGGTTCTCTAAAGCTTCTTTAACAGCAACAAGGAATCCAACACTTTCTTTTCCATCAATAATTCTGTGGTCGTAAGATAGTGCCACGTACATGATTGGTCTAATTTCAACTTTACCATCGATAGCTACAGGTCTTTCAACAATGTTATGCATACCTAAAATTCCACTTTGAGGAGGGTTGATAATAGGCGTAGATAACATACTTCCAAACACACCACCATTGGTAATGGTAAAAGTACCACCAGTCATTTCATCAACAGTAATTTGACCGTCTCTTGCACGTAATGCTAAACGCTTTACTTCGGCTTCAACACCTCTAAAACTTAAATTTTCAGCATTTCTAATAACAGGAACCATTAATCCTTTAGGTCCTGATACTGCAATACTAATATCGCAAAAATCGAAAGAAAGCATTTCTTTACCACTAATCATTGAGTTTACTGCAGGATACATTTTTAATGCTCTCACTACAGCTAATGTAAAGAAGCTCATAAATCCTAATCCAACACCGTGTTTAGATTTAAAAGTATCTTTATACTCTGAACGTAAAGCAAAAATTGGCGACATATCAACTTCGTTGAAAGTCGTTAACATAGCTGTTGTATTTTTTGCTTCAACTAAACGCTCTGCTACTTTTCTTCTTAGCATCGACATTTTACTAGTCGTGCTTGTTCTTGATCCTCCTGTTGGTGTTCCCATAGAAGGTACGGCATTAATCGCATCGTCTTTAGTAACACGACCATCTTTACCTGATCCAGAAACAGCAGATGCTTCAATACCTTTTTCGGCTAATATTTTCTTAGCAGCAGGGCTTGCGCTACCCGTTGCATAAGTTTTAGCTTCAGGAGTCGCTTTTGGAGCTTCAGCAGCTGGAGCTTCTTCTTTCTTTTCTTCCTTTGCAGGAGCGTCACCTTCAGGTTTTTCAGCACTGGTATCGATTAAACAAACCACGGCGCCTACTTCTACAGCATCACCTTCTTCCGCTTTAAGCGTAATTATTCCGCTAACTTCAGCAGGTAATTCTAGGGTTGCTTTATCACTATCCACTTCAGCAATAGCTTGATCTTTTTCTACGTAATCTCCATCTTCAACAAGCCATGTTGCAATTTCAACTTCTGTAATAGATTCCCCTGGTGAAGGGACTTTCATTTCTAAAATCATTTTTTATAATTTTAATGGTATCTTATTTCTTTAATCTAACTTTTTATATCAAATACAGCATTAATAACTTGTTGCTGTCTTCTTTTATCTCTTGTACTTGACCCTGGAGCAGGCACAGAGTTATATGGTCTTGAACAAACTTCAAGTTTTACAAGTTCCATACGTTGTGCAATATGCATCCAAGCTCCCATGTTTTTAGGTTCTTCTTGTGCCCAAATATATTTCTCAACATTAGGGTAACGATTTATTACCGCATCTATTTTATCGATGTGTAATGGGAATAATTGCTCGATTCTAACTAAAGCAACTTCTTCTGTTCCTAATTCTTCACGTTGTGCTAATAAATCGTAGTAGAATTTCCCTGTACAGAACACTAATTTTGTAACGTTATCTGGATTGATTGTATCATCAATAACCTCTTGGAATTCTCCTGATGCTAATTCACTTATGGAAGATACGGCTTTTGGGTGACGCAATAAACTCTTAGGCGTGAATACGATTAAAGGTTTTCTAAAATCGCGTTTCATTTGACGACGTAACAGGTGGAAAAAGTTTGCTGGCGTTGTACAATCGGCAACAATCATATTATCGTTTCCACATAACTGTAAGTAACGCTCCATTCTTGCTGAAGAGTGCTCAGAGCCTTGTCCTTCGTATCCATGAGGTAATAATACAACGATACCATTTTGAGATTTCCATTTATCTTCTGCAGCCGATAAGTACTGATCGAATATAATTTGGGCACCGTTACTAAAATCTCCAAACTGCGCTTCCCAGATAGTTAATGTATTTGGGTTGGCCATGGCGTAACCATAATCGAAACCTAACACACCGTATTCTGATAAGAAGGAATTGTAAATATACATTTCCCCTTTATTAGCTGGGTTTGTGTTTAATAAATTGATACGCTCTTCAGAAATTTCATCACGTAAAATCGCGTGTCTATGACTAAAGGTTCCACGCTCTACATCTTGACCTGAGATACGCACATTAAATCCTTCTTCTAGCAAACTTCCGTATGCTAAAGTTTCGGCCATACCCCAATCTAAAGTATCGGTTTCAAAAACCATTTTTGCTCTTCCGTCAAGAATACGCTCTGCTTTACGTAAAAACTTCACACCTTCTGGAACAGTAGACACAATTTTTGAAATACCTTCTAATTTATCTTTAGCATAGGCAGTATCGGCAGGCTCTAACATGGCATCAACACCACGACGTACAAATCCTTTCCAACGCTCCATCATGAACTCGCGAACTTTAGACGAATCGTCTTCTTTAGATTTTGTATAAGCCGTTTCAAGCGTTTCTTTAAACTCTTCAACAATTTGAGTAGAATATGCTTTATCTATAGTGTTTTCAGCAATTAACTTATCCGAGTATATTTTAAACGGATTGGCATGCTTTGCAATATGTTTATATAAGTTAGGCTGTGTAAACCTAGGCTCATCACCTTCGTTATGACCATATTTTCTATAGCCTAATAAATCGATATACACATCTTTTTTGTAACGCATTCTGTATTCTAATGCTAGCTCAACCGCGTGAACTACAGCTTCAGCGTCATCTGAATTAACATGTAATACAGGCGACAAAGTAACTTTAGCGATATCTGTACAGTAAGTACTAGATCTTGCATCTAGATAGTTGGTAGTAAATCCTACTTGGTTATTCACAACAATATGAATAGTACCTCCTGTTTTATATCCGTTTAGCTGACTCATTTGAGCAACTTCGTAAACCACACCTTGACCCGCTATTGCAGCATCACCATGTACGATAATTGGAATGATTTTAGAATCATCACCATCATAATCATTATCAATCTTCGCTCTAGTAATTCCTTCGGCAACCGGGGCAACAGTTTCTAGATGCGATGGATTAGGCACCAAGTTCATTTTGATAGTTTTACCGTTTTGGTATGTTTTATCAAGTGTTAAACCTAAGTGGTACTTAACATCACCATCGATATAAGCATCTTCAAAATCTTTACCATCAAACTCGCTAAAAAGTTCGTTCATTGGCTTTCTAAAAATGTTAACCAAAGTACTTAAACGACCACGGTGCGCCATTCCAAGAACACACTCTTTTACATCGTATTTTTTAGACGCATAAAAAAGCACATTACTAATAGCAGGAATTAGAGATTCTCCACCTTCTAATGAAAAACGTTTTTGCCCAACATATTTGGTTTGCAAAAAGTTTTCGAAAGTTACGGCCTGATTTAATTTAGAAAGAATATACTTTTTAGTATCTGCCGAAAAGGTTGGGTGATTATCATTTTTATTTAATTGATCTTGCCACCACTTAATAACCTCCGGGTTTCTCAGGTACATATACTCCACACCAATAGAACTGCAATAAATACGTTCAAGGTGTTTTACAATTTCTCTTAATGTTTTAGGTCCGACACCTAAAACTTCACCAGCATTAAAAAGTGTATCTAAATCGTTTTCGGAAAGATCAAAATTACTTAATTCTAAAGTTGGGGTATAGCTTCTTCTGTCGCGAACAGGGTTAGTTTTGGTGAACAAATGCCCACGCATTCTGTACCCATCAATCAGTCTTAATACATTAAATTCTTTCTGAACATGTTCTGGTATTTGTGTTGAAACACCTTCAATAATCTCACCATCTAACCCATAGTTCTCTGTTCCAAAGTCGTAACCTTGAAAAAAGGCTCTCCAACTAGGCTCTACACTATCTGGGTTTTCTAAATATTGATTATATAAGTCAGAAAAATACGCCGTGTGTGCGGCGTTTAAAAAAGAATATTTATCCATTGTAAGTTAAAGTCTCCTGTAGTTTTTTCAAAAAAAATATTTCTCAAAAATACAACTTTTAGTAAAATTAGATGATTCTTTGCCTATATTTATGGCAGTTCATCTTCATTTCACGAATATGATCAAAATAGTGTTAATTTTTTAATATATTATTATTTTGAAGAAGACTTTATTTCATATTACTAAAAAAGCAAGCCTATTATGCGTTGTTTTTTCTTTCTGCTTTATCAATATTCAAGCACAACAGACTAAAGGCGATTTTTGGAATCAGGTGCGCTACGGTGGCAGCCTGGGATTAAGTTTCGGCAATGATTTTTTTAGCGGCACGATTGCTCCAAGTGCCATTTACCAATTTGATGAGCGTTTTGCCTTAGGTCTGGGCCTAAACGCCACATTTAACAACCAAAAAGACCTATACAAATCTACCATTTTAGGTGGTAGCCTTATTGGTTTATACAATGTAATTCCTGCGATACAAATTTCGGCAGAATTCGAACAGCTTAATGTTAACCAAAATTTCGATGCTACTACTATTTACCGAGATGAAAATTATTGGGTTTCAGCACTATATTTGGGCGCTGGTTACCGCACCGGAAATTTTGCGTTTGGCGTGCGTTATGACGTGTTATATGACGACGATAAAAGCATTTATTTCAGCCCATGGTCCCCATTTTTCAGGGTGTATTTTTAAACCTTAGTAAAACAAACACAAGGCCACAATTATAAAAATCTCTTTAAAAAGGATCGATAATTATGACAATTATCATAATTTCTAAAAATTAAGGCGATTACTTTTGCCATATTAATTATTTCTATGAAATCAGCTTTAAAAATTGTAATCCCAGTCATACTGACTGCCCTAATAAGTTGTGGTGATACTTCGGAGAAAAAAAAACCGGGTTTTACTTACGAGAACAAAACAACATTAGAATCTGGCGCTACAGCAGCATCTGAAGAATTGCCACCATCAAAAACCATAGATTTAACGAATAAAGGTGTTGGTCCTATTTCTAATATCATTTTAGATGCACAAATAAATACAGAACTAGCTAAACAAGGCGAAGACATTTTTAAAAGCACTTGTACAGCGTGCCACAGAACAGACAAAAAATTTATTGGTCCAGCACCGAAAGACATCCTAAACCGACGCACTCCAGAATGGGTTATGAACATGATATTAAGCCCAAATAAAATGGTTAAAGACGACCCTTTAGCCAAAGCCTTATTAGAAGAGTACCACGGCTCTCCAATGCCCGTTCAAATCAATTCAAAAGAAGAAGCTAGAGCACTATTAGAATACTTTAGAACCCTTTAAATCTATCATAAACTTATTACACTTTACCAACAACAACTAAATTTAAACTCGGCAGAAGTCTGAATCCACCACATTTTACTTTTGCCAAAAACAAAAAACGCGAAGCATAGGCTTCGCGTTTTTAATTTATATGTTATTGAAATTAAATTTAATCGGCTAAAATAATAGCTTTATTATCTTTCATTTCAAGTGTACCAGATTTAATATCAATTAGTAATACTTTTGTATCAACCATATGAGGTTTTACTTCTGGATGTAATTTATCGTAATCTAAATGGCTTTTAGTATGAATACGTATCTTAACAGTTCCAGCTGTTAAAAGCGATACTATTGGCGCATGATTTTCTAACATTTGAAATTCACCATCAACACCTGGCACAGCCACAGATTCCACTTCTGAACTAAAAAAGGTTGCTTCAGGCGATACAATTTCTAAATACATAATTTTAGTTATTTGTTATTAGTTGATAGTTATTAGTTTCTTGTTATTGATTGTTAGTTTTCACATATCAACCAGAAACTAAAAACTAGTAACCGAAAACCTATTAAGCTTCTGCAAGCATTTTATCTCCAGCTTCAATAGCTTCTTCAATGGTACCTTTAAGGTTAAACGCTGCTTCTGGTAAGTGATCTAATTCACCGTCCATGATCATGTTAAATCCTTTAATAGTTTCTTTGATATCTACTAATACACCTGGAATCCCTGTAAACTGCTCAGCTACGTGGAAAGGTTGAGATAAGAAACGTTGTACACGTCTTGCTCTACCTACGGCTAATTTATCTTCTTCAGATAATTCTTCCATACCAAGGATCGCAATAATATCTTGTAATTCTTTATAACGTTGTAATAACTCTTTTACGCGTTGTGCACAAGCATAATGCTCTTTACCTAAAATATCGGCTGTTAAAATTCTTGAAGTAGAATCTAAAGGATCTACCGCAGGATAAATACCAAGCTCGGCAATTTTACGAGATAATACTGTAGTTGCATCTAAGTGAGCAAACGTTGTTGCCGGTGCAGGATCCGTTAAATCATCCGCAGGTACGTAAACCGCTTGTACAGATGTAATAGAACCTCTTTTAGTTGAAGTAATACGCTCTTGCATAGCACCCATCTCTGTTGCTAAAGTTGGTTGGTAACCTACCGCAGAAGGCATACGACCAAGTAATGCAGATACCTCTGAACCAGCTTGTGTAAAACGGAAGATGTTATCTACGAAGAATAATACATCTTTCCCTTGACCTTCACCAGCACCATCACGGAAATACTCAGCAATAGTTAAACCAGATAAAGCCACACGAGCACGTGCTCCAGGAGGCTCATTCATTTGTCCGAATACGAAAGTTGCTTTCGATTCTTTCATTTTAGACTTATCTACTTTAGATAAATCCCATCCACCATCTTCCATAGAATGCATAAAATCATCACCGTAACGGATAATTCCAGACTCTAACATCTCTCTTAAAAGGTCATTTCCTTCACGTGTTCTTTCACCTACTCCAGCGAATACTGAAAGTCCACCGTGACCTTTTGCTATATTGTTAATTAACTCTTGAATCAATACAGTTTTACCTACACCGGCACCACCAAATAAACCAATTTTACCACCTTTTGCATAAGGCTCGATAAGGTCGATTACTTTAATACCTGTAAATAAAACTTCTGTAGATGTTGATAAATCTTCAAATTTAGGTGCAGAACGGTGAATTGGTAACCCCGCTTCTCCAGCTTTAGGTAAATCTCCAAGACCATCAATAGCATCTCCAATTACATTAAATAAACGTCCGTAAACATCATCACCAATTGGCATTTGAATAGGAGCACCTGTTGCAGTAACTTCAGTACCTCTACTTAAACCATCAGAGGAATCCATTGCGATAGTACGAACGATATCTTCTCCAATATGAGATTGTACTTCTAATACTAAAATAGAACCATCGGCTCTCTTAATTTCTAATGAATCGTAAATTTTTGGAAGTTCTGATTCCGAAGCGAATTTAACATCGATAACCGGACCTACTATTTGAGCAACTTTACCTGTAACTTTAGACATTACTTATTTATTTAATTTTATGCGACTTAGTTGAGTGAAAACACTTTTTGTTTTCGCGCTGCAAAGATATATTTTTTAATTTAAAAAGAAAGTTGTTTTTATTGCTTTTTTAGACTGAAAAATGAAGCCTAATTTTGAATATAGTTTTTAATGGCTTCGGAAATCTATTATTTGTTAAATAGTACCTTATATATATGCTAAAAACACAAGAAACCCTGCAAAATAATTTACAGGGTTTCTAGAATTATATTATTTAGGAATCTTAGAACTAAGACTCCTATTTTAAATAATCATTATAGTTCAGCATAGTGAGACCATCCATCAAAAGCAGAAGTATCAGCACCTGTAGCAGAAGCATTGTTAGTAATAAAAGAACTGATTAATACAGAACCATCAACATTGTTAACAACCTCGGTAGTTGTATAATCGAAATTAGCGTTAGTAAACACTAAAGATCCGTCATTTACTTGATCCAATTGATCGTTTAAGAAAATTACAGTCTCTACATTTGTTACAACGATATTATCAAAATGTCCAGCAGTACCTTGCTTAAGATCGAAGGCAGCTTTACCTGTTCTGTTACTTCCTCTAACAGTAACATCTTTTACAACAGCATTAGCTCTTGGAGAAGCATTAAACTCACCACTTCTACTTGCTAATTCGAAAGCGTAATCACCAACGTTATCATATTGATGAATAACAATGTTTGTTAAAGTTCCTGCATACCCTTCATCCCAGTCGATAGAATCATCTTCCATACCAACCATAGATAAGTTAGTAGCTTCTACAGTACCACCATAAAATTCAAAACCGTCATCAGCTCCTTCAAAAGCTTCACAGTTTTCTACGATAGTTCCGCTACCACATGCGAAGAAAGAAAATGCATTAAATTCGAATTCACCATCTGAAGATGCTTGACCAGCATACTCAACGCGAACATATTTTAAAGACCCTGAGCTATCAGAAGGATTGTTTCCTCCGTAAGGTTGTTGTCCAGCTTCAGATAATGAATCTGCTGGTCCGTTAAAAGGCGCTCTACCGTGTAAAGTAATTCCACCCCAGTCACCAGCACCACCTTCGGCGTTTTTGTTTTCAGAAGTAAATACGATTGGTGCATCAGCAGTACCTTCAGCGATTAATTTACCACCTTGTAATACCATTAATAAGTTAACACCTGCAAGTTGATCTTCAGCAGTTACAGTAATAGTAGTACCTTTTTCGATAGTTAAAGTAGCACCATCTTCAACGTATACCGCTCCTTTTAATGTATAATTTCCAGCTGGAATAAATACTTCACCTGTAATTGTTCCTTCAATTACACCTGTGTTAGCTCCAGTTCCATCAATTTCAGAATATCTAGACCATCCAGCAAAAGCAGAAGCATCAGCTCCTGATGCAACAGGGTTTTGAGATACTAAAGTTCCTGAAACATCAGTACCATCAACGTTGTTAACTACTAAGTTTGTGCTGTATTCAAAATTAGCGTTAGTAAATACTAAAGTTCCATCATTTACTTGATCTAATTGATCGTTTAAGAAAATGATTGATTCAGCATTTGAAACTACGATGTTATCAAAATTTCCAGCAGTACCTTGTTTAAGATCGAAAGCAGCTTTACCACCTCTGTTACTAGCTCTAACTGTAACATCTTTAACTAAAACATTAGCTCTTGGTGTAGCATTAAACTCGCCACTTCTACTTGCTAATTCGAAAGCGTAATCACCAACGTTATCATACTGGTAAATCACAACGTTTGTTAAAGAACCTGTATAACCTTCATCCCAGTCGATAGAATCATCTTCCATACCAACCATAGATAAGTTTGAAGCGTGAACAGTTCCTCCATAAAATTCGAAACCATCATCAGCACCTTCAAAAGCCTCACAATATTCTACAACAGTACCGCTACCACAAGCGAAGAATGAAAATGCATTAAATTCGAATTCTCCGTCTGAAGATGCTTGACCAGCGTACTCAACACGTACATATTTTAAAGACCCTGAACTATCTGCCGCGTCATTTCCACCGTAAGGCTCTTGACCAGCTTCAGATAATGAATCTGCAGGACCGTTAAACGGCGCTCTACCGTGTAAAGTGATTCCACCCCAGTCACCAGAACCACCTTCAGCGTTTTGGTTTTCTGAAGTAAATACGATTGGTTCAGAAGCTGTACCTTCAGCAATTAATTTACCACCTTGTAATACCATTAATAAGTTGATTCCTGCAGCTTGGTCTTCAGCTGTTACCGTGATAGTTGAACCTTTTTCAATAGTTAAAGTAGCATTTTCGTGTACTTTAACTGCTCCTCTAAGAATGTAATTACCTGTTTCTAAAAATAAATCTTCTGTGATATCTCCTTCAATAATACCTTCGGTTCCTCCTCCATCATCACCTCCAGTGACATCATCATCATTACTACATGACATTGCAGCTAAAAATAAGCTTGCTACAAGTGTAATTTTTAAAAAGTTTGTTTTCATCATTTTTGTTATTAAATTGTTACTGTTTGTATTAAAATTAATTATAGTTTATATGTTAGGTTAAAACTAAAGTTAACGCCTTGGTTAAAACTTTCTATTATGTTACTATACTTTTCTGGGAACTGCACTTCTTGTGTTGCATCTTGAGTGAAAAGTGTTTTTTCGTTAAGGATATTTCTAACAGTAAAACGCAATCCTATTTTTTCATTAAACTGTGTATTCCATGAAAAATCTAATTGATTAATTGGTTTTTCATAAATCTCATCGGCACCTTCTACACCTACTGCGTAAATACGTCTTCCGTATGTGTTAAAAATCAAGTTTAGTGAAGAATTAGTTTCTCCTTTATCGACCAATTTATAACTCAAATCGGTATTTATTCCCCAATCTGATGCTCCTTGTAATTTTCTGTTTGTGTTTGTCACCGAAGCAAACTCATCACTATCAGGATCAGCTGAAGCTTCCGAATCCATTAGAATCCCATTAAGACCAAAAGTGAATCCTTCTAAAACCTCTGTATTGGTAACATTACCAATGTTTAATTTGGCTTCAATCTCTACACCATATATATAAGCTTGATCGAAATTATCGAAGTATGTTCTATAACCTACAGATGTAGCTCTAGAAAGACGTTCTATAGGACTATCAATAAATTTTCCGAAGGCAGTAAAGGCAAGCACCTCAGAGTTTGATGGGAAAATCTCATACTTTAAATCAAGATTGTAGTTCTTAGAGTTTTCAATTTCTGGATTACCAATAACTTGATTACCATCTCCATCTTGAAACGTTGTTGGTAGAATCTCTCTTAATCGTGGTCTCGTTACGGTTTTAGAACCCGCAATACGAATATTTGAAACATCGTTAAGCGTATATTTCACGTTGAATGACGGACTAATATCGAACGGCTCATATTCTAATTCGGAGTAAGGCGAATTAATTGAAGTTAACTGCTCACGGTATGTAATTTTTCTATAAGCATACTCTCCTCTAACCCCTACTTGCACTAATAATCGGTCCCATTCTTTAGTAAAATCTAAATACCCTGCATGTATAGATTGGTCGATAAAACTCTTGGCTTGTGGATCGGCTGTGTTTCTATAAAACAAGTAGCCATCTTCAAACCCTTGATCAAAAAATGCTTGAGGATCATTCGTATTAATAAAAGGTAAAACACCACTATAATTTTGATCTACAGATATCGTTCTATTAAAGAAATCGTAAGAGATCTCATCGTAATTATACCCAGCTTTTAATATGGCGGTATACTTATCTAATTCTTCATTTTTCTGTAAACCAATTTGATAATCTAATTTAGCATTTACGTTATAGTTTTCTAACTCTTGATAAAATTTAAAAGGATCGATACCATTGGTAGTAATATACTCTGCTTCTTCACCCTCTCCGGCAGTTCTTAACACACGTCTATCTGGAACATTATTATTACCCAAAGCATAAGATCCTCCAAATGAAAGAATGTGTTTGTCATCTCTCCAAGATTTCTCTCCTAATAATTGAAAAGACACTAAATCATTTTCGGTATACTTCGTATCTCTAATGTAGAATACTTTATCGTTTAACTGAGTGAATCCATTATTTTCACCTGCCGCTTCTCTAATAAAGTTGGAAGAGTTTTGAAGGTAAATGGTATTAAATAATAAACTAAAATTATTATTTCTTTTATAGTTAAGTCCGAATAAAGAAGACTTTTGTGTCGAGAAATTGTAATTTGTTGTTTGAAAATCCTGCTGTGCAGTACCCTCTGAGTTCAAGGCTCTTTCTACACCCTGTTGAGTAAGAAATGAGTTTCTATAATCTAAGCTAAAATAAAAACCTACTTTATCGGTTCCATTATTATAAATACTTTGACCATGAGAAATACCAAACCTTGTACTTAAAGGTGCTTTTGTTGTTTCAGGCGTCCATGAGGTATCGAACATTGTTGCCGATTCTGATGGAGTTGCCGTGTAACCTAAAGTAGCATCTTTATTATAAGGGCCAGGAAGACTACGACCACCACCTGTGTAACCTAAAAACTCTAAGTCACCACTATTATCTATATTGAAATCTTTTAAAGTCGTATTTGTATTTACACCTGCACCAAAATTAACAACAGTTACAGGTTGACTAGGAATTTGCTTCGTATTAATTTGAAAAGTTGCACCGGCAAAATCTTGATAAATACTACTATTAAAAGTTTTTAATACATCAACCGATCCCACAATACTTGTAGCGATATAGCTTAGTGGTATAATTTTATTATCTGGATCTGCTGAAGCTAAAGGCAAACCATTAACTAATAAAAAGTTATAACGGTCATCTAATCCACGTACAAAAATACCACGATCTTGTACCGTAGTAATCCCTGATACTTTTGTTAACCCTTGCTCTACGTTAGAAACAGCTTTTCTTGTTAACTCTTCAGCACCAATACTTTGTTTGATTTCAACGGCTTTTTTCTGTTCTAATAATAAAGCCGTTTCACTTTCCCTTTTAGTGGATGTTGTTACAACCACCTCATCTAAAGAAGCCGCACTGGCGGTCATCACTATATTAACTTCTTCCGTTTTTCCTGGAGTAACAGTAACAGCTACCTCTTGAGTTTCATAACCTACGAAACTAAAAACTAAAGTATAATTTCCTGGTTCAATATTATCAAAGTAGTAAAGGCCATCAAAATCTGAAGTCGTTCCTTTTGTGGTTCCTTTAATTAATACATTAGCGAATGCCAAAGGCTCGTTGTTGTATTCTTGATCGGTTAATTTGCCTTTAACCGAACCGGTAGATTGCGCGAATGCTACTGCCGAAGTAAAAATTGTAAATAGTACTAATAATTTTTTCATTGTTTTTGTCATAATTTCACGCTGCAAAGAAACCATAGGAGATTAATTTTAGTGTTACCACATGATTAAAGAACAGTAACATAAGTGTTATGTTAAGGTTATCTAAAAATAAAACCCACCAAAAACGCATTACATTAAGTTAACATGAAAAAACAAAGAACCTCAATACCAACAGATTAGATTGTAACATTTTCCAAAAGACACAAACTTAACCTAACTAAAAAAGCTGCTTCCATTTTACTAGAAAGCAGCTTTTTTAAATTTTATAAAGTCAGTATTATTACCTAACCTTATTCTAAATACTTTATGTTTATTTATTACTTACGATACCTGAATCATTACTAGCCGTTGTAGCACTAGCAAAAACCGAAGCCAAATCATCTAAAGACACCGTACTAGCTCCTAGGTACAATTTTAAATTCTGATCGTTAGCCGATAAAACCTCAACTTTAACTTCTTTAGTTTCATACCCTACAAAACTATAAACTAAAGTATAAGTTCCTGGTGTTACATTTTCGAATTTAAAAAAACCAGCTTCGTTAGATAAAGTTTCAACACCAGTTTCTTTTACCTTAACTTTAGCATACAATAGCGGTGCATTGCCTTCTTCTAAATCCAATAAATTTCCACTTATCGAACCTGTATTTTGAGCAAAACCAAATGCGGAAAAGCAAAAAACGAGTATATATAAAAATTGTTTCATTGTTCTACTGAATTATTTTGCAAAGTAACTACAGATCTGAACGTTATGTGTTACCAAAAGATTAATCGTTTGTGATTATAATGTTACCGCAATGTTAAGAGACCTATTATTAATAATCCGAAGTACGACCAACATAGCCCATTTTATTAATGAAAATAAGTATCTTGCCACCACTTTAAATGACAGCAATGAACTGGGAACAACTACTATCCTTAAAGCGCTTTGGCGACACCAATAAACGTATAAGAAAAGAACAAGATGAAAACCGTATAGGATTTGAGGTGGATTACGACCGTATTATATTCTCTTCAGAATTTAGAAGTCTGCAAGACAAAACACAGGTTATCCCACTATCCAATACCGATTTTGTTCATACAAGACTCACCCACAGTTTGGAAGTTAGTGTTGTTGGTCGTTCCTTGGGCCGTAGTGTAGGACATAAACTCCTAGAAAAGCATCCCCATTTAAAAAACATTCATGGATACCATGCTAATGATTTTGGAGCTATTGTTGCCGCAGCTGCTTTAGCGCACGATATTGGTAATCCGCCATTTGGACATTCAGGTGAAAAAGCCATTGGTGAGTTTTTTATTAACGGTTCTGGAAAAATTTACAAAGACCAACTCACCCCTAAAGAATATCAAGATTTATGTGATTTTGAAGGCAACGCCAACGGATTTAAAATCTTAACCGAAACCAGAGTAGGACGACCAGGAGGCATACGTTTAAGTTATGCCACACTTGGAGCCTTTACAAAATACCCTAAAGAATCGCTTCCTAAAAAACCTACCTCACATATTTCCGATAAGAAATATGGTGTATTTCAATCGGAAAAAGAAAACTTTGAAGATGTCGCTAAGGAGCTCGGCCTTATAAAACGCAGTAACGATAGTATGAGCTATTCCAGACATCCGCTAACCTTTTTAGTTGAAGCTGCCGATGATATTTGCTACACCATTATCGATTTTGAAGATGGCATCAACCTTGGCTTAATTCAAGAAGAGTACGCCTTAGAATATTTATCGAAAATCATTAGAAAAAACATCATACCTGAAAATTATTACGCTTTAGAAACGCAAAAAGACCGCATTGGTTATTTACGTGCACTCGCAATAGGATCGTTAATTAATGAAGCTGTAGATATTTTTATGGAAAACGAAGAGGCCATTTTAGAAGGCTCTTTTGACTGTGCTTTATTAGACAAAAGTGCTTATGAAGCCCAAATTAAGGACGTTATAAAAATTAGCGTTGACAAAGTTTACCAATCAACCGAGGTTATCGATAAAGAAATTGTAGGTTACGGTGTTATAAACACACTTTTAGAAACCTATACCACAGCCGTAAATAATAGTTATAACAATACGCCATCAAACTACGACCTATTAATTTTAAAAGGCCTACCCGACACCCTAAAAACGAAAGACGACGATTTATACACCCGTTTACTTAGCGTGTGCCACTATGTATCATTACTATCCGACAGCAAAGCTATGTTAGATTATAAAAAAATTAAAGGTTTA
The DNA here is from genome assembly GCF_001642835.1 of Pseudotamlana agarivorans. Taxonomy (GTDB): domain Bacteria; phylum Bacteroidota; class Bacteroidia; order Flavobacteriales; family Flavobacteriaceae; genus Pseudotamlana; species Pseudotamlana agarivorans. Next base: position 577,148 of record NZ_LXEI01000001.1, read on the forward strand.
GGGTATTGAAATATTTATCATTGAATATTGACTATTTAATATTAGGGGCTAGCTTTGAAGTTTAGATAATACTGCTGTTTATTTGTTGAATCGTGTAATCGTAGGTCGTTTTAAGGTATTGATTATTTTTTATTTGTAGAATGAAAAACTTTGACCGAAGACAGAGGACGGAGGACGGAAAATAACAACCTTAAACTTTCAAATAACTTTCCACTTTTTAACTTTTAACTTCTACCGTATAATCTCGTGCGCTTTGTCGTAAACCAAATGTGATTCCCAACCACGATACAAAAAATAATTAATAAATTTCTTACGTTTTTTGTAGGTATTTCTTTCTTTTAGTAAATTCGCTCGGTTTTCTGCTAATTCGGAAAAAACGGTCAGGTAATCATTTTCATCTATTTCAGCTAAGGCTTGATTGATATTAAATTTTGAAATGTCTCTTTGTTTTAATTCTGATGTTAAACGACGACGACCCCAATGTTTTATATTGAATTTACCACGAACGAAGGCTTTCGCAAAGCGTTCTTCATTTAAAAAATTATGATCTAGAAGATGCACTATAATCACATCAATAGCCTCAGGAATCATCGACATGGCTTCCAGTTTTTTTCGGACTTCTTGATGACAACGTTCTTGATAAGCACAGAAATGCTCAAGCTTTTTAGTAGCCTCTTGAACCGTATATGTTTTTTTTGATTCCATAAGACATCAAAAGTAACAAGGATAAACAAACAATTGAAAAAAAATTTAAAAACCAGTTTTAGTTTCTCTCACAAAGACGCAAAAAACACCTCTTGAAAACATCAACCTTACTACAACTTTTCCTTTTAATTACAACTTTAGCGTATTCTCAAACAACTTTAACGGAAGGCGATATCGCTATTACCGGGTTTAATTCTAAAGACCCCGATCAATTTTCATTTGTATTATTAACAGATGTTTCTGATGGCACCAGCATAAATTTCACAGATAAGGGTTGGGTTTCAGCTGGAGGCTTTCCTTTAAACGCCGACGGCAAACCTAAAACCGAAGGTATCGTGATATGGAACGCTACAAGTGATTTACCTTGTGGCACCGAAATTATCATTTCTGAAACCGCTACAGACTCTGGAATTTACACAGCTACTCTTGGCAACGCCACTGAAGACCCAACTGATCTAGGTTTCTCTCTAGCTTCTAACAACAGTGATCAAATCATTGCCTTTCAAGGTACCAATGTGGAACCTACCATGCTATTTGCCATACATTTTGGAAGCGATACCGGCTGGACAGATGCTAAAGACAGTAGCAATACGAATGACCCGAACAACAGTGAGGTTCCTGCAGGTTTAACCGATGGCGTCAATGCTGTTTACATCGGAAACCTGGGTAATGCCTACTACGATTGTAGCACCCAACAGGATCAAACTTTAATTTTAGAAGCTATTGTAAATCCGTTAAACTGGGTTGGAAAAAAAACAGTTCCACAAATATTAGGAAGCTGTACGTATACTTGTTCTGCCGCACGCAGTTGCATTGGAACGACCACCACTTGGAACGGTTCCTTTTGGGATAACGGCCTTCCAAACTTAACAACCCAAGCTATAATTTCGGGAGATTATAATACAAATATGGGGTCGTTTAAATGTTGTAATCTAACCGTAGACTCAGGATTCACTTTAACTATTGACAACAATAGCTTCATTGAAATTGAAAACGACGTCGTTATAAACGGTCATTTGATTGTAGAAAACCAGGGGAATTTTGTTCAAAATGACCATTTAGGCACTTTCGTTCTTAACGATCCTGGAACAGCCATACTCAACAAAGAAAGCGCTGTCAAACCCAATTGGTATCATTACACCTATTGGAGCTCTCCAGTAGAAAATACCACAATAGAACAGGTTTTTCCGAATGTGGATAGTGACAGACGATTTTACTTTGAAGCCCAAAACTTTATTGATAACGATCGAGATGATATTGATGATAATGGCGACGATTGGCAACTTGTAAAAGGCAGCGACCTCATGCTTCCTGGAACTGGTTACGCCTGCACATCGAGTCGTAATAACACATTTCCAGCCACAGATAAAATCAGTTTTAAAGGCATATTTAACACAGGAGAATTAACGACTCCTATAGCTGTAAACGATCAAAATTCAGGTTATGCATGGAATTTAATAGGCAACCCGTACCCTTCTTCTATCGATTTTGTAGCTTTTCAACAAGCCAACGCAACAGTTATAGATGGGGCCGCATATTTTTGGTCGCATAATACAGAACACCATGTATCGCATGCAGGCCATCAGCAATCCAATTTTCATCAAAACGATTATGCCACTTATACCATTGGTTCGGGAGGCGCGGCAGGAGTTAGTAAAAAAACACCAGGCAAATACATTTCTACGGGACAAAGTTTTTTTGTTCCAGGATTAAAAAACGGCACAGTTAAATTTACAAATGCTATGCGAATGGCGGATAACACGAGTAACACCCTCTTTTTTAAAACCAAAAACAACCACAAAACCTCCGAGATTACTCCTAATAAACTGTGGCTAAATCTTACGTCAGACAACGGGGTTTTTAGTCAAATTTTAATTGCCTATGTCGAAGGCGCAACTGATAAAAATGACGGACTAGCATATGATGCTAAAAGACTTATAACAGAAAATTATTCGGCCATTTTATATTCCACAATTACAGAAGACACAAATAAATACGTCGTTCAGGGTAAAAACCCAAATGATCTCAATGAAAATGAAAACATTAATATTGGTTTTAGTACCCATATTAATGCGCCAACACTCTATAACTTATCCATTGATCATTTACAAGGTGATTTTTTAATGGAAAACAACATTTATTTGAAAGACAACTTACTGAATAAAACACATCATTTAAACAATACGGTATACACCTTTACTTCTGAAATTGGTGACTTTAAAAGCAGATTTGAGATCCTTTTTAAAGATGTGAATTTATCAAACCATCACACCGAATTAAACGAAGAACGTTTTCAAATATCGAATCTGGAAAACAAGCATATTCACTTCAAAACGTCACCAGATTTAAAAATAAGAACATTGACCATCTATAATGCTTTAGGGCAAACACTATACCAACTAAAAGGTTCCAGCCATACTGAAACCTATTATTTACCAAACATAGGTTCCTTTTATATAGTAAAAGCAAAACTCTCTAATGGCGATATAGTGATTAAAAAATCTATAACACCTTAAAACTATAAATACCCATTGTTTAAAATAACTTAGATTTTCAAAATATTTATAAGTCGTTTTAATAGCAAGAAAACAAAACGCTATGACTAACTGAAAACCTGATTAAACACTTGTAAAGATTTAGGAGCTCTAAAACTCCCTAAGTGCAATTCAAAATAAAGCAGCATCATACTTAAAAATGACTGCCTTTGCTTGGAATTAATTTTTATATCTGGTAAGGTATCAAAGGAGGCACCTAATAGCTGTTTCAACAGAATTAAATTTGGTCCAGAAATGTTATTTCTGTAAACCGGTTTTAACTCAAATTTACCTTCATTTAAATTAAAATTTGGGAAATCTATGTCCGTTATATCGGGATAAAACCCTAAGTATTTGGTTAGTTTTAATAGGAACAGGAGATGAAAATTAGCATATTCCGACTGGCCATCTAACCACAATAAGGTGTTTTCTAAATAACTATAAAGGGTTTCATCTTGTTCTTCTTCATGCAAAGTATTGGATAAGACCTCCGACAAAAACAAAACTATAGCGCTTTTTAATACATGCGTATGCAAGCTGGAGTAAATAACATTAAGTTTAGTGTCTTTTATGGTTTGCAAGGAACGTTTCTCCTTGTAATCTACCACAATTTGAATTTGAGATAAGGGCTGAAAATAAGCAGCTTTATTTTGGGTCTTTTTACTTTTTAAAATCCCTCTTAATAAAAAGCTCACAACACCCTTTTGCTGCGTATAGCATTTTACGATTAAATCGTGATCTCTATACTTTAACTTAGATAATACAATAGCATGAGTAGTGAGTAACATTAGCGTACAACCATGAGTTTAATAACCTTGGTTTCAAAGGTATCTAAATCGGCTAACATCACCAGGTACACGCCTGAAGCTACGGTATTATTTGCTAGATTTTTTCCGTTCCAATACGCTGTCCCTCCGTCAATTTCTAAATTATAACCACTGTAACGCTGATTGGTTTTAGATTGTGCTTCAGCGACCAAGTTTCCTTCAATATCGGTAATTTTAATATTCACGTTTTCAGAAATATCTTTAATTTTCACCTTTTTGTCAAACATATCAAATTCCGGTCGCACAGGATTTGGATACACAAAAGCTTTTTCTAAATTTTCAATAGGATTAGACCCTCCTGACAGAAAGGATACCAAGCCTTTCTCGGTAGCGATATAAACAATACCTTTATTGCCATCAATAGACACATCTAACACCGTATTGGAAGGCAAAGGGGAATTGGTTTTTGTGAAATGAAAAATGGTATTTTGCCCATCTGGCGAAAAATAAAACAATCCAGCATCGGAAGTAGCTACCCATTTATTATTAGAACCATCCACTTCTATATCTGTTATATTTTGTTCAAACAATAACTCCTTGGCAACACCATCTTCTTCGATAATAATTTCATCGACACTAACATTTTCACTGAAAAAATTAGACGTATTATAAAGCACCCTTAAACCTCTAGAGGTCCCAATCCACAATTGATTTCTTTGATCCAAGGCTAAAGCTGTGGCTGCTGTAGAAGGCATATTTTGCTCAGCGGTATACACACCCTTTAAAAGTTGACTATTTCCTTCTTCTTGAAAACCAATCAAACCAAATCGAAAACTGGCTATCCATTTGGTACCATCCGAACCAATAACCAAATCGGCATAACCTAAGTTTCCTCCCGAAAAACCATCGCCAATTACGGCTGTGAAATCATAAGCTTTCCACTGGTTATTGCTAAGATTATAGGATTTAAGCGGACGATCAACAAGACTTGTTAAAGTCCATAGAAGACCGTCGTCATCAAATTCTGAAGGCCCCACCCTAATATCTACATGGTTTGGATCGTTTGGCAAAACTAAAGACTCCAATCCACTATTTGTTTCATTATATAAAATAGTTGAAACATCATCATCAACTTCCAATAAACCACTAAAAAACGAACTAATATAAGCCTGATTACTTTTTGAAGGATTAACAGCAATCGCATTTAAACATTTGGCTTCAAAAACATCACTATAAGGTGTATTAATCCAATTATCATATTTTAAATGACTAAACCCCCTGTTGTTTAAAGGATATGGATTGTAAAATAAATCGTATTCACCAAAACTTACCCAAACCCCATCGACACTAGCTTCAACTGAAAAAGGAATATTCATTAAAGGGCCATCGGGATGCACTTCTTCAAAAACTGTAGGATTAAGAATTGGCGTTTTTAGTATGCCAAAATTTTCGGTGCCAATATAAATAAAATTAGCGTCTAAAATTCCTGCTGTATACTTTGTATTAAATTCTGGAACTGCGCTTACTTGAGCAATTTCATTAAAATTAGAATCGTAAACAAATACCTGATTTTGAGTGGTTACCATTAGATTATCTTCAACCGACTCTAAGTCCAAGGGCACACTGCTATATGTCGCAACTTCACTAATTGACGTTTCGTTAATTACCTGAAACAATTTTCTATTGGTATTGGCAGCATATAAAGTATTCCCGTGGGTTTCTACACCCACCCAACTCCCGGTGGTTATGGTTATCCAATTTTGATAATCAATCAAATTAGTACTTGATACGTTAGCCCGTTTTAATCCATTATTATCTAAACAGGATGCGTATATATAATTATCATATACGGTAGTTTCGGTTACTGGAATTTGCGAACCATTGGGACCTATAAAATAACTATCTCCAAACTCTAACCGTTCCATATTAAAAACCGAAATTCCATAGTTTGTTGCGATATACAGTAAATTATTATGGGCATTAAAATGATTTATTTGCTTTTGTGTAGGAGCAATAGTTGCTTTGTCCAGAATATCAACGATACTTAATACTCTAGCCCCATCATCTAAAACAATCTCTATTAAACCTGTTTGGTAGCCTATCATTAACAATTCGTATTCTTCATTATAGTAAATTGATGAAATGAATTCACCAGACAATCCGTTTACCGTGGTTATTTCATCTATGTCCCCCGTAGTTTGATCACTAACAAAAATAGCATTATCTGAAGCCGCAAAAATTTTGTTATGTCCGCGCGTTACGGCCTTAATGTTATTATATGAAAAATACCCATTCCACGATCCCGAAAAATCTTGAGAAAACAACGTGAACGGTAGAAAACAACAAATAATTAGAATGTTTTTTTTCAATATGCTAAAATTTTGAATTTCAAATATATTTATATCTAACGAGTTTTGCTTTAAAAAAATATACATATCCTCAATAAACTGAAATTTAAAGCAATAAGACTCTATCAAACAAAAAAAGCTCCCAAAACAGGGAGCTTTTCTATACATTTAATTTCTATTAAACAATACCTTGAGCTAACATAGCATCGGCAACCTTTACGAAACCAGCAATATTGGCACCTCTTACATAATCGACATAGCCATCTTTATCTGTGCCGTACTCAATACAAGATTTATGAATATCCGTCATAATATCTTTTAATTTATTATCTACTTCATCACGAGTCCATTTAAAACGAAGCGAATTTTGCGTCATTTCCAAACCAGAGGTAGCCACACCCCCAGCATTAGAAGCTTTCCCCGGAGCAAATAAAATTTTCGCTTTATGGAAAGCTGCTATAGCCCCTTTGGTTGAAGGCATATTTGCACCTTCAGCCACGCAAACACAACCATTTTTAAGCAATATTTCTGCATCATTTTCATGAAGCTCATTTTGAGTTGCACATGGTAATGCAACATCACATTTAACCTCCCAAGGGGTTTTTCCTGGCACAAATTTAGCGTGAGGATAAGCCTCCAAATACGCTTTAATACGAGCCCTTTTAACATTTTTAAGCTCCATAATATGTGCTAACTTTTTGGTATCAATGCCATCGGCATCATAAATATAACCAGAAGAGTCAGACATAGTTAGCACTTTTCCTCCCAGTTGAAGTACTTTTTCTGCAGCATACTGCGCAACATTTCCTGACCCGGAAATGACACATGATTTTCCAGCAATGTCCCAACCTTTAGTTTCTAACATTTTCTGAGCAAAATACACAGTACCGTAACCAGTAGCTTCAGGTCTAATTAAAGAGCCGCCCCAAGACATACCTTTTCCTGTTAGCACCCCTGTAAAGCCATTACTAATTTTTTTATACATACCAAACAAATACCCTACCTCTCTTGCTCCTACACCAATATCGCCGGCAGGCACATCGGTATTATGACCAATATGTCTAAACAACTCACCCATAAACGCATGGCAGAACCTCATGATTTCATTATCACTTTTACCTTTTGGGTCAAAATCACTACCTCCTTTTCCACCACCCATTGGAAGTGTTGTTAAACTATTTTTAAAAACCTGCTCGAAGGCCAAAAATTTTAAAATACTTAAATTAACTGTAGGATGGAAACGTAACCCACCTTTATAAGGTCCTATAGCCGAGTTCATTTGTATACGATACCCTCTATTAACTTGAATTTCCCCGTCATCATCAACCCAACACACTCTAAACATGATAACACGCTCTGGCTCGACCATTCGAAGCAAAATGTTTTTACCATAATATATGTCATTTTCAACAACATAAGGAATAACTGTTTCAGCAACTTCTTCTACAGCTTGAAGAAACTCTGGCTCGTTGCCATTTCTTTCCTTTACTAAATCTAAAAAAGCATCAATCTTACTTTTCATAGCACAATAAATATTTTAAATTATTATATAATTAGTATTTTAAAACAAATATACATTATCTTCAAAAAAATATCGCTTTTATTTTAAATTCTTCAACAGTTATTTTTTTTCAAAAATTTAGAAAATTTATATTATTTGTTTTCAGTAAGTGTTTTTATATATTTGTTATATAAATAACCTGACTAAAAACAAGCTTTTATGATAAAACCAAAAAATGTAACGATTGTTTTTTGTTTTTTTGCTTTGATACAATCCCTTGGTGCACAGTCAGGTTTCTCACATGAATTAGGCCTTGTGGTAGGTTATGTGGAGATGCGTTCAGACTTCGGAGAGCGTGAAAATTTCTCAAATAATTTCAAAAATTCAGGATTTGGTATTGGACTTGTTCATTATATGAATTTCACGTTAAAAGCAGACTGTAATTGCTATACTGCCGATAATTATTTTAATGACCACTTTAAGCTGCGTAGTGAAATTTCCTATAATAGAACTCATCTAGAACATCATGGAGAATGGGTTGACCCTTCATTAACAAGCCCTGATGCCGATAAACTTCGTGCACATACTGGTTTGGCTAAAAATTATAATATAGGAACCCAACTCGAGTACTACCCTTTAAGCATTAGAGATTTTCAAGCTTATGCTTATAGATTCACTCCATTTATAAGCCTAGGAATTCAATACACCTATCACTCACCTGAAGTAAAAACAACATACAACAATCCCGACCCCAATGCTATCGGCGATGTTACCGACCCAAGCAACTTCTACTCAGGATGGGCTCCAGGGTCTGTCGATGCTTCACCTGGAAGCAGCTGGGCTGTTGTAAGTAATGTTGGTGTTAGATATAAACTGTCTCGAGTTTCAGATTTAATGCTAGACTTTAGATGGCAATTTTTTATGGATGATAAGGTTGATGGTTTAGATCACAACTTACCGTCTAACAAGAATAACGATAGTTTAATTTGGCTAAGTTTAGGGTATATATTTTATCTCAACTAGACGAATTTTTAACTTTATCGCCCCAGTTCTTTTTTCTACCCTACGCTTTTTCAATAAAACTTAAATATTGAGGTATTATAAGCCATACCTACAATTATGAAAAACTCCTCACACAAACTATGCGTAATTTCAAACACCTATTCATTTACTTAACAGTACTGTTATGCTTATCTTGTGATAAGGAATTTAATATTAGCTTTTCGGAAGAACACATCTCACCAAAAAACAACAGTATCGTTGAAATAAACATCCCAAAAGCTTCCGGCAAAGAGTCAGTTGCTCATCTCATTAACCAAACCATAGAGCAAAACGTTATTTCCTCCATTCAACTAGGATCAATAGATAACGAAAATATACAGGCAAAATCTATTAATGAAAGTGTCACCACTTTTATAAACGAATTCGAATCTTTGAAAAGAGATTTTCCTGAAAGCCCCCAAATTTGGGAGGCTCAAATTGACGGCGAGGTACTATATCAATCGAAAACAATTATCAGTATAGCCATTACCTCATATACCAATACAGGTGGCGCCCATGGAAATTTAAAAATTACTTTCCTGAATTTTAATGCTGAAAATGGCCAATTAATAGCCAACAAAACGCTTTTTAGCGATATAGACGCCGTAAAAAAAATTGCAGAACCCTATTACAAAAAAACAATTGAAGACAAAAGCATACTTTTAAATCAGGACCAATTTATATTACCTTCAAATATGGCTTATACAGAAGAAGGTCTTGTTTTTTTATACAACACGTTTGAAATCGCTGCCTATTCTGAAGGCATAATCGAATTTAAAGTGCCTTACAACGAAATTGAGTCTTATTTACTTTTTTAAAGCTTTCATTAGAGCTAATATATAACCATAATGAATACCCTCATGTATCACCGCAAATTGCAAAGCATCCTCTATTCGGCTTAGCGTATTCCCAGTTGTAGATACTGTATACTCGGTATAGGCTTTAAAAACACCCTGATTATAATCTTTCTGCGTTTTTTCTATACTAGAATTCAATAAGTTTTTTATCTCATGAAGTTCATCCAAGCTTATAGCGCTTTCAGGCTTGGTACCTTTTCTATACTTATCGATAAGATGTGTTGGTATTGCGACTTCTAATCCCGAAAGCCTGTAACATAACATTTGCTGTGTCACTACACTATGAGCGATATTCCAAATGATATTATTGTTAAACTCTTCAGGAATTTTATTTAAATCGTTTAAGGAATATGTTTCCATAATACCTTTAAATATATTCCTGGTATTCGTTAAAACCTCAAAGGTAAAATCCATTTTAATTTATTTTTCGATAAATATACTTTTAATTTGTTTTACCAAAAATCTTAATTTATGAAAAAAGTATATTACCTAAAGACTTGTAGCACCTGTATACGCATATTAAAAGAGCTAAATTTACCTTCAGATTTCATTCTGCAAGACATAAAGACTGAGCCTTTAACAGCTGATCAATTAGACCAAATGAAAACGCTTTCTGGAAGTTATGAAGCTTTATTTAGCAAAAGAGCAAAGCTTTACAAAGAGATGGATTTAAAAAATCAAAATCTAAAAGAACGCGACTTCAAACACTACCTTTTAGATCACTATACTTTTTTAAGTCGTCCTGTAATTATTATTGATGATTCTATTTTTATTGGAAATTCAAAGAAAACAATAGCAGAAATAAAGTCGTTACAACTTTAAAAATCAACGGTTTGTCTTATTTTTTAAAAAAACCAATAAATAACAATATAACTACTTAATTATTAGGTCTTTCCGTTTGTCGATAAATTTTGTACAACCATGTGTTTCAAAGTAAAAAAAGCACGCTATATCGAAAACTTGAACCAAAAAAGATTCTGCATTGAATTCCTGATTACCTTTATATACGCTATTATTAATTTTAAACATTAACAAGATGAAATATAAAACAAAATCAGTTTTTGGACTCATTAATATGTTTGCGATAATGCTTGCTTTTTCAATTTCAACAAAAACGCATGCAACCACTACTATAATGAGTTCAGCCCCTTTAGATTCTAATTTAAGCACACTAGGCTTACATATCTCCCCTATAGCACTAACTGCAGTTATTGGTGGCGACAAAGATGACCGAAAAGACAAAGACTTCAGTAAAAGAGACAAAGGTTATAGTGGAAGTAACAAAGGTTACGGTGGTAGCAAAGGTTACGGCGGAAAAAACAAAGGTTACGGTGGAAGAGACAACGGCTTTGGCGGAAAAGACAAAGACAAAAAAAATAACGGATGCCCACACTATGGTAAGTGTAGCTGTGGCGGCAACAATACACCGCCTGATTCACCACCTAGTGTCCCTATAGATGGTGGCTTAAGCCTTTTAGCTCTAGGCGCAGTAGCTCTTGGTATTAAAAAAATACGCAAAGAAAAAAATGACAAAATTTAACACTTTAAAGAGTTAAATTCCATTATCAAAAAGGCTTTTCCTAGGAAAAGCCTTTTTCTTTTACCCTATTTATAAAATTCTATATACTTTTTTATATCTGCTTCGGTATTTCCTCAGCAATTTATAACAGCCCTTGTAAGCAGCGACTCTTTTTATATGTTAAACCATTTTAGAATATCCAATTGCTCTATAGCTGATATCAGGTTAAATTAAAATTATGTTTCCTCACTAGACAAGAAATACTCATCTCACTAGTGATCAATATTGTCATAGACTACTAAATAGAAATTTTAGCCCTCAAACAAATATGACTGAATCCAAATAAAAATAGGATCCCTACAATCTTTTTTTTATGAGTTTTCATGTTACTTACCAATCCTAAGGCATCAACTATTTAAAACTTTAAAGAGTTTCTATAAATCCCTGACCCTTGTTCATAAGTAAAAAACATATGTTTTTATCAAAATGGATAACACATCTTATAAGATGTTTTCCCCATAGACATGGCTAGATATGTATTTTTAAGAACATCCATATAGTTTAGAATATCATAATCACAAGGCAGAACTGAATCCATAAAAAAAGCCTCTACATTTCTGTAAAGGCTTTCTAATACTAAACTCCTTCTCTTGGGCTTACTTCGTCTTCGCTCAGCATAAACTTCTCACCCAATTTAATCCACAAAAAAACCCAATACTTTCGTATCGGGTTTTTGCTGCTCCTTCTCTTGGGCTCGAACCAAGGACCCTCTGATTAACAGTCAGATGCTCTAACCAACTGAGCTAAGAAGGAGTGTTGCTGTTTTGCTTAGCGAGTGCAAATATAAAAGCTTTTTTAGTTTCTGCAAACATTTTTTAAAAAAATTTTATTCAAATAATGCTTTATAAATATCATTACCATTTGCAAAGAGTACTAAAGCTATTAAAAGGAAGAATCCAACCATCTGAGCATACTCCATAAATTTGTCGCCAGGCTTTCTTCCAGAGATCATTTCATATAGTAAAAACATTACATGTCCGCCGTCTAAAGCAGGAATAGGTAATAAATTTAAAACACCAAGCATAATAGATAAAAAGGCTGTAATGCTCCAAAAGTACTCCCAGCTCCAAGTGCTAGGAAATATATCGTAAATAGCTTTAAACCCACCTACACCTTTATAAGCACCTGTACTAGGTGAAAAAATAGCTCCTAACTGATCCCAGTAAGACACTACTTTATCCTTTGCCTTTGTAACACCAACTGGAATAGACTCGAAGAAACCATAATCTTTAACATCAAACTTATAATATCCTAAAGCCTCTAAAGTTTTTGGTGTACTAGCGCCTAAAACTACGCCAAGCTTTCCTTCAGAACTCACTTTAAGTGGTAAAGAAATTTCTTGATCCTCGCGTTTTACTGTTGCAGTAATATCTTGCCCCTTCAATGTTTCTAATGACGCCATAACTTGATCGGCATATTTTGTAGCTTGATTATTCATCCCCACAATGATATCGCCTTTTTTTAAGCCGCTCGAATAATTTGCAGAGCTATCTTGCACTTGAACCACCACAAAAGGTTGTCTTAAACTAATGAATCCTTTTTCCTTGGCATCCATTAACTGAGATAAAAAATCTACAGGCATGGTTACGGTAGATGGTGTACCGTCGCGTTCTATTTTAATCTCATGACCAAAAAGCACCTTTTCTGAGATGTCTGAGAATTTTTCAATTTTTTCACCATCAACAGCAATGATTTTGTCTCCGGTATGCAGTCCAGCCTTGTTAGCCACAGAACTTTGTACTAGAAGTCCGTCGTTAATATTTTCTACCGGTAAAAAGGTGTCTCCATAAAAGAAGCTAATACCTATATATATCACAATGGCTAATAAAAAATTCACCGTAACCCCACCAAGCATAATAATTAAGCGTTGCCAAGCTGGTTTCGAACGAAATTCCCAAGGCTGGGGCTCTTTGGCCATTTGCTCGGTATCCATACTCTCGTCTATCATTCCCGATATTTTTACATATCCGCCAAGAGGTAACCATCCAATCCCATAAACCGTATCCCCTATTTTCTTTTTGAATAGTGAAAACTTCACATCAAAAAACAAATAAAATTTTTCAACACGAGTTTTAAACAGCTTTGCAGGAATAAAATGTCCCAATTCGTGCAAAATAATGAGCAACGAAAGGCTTAGTAAAAACTGAGAAATCTTTATAACAAAATCCATATGATAGTCTAACATTTTTTATAATCGTGCAAAAGTAAGGTTTTAAACCAACTTTGGGAAAACAAATAAACAAAGCCATACGATTTAACATCATTTTATATGTAAACCATACCAAGCAAGGGGATTTCTTATCTATTATATTTTTAGACACAAGAGAATCATCGTATTTTTGCAGGCATCTAATTTTCATAACAATCTTTATGTTATCATTTTTTAAGGATTACAAAATTTTCGCCATTGTTTTCATGATTGTTTCCATTATTATTGTTTCAATCATATATAATACTCTAAACGTATACCAACCCCTACCTATATACCAACCTACCATGGTACAACCTGAATTGGTTGACAGCACGCTTCATTACAAAAAGAAATACCATAAGATTGCTGATTTTAGCCTAACGAATCAAAACGGTAAAACTATTACCCAGGAAGACTACAAAGACAAAATTTATGTTGCCGATTTCTTCTTCACGACATGCCCTACTATTTGTCCGATTATGACCAAAAACATGGCTCGTATTCAAAAAGACATATTAAATGATGATGATGTTATGCTGCTTTCACATTCGGTTACTCCAGAAATCGATACCGTTGCGCAGTTAAAACGATATGCCATTAAAAAAGGCGTAAACGACAAGAAATGGAATTTAGTTACAGGTGATAAAAAACAGATTTACGAATTGGCCAGAAAAAGTTATTTGGCCGTAAAAGATGACGGCGATGGTGGCCCTTTTGATATGATTCACACCGAAAACTTTATGTTAATCGATAAGAAGCGTCAAATTAGAGGGTTTTATGATGGCACCAACCCTGAAGATATTGAGCGACTACTTAAAGATATTAATATTCTTAAAGAAGAATACTTACAATAGTTTTTCTTCTTAATTTTTTTAGACTATAAATTTAAGCTATTTTTGCTTCTTTAAAATCAATCTAAATAGCATTGCAAGATACTTTAGCACAATTAGAACACGGTGAAAGTGCCATCATTACCGATGTGTCTTCCGTTCATATTCCTCTAAAACTTTTAGAAATGGGCTGCCTACCTGGTAACACCGTACAGTTAGTACAGCTAGCGCCTTTTCACGACCCTATGTATTTAAACATAAATGGATCGCATCTTGCTATTAGAAAGGAAACTGCAACCCACATATTAATTGAAAAGGTAAGGCATGAGTAAACAGATTAATGTAGCTCTAATAGGTAATCCGAATACAGGGAAAACCTCGGTTTTTAATGCCTTAACAGGATTAAACCAAAAGGTTGGAAACTACCCAGGCATTACGGTTGAAAAAAAAGAAGGTGTTTGCAAGCTACCACGAGGCCTTAAAGCGCATATTATTGATTTACCTGGAACTTACAGTTTAAACGCGTCATCACTTGATGAAAGTGTGGTTATTGAATTGCTGTTAAACCAGAACGATAAAGATTTTCCAGATATTGCTGTGGTTGTTACCGATGTAGAAAATTTAAAACGTAACCTTTTAATTTTTACACAAATAAAAGACCTTAAAATCCCAACGCTACTGGTCATAAACATGGCCGATAGAATGAGTTATAAAGGGATTTCTTTAGATATTGCATATTTAGAAGAACAACTACAAACAAAAATAGCCCTTACAAGTACCAGAAAAAAAATTGGGATTGACACACTAAAAGAGCTTATTGCAAACTACAAAGAGGTGCCTTCTGAACCCTGTTTAGACATCGCTCAAATTGATGCTAACTACTTTGAAAACTTACGCAAAGCTTTTCCGAATCAGTTATTATACAAGCTTTGGCTTGTTATTACGCAAGATGTAAACTTCGGTAAAACTGACCGCAAAGAGTTTGATGCTGTTGCAGATTTTAAAACAAAAAGTGAGGGCGACTTAAAACGTCTTCAGCAAAAGGAAACCATTAAGCGCTATCAATATATAAACAACGTTCTTAAAAAGGGACAAACTATTGATGCTACTCAAGCTAAAGATTTACGTTCCAAACTAGACCGTGTATTAACACACAAAGTATGGGGTTACGTGATTTTCTTTATCATATTAATGGCTTTATTTCAATCTATTTACGACTGGGCTACAGTCCCTATGGATATGATTGATTCGGCTTTCGCTTTTTTAAGTGAATGGACAAAAGACCATCTGCCTTCGGGAGCTTTTACAGATTTACTTTCTGAAGGTATTATTCCTGGCTTAGGCGGTATTGTTATATTTATTCCACAAATCGCTTTCTTATTTCTCTTTTTAGCCATTTTGGAAGAAAGTGGTTATATGAGTCGTGTGGTATTTTTAATGGATCGCGTTATGCGTCGTTTTGGACTAAGCGGAAAAAGTGTTGTCCCGTTAATTTCTGGAACAGCCTGTGCCATTCCAGCAGTTATGGCTACAAGAAATATTGAAAGCTGGAAAGAGCGCCTTATCACTATTTTAGTAACGCCTTTTACAACCTGTTCGGCCAGATTGCCGGTTTACCTAATTATTATTGCATTGGTCATTCCAGACGGTAGCTTTCTAGGCTTCAGCTATCAAGCCCTTACCTTAATGCTACTTTATTTACTAGGTTTTGGAACAGCTGTCGGTTCGGCTTATATATTAAACAGAATCCTTAAAATAAAAAGCAAATCGTTTTTTGTGATTGAAATGCCTAATTACAAATTACCTTTATTTAAAAATGTTTTTTATACGGTGGTTGAAAAAACCAAGGCCTTTATTTTTGGTGCTGGTAAAATCATTTTAGCCATTTCTATTGTCCTATGGTTTTTAGCATCTTATGGTCCAGGTGAAAATTTTAATAGTGCCGAAAACATCATCGCTGAACAGTATGCTTCGGATAATTTAGAAGAAGAAGATTTAGAACACAAAATAGCCCAATATAAATTAGAACACTCTTATATTGGTATTGCGGGTCGTGCTATCGAGCCTGCCATAAGACCTCTGGGTTATGATTGGAAAATTGGTATTGCGATTATTAGCTCCTTTGCTGCCCGTGAAGTTTTTGTGGGCACCTTAGCCACCATTTACAGCGTTGGAAGTGATGACGAGGAAACTATTAAAAATAGAATGGCTGGTGAAGTGAATCCTATTTTAGGAGGCCCTTTATTTACTTTTGCTTCAGGTATTTCATTATTGCTTTTTTATGCTTTCGCCATGCAATGTATGAGTACTTTAGCCATTGTAAAACGAGAAACAAACTCTTGGAAATGGCCCGTTTTACAACTGGTAATCATGTCTGTTTTTGCTTATGTTGTAGCCTTAATAGCCTTTCAATTATTGAAATAATAAATTCTAACTAAAAACACATGAACGCCTTCATTCAAAACATACTGGTTATTACAGCGCTTATTTTAGCTGTGGTGTTTTTAGTTAGAAAATACATCTGGAAAAAGAAAAAGCCTAAAAAAGGCTGTGGTGGTAACGATGACTGTGGTTGCCATTAAGGCTGTGAGCGTCTAAAAGTTAGACCTACCTCATTTAGAACTGTTGACATAATTTACCTAACCTCCTTTTTACTATTTTGCTGATCTAATTAGCATACCAAAACCCTTACCTGCCATGAGTGCTAAGAGATATTTCGACAAGCTCAATATGACAAGTAATAAATTATAAAAGCTTCACAAACAATTTATTTTTTTAATCATACCCATTCCCGAGAAGCATCTCAGCATGGCTTCTGTATAACACTCTAAACACTTTTTAATTTTAACCTTCCATAAGTTTGGAGCATATCAACCCTACTTCAAGCGTATTACCTATTTTCTTACTTTTTATTTTTAGTCTTATCTAAAAATATATTTATATTTGAACAAATTAAATTTAATGAAATATCTAATAATATTTTTTTGTTTAGCTTCAATAATCATAAATGCTCAAGATATTACGGGTCATGTGTTATTTGACAACTTACCACTTGCCTATGCAAATGTTTATTTAAAAGGCACACGGCAAGGCACAACAACCAATGAAGACGGCAGCTATAACCTTAAAAACATCAAACCAGGAAACTATACCATCATTGTCTCTTATACCGGATTTAAATCTGAATCAAAAGACATAAGGATCGCTAATGAAGATGTTGTGATAAATTTTAATCTAGAAACATCTGCAGATCTGGACGAAGTGGTTGTTACAGGAACTTTAAAAGCCGTTTCTAGATTGGATAGCCCTGTTCCTGTTGAAGTTTATAGCCCTGCCTTTCTGAAGAAAAATCCAACGCCTAATATTTTCGAATCGCTACAAAATGTGAATGGTGTACGGCCACAAATTAATTGTAGTGTTTGTAACACCGGAGATATTCACATCAACGGACTCGAAGGTCCATACACCTTAGTTTTAATAGACGGTATGCCTATTGTTAGCGGCTTGTCTACCGTTTATGGTTTGTCGGGCATACCAAATTCACTTATTGAACAGGTAGAAATCGTAAAAGGCCCAGCCTCCTCACTTTATGGTAGTGAAGCCGTTGGTGGTTTAATTAACGTTATCACTAAACGCCCCGAAAATGCCCCCTTATTTTTTGCGGATAGCTTTGTTTCAGGCTGGGGGGAATGGAATTTAGACGTCGGTTTTAAAGCAAAAATTGGCAGTAAAACCGATTTACTTTTAGGGGTGAATTATTTTAACTACAATAATCCTATTGATAACAACAACGATAATTTCACCGATTTAGCACTTCAAAATAGAATATCGGTTTTTCAAAAGTGGAATTTTGAGCGTAAAAAAAATAGAGTTTTTTCGCTTGCAGGGCGGTTCTTTTATGAAGACCGTTGGGGTGGTGAAATGCAATGGAATCCATCTTATCGTGGTGGCGATGATGTTTACGGGGAGAGTATTTATACCTCGCGTTACGAATTACTAGGAACCTACCAACTTCCTGTTGCCGAGAAAATGATGTTGCAATTTTCGTATACCGACCATGATCAAAATTCCGTTTACGGCAATACACCATATCTTGCTAAACAACGTATTGGTTTTACACAGCTTATTTGGGATAAACCTTTAAAAGGTCATGATTTATTATTCGGACTTGCAGCCCGATATAATTATTATAATGATAGTACTCCCGCTACTACTACTGCCGATGAAATAGTCATTCCGTCACTTTTTGTTCAAGATGAAATGATACTTCACAGAAAACACAGTTTGTTAATAGGTGCTCGTTATGATTACGATAAACGCCATGGCTCTATTTTTACACCGCGATTGGCTTATCGATTTAAACCTTCGGACCAGGCTATTATCCGACTCAATGCTGGTACAGGTTTTCGCGTTGTCAACCTATTTACTGAGGAGCATGCGGCACTAACAGGCTCGAGAGATGTTGTTGTTACTGAAAATTTGAACCCAGAGCAATCCGTAAATTTCAACTTAAATTATTTACAGAAATTTTACAGCAAAAAAGGTATGATGTTCACCTTAGATGCCTCTGCTTGGTACACCCATTTTTCTAATTTAATTGCTCCCGACTACGAGACTAACCCCAATCAAATTATTTACTCTAATTTGGAGGGAAAAGCAGAAAGCAAAGGTGTTAGCATAAATTTAGACGCCAATTTAGCAAGCGATATTAAAGTCCTTTTAGGGGCAACCCTGCAAGATGTCACCACCACCCACAACAACGTCACACAGCGCCAAATACTAACCGAAAACTTTACAGGAACCTGGGGTATTTCATATAAAAATTACAAATACCAAACTACGGTAGATTACACAGGAAATATTTATGGCCCCATGCGTTTGCCGCTCCTAGGGGATTTAGATCCTAGATTACCCGAATCACCTATTTGGAGCATCCAAAACATTCAATTTACATTTGACGGTTTAAAAAACTTTGAAATTTATGGTGGAGTTAAAAACTTATTGAATTGGACGCCTAACAAAGGAAACCCCTTTATTATAGCTCGAGCTGATGATCCATTTGACAATGATGTAGCATATGACAATAACGGCGACGTCCTTGTAACACCAGTCAACCCTTATGGCTTAACTTTCGACCCTACCTATATTTATGCACCAAACCAAGGGAGGCGACTATTTTTAGGTTTACGGTATGTTTTAAATTAAAAGCTTTTCCATTTTCGTTAAAACCCAGTGTTTATTTTCAAACAACACTATTTCAAAACCTAAAGCGATTAATATCTGCTCACTCCTTTTTTAGTCAAAACTTGTCCGTTAGAAAGTTTTATTTCAGCAATAAAAACAGCGCTTAAATTAGGGAGCTCATAGGTCTCAGAATAACTATCGCCTTCAAGCTGATAAAGAGGCTGCCCAAGCAGATTAAAAATTGAAATAGTTTCTATTTTTAAATCTTTCGGAACGATAAACTGCACGACATTGTTTTCTAATGAAATTAAGCGCACCTTATCTTCAAGTTCAATATCTTCTACCGATAGGGTCTTTTCAAATCTAATTTCAAAACGGTCATTAAATTCACCGGTTTGAGGCGCAGAAAATATATAGTCATTTTGATTTAAGTTCCATTGTATTTCTGGAGTTTGTGCCTTATCGATTAAAAGAACCTCATGGTTATTAAAAAAGTCACCTTCGGTATTATGAATAGATATGGTGTAAGAAATTGTCGCGTCTAAGGTGCTTTTAAACCCTAAAGGGATCACCTCACTTACCGTAAGGCTGCCAGGGTATTTTCCTTGGATAATAAATTTTTTATCTGAACCCGGAATAGTCGAATACAGTAATGAACCATTTACAGGGTAGGTATGAGCATCGTAAGACAGGCCGTCATCCATATCGGTTGCACCAGGAACGTAACCAACCAAAATTTGGTTTGATGTGTTATCGGTGGAGTGTAAATTAAGCCATATTTTATTGTCTTTCGTTTGGACTGTTTTAGAGGAAGTACTTTCCTTAAAAAACACTCTGTTAGCAGCAGGAAATTCGGAGCGCATACTATTGTTAAATGTGATTTGCTCCTGATTTATACCAGTACCTCCACCATCTTTAAGAGCAACAAAAAAGCTTTGCCCCGAGGGTATTGCATAAGTTGATAGTGATGCTAAAACAGGTGTAGTAGACGTGTCACCACCACTTGAAACCACACCGGTATCATTAATTATAGCGTAATCTGCAGTGTTAAAATTTTGTTGTTGGTTTCCATTTGCCGAGGAAGAAGGTGCACTATTTTGCGACCACAAATAAACAGCTCTTTCGAGATTAGGGTTTACACTAAAAAACACATCCGAATCGATTGCCGAAGGGTAAGGATTACCTATTAAGTTCCAGTTTTGGTCGCTTTTCTCATCATCGTTTCCATAAACATCAACGTTGTAAACGCCGTTATTAAAAACCCCTGTAAAAATCGCAACAAATTTGGTGCCCGGACCTGCATTATTGGCATTAAAATAGGCAGGGGTAGTTGTGGTACTATACCCTATGCCAGGTTGCATGGTGGTGTCACCAATATGGGTCCAATCGTTACCATCGTCATCGATCTCGTCTTGACCAGGGATCGTGGCATTGTTATTTTGATCTTCTTTAGTAGAGTCTCTGTAATTTTGAGCATTAAAAATGAACAAACGATTGGGATTGTAAAATGGGATTGCCGTTGAAACTTGAGCACCAACTATAGGCGAACTCCAATAAGTGTATTCGTACCAGGCATCCATCGGAGCTGTTTCCCGATGGAACGACATGGTACCATTGTTTGTTACTAACCCATTATCGTTGTGCTGCACCAAAGCGCTCCCCGATTGTACAATTAGAGAAGCATTATTTTCTACAATAACGTCATTCTCTACCACTATCGTTCCATTTGTATCTATACTTAATAAATTACCACTAGTTACGGTTAAATTACACGCTTCAAAACTACCCGTAGTACCGGTAAAATAATCGGCATCAACAATAACAGCAGTATCAGTATCAGGTGTACCTCCTACCCAATTACTGCCATCCCAAGTTGTAGTACCACCAGAGCAATAGCCTGCTATGGGGTCTCCCCAAATTTCAATGTTATCTATGGCGATGTCTTCTTCACTAGAATCAACATGAATTTCAATGGTGATCGTTAAAAGGCTTCCAGTACCTGTAATATCGGCATTAAATGGACTAAAAGCATCATTTACTTTTTGGCCTTCTCCTACTCCATCATTATCCGTGTCTACAGCTAAATATCCTTCACTTGAACCGGATTTATCCCAACGCAAATACAACAATTGTTGGTTGGTCTGACTGTCGATACTGTATTTAAACAATACAAAATCATCATCTTCCCAAGAAGGCCCATTATCATGTTCAGCTAAATCTACTTTAAATTTTAAGTTTTCAAATCCTGAAATATCGATATTATTCACAGTAAGAGTAGCAATAAAACTATCACTATACCCTGAAAAAAAACGAAAATCTTGCGCACCAAAAAAATGACCTGTTTGGTTAGTGTATGATATGTCTCCCGAAATTGTAGTACCATTGGTTCTTACAAAATAATCTTTCTCATCTTTTCCTGCAATAATTTGTTCATGAGGATTAGTAGTGTAAATAGACGGAGAAGTACTGCTGGGGTCGGTTTCAAAATCGAGAATATAAATTTGCTGCGATTGTGAAAATAGAGACTGAAAAACTAGAAATAAAACTATGAGGGCGTAGTATTTTTTCATGATGTTATATGTTTTAATGCCTTGTAATTATGCACAGCTATTGTTTAAAACAACAAAGGCTTGCGCAGTAACCATGTGCCGCATTTTTATGTAATACCTTAAAACGGCATGAATAAAAACGAAAAAGGCATTTAATTTAGTGGCCAATACAAAGTTAAAGTAAATAGAATACAGCTACTAGGATCATTATGTCGTTAATCGGCAATAATATACATTTCCTCGAAAAAGGAGTTTTTTTTGTTTATAAACTTATATAATTAATAATGAAACCGTGTTTAACTAGAAAAACTTACCTGCTTCAATAATAGAATTACCAACGCGTTTATACTTTACTTTAGTACCCTTGGCACAAAACATGTAAACGGCTTCAGATTTTTGTTCTTTAACCCACAAAAGGATGACCTCACTAGCTTGGCAATCATAATCTTTAGCGACCTTTTCTTTAACATGGTCTATGGTAGCTCTACCCTTTTTAAGTTGACTTTGAATTTTAGAATTTAGTTTAGGTTCTTCGTAGTCGGCTGCAATTTGGCATCCCTCGGTGTTTTCGTTTTTAGCCACGGCCGCCTCAATAGCATTTGGTTCTGGAGCTTTCGCATCAATATATTCCCAAGTGTAATCGGCTTTAAGCAACACTCGTCGACCGTCTTCTGTTTTTACAATATAATTGTTCTGTGAAAATCCGATAAATGATAGGCTGAATAGAAAAATAAAGATGTAAGTTTTCATAAATAAAATGTGATAGGTTATCAAAAGTACAGAAATTATGTCAAAAGAAATCAAGTCTTCTAATTTATGAGAATGCTTAAATTAAGAAGTATATTTACGGCATGTTTCCTGAAAAATTACATCAAAAATTAGAAAACCGTAATGCTGAAAATGCATTGAGGCAACTAGGTATGGATAATCCATACGTTGATTTTTCATCAAATGATTATTTAGGCTTTTCAAAAAATGAAACTATTTTTAATGAAAGCCATGCCTTTTTAAAAGCACAAAATATGCTTCAAAATGGTGCAACAGGCTCCCGTTTACTTTCAGGAAATCATAAGTTATATCCCTTTGTAGAAAAACAATTGGCCAACTTTCATAATAGTGAATCTGCCTTAATATTTAATTCGGGATACGACGCCAATATTGGTTTTTTTTCCAGTGTACCGCAACGTGGCGATATTATTTTATATGATGCCTATATTCATGCCTCCATCCGTGATGGCATGCTCATGAGCAACGCAAAAGCCTATAAATTTAAGCATAACGATTTAAGAGATTTAGAAACGTTATTAACTCGTTTTACTGAAAATGCGTCTAACAGTAAACAGCATATTTATGTCGTTACCGAATCTGTTTTTTCTATGGATGGCGATTCACCAGATTTAGAAGAACTATCGCAAATATGTAAAAAGCACAAGGCGTATTTAGTGATTGATGAAGCACATGGCCTAGGCATTTTTGGAAAACATGGTGGCGGACTCATACAACACCTAGGCCTGGAAAAAGCCGTGTTTGCTAGAATTGTAACCTACGGAAAAGCCTTAGGATGCCACGGTGCCGCCATTTTAGGTAGCGACCTTTTGATACAGTATTTGGTTAATTTTTCTAGGAGTTTAATTTACACAACAGCACTCCCGCCTCACAGTTTGGCTACCATTCATGCCAGTTATTTAGCCCTAGAGCAAACTCAAACACGCCAAAAACTAAAAGAAAACATCCAGTTTTTTAAGTCTGAGATCATTAAAAATCAGCTACAAAAGTTGTTTATAGAAAGTGATTCGGCCATACACTGCTGTATCATTTCAGGAAACGATAGGGTGAAACACATATCAAAACATATTCAAAATTCAGGATATGATGTCAAACCCATCTTGTCTCCAACGGTTTCAAAAGGACAGGAACGCTTACGCTTTTGTCTACACGCTTATAACACCGAAGCTCAAATTTCTGAAGTTTTAAAATTACTAGCCACCTTGGTAACCTCATGAGCAATCGTTTTAAAACCAAAGCGCGATTTCAGTACTCTACCGAAGCCCAAATTGTAAAAGGGCGTTTGGAAGCCGAAGGCATACAGGTTTTTTTATCCGATAATTTAACCATCGATACCGATCCACTAGTGAGCAACGCCATTGGCGGTGTAAAACTAAAAGTGCTATCTAAACAGGCGCTAAAGGCGCAACATATTTTAGAATCCATAAGTAAATATTCGATAGACGACGAAGGCCATACCATCGTTTGTCCAAATTGCGAAAGTCAAAAAGTTGCCCTCTTTTCAACAATTAAGGATGCTAAATCATTATTCTGGTTTATTTTTGGGGTTTTATTTTCATCGCTTCCATTTTATATGAAACATAAATATAGATGCGAATCGTGTCAAACGGAGTTTAATATCAAATAAACAACACGTTGCACGTCCATAGGAATGCGATACTGAAACACATGCAGCATGACGAAAAAAACAAACACCTATTTTATAACAGGTATTTCTACCGAAGTTGGTAAAACCGTGGCCTCCGCCATTGTTACTGAGGCCTTAGAAGCCGATTACTGGAAACCCATTCAGGCTGGAGAATTAGACCATTGCGATACCAAAAAGGTGCAAAACCTAATATCCAACACCAATACAAAATTTCATCCTAACGCCTATGCGTTAAACACGCCTATGAGTCCGCACGCTTCCGCGGAAATTGATAACCTTACAATCGATTTAAAGCAGGTAAACCCTCCCAAAACTAACAATCATTTGGTTATTGAAGGTGCTGGTGGTTTATTAGTTCCTTTGAATGATGAAAATACGATTTTAGATATTATCAAACCAATTTATAAGGTTATTGTGGTATCTAGGCACTATTTAGGAAGCATCAACCACACACTTCTAACGGTAAAATTACTGCAAGAAAAAGGATTTGATGTATCGCTAATTTTCAGTGGAAACGAACATAAAACAACGGAAGACATCATTAAAAAAATGACAAAAGCTCCCGTTATTGGAAGAATAGAGGAAGAACCGTATTTCGATAAAAATGTGATTCGGGAATATGCTGAGAAATTTAAAACTAATTTGTAACGTCACCCTGAACTTGTTTCAGGGTCACATCAACATATGAACCCAACATAAATTACGTAAAAACAACAAGAATAATGAGATGCTTAACTCCTGCCGGCAGGCAGGAGTTAAGCATGACGACTATAACACTTATGACACTACAACAACGCGATAAAAAACACCTCTGGCACCCACTTACCCAACATAAATTGCACCCCGAATCTATTGCCATTACAAAAGCAAAAGGCTGCGTGTTAACAGACGAAAATGGTAACGAATACATTGATGCCATCGCCTCGTGGTACACCTGTATGTACGGGCACTGCAACGATTATATTACGAGTCGAGTTTCAGAACAAATGAAACAGTTGGATCAAGTGGTTTTTAGTGGTTTTACACACGAACCTGCAGTGAAACTATCCGAAGCTTTGATCAATATTCTTCCCGATAATCAACAAAAAATATTTTTTAGTGATAACGGCTCCACTTCGGTTGAAATTGGTATTAAAATGGCCCTACAATATCATTTTAACAATGGCGAAAAACGCAATACCCTAATCGCCTTCGAGGATGGTTTTCACGGCGATACCTTTGGCGCCATGAGCGTTTCTGGACTCTCGGTTTATAACGGTCCGTTTGAAGAATTTTTCCTCGATGTGAAACGTATTCCCGTTCCAAACGGTGAAAATTTAGAGGCCATTTTAGAGCAATTAGAAAAAATTTCTAAAGACAATAAAGTCGCAGGATTTGTTTACGAGCCTTTGGTTCAAGGTGCAGCAGCCATGAAAATGCATGATATTAATGACTTAAATGCAATTTTGCAATTTTGTAAAAGCAAACACATTATAACTGTTGCCGACGAGGTGATGACGGGGTTTGGTAAAACCGGAAAACATTTCGCATCGTTACACATGGAAACCAAACCTGACGTGATGTGTTTAAGCAAGGCGCTTACAGGCGGATTACTACCCATGGCATTAACCACCTGCTCACAAGATATTTACGATGCTTTTTATAGTGACGATATCGGAAAAGGCCTTTTTCACGGACACACCTATTCGGCAAATCCACTAGCTTGTACAGCTGCTTTGGCGAGCATAGAATTGCTACAAACCGAAGCCATTCAAAGCAATATACAGCGCATTATAGCCTCACATCAAACTTTTGGCGAACACATTAAAAAGCACCCTAAAGTAAAAGGTATCAGACAATCGGGCGTTATTTTTGCCTTAGATTTAGATGTAGAAATGCAACGCTACGGAAACATACGTGACAAACTGTTCAAATTTTTCATGGATCACGGCGTGTTTTTACGACCGCTAGGGAACACCATTTACATTCAAGCGCCTTATGTGGTTACGGAAACTCAGTTAGAAAAAATCTATCAAGTTATTGAAGAGGCTTTGGATATTGTTTAGTAAATCAATTTCATTATCTAAAGTTTTTAGACACGAATTACACAGATTATCACGAATAGTTTAGCATGCAAAAATTTGTGAAATTAGTGTCAAGATTAAGTGTTATTCCAATTTAAGATTACCACATTCGCTGTGTGTCTCTGTGGAAACTCTGAGCATCTCGGCGTAAGAATTACTGTTTTTATTTCACAAAGATTCACGGAGCTACACTGAGAGTCACAGAGGCGTCGCGTTATTATGTTTTTTGAAAATTAAAAAGGATGCGATTTCAATAAAAATGTTAACAATGAGTGATCCCTAACTCATAAATAGTACTTTTGTCAACTAACGTAAAACTGAATTTTGATCTAAAAAATTAACTAGCGATTTGCCTGAAGTGAACTTTAGAGATTGTCCCCTTGAGGGGACTTTAGGGGTGTTCAAAAGTGTTTTTAAACTCCAATGCACATACCAACTTCAACAAACGCTACTTGACAATGTTCAATGATGTTAACTTTTTAGATTCACATCACCATATTATGAGGTGCTGAAACACCTTGCCTCCCGGCAGGCAGGAGTTCAGCATGACGAAATATTTATGCAACAACCCATTTCCATTACAGCCATATCGTCTATTTCTTCCTTAGGAAAAACATCCGACGAAGTATGGCAAAGTTATTTAAACAACAACCATTGTCTGACTTCAAAATCCGTTTTGAATCAAAAGCTACCGGTGGCACAAATTCCGGAGCATGCTAAAGGGGATATTGAGTCTTTAAAGCAGTCCGATCAAAAATATAAGTCTTTAGACAATTCTGTTTTATATGCCATTTACGCTTCTAGAGCTGCTGTAAAACAAGCAAAATGGAAGGCTAGCGATAATTTCGGCATCAACTTAGGATCTTCCCGTGGCGCTACCGAACTTTTTGAAACTTATTACGACTCCTTTCTACAATCCAATAAAGCTGAAACCTTAAGTTCGCCAACCACAACCTTAGGCAATATTGCCTCTTGGGTGGCTCACGATTTACAAACCGAAGGCCCAGAAATAAGTCATTCCATAACCTGTTCTACAGCTTTACATGCCATGTTAAATGGTATCGCATGGATTAATTCTGGCATGTGTAATAAATTTTTGGTTGGAGGAAGTGAGGCGCCATTAACGCCCTTTACCCTTGCCCAGATGCAAGCGCTAAAAATATATTCGCAAGTTAAAATTCAAGTTGATTGTCACACTGAGCCTGTCGAAGCGCATGAAGCAACATTCCCATGTCGCGCCTTAGATCTTGAAAAAACCAAAAACACCATGGTGCTAGGCGAAGGTGCTTCCGTAGCTTGTTTGGAAGCTGGCATTCAGGAGGACGCCCTTGCTGTTATTAGCGGCTATGGCTATGCTACCGAAATATTAAAACATAATATTTCTATTTCTAGCGATGCACAATGTTTCCAGAAATCGATGAAAATGGCCTTAGGCGATTTAAATCCCGATGAGGTCGATGTTATTGTCATGCATGCACCAGGGACTATAAAAGGCGATTTATCGGAAGTAAAAGCCATTGAAAAAGTGTTCCCTAATCCACCGTCACTTACCACAAACAAATGGAAAATTGGACATACTTTTGGGGCTTCCGGGTCGTTAAGTATCGAGTTGGCGGTTTTGATGCTTCAAAAGCAACACTTTATAAGTGTTCCTTATTTAAAGGATCAAAAACAACCAAATAGAATTAAAAACATACTAGTAAACGCTGTTGGTTTTGGAGGCAACGCGGTTTCTATATTATTAACCAAGGCAGGCGATTAAGTTCCTGCCCTTACGGGAGGCATTTGTGGGCAGTGCCGTTAGCATTTTAATAAGTAAAAGCTAAAGTCATTCCCATATTATTACTATTTTTGACCCAAATTAAGTATTGGCTATTATGAGTGAGATGAGACACAATTGGACCAAAGAAGAAATTTTAGAGATTTATAACAAACCTTTTATGGATTTGCTTTATGAAGCAGCAACAATTCACCGTTTGCATCATGACCCAAATACCGTTCAGGTGTCAACTTTATTATCTATAAAAACAGGAGGATGTTCAGAAGATTGTGGCTATTGCCCACAAGCAGCTAGATACCACACCGATATTGAAGGGAACGATTTAATGTCTGTGCAACAAGTTAAAGCACAAGCTTTACGCGCTAAATCAGGCGGAAGTTCACGTGTTTGTATGGGAGCTGCATGGCGTAATGTAAAAGATGGCGAGGAGTTCGATCAAGTTTTAGAAATGGTAAGAACCATTAATAAACTAGATATGGAAGTGTGTTGCACCCTTGGAATGGTCACCGAAAATCAAGCGAAGCGTTTGGCTGAAGCTGGTTTATATGCTTACAATCATAATTTAGATTCTTCGGAAGAATATTATAAAGAAGTGATTTCAACCCGTGGTTATCAAGATCGTTTAGATACTATTGATAATGTTCGTAAAACCAATGTTACGGTTTGTAGTGGTGGTATTATTGGTATGGGTGAAAATATTGAAGATCGTGCTGGTATGTTAGTGGCGCTTTCTACTTTAAATCCGCAACCAGAATCGACACCAATAAACGCTTTAGTAGCTGTTGAAGGAACGCCTTTAGAAGATCAAGAACCTGTTTCTATTTGGGATATGGTACGTATGGTAGCCACCACAAGAATTGTGATGCCAGAAACTCAAGTACGTTTAAGCGCAGGGCGTACGCAAATGACTAGAGAAGGTCAGGCCATGTGTTTCTTTGCAGGAGCAAATTCTATTTTTGCAGGAGATAAGCTATTAACTACTCCAAATCCAGATGTGAACGAAGACATGAAAATGTTCGAATTATTAGGATTAAAACCTCAAAAACCATTCACTAAAAAAGTACAGCCAAAAACGGTTGAAGCTCAAGATTCTAAAATTGAAGCTTTAGGCGAAAAACCAAAATGGACACGCCCAGAACATAAAATTGAACGTAACGAAGCGGCAAGAGCTTTAAGAAAAGAGGCGTCACAAGATTAAGTAAGTGCTTCGCATAAAAAATAAAAGCCCCGAATTTGATTGGTATCAGATTCGGGGTTTTTATTTTATTCTTAAAGGCCAGGTTTACACGCCTAAACCACTCAATACCTCATCAATTAGCAACTACCACTTTTCTAGAAACCTCAGCATCTGAAGTTTTGATTGAAAACACATAAACGTCGGAAGCGAAACGTATAGGCACACTAATTTTCTTGTCTGAAGACTGAATTGTAACATCCAAAACCTCTTGGCCCAGTACATTTACGGCCTTTAGGCTCTTAACATTTGTAGCTTTAGGATTACTAATAACAATATTATCGTTCTGGTTATTGAAATACAGTTGAAGTTGGTTATTACTCTCTGAATTTACACCTAAGGATTCTGATGCTTCTGAAAAAGCAATCGCAAAACGATCTTCTATTAATCCGCTATCAACATTTACAAAAAAGGTCCCCGATTTTAAATCATGATAAGTATCGTAATCTTTTAAATAGATATCATAGTCTTCAGCAGCATATTCTAAACTGTCAATTTTGATTTCGATCAAGCCTCCCGATTGCGTTTTTACGCTAAGTGGTAAAACAGTTTGTGTGGTAATCGTATCTACTCCTTGAATAAAATATTCGGATTGATCGATGCTCCAGTACATATCTTCGGCATTATCTTCGTTCACAGGAGCATCATAACCCCAATCGTAATGAAGTGATGCCTTTTTATCTACGGTAGTTAATAACTGGCGTTTATAACCCTTTGGCGACTGGAAGCCCAGTCTGAATTTGGGCCTGGCGTCTGTAGTTTTTGCGGTTGTTATTTTCGATGCTTTAGTCGTTGTTTCTTTAATAAAAATGGAATTATCGTATGTTTCTCTATTGTAGACACGCTGGCCATTATTAAAAACAATATCGGTACTCGTCTGGCTACCGGCAGCTTTAACAAAAAAGCCTTGAGCTACTGGAATATATTGTGTTGGCACTTTTGTGCCTGGCCCTCCATTCGGACTCACCCCAGCAGCAGGCGTTGTAGCAGCCGAGCCTACACCACCAGAAAGGTTATACATAGCATAACCACCCTCATACTCCTTTAAGTAATGAGAATTCCCACCATAGTGGTCCCAAAAATAAAGTGTACCCTCAATAGTATTTTGGTTATCGGTTAAAAATTGATCGGCATCTAATGCCGATGGATATGGGTTACCCACCAAATATTCGTTACCAGGATTTAAGGTAAGGGTAAAATCCCCATTGTTAGGCATCCCTGTAAAAGTGTAGTTCTGTGTTTGAGTTAAGTCTGTATTAGTGGTGGTCCCTTTCATGGTAAACCCTTGTCCAACGACTAACTCTCCCGTACTTTTTATCCGCTCCCAAGCGTAATAATTATCAGCTAAAGCATCCTCAAATTTATACAACCAAAACTCCGAAATTGTAACAGGGCTTTGTGAACCATTATAACCACCTGTATATTGTACTAGGTTCGAGCCGTTATACAAGATGCCTCCAACAGTATATTTGCCACTGCCATTATTAACAGGAGAGCTCCAATAATTATAGGTATATAAGTTCTGTACCCCTTGTTGGTCACGTTCTATTACGCCATCGCCCGACCCCAAAACACTTTCTGTAGTCTGCAGCAATTGCCCCTCGCCTTGTAAATCGATTAAACCACCAGTACCAATATCTAAATACCATGAGTTTTCTAGCTTTTTATTGTTTTTAAATTCGAAATGAGCTCCTGGGTCAATAATTAATCCTAGGTTAACAACATCGACACCATTATTGCTGTTATTAGAATGGTTATTTGTAATGTGATTTTTTACATGTACAATAGCTGCTTCATGCTCAGGATAATCTGTAATATCCCAAACATCACCATGCAACCAAACGTTAACATCACCCCAATTGCCATCGTTTGTGGTTTCAAAAGGTAGTGGAGCGGTTTGAAAAAAGATGTCTTTAACATTGTAAATAGTGGCACCTGAGGTGTTTTTACCTGAAATATCAATTAATTTATCGTCTTGATACGTGTCCATTTTGTAATAGCGAACTAAAGTACTTCCAAAATCGGACGCTATATCCAAAGGAATGATTTTTCCACTGTTAAAACTGTTGTTATCGTCCAATTCTTGATACACCATGCGTTTTACCTCATTTTCAGTGAGGGCTCTATTGAAAACGCGCACTTCGTCTATTTCACCTTTAAAATGACCAATGGCACTACCTTCTGGACCAGTACCAATATTAAAGGTGTTTATTGATGCTGAATTAGTTATAGGACCACTAAAGGCAGTTGTTTTAGCCAATTCTCCATTTACATAAAATCGAACCTCATTATCAGCATCAGAATACGTACAGGCTAAGTGTGCCCAGGTACCGATAGGCACAGGTACAATTGCATCAAGCTTACCATTTACGAAAACATCGACATTAGTTCCAATATAAAGAAAATTAATCCCATGTTCTCCTATAATGAACTCCCCTCCAGTTGGCGTATCAGGTTTCACCCAACACATCATGGTTCCTTCACTAGTACCATTTAAAAACTGGGGTTCTTGTACATAATCGTTACGGCCATCGAAATACAGACTATAACTGTCATTCAGATCCCTAGGCGATCCAAAAACGGTATCGTCCTCATCACGGGAATCAACGATACCATCGCCATCAGTGTCAGTATTTGGTGTAATCATGCCTGTAGAAGCATCTATAGTTAGTAAAGGCAGATAAATATCACCTAATGTTATGGTATTATGTATCGGATCAATAAAGTCCCATATCGTATCTCCATTTACATTTTCAGGATTTGCATAGATTGTTAACCCAAATCCATCTTTATCATCTATACGATCTAAAATGCCATCACCATCGCTATCGACACCATCGCCAACGCCGTTTCCAGTAACATCAACATCACCAAAACTATCGTATTCAAGTGCATCGAATACCCCGTCGTTATCGGAGTCTAAATCTAAGTAATTTGGGACACCATCACCATCGCTATCGGTCCCTAGAGTTAAATTAGTTATATCTATATGTTGCGTTCCTCCACTTTCAAAATCATCATGTACACCATTAGTATTAGAATCTATCCAATTATCACCAAATAAAGTAGCATCCTTATCCGTATCTAAAAATTCCTTTCTTAATTCTACGATATTTGGAATGCCATCGTTATCATCGTCAAGATCATTTATGTCGGCAACACCATCACCATCGCTATCACAGTATTCTTGTGTTATACGAATATCATCTAGAGCAAAATCATTTCCAGAAGCATCTACTTGTATATCTGTTAATACCACAATAATGGTATCTTCATCAGTGGTAAATGTAGGAGCTGTAATGGTTTGCCAATCTGAAGGTGAAATTACGGCGCTTGTACCACTTGAAGTGATATCGGTTATAGCGTCGCTGTTATCGTCTTTACTATGTATTTTTAATAATTCAACAGAATCACTTGCCAGCGATGTTGTGCCATCGCTTCTAAAGATTTCCATTTTTATAATAGGATTTTTGCGATTGCTATCAGGTTCTTTAACATCTAAATTAACGGCATAAAAACTATATGATATAGGTATGTTTGGTGTTATTCCTGTAACTGTTATGGTATAAGCTACAGTGCTGCCTCCAGCATCACCATCAAAAATAGCCATACGTCCGTTGGTATCATTCATGGTATGGTCTTCCATAGCCCCCCAGTCTCCGTTTAGGCCTGTCCAAGCAGCAATCTGACTGTCACTGGCATCATGAAACAGCGTATACTCTCCATTAGAAACATTATCGGAAGAGTTTCCGGTATAAGGGCCTGCCTCATATGCATAAGCTGAACTAGAACCTGTAACCCCAGCTGACGGAATGGACTCTCGCGTTGTACCAGATCCGAAGTCTTCATGTAACAAGACCACTTGCGCTTTTGTAGCAGAAGTTTTTGATTCACAAAGAGTGGTTTCATCCTCATCTAAAATACCATCGTTATCATCGTCTAAATCAATGTTATCGGTAATACCATCGCCATCGGTATCGGGGTAAGCGCTACTAGCTCCCCCTGGAACTCCAAAAATTTCAATTTCATTTATACTAACATAACTACTAGAAAAACCAGAACCTCCAGTAACTCGAAGTCTAACATACCTACCAACACTTGGTGTGGTAAAATTAGTATTACTACCTACATTACCCGATGAGCTTATTAAAGTTGTATATGTTCCATTAATTCCAACTGCTTCAGTAGCAACTTCTATTGTAAATTCATAATTCCTATCTTGATATGTATTTAATGTAAAACTTGATAAGGTATACTCCCCTTTTAAATCGAAAGTAGCAGACTTTGGATATTGAGGGGAAGCATTTACCGCCCATCTGGAATCAGAATCACTTTCATCAATATCGCCATCAATTAAATTATCTAATGAAGTACTTGGTTGGGTATCACCCGTTATTGTAACACCTGGTACTTGTAATACATCTACTTGTGCGTAAATTGAATAATGTGCTGTTAAAAAAAACAATAGAAAAAAGTATACGCTTTTACTGATGTGTAAATTAAATAGTACCATGAGAGTTGGGCTAGTTACGAGGTCGCTCGGTGTAATTGTAGAAAACCTTAATAGATAATTACAAAGTAATCAATTAATCAACCAAACTGGTTTACCAGATCAAAAGTAAATAATAAATTAAAACAGCCAAAAAGAGGGATGTTTTTTCGATGAAAATCACTGACTTACAGTGATTCCCATGTTTATTTTACGAAATCAGCAAGAAAAGCACTACTTTTTTAGATTAATTTTTGACTACTTAAACCTTATCATGAGAATTTTTAAAGATTTAGATAGTAGACATACGCTAATTTGAAGCGTGCGCAGAATGTATTTGTTTGATAAATTTAATGACTACCATATATGACATTCATAGCATACAAAAACACCTCTACAATCTGGTTTTAATAGATTGTAGAGGTGTGTTAAAAGCGTCGATTTAGAGTTCGCTTTAAAGATTCAACATCATACAAACGGCCTTACTCCGAAATCACTATTTTTTTAGAAACTTCCGTCCCATCTACAATCATTGAGCATACATACACCCCTGATGCTAAGCTGGTAGGTAGACTTATTTTTGTATCGGAAGCATGCACAGGATATTCAAAAACCATCTGACCAAGCATATTCACGGCCTTTAAACCTTCGATGTTCATGCTATTAGGGTTGTTAATGATGATGCTAGAACTTTGCTTGTTATAAAACAGCCCTAAACTTTGGATGTTTTCTTCAACAATATCTAATGTATTTCCTTCAGTAGAAAAGGCAATTGCAAAACGATCACTAATGAGTCCGCTATCAACATTCACGAAAAATGAACCTGCTTTTAAATCGTGAAAAGTATCGTAATCCTTCAAATATACCGGCACATCATCAGGTAGGTTTTCTAAGGCATGTATACTTATTTCAATTAAACCTCCCGATTTGGTTTTTACGGTTAATGGCAGAACAGTTTGTTCGGTTATAGCATCAATCCCTTGAATAACATAATCGGCATTTTCAACCTCCCAATACATATCTTCTATATTGGTTTCATTTATTAGTCCGTCGTAACCCCAATCTACACCCATGGTAGCATGATCATCAACCGTCGTTAATAATTGGCGTACATATCCTTTTGGCGATTCGTAATTGATTCTAATTTTTGGTCGAAGATCTTCATTCTTTGAACCCTCTTGCTTCGATGTTTTAGTACTGGCATTTTTTACAAAAACAGAGGTATTTGTACTTTCGGTTACAAAAATTCTTTGATCGTTTTCGAAGACAATATCTGCTTCTGTAGCCGTATCGGCCTTTACAAAGAAACCTTGTCCTACAGGAATATAGCGATGTGGTGTTTTTTCTGGGGAAGCCGAATGACTAGGGGCAGCTGCGGCTGCAGTTCCTGTCATTGCCGGTGTCCCTCCTGAATAATTATAAACCCCATAACCACCTTCGTAATCCTTAGAATAATGTGAATTCCCACCATAGTGCTCCCAGAAATATAGGGTACCATCTAAAGCGCTTTGGTTATCTTCTAAAAATTCATGAGCATCAATAGCTGAAGGGTATGGATTCCCAACCAGGTACTCATTGCCAGGATGAATTTTTAACGTGATCTCACCATTATTAGGAACCCCTTTAAACGTATAGTTTTGTTCTGGTTTGCTTCCTTTAGCTCCAGGACCTTTCATGGTATAACCTTCACCAACAAACATTTCTCCAGTACTCTTCATATGTTGCCATAAGGCATAGGTGTCACTTTTATTATTTGCGTATTTCCAAATCCAATATTCGGCAATAGAGATTGATGTGTCGGTTTTCACTCCATCGTAACCCCCTATAAAACTAATCGGTTTTGGGTTATATTCATCCGAGCCATCCATTAACACACTTGCAACGGTATAACTTTCATCGCCATCAACAGCGCTATTAGGATTTGAACTGTGTACAGGCGATGA
Organism: Pseudotamlana agarivorans; assembly: GCF_001642835.1. GTDB lineage: Bacteria > Bacteroidota > Bacteroidia > Flavobacteriales > Flavobacteriaceae > Pseudotamlana > Pseudotamlana agarivorans. The sequence goes on from NZ_LXEI01000001.1 coordinate 613,177, forward strand.
CCAATAATTATAGTTATGTTGAGAAGTTTCACCTTGCTGATCAACTTCTAAAGCACCCTGGGTACCAGCTACCAAATCACTGTCTTTGGTTTGTATTAATTGAGATTCCCCATGTAAATCGATATCACCATTCAACTCTAAATACCAAGTATTATTTAAATCGGAGTCATTTAAAACATCAAGTCGTGCATTTTCATCAACAATCAAACCTAAAGTGGTATGTGAATAGCTGGTGGTGACTTCGTGAGCTACATTAACGATTACCCATTCGTTAATATTCGCTTCATCATCAATATCCCAAACATCGCCATGTAACCAGGTTGACTTACTTCCCCAGTCGCCATTTGCCATTGTCTCAAAAGGAAGTGGTGCCGTTTGCCCCATAATGTCTTTCACATTATAAATGGTTGCTACTGCACTGTTATTAAGTGAATGATCTTTTAATTTATCATCTTGAAAATCATCTAATTTATAATAACGCTGTAATCCTGAAGAAAGATTGGAATTTATTTGTTTAGGAATAATTTGACCTTGATTTAAATCAGTTTCATCTAATTCTTGATAAATCATTTTTCTAATTGGGCTTGAATATATAGCTTCATTAAATACACGAACTTCATCAATTTCCCCCATAAAATAATTAGAATTACTATCGGGAGTACGCCCAATACTGAAACTTGAAGTTGATGCGGCTAAACCTCCAGAAGCACTTACTTTGTCTGCTGAAAAATTTCCATTAGTGTATAACCATAAATGATCTCCAAAACGAGCCGTTACATGAATCCAAACTCCAGTAGCTAAAGGTTCATCACTGGTTATTGTTTTTCCACCACCACTGGCAATTAAATTGTTGTTACTATCGAGCTGCATATAAAAATTATCCTGCCCCATAATAAATCGCGTTCCTGTTGCTGAAGGGTCAATTTTTATCCAGCACATCAATGTCGCTTCCGCCCAACTACTCATAAACGAAGGTTCTGCCACATAATCATTACGCCCATCAAAGTACAAAGCAAACGAACCATTTAAAGCTCTAGGCGAACCAAAAACAGCAGTATCGGTATCGAACGCGTCCAAAATACCATCCTTATCGGCGTCGGTAGACCCATCAATAACGCCATCGTTATCAGCATCGAGATGGGCGAATATTTCTGGAATATCATTGATTCCTCCAGATTTCGGATTTAAATAATCGGGAGTTCCTGAAGTGGTTTCAACAGGAGACGCATAAGATGCTACTCCAAAACCAACGTAATTATCTATGTTATCTAAAACACCATCGCCATCACTATCGATGCCATCACCTACACCATTTCCAGTAATATCGATATCACCTAAGCCGTCGTACTCAAGGGCATCAAAAACACCATCGTTATCAGAGTCTAAATCTAAATAATTAGGTACACCATCACCATCAAAATCGGTCCCCGGAGTTAAATTGGTTATATCTATATGATTTGTTCCTCCGCTTTCAAAATCGTCATGCACACCATTTGTATTAGAATCTATCCAATTATCACCTAATAGAGTAGCATCCTTATCCGTGTCTAAAGATGCCTTTCCTAATTCCACAACATTGGGAATACCATCGTGATCATCGTCTATATCTAAAACATCGGCAACGCCATCGCCGTCGGAGTCACAAAATAGTTGTACCACTCGAATATCATCTATAGCGAGGTCGTTACCTAGGCCGCCAACGGATTGATTTATAAGCCTAACCATGAAATCGGAAGTTTTAGGAAAAAAAGAAAGATAAAATACTTCCCAGCTAACACTATCAGATGGCTCTATGTCTTTGGTGCTATCTTCTGCAAGTATTTTTGTACCGTCTGAAGATAAAATTTGCATCAAAACATTGGGTTTACTTCTTGGTGGATCGTGTTCTTCACGATCTAAATTAATAACTGCAAAACTGTAGGTCACTTCAACATCAGGTGTAACTCCTGAAATTTGATTTTCGTAAAACACACCTCCAGCAACATTTTCTGCATTAAAAATGGCCATTCTACCATTCGTATCATTAGGTGTGTAATCGTCTCCTTGATACCAGTAGCCTGCGGACCAACTCGCTATGTCTCGTGCATTATGGTAAACAGTATATTTACCATCAACAACGTCTCCACTAGCAAGATACTCATAGGTTGTACTTGCAGCTGCAAAATTGGCATCTATTTCAACACGATTGGTACCAGCGCCAAAAGTTTCATATAAAAACACCGTTTCTGCTTTAGAAGCTGATGGATTTGACTTACATATGTTGTTTTCAACGGTATCCAAAATCCCATCATTATCATCGTCTAAATCGATATTATCGGTAATACCATCGCCGTCGGTATCAGGATACACTGTTGGGTCGCTTGGGGTAGGTGCCGGAGATGGGTCTGGAGTTGGAGTTGAGGATGTGATGTTTATGAAGTAGTCTTCGAATTCTTCATATTTTCCCGAAGCATATTGACTACAAGAATTAGCAGTAGAATTCCATTTATCTCGAGTACCAACACGCATAACAGTATTTCCTGAAACTACACTTGTAGGGATTGTAAAGTTTAATCCTTCATCACCTGATCCAGTTGCAACGTATTCATTTGAATCATCAAAATCTCCATCTCGATTATAATCGATAAAAACATCTTTAGCATAATTAGGCTGATGACCTCTTACTGTAATAGATATATTATAATTTATATCTGCAATTAAATCAACAGGTGAAAGGTTAAAAAATGATTTGTAGCCGCCGTTATCTCCCGATGTATTATTAAGTGTAATTGTTTTCCCTGTAAGTGTCACATTATCTATATATCTGTGCATCTCGGAAGTAGAAGTTGGTGTACAGGTGTCCGGCTTAACCAGAATATTCACCGTTCCTATTGAGCAATTATTATTCACATCACATAGTGAATATGTAAAACTATCAGTTCCCATGTAATCTGGGTTTGGAATATATTCAAAGATACCGTCGGTAATTTCTGTAAGAGATCCATGGGATGTTTCGTTTAATATTTTGTAGTCGTCTCCAGTACCGCCATGAGAACTCAAAACATCATTACTAGTAACATTAATTTTATTTGTAGTACCCGAAGTACTATTCAAAAAGACAGTTAAATCATCATCATTAACAACAGGGATAGGTGGTAAAGAGATATTTAAAGTATAATCCTCTACTTCGGAGAGTTCATTATTAAAATCACAAGGAGTTGCTGGAATCGTTTTACAACTTGCATTATTATAACAATAAACCGCTGCAACTCTCATCACGGCTGTATTTGATACAAATTTGTCTAAGGTAATACTTCCCGAAAAATTGTAATTGTTTGATGTTTCTCCAGAATCATATACTAATTCGAAGTTGCCAGTACCATCGTAATCTATCCAAATGCCCATGCTGGCTGTTGGAGTTCCATTTTTAACAGAGTTTGTAGCCGAGAAATTATATGTATTCCCTGTAGTAACATTTACCTTTTCCGAAGTGTAATCTGCATAACCTTCTTGAACACCACTATTGTGGTTTATTTCAGAACCAGAATCACCGATTATTGTAAAATTTGAAATTCCTTTCTGGTTCGTATACCCCATATTAGTTGGTACACACTGAGCATGAACCAAACCAACCGAACCAACGAAAAAAAATAGAGCTACAAAAAGCGCTCTATGAAACTGAGAGTAGAATTTTGCCATAAGATTTGAGAGACTGAGAGATTATTATACTAATAAATTTTAGTGTAATATTTTAATTTTTAATAACAAGCGGCAAATTTAGAATTAAAAAGACATAGCTTCCTGACTATCTGGTGTTTTTTCGATAAAAAACATGATTTTCATCATATTTCACCTATAAAATCATGAAAATGACATAATTACACGCACTTAAACAAGTCTAAACCTACATATAAGAAAGAATTTTCTTATAAAAAACAACAAATTACAAAATTTACAAGACCAATCTGCCACATTTAAAATGTATATTTGAGAACCCAAATCTATAAATATGAAAACTACCTACCTAAAACCATGGTCTTTCATGGTGATTTGCACTTTATTTTTAAGTGTATTGTCATGTTCTTCAAGCAATAATGACTCTAATGACTCTAGTATTAACAGTCAAATTCTGAACTTATTAAACGACCATAGGGCGGATTTAGACTTACCCACCTTAGCCTTCAATGCTTATGCGACTACTTTAGCTGAAGAACACAGCTTGTACATGGCTACCCAAGACAAATTGAGTTACGACAACTCTCATCAACGTGCCGAGTTGCTATTTCAAGCCGAAAACCCCATTAAGATGGGAGAAAGCGTAGCTTCAAAATACAAAACGGCCGATAATGTTGTTGAAGCCATGTTAAATAATCTAGATCACAAAAACAATATTGAAGCCGATTTTACGCATATAGGCATAGGCGTTAGCAAAAGTGAAAGCGGTATTAATTACTTCAGTTTTATATTCTTGAAGAAGTAAACAAAATTATTTTTCAAACATTACAACCGATAGGCTGTCTAATTTTTAGACGGCCTTTTTTTTTTTGTTAAAGTTATGTTTAGGAAAAGATGATACCCTTTAAAACCCACATTTAAATATTACTTTAGTAAAAATGGCTGAAAAGCCTTTAAATTATTTAAAAATGACTCATCCTAACACCTCTTTCGGTATAGATAAAGCCCTTGACATTTTAGGTATAAAACCTGTTAACGCAGGTACTTCTACCGGTTCAAACCAGTTTTCAACCGGAAAATCCATCGATAGCATCTCCCCAGTTGATGGCCAACTAATCGCTAAGGTAACCAGCACAACAAAAGCCGATTACGAAAAAATGATGGAAAGCGCTACCCAAGCCTTTTTACATTGGCGAAAAATCCCAGCACCGCAACGTGGCGATATCGTAAGGCAATTTTCAAATAAATTAAGAGAGAAAAAAGAAGCGCTGGGCAAATTGGTTTCCTATGAAATGGGTAAAAGTTACCAAGAAGGCTTAGGTGAAGTTCAGGAAATGATTGATATCTGCGATTTTGCGGTTGGCCTTTCCCGTCAGTTACACGGCCTGACCATGCATAGCGAACGCCCTGGCCATCGCATGTATGAGCAGTACCACCCTCTTGGTGTGGTTGGTATTATTTCTGCCTTTAATTTTCCCGTAGCCGTTTGGGCTTGGAACACGGCTTTAGCCTGGGTATGTGGGGATGTTTGTGTTTGGAAACCTTCGGAAAAAACACCGCTTTGCGGCATCGCTTGTCAAAACATCATAGCCGAAATATTAACTGAAAACCATTTACCTGAAGGTATTTCTAATCTGATTATTGGTGATGCTAAAGTGGGTGAATTTATGACTAAAGACACACGAATTCCTTTAATTTCAGCAACCGGATCCACTAGGATGGGGAAAACCGTTGCTCAAGAAGTTGCTGCCCGTTTAGGTAAAACCTTGTTAGAGCTTGGTGGTAATAATGCCATTATTGTGACACCTGATGCCGATATAAAAATGACAGTTATCGGAGCCGTTTTTGGTGCTGTAGGCACTGCAGGACAGCGCTGTACCTCAACAAGACGTTTAATTATTCATGAAAGCGTTTACGATAAAGTGGTCTCAGCCATTACTAAAGCTTACCAACAATTACGCATTGGAAATCCTTTAGATGAAAGCAACCATGTAGGCCCTATTATAGATACCGATGCCGTTAAAATGTACAGCAAAGCCCTAAAACAGGTCGTAAAAGAAGGCGGCCAAGTACTTGTTGAAGGCGGAATCCTTAAAGGTTCTGGATTTGAAAGCGGTTGCTATGTGAAGCCCGCTATTGTAGCTGTTGAACCGCATTACAGCATGGTTAAACAAGAAACTTTTGCCCCTATTTTATATGTGATGACATACGAAGGCGAGGTTGAAAATGCCATTAACATACAAAATGACGTCGCCCAAGGGTTAAGCTCGGCGATTATGACCAATAATTTACGTGAAGCCGAACGTTTTCTTTCGGTGGAAGGCTCCGATTGTGGTATTGCTAACGTAAACATTGGGACTTCTGGCGCTGAAATTGGTGGCGCCTTTGGTGGTGAAAAAGAAACTGGTGGTGGTCGTGAATCGGGATCGGATGCTTGGAAAGTTTATATGCGCCGACAAACCAACACCATTAACTACACAACTGAATTGCCTTTGGCTCAAGGGATAAAGTTTGATTTGTAGATTTATTACGAATAAGTTATTTCGCAGAGTTAGGCGGAGCAGACGCTAAATTACACGAAGAAATTAGTCATTCAGAAGGAGGCACGACTGAGGAATCTTTCCGCTAAAAGGAGGATGTTACACTTCTTTCTGAATGGCAGACTTCATGCTCTACCGTTGAATTACCGTTTTTATCATTTCATGATCAGATTCTAGAGAATTGATTTTTTTAGAATCCAAAATATCTAAATCTTTAGACACCCAAATATGATCTAAGGATAGTAAAGGCAAACCCCATGGCCAAGTTTCTCGAAAGCCATTGCCCTTAGAAGAAAACCAGTGGTTGAAATGCGTTTTGATTTCCTTAAAAAACAAAGATTCATAAGGCAAATTGAAATCGCCTAAAACCAAAGTTCGGTCACCAAATTCTATTTGTTCATCTACAAAATCTAGCTCCCAATGTCTAGGCACATCCTTACTCCCCGTAACATCAACAGCATAAAAATGAATACCCGTAGTCTCAAAATGGACTACAGAAGTATTGTACTTTGAGATATTATCGGAAACAATAGTCATGGGATGCTTTGAAAAAACAGAAAGTTCCCGTTTAGATTTGTAAAAATAATACTGCGGATACAAAGCCTGCAATCGCGAAAAATCGGTATCACTAGCTTCTGCAAGTACCATAACATCAGGAAAACTACCATATTGCGCCACCGCATCTTCAAAGTGATGTTCGCGAGAGGTGTTCCAAAAAACAACTTCTAAATCTTTTTCGGAAATAGGTTCGGCAAAGGTAAACCTAAAACTGCCGGCAAGCCAAATCAGCAGTAAAATCCCTGCAAGTATTAAATTGTACTTTCGTCTTTTACCAAGGAATATAGACAAACCAACAACAATACCTATAATGACAGGTAAAGGAAAAGGATAAAATATCAATGACCACTCGTATGTGCTATCTTTAATTACAAAATGTAAAATGAGTAGCGCTAAAATAATAGCGATATTTAAAACGAAATAAAGGCCTTTAATAAATTTAAAAATCATCTTAAATGATATCCTTTTGCTGCCCACCAAGGATGGATTTCAACCTTTAAACGGTTTGCTTGAACCATAGGATCTTCATTAGCTAAACGTTCGGCCATTTTTTTTGTAGGTACATTGTATATGGTAATACCTCTAATATCGCCATCATCACCAAACGGTCCAGAAATATCGGCATGGCCTTCCTCGTACATTTTTCCTAAATATTCTAAATGTTGCTTTTGAAGCTCGGCTGTTTCTTCTTCATTCTGACCACGAATAGCACCCGACTTTAAAAAAGCGATAAAATATTGCTGCATTAAAATGGTATCCTGGGTTTTCTCATCAACATAATCGAAAGTTTTATAACCTTTGGCTTCTAAAGCCTCTTTAATTTGTTTCTGTGTTTTTTTATTGGATTGAGCCTTTACAAAAGCATTGTATAAAGAATCTTTAACTTTCATGACAGCCAGTTCTTCTGGAGTAGGCGGTATAACTTCTGGTGTTTTAACATCCTCTTTACAAGAAGCAATGAATAACATGATTAAAAAAACTGAGGCTATTTTTTTTATGATTTCCATAGTTTAAATGGGTTTTTACTTAATTGTGAATTATAATATCTAATATCTCCTGTAACTTCTTCGGCTAACCATTCGGGTTTTATAAAAGTTTCGGTTTCTGTTTTCAGTTCTACTTCGGCAAGTACCAAACCTGTATTATCACCAAAAAATTCATCGACTTCAAAAACATGAATACCAACTTGTACTTCATAGCGTATCTTATCGATAATGGCTTCTTCACAAAGATTTATTAGGGCTTCAGCTTCTTCTAACGAAATCAACTTTTCCCATTCAAATCGTGATAATCCCGATTTTGAAGAGGCACCTTTAACCGTGATAAAGCCTTCATCATCTCTTATTCGAATTCTAACCGCCCGATCTTTATGAGAATTTAAATACCCTTGACAAATACGGGTTTGCTTAAAAGCTTCTTTTTTAAAAGTTTCAGAGTTCACTAAAAACTTACGTTCGATCTCTATCATATGCCATCGGACCCATTTACCATACGGTCGCTATTTAATTTTAAAATCTGAATAAACAAAGATTACACCTTCTCAGGAATTCATAAATTTACAGTATGTTATCCGATTTACCAATAAGAAAAATAATTCATGTCGATATGGACGCCTTTTACGCGTCGGTAGCGCAATTGGATAACCCAGAATTAAAAGGCAAAGCCATAGCTGTAGGCGGTAGTGAAACACGTGGCGTAATTAGTGCGGCCAGTTACGAAGCTCGAAAATTTGGAGTTAAAAGTGCCATGTCTGGTAACTTAGCCGTAAAACTTTGTCCGGAACTCATCTTTGTAAAAACCAATTTTGAACGCTATAAAGAAATCTCCAAAAGGATAAGAAAAATTTTCTTGGACTACACCGATTTGGTGGAACCACTATCTCTCGATGAAGCCTACTTAGACGTCACTCAAAACAAAAAAGGGAATCCGAGTGCCTCCCTAATTGCTCAAGAAATTAGGGAACGTATTTTTAATGAAGTAGGTTTAACTGCTTCTGCCGGTATCTCAATAAATAAATTTATTGCTAAAGTGGCTAGCGATTATAATAAGCCTAACGGACAAAAAACAGTGAACCCAGAAGAGGTGCTTTCATTTTTAGAAGCTTTAGATATTAGAAAGTTTTACGGTGTTGGAAAAGTCACTGCCGAAAAAATGTACCAAAAAGGCATTTTCACAGGATTGGATTTAAAAAACAAGTCCTTAGATTTTTTAGAAACCCACTTTGGGAAATCAGGACGCTATTATTACCACGTGGTTCGTGGCATACATACTAGTGAAGTGAAGCCCAACCGCATTCGAAAAAGCTTGGCTGCCGAGCGTACCTTCAGTGAAAATTTATCCTCTGAAGTCTTTATGCTTGAAAAATTAAACCATATCGCCGAAGAAGTTTCCAAACGACTTTCCAAATCAAAAGTTGCTGGAAAAACAATCACTCTAAAAATAAAATATAGCGATTTCAGCTTGCAAACCCGAAGTAAAACCCTCCCCTATTTTATAAATGATAAAGACCTCATTTTTGAAACTGCTAAAGACCTGTTATACCAAGAACAGCTTAACAATTCCGTTCGGCTTTTAGGAATCTCTTTATCAAACCTAAACACCGAAACAAAAAAAATACCAGAAAAAGAAAGCGTAAGTGTGCAGTTAAAATTTGGGTTTTAACATTTTTTCACATTCCTTCGGCAACTTATGCCGTTTATTAACGTCTTTTCACTTTTAATAACCCAAAATACTAGAAATTTTCGATTGTCATAAATTAATTATTTGTAATTAATCTAAATTAATATTACGCATTTATCGTTTTATAACCCTACATATTGCCACTTTATTTGTTTTGCTTGATTTTTTTAAAATATTATGAAATCTTAAAGCTCTATTTGTAATTAGTCTAAATAAGTATAATTTTGACAAAAAATTAACAAATGCCTTTTCGCAAAATATATTTAACACTAATCTTCGCACTTATAAGTTATTTAAACTTTGGCCAAAATGGACATTTATATGGTGAAATCGCCTTTAATAATGACGAACCCGTTTTAGGAGCTCAAGTGACTCTAATAGGGAATTCTGTGAGAAGAATAACGTCTTCGGGTATTAATGGTGAATTTGTGTTTAAAAATTTGCCGTACGGTAAGTACACCATACAAACACATTCCTTAGAGGCGAAACCTCATACTATGGAAACCGAGATAAGCACCATAGAACATACTATTAAATACGTACTAGAAATAACCGAATATCAGGATTTAGATGAAGTTCATTTACGTACTAAAACCAAAAAAGAGAAAATTGAAGAGGGTGGCTTTGCAGTCGCTATTATAGACACTAAAGAAGCCTCTGTAAGAAACTTAACACCAAACGAATTATTAGACAGATCGGTAGGTGTTCGCATAAGACAAAATGGAGGAATCGGTTCTAATGTAGAATACAATCTTAATGGGATGTCTGGAAGTGCCATTGGGATATTTATTGATGGGTTAGAAATCTCAACCTACGGTCAATCCTTCAATCTTAATAATATACCAACTTCTATGATTGAGCGTATAGAGGTTTACAAGGGCGTCCTGCCATCACACCTCACAGGCGATTATGCTGGTGGTGCTATTAACGTGGTACTAAAAAAAGACGTATCTCAAAACAACATAAATCTCGCCGCTTCTTACGGATCGTTTAACACCTTTCAGTCTGATATTGGTGTTACCTATAGAGATAAAAAAACAGGACTCTCCTTTAGAGGGGCAGCATTTTACATCTATACCGATAATAGCTATGAAACCTGGGGACGCTCAACAACTTATGTAAATTATTTAGGACAAATTACCAGACCTTACCGTGCTAAACGCTTCAACAATACTTATAAATCTATTGGCGGACGTTTTGAAGCTGGATTCACCGACACCAAATGGGCAGACCAGTTTTTTATTGGTTATAACGGCTCTAGTAACTATAAAGAAATCCCTCATGGGACAACTATGGCTGTGCCTTATGTTGGAAGGTTTAATGAAACCGCAGCCAACGTCATCTTACTAAATTACAGCAAGAAAGATTTCCTCACTGAAAATTTAGCACTTACCATAAATGGTGCACAAAGTTATAGAAATACTTATTTACAAGACACTGTGGGAGTAGCCTATAATTGGGATGGGAAAATACGTGAAGTTATTGAATATGGTGAAAGAGTTCCACTAAAAACGCTTCAAGGAGGACAACAAGCAGAAAAAACCATGCTTGATATAGACAGAAAAATTACAAATATCAGATCAAATTTAGGATATATGGTGGCTCATAGACATCGTGTATCTCTTAATCACAAATACGAAGGTACGAGGCGTACAGATCAGGATCTATTAGACCCTATTAACCAAGATCTGGCAACAAAAAGTATTATTTCACAAAATATTTTGTCACTTAACTATGAAGCTGAAACTTTCAATAGAAAGCTAAAAACAAATTTATTAGGTAAATACACCAGCAATAGAACGAAACAAACAAAATCGGAAATAGGGGTAGTAAACGGTCAAAATACCGTTATAACAAAAGACACGCTTACAGCAAATTCAAATTTTGGTTATGGCGGAACTATATCTCTAAACGCCTTCTCCAATTTTTACCTGATTGCATCAGGGGAAAACTCCTATATAGCACCTACTGAAAACCAATTATTTGGAGCTCCAGAAATTAACATTTTACCCAATACAAATTTAAAACCAGAACAAAACATCAATTACAATTTTGGATTTCGATTTGGGACTTTAGAGCGTGGGAAACACAAAATATCGGTTTACGCTAATGCTTTTTGGCGTAATGGACACGATAAGATTACGCAACAAGCCGTTGATGAAGATGAAATCGAAGATGAAGAAGATGCCGATATTCAAACCACAAGATATGTGAATCTGGGTAAGACACAGGCCCGCGGGTATGAAGCAGAGCTTATATATATCTATAATAACAGATTGAATACCTCTTTTAATTTTTCAAAATTTAGAAATGTATTTAAACAGGAATATGATTCAAATAATAATCCGCATTCCCTATATGGTGAACAAGTTCCAAACGAACCTTTTTTCACCATAAATGCAAATGTTCAATATCGATTTGATAATCTATTTCAAAAAAATTCCATTCTAAACACCTACTACACAATTGGCTATGTAGGCGAATATTACACCGTTTGGGGACAACCAGAATGGTCTAAAACACCAAGTCAAATCTCACATGATTTAGGTGTGAGTTATCGTTTCCCTTCTAAAAAATTAGTAGCTAGTGTCGACATCAAAAATCTGTTTAACGCAGAGCTCTACGACAACTTTGCGATACAAAAACCAGGTAGAGGAATCTATTTCAAATTAAATTACATAATTAATAACTTTTTATAATCAATTTAACTTTTAACATGAAAAAAAATCTAATCAAAATAGGAGCATTAAGTCTCATCTTAGCTTTTACTAGTTGTAGCAATGATGATAATGTATCAGAAGGTGAAGGAACAACACCACCAGAAGAAACAGGGACACGTTGGATAACCATTACAGGATCTTTCCCAGACGATAATGGAACTGGAGGAAATGGTGGTACACGTGCCTACGCTTTAACTGAAGAAAATGCTGCAGACCCTAACTTCGAACTAAACCTTTTTAAAATAGAGGGCGGAAACTTTGTTGAAGGTCTTGGTTTAAAATCAAGCCGTACAGCTCGTGTTCAAGCATCTGAAGATGGGGCATATTTATACAACATTCAATATACAGGAACTGAAGGTGGTGTATTTAACAAATACGCTGTAAACGGAGAAGCTAATTTCGAAGAGGTAGGTTACGAATTAAATACCGCTGCTATTTTAGGAACAGCTCCTCGTTGGATGAAAGCCGCTGAAGGTATTGGTATTGGTGTTTATGCAAGCACATACGATGTAGAATATGAAGGAGAGGCTCCAAACTACTCTTTTGTAGCTCACGATAGTGAAGTAAAAATAGCTTTATTAGATTTAGATGGAACTGCTATTACAAACACCGCTATATTTGACTTTCCTTGGACAGATGAAGAAAGAGCAGCTGGTTACAGTGTAGGTCGTGTAGATGTACCAATTTTAAATGCTGCACAAACCAAACTTTTTATTGGATGTAGAGTAAGAAAATTAGACACTAATGCCACACCAGAATTAGACGAAGAAGGTAAACCTGTTTGGCCAAGTGATTCTGAAATAAATGGTACGAAAACTTTAATCGTAGATTTTCCATCATTAAGAAACCCAACTTATATTACTTCTACCCTTTCACAAGAAAATAATAATGCATACCGTACCATGACGCAGTACATAGGTACCGATGGCCATATTTACCAAGCTACAGCTACTGTTGGTTCTGAAATTTTACGTATTAATAGCGCAACTAACGATTACGACCCTAACTTCTATTTTAACTTAAATGATGCATTAGGACTTACGGGAGCAAGAATTAGAGCTTGGAGATATGTGAAAGATGGTATTGGTGTTGTTTTATATACTTCCGACGATGCTGAAGGTGGATATATTGCTTTAATCGATTTACACAATCCTTCTAACTCAGTTAAATTAGCAACTGATATCGAAACTGCTCCTGAATTATCTTCAACTTTAGGTCAATACCAAAACATTGGTCTTATTGGAGATATGGCATATGTACCATTAACGCCAGCAGGTATGGAAGGTGCTATATATGTTATAAATACAGCAACAAAAGAAATTAAAAAAGGTGCTAAGTTAAAAACCATTTCTGGTAGCTATTACTTAGGAGCTTACTAAATAAATGCTAAGCCTATCAAGAAGAGCTGCCTGTTATAGGCAGCTCTTTTTTTTGCCAGTCAATGTATCCCTAGAAATAAAAAAGCCCAACGAATTCAAATTCGTTGGGCTTTTTTTAATAATGTATATTTTATTACCTATGCTTTACTTGACTTTCTAATTTCAGTAACACGTAAAGTATTTACCATACCTTTTTCCTGAATAGGCATGGCCGCTAAGCTAATAACCATATCTCCAGTTTCTAAATAACCTTTTTCGCATGCAATACCGTTTACATCTTCAATAGTTTCATCGGTGCTCACGAACTTATCATAATAAAAAGCACGAACACCCCAAAGCAAACTTAAACGAGTTAAGATACGCTTATTTGAAGTAAACACTAAAATATGACATGATGGACGCCAAGCCGAAATTTGGAAAGCTGTATATCCACTATTTGTTAGTGTAGAAATCGCTTTAGCACTAATTTCATTGGCCATATTTGCTGCGTGATAACAAATAGCCTTTGTGATGTAACGATTTGTACGAATATGAGGTGGCAATTGAGGCACTTGAATTAAACCTGAATTTTCAACACTCTTTAATATATCCGACATTTGTTTAATAACCTGTACGGGATATTGCCCTACTGAAGTTTCTCCAGAAAGCATTACGGCATCTGCACCATCCATTACCGAGTTCGCCACATCGTTAACTTCAGCACGGGTTGGAGTTAAACTAGAAATCATCGTTTCCATCATTTGTGTAGCAATGATTACCGGAATTCTGGCTTTTTTCGCTCGTAACACTAATTGTTTTTGAATAAGTGGCACTTCTTGAGCTGGAATTTCAACACCAAGATCTCCACGAGCTACCATTAAACCATCACAATGTGCAACAATTTTATCGATGTTTTCAATCGCTTCTGGTTTTTCAATTTTAGCTATAATAGGAATTTTATGCTCGGTATGCTCAGCAATTAAATCACTTAACTGCATTAAGTCTTCAGCATGACGTACAAACGATAAAGCAATCCAATCGACATTTAAGCTAATGGCAAAAATAGCATCCTCAATATCCTTTTTAGTTAATGCAGGCTGAGATATGTTCGTGTTAGGAAGGTTTACACCTTTTTTAGATTTTAAAGGACCTCCTTGGATAACTTTAGCCTTAACTTCAGATTCACTATCGGTTGAAACTACTTCAAAAATAAGTTTTCCATCATCTAAAAGGATACGCTCTCCAGGCTTCGCATCTTGCGGGAACCTTTTGTAAGTCATATACACACGCTCTTTAGTACCTTCAAAACGTTCACCTGTAGCAAAAATGATTTCATCACCAGCATTTACTACAACTTCTTCTTTCATAACGCCTACACGAAGTTTTGGTCCTTGCAAATCCGCTAGAATTGCAGCAGTAAACCCGTATTCTTCATTCAACTCACGAATCATTTTAACACGTTCTGCAACGTCGTTATAATCGGCATGAGAAAAATTAATTCTAAATACGTTTGCTCCTTCTTCAAGCATACGCTTTAAAACTTCTTTGGAGCTTGTAGCAGGACCTAGAGTTGCTACTATTTTGGTTTTCTTTGTTGTCGCCATTAGTTAAAAATTAAATTGTCTTTAGATTTCAATATGCTAGAATCAATACTGTAGGCCGTTGCAATTTGAGGTATTTTTAAAAGATTATCTAAAATATACTTCGTTTTGCTGGAGCTTATTTCACTATCAATTTTTAATAGGAAATTTACAGTTTTGTACTCTGGCAATAAATGAAATGTTTTTATTATTTTTTCTTGAGAGTCGAATAATGATTCAAAATTTCGACTTTGAAACTCTTCTTTTTTACAAATATTAGAGACTAAACTCCAGTTGATTAATTGTTTTTGGTCTTCCCATTCAAAAATGGAGAATGCGGCCTGACTGTGACTTAAATCTAAATCTGTTTTTCTTCTTTTCAAGGCAATCCCTAAACCCCGGTTTATAAGATATGCTAGGCGATAATCTTCAACGTTACAGTGTATACCGATTAAGGTATAAAATGCCTCATCAAAAGCGTCATCTAAAACAAATTTTTGAACAGCCATAACTTACATTCAAACTTCACAAAGATAATATTATATCATAGCGAAATGAAACTATTGATAGTTTGTTAACAATAATTCCTACTAAAACGTTGTAGTTCGTTTGAATAGTCAAGAAGGTTAAATAATCATTATCTTAACCTAAAAAACTTGAGGTTTTCATAAAAAAAGAATACATATTAATTAGCCTCGTTTTACTTTTCAAGAATTTTTATGCGCTTTTCAACAGCTTGCTGATGTTCTTTTTCAAGCTGAAATTTGTATTCGGGTAGTTGTTTGTAATTTTTAGGGCGAATGGCATAAAACCCAGCAAAAGATTTATTGGGATACATGCTATTAGGCTCCTGTTCTATAAAAAAGACTTGATCACTACCTCCTAAAGCTTTGGGAATTTGGTAAACAAACATTTCTGAAGACACGCCCATTGCCCCATAACGTCTAAATTTTAAAGTATCGCCTTGTGGTAAATAGAGCTCCAACATGTAATACCCTGATGAAAACTTAATGGGATTCAAACCGATACCTTTTTCGCTATCCTGCTGAATATAATCTACAACCTTAATGGTTTTAGATTTCATTAAATCTTCCATGCTTTCTTTAAGTGGTAGCATACGGATGTCTTTGGGATCTTTGGCTGGGTAGAGCTTAGTGAAATTTTCAGGACAATCTTTAAACCGTAAAGGATCTTCTTCTATTTTAAACCATTTATTATCTACTTTAAAATAGTAGCCAGTGAAATTCTCGTATACGCAACTTGCTTTATTATATAATTCATCAAATTTTTCGCTGTATTTCCCCCAGTTCTTCTTATCCTCGTTTGTTAAGGGATCAATATAGTCATGCTTAGTGGTATCTCCATTAAGTAACCAGTTTACATAATGTTCACTTCCCCATAAAGTTCCATCACTTAACGTTTTATAAATTATAAATTTATCAATTGTGTTACCCAAAAAATCAACTTTCTTTCTTGCTGATATTTTTTGTTTTTCATCACGTCCTATTACAGACAAAAACTGTTGTTTCTCTTCTATGAGCTTTTCTTTAATAATTGAGTTTTCATTGTATATGATTACAACTTCATAATTTTCAGTTCCCTGATGTTTATATAGATCTTCATATTCGAAGTATTCTTGCATCTTTTTATGTGCTTTTTTATTTTTGAAATAATTACAGCTTGTGAAAAACACAAAAAAAATAAAACTAATTTTTATACTGTTCTTCATCATATAACTTACTTTCATAATCTTTCTTTTTATTCACATAGGCCAGTTTTACATTATTAATATACTCGGTATCGGAAATAGAGGAATTAATTAACTTATTTTTTGTTTTGGTCCGTTCTATAAACTTTTTTTCTTGCTCCCTTTTTTCTTCATCTGTTAGCTCTTCTATTTCTTTTCCATTACCGACATATTCCACCCTATAAAACCGGTCTTCACCAGCCTTTTTAATACGATCAAATATGGAGGTTTTTCCTAAGTCATCATCAGGAAAATCGGTAAGTATTTTTTTATGGGTAATCATAGCGACGGGACTAAAATGCGCATACAAATCGGCCGTTTGAAGTGGTGCATATTGCAAAAGCATGTTTTGGTAAGTCACGTATGCTAAATTGTAATACAAGCAACTTTTTTTATCCTCACTACTAATACCTTGTTTTAAATGTAAATAACTAGGTAATTTTATGGGGTAATCAAGATTGTTTTTAAACAATTTTAAAAGACTAACTTCTATGGGTTTGTCCTGATAAATTTTAATTAAATTAGAATATTCTCTTATTTTTTGGTTGTTTTCTTCAATAAAAGCATGGGTGCCTATTAAAACCTCTCCAACAGTTTCATGGTCAAATTTATGGTTAGACTGTTTTTCGTAGTTCTCCTCAGCAACCCTAAATGCATTCATGGCGATTGCCCAACGCAATGCTACTTTTTTATAAGCTCCCCATTCTTTACCATGAATTAATTCTTCATCACTACTTTTAGTATGAAATAAATTACTTTCCTCATGTACATCCTCAAAATTAAAACGGCGGTTGGCAACATAAGGTGGAATGACCAAGAAACCACCATCGGCACCTTCCAACCATAAATCTATAACTTCTTTATCTTGACTATCTAAATAATAAGAAGGAATACTTTTTTTATGGTGAAAATACTCTGCACTAAATAATGTTTTATCAGTTTTGGGATGACAAGCACTTTTAATTTCTGGAATGTCACCATCTATAGTCACCAAATCACCTCTATCATTAGGAAAGGTAAACTGTACCGCTCTACTTTTAAAAGCTTCCCAACTGCCACAAATTTCTTTTACGTGTTCAAAAAGCCCCCTATAATTATGTACTTTTTTATATTTCGGATTGTAAAGGTCTGATAAGGCATTTAAAAAACTCCTTCCCACTATCCTCTTCTTTACCAAACAATACGGCATTTTTATTCACCATATATTCTTTAGTTTTCTTTTTTACCAAAGTATTATAATCATCACCAAAAAGTCCACGAGGTTGATGAACCCCTAAGAAAATGGAATTTATAGCGACCTCACTATACCCCATATCTTTGGCATACTTTATAACACCCAATTTTACGCCTGCTGCCATACAGGCCCCTTGACTATGCCCTACAATAGTTATGGGCTTGTAATGTGGTGTGTAACTTTCTATTTGTGGCTTTTCTCTTATTTTAGCATCTACATCCTTCTTTTCTAAAAGCCCCCAATTATGCTTTGCCCACTCGTAACCCAAAGAGATTCCATGATCTACGCGGTGTGCGCCACTACTACCTAAACCGTGAGATCCGTTTACATAATGTTCACGCCCCTCGGCATTAAAATATTTAGCATAGGTTTCTGTAGCCTTGAATTGATTCTCTTTAAGGTTCCAATACCCTGTATATTTACTTTCTGGAGTGCTAAAAACCGTTGTATTTGGGTTCCTTAATTTTTCTTCAACTATTTTTCTGATTTTACTTTTCTGTAAATCTGCTTTATGTTGGTCTGCCGTGTAAAAATCATCATGATCTGCACGGTTGTATTCGTTTGTATTTTCACCACGCCTAGTAAACCACCCTGTTTTATCTGGATTTAAATCCATTATGGCATTCCAATGCGATTCACTATTGGTTACGGGGTCGCTTAAATACCCGTGTACAAAAATAATTTCACCTTGTAACTTTGGTAAGCTTTTTTCTTCTTCATTCTGCTCTTCAGCAAAATTTCTAATTGTTTCCTGATTTTGCTCTGCTATTTTAAGATTTAACAATTGACCAACTAGTCCAGCTTTAATTCTATCTAAAAAGGTAATTTCAGGAAATGGAATTTTATCTATTGGCATTACAGCCCTAGGAGGTTCTGGGGCACTGCTACTAACAATAACATTAGCTGATCCCGACACAATAACACCGCCGTGAGCCGTCATATCCCCTAAACAAGCAATTGCTTTACCATTAATTAAAACCGTTGGATTTCCGGTAACCACTGTATCTGGACCACCAGCACAAGTGCAAACACTTCCTATAGTAGCGACAGGATTTCCGTTTATTAATACATTGGGTGCGCCTTGTATAATTGGTCCACCAATGTGTGGCGTGGTGCCACTACACATGGGACAAGTATGGTGACTTCCTAATGTTGCTGCTGGTTTCCCTGACACTCTTCCGTTTTAATTATCTTACACATTTTAATAAACTTAACCTTTTGAATAAACAAAACAGTACAGCATATCGAAAAGTATCATGATATATTCACCCCAGCAATATAGTGAGAATTTTCTTCATAAAATTAATTTACGTATGAAAATAAAACTAATTATAGTTATAGAAAGTATAAATCATATCTTTATTTTACGTAGAATCTTTTCTTCGGAAGCATAAAAAATCTAAATAGTTTTAGAAATTCTACTCTGGAAAGCAAAGAAGGCACGTTTTGATGCTTTTTCTTCGGCTTTTTTCTTGGATGTCGCACGGGCTTTAGCTACGACTTTGTCGTCTATGGAAAGTTTTACTGAAAAATGACGCAGCTCGTCGTTTCCGGTATCATCATAAACATGATAGTTAAATGTTTTCTTTTCCTTTTGGCACCACTCAATTAATAAGCTTTTATAGCTAATCACTTTACCTTCTAGGGTTTCAATATCTACATGAGGGATTATAAGGCATTTAGTTATAAATTTTTCACAATATTTATAACCACGGTCTAGGAAAATAGCTCCTAATAAGGCTTCAAATAGGTTTCCATGAATATTATCGCCAAACTGACCTGCTGGGATTTTACTTTCAACGAGATTGATTAATTTAAGTTCCTTTCCTAATTCATTTAAATGCTCTCTACTTACAATTTTAGAACGCATTTTAGTGAGATAACCTTCATCTCCCCCTGGTACTTCCAGATATAGGTGTGAAGCTATTACAGAACTTAACATCGCATCCCCAAGAAACTCTAAACGCTCGTAATTAAAAGGGTTTCCTTTACTGTCCTTGATATTCATGGAACGGTGTGTAAAGGCGCGTTTGTAATACTTGATTTCCTTTGGCTTTACACCAAGGATTTCAGTTAATTGTATAAAAAAATTCCCGTTGCGTTTAAAACGGGAATTTAATATGTTGCGAATGCTTTTCATCTGATGTCGAATATACTATTTTAATGTCAGATGTAATAAACCATGTTTCATTTTACTGTAAAAATTAATTTATCGTTATGGTTTATTGCGTTCGGATTTAATCTAATTTTTTGAATACCACACAAGCGTTATGACCACCAAATCCAAAGGTGTTACTCATAGCCACTTTTACGTCGCGTTTTTGAGCCTTATTTAAAGTTAAATTTAATTCAGGATCAATTTTTTCATCTACAGTTGTATGGTTAATGGTTGGTGGTACAATACCCTTTTCCATAGCCAAAATAACCGATATCGCTTCAATAGCTCCAGCTGCACCTAATAAGTGCCCTGTCATTGATTTTGTTGAATTGATATTTATAGACTTTGCATGATCACCAAAAACCTCTGAAATGGCTTTAAGCTCGGCAACATCTCCTAATGGCGTTGATGTACCGTGTGTATTAATATGGTCTACATCTTCAGGTTTTAAACCTGCATTTTGCAAACAATTTTTCATTACCGCTATAACACCAATTCCATCTGGGTGTGGAGCTGTCATATGATGCGCATCAGAAGATAAACCTCCTCCAATAAACTCGGCATATATTTTAGCGCCTCTTGCTTTAGCATGCTCATACTCTTCTAAGATAAGAGCTCCAGCACCTTCGCCTAGAACAAAGCCATCTCTTGTGGCATCGAATGGACGAGAAGCCGTTTCTGGGCTTTCATTTCTAGTTGATAAGGCATGCATGGCATTAAATCCACCCATTCCAGCAATAGTTACTGCCGCTTCACTACCTCCTGTAACAACCACATCGGTATGACCTAAACGTATAGAGTTTAAGGCATCAAACATCGCGTTAGCAGAAGAAGCACAAGCAGAAACCGTTGTGTAATTTGGCCCCATAAAACCATGTTTTATAGAGATGTTTCCTGGTGCAATATCAGCAATCATTTTAGGAATAAAGAACGGGTTAAATCTTGGTGTTCCATCTCCAGAGGCGAAGTTTAAAACTTCATTCTGGAAAGTTTCTAATCCACCTATTCCTGCACCCCATATCACACCAACACGTAATTTATCAACCTCATCAAGATTCAATTTAGCATCTTCAATGGCTTCGTCTGCAGCTACCATAGCATACTGGGCAAACTTATCCATTTTTCGAGCCTCTTTTCTATCGATAAAATCGGTTACGTTAAAGTTCTTTAATTCGCAGGCAAATTTTGTTTTGAACTTGTCGGTATCATAATACGTTATAGGCGCAGCCCCACTTTTTCCACTAACTAAGCCGTCCCAATATTCATCTTTGGTATTGCCTATTGGTGTTAAAGCTCCTAATCCTGTGACTACAACTCGCTTTAATTCCATAAAGTATTTTGCTTGTTTTTACTTATTTTGCTGCTTCTATGTAAGAAATAGCTTGACCAACTGTTGCGATATTTTCAGCTTGATCATCTGGTATTTGAATATCGAATTCTTTTTCGAACTCCATAATTAATTCTACAGTATCTAAAGAGTCTGCTCCTAAATCATTTGTGAAGCTAGCTTCAGTAACAACTTCGTTCTCATCTACTCCTAATTTGTCTACGATAATCGCTTTTACTCTTGATGCAATGTCTGACATAACTTTTAATTTTAAAATTTTAATTTAGGCTGCAAAAATAAAAAACTTTATTTTTAAAACACGTCTTTACTTTAAAAATGTGTCTGTAATTTACTAAAATTACTTTTAAGTATTTATATAATTGCTTCTAATTGTTAATAATTATTCTTTTTTTTGCCGGTACAAATATAAGTCTATAAGTCTGTATAAAAACGTAACCTAGGAGGTTTTTAACAAGAATTCTCCTTATTTAGCGTTAATACCATTTTAACCATATAAATGTCGCATATAATTTGTTTCTTTTTCGCCCATATTTCAATATAAAATAAAACCGTGGCTAAGGCTATGCTTGGATTTTCTATTTTATCTGAACAAAAAATAATTCAAATTAAGAATACGACATTATACAATTAAATTTGTATAAAATCTTTTACAACACCTAACAAAACTCTTCAAAATAGATGAAACGCATTGTGATTTTTGCTTCAGGAAGCGGCTCAAATGCCGAAAATTTAATTCGTTTTTTCGAAAATAGCCAAACCGCATCGGTGGTACAGGTGCTTACAAACAATCCACAAGCAAAAGTATTGGATCGAGCAAAAAAACTTAACGTTAGTGCTTTATCTTTTAATAGGGTAGCCATCTCAAAAACGGAAGACGTCCTTAATATATTAAAAGCCTCTAAACCAGACTTAATAGTACTTGCAGGATATCTTTGGAAATTCCCTGATAATATTTTGAATGCCTTTCCTAATAAAGTTATTAATGTACATCCTGCTTTACTACCTAATTATGGAGGAAAAGGCATGTATGGTATGCATGTTCATAATGCGGTGGTTGCCAACAAAGAAACACAAACAGGCATCACCATACACTATGTGAATGAACATTACGATGAAGGCGCCATTATTTTCCAAGCTACTTGTGAAGTTGATCCAACCGACACAGCCGATGATGTTGCTGCAAAAATTCATACCTTAGAAATGGAGCACTTTCCTAAGGTGGTAGAAAAACTACTCCATACGTAATTGTTATTAAAATTCAACCTGCAGATCATTTGTATATTTACAACATTATATAAGGTGTTCTCAGCTTATTACATGTAGCATACTTTATTAATCGGTGAAAATCTGTGAAATCTGTGTCTAGAACACAACTAAAATTTATGAGATTCCCTCCTTCGAGGCAATAACAAAAATGTCGAAACCTAAAAAGAAATACTATACCATTTGGAAAGGTCACAAAACTGGGGTTTTTGACTCATGGAACACTTGTAAATCTTTAATTAAAGATTATCCTGGTGCCCAATACAAATCCTTTCCAACTTTGGAAGCTGCAAAAAAAGCTTTGGATGGTAATTATTTCGACTACGTCGGAAAAAACAAATCTTTTGAAAGCGCCTTAAGCACCGAACAACTAAAAAAAATAGGAAAACCTAATTACCATTCTATTTCGGTTGATGCAGCCTCTAGCGGAAACCCGGGAATCATGGAATACCGCGGGGTCGACACAAAAACCAAAAAACAACTTTTTATTCAAGGCCCTTTTGAAGAAGGCACCAATAATATAGGAGAGTTTTTAGCTCTAGTACACGGTTTGGCCTTACTGAAAAAAAACAATAGCGACCGCATCATGTACACCGATTCTAAAATTGCTATGAGTTGGGTAAAGAAGAAAACCTGCAATACCAAATTAAAACGCAATGCAAAAAACAAGGCTGTTTTTGACTTGGTTGATCGCGCTTTAGACTGGTTAAAAAATAATACGTACCAAACCACCATCGTAAAATGGGAAACCAAAGCGTGGGGGGAAATTCCTGCTGATTTTGGAAGAAAATAACCCCAACAACCTCATCATCAGTACCAATCAACATCTTAATCTTTAACCTCCAAGGTATCAAACTTCAATCAATTTGAAATAAATATAATCGGCCTAATCTGTAAAAAGGCTTATATTTGCACAAAAATTATCCATTCTCTTTTATGAGTAAATTAGTAATAGTTGGCACAGTAGCTTTTGACGCTATTGAAACGCCTTTCGGGAAAACCGATAAAATTCTTGGGGGCGCTGCAACTTTTATCGGTCTTGCGGCTTCTTATTTTAATATCGATACTGCTGCTGTTTCTGTAGTAGGAGGCGATTTTCCGCAGGAATATTTAGACTTATTATCCAATAAAAACATTGATATTTCAGGAATTGAAATCGTTAAAGATGGTAAAACATTCTTTTGGAGCGGACGCTATCACAACGACATGAATTCTCGAGATACCTTAGTTACGGAGCTAAACACCTTGGCAGATTTTAACCCTGTAGTTCCTGAAAACTACAAAGATGCTGAAGTCGTGATGTTAGGAAATCTACATCCTCTCGTCCAAGCTAGTGTTTTAGATCAAATGTCTGCAAAACCAAAAATGGCCATTTTAGATACCATGAATTTTTGGATGGATTGCGCATTAGAAGATCTATTAAATGTGATTAAGCGTGTGGATGTGATTACAATTAACGATGAAGAAGCTAGACAACTAACAGGAGAATATTCGCTGTTAGTGGCCGCCCAAAAAATTCAAACCATGGGACCTAAATACGTGGTAATTAAAAAAGGGGAACACGGTGCTTTATTATTTCATAAAGACCAAGCTTTCTACGCTCCTGCATTACCGTTAAAGGAAGTGTTTGACCCAACAGGTGCTGGTGATACTTTTGCCGGAGGATTTGCAGGTTACCTAGCTAAAACAAACGATTTTTCATTCGAAAACATGAAAAAGGCCGTGATTTACGGTTCTACCCTAGCCTCCTTTTGTGTAGAAAAATTTGGAACAGAACGCACCCAAAATTTATCAGATCAAGAAGTACATCAACGCTTATTGCAGTTTAAAGATTTAACGCAATTTGATATAGAATTAGCATAACACAACGCGCTCGTAAAAGAGTGCGTTTTTAATTATAAACCTTTTAGAATTCAGCAAAAATTAAAAATTCATTTTAACATATCGAATTTTTAAAAAAGCGAAAACAAGAATATTATGAGTGATGCCTTAAAACACGAATGTGGAATAGCTGTTATACGCCTATTAAAACCTTTAGAATATTATAAAGAGAAGTATGGCAGTGCATTTTATGGGGTAAATAAAATGTATTTAATGATGGAAAAACAGCACAATCGTGGTCAAGATGGTGCTGGATTAGCAAGTATTAAATTAGATACAAAACCTGGAGAGCGCTACATTAGTAGAGTACGTTCGATTGCCCAACAGCCTATTCAAGATATTTTTGCCCAAATTAACGATCGTGTTAATAAGGAATTTAAAGAGCATCCAGAATATATGGATGATGTAGCGGCACAAAAAAAGAACATCCCTTATATAGGCGAAGTTTTTCTAGGTCACGTACGTTATGGAACCTTCGGAAAAAATAGCGTAGAAAGCGTACACCCTTTTTTAAGACAAAATAACTGGATGCACCGTAATTTGATTATGGCTGGTAACTTTAATATGACTAATGTTAAAGAATTATTCGGAAATCTTATCGAATTAGGACAACATCCAAAGGAATATACCGATACCATAACCATTATGGAAAAAATTGGTCATTTCTTAGATGATGAAGTAAGCAAGGTTTACAGAGATTTAAAAAAGGAAGGCTACAATAAACAACAAGCGTCTCCGCTAATTGCAGAGCGTTTAAAAGTGGCTAAAATATTAAAACGTGCTGCTAAAAACTGGGATGGTGGCTATGCCATGGCGGGACTTATTGGTCACGGTGATGCCTTCGTATTAAGAGACCCAGCAGGTATTCGTCCGGCATATTATTACCAAGATGATGAAGTGGTTGTAGTAGCCTCTGAACGCCCTGTAATTCAAACCGTTTTTAATGTTGACTTTGATAAAGTAAAAGAATTAGATCCAGGACAAGCTATTATTGTTAAAAAATCTGGCGAAGTTCGATTTAAAAAGATATTAGAACCTTTAGAAAGAAAATCTTGTTCTTTTGAGCGTATTTATTTCTCTAGAGGTAGTGATGCCGAAATTTATCAAGAGCGCAAAAAACTAGGTAAATTACTAATGCCGAAGGTATTAGAAGCCATAGATAACGACACTAAAAACACGGTGTTCTCATACATTCCTAACACGGCTGAAACGTCGTTTTTTGGTATGATTGAAACGGCTGAAGCCTACATCAACGAGAAGAAAACTGAAGCCATATTGAATGGCCAACGTTCCTTATCGGCTGCGAAAGTGACCGAAATTTTATCGGAGCGTGCCCGTGTTGAAAAAATCGCAATTAAAGATGTAAAACTAAGAACCTTCATTACCGAAGATAGCAGTAGAGATGATTTAGTAGCGCATGTTTACGATGTAACTTATGGCGTTATAAAACCTAATGATAATTTAGTAATCATCGACGATAGTATTGTTAGAGGAACCACTTTAAAGAAAAGTATCCTTAAAATGCTCGACCGTTTAAATCCTAAGAAAATCATCGTGGTATCGTCGGCACCTCAAATTCGTTACCCAGATTGCTACGGTATTGATATGGCCCGTCTTGAAGATTTAATTGCTTTTAGAGCCGCTTTAGAGCTTCTTAAAGACCAAGGTAAATATGATATTGTTAAGGAAGTGTACGAAAAATGTATCACGCAAACAGAACTTGCCGATAAATACGTCCAAAATTTTGTAAAAGAAATTTACGATCCGTTTACGGACGAGCAGATTTCAGATAAAATTTCAGAATTATTAAGTGATGAAAGCGTAAAAGCTGAAGTTAAAATCATTTTCCAACCGGTAGAAAATCTACATAAAGCATGTCCAGAACACCTAGGTGATTGGTACTTTACAGGAAACTATCCAACCGTTGGGGGTAACCGAGTGGTAAACAGAGCTTTTATTAACTTTTTTGAAGGTAATCGAGAGCGCGCATACTAGTAAAAACGACGAAATAAATTTGTAGTATAAAACCTACTTTTAAACGTTTCGTCGCACATAAAAACATTTAATCTTATAAATCTACCGTTTATCTAATAAATACTCTAGTTAGAGGAATTACCTATAACTTGGTAATACCATAACATAAGTAGGTTAAGTTCATGGTAGATTTGGGGCAAAAAAGGTGGACATCTGTTCACCTTTTTTATTTCCCTATTTGTCGCAGTATAACACTTACAATTCTGACTTACTGAAGGTTACACGCACACACTTCAATCAAAACATTTCTTTTAAGCCAATATTTATGTAGTTCAGCTAATATATTTTAGCAGTTGGTTATTCAACTTTATATTTGGGGCACCATAACATAAGTAGGTTAAGTTCATGGTAGATTTGGGGCAAAAAGGTGAACATTAGGTTGTTCACCTTTTTCAATTTATATACTTCAATAAATTTTACCCTTTTAATAGCCTATTCCTTTATAAACATCAAAGATTGCTTAGCCTTTTTATATTCCAGCATCAACACGTATTGTCCTTCTTCAAAATTTGTAATTTCAACCGACTGATTTGGACCTACTATGCCCTGTGATACATGTCTTCCTAAAAGATCATAAACCTTATAATTTACCGATTGCTTAAGATTACCGATATACAAAAATGATTTCGAAGGGTTTGGATACACATATAAGTCATCTAAAACATCACTGCCCTGCGGATAAACGCCTAATGCCGATTGTTTCTCTAAGTAAAACTTATCCATATTCCATTGCCAATCGTTGCTTCCATTTGCTAAAATGCGAATAACATGAACACCAGATTCAATATGAATAAGCGATTGATGCTTTAAAAGCTCGTAATTCGACCAACTACCATTATTAGGCACGGTCGTATTAGCAACAATTTGCCCATCTATTTGCATTTGAACAGCAGCGTTATCTGAAGGTGTACTAATAAGATACGTGAGCTCATACATACCAGTTTCAAGAATATGTACTGTAAACTCCATCCAATCCTGGCGGTTAACGTGGTCAACTCCTGTGGCGTTGGCATGCACACCATCATAACCATTTGGGGCATATCCCACTTCATTTTTAGTAGCTTCAAAATGTTCAGCTTCTATAATAATGGCATCACTTGAGGGTTCGCTGACTTCTTGTACCAAATCAAAACGTTTTAAATGCATCCAACCGCCTTGCACCTGATCCCAATTAAGTTGATGTGCCAATCCCCAAGTAACCCCAGATGTAGGTGTTGTTCCTTCCGTGTTTGAACGAAAAACACCTAAAGCATCAGGTACATGCGTTGCCGTACCTTTCATTTCAAAATTTACTCCATCGTTAGAGAACTGTACCGAGCCTCTTTCGGGACCGTCCAATTTTTGAATGATAGCAATACCATTATTATATTGCCAAACACTTACTTCATGCCCCGAAGTTGTTATAGGGTTATATTCCGATTTAATATAAGGGCCCGTTGGTTGATCTGCTATAGCAACACCCCAGCGAATTTCACGCTCGCCACAATATCGCTCCTCGCCCATACGCTCGCCTTTATAGTATAGGTAGAATTTATTATTGTAATACGTTAAACAAGGATCATGCACCTTATGACTATCAAAATCGCCTTTCTCAATAACATCAAGGCGACTTGTAGAATTTGTTGCCCAAATACCATTATCGGTGGCTCTTAAAATAGGCGAATCTAGTTTAGTCCATGGACCATTAGGCGAATCGGCTACCGCCATAGCTACGGTATTCTTAACCCGCTCGATATAGGGATGTTGAACCGCCTGATATATTAAATAAAATTTATTTTGATGCTCAAAGATTTCTGGTGTAAAAACAGAGCGATCGTCGAATCGACCGGAAGCTCCCCTAGCCACAGCAACCCCCTGTTCATCCCAATTATAGCCATCTGCAGAGGTAGCGAAATAAATATCACAATAATCCCAGGGAAAAACATTATCGTTAACATCGTTGGTTCCAAAATAGGTTGAGGTTTCCGATAATTTATAAGTGTACCACACATAATACAAGCCATTATGCTGAATAACCGCACTAGGATCTCGACGGGTATAAGTCACATCGGGAGCAAAATCGCCTGTTAAATTCGTTTCGGTAAAGGTGACATTCCAATCGGCATCGTCTGGGATATTTGGATTATTATAAGCCGTA
This sequence comes from Pseudotamlana agarivorans, assembly GCF_001642835.1. Taxonomy (GTDB): domain Bacteria; phylum Bacteroidota; class Bacteroidia; order Flavobacteriales; family Flavobacteriaceae; genus Pseudotamlana; species Pseudotamlana agarivorans. The sequence goes on from NZ_LXEI01000001.1 coordinate 642,068, forward strand.
CAACTTGATAAATAATTCACCCAACGCGACGTTGCAGAACTTTTTATTTTAGCTCTTAGTTGGATATCGATATTAGTGGTTGGTGTAATACTTCTTAAATCTTCAAAAACATAGCCTGCCTTGTTAATTTGAAGAGCTCTAGGCGAATTATCGGTTACCGAGAATGAAAACTGTCCGTTGCTTGTTGTTGTAATTTGTTGGTTAGTTTCAACCAAAGTCACTAAGGCGCCTTCAATAAAAGCACCTGTAGATTTATCGGTAATGGTCCCTGAATAGTTTTGTGCCGTGAGTTGAAATGCACAGCAAAGTATAAGTAGGTAATTAAAAAGTTTCATACGATTTGGTTTTAAACAGTAAAACTATATTAAAACCTTAGCCTCGCCTCGAATTTAAACTCGACATGAACTATACAAACGAGTTAAATCATAAAATAAAAGCTATATATGCGACTCGAATGAGTAATTAGTAAAATCGAAAACAAAAAAAACGCCTCGGTTTAACCCGATAGCGCGGACTTGTAGTCCGTGCAACACGAATAACTAAATAGGACTGCTCATTATACCCTAAGCATAAATCGCTAAACCTTTATGTTGTTTACAGTATTATAATGTATTTATTAAAACATACGTTTACCGAAACCTAGTAAAGATATTTAACTCACTGTTGTCAATATAATAATATGGTAACATCCTTCTGTTTTAATATTTTGTAGCCTTTCTTGTTTATGTTTAATAAAAGATAGGAACGGTATTATCATACTATAAATTTTTAGAATTTAATTATGGCACGGACTACAAGTCCGCGCTATCGGGTTAAGTCTTATTAAAAAAGTAATTTCCTAAAGCAGCAAAGAACAATAAAATAAGTAAAATTAAAAGTTCGTCCAGATTGCTATCACTTACAATAAACCTTCTTCCTAATATTATAACCACCCCTATAAAAAAAAGGGCTGCCATTTTTAAATTATTTCTTTTATTCATTTTATAGGGTAAAATTGGGTGTATTATAAATAAACACACCCAAAGAAGCACATTGTATTCCTTCTCTCCAACCAACTCCTTGTAATTTTTCCATGTGATCTAATTCTAAATTTTTCATATTAAAATAATTTTAAATTATGCCATTCTAGGTTAAAAATTAGGCTCCGAAATTATGAATGGCGATAGCAATTTCTTTACCTTATTTTTTATCTTATTTGGATGACTACTCCTCCATAGTTAATTTGACTTTTTTTGCCAGGCATAAACGGATGAACTTCGGTAGTACCACTTAAAAAATCTTTTGGAAATATATCTTTCATAATAAACTATTTTACAACAATTCATCATTAAATAATCCCAATAAGTAAAGAGAGAGAGTAAATAATAGCAGATGTAACTATCTTCTCCCCAAACGAAAAAAAAAACAAGCACACAATGTTTTTTCCTACTTTTACAAGAGAAAAATCTTAAATACAAAAATAACATTAAACCTTTTAATTAAAAAATCAATAACTTAAAGTAAAACAAAAAAATCGCCTAAATCAAAAATGCTCTAGACGATTCCGTATTTTTAGAAGCTATGTAAGCTCATTATTTCGCTGCTACACAACGTTTTTCAACTTCGTTCCAGTTTAGCCGATAGCGCAAACATATTTACTTTTTGATATAACCAGACTTACAATACCCTAGAAAGCCATTTAATCGTAAAATTTTCATTAAAATAATTTCTATCCAAAACATAAGCTACAAGAACTCCAAATATTGAAGCAAGGATATCATAAATATCGAAAGGTAAATGGTTTACATAAAACCTTTCAAATTCCATAAAAACAGGTAGTAATATTGATAAAATCATAGCGGATTTAACCGAACTATTAATAGTTCTATACGACCAAAAAACCATTACAGCTCCAAGAAAATTTGGTAGAATACCTAAAAGAAATTTAAAAAATGAAAAGTGATCTGGGGAGGTATAATAAAATGGTCGAATTCTTTTTACGACCAGTAGATACGCAATCATGAACAGCAGAACAGCAAGCAACCTAAAATATTTCCCCATGACTTTCTAAAATTAAACCAAGCTATAACACAGTAGGAAATCAACTAACAAAAAACTATTTCTTGTCAACTTCATTCCCTAAGTAATAATATATTAAATAAAGCCACCCAAAAACGCCGTGTACAAGAGCCATCAGAATTGATTTATTCTGACTCCAAGAAATAATCATGGCTAATACCGTTCCTATTTTAATTGATGTATATACCGTGTGCATATGGTCTATATTCGTAACTTATTAAGGATAAATAAAGCTAATTACGTAAAGCAAAAACAACAAAACAAGGTTTTTTCTTACTTTTTTAAACAAAAAAATCGCCTAAAGCAAAAAGCTCCAGACGATTCAGTGTTTTTAAAAGCTATGTAAGCTTATTATTTCGCTGCTGCGTAACGTTTTTCAACTTCGTTCCAGTTTACTACATTAAAAAATGCAGAAATATAATCTGGACGACGGTTTTGATAGTTTAAGTAGTAAGCATGCTCCCATACGTCAAGACCTAAAATAGGTGTTCCACCACATCCAGTTCCTGGCATTAATGGGTTGTCTTGGTTTGGTGTTGAGCAAATTTCAACTTTACCACCTTTATGTACACATAACCATGCCCATCCTGACCCAAAACGTGTTGCTGCAGCTTTAGAGAATGCTTCAACAAACGCTTCTTTTGATCCGTAAGCAGCTTCAATAGCATCTTTTAAATCTCCAGATAAACGACCTTTATCTTCTGGGCTAATAACGTCCCAAAATAAAGAGTGGTTATAAAAACCACCACCATTATTTCTAACAGCACCATTACTCATATCTAAATTCGTAAGAATATCTTCTATAGATTTTCCTTCTAAATCAGTTCCTTCAATAGCAGCATTTAAGTTGTTTGTGTAACCTTGGTGATGCTTAGAGTGGTGAATCTCCATTGTTTTTGCGTCAATGTGTGGTTCTAAAGCATCGTATGCATATCCTAATTTCGGTAATTCGAAAGCCATAATTTTAGTTTTTAATTAATAATATTTGATTTGTCCAAATTTACACATAAAAGCGGGCAATTAAAAATAATTAATTGTTATCAAATCATCGATAGTTTTTATCTTGTATGCAAATTTCCTTTTATGCAATCCACAGCACCCTTTACCATTTACAATGCTTCGGCTGGAAGCGGTAAAACATACACACTGGTTAAAGCCTACTTAAAAATACTATTTGGTTCGCATTCAAAAGATCAATTTAAGCGCATTTTAGCCATTACCTTTACCAATAAGGCGGTTGCCGAAATGAAGGATCGCATTATTGAAACCCTAAAAAACTTTGCACAACCTTCTATATTAACCGCTAACGATAGCATGTTTAACGACATTTGTGAGGCTTTAGAGATGACTCCGGAAGCGCTACACAAAAAATCGGAAAACCTATTAAACTACATCATACATAATTACGCAGCTTTTGATATTTCGACTATCGATGGATTTACGCACAGACTCATTAGAACTTTTGCGCACGATTTAAAACTACCCTTAAATTTTGAAGTGGAACTCGACCAAGAGTCCTTGCTTTTTGAGGCCGTAGACAGTTTAATTACCAAAGCAGGAACAGATACCGAACTTACCAAGACACTTATTGATTTTGCTTTAGAAAAGGCCGATGATGATAAAAGTTGGGACCTCTCCTATGATTTTAACAAAATAGCCAAACTGCTTACCAACGAAAATGACATTCCTTTCATTGAAACCTTAAAAGATAAAAGTTTACAAGATTTTAAAAACTTAAAAGTTCAGCTGAAACAGGAAATTGCAAGGTCAGAAAGCAAGATTCAAACTAAAGCACAACATGTATTAGACACCATTAAGGATAAAGGTTTAGAACATTCCAATTTTTCTAGAAAAACACTTCCGAATCATTTTTTAAAAGCATTAAACTTAGACTTCCTAAGACTATATGACAATAAACTGGGAGAAAACATAAGCGAAAGAAAAGGCATATACACAAAATCCTTAAACGCCGACTTAGCTAGTGCCATCGATAGCCTCTTACCAGAAATTGAGGAATCTTACAATAGTATTAAAGAAGAAGTCTATCATCTTAAATTTTTAAAGAACTTTTATAAAAACATCACGCCTTTATCCGTATTAAATGCCATTAATAATGAATTAATCTCTTTAAAAGAAGCGCAAAACAAAATGCTAATCTCCGAATTTAATGCCATTATTAGTACCGAGATTAAAGCACAACCTACACCTTTTATATATGAGCGTATTGGCGAAAAGTTTAAACATTATTTTATTGATGAATTTCAAGACACCTCGGTATTGCAATGGGAAAATCTCATTCCTTTATTAGAAAACTCTCTTTCCGCTCAAGGCGGAAGCACCATGCTAGTAGGTGATGCCAAACAAGCTATTTACCGTTGGCGCGGAGGAAAAGCCGAACAATTTATTGGACTGTTTAACGAGGTTAATCCGTTTCACATACAAAAAGATGTTGCAAACCTGCCCGCTAACTTCAGGAGTTTTAAAGAAGTCGTTGAATTTAATAACGGTTTGTTTCAGTTTTTAGCCAATCAGGTATTTCATCATGAGGCCTACCAAAAGCTATATAATGACGCGTCACAACAAATCACTAAAGATGAAAATGGTTATGTGGAACTTTCATTTTTAGACATCAATAAAGAAGACGATAGAAACGACATATTTCCAGAAATCACCTTAGAAAAGATTAAAAACAGTCTGAATAACGGTTTTCAACTGAAAGACATTTGCGTTCTGGTAAGAAAAAAGAAGGAAGGTGTGGCTGTGGCCAATTATTTAAGTCAGCATAACATCCCAATCATTTCATCGGAAACCTTATTGATAAACAATGCACCTGAAGTTGGTTTCATAACCCATTTATTAACACTACTGCTTCAGCCAAAAAATAATGAAATAAAAATCAAGGTCTTGCATTTTCAAACCGAACATTTTCAAATTGAAAACAAGCACGACTATTTCATCAATCATATTCATCTTTCTATAGAAGAACTCTTTGAGAGCTTTAAAGAATTTAATATATCTATTTCAAGCTCCGAGTTACTTCAGCTTCCACTTTACGACATGGCCGAAACGATTGTTAGAACCTTCGGACTTGTTAAAAACTCTAATGCCTATATTCAGTTTTTCTTAGATATCATTCATGATTTTGCTCAGAAAAAAGGATCTGACATTTCTGGTTTCCTTGAATTTTTTAATAAGAAGAAAGACAATTTAAGCATTATTTCACCTAAAGGACAAGATGCTGTACAGATCATGACCATCCATAAATCTAAAGGCTTAGAATTTCCAGTGGTTATTTTCCCGTATGCCGATTTAGATATGGCTCGCGATGTCGATCCTAAGGAATGGTTTAAAATAGATGAAGCCCAATACCAAGGTTTATCGTACACCCTTTTGAATTACACTAAAGATTTTGAATATTTTGGTGATGAAGGTTTAAACATTTTTAACCGCCATGAATCGGAACAAGCTTTAGACAATATAAACTTACTTTACGTGGCGCTTACCCGAGCGGTAGAACAATTATATATCATTTCAACCAAAGACACTTCGGCTAAAGGGGAAGCCAATTCCAAAAAATATTCTGGACTTTTAATTTTATACCTACAGCATTTAGGATTGTGGCAAGATGCTCAAGGTCTTTACGCTTTTGGTTCGCCAAATAAAACATCAAAAGTTGCAACAAAACAACAAGAAACTGAATTTCAACAGGCTTTTATTTCAACAGCTAAAGAAACTCACAACATTAAGGTGGTTACCAAATCTGGACTATTGTGGGACACGAATCAGGAGGCAGCCATAGAAAAAGGAAATCTCATCCACGATATCATGGCAGGCATTAAAACAGAAAAAGACATCGACCCTGTTTTTAATCAGTATCTGAAATCCGCCATCATCAATCCCAAACAAGCCGATACGCTCAAAAATTTGGTTACACAAATTGTACAACACCCAGAATTATTAAAATACTACAACAACCCCGAACACACCATATATAATGAACGGGATATTATTACAAAAACAGGCATGGTGTACCGTCCAGATCGCGTGGTAATCGATAGTGAAAATAACGCTACCATTATTGATTATAAAACCGGACAAATCGACAAACACCACGCCCAACAATTACAGTTGTATCAGGATGTTTTAGAAGAGATGTTATTTACGGTTAAAAAGAAGATTCTTATATACACAAATAATGACATTACCGTAAAAGTTGTTTAATTTTGCATAAAATTTAATAAAATGTACGGAAAACTGAAAAATCATCTTCTTGAAAAAATTCAAGACATCAAAGATAACGGACTTTATAAGGAGGAACGTATTATTACTTCGGCGCAAGGTGCTGAGATCACATTAAATACAGGCGAAACGGTTTTAAACTTTTGTGCCAACAATTATTTAGGACTCTCGTCGCATCCCGAAGTTATTCAAGCCGCCAAAGATACTATGGACAGCCATGGTTTTGGCATGAGTTCGGTACGCTTTATTTGCGGAACACAAGATATTCATAAAGAACTAGAACAAAAAATTGCCGATTTTTACCAAACTGAAGACACCATATTATATGCCGCAGCCTTTGATGCTAACGGTGGCGTATTTGAGCCATTACTTGGTGCTGAAGATGCCATAATTTCAGATTCTTTAAACCACGCATCCATTATTGATGGGGTACGGTTATGTAAAGCCGCGAGATATCGATATCAAAATAACGACATGGCCGATTTAGAAGAACAGCTTATCACTGCGAACTCTAAAGGCGCACGTTTTAAAATTATTGTAACAGATGGTGTGTTTTCTATGGACGGACTCGTAGCGCCCTTAGATAAAATTTGTGATTTAGCCGATAAATATGATGCTTTGGTTATGATAGATGAATGCCACGCCGCAGGATTCATAGGTAAAACAGGCCGTGGTACTTTAGAAGAAAAAAACGTATTAGACCGCATTGATATCATTACCGGAACTTTAGGTAAAGCCTTGGGTGGCGCTATGGGAGGTTATACCACAGGCAAAAAAGAAATTATTGATTTGCTGCGTCAACTGTCTAGACCTTATTTATTTTCTAATTCCTTAGCCCCTGCAATTGTTGGCGCCTCCATTAAAGTTTTTGACATGCTTGCTAACAATACCGAGCTTAGAGATACTCTAGAATGGAACACCAGTTACTTTAAAAAAGGTATGAAGGAGGCAGGTTTTGACATTATAGATGGTGATTCTGCCATAGTCCCAGTTATGCTGTACGATGCTAATCTAGCTCAAAGCATGTCTAAAGAACTGCTAAAAGAAGGCATTTATGTCATCGGATTCTTTTTTCCGGTGGTTCCTAGAGAAAAAGCAAGAATCCGTGTACAACTCTCAGCAGCACATACTAAGGCCCATTTAGACAAGGCAATTAGCGCTTTTACTAAGGTTGGGAAGACATTAAACGTTATTTAAACTCAGTCTGAAATACGGATTATGCCCATGCAAACTTAGGTTGGCCATACTTATATCTACAATATTTTTATATATTTGTCTTTGTTAATAAGAATTAACAACTTACTTTTGTTTACAATTAACACTTAAAATTTAAACTTTTGAATATGAAAAATCTTAGCAGATTATTGTTCGCTATGTTGCTTGTACTTGTTTGTAGCAACGTAAATGCGCAAGACAAAAACAATCCATGGCAGATTACCATTGGAGCAAACGCAGTAGACTTTTACCCAGTTGGTGAAGATTACCCACAAGGTGAATGGTTTGATGAATTCTTCAATGCAACTGATCACTGGAACATATTACCTTCTCTATCAACTATTTCTGTATCGAAATATGTAGGTAGCGGACTTACTTTTGGTGTTGCTGGTTCTTTAAACAAAATTTCCAAATTTGGAGATGACGAAGATGGAATGTACAGCGATGCTTCTTACTATGGAGTTGATGGTACTATTAAGTACAACTTTTTACAAGGAACTACAATCGATCCATTTATTGGTGTTGGTGGTGGTTACACTTGGGTTGACGAAATTGGTGCTGGTACTGTAAACGGAACTGTTGGTACAAACGTTTGGTTTACTGAAAACATCGGTTTAACTCTTCAAGTTGCTTACAAACATTCTTTCGAAGATTACTTATACTCTCACTTCCAACACACTGCTGGTATCTCTATCAGATTTGGTGGTGCTGATACTGACGGTGATGGTGTATATGACAAAGATGACGCTTGTCCACATGAGCCAGGTTTAAAAGAATTTAACGGATGTCCTGATACTGACGGTGACGGAATCCAAGATAGCAAAGACGATTGTCCTAACGAAGCTGGTTTAGCTGAGTTTAACGGATGTCCTGATACTGACGGTGACGGAATCTCTGATAAAGATGATGCTTGTCCTACTGTTGCAGGTATTGCTGCATTAAACGGATGTCCAGATGCTGACGGTGACGGTGTTGCTGACGGTGATGATAAATGTCCTAACGAAGCTGGTCCAGCTGCAAACAGTGGATGTCCTTGGCCAGATACTGATGGTGACGGTGTATTAGATAAAGATGATAAATGTCCAGATACTCCTGGTACTGTTGCTAACAACGGATGTCCAGAATTATCAGAAGCTGTACAAAAATCTTTAAATGCTTACGCTAAAACTATCTTATTTGATACTGGTAAAGCAACGATTAAATCTCACTCTGCAGAAGTATTACAAAACATTATCGATATCTTAAAAGAGTACCCTCACGCTAAGTTTACAGTTGAAGGTCACACTGATAGTGTAGGTTCTGCTTCTTCTAACCTTAAGTTATCTGATGCTAGAGCACTTTCTGTAAAAGATTACTTAACTAAAAACGGTGTTGAAGACTTCAGATTATCTGCTAAAGGATATGGAGAAACTAAACCTATCGATACTAACAAAACTAGTGCTGGTAGAAGAAACAACAGACGTGTTGAAATTAACTTAGTAAAATAAGACTATATTTTAAAAAGTTATAAATAGATTAAGAAAAACGCTTCGGGTATCCGAAGCGTTTTTTATTTTTATAACATGACAACATTCATATTTGATGTATTACAAGATTTAAAAAACAAACAAACAAACTTCTCTGAAGTTACCTTTGTTTTACCCAGCAAACGTGCTGGTGTGTTTTTAAAAAACCAACTCCCAAAGGTTTTAGACCATACATTATTTGCTCCAAAAATTATAAGTATTGAAGAGTTTGTAGAAGAAGTAGCGAACCTAGAAAGCAGTTCTAATACCGAATTACTTTTTGAATTTTACAACAGTTACCTTCAAATTTCAAAAGGCGATGAGATCGACAGTTTCGAAACCTTCTCGAAATGGGCGCAAATCCTACTTCAAGATTTTAATGAAATTGATCGCTACCTCATTCCGCAAGAACATATCTTTGAATATCTTGCTGCCATTGAAGATTTAAAACATTGGTCTCTAGAAGAGCCTAAAACAGAATTTGTTAAAAATTATTTAGCCTTTTGGAATAAGCTTTTTGATTATTACAAGCATTTCACCAAACATCTTATAAGCCAAGGCATAGGCTATCAAGGTCTCATATATCGAGAAGCAGCTAAACAAATAAAAGGATACATTTCAACACATCCTGATAGCCAGTATATATTTCTAGGATTTAATGCCTTAAACACCGCCGAAGAAATTATCATTCAAGACATATTAGAACATGGACTTGGACAAATTTATTGGGATATAGATCAGGTCTTTTTCGAAAACCCATTACATGATGCTGCCTTATTTACGAGACAGCATAAAAAAAACTGGAACATTTTTAATACCCACCCCTTTGAGTGGATTACAAATAACTATTCCGGATCAAAAGACATCACCTTATTCGGAATTCCAAAAAACATAGGTCAAGCTAAATATATTGGAACCATTCTTCAAGAGTTACACCAAGAGCACGCCACCTTAGAAAATACGGCGGTTATTTTAGGTGATGAAAACTTACTCATACCCGTATTAAATTCCATTCCAAATGCTATTAAAGATTTAAACATCACTATGGGATTTCCTCTAAAATCAATCCCGCTAGCTTCTTTTTTTGATACACTTTTTAATATTCATAAAACACATTCAAAATCCTTTTACTACAAAGACATCATCAAGCTTGTTTCTCATCAATTCATACGTCCTATTTTTAATGTAGAAGATATTGATTATGCGTCGTTACTCATAGAGACCATAGACAGCAACAATATGGTTTATCTCTCGGTAAAACGCTTAAAACAATTGGCACCTCATTGCGCTACGGTTATCGATTTACTTTTTTCAAATTGGCATAAATCCATTGATCAAGCTTTAAAAAATTGCACAGATTTAATTCTAGCTATCAAAGACCGTTTAGATAAAAACAGTAAATCTGATATTCTGTCCTTAGAGTACCTTTTCCGTTTTAACGAACTTTTTAATGGGTTAACACAATTAAACAATACGCATGAACATATTAAAGACATTTCAACCTTATACAGCGTCTATAATGAGTTATTGAGCTCCGAATCCTTAGACTTTCAAGGTGAACCTCTTCAAGGCCTCCAAATTATGGGTATGTTAGAATCGCGTGTATTGGATTTTGAGACGGTTATAATTTCATCTGTTAATGAAGGGGTTTTACCTTCTGGAAAAAGCAACAATTCCTTTATTCCATACGACGTTAAAATTGAAAATAAACTTCCAACGTATAAAGAAAAGGATGCCGTTTATACCTATCATTTCTACCGTTTATTACAACGAGCAAAACGTGTCATTATTCTATATAATACAGAAGCAGATGTACTTACAGGTGGTGAGAAAAGCAGATTTATAACCCAATTAGAACTTGAAGGTATTCATGATATTAAACATCAAATTATTGCTCCTCAAGTACCCATATTGGAACAACAATTAACCGTTGTAAAAAAGAACGCTGCATTGAATGATGCTATCGCTAAATTGGCAAGTGGAGGCTTTTCGCCTTCTTCGCTAACCAATTACATGCGTAACCCCATTGATTTCTATTATCAAAATATTTTAAAAATACGCGATCATAACGATGTGGAAGAAACTGTTGCAGCAAATACCCTAGGAACCGTTGTACATAACACCTTAGAAGACCTTTACAAACCATTAATAAACCGTTTTATCGACTTGGAAGTGATTAAAAGTTTAAAAGGGAATATCGAAGAGCGTGTTACGCATCATTTTAAAACAGAATATAAAGAAGGTGATATAACCAAAGGGAAGAACCTCATTATTTCTGAAATTGCAAAACGCTACGTTTCTAATTTTTTAGATTTAGAAATTAAAAGTTTAAAAGCGGGAGACCAGATCAAAATTCTTGCTATTGAAGCCCAAAATGATATCGTTATAAATATTCCCGAGTTAGACTTCCCAGTGCGTTTAAGAGGTATCGTAGATCGTGTTGACGAATGCAACGGTGTGATTAGAATCATTGATTATAAAACAGGGAAAGTAGACCAAAATCAAGTAGAAATCACCAACTGGGAGGACATTACTACTGATTATAAAAAATATAGCAAAAGCTTTCAAATACTCGCTTATGCCTATATGATGCAACAGCAAGGCATACTAAAATATCCTATGGAAGCCGGTATCATTTCATTTAAAAATATGGGTGCGGGCTTTTTAAAATTTTCAAAAAAGGAAGCAGGAAGCCGTTCTAAAAACGCTTTAATTACTGAAGATACGTTAGCCGCCTTTGAAAAAGAACTAAAAGGTTTCATTTTAGAAATATGCGATCCTAAAATTGATTTCACCGAAAAAGAAGTGTAATATGATCATAGAAAAGAATAATAGTATTCCAGGTAAACACAACAAACCGATTCTAACGGATGTCTTTTTTAAAGGCAACCAAAACCCTAAACCAGTGCTTATATTTTGTCATGGATACAAAGGTTTTAAAGACTGGGGCGCTTGGGATTTGATGGCTCAAGATTTCGCTGAATTAGATTACTTCTTTATAAAATTCAATTTTGCTTATAATGGAGGAACGGTTGAAGACCCCATAGATTTCCCCGACTTAGAAGCGTTTGGCAATAACAACTACAGTAAAGAGTTAGATGATTTAGAAACCATTATAGATTGGGTAACTGAAAATCAAACGTATAAAAACGAATTGGATGCTAATAACATCATCCTTTTAGGACATAGCAGAGCTGGTGGCATTGTAAGTATAAAAGCTCAAGAGGACCATCGTGTAAAACAAGTAATAAGTCTAGCAGGTGTTAGCAATTATGCCAACCGCTACCCTATTTCTGGTGATGCGGAACAGTGGAAAAAAGAAGGCGTAAAATATGTAGTAAACGGCAGAACAAAACAACAAATGCCACACTTTTATCAGTTCTTTGAAGATTTCACAAAGCACCAAGAACGCCTTAATATTAAACGAGCGGTTTCAAACCTCAAACAACCTTTTCTAATTATTCATGGCGATAAGGATACTAGCGTATTAATTGAAGAAGCAGAAAATCTTCATAAATGGAACCCCGAAAGCACTTTTAAAATAGTTGAAGGCGCCGATCATGTTTTTGGAGCATCACACCCATGGAAACATGACACCCTACCAGAACACCTAGAAGAGGTTATTCAATTGGTTAATAACTTTGCTAAATAACACGTTTAATATAGACTTGCCTATATGCTTAACTCTGCGGATCATTTTTCAATATATGAAAGAGAAGAAATTCTCGAAAAGCTAAAAACAAGCACTTTCGACCTTGCTATTATTGGCGGTGGCATTACTGGAGCTGGCATTGCTTTAGATGCAGCTTCCCGCGGATTACGTGTTTGCCTAATTGAAAAAACTGACTTTGCTTCTGGCACAAGTAATAAATCTACCAAGCTCATACATGGCGGTTTGCGTTACCTCAAACAATTTGAAGTGGGCCTAGTAAGGGAATCTGGATCCGAACGTGCAATTGTTCATAATCTTGCACCCCATTTAGTCCTTCCGGAAAAAATGCTGTTGCCCTTAAGCGAAGGCGGCACTTATGGTCCATTAATGACCTCTATAGGATTAAAAGTCTATGATTTTTTAGCTGATGTACATGGTGAGGACGGAAGAATCATGCTGAACAAACAAGAAACCCTAGCAAAAGAACCCCTACTTAATCCTAATACCACAACAGGTGGTGGTTTGTATGCTGAATACCGTACCGATGATGCCAGACTCACTATTGAAATACTAAAAAAAGCAGCTTCATTTGGTGCCACCATTTTGAACTACTGCGAACTTAAAACTTTCAATTATCATACAGACTCGCAAATAAAGAGTTTAAACTGTGAAGATCAACTTGGAAAACAAACCCTAAACATCACAGCAAAACATTACATCTCCGCAACTGGTCCTTGGGCCGATGTTATACGCCGAACCGACCATTCGATTAATCATAAGCACCTCCATTTAACAAAAGGAATACACATCGTAATTCCGCGAGATAAATTACCTATAAAACAGGCACTTTACTTTGATGTAAAAGACGGACGTATGATTTTTGCCATTCCGCGCGGTCGTGTAACTTATGTTGGCACCACAGATACCAATTATACAGGGAATAAAAATCGTGTTGTGAGTACCAAAAATGATTTACAATACATACTTGAAGCTATAAATGCCACATTTCCTGACATTCATTTAACTGAAAATGACGTAGAGTCTAGTTGGGCCGGCTTACGCCCTTTAATTCATGAGAACGACAAAGGTCCATCAGAATTATCTAGAAAAGATGAAATTTTTGAATCACCAACCGGATTAATTACCATAGCTGGAGGTAAACTTACAGGCTACCGAAAAATGGCCCAGCGTGTCTTGGAGGTTGTTTTAGACCGCATGTCTTCCGAAGAAAAATCAAAATTAAAAAACTCTCAAACAGAAAAGATCCGATTAGTTGAACCCTATTTTAATTCAACTAATGAAGTAAAAACGTTTCAAAAGGAACTCGAATTAAAACTAAATAAAATAGAAGTTTCAAACGATTATCATGCGTGGTATTTATGTACCAATTATGGTAAAAAGGCCCTTGAAATTTTAACCAAAACAAATGAGTTTGAAAATCAATCACCATTAGAACGCCTCATAAGAGCAGAACTTTGGTTTAGTATCACCTACGAAATGACCACCAGTTTAACTGATTTTTTTGTTAGACGTACGGGGCGTTTATATTTTGACATCCAAAGTGTTCACCAATACCGAGAGATTGTTTTGGCAGATTTCAGCATCTATTTAGATTGGAAAGCCCCTAAAATTGAACAGGAAAATAAAAATTTAGATCTAGCTATTCAGGATGCCACAACATTTTACGATGAAGAAATGTTATAGATTAAAGTTTAAAAAAAGAGGGCAACAAAAATAAATTCTGCTACCCTCCCAAACTTAAAAATCAAACTTCAAATTGCTATTAATCCGTTCTAATTTTTAATACATTAATTAATCCTTAAACTTAAAATACTTTTGTAATTCTTAGCTCTACAAATTTACGACAAGCCTGACTAACCTTATACGACATGCTGTGTCCTAGACAGTTATATAGTTACAAATATTGTTCTCACCAGATTTTCTTCTTCTAAAGACAAATCATCACCCTTTAAATGAATTAAAAGATCCAAGGTTCTATCTAAAGACAAATCCGTGATATGCTCAGATTTATAATCGATTTGAAGCAATAAATCCTTTAGTGTTGAAGCCGTTTGTATTTGTTCCAAACTAGAATTTTTGCGATCATCTATCGCAATTTCTATTTCTTTTAATTTATGTAGAAGCATCCTATAATTATTTTTCTAGTATACTGGAAATGTGACATTTATAACTTCTAATGGATAAATCAAAAAAATTAAAGGTCCAAACTTTTTGGAACATACACCGAAGCATATTGCCCATCTTCTCTGAAATTAATTAACCATTGCACCAATAAATTTTCTGCTTTATCTAAAGGCAACATAAATAAATTAGCCACAGCAGGAGCCATACCAAACATGTCTTCTTTTCTATACTTAGAAAGCATATGCAAATAGATGAAAACACGATACTCCAAGGAAGTAATCGGTCTATGGTTTTCATTTTCTGTACGTTGACACATGGTATTGGAATTAAAAAACCACAAGGTTTCCAGTTACATGTTGCAAATTTAAGAGTGCCTAACCGTAATTCTTACGACATTAAATGTCATGAGGCTATTTTTAATTATATTTATTGACTATTTTAACACATAGATGAAAAGATATCATTCCATAGGCGAGTTATTTAAGGATTATCGAGAATACAATAACTTGTCTCAAATCGATTTTGCCGCAAGTATTAAAGTCGATTTACGAACCATACAGCGCTGGGAAAAAGATTTAACCCTAGTGAAATCTGAAAAAGAAGAAGATATTGTTTTGGCAACATTAATGCCTTACCAACTCATACACAACCTTAATGCTGCGGTTCCAATTCCTACTTTCTACAGCTTTAAAACCAGAAAGTACTCACTTTCCGAGCAAAACAGCAAACTTCCAAATTTATCTTGGTACAAAGATCAACTCGAACTTACAACACCAAACATAAGAACCATTGACTACGATTTGGACATCAAGCATATCGATAATTACATAGACTCTCAGCATAAAGACGACAGTTACGTAAACGATGAATTGATTCGAGAGGCCGTTAAATTACTGCCGGAACTTAACTTTGTATTTACAGGAAGAACAGGGTATTATGCAGGACATTGTATCGTTTTACCTATTAAGGAAGCGACCTATATAAAACTTAGAAACCGAGAAATAGATAACAAAAACCTGAGAGCAACCGATTTAATTAGTCCGAAACAATTAGAACGCCCCATTTATTACCGATATGAAATTACAGGAGATTGTAATGAAACCATTTTTTATGTGATGGCCGAATTTTTTAGATATTTTAAAAAATTAAACAAAAAATATCTGCTTTGTGGCTATACCGAACGTGATGATAATTACCACTTAAACTTGGAAATTGGATTAAAAAATGTTTGGGAAGACAAAGCCTTACAAGAGACCTTAGGTTTAGAATATCCTCCACGATTTATTGAAGGTGATTTTGACCATTTTCTATTTGATGACTAAACTAACCAAATCCTCCTCACTCGAAAGCGTATAACATTTCACTTTCTGGATATATTTTTTGAATCCAGAACAGTTCATCAAAAATTTGTAGAAATGAAATGAGATGTTTAAAATCTTTAGTATCAACAAAAATATTGTAGCCCAATAAACGTTCATCAACGACTAGTAAATGTTTAGGGTCATTGGAATAGCTGAAATAACTCATTAAAAACTCGAAACAATCATGGCCAGCAATTTTTTCGTTTCTTACAACCCATTGTTTGCATTCAAAAACATCGTTTTTAACCTGTTCATAAACTAGCAATTCATTTCGAGCATACGCTTCGTTTTTGTGATAAAATGAAAACTCCAATAACCTTTCATATAGCGTTAAAAAAAGAAAAGCATCATCTTTAGTCGTACAGGAGCAACTCCCAGTGAATTTATAACGACATTTCAAATTTGGGCAAGACCAGTTATACTTGATATCTTTAAATTCAGATTCAAAATCCAACAGCCATTTCTGAACGTCATTAAAAGTAAAAAGCTCGTTTTTTTGTAGGTTGTGAAATGCTGATAAGGCCTTAATTTTCATAAAAATATTAGTGAATAGCTTCTCTAGTATACATATTCAACGTCTTTTCACAAATAATATTATACTGTTCTATTTGTTTGGAAGTAGGCCTAACATGAATATCATAAAGCATAGCACGTAAGGCTGTTTCAAACCACTTTTTTTGCTCAAAATTTAAATCAGCTAGAATGTCATAAGCTTCAGCATCCGCTCTTGAAGCATATTTATGCACATAAGCTTTCTTAATATCAAAGCCCACACCTTTAAATTGTTCATGAATAAAATTGTACATTTTAAGATTTAAAGCAGTCTCATCGGCCATAACAACTAAAAAAAAGACATGCACCATGGCTTCTAACTGATCGGTGTTTAAAGTTTCACTAAACGTTTTAATATTTGGATTTTCATGAAATCCAAGTATTTTTTTCTTACTACCTAATAAATTAATCACTTGCTTACAGTTTTGTTTCCACACAAAGCTAGTTTGAAAGCCCTATAAAACAGACGACATTAAGTGTCGGCTAGAGGTCTATATTCTAGATATACCTTTACTTTAAATAATCAAGTATCAATAAAATACATACTTTTTAAGGGTGTAAGAAGTATTTTACTTTAGTCCTTAAATTCTTTTCAGAGAATAAATCATTTTGTATATTGTATACTTGTATAGCATTAATAATTAAAAACAAAAATTATGAATGATAATGGTAACACATTTTTAGGACTTCTAGCAGGAACAGCTATTGGTGCAGTTTTAGGAATTTTATTTGCTCCAGATAAAGGCGTAAATACTAGACAACGTATTAGTGACGAAGCAGATACTGCTAAGGATAAATTAACTAATTTAGCACACGATTTAAAAGAGCAAGCAATAAGTACTGCTTCAACAAAAAAGCAGAGTTTGGACGAGCATGTTGAAGCCTTGGTTTCTGATGTTAGTTATAAAGCAGAAGATATCATTTCAACGCTTGAGAAGAAATTAAAAGATCTTAAAGAAAAAAGCAAAAATTTACAAAAATCATAAATACATATGAGTTTAAACGACTCCTTGGCCAACACTAATCAAAAAGCAAAACAAGTTAGTGAGAAGTTTTTTCATACTTCTTATGAGTACTATAAACTCAAGATATTTCAACAATTAACAACCTCCTTTGGTATCGTTTTTAAAACTTTATTCATTGGAAGTTTGTTAATTATTGGTTTAACTTTTCTAGCTATTGCTTTGGCTTTTCTAATTGGTAAATCTTTAGGAAACTACACTCAAGGATTCTTAATTGTAGGCGGAGGATTTGTTTTACTGTCTATAATTGCATTTATGTTAAGAAAATATATGAGCAATTTTATAATCAGTAAACTGTCTGAAAAGTTTTTTAATTAGTATGAAATCATATAAAAACACAAAAAGCATTGAACGCGATTTAAAGATTTTAGATTTAGAACGTAAAATTGCCTTGGAAGAAATAAAAATGCTTAAGCATGATTATACTGAAAGCTTGAATCCTATTAACTGGATACCTGAAAAACTAAGGTGGTTAGCGACTACATACTCAACAAAGCTTATTATTAACAAGCTTTTTGGGAATAGAAAATGGTAAGATAATTATCAAAATCAATGAAAAAGCTGCTATTGAAATTATTCAGTAGCAGCTTTTTTGTTTCTATGAATAAAATGCTAACACATCAATACACTCTGTTTACACACTAATAATCAACATCTTAAAACAAGTTCCTTTTAAAAATAAACTAAAAACAGCTCTGCTTTCATTTATTTATCGTAATATTGCAATGTATAAATAATAAGATTATGGGATTAGCTAAAACCGAAATGTTTAACGACTTACAAAATGAAATTTCTTTAATTTCAAAAGCCTTTAGTCACCCTGCACGTGTAACCATTTTACAATACCTATTTAAAATAGATAGCTGTGTTTGTGGAGATTTGGTTAACGAAATAGGTTTAGCCCAACCCACAATCTCTCAACATTTAAAGGAGTTAAAACAACTTGGCTTAATAAAAGGGACTGTTGAAGGAACTAGCGTATGCTACTGCATTAACCACGAAAAATGGGCACAAATGAAAACGGTTATGTCCGAATTTCTAGATCAAGACCTCCCTACTAAACAAGACTGTTGTTAAAAAAATTTAAACGTATTAATCGTATTATTACAATAAAAAAGAATAATTATGACACTATCTGAAGTAAAAAACAAACTCACCACCTTAGACAAAATAGCTTTTGAATTGCCAAATGGCGAATTGGTACCTAGTCATTTTCACGTTACCGAAGTTGGAAAAATAACCAAACACTTTATAGACTGTGGTGGCACGGTACGTCATGAAGAAGTGGCCAATTTTCAATTGTGGAATGCCAACGATTACGATCACAGATTACATCCTGAGAAATTACTAAACATCATAGAGCTATCAGAAAAGGTCCTGGAGCTTGGTGATTTAGAAATTGAAGTGGAATATCAAGGTGCTACTATTGGCAAATACGGATTGGAATTCGATGGCGAACATTTTCTTCTAGCTACAAAACAAACCGATTGCCTTGCTAAGGACAACTGTGGTATTCCTCAAGAAAAGCCAAAAATGAAACTTTCTGAAATTCAAAAACCAACTGCTTCAAGTTGCTCACCAAATAGTGGCTGTTGCTAAATCATAATTAAAATTGTAAAGAACAAAAGAATGAGCCTTTTTAAAAATATTGAAACCACCATTTCAACCTTCAATGTTGAAAGTATTTCACAGGAACGCAAAGAAACCCTTCAACCCTTAATCGATTTTATTCAAGCCAAAGTAAATGCTAAACAAGACATACGCATCAACTTTATTTGTACCCATAATTCTCGACGTAGTCATTTGTCGCAAGTATGGGCACAAACGCTTGCTTATCATTTTAATATTGAAAAAGTATTTTGCTATTCTGGAGGAACCGAAGCTACAGCTCTTTTTCCTGTTGTAGCGGAAACTCTAAAAAACACAGGATTTGAGATTGAAACCCTTTCTGAAAACAAAAACCCTGTGTACAGTATAAAATATACTAATAACGCCCATCCTATTATTGGGTTTTCTAAAAAATTAGATGCCCCGTTTAATCCAACTTCAGAGTTTGCAGCAATAATGACTTGTTCTCAAGCTGACGGTGGCTGTCCGTTTATAGCCGGAGCAGAAAAGCGTATTCCAATTACGTTTGAAGACCCAAAGGCTTTTGACGGTACGCCGCAACAAGCCGAAAAATATAACGAAAGAAGCATACAAATCGCTACCGAGTTATACTATGTGTACTCACAAATAAACGCATAAGATGGCATCAAATAAAAAATTAAGCTTTTTAGACTCGTACCTGACCCTTTGGATTTTTATAGCCATGGCTATTGGGGTAGGTATCGGATATTTTGTGCCTTCGTTTCCAGAGATCATTGACTCATTTAGCGTTGGAACCACTAATATCCCAATCGCTATTGGACTGATATTAATGATGTATCCGCCTCTAGCCAAAGTGAATTATGCCTTACTTCCTAAGGTTTTTAAAAACACTAAAATCCTATCCATTTCACTCATTTTAAACTGGATCGTGGGTCCCGTACTTATGTTTATTCTAGCCATTACCTTTTTAAGGGATTACCCGGAATACATGGTAGGATTGATATTAATAGGTTTAGCACGCTGTATTGCGATGGTTTTGGTATGGAATGATCTTGCCGAAGGTAATGCAGAGTATGGCGCTGGCCTTGTAGCCTTGAACAGTATATTTCAAGTTTTCGCTTATAGCTTTTACACTTGGATATTCATCACCATTTTACCGCCTTATTTTGGTTTTGAAGGTGCTATAGTGGATATTTCCATAGCTACTATAGCTGAAAGCGTGGCTATTTACCTTGGTATTCCGTTTTTATTAGGCATATTAAGCAGACTTATACTAGTGAAATTAAAGGGCGAGCATTGGTATAATACCAAATTCATACCTGCCATTTCACCTTTAACACTGATTGCCTTACTCTTTACAATCATCGTTATGTTTTCTCTTAAGGGCGAGTTGATTGTTGAAATTCCTATGGATGTCCTCATCATCGCGGTACCATTACTTATTTATTTTGCCCTCATGTTCATCATTGGATTTTTCTTTACAAAGGCTATGGGTGCCGAATATGACAAAACAGCAGCAGTCGCTTTTACAGCTGCCGGAAATAATTTTGAGCTCGCCATAGCAGTTGCCATTGCCGTTTTCGGATTAAACTCTGGCCAAGCTTTTACAGGCGTTATTGGTCCTCTGGTTGAAGTACCAGCCCTTATATTACTCGTACGCGTATCTTTTTGGTTACGTAAAAAATACTTTACTAAAAGTTCTCAAAAAGCCTAATTCAAAATATAATTTCACACGATTTAATAGCCTTATTAAAACAAAAAAAGCTCTTGAATTAAATTCAAGAGCTTTTTTAATTATTAAATTTTTCTTTTTCTAACTATTGCTTTTTAAAAACCGTTAACAACTAAATTTGTTAGCAACCCTCCCAAACTAAAAACAAACAAAGTCAAGTAGCTATATTTAAACAAATTGTATCCTAAGCTTTCTTCTACGATATCTAATTCTAAAGTATTCATGATAATAAGGTTTTAAATTAATTACCGAAATCATTAGCAACAACCAATATTTAGTTTTACTAACACTAGGCAACTAAGCGTTAAATGATACTTCAAATTTAAAACCTCTAAGCTGATTTTATGATGACATGCCATGTCATAAGGTGATATTAAAATTTAAAAATTCAGAGGGGTGATTTAAAGCCAGATTCAAACATCATTTTTTTTAATACTAAAAAGTGAAAATGCATGCATTTTTATGAAAAAACTAGAATAACCGCGTACTATATTAGAAACTACAAACATCTTCTTATAAAAAACTCATTTATTATTCTAAATTTGCACTCCAAAATAACTACTTTACAAGCCGTTATTAAAACACTTATTTATACACCAAAACGATATAGATGCTAAAACTAGATGGAACTCTTAGGATTGAAGAATTTTATAAAATTATTTTTGAAAACAACCCTTTAGAAATTGATCCCAGCGTATATCAAACCATAGAAAACAGTTTTAACTTTTTAAAGGACTTTTCTCAAAATAAAACCATCTATGGAGTTAATACGGGCTTTGGTCCCATGGCTCAGTACAAAATCAACGATGAAGATCGTATTAAGCTTCAATATAATTTAATTAGAAGTCACGCATCTGGAACTGGAAAAGTTATAGATCCGCAATACGTGAAAGCGGCTATGCTAGCCAGATTAAACACCCTGTCTTTAGGGCACTCTGGAGTTCATAAATCGGTTATCGAGTTAATGACAGAGCTTATAAACAGAAACATAACACCCTTAATTTACGAGCATGGTGGCGTTGGTGCCAGTGGCGATTTAGTTCAGTTAGCACATTTAGCGCTTGTTTTAATTGGTGAAGGCGAAGTTATTTATAAAGGCGAATTCCGTTCGACAAAAGAGGTTTTCGAAATTGAAAATTTAAAGCCTATTTCTGTGGTGCTGCGTGAAGGTTTAGCTTTAATGAATGGGACTTCCGTAATGACAGGTATTGGTATTGTAAACACCATTAATACGCGTCGTTTACTAAACTGGGGTATTTTATGTGCTTCAGCCATCAATGAGATCATGCAGGCCTATGACGATCATTTATCTTCAGAGCTTAATCAAAGTAAAAAACATAAAGGTCAGCGTGACATTGCTAAACGCATGCGCGAACATTTAGAAGATAGTCAACTCACTAGAAAACGTGAGGAATTCCTATACAACAAAAATCCAGATGTTAGGGTTTTTGAAGAAAAAGTACAAGAATATTATTCTATTCGTTGTGTTCCTCAAATTTTAGGTCCTGTTTTAGACACCCTAAATGATGTGGAGCGTATATTAATGGAAGAAGTGAACTCGGCAAACGACAACCCTATTGTGAGCGTTGAAAAGCAGCATGTATATCACGGTGGAAATTTCCATGGCGACTACGTCTCTTTAGAAATGGACAAGCTAAAACTAGTGGTTACCAAAATGAGTATGCTGGCCGAACGTCAACTTAACTATTTATTAAACCCAAACCTGAACAATACACTGCCAGCTTTTGTTAACTTAGGGACTTTAGGACTTAATTTTGGAATGCAAGGTGTTCAATTTACAGCAACCTCTACAACAGCAGAAAATCAAATGCTTTCAAACCCAATGTATGTGCATAGTATCCCAAATAACAACGATAATCAAGATATCGTTAGTATGGGTACCAATGCAGCACTTATTACCAAAAGGGTTGTAGAAAACGCTTATGAAGTGATGGCCATTGAATTAATAACCATTGTACAGGCTATAGAATATTTAGGTTTTCAAGATAAAATTTCATCTAAGACAAAAAAAGCCTACGATGCTATTAGAAAATTAGTCCCTGTATTTAAGGAGGATGTCGTTATGTATCCTTATGTCAATGAGGTTAAGGCCTTTTTGATGAATCATGAGAATAATATTGTATAATTTAAGCACAATTGGGTAATGACAAAATATGCATTAGTAACAGGAGGATCACGAGGTATTGGAAAAGCCATTTGCATACAATTGGCTAAAGATTCTGATTATCATATCATTATAAATTATAATAGTAATAAAGAAGCCGCTTTAGACACCTTAAAAGCTGTTGAAGAAGCTGGCGGACAAGGCGAATTACTGCCTTTTAATGTTTCAAACCTAGAGGAAGTCGCTCAGGCTTTAGACACCTGGCAAGAAGCTCACAAAGAGAATATTATTGAAGTGATTGTAAACAACGCCGGCATCACGAAAGATGGTTTATTCATGTGGATGAAACCTGAAGATTGGAGCGATGTTATAAACACCAGTCTTAACGGATTCTTTAATGTAACCAACCACCTCATCCAAAAGTTATTGGTTAACAAATATGGTCGTATCATTAACTTGGTTTCTGTTTCTGGACTAAAAGGAACTCCAGGACAAACCAATTATTCGGCTGCAAAAGGGGCTGTAATTTCGGCAACAAAAGCCTTGGCTCAAGAAATTGCCAAAAGAAATATTACGGTAAACGCTGTTGCTCCTGGGTTTATTAAAACCGATATGACAGGAGACTTAAATGAAAAGGAACTAAAAAAATTAGTACCAGCAAACCGTTTTGGTGACCCTGAGGAGGTTGCACATCTTGTATCATTTTTAGCTTCCAAAAAAGCTTCTTATATTACCGGAGAAGTTATCAATATTAATGGTGGCATTTATTCCTAAATAATCAAAAAATGAGAAGAGTTGTAATTACGGGCATGGGCATTTATTCCTGCATTGGCAAAAATTTAGAAGAAGTCAAACAGTCCTTGTATAACGGAACTTCGGGAATTATTTTTGATGACAAAAGAAAACCATTCGGATTTCGTTCTTGCCTAACGGGAATGGTTGACACCCCCGATTTAAAAAAACAACTTAGCAGAAGACAGCGTATTAGCTTAGGTGAAGAAGGTGCTTATGCCTATGTAGCCACCATGGAAGCCCTAGAAAATGCAAAAATCACGCAAGATTATATAAACACGCATGAGGTAGGTATTCTGTACGGTAATGATAGTACCGCAAAATCTATTGTAGAATCTACGGATGTTATTCGTGAAAAGAAAGACACGAATTTGGTTGGTTCAGGAGCGATTTTTAAAGGAATGAACTCCTCCATTACCATGAATTTGGCAACCATATTCAAATTAACAGGCATCAATTTTACAGTAAGTGCTGCTTGTGCCAGTGGCTCTCATGCCATTGGAATGGCCTATCAGCTTATAAAAAGCGAACTTCAAGACTGTATTATTTGTGGTGGTGCTCAAGAAATAAACGAACTTGCCATGGGAAGTTTTGATGGTTTAGGTGTTTTTTCTGTGCAAACAGACACGCCTGGAAAAGCCTCGAGACCTTTTGATAAAAACCGTGACGGCTTAGTACCCAGTGGTGGTGGCGCTACTTTAATTGTAGAAAGTTACGAGTCGGCGGTAAAACGCGGCGCTCCAATTTTAGCAGAAATTGTTGGTTATGGTTTTTCATCTAACGGCGAACATATTTCGACACCTAATGTAGAAGGCCCGTCGCGCGCCATGAAAAAAGCCATTGAACAGGCTAATATACCAACCAACCAAATTGACTATGTTAATGCACACGCAACCTCTACTCCCATTGGTGATAGCAATGAAGCTAAAGCCATATTTGATGTTTTTGGAGAAAATGGTCCGCATGTAAGTTCTACCAAATCGATGACTGGCCATGAATGTTGGATGGCAGGAGCTAGTGAAGTGATCTATTCCATGCTGATGATGCAAAATTCATTTATTGCACCAAATATCAATTTGGAAAACCCCGATGAAGATGCAAGCAAATTAAATTTAGTAAGCAAAACGCTAGATAAAAAAATTGATGTATTTTTGTCCAATTCTTTTGGATTTGGAGGAACAAATTCAGCATTAATAATAAAAAAATTATAAGACAGAGATGGAAAAAGAAGTTATTATTGAAAAAATAAACAACTTTCTTGTTGATGAGTTTGAAGTGGAATCGGAAGATATCGAGCCAGGAGCAAATTTAAAAGAAACACTAGAACTTGATAGCTTAGATTTTGTTGATTTAGTAGTGGCTATCGAATCAAATTTTGGTGTAAAATTAGTAAGTGATGATTTTATAAATGTAACAACACTTCAAGATTTTTACGATCTTATTGAAAACAAATTAAAGTAAAGACTTTAAAAAACACCATAACAAAAAGCATCTATTCATTCAATAGGTGCTTTTTTGTTTTGAGATACTTCTCTTTTAATCACAACACCTTGTTTGGCCACACTATACGCCTTCAGTATCTTACATTACTATTAAATTAGCATGCTTTAATAAGCTTTGAAATCGAAAATTAACAAAGTGAGCCAAGTTTATGCCGATGATCATTTTCATGATTATGTCTACGAAATACAAAGCATATTTTAAGTTATAGTATATTTGTAAAAAATACCCATTTGATTATACCAATCAAATGCTAACCAACAATGAAAGAGACTGTAGCACAAACTAACCCAAATGAATTGCCGTGTTGCGTTATTATACCAACCTATAATAACCAAAAAACATTGCAGAAGGTCATTGATGGGGTTTTAGAACACACCAATCATATTATTATCGTAAACGACGGCGCTACCGATAATACTCCAAATATTATTAAGCAGTACCCGAATTTAAACCAAATTCACTTTCCCGAAAACAAAGGTAAAGGTCAAGCGTTGCGAGCCGGTTTCAAAGAAGCCTTACGTTTAGGCTACGATTATGCCATCACCATAGATTCTGACGGGCAACATTTCCCAGAAGATATACCTGTTTTTCTAGACACTTTAAAAGCAAGTGAAAACAAAAACCTGCTGTTAATTGGTTCCCGTAACATGAACCAAGAAGGTGTTCCGAAGAAAAGCAGTTTCGGAAATAAATTTTCAAACTTTTGGTATAAGTTAGAAACAGGAATTGAGTTACAAGACACCCAATCGGGCTTCCGCCTTTATCCAATTGGCCATTTGAAAAACTTGAAATTTTATACTTCAAAATTCGAATTTGAAATTGAAATTATTGTAAGGGCTGCGTGGAAAGGCACTGTGGTAAAAAACATACCTATAAATATTTTATATGATGAGGCAGAACGTGTATCGCATTTTCGCCCTTTTAAAGATTTTACCCGCATCAGCATCTTAAACACATGGTTTGTGATACTCACCTTTCTGTATATCAAACCTAGAGATTTCTTCAGAAAATTAAAAAAAAAAGGGATTAAACGCTTCGTTATTGAAGACTTTATCAGTCAGAACGACTCTCCTAAAAAAAAGGCCTTATCACTAACTTTAGGCGTGTTTATCGGGCTAACACCTTTATGGGGATTACATTCGGCTTTGGTGATTTTTTTATCGGTAATTTTCAAACTGAATAAGGCCATTGCCTTTACCTTTTCGAATGTAAGCTTACCGCCATTCATTCCTTTTATTGTGTTTGTGAGTTTTGTATTAGGAAATTTTATTCTAGGCCAAAACGAAACTTTTAACCTTAATGAAATCACTTTAAATATTGAAGTCTTAAAACACCTTAAAACATATATAGTAGGAAGTTTCAGTTTAGCTACGATTGCGGCTATTATTGTTGGACCTTTAAGTTATTTGCTTTTTTCTGGATTTCAAAAGAAAAAAGGATCGGTAGTTAATGCATAAGCTGTTTTACAACATATATACCTACATTCATGCTAGAAAAGCATTAGGTTTCGGGCTATTAATCGTATTCTTTGCTGCTTTAATTTACACCGCTTCAAAAATTGAATTTGAAGAAGACATAAGCAAACTCATTCCAACCACGGAAGCCAATTCCGATTTACACAAGGTTTTAGATCAAGTTAATTTCACCGATAAAATTATCGTTCACATTAGCAAAACGCCAGAAGCTTCGGTAGATGAACTCACCCAATATGCGTCCCAATTTATAGACAGTGTTACTAAAAATTCGGAACCCTATATTAAAAACATTCAGGGTCGGTTTGACAATGCCGACATGCAAAATACTATGGATTTTGTTTACAACAACCTGCCGCTGTTTTTAGACGAGAACGACTATACGCTTTTAGCACAAAAAATAAATGAAGACAGCATAAAGGCTGCTACCATTCAAAATTATAAAACCTTAATTTCACCTTCGGGTTTTATTGCCAAGGATTTAATTTTAAAGGACCCCTTAGGTCTTTCGCTAACCGCCTTAAAAAAATTACAGGATTTAAGCTTTGGCGGCGATTTCACCTTACAAAATGGTTTTTTAGTCAGTGAAGATCAATCACACATTTTATTATTTATCACACCGGTTTTAGACGCAAACGAAACCTCAAAAAACACCTTGTTTGCAGAAAATTTATATCAAACCAATAGCCAATTAAATGAGGCTTTTAAGGGCCAAGTCCAGAGCGAGTATTTTGGAGGACTTTTAATAGCTGTTGCCAATGCCAACCAAATTAAAAAAGATATCCAGCTAACCATTGGTATAGCCCTAACGGTATTGCTGCTTATTTTCATCATATTTTACAGGAAACTTAGTGTGCCTATCATTCTATTTGTGCCCACTATTTTTGGAGGCTTATTGGCCATTGTGTTATTGTTTATCATCCGTGAAAAAATTTCGGCCATTTCCTTAGGTATTGGCTCTGTATTATTAGGTGTGACTTTAGATTATTCCTTGCATATCCTAACACATCTTAGAAACAAAAACGATGTAAAAAACCTCTACACAGAGATTTCCAAACCTATTTTAATGAGCAGCTTAACCACGGCTTTAGCCTTTTTATGTCTGCTTTTTATCAACTCTCAAGCCTTACAAGATTTAGGCGTTTTTGCTGCCATTAGTGTTTTGGGATCGTCGGTTTTTGCTTTGCTATTTATTCCGCATGTCTATCGGGAATCGGCTACCAAATCGAAAAGGAATACCTTATTGGATAAAATCGCCTCTTATAACCTACACAAAAAAAAATGGGCTGTAATCACCGTAATTTTACTGTGTATAGCAAGCCTTTTTACCTACAACACGGTGAAGTTTAACAACGACCTCACCCAACTTAATTATCAGCCTGAGCATTTAAAAGCTTCCGAAGCCCGGTTAGACAAACTCATTAACAGCAGTTCCAAATCACTGTATATTGCCGCTTATGGCACTTCCGAAGAAAACACTTTACAAGTCAATGAAGCCGTTTTAAACGAACTGGAAGATTTAAAAAGCAGTAAGGACCTCATCAACTACAGCTCGTTAAGCACCTTAGTGCATTCGGAGAAACAACAACAAAAGCAAATTGCCCGTTGGCATGCCTTTTGGGATGAACAAACCATAAACAGCACCAAAAGTGATATTATTGAAAGCGGTAATGCCTTAGGATTTAAACCTTCAACCTTTCAAGCCTTCTATAATTTATTACATAAAGATTTCAAACCATTAGAGAGCGCCGATTATAAAACTTTAAAAGCTTTTTCTGTAGATGATTATTTAGCCACAGAAGACCATTTTACGACCATTACAACTTTGGTGAAAGTGAAAGATGACGCTCCTGTTTTAAACCGCTTTAAAAACCAAGAGCACATTGTTATTATAGACAGAAGGCAAATGAATGAAAGCCTTTTAGGACATCTTAAAAGTGATTTCAATAAACTTATAGGCTACTCGCTTATCGTGATTTTAATCATTTTATTGGTATCATACAAAAGCTTTTCATTAACCTTAGTAACTGCCATCCCCATTTGTTTAACCTGGTTATTAACCATTGGCATTATGGGCTTTTTTAATATTGAATTTAATATTTTCAATATCATCATTTCAACCTTTATTTTTGGTTTAGGTATAGATTATTGCAT
Organism: Pseudotamlana agarivorans; assembly: GCF_001642835.1. Taxonomy (GTDB): domain Bacteria; phylum Bacteroidota; class Bacteroidia; order Flavobacteriales; family Flavobacteriaceae; genus Pseudotamlana; species Pseudotamlana agarivorans. Next base: position 671,185 of record NZ_LXEI01000001.1, read on the forward strand.
TTTTATAACCAATGGTTTGCTTCAGGAATGTCGCACGGGGGTCAAAGCGTTGCCCACGCATAAAACTTCTATTTTACTTTCGGTAATCACGACTATTTTAGGTGTTGGCGTTTTAATATTCGCCAAACACCCTGCCTTACACTCCATTTCATTGGTTTGTTTAATAGGTATTTTGTCTGCCCTGCTTGTGGCGTTCACCATACAACCTATTTTGTTTAAACTGTTTATTGGTGGCCCTAATAAACGACCTGTTTCTTTAAGGGTATTGGTACATTCTATACTATCGTTCACTTACTTTGGATTAGGAGGATTTTTGCTCTCACTTTTTAGTGTGACATTTATGAAGATTATCCCTTTACCTAAAGAAACCAAGATGAACTGGTTTCATAAATGCATTTCAAAATTTATGAAATCGGTATTAGACTCCAATCCATTTCTTATCAAAACCATTAGTAACGAACCACAAGAAGATTTCAAAAAAACAGGTATCATTATCGCCAATCACAGTTCGTTTTTGGACATTTTGGCTATTGGTAAATTGCATCCTAAAATTATATTTTTAGTAAACGATTGGGTTTACAACTCGCCCATTTTTGGAAAAGCCGTAAAGTTGGCCGGTTTTTACCCCGTATCGAATGGTATAGACAACGGTCTTGATCATTTAAAAGAAAAAGTAGATCAAGGCTACACTCTAATGGCTTTCCCCGAAGGAACACGCTCTACAACTCATAAAATTAAACGCTTTCATAAAGGTGCTTTTTATCTTGCTCAGGAGTTCAATTTAGATATTATTCCAGTGCTAATTCATGGTAATTCCGAAATTATCCCTAAAGGTGAATCGGTTATTCGTGATGGCCAACTTGATCTTAAAATATTAGATCGCATTCCAGCAAATAACAACCCGTTTGGAAAAAATTATTCACAACATGCCAAACAAATTGGGGCCTATTTTAGAAGTGAGTTCAATACATTTAGGAAAGAAAAAGAAGGGCCAACCTACTTTCATAAAATGCTTTTAGACGATTATCGTTATAAAGGACAGGCACTTTATAAAAAAGTGCGTTTAGACTTAAAGACACATCAAAACGATTACTACGAGATTTTAAATCGTGTAGAACTAAAGACCTCGATTGCGCATATTACAAACGATGCAGCACAACTAAGCCTCCTTTTAGCCTTACATTCGGGAGATCGAAAGATCTTTTCCTATATTGAAAATGCTAAAACTAGGTGTATTATTCAAAATAGTTATATCACCAAAACACGACAAATAACCTGTACAAATAGCGTTGAAGCCTTGGTGGATTATCAAGCAAAAGTTTTAATTTTAAACTCTAGTCAAATAACTCATGAAAATATGCTGAAACCTTTTCTTAATAATCTAGATCAGATTATTCTATTGAACAGCAGTAGGCATCTGGAGACACCTAATTTAACTGGTTTAGGATTTCAAACGAGCTATCAAAATGAAAACATTAAAGTTTTAACTAAAACAGCCATTTAAGAATGAAATCACATTACGATGTTGTCATTATAGGAAGTGGACTAGGCGGTTTAGTCTCAGCCAATATTTTAGCTAAAGAAGGCTATAGTGTTTGTGTTTTAGAGAAAAATAACCAATACGGAGGCAATTTACAAACCTTTGTTAGAGATAAAACCATTTTCGATACTGGCGTACATTATATTGGTGGTTTAAGTGAAGGTCAAAACTTATATCAGTATTTTAATTATCTAGGCATTATGGATGAATTAAAGCTGAAGAAATTAGATGAAGATGCTTTTGATGTGGTTTCCTTTGGCGACGATAACACCGAATACAAACACGCTCAAGGTTATGAAAAGTTTATTCAACAAATGGTCTCTCAGTTTCCAGACGAAGAAAAGGCCATTATAGCCTACTGTGATAAACTGAAAGAGTTTTGCGGTAAATTTCCTCTGTACCGTTTAAAACACGGAAAACCATATTATAAAAACTCTGATATTTTTAGTTTAAAAGCTAAAGACTTCATCGATTCTTTAACAACCAATGAATCTTTACGCGCTGTGCTCGCAGGCACCAACTTTTTATACGCAGGAGACCCAGACCGCACACCTTTTTATGTGCATGCTTTAACGGTAAACTCGTATATCGAAAGCGCTTACAGGTGTATAAATGGGGGCAGCCAAATCTCTAAACTTTTAATTCGAAGACTTAAAGAAAATCATGGCGAAGCCTATAAACATCAAGAAGTTGTAAAGTTTGGTTATAAGGACAAAAAAATAACGTCGGTATTCACCAAAAAAGGTGATGAAATTAAAGGTGATGTATTTATTTCTAATATCGAACCTAAATTAACCATTCAGCTGGTTGGAGAAGATAAATTCAGAAAAGTTTACTCCAATAGAATTAAAAACATTGAAAGTATTATTGCTGGTTTTAGCTTATATATCGTTTTAAAACCAAATTCTTTTAAATATCATAATCGGAATTACTACCATTTTAAAAACCGAGAAACGGTTTGGACTAGCCAGGATTACACAAACGAAAGTTGGCCTGAGGGTTATATGGTATCGATGGGGATAGGCAAAAACACAGCCGAATACGGCGATAGTCTCACGGTTTTAACTTACATGCGATACGAGGAAGTTAAACCTTGGGAAAACACAGTTAACACGGTAGTTAACAAAAATGAAAGAGGCCAAACTTACGAAGAATTTAAAGCCGAAAAAGCCGAAATCCTCATTAAAGAGTTAGAGAAAAAATTTCCAAATATTAGAGATTGCATAGAAGAGATCTATACCTCTACCCCACTATCCTATCGTGATTATATTGGCTCTAATAACGGTTCGATGTATGGCTATGTAAAAGATGCCAACAGCCCTCTAAAATCGTTTGTATCGCCACGAACAAAAATTCAAAACCTCCTATTAACCGGTCAAAGTTTAAATATGCATGGCATATTAGGCGTTACTATAGGGGCCGTTCTAACAAGCTCTGAAATTGTTGGTATGGACCCCATATTAAACAAAATACGTAAAGCAAATAATATAGAAGATAACACGGAAAATTAAAGGCATGGGAAAATTTAAAACAACCCCTATTACGAGAGTTAAGAGTATTAGTAAGGCAGATTTTATTGAACACTACTACAAACCTCAACGCCCCGTATTAATTGAAAATCTTACTGCTGACTGGCCTGCTTATGAGAAATGGAGCTTAGACTACATCCAAGAACGTGCGGGAGATCAAGTGGTGCCGCTTTACAACAACAAACCTGCAAAAGGCAAACAAAGCGTTTATGCCCCTGTAAAGGAAATTAAATTAAAGGAGTACATCGAAATCTTAAAAACAGAACCTACCGATTTACGTATTTTCTTTTATAATATTTTAGACAGCATGCCCGAATTACTAAAGGATTTTAAATATCCCGACATCGGACTAAAATTCTTTAAACGCTTGCCGGCATTATTTTTTGGAGGCGGTAAATCAAAAGTGTTTATGCATTACGATATTGATTTACCAGACAGTATGCACTTCCATTTTCATGGTAATAAAAGTGTTACCCTTTTTTCGCAAGAACAATCTAAATACCTATATCAGGTGCCATTTTCCATTCATAATATTGACAAAATTGATATGGACAACCCAGATTTTACAACCTATCCGGCACTACAATACGCTGAAGGGATTCAAGCCGATATGAAACATGGCGATGCCCTTTATATGCCCAGTGGTTATTGGCACTACATCAAATACCTTGATGGCGGATTTTCAATGACATTAAGAGCCTTACCAAAACGTCCAAAAAAGTTTGCAACCATGCTTTACAACGTTTTTATAATGCGTCATTTCGACAATTTAATGCGTCGTTTTTACGGACAAAAATGGTTGGACTATAAAGAAAAGCTCAGTATCAAAAAAGCCGAAAAAATCTTAAAAAAACAGGCCTAATATGAATAACAAATTTGGGATTACACATAAGATTTTATGCTTGGCTTGTATCATGTTGGTTTTAGTATCCTGTGGTGTATCTAGCTCGTTGCAGGATATTCCCTATGTTAGCGATTTTAACGATTCCATACCTAAACGTATTGAAATAAATGACTCTTCCTTTGTTTTAGGAAATAATACTTTAAACAAAAACAAACAAGGCTTATGGGAGCTATATGTTGAAGGCGACCCCTACGAAAGAGGACTAATTACAGGAAGTCTAACCAGAGAATTGTTTCAAAATCAAGAGCGATATTTCCTTTCTAAAATAGAAGACTTAGTCCCTTCGGAAACCAATCAAAAATTCTTGCAACGATTTGTAGCTTGGTACAACCGTAAAATGTATTTACATGTTAATAACGAATACAAATCTGAAATTTACGGGCTTTCCAAATACGCCATAAACGATCGCACACCTTTTGCTTCACCCTACTTAAGAGGTCTTTATTTTCATGGTGCTCACGATGTTGGTCATGCCCTACAAGATCTCGCCTTGGTTGGTTGTTCTTCATTTGCAGCTTGGGGCGACAAAACAGAAGACGGCAACCTCATTATAGGTAGAAATTTCGACTTTTATGCTGGCGACGACTTTGCCAAAGACAAAATTATCACCTTTATAAACCCCACAACAGGTTATAAATTCATGTCCATTTCTTGGGGTGGTATGATAGGTGTCGTTTCAGGCATGAACGAGCACGGACTTACCGTAACCATAAACGCCGGAAAATCGAAAGTACCACTAATCGCCAAAACCCCAATTTCTATAGTAAACCGCGAGATATTGCAATACGCCACCAACATAGAAGAAGCCATTGCCATAGCTAAAAAACGAGAGGTTTTCGTATCAGAATCTATTTTTGTAGGCAGCGCGATCGATAATAAGGCCATTGTTATAGAGGTTTCTCCCGATAATTTCGGCGTTTATGAAGTCCCTAATAGCAATCAAATTATTTGTTCTAACCATTTTCAAAGTGACGCTTACGCGGAAGACAAAATAAACCAAAAACACATGGTTGAAAGTCATTCGTTGTACCGCTACCAACGTATGGAGGAACTTTTAAATGCTGAAGATAAAATAACCCCACAAAAAGCGGTGGCCATTTTAAGAAACAAAGAAGGTCTAAACGGAAAATCCATAGGTTATGGTAACGAAAAAGCCCTTAACCAACTTTTAGCCCATCATGGTGTGGTATTTAAACCCAAGGAAAGACTTGTTTGGGTGTCGTCTAATCCTTATCAATTAGGTGAATTTGTCGCTTATAATTTAAACGATGTATTTAACCACCCTGAAAAACAAGGTTATGCCATTCCCAGTTTAAACATTGAAAAAGATCCGTTTCAGTATACCGAAGCTTACAAAAATTACGAACGCTTTAGAGTCCTAAAAGCACAGGTTTTAAAAGCCATTAATAATCATGAAACTTTAGATTTCTCGGTGCTTCATGAATTAGAATCGGCTAACCCAGACTTTTGGGAAGCACATTATATTGTTGGACTTTATTATTATAAAAACGATTTTGATATGGCCGCATTACAGGCCTTCGAAAAGGCCAAAACCAAGGAAGTAACTACGGTTCCCGACCTTGAAAACATGAATAGCTATATCAAAAAATTAAACAGAAAATTAGGTTTATGATTCCAGAAATAGAAAAAGCCTCAACCGCAACCATCAAAGCATACCAAGAGGCTGAATTAAAAAAACTGCTTCAGTATTTAAATACACATTCTAGCTATTATAAACGTCTGTTTACATCAGAAAACATAAACCTGAATAGCATCAATACACTAGAAGATTTAGCTCAAATTCCAACCACAACTAAGGAAGATCTTCAGCGTTATAACGACGATTTTATTTGTGTACCAAGACATGATATTATCGATTATGTGACTACCTCGGGCACCCTTGGCGAACCCGTTACCTTCGCTTTAACCGATAACGACCTTAAGCGTTTGGCGCATAACGAAGCCATTTCTTTTGCTTGTGCAGGCGTAAAAAAAGCCGATGTTATTCAACTCATGACCACCATAGACCGCCGCTTTATGGCTGGACTAGCTTATTTTTTAGGCGCTCGCGAACTGGGGGCAGGCATTATTCGTGTGGGCAATGGCATTCCTGAACTGCAATGGGATTCTATTAAAAAATTTAAACCCACATACATCATTGCGGTACCGTCGTTCTTACTAAAACTCATCGAATATGCCGAGCAGCATAATATCGATTTGAATAACTCTGGTGTAAAAGGAGCCATTTGCATAGGCGAGTCGCTTCGAGAGCAAGACTTTTCATTGAATATTTTATCCAAAAAAATAAAAGACAAATGGGATATTGATTTGTTTTCTACTTACGCTTCTACAGAAATGAATACTGCTTTTACCGAGTGTGAAGCACAAAAGGGTGGCCACCATCACCCGGAATTAATCATTATTGAAATTCTAGACGAAAACAATGCGCCCGTTAAGGCTGGTGAACCTGGAGAACTTACTATTAGCACTTTGGGCGTGGAAGGCATGCCTTTACTGCGTTTTAAAACAGGTGATATTGTAACGGCACATACCGAAGCTTGCTCCTGCGGAAGAAACACCACGAGGCTAGGTCCTGTGATAGGCAGAAAAAAACAAATGATAAAATATAAGGGCACCACACTGTATCCGCCAGCCATGCACAATATATTAAACGATTTTAATGCCATTGATTCTTATGTTATCGAGATTTCACACAACAACATAGGCACCGATGAAATCCTGCTTAAAATCGCTACAAACAATGCTACAGAAGAATTTCTACAAAAAATAAAAGACCATTTTAGAGCCAAACTTCGCGTGCTTCCTAAAATCGAATTTTGTGATAAAAAAGAACTTCAGAAACTGCAATTCCCTAAAATGAGTAGAAAACCTGTTTTGGTGATAGACAAACGGGAATAAGATATAAATGAAAAAAGCTTCCAATAACTTGGAAGCTTTTTTTTATAGTGGAGAAGACGGGATTCGAACCCGTGACCTCTTGACTGCCAGTCAAGAATTTAAACTTTGCTTTATTATTTTATAATCATAGAATTATTTGAAAAACCCAATAAACACAGCTAATGTAAGTCTTTTTTGTTAGATTTAATATTAGTTTGTTTTGTGTTATTATGCTAAAACTTTGGGCAAATTGTGGGCAAATGATTAAATTTGCCTAAACCTTATAAATTATGAGTTATAAAATTTCAATAGTTTTAGACAAAAGAAGATCCAAAGAGAATGGTAAGTTTCCGGTTAAACTAAGAGTATTTAATAGCTCAACTAAAAAGGATAAACGATATAAATTGAATATCGACTTAACAGCATTAGAATTTAAAACAATTTGGATTAACCCAGAAAACAAGAGTTTAAGAGGTAATAATAAAGACTTAAAATTATTACTTCAAGGTGTAGAAAATCGTGCTCATGATATTGCAAAGGAACTAACCCCTTTTAAATTTGAAACTTTTGAATTTAAGTATTTCAGAAAGTCATCTAGCAAAAGTAATATATTATATTACTTCAATTTGATCATTGATAAACACCTCAAAAATGATAAAATAGGAACCTCCGAAAGTTATAAATACACCCTCAACTCATTTAAAGAGTTTTCAGTAAATGAAAACAAAAAACCCATCGACAAATTAACCTTTAATGATATTAATATTGAATGGCTTGATAAGTATCAAAAATACATGATCGGCAAAGGCAAAAGCTTTACAACTATAGGTATTTATACCAGGACCTTAAAAGCCGTTTTTAACATGGCTATTGAGAATGAGGATATAAGCGAATCTATTTATCCATTTGGCAAAAATAAATACAAAATACCTAGCGCTAATAAGGTCAAAAAGGCCCTTACTTCTGAACAATTAAGGATTCTATTTAATGCTAAAAACTTAAATATAAATGAAGAAAAGGCACGCGATTTTTGGTTCTTCAGTTATGCATGCAACGGTATGAATATAAAAGATATAGCATTATTAAAATACTCAGATATTAAAGATGATAGCTTTTCATATTACCGAGCAAAAACGTTTGATAAAACATCCGAAAAAAAACAAATAACCATCTATTTAACAGAGTTTACAGGCGGATTAATACAGAAGTATGGAACCAAAAATAAACACTCTTACATCTTCGATATTATAAATGAAGATGATTCTATAGAAACGCAATACAAGAAAATTAAAAACTTTACTCGAATTATAAATGATCATATTAAACGAATTGCAAAGGCTAATAATTTACCTGGAGATATTTCAACCTATTGGGCACGCCATTCGTTTGCTACTAATTCAATTCGAAAAGGCGCAAGTTTAGAATTTATTAGTGAAGCTTTAAACCATAGCGACCTCAACGTAACCAAAAATTATTTTGCAGGTTTTGAAGATGATGCTAAAAAAGAATTTGCCAAATCATTACTGGAATTTTAAAAGTAATATAATCTATTACCAGAAAAACAAGCTCATCAATAAGAGCTCAAATTAATCTAAGGCAAACTCTGGGTACACTTTCAAAAACCCTTTATAAGTACCCTTCCCGTTATTCAACATGTAATATTCATTGCTTAAAAACTGTTTTTTAGGATTAGCTTTAGATGTTATTTTTTTCTGAGGTAAATAGTCTTGAAGTTCTACAGAATAAGAGGCATCTTCAAAATTAATTACCTGAATCTGATCGTAATATATCGCGTATAATTTACCATAAATTAATAAGCCAAAATCATTTTTAGCCCTATAGGTTAATTCTATTAACTTAACAACTCCATTTTCTTTTTCAGCTCCCTCAGTGGCTTTGAAATCTACAAATAACGGAGTGCCCTCATTGAGTGTATCTTTATACCCAAATTGATAATTTCTCATAATACTCCATTCTACCTCATCAAAGCTTTCAGGGTTATACAAGGTTCTTTCTAAATGATTCCTCACTAAATCTTTTATCAAATGATCTTCTTCAAATCTCTGACAAGAACAACAAATGAATAGCAAGGTTACAAAATACAATACACCAATTCTCATAGCTCAAAAATTTTGAACAATTTAAACATTTTTAACGGATCACAATCGCTTCCCAAACTTGAGAATCAATATTTTGTTGAGCTATCAAATAGCCATCAAATAAAGTTCAAAATAAAATCAACAATTATCAACAAAAAAAAGATGCTAGTTTGCACTAACATCTTTGATAAATAACCCCCTAGCAGCTCGTTGGGCTCTTGTTTTAAATACGTCGGAAAGTTTAAAATACCCTAGGAAGTTTTATAGGTGTAGGAATCTTTTTTTAAGCATTGGTATTATTTATAAATATCTAATCATTACACCATAGCTAAAACTAAATCTTTTGATTTGACTTTAGCTTCTTTTAAGACTTCAACCTTATTGTTTGCAGCTCTGTTTCCTGCATTTATTTCAATATGATCAACAACGAAACTACTTAAACTTTTTAAGCCGTAGAATCTCAATAAAGATCCATCTGTAATACTTGTAAATTCGTTATAAGCTTTTACTAGATTCTCTAAAGCTGTTACCGCTGTTTTTTCCTTTTCAGTTTCAATATAAACCCTACAATACTTCTCTAATAATTTTTCCTTTTGTTCTGGTCCCACCATAAACAAATCTCTTTTTTGGCTATAATAAATATCAGTTGGACGTAATGCTGGTACATTAAAATTAGTTGCCGAACTAATATCAATCGGTCTAAGGTTTTTCAGTTTCCCTAAAACATCATTTAATTGATTAATTTGATCCTGACTCGTTTTATAAAACCCTTCTTTAATTATTTGAGAAGTTATACCAGCTTTTTCACATTGTGCATTTAGGTTTTTTAAATGTTCTTGAGCTAATCTTTTACTGCCTTGAGATACTAACTCCTGATACACTTCATCGGTTAACATACCTAAGTCTAAACCCTCAAATTTTTCCTTTAATTTTTGCAAAAGAGGTCGAAATTTCTCTATTTGATTTACAATTTTTGAAAGATGTTTTTTATCCTCATCTAATAGGATTCTTTTAAATTCTTTTGTTACTGCCATTACATTAGTATATTAAATTAAATTGTTAACAACTGCATTTGCAACATCATCAGATGAAACCTCATCTTCATTTGTTTCGGCTCCATAACCTTCCGGATAACCACCAGTAATACTGTGATGGATTTCGGCCGCTTCGGTTTCTAAGGCTTTAACCTGGTCTTCGATTGATATTTCACTTTCAAAATTAATTCGTGATATCCATTTTGCTTTAAGTGGTTCTGGAATCAACTTTGAATTGTTTAAAAGTGTTTGTGCTTCGTTCTGTTTTGTACTCATGGTTTCTAATTGTTATTTAATTTAAAGATTTACTAATGTTTGTATTCAGGACTTTATGATATTTCTCAGCCCTATTTTTTTTATGTCTTGCTATAAAGCTTCTTACAACTCCCTTTCTGCCATCATTTAAAAGAGTAAAAATGTTTTCAAGGTTCTCAATTTGCTCTTCTGGAATATCTACAATTGCCCTGCTTACAGGGTTTTTTCTAACCTCTTCTATTTTAGAAACAAAATCATTTATATCATTAAGTATTCGGTCTCTATAAATATTTTCTTTTAAAACGTTTACCTTTTTTTTAAGCTTATTTAAATCCATTAAAATAATTTATTAACTAGTTAGTAGTTCATTTTCATAAAAACCTCATCAAAGGGCTTATTTTGGTGTTAGGATTGATTTTAAAGCCTTTTCATTTTGCTATACATCCTATCGGCTTCATTTGAGCCGTTTTTTTGGTTGTTTAATTCCCTTTGGCTATTTGAGGTCCACTGAATCACAAAATTTTTAAATCTGGGCATGAGTTGAGCTGCTACAAAATCAATTTTGCCTTGGCTTAATTCAATTTCCATTTTGTTGTTGAAGGTGTCCACCAGCTTTTTTTTGTCCTTGATGTTTTTGTGGTTTTGAGACCAAAGGATGTCCAGCTCTTGTTGTTTTTCTTTTTTGAGGATTTGTAAAGCCGTTAGTTCTTTTTCAAAATTTAAATCATCAGAAACGGGAGCGGGAATTTTGTCTACATCACTTTTAGGGGTTTCAGCTACTTCCTTTAATTCACTCTCTTTATTTTCCTTTACTTCCTTTACTTCCTTTACTTTATTGCGATCGCCCCCCGAGTTCGCCCCCGAGTTCGCCCCCGACTTATTGCTTTTTATTCTGTTATTTAGTGCTATAATTTCATCATTTGACAGCTGGTATAACTGTTCCTTAGTAGCGTGACCATATCTTATAAGATTCCCTATTATTCCGTTTACTGAATCCCTGTCTTTAAATGCCATCCTAGAAATAAAGCTCTTAGAATAGAAGTATGTTTTATCCTTATAAATCTCAAATAGACCAAAATTTTCTATAACACTTTTAATCACCTCAGAATCTTCTCTAAGCTCATAAGCAATTAAATCATAATCTAATTTAGCAGCATAGTTTGTACATGATCCTAAACGCTCTAAAAGCATAAAATACACACCATACCCCAAGGCACCGTGTTTCATTCGTAACAAAATTATTTTTTCGTCATTTCTAGCGTTACAATCATGACTGAAATACACCGCTTTTAAATCTTTATTTTTTTTAGCCATTTCTACTGTTTTATAAATTCCACATACCAATCAAGACCATATTTAAGGTGTACTTTGGTTTAGGTATAGCGTGTTCAGGCATTACAAGGATGTTTAGCCTTTAAATTAGCGTATTTGAGAGCCTTTAATGCTTCTAATGAGTTATTCATTAGCTACTTCCTTTAGAGACTCATCATCATCTTCAAAATACTTCGGATTTGTACTGTAATAATTTGCTGGAGCTTTAGAAATTTCACAAAACCCCTTTCTAACCTCAACAATTAGATTTTCATCTTTCAATTGTGCAACATATCTGCATATTGAGGCCCTATAAATTCTAGTTTCCATAGACACCATTAACATAGTCTTAGGTGCTTCATAAAAAGAACTATAGACGCGTTTTATTTGTGAAGTGACTGGAAGATTATTTGTATCTTGCCAGTGGTTAAAATCTGGTCTGTTATTATGGTCTTTCATATCTCAGACCTTTTTTATTTAGATAGAAGATTATCTACATCGGTTTTGATATTAGCGTTTGTTTTTACCTTTCCGCCTTTTAACCACTCATCTATCTCAGATTTTAAGAAATAGATTTTTTTACCTCGTTTGTAGTACGGCACTTCATTACGTGATATTTTAGAATACCATGTAGATTTAGCGCGTTTTTCCGGATCGTAATCTAAAAGCCAATTTAGATCTTTCCATGATTCAACAGCTTGAGTAGCTGGTTGTGATTCCTGTCTAGCAAATAACATGCTAGTTAATTTGTCAACCTTCTTGTTTAAAAGTGTAACGGCTGCAGGTAAATCATTGTGAGAGAATTCATATTCCATAATTATATCAGATTTATTTGGTGTTAATAATAATCTGATGCTAAATTATGGAGTTTTTATATTGTAACTTGCTGATATTCACTTGTATAAACTTGCAAACAAGAAAATACAAGTTTGTACAACATGCCTATTTTATTATAGATTTAATGTATTGTTTCTTTTTTTCTAATTCCTCAAAATCCGTAAGGTCATTAAATTTATGCCCATTCATCGCGTTATAACTAGCTATATCCCAGTCAAATTCAACCTTACAACAATCATGAAACTTCTTAGCAATCCGTTCCTCAGGCAATAAATTTAATTTTTGTAATGCTAATAGCAATATTTTCAATCCCTTTCCTTTGATATTCTTATACTGAACTTTTACACCTTCAACAATTTCGGTACTTTTTTCATGTGTTATCAAGTCACTTAATTTTAATTTTTGTTTAAGTGCTGTTTTAGAATCCACATTTACAGCTGGCAAAAGTTGTTTACCTGAATCCGTTTCTTCAATTTCAGCCTCTAAAAACAGTCCTTTCTTTTCTGTCTTATATTTGATTATAGCATTTTTAATTCCGCTTAACTGGCCGTAATACTTAAACACCTCAGCACTTAAAACAAGCTGATCATTCTTTAATTTACTATCAACAAATGCCTCCTCAGTAAGTATCGGCTTTACTGAACATGATTTTTTTAATGTTTCATTATTGAAAGAATCAACACCTTCTGAAAACCCTTCTGCAAATGCTTTTTTATATCTATCTAACTCAAAACCGTTTGAGACCAACAATTCCAAAATTCCTTCATCTTGTTTAGAGGTATCTATAAACATTAAACTATGATATAGAGTGTTGTAACAAGGGAATTTATTATTATCAATCTCAAGGTCTCCCAGCATACCAATTTTAGATAGTTTATAAGCCTGAGTAATTTCAATTAAGTGTTTAATTACAAATAAATTTACTTTGTCCATACGTTCAATTTATTTTTAAAGATCCTTAATCCATCCTATAGGCTTATACTTATCATTTTCTTTTATGTAAAGTTCGCGCGCCTCATTTCCTGGTTTAGCTTCAAATAAATCAATAACCTCAACATTTAAAGCTTTAGCGATTTTCTGCAATGTTTCTAAAGTTGGATTACCATTTATAAGTTTGTTTACCCCTATGGTTGACATTTTCAACTCATTAGCTAGGTCTATTTGTGATTTACCTTGCTCTTTTAAAATCTGTTTTATTCTTAGCATACTACTTTAATTTTCGCCAAAGTTAAACATAATAGTTTAATTAAATACAGTCTATTAAACAAAAAAGTAGAATAAAATTTGTTTATTATTATATTTATGAGTTATATTTGCATCAATAAGTTAAATATATAAGTATAATAATTATGGAAAACACATTAAAATCATTTAGAAGTAAAATTTTTAAGGCAGCACACGCAGCAAAGAAAAGAACAGGAGAATCATTTTCAACTTGTTTAAAAAAAGCTTGGGGGGTTTATAAGCTTCAGAAAGCATTAAAGCTTTTCGGGCCTAAAGAAAGTATAAACGATTTTGAAATTAAGCCATGGAAAACATTTAACCTATCTGCAGCTGCTGCAACTGGATGCGTAACACTTTAATACTTTATAAATATGGCACCAATACAATTATCTGAGAATTACAGAATTGAAAAAGATCAATACTCATGGATTTTAGTTTTTTCAGAAACTAGAGAAAAGAAGAATAAAAAGACCTCAAAATTAAGGCCTTTTGTATTTGAAGATAGATGGTTCTATCCAGATATTAAACAGCTTTTAAGAAAGTATGTCGACCTGGACACAAAGCAATGCAACTCTATCGATGAAATAATAAAAAAGCTAGAATTTATTTCAACCAAAATAGATTCTCTAAGCAACACAATATTTAAAAAGTAAAATTTTACAATTATGACTTTACAACCTCATCGCAAAACACAAATACACAATTTTTAAATTAAAAATCATGGTAACAACAATAGAAAATCTTTTAGACAAAGCAACCTTAACCCTTAATAATGGAGAGGTTGTTTCATTACAGCAGCACACCAAATCATGCTCTGAGTACCTCATTAAGCGATTAAATGAGTTTGATGACAAATACAGCAAACTTTTAAAAGAAACCCTGATTTATAATCTAGGTAAAAAATGGTCCGTAGTTAGAAAATCGATCTTTGAAATGGAGGCTAAAATAAACTTTGATGAGGTCGAGTATGAATATGATTTCAGCATGATTATGATGTATGAGGATATTATTTATCCAGTGACTGACCATGATGAAGAAATCCAGAAAGGCCTTGATTTGTAATCATTATTTAAAAACTAATCATGTAACAGACAAGTATGTTTAATGTAGATGAATTTTTAGTAAATGAGATTATTTTAATTTAAAAAAATGAGTATTTTAAAACACGTACAGAGCTACATAGATAAGCATGAGATAAAAACATCTCCAAGTGCTTTAATTGCTCAATTTGAAATTATAATTGAATTGCATAGAGAATTTGAAACCTATTTAAGAGAGCATAACATTAACCAAGAACTTGAAATAATGCAAAGAAGTAAAAGAATGTTAGAGAAAAGGAGGCTATTTATTGAATGGTACCAATTAAAACACCAAAACAATAAAATGGTTAAAGAAATCCTTATCGACCTATCCGAAATGATTTTTATCTCAACAAGAACGATTCAAAATGACCTTATTAAAGGAGATGCCAACAACATTCATAAAACTTGATTTTACGCACTTATTAAATACTTAGATTTAATAATCTAAAAAACATTTATTTCAATTTGATTATCCTCCTCCTAGGCCTAAATCTCTTGAGGTTTGGTCTGGGGTTGTGTTAATCGATATCACATCTAATTTTGCTGAAATTCTAATAAGCTCTACTACCGTATTTGCAGTGTTCACTTCAATACTTTGCTGAACAGAAAAATCCTGCCTCATAATACCTAATTGCTGTTGTGCTAATTCAAAATGATATTTAGTAATGTCATGTTGTGCTCTAAAAAGCCCTGTTAATTCACTACCCGTTTCTTCGGTTAGCTCTCTTCGTATGGCCCCTTGAAGTCCTGCGGGTGTACTTTCCGAACTTTCAAACCCTTCAAAACCTAAAGCTTTCATTTCTTTATTAAACGCTTCCATAGCTTCAATAGCAGGATTGATAGCGGGATTAATTGCCTCCGAAAATCTTTGAATATCATCTATCCAACTTTGATCTCCACCATTTTCAAAAGACGCCGCCATATCTTCTTGTAAATCATCAAAATACTGCTTAAAAAAACTATTCTTTAATTCTTCTAGGAATAGTCTATTCATCACATCGTTTAACGAACTCATAAAGTTTTCGGCAGCATCACCACCTTCTTGGAATGCAGAAACTAACGCATCAGAAAGATCATCCCCTAACTGCCCCGCAAAATCAGAAATGATGTTTTTCATTTCATCTACAGCATCGTTATATTCGTTTAATGCTTCTTTTGCATTTTCAAGCATGCGACGTGTTCCTTCATCTGTAATATGGCCAGCTTCATCCATTACTACAAAGAAATCTAGCCACTCTTCAGTTGAAAAATTAGCCATATCAGCCGAAGTTTTACCCATAGCAGACAATGTGCTCTCAAATGATTTTTGAAGCTTTTTCAATGCATCTTGTGAAACATTTAAATCTGAATAACCTCCAAAGATTGAAAGCGGGTCGAAAAATCTTGAAGCTGCAACGTTACCATCCTTAAAAGGGTCTGTTGTAAAGAAATCAGGTATAAAAACATCGCCTAAAATATCTTCAATAGAGAAATCCCTGTTTTCGGTTTTAGTACCAAACAACAATCTGTCACCAACGCCCTCTGCCGAAAATATGCCCTCTTTAGACAACGTTTCCATGGTTTTAACTAATTGCTTTTCGCTTTCGAATTGGCGTTGTAAAGCATCACTAAAATCAGTTTTGTAATAAGAATCTAAGAATGCACTAGAGTTTTTTTCTATATCAAGGCGTTCCCTTCTTATTTCATTAATTTTAGCCTCCATACTTAGTTGATCGGCTAAGGCTATGTTATTTTGTTTTTGGGCATTCAATTCCTTATTGAAATCTTGGGTGCCGATCTCTTGCATTAGGCCCCCGGCTTGAATGATTAGACCCACTAAGCCTGAAGCTTTCTCAAGACTTCCTGCACTTGAATCTCCCATCACGGCAATAGCATTACCTAATTGAACTGCCATATTACCAACTGCGGCCGTAATGTCATCACCTGCTTGAGACATTACACTTCCAACTTCGTAAAAATAATCACCTATTTTCTGAGCTTCCTGGGTATTTATCTTTGCTAGGTTATTATTCTTCAACTCATCAAAAACCTCTAGAAGTTGATTTACCTGACTTTCATCAAAACCTAATTCTATAAGCTCCTTAGAATCTAATGCTATTTGCTGTATTTTATCTTCAATTTGGCTCAACTGACCTAAAGTAGCAGCGTTTAAGTTTTGGAAGTTTAAATCTGTTTTAAGCAATGCAGAATCTAGAACATCTTCTGGAATGTTTTTTAATAAAGTGGCTGTATCTGCAAGGATATCCTTCTTTTGCTTTTCGTACTCTTTATTGATGCTTTGAGCACGTTTTTTTATGGTTTTTTCGTCAAGCTCTTGAGTGTATTTAGAAAGTTTTTCAAGCTGTAATTTTCTTATTTCATCAGCCTTTTTAAGCTTATCATTTCTGTCGTCTGCAATTTTTTCAAGGTTAAATTCTGGAAGGAAAATTGGCTTCTCAATTTCTTCTCTAATCAGATTTATTTTCTCCTCGATAGCTTCAATAGCCGATAAATCCAAAGGGGTTTTCGGAATCAAATCAACATCACTACTCGCAGCAGTATTTATAATTTGCTTCTTTTTGGCCTCGTTGTCTTTAAACTTATCTAATTGATTTCTTAGGAATTCGGCAAAATTATCACCTTGTTTTAATAAGGTTTTATATTCTGCATCAGCCGCTTCTTTTCCTAATTGATCGATATAGTTTTGATAGCCTTCATATTGTTTTCTTCGGCTGTCTAGTATATCTTGATAGGTGTCGTTTTCAGACTTTAAATCATTTTCAGGTTTTATATTTGGCTTGAATTCTAGAATAGCTTTTCGTTTCTCTGCTGCTTTCCTAATTTCTTCATTTTCGGACTCTAAATAACTTGCTAGTCCTTCGGAATCATTTATACTGCCAATATTGGTTAACTGCTCTAAAACATCCTTACGTGCCTTGTATGCATCTTGAACTACTTTTAATGTGGAATTACTAAACTCTAATAATTCTGAAACATCTGAAGCTTCTCTAATACGCTTTAAGGCTTCAACTTGATTGTTCGCATTATTCCATTGCGCGGTGTTTAGCTTTTCATTTCTTTGAGTTAACTCTTGAACAATATCACTTTGTACTTGAAGCTGTTTATTTAAGCCAAATTGAGCGTTTACTTGAGATTCAAGATTATTTACTGATTCCTGAGCAAACCCTTTAATTGTGTTTTTTACTTTGTCACCAGAATTTAGAACTTGATCGAAAGCTCCTTCTACACCTTGCAGTTGTTCTTTTACAGCAGCTAAGATGTTTGTGTCTGACTCTTCGTAGTTAAGGTCGAAAGTGATGCCTCTATCTTTTGCAATAACTTGCAACCTAGCTAAATGTTTATCAAATTTAGTTTGAGAGTTTTCGATACTAAACTCAATATCTCCTTGAAGATTAAGCGCTTCTCTTAATTCGTTTTGCCTCTTTTCGTATTTGTATCGTAATTTATAAGCATTATTAATCTGGTCTAGAACTGTTAAAAGCTGTTCATTAGAAACTGTTTCAGAATCTATGCCTTTAAGGTAATCAGGATAAGAGTTAATAATTTCTCTTACAATTTTTGCACGCTCGGCACTATCTTCGTTTACAGACTGTAAAGCGATTCTAAGTCTGAATAACTCTTCACGCTGTTGGTTGTAGCTTTTCTCTAATTTATTGCCCTCTTCTAAAGCTTTATTTAGCCCTTTTGCAATAGTGTTGCTCATGGTTAAAACAACTTCACCAATGCCTTTTGTAGATGCTTTAATTCTATTTTGTAGAATTTGTAATTGATTCGTGTTTGAGGACAACATTCTATCTGTTGCATCGGACGCCGCTCCGGTAGCGTTTGAAACCGCTTTTAAATCTTCGGCCGCCCCTTTAGCATTTTTCCCCGTTGTACCTAAAATAGCCCCAACAGCTTCAATGGTACCAACCATTTTTTGTAGCTCTACTTGACTTCCATTTGCTTCATCAGATAGTACACCAAAAGCTTCTTGTAGTGTTAGTGTTTCGCTCCACCCGTCACCTAAAACTTTATTTACTCCCACAATTGCAGCTCTAATTTGAGTCATTGCCTGGGCGGTTGGTACCCCTTGTTTTGTTAATGTAGCAATAGCAGCACTTACTTGATTGAAATCGATGTTCGCAGATGCCGCAATTGGCGCTACGGTAGACATGCTTGAAGCTAATTCTGAAAAAGTAGTTTTACCTAATTGAACGGTTTTAAATAGAATATCGGCAACATTCTCGGCCTCTTCTGCATCTAGTTTAAAAGCATTTAAAACGGTTGTTATTCCGTCGGCTGCCGTGATGGTATCGGTTACACCCGCTGTAGCTGCCTTGGTAGCTGTTTCTAATAGTTTTAAACCTTTGGCACCATCATAACCAGCACTAACAATTTGGTAGTATGCTTTGGCCAGTTTCTCTGGTCCGTCTGGACTAATTCTAGAGAGATTGAATACCTGATCGGAAATGCCTTTAAAGTTCTTTTGTGTAGCCTCAGAAATTGTTTCAACTTCCTTCATCGCGTTTTCAAATCCCTTGGCTAACTGATAAGCATCGGCGGCAATTTTAGAGAATGCCACGGTTGCCCCAACAGCCAAAGCTGCAAAAGGATTTATTTTAGCGATACTACTAGATAGACTTTGAACTATGTTAACAACATCTTTTGAATCAGACTCAAGTCCCTTTGTATCAATTCCTGTTGCAAAATACAACGAGTTATCTCCGCTTACTATAGGCATATTAAAATCAAAATTTATTATACTACATTAAAAATCTTTAAATACGAAGGCTAGCAAATCACTCTTACGGGTTATTGCAGCAGCACTACTAATTACATCGTAGTTTTTAGCTTCTACATAAGCGGCATAACTCATGGCAGCTACACCAATAAGAACTAAATCCGTATGATAACTAGATGCAACTTCAGTAGCAAACGCCTCCCCTTTGTCACGTCCTATTTTATTCTTTCCATTAAAAACACTTTCAACTACTTCTCCATGGTCCAAAATGATATAACCAATAGAGCTTCTAAGGTTTCCGCTTTTGTCTTTGTAATTCCCTTTCAATCTTGCTTCACTAACAAACTCTTCTCCCATGTATTTCAAAGCGAGAATGAACTTATTATTAGTGTCAATTTTAAACTGATCGACAATCCCTTGAACCTGAGATCTGTTAAATAATGGTTTTAATCCAGCCATTTTTAACTATCAATATTTACCTTAAGCAAAATCACATAAACACATTTGTCTAAGGTTGGATTATAAAAAGTTTCAAATTGAATAATACGGCTACTTTGATTTTGCATGAAAGTGTTGCATTCAGTTATATCTTCAAATTTGTGTGCCTGAATTTTAGTTCTGTTAATATCGTTTCCTAATAACATAATAGTTGATCTTTTAAAATGTTTTACTTAGTAACAATGTAAAATATAGATGCGCTTCGAACCGTTAAAAAATTTAGTTAATTCCGTAGTTGGATTGGATTTTACAGATTCCCGTAAAAGAATGTTTGAGTTTGGATTTAAAGAAGACTTAGACTTTACGCCAATTTTGACGAAAAAAACAAATTAACTCAAAAAAAAACGGGCAAATTGTGGGCAAATAAAAAAGGCTTCAAAAGAGTAAAACCCTATGAAGCCTTATTATTACTAGTGGAGAAGACGGGATTCGAACCCGTGACCTCTTGACTGCCAGTCAAGCACTCTAGCCAACTGAGCTACATCCCCAATACTAATATGTTGTTTAAAACAACCTTGTAAAAGTATACAATTATCTGTAATTACATCACATTTTTTTATGACAAAAATTCGCTCTTGTAAATAGATTTAAACAACCTCTAGCAATTCAGCGGATATTAACAAATTAAAACAATGTTTTAAGCCCTGTATAGAGCATCCACCTGCCATTTACCACATCGTATTGAGGCTCAAAAAAGAGGTTAAAAACCGTATTTGAAGGCTTAAATATTTTACCTATACCAGCACCTAAAGGCACTTCATGCTGTCCGTTAACAAAATTGAATAACATACGCGGATGACTTCTAAAATACCAACCTTTATCGAAATCCTTATACAAACCTGGCTGAAATTCCATAGTAAATATATCGTCGCCACCTTGAAGGGTTGTTAAAGTAATCGCTTTCCAAGCTCCAAATTTACTTACAGAAACGAAATTAACACCTCCGGCCATACCACTGTTGTGGATATAACTAACCACACCACCAACACCATATTGATGCTTTCCATTTTTAGATTGAAATAACCTGGCTACTAATAAATTGGCGCCATTAAATTCATTATCCGAATTATAATTAAACTGCTGTTCTGCCGTAACTCTAACAAACCATTTGTTTAAGGTTATGTTTCCTAGTATCTGTAATCGCGAATAATCGTCGCCATAAAAACGATTCCAGATTCCAAAAGTAGGACTTGGGTCTATAGGGTTATTAGCATCTTGAGCTGTACCTATTTGTATAAATAATAAACAAATAATTATGTAGATACTTTTTTTCATCATGTTGATACAGGTTTTTAAAAATGAGGATTAAAATCAAGTGACATTTACCTTGGTTCGCACTAAGCTTTAGCATTTTTTGTAAAAAAGGGCAGTCAACCTATTGGACGACTACCCTTTTACATTCTTTAAATTAAAAAATATTAACTAGAATTTATTTTAATTTTGTGGTTTTGATGTCATTGTTTGTACAACCTCATCAATAGACAATGAAGAACCTTTAACCGGAGGGTATTCTTTAAATGTAGAAAGGAAATTTGTAGCCAATTGTTGTGCTGGCACAAACATCCACATATTTTCGGCATACCATTTTAAGTATAATCCAGACGTATATGAAACCTCATAGGGATCTGCTCTTAAATTAATAACAACCGGCCAGCTAGGCGTTTTACGATAAGCTTCATTAATGGCACCTTCCATAATTGTAAAGTGCAATTTAAAGTCTTTATAACGTATCGCGTTTAAGTTACCTGCAGCATCGAAATAAAAAATTTCTTTACGCGGTGCTTCTTTAACTTCACCTTTAAAATATGGTAGTAAGTTATACCCATCTAAGTGAGATTTAAAGGTTTTACCATTTGCACTATACCCGCTTAACATTTTCTTTTTTAAATTAGGTTCACCTGCAGCAGCAGCTAATGTTGGCATCATGTCTTCATGAGAAAAGATGTCATTATAAACGCTTCCTGGTTCGATAACACCAGGCCAACGGATAGCACATGGTACACGGAAACCACCTTCCCAAGTCGTTCCTTTTTCACCTGCAAAAGGTGTAGAACCACCGTCAGGCCAGCTAAATTTTTCTGCACCATTATCGGTAGAATACATGATAATCGTATTATCTATAATACCTAATTCTTCTAATTTGTCTAGAACACGTCCTACAGCAGCATCATGCTCTAACATCCCATCGCCATAAATACTAATTCCAGATTTTCCATAACTTTCATCCGACAAGTGCGTCCATACGTGCATTCTAGTAGAATTTAACCATACAAAAAACGGCTTACCATCGGCATGCGCTTTTTCTATAAATTTAATGGCTGCAGCTTCAAATTCCTTATCTACAGTTTCCATTCGTTTTTTGTTTAATGGACCTGTATCTTCAACTTTACCATCTGCCGTACTATGTAGCACTCCACGAGGTCCATATTTCTTTTTAAATTCTGGATCTTTTGGATAGTAATAACCTTCTGGCTCCTCTTCTGCATTTAAATGATATAAGTTTCCAAAGAATTCATCAAAACCATGTTGCGTTGGTAAATGCTCATCACGATCACCCAAGTGATTTTTACCAAATTGTCCAGACACATAACCATGTGGCTTCAAAACTTCGGCAATAGTCGCTTGATTATCTTGTATCCCTTGCTTCGCACCAGGCATTCCAATAGTAAGTAATCCTGTTCTAAATGGGTGTTGCCCTAAAACGAAAGCAGCACGACCAGCTGTACAAGATTGTTGTGCATACCAATCGGTAAACAAGGCGCCTTCTTTAGCAATACGGTCAATATTAGGCGTTTTGTATCCCATCATACCGTTGTTATTAAAACCTACATTACTCCAGCCAATATCATCGCCCCAAATAACAAGGATATTAGGTTTTTTTTGTGCATACACACTAAATACCATACCACAACCAAGCAGGATGGATAAAAGTTTAATTTTTTTCATAAACATTGAATTTTATTAATTAATGTAATAAATATACACAAAAAAAAAAAACGCAACAACTTAATACACAGAAACAAAAAAGTTAATTCCAAAGCCATGATATAGGTATATTGTGAATTTTAAAATAATGAAATCCTAATCTAAAGGATGAGATTAAAAAGAGTATCTAGCGGTATTGTTTGTTTATTAAACTTCCAAAAACCTCAACAAAACATGGACATTTTGGTAAAATAAAACTCATAGAATAGCAACACCTTTACCCCACAAACCAAACAAAACGTTAAATATTTTTTTATTTCTAAACGATTGTTTAGTTTTGTCCTGTATTTAAAAAAGTATGGCCAGACAAAAAGCATATAGAGAAGAAGAGGTAATCGAAAAAGCCATGAATTTATTCTGGCGAAACGGTTATGAAACCACGTCTATGCAAATGCTTGAAAAGGAAATGGGCATTAATAAGTTTTCCATTTATGCCAGTTTTGGAAATAAAAACGGCGTGTTTTTAGAGAGTTTGAAATGCTACAAGCAGAAGTTAAACATCTTAATTGACACATTAAAGCAATCGAAAAACGGGGTTCTAGGCATCAAACAATATTTCTATGACTTTATTGAATTTGCTAAAGAAAACGAATTTGGCAAAGGCTGTTTGGTAACCAATACCGCCAACGAATTACAAGATGGTGCCAACGATGCAATAAAAAATGTCCTATCAACCTTTACAGGTGAAGTCAAACAAGTTTTTGCAGATGTTTTAAAACAAGATGCCTCAAATAACGAAGCAACCATCGAGCAACAAGCCGATTTTTTAATTATTGCAATGTTCGGACTCGCCTCTGCCACGAAAGTTTTTACCCCAACACAACTGGAAAACTATATAGAACACACCTTTAAAAGGCTGTAATATTTTTTTAACCTATTTCTAAACGATTGTTTAGAAATAAAACAATAATAAAATTTTAAAAACAAAGATTATGAGCACAAAAGAAAAAAGTACCACCTTAACAAATCATAGTATTGAAACAGCGCCAGAAGGTAGCAAAGCTTTACTTCAGAAATCATTAGACGCCTACGGATTTATTCCAAATCTACACGGGGTTTTAGCAGGAGCTCCAGGTTTATTAGAAGGCTACCAAATACTTCACGAACTGTTTTCAAAATCTTCATTTAATAAAGACGAGCTTACCGTAGTATGGCAAACCATTAACGTAGAACACGGTTGTCACTACTGTGTGCCTGCACATACAGGTATCGCCAAACAAATGAAAGTGGACGATGCCATTACTGAAGCATTAAGAAACCAAACAGCATTACCTAGCGAAAAACTTCAAGCGTTGCATAATATGACTCTTTTGGTAACTAAGAACAGAGGTAAAGTGTCAAAAGACGCCATTAAAACCTTTTACGATGCTGGTTATAATGAAAGACATTTATTAGAAATCATTTTAGGTTTATCTCAAAAGGTAATAAGCAACTATACCAACAGTATTGCCGAAACACCTGTTGATGAACCCTTCCAATCATTTGCATGGGAAAAGTAATTTAAAAAATTCAAAAAAAGAGCCAGTTTGTTAACTGGCTCTTTTTGTTTATACCCTAAGCGCCTTCATACACCACATTAAAAACAGTCTATCTTATCAATACAATTAACTATTTACGTTCAAACACCCAAGTTATAAATGTAAAACAACTGGTTTTGGTTCTTACGAAAAACCATTAATTTAAAAAACTCTATTTTTGATCATGTAATTTCGCCCCCTCACACTTATTATAAAAAGATTAAAGAAAACTAGTTTATGATAAAACACAACTAATTTTAGGAATTTTTAAACGCCCCAGCCAAATCAAAAATGCCTAAATTATTAAGTCACTTTATTCTATTATTGACACTGAGTCTATCGCAAACTGGAGTTGCCCAAGATACCGATATCGATGGAACAGCTTCAAAGAAAACCATTCCTATAATAGATCAGGAGAAAGCCCGTGTTTTAAAAGCCTTTCAAGATTTTAATAACGGTGATCCCCATATTGTAAAAACAGCCAACCACTTATTAGCAACTAGCAAAACAAGCTACGCAAAAACAGCGGCCAATTTACTCTTAGCGTATTATTACAAGAATAAAACGGCTATCGATTCTTCTATTTACTATGTAAACCAATCCTTAAAGTATAATACACAAAGTAGCGATTCTTTAAGGGCCCGTGGTAACGCCATTGCATACAACATTCTCGCCATAAATTACAAGAATAAAGGACTGCTAGATGAAAGTAAAAAATGGCATCAAAAAGGTATTTCTGAAACGCAAAAATTCGAAGAAATTGATTTGTATTATACACATATCCATGGATTAGCATTAACCTATAGCACTCTTGAAAACTACGAGGAGGCCCTAATACATTTTAAAGAATGCCTAAAGTACAATAACGACCCCGAACTTATTATGGGCAGCTACATTAACATGTCGGACATATATACGCAGCTTAACAAATTTGATACCGCCATTTCATATCTAGAAAAAGCCAAGAAATTAGCCGATAAAAGCCAGTCTAGTCAAGCTCATGCCGTTATTGCCCTTAATTTAGGTATTAACTATGAAAAATTAAGTAAATACGAAGAGGCTATAACTCAATACACCAGTGCCAATACAATCGCAGAAGAATTTAATTTACATACCATCTCCCTAACCGCAAAAAATAACTTAGGTGGTATTTTCACATATTTAGGCCAATATCAAGATGCCGAACTCATCCTCTCATCTGCCCTACACGACGCTATAACTTTAGGGCTTCTTGCCGATGAAATGGATATTTACAATGCCTTAAAATTCCTTGCGGCAAAGAAAGAAAATTATAAAAGTGCCCTTGATTTTTCTAACAAATCATCACAGCTTAAAGACTCTATTCATCAGCTCCAAAAAGATGAAGACATCAATATTCTGGAAGTTAAATACCAAACTCTAAAAAAAGAAAAAGAAATTAGACTGTTAACCGTTGAAAATGCCAACCGCGATTTAGAACTAAAACATCAAGAAGAAGCCATAAAAAACCTACGCTTAAAACAACAAATCAAGCAGCAGGAAAATGAAAACATGCTTCTGGAAATCACCAATACCAAAGAAAGAATACAAAACGAAAATATCATATTAAAAAAGGATAGCGAACTTCAACAGGCTGAAGCTAACCGACAAAAAACCATTCGGAATATTATAATCTATTCGTTTATAATCATGCTGCTTCTCGTTATTGGCTTGCTTATCATCTATTATCAAAAACAACAAACAAAACACGAACTCAACAAACAACGTGAAGAAATTAGCGCACAAAAAATAGCGGCTTTAATTAAAGATCAAAAACTAAAACTAATTAACGCAGCTGTTGAAGGAAAAGACAAAGAACGTAAACGTATTGCACAAGAACTCCATGATAGTATTGGCGGGAATTTAGCCGCCATAAAATTACAGCTTAACAACTCATCAAATCTAGATAATGCTCCCCTATTTAAAACGATTAGCACACAACTAGACGATACTTACGAGCAGGTTAGAAACCTTTCTCATAATTTAATGCCTAAAAAATTTAAAGAGCAAAAATTTAGTAACATTTTAGAGGAATACTTTAACAATATTGGTAACAGTAGCAACCTAACAACAACTATTTCGGTGTACCCTAGAGCAGAAATTGATGCTTTAATGGAGACCATACAAATTGAAATATTTAAAATTATTCAAGAACTTATCGCTAATACCATTAAGCACGCAAAAGCATCAACCATTACCCTCGAATTAAATGTATTTGAAGATCATCTTAGTATGCTATTTGAAGATAACGGTTTAGGCTTTGAAACTAAAAACGCCACCGATGGCATTGGTTTTAGAAACATAAAAAGCAGATTAAAAAAAATAAAAGGCAGCCTGAGTATCGATTCTAGAATAAATCGTGGCACTATAATAAATATTGAAATCCCAACCCAAACCTTAGCCCAAAATGACCTATAACCTCATTATTGTAGACGACCATAAAATGTTCCTGGATGGTCTACTTAGTATTCTTAGTCATGAAAAAGATTACCATATTTTACTTACCGCACAAGACGGTAGGCACATTGTAAAATATCTAGAAGTAAACCCGAATGAGAAGATAGATTTAATTATCACTGATATTTCGATGCCAGAATTAAATGGTATAGAACTTAACCATATTATAAAACAACGTCATAACTCGATTAAAACATTAGTGGTAAGCATGCATAACGATGCGCACATGATTAATACCCTTATCGATCAAGATGTTGATGGATACGTACCCAAAAATGCCGAAAAAGAAGTTTTTCTAAAAGCTATAAAAACCATTGTAAACGGAGAAAAATATTTCCCTGAAGCCATAAAAGCTATTTATTTAGACAATAAATTTTCCCAAAAACAGCAAGAAGCCATTACACTTACGCAAAGAGAAATCGATGTGATTACGCTCATCGCGGAAGAATGTACAAGTCAGGAAATTGCAGATAAACTCTTTTTAAGCAAGCATACTATTGAAAGTTACCGAAAAAATATCATGTCTAAACTTCAGGTTAAAAACCTTGCAGGTTTAACCAAATATGCACTAAAAAAGGGGTACACTAATTACGATTTAAAATAAAGCACTAGTCACGAACTAATAGTATTTATCATACCTACGAAAACCTTCACCAAAGCGGTAGCTTAAAACAATACCATGGGTGTTATTAACAGGCATATTTCTTAACGTTTGATTATAATTATAAACAAACTTTAAATGGTTGGTGATTCGAAATCCAACAAGAACATTGAGGGACTCATTGGTTTTATACCCAACCCCTAGCTCTAAGTTATTTTCATAGTTAACTATAGTATTCAATTCAATTTGAGCTGGAGCGCCAGGTTCATATTTTGTTAGTACGCTAGGCTTTACCAAGAAACGCTTCGCACGAGTTACATAAAAACGATATCCCGCATAAGCATAAAACGGATTACTCACTTCGATATTTACGCTATCATCAGATGATAAGTGATCACTTAAAAGGTTTGGTGCCGATAAACCCAGATAAAAATGTTCGCGATTATAAAGCACCCCTATTCCTAAAGTTGGAATGGTAGCACCTACATTATTAGCGAATTCTATATCATTTGAAATATTTAATTCCGATAAGTTTTCATTATAAATAGCCATACCTGCGGTAATTCCAAAAGACAGTACATTAGGGTTATAAGTCCACCAACGACCACCTCTATTCGGGTTTTTAAAAAATATTTTATAGGCATATGACACAAATGCACTGGAGGTACGACTTACCCCTATTTTATCGCTATATACGCCTGCTCCAAGTCCAAAACGCTCCGATTTTAAAGGCGTATTAAAAGTTAAACCGATATTCTTTGGACTACCTTCAAATTGATTAAAGTACCCTAAATTCGTTAAGGTTAAATCGGCATCGGGATAATAACCGGCATGGGCAGGATTAATCACCACCGTATTATAATTATAATTAGCAAATACCGGTGTTTGTTGTCCAAAAACAGTACATACCATCCCGCTAGATAACATGAGTGCTATCCCTATTAATAATTTTCTCATAAATTAACGCTTTAAAACAAGGAAGCCTGTTTCTTTTTTCAAATTGTGATTACCTTCTATGTTTATACTGAAGAAATAAGTGCCTTCTGGCAATTCATCTGCTCCTAATTGTCGCTTTCTATTAGCTATGCCTCTAAAAACAGTGGTTCTGTTGTTATAGCCTCTAACTTCGAAAACTACATCACCCCAACGGTTATATATGGAAACCGTGTTTCTCGGATACTTTTCAATCTCATGAATTTTCCAGTAATCATTTACCCCATCTCCGTTAGGAGAGAAACCATATTTGGTTTCATCGTCTTCTTGCTCATTTACATAAACCGTAACCGTATCCTCAACATGACAACCTTGAGTATTGGTATAGCTTATCGTGTATGATGTGGTTTCTGTTGGGGTCGCTATCGGGTTGACAATTTTAGAATTATTCAATCCTGTAACCGGCGACCAGCTTATTGTCCCAACTCCTGAAACTACGGCTTCAAGCTGAACCTCATCACCCTCGTCTATTTCTACATCGTCTCCTGCTTCTACAACACACGGAACAATAGGAGCTTCTTCAATAATAGTCACGTCAAAACTACAGGTCGTCGTATTTCCAGCAGCATCACTAATTTCAAAAGTATTTGTAGTTGTTCCTATTGGAAATTCTGCACCCGATGCTAGTCCAGCAATTTGGGTGGTTGTAGTTGCCGAACAATTATCAGCTCCCGTTGGAACGCTGTAGTTTATCACTCCAAAAGAGGTACCATGTGCAATTTGTTGCGTTATATGAGACCCACAATTTACTGTTGGGTTGGTGGTATCGTGTACCGTAATAATTTGTTCGACATCAATAGAATTACCTGCTTGATCAGTCACCCGATAGATTCTGGTAATGATTTCTGGGCTGGTATTGCCATCACTTATATCGCCTACAAAAGTTACTATTGGTAATGGGGTACAATCATCGGAAGCATCGGTAATTACCTTAATATCTTCGGAAGGCACATCGTTAGCACATTGCACATGAATTGCAGAAGGGGCACTTGCCGTTGGGTTGGTAGTATCGCTTAGGCTACAATCTGTGATAACTTCTTCTTCGATATCCACATTAAAACTACATGTTGCCTTGTTTCCTGCCGCATCACTAACTTCAAAAGTTACTGTAGTGCTACCTACTGGGAAAGCTGAACCTGATGCTAAACCTGCAACTTGAGTTATGGTTCCAAGGTCACAATTATCGGTTCCAACAGGTGTTGCGAAGGTTACTACAGCAGTTGATAACCCTGAATCCACGGTTTGGATGATATCTGATGGACAAGTAATTCCTGGGTTGGTGGTATCGTTAACCGTAATAGTTTGTACAACATCTATAAAATTTCCTGCAGCGTCTGTAACACGATAGGTTCTGGTGATAGTTTCTGGATTGGTATTGCCATCACTAAGATCACTGATGAAGGTTACAATTGGAGTACTACAATTATCGGAAGCATCATTAATTACTGAAATATCTGCTGAAGGCACATCGCCCGAACATTCTACATTAATTGAAGCGGGCGTACTTGCCGTTGGATTAGTGATATCGTTTATAGTAATGATTTGTCCAACATCTATAAAATTTCCTGCAGCGTCTGTAACACGATAGGTTCTGGTGATGGTTTCTGGATTGGTATTGCCATCACTCACATCACTAATGAAAGTTACAATTGGAGTACTACAATTATCGGAAGCATCATCAATTACGGAAATATCTACTGAAGACACATCGCCAGAACATTCTACATGAATTGAAGCGGGCGTACTTGCCGTTGGAGTAGTGGTGTCGTTGATGCTGATGATTTGTTCTACATTTATTGAATTTCCTGCAACGTCTGTAACACGATAGGTCCTGGTGATGGTTTCTGGATTACTGTTGCCATCGCTAACATCACTGATGAAGGTCACAATTGGGGTACTACAATTATCGGAAGCATCATTAATTACGGAAATATCTACTGAAGGTACATCGCCAGAACATTCTACATGAATTGAAGCGGGCGTGCTTGCCGTTGGATTAGTGGTATCGTTTATAGTAATGATTTGCTCAACATCTATAAAATTTCCTGCTGCATCCTCAACACGATAAGTTCTGGTGATGGTTTCTGGATTGCTATTGCCATCGCTTACATCGCTTACAAAAGCAACTGTAGGTGCTACGCCACTATCATCGGCTTCATCGGTGACTACGTTAATGTCTGCCACAGGAACATCCCCTAAACATTGTACGTTTACGGCTGCTGGGTTACTGGCCGTTGGATTTGTGGTATCTGTTAAAGTAATAGTAACATTAAAACTTTCCTCGGATACACCACAACCCGTGCCTGGATCGTAAGCATATAAGGTTACGGGGTAGCTCGGAAAATCGGAGTAACTTAGTACATCGCCTATTTCGTATGTCGTTCCTGCACCGCCGGTTTGCGTATAATATTTTTCGTTTCCAGATAAATTTGCCCCAACTATGCTTGGCAACGTATAACTATCGGCCACGTTAGCATCGCTAATGGCTGTTATTAATGGTGATACTACTTTGCCACCATCGGTAATGGTCCAACCAAATGTATCCATTATATCTTGACGTTCAGTTTCAGCCGTACAGTATTGACTATTTCCGCCATCAAATGCGACACCCGATTGTAAATTTTGAGCACTCCAGCCTTTTAAAAGGGCATCGTAATTAGCTACAGATAAGGTAGCACCTGCCAACATTTCACTCATATCGGTTACAAGCTCTACATTCCAATTTCCTAAGTTTTGATCAAAAGAAGTCACCGCATAAAACATCCTATCCATATTAATAACGCTCGAAACATCCCAAGAACCTATATCTTGGTTAAAAGCTTCTGCGCTAGAAAACATATGAGACATGTCGGTTACATTTTCTACATTCCAATTTCCTAGGTTTTGATCAAAAGCTTCTGCGAGAGTAAACATAGCACTCATATTAATAACACTTGAAACATCCCAGGAACCTATTTCCTCATTAAATGCTAGCGCATTGAAAAACATACTCTTGGTCGTAATAACATTGGAGACATCCCAAAGATTTAGATTTTGATTAAAAGCTAATGCTTGGGAAAACATATAACTCATGTTGGTAACACTTGAAACATCCCAAGAGCTTATATCTTGGTTAAAAGCTGCTGCCTTATTGAACATATATGACATATTGGTAACATTGGATACATTCCATAAACCTATATCCTGATTAAAAGACGTCGCTTCTCCGAACATAAACCTCATGTTAGTAACACTTGAAACATCCCATGAACCTATATCTTGATTAAAAACTTTTGCTTGAGAAAACATGTACTCGGTACTAATAACATTGGATACATCCCAACTGCTTATATCTTGATTAAATACCTCTGCCCCGTTAAACATATTTCTCATCGAAGTTACACTAGATACATCCCAATTGCTTAAATCTTGATTAAAAGATGTCGCATAAGCAAACATGCTCCCCATATTAACTACACTAGAAACATTCCATTGACTCAAATCTTGATTAAATTGAATTGCCTCTTTAAACATATTAGCCATAAAGGAAACTTTTGAAACATCCCAGTTACCAATACCATAATTAAAATTAAACGCCTGATTAAACATAGAGCTCATACCTGTAACCTGTGACAAATCTGGAACATCAATACTTGTATTGGTAATATTAATATTCGAACACCCGTAAAAAGCACTATCCATGGAGGTCCAGGCGATATCTCCCCATTGCTCTATGCTTTGTATTTTGTCTTTATCACCTGTGTTATTAAAATAAATTCTAGGAAAATCACCTGAAATACTTACGGTGTGCGTACCTGCAGTGGTGTATATATGGGTTGCATCTCCAGTTTGATTGGTTTCTACCGTACCGTCTCCCCAATCAATCGTATAATTATAACCAGTTCCTGTGGTAGGTACCGTTATAGATTCATTTGCTGTAGTGGTTTCCCAAGTGGTGATGAAGGGCGCTGTTGGTTCTGCTAAGGTTGTTACATTATCACCACTAAAAATTTCGCCTTGGTTTCCTGCAGCATCTTCCAAAAACAAATACACATCATAAGTGGTATCTGGAGATAAGGATGAAATAACTTCTGAAATATCGGTATTTGCAGTATCCATTAAAAAACTACCATGCGCTACAGCTCCAGTTCCAGAAAGTATCGTGTTGTAGTTATTTACCGGAGCCGTTGTTCCTGGAAAAATAGCGTAATGAATGCTGCCTGTTTCTGGTCCATTAACTACAAAAGTAAAACCTGAAGTAGTCAAATTTCTAACCACATGAGTGATTAAAGGGTTTGCATAATGATCGCCTCCAAAAACCACATAGGCAGCCCCATCACCACTGGTAGCGGCTCTATCTCCAAAAATAAAATCCATGATACCATCGCCATTCATATCTCTACCGCCATCAATAGGTCTTCCTACATTTGAATTGCTAAGGGGTATTTTAAATCCATTAGTACCATCCAATGTCGTTGGATTAAAAGATGAAGGAAAGCCTGCATTGGTACCAAATACAACATAATCACCAGACCCGGCTACAATAAAATCATCTATACCATCATTATTTATATCGCCCGTTGGAGCTGCACATAAAACATAATTTTCTAATACAAATCCGTTAGTACCATTCAGGTCGCTAATGGCTAGTTTAGCAGAAAAGGGACTAGTTGATCCAAAAATGATATTGTTTTCGGAAAAACAATCGTCTATACCATCATTATTTACATCGCCAATGGGTCCTACAAATGTTAAAAAACCATTTCCTGTATTATCAATCTGAAAACCATCGGTTCCATCTACCGCTTCAATATCAACCAAAGCATCAAAAGGTGTGCTTTTCCCAAATAAAGCATAACTCCATGGATCTGTTAAACTATTCCAACTCCCAATAAGAATATCATTTATACCATCGTTGTTAATATCACCTGCACCTCCTACCTTATAAGAGTCTCTACTACTTGCAAAACCGCTCGTTCTAAATCCATTAATACCATCTAACCAGGTTACATTTACATTTGATGGAAAATTAGTGGTACGTCCAAATACTATCCATGATTCCCCCGACCAATGTGGGGTACCAATGATAAAATCATTAATACCATCATTATTTACATCGCCCAAAGCAGCTATATGGTTACTTCCTGGGGTATCTATTAAAAAGCCATTGGTACCATTAATATCGTTAACAGTCATTTTAGAAGGAAAAGTGGAAGCTCCATAAATAACCATTTCGTCGGCCAAAGTATTACTAGTTCCTATGATTAAATCATCAAAACCATCGCCATTAATATCTCCAGGCCCAGCCACTGTAGAACCTCTCCTTTCATCATATCCAATACCTTCTACAACAAAACCATTAGTGCCATTTAAAGAGCTTAAATCGAAAGAAGCAACAAATCCTATTGAAGATCCAAATATGATATATGCTCTACCAGACAAGTCTAGACCGTTCACTGCTTCGTTACCATTACCGAGACATATATCTTCTAGGCCATCATTATTAATATCTCCAATAAATTGTACCTCAATACCTAAATCTGTTCCGAATTCCAATCCAGGTCCAGGTATAACAAATCCATTAGTACCATTTAATGTATTGACATTGAAATTTTCAGGGTAGAGCTGCTGAGACCATGCTACAATAGAAATGAAATGACATACAACAAGGAGTACGGTAAGTTTTAATACCTGAATATGACGATGTAAACGACCCATATTTGAATAAATAAATAGTTTTCGCAAAACTATTTATCCCTACACTGCTATAAACCACCATAAATGGGGGTATTATTTTTAATATACCCCCCTGTAAACAGGGGTGATTAATTTTTTTTTATGGCACACTCACAACGTAGTACTATATTTACATTTTAAATAAAAAACAAAAACTAATCCTATGTCCCTAAAAAAACACCTCTTACTATGTATTATTTCAACCTTTATAACCTTAAATGCCTTTTCCCAAACTCCCTTTGGCATTAATCTAGCTGGAGCCGATTTTGGTTCCAATATGCCAGGAACCTATAATGTCGATTACACGTACCCTACCGAAAGCGAACTGGATTATTACAAAACCAAGGGTTTAAAACTCGTTCGATTGCCCTTTAAATGGGAACGTATTCAGCACACACTAAACGGTAATTTAAATACGGATGAGTTATCACGTATTCAAACGTTTTTACAAGCCGCAGCAGCAAGTGACATGCAAGTCATTCTCGATTTACATAATTATTGCCGCTACAAATTAAATGGGAGCGAGCAAATTATTGGCTCCAGCAACCTAAGTATTGCACATGTAAAAGATCTGTGGACCAAACTTGCCGCTGCTTTAAAGGACAGCACCAATTTATATGGTTATGGCATCATGAACGAACCCCATGATTTATTAAACAGTACACCGTGGTTTGACATTGCCCAAGAAATCATTAATGGTATTCGTTCTACTGATACTAAGACTACGATAATTGTTGGCGGTGACAGTTGGAGTTCGGCAGAACGTTGGATGACTTATAGCGATAACCTAAAAAACCTTTCTGATCCCTCCAATAAGTTAATTTACGAAGCACATGTTTATTTCGACAAGGATGCTTCGGGAACATACCCTAATAATTACGATGCCGATGGTGCCTATCCGAACATTGGCATAGACCGCGTTACTCCTTTTGTAAACTGGTTACAGGCCAATAATTTAAAAGGTTTTATTGGTGAATATGGTATTCCTGCAAACGACAGTCGATGGCTTACCGTGCTTGATAATTTTTTAAGCTACCTCAACCAAAATTGTATTAATGGTACTTATTGGGCTGGCGGACCTTGGTGGGGAAACTATATCCTATCTGTAGAACCCGAAGCGAATACAGACAAACCTCAAATGGCCATTTTAGAAAAGTACATAACCACGAATAACTCCTGCCCTACTTTAGGCTTGAATTCACTAAAAGATAAATCTAAAAACCTGAAGCTATACCCGAATCCATTCGAAAATCAAGTATTTATTACAGGATTAAATGAAGGCGATCTCATTAATATTTATAATATTCAAGGTCAACTCATCACATCTCAAAAAATAGAAAATTCAGTAATAACGGATTTAGAACATTTAACTACTGGGGTTTATTTAGTGAAACACGAGAATGAGTTTATTGGAAAAATCATTAAATAAATGGCAACAATTAACTAACACAATGATTTCCTAAAACTCATATCAATATACGTTTAAAGGGGGTATGCATTAATCCAACTTATAAATAGAAAATAACCACTGACCGTGATTTCATTTTCAGTTATCCATTTAGCAGGATATTAAGTATAATGACCATATGTTTTTGTATTATAAGACACGTAGTATTATATTCACAAACTGAACACCTTTGTGTTTTCTTAAGAAGAATAAAATAGCCCAATGAAACCCAACCATTAATCACCATGAAAAGCATTACTACAATCGCGCTATGCCTAGTCTTTAGCCTATCATTTTCCCAAGACATTCCCGAAAAAAAAATAAATTCAGAAATAGAAGATGTTACCGTTTTCATTAGCGGAGCTCAAATCACGAGAAAAAAATCTGTAGATTTAAATTCTGGAACGACTCTGATTAAATTCATTAACCTGTCACCATTTATAAATTCCAAAAGTGTGCAGGTAAAAGCCTATGGTGATGTAACGGTACTATCTGTTAACCATCAACAAAATTTTATAGACAAATTAGAGAAGCCTAAAAAATTAATTGATTTAGAAGCTCAGCTTGATAAAACACAAAGTCTTTTAACCTTAGAAGAAACACACCTTGAAATTCTAAAAGAAGAACTTAACTTTCTCCAAGAAAACAGGCAAATAGGAGGAAAAAACGAAGAGCTAAGTGTTTCAAATCTTAAAGAGGCTTCTAGCTTCTACAGCTCTAAACTCACGGCTTTAAAACTTAAAGAAATTGATCGGCTTAAAACCATTTCTCAACTTAAAGAAAAAGAGCTTGAATTTAAAAATGAAATTAATAGCATAACCAGCGAAAAAGCGTATGCCAATGGTGAAATTTTAGTAAAAGTTAAGAGCAAGAACAGTTTAAAAGCAAAATTTGAAATGACCTATGTAGTAAGTAATGCTGGCTGGTTACCAACTTACGATATTAGAGCAAAAAACATTAACGAACCCATCGAGCTTGTATACAAAGCTAATGTTAAGCAAGACACAAAAATAGATTGGAAAAATGTAAAACTACGCTTATCATCAGCCAATCCTAACTTATCGGGTGTGGCACCAGAATTAAAAACCTATTACCTTAATTACAATACTGCTCCCCCAACATATAACCGTGCCATAAATCAAGTTTCAGGTCAAGTACTTGATGAGGGCAATCTCCCAATACCTGGAGTTAATGTCATTATAAAAGGCACTACTATAGGCACAACTACAGATTTCGATGGCAATTACACTATTACAGTCCCTGAAACATCAACACAATTAGAGTTCACATATATTGGTTACGAAAATAAAATTATAAACATTACGGATGCCATTCATAATGTTAGGCTCGTAGAATCTTTAGAAGCCTTAGAAGAAGTTGTAGTCATTGGATATGGCTCTAGGAATAGAAAATCTATCTCACGAAGTGTCAATGAAAAACCAAAAAGAAAACCTGTCAATAATGCTATTCCAGTTGTTCAAAAGGAAAACCAAACTACCGTAAATTTTGAAATTGACTTACCATATTCTATTCTTTCCGATAACAAAAGTTACTCGGTTGATATGGTAACCTATAATCTTCCTGCAGACTATCAATATTACAGTATTCCTAAAATAGAAAATGAAGCCTTTTTAATTGCTAGCATTAAAAATTGGGAACAATGTAACTTATTGGAGGGTGAAGCAAACATATTTTTTGAAGGCACTTACGTGGGAAAAACACTGCTGGATGTAAGATTCGCTTCAGATACTTTGCAAATTTCATTAGGTCGCGATAAAAATGTTGTTGTTAACCGAGAGAAAATCTCCGATTATTCATCCAAAAAACTCATTGGAAGTAAAAAAGAAGAAAATAGAGATTGGAGAATCACTGTAAAAAACAACAAATCACAAACCATAAACATGCTCGTTATGGATCAAATTCCTGTTTCTAATAATGATGAAATAAAAGTTGAAGCTTTCGAATTAACAAACGGTAAACAAGATATAAACACAGGAGAAATACGATGGGAATTTAAGTTAGAACCTAGCACAAGTAAAAAAATTGATCTGAAATACGCTGTAAAATATCCTAAAAACAAAAGGTTACTTATAGAATAATAAATGTTAATGGAGAACTTAGAAAATTCGGCAGGAAAAAGTCTCATTAATTTAACTTGGAACACTCTAGATATTAAATAACCCATATAATCAAAAACTAGTCATCATAAATAATAAAAACAAGCCCTATTTTTAAATGGATTCCCTTCCATCACCCTTAATATTATTAATATCTTTGCCTCTGTTTTTTTAAACCTAAAACATATTATTTGATGAAAAATATATTAGTTATTGCAGCCCTTTTAGCAGTCTCATTTGTAAATGCTCAAGCGTTTTCGGGACAAGGTGATCAAAAATTTCAAGTAGGTGTTAACCTTCAATCTCATGCTACTGGCATTAATGTTAGTTATGATTATGGCCTGGGAGAAAATATCTCTATTGGTTTAAGTTCTAGTTATGCCTTAGGTATTTCGGATGAATTAGAAATTGTAGACGACCCAGCTTTTAAAGATCGTTTTGATGTGAAAGCGCGTTTTAATGCCAATATTGGTAACGTTATAAATATCGATGACAATTTCGATTTATATCCAGGACTTAGTTTAAGCCTTAAAAACTTCGGTGGCCACGTTGGGGCTCGTTATTTCTTTACCTCTGGTTTCGGGATTTTTACAGAAGCTCGGTTCCCAATTGCCAAGTACAATAACGACTTGACACCTGCTGAAGAGCTTTACAATCAGTTTTCAATGAATATTGGTGTGAGTTTCAATATTTAACATTTAACCATATCATTTAAAAAGCCTTTTACTCAACTAAAAGGCTTTTTTTATACTATAAAACTCATTTTAACTTGATTTAAAAATAGTTATAACAAGAATAGTAAATTTGCAATCCCTCAATTAAGTTTTTCACGTCGCTACATGCAAACCAACATCAGTCTAAAACACATAAATAAACTGGCTATACCCGCTTTAATCGCCGGGGTTTCCGAGCCTATATTATCTTTAACAGATGCAGCTATTGTAGGTAACGTTCCGCAAAATGCTACCGAATCACTTGCTGCCGTTGGTATTGTAACCACGTTTATTTCCATGCTTATTTGGGTGTTAGGACAAACACGAAGTGCCATTTCATCTATTGTATCGCAATATGTGGGCGCGAATAAAGTCGAACAAATAAAAAACCTGCCAGCCCAAGCTATATTTATAATTACCTCGTTAAGTATCTTAATTATTTTAAGTACTTACCCTTTAGCGCCGCAAATATTTAAACTCTATAACGCCACCAATCTGATTCTAGATTACACCGTAGCCTATTATAAAATTCGCGTTTTAGGTTTTCCCTTTACCCTTTTTACCATAGCTGTTTTTGGCGTTTTTCGCGGATTACAAAACACCTACTACCCTATGGTTATCGCTATTATTGGTGCCTTTTCTAATATCATTCTAGATGTGGTTTTCGTTTATGGTGTTTCAGGTTATATACCACCTATGCATATCGAAGGCGCTGCCTACGCCAGTGTGATTGCTCAAATTTTAATGGCAGGACTATCCGCTTATTTCATTCTTAAAAAAACAGATATTCCATTACGTCCAACCTTTCCGTTTAATCCAGAAATTAAACGCTTTATATTCATGATTCTTAATCTGTTTATAAGAACCATAGCCCTAAATGTTACCTTGTATTTTGCTAGTGCTAAAGCCACAAGTTACGGGGCACAATATATTGCCGCATATACGATTGCTATAAATTTGTGGTTTCTGGGAGCTTTTATTGTTGATGGTTATGCCAGCGCTGGTAATATCTTATCAGGAAAATTATTTGGCGCCAAAGCTTACGACACGCTACTAAACTTGAGCAATAAACTTATTAAATACGGACTGGTAGTGGGTATTATTCTGGGTTTAACAGGTGCGCTATTCTACTATCCTATCGGACGTATTTTCACCAAAGAACCCGAAGTTCTAGAAGCGTTCTACCAAGTTTTTTGGATCGTTCTAGCCATGCAACCCCTTTGTACTTTAGCCTTTATTTTTGATGGTATTTTTAAAGGCCTTGGTAAAATGAAATACCTTAGAAACGTATTACTTTTTTCAACCTTTATTGTTTTTGTACCCATCGTCTTTTGGCTCGATGCCTTAAACTATAAACTTCACGGCATTTTTATAGCCCTTACTTTTTGGATAATCGCCAGAGGTGTTCCTCTCATTATAAAATTTAGAAAAACCTTTATCCCTCTTGCACAAAAGCCTTAGTTTTGCAGTGAAAAGCAATTAAGCCCCCTATGAATTTATTCATAAACCTGCTTCAAGAGGTTAACATAGAAGAGAAAATAAAAACCGCCCCAAATAATGCCTATGAAATAGGCGTATTTATTGGTTCCATGCTTCCCTTTGTTGTTCTTGTTGCCATGGCTTATTTAATATATTATTTCAACAAAAAAAAGAATCAATAGTTATGGATATCATGTCATTTTTAAGCGGAAACGGATTGTTCCTCGTTCTTGCTCTAGTATTAATCATTGTTTACATTGTAAATCGTAAGCGTAGACCTTAACATCCTCAAGATCTTCATCTGTCATCAAGGAGGAGGTACGAATGAAGGGGCTACAAGCCGTAACACCCCCAACCCCCTCAAGGGGGAAATGATGCTCGTTTTTAGTTCAACATAGTATTAAATAGAAACTCCACCTTCCATGTTACCACAATTGCCCATAAGTAGCTAATATCCCCTAACAAGGGGATTATAGGGGGGTTTTTACAATCTACTACGTAAATTGTTGAATCGTATAATTACGTAGCCAAATCGAAACATTAGACTTCAAGAACTTCATCTGTCATCCAGAAGGAGGTACACTGAAGGAGCTGCAATCGTAACACCCCTAACCCCCTCAAGGGGGAAATGACGCACGTTTTTAGATCAACACAGTATTAAATAGAAACTCCAAACCTCAACATTACCGTAATCACCCGTAAGTAGCTAATATCCCCTGGAGGGGATTATAGGGGTGTTTAAACCATTTACCGCGTCTTCAACCAACCCGTTATACTCAAGCGTTCTTGTTTAACGGGGCGTACTTCGTGTTCGATAATTTGGCTCTCGAAAACCACAATACGTCCGGGAAACGGATAAATGACTTTTTCAACTTCTTCGCCATTTTCATCAAGGTATAACACCAATTCACCACCATTTTCTGGCAACCAGCCATCTTCATTTAAATAGCAAACAAAGGATAATTTTCGTCGGTCGTCATTTTGAAACGTATCAATATGGCGTTTGTAAAAGGTGTTTATAGGGTAAATCGCATAATGAAATTCCTTATAAAGAATCCCCAAAAAGCAAGTACGGTTTAAATAAGCCACCATATCGTTAATTTTCTTAAAAAAGAAAGCCTCTTTGGCGGTGGCTTTAGATTCGTCCATCCATAAAATTAAATCGCCACGAATAGATTTTACAATCGTTTCATTTATACGATTACCAATAGCAGCTTTTTTAAAGGTATCCTCCTCATGCCTTTCAATAAGTGCTTCTCTTAACTCTTCAACTTCTTCAGCAGAAAAGAAATTTTCAATCACACTAAACTGTTGCTTGCCCAAATCAGAAATAATCTGTTCGTAAATGGGATTTTCAACAAAATCAATAGCCTCAAATAAGTGACTCATATATTTCAAATAAAAAGCCTATCCTTATGTAGATAAAAGCGCGCAAATGTAAACTAAAAAACGATTGGTAAAACAAAATGAATATCTTTGTACAACCAACACAAAAAAGAACATGGGAAATAACATTCGCATCACCAAACAATTCTCTTTTGAAACCGGTCATGCCCTTTATGGCTACGACGGAAAATGTAAAAACGTACATGGCCACAGCTACAAGCTTTCGGTAACCGTTATAGGGAAACCCATTGCCGATAAAAGCAACGTAAAATACGGCATGGTAATCGATTTTGGAGACCTAAAAAAGATTGTAAAAGAAGAGGTTGTCGATGTGTTCGACCATGCCACAGTTTTCAATAAAAACACACCCCATGTCGAGTTGGCTAAAGAGCTACAAGATCGCGATCACAACGTACTACTAGTAGATTATCAACCCACCAGTGAGATGATGGTTTTAGACTTTGCCAGTAAAATTGCCAAACGCCTTCCGCAGCATATCAAATTACATTCGCTAAGACTTCAAGAAACCGATAGTTCGTTTGCCGAATGGTATGCCTACGATAATATTTAGGGCGTTCCCCAAGGGTCGGGCTTTCCGCTATATCTTTTTTATAAGGCTATGGCCCATTCAATCAAATAGCTAAATTTAAAGCTACCTCATCCCTAAAACGTGCGGTATTCAACATAAAAAAGGATGCCGCTGCAATCCCTAACGCATACTTTCCAACAGACTTTTATACTAATTTCCAATACCGTCAACACTTGTGCATTAGAATTTTTATATTTGGATAGTACATTATAAACATTTCAAATGGGTACTTTTTTTATAGGGTTTTCGGTATTACTCATTGTTTTAAGTTTGCTGCCGTTTTTTAATAATCAGCATTGGCTTTTTCGTGTACCCGAATTCATGAAAATACAACTGCTGGTACTACAGGTTATCGCTTTAATCGGACTCTGTTTTTTAAGTGATAAAAACGCATGGTTCTGGATTGTTTTAGCCATTCAAAGTCTACTAATTATTTACCACATTACCATTTTAATACGCTACACCAGTATTTATAAAAAACGCCATAGATTGCCAAAAGATGATGCCAATACACTAAAAGTCATTTCGGCAAATATTTACCAATTCAACACCGATTTCGAACGTTTTAAAAACCTCATCCGTAAAGAAAACCCCGATATTTTTATCACCATAGAAAGCAATAGCGACTGGGAAATGGCCATGCGCGATATGGAAACAGCCTACCCGTACAGCCAAAAAATAACCTTAGAAAACACTTACGGCATGCACATGTATGCCAAAATTCCTTTCGATAAAGTACAAACACACTTTTTTGTTGCCGACGATATCCCAAGTATCGAAGCCCATTTTAAATCGCCCAATGGCGCTTCGTTCGTCCTATTTTCGGTGCACCCACCGCCACCTAGCCCTACTGAAGAAGATACATCTAAAGAACGTGATGGCGATTTATTGTGCATTGCCAAGCACAGTAAAACCCTAAAGAAACCAACCCTAGTTATTGGCGATTTTAACACCGTAGCGTGGTCTAAAATATCCCGTTTATTTCGTAAAAATAGCGGCTTAATCGACGGACGCACCGGCCGAGGCATTTTGGCCACCTACCACACCAAATATTGGTTTTTTAGAGCACCGCTAGATTTGGTGTATCACAGTACAGATCTTGTACTTAGAGACCTCAGCCTATTAGAACACATAGGTTCCGATCACTTTCCTATTTGCTGCATTTTTAGTATAAATAACACATCCACCACCCCCAAAAACACCGAAGAACCCCTAACTCAAGAAGAAAAAGTTGAAACAGAAATATTAATTAAAGAGGGGAAAGAAGAAACGAGCGAGAATCGAGCAGCTTGTTAATTTAGTTAAAAGACTAAATGTGTCTACTGGTGGGGTTTTAAAAGCAGTGTTTATATTTTACTAATAATAAAGTTTGAACCCGAATTAAAAAACAACAAACCAACTTAGCTACAATTCAAGAAATGAATCGACCGAAAGTTAAAATAACGAAAAACAACATTGACAAAGGCATAGAAATTCTAACGTTTTCTCTGATATTTATTTCAGTAATATTAATCGGAATTTATTACAAACAACTACCAGAAAAACTACCTATCTACTTTAACTGGCCATCAAAAGACAAAAACGGTTTCGGTACTAAAGACCTTTTATGGGCAACCCCAATACTTTTTGGAATCATTGTATTAGGACTATATAAGTTGAATCAATACCCTTGGATTTTTAATTATCCCACTGAAATTAATACAAGAAATGTCGAATACAATTATAAAATGTCAACTCAAATGTTACGGGTCTTGGGTCTTCTTATTGGTATAATGTGTTTTTTAATGACATTAGCTTCCATATTAAACGGATTAGGTCATGACATCGATTTTGACCAATACTTATACCCCTATTTTCCAATCCTGTTTACGGGATTGCCAATCGTATATCTAATTAGAATTTTAATGAACAAAAAAAATAAACAAAATAGCGACTTTAAATAATGGCATATTTTGGGCTTACACATAACTTCAAACAATGTTAAACTGATCCGCTAAACCATAATTACTAATGCTTCAGAAATTAAAATACGTTATTAAATGAAAGAAAAATTAAAAGAACATATAGAGAAAACAATTTCCATTTCAGATGACGAGTTTACTTTTATTGTATCACATTTTACGTTTGAAAATTATAAAAAGAATGATTTTCTTATTCAGGAGGGAGAACATGTAAATCACTGTTATTATGTTATTTCTGGACTCTTAAAACTCATATTTAACGACAAAAATGGCAAACAACATATTGTATCATTTGCCATGGAGGATTGGTGGGAAAGTGATTTCTCGGCTTATTTTAAGCAAACTAAATCTAACATGTCATTACAATGTATTGAAGACACCTGTGTCTATTCCATAAGCTTTAAAAACTATCAAAAACT
Source organism: Pseudotamlana agarivorans (assembly GCF_001642835.1). Lineage (GTDB taxonomy): Bacteria > Bacteroidota > Bacteroidia > Flavobacteriales > Flavobacteriaceae > Pseudotamlana > Pseudotamlana agarivorans. The sequence continues at coordinate 715,516 of NZ_LXEI01000001.1, forward strand.
GTCAACCGAATTACCAAAAATGGAGCGTTTTTTTCTTTTGAAATCACACTCAGGACATATTGCTTCACAACAAAGAATCTTATCTTTTCTAAATTCAAATGCTAAGGAAAGATATGAGCAATTGCTCAATCAGTATCCTTCATTACTTCAACGCGTACCAAAAACGCTTTTAGCGTCTTATTTAGGAGTCTCACGTGAGACGCTAAGTAGGTTTTCTTCATAAGTATTCACTTCTTTAAAATTGTGATGTTTGTCACGCTCAATCGAGCCTTTAATTCAAATATTTGTAGTGTAAATACAAAGCTATGATTATGAGAATTAAAGTAAAATTAGTGGTAATCATTTTATTAACTACTGTGTCAACTTTTGCACAAAAAGAAAAGAATAATCAAATGGAAAAACGAATAATTAACCCATGGAAATGGCAAAATGAAAGAAGCTATGCGCAAGCAATTGAAATCACAAACCCTGAAGGTACTTTATATGTTTCAGGACAAACTGCGATCGACTCACAAGGAAAATCAAGTTCTGGCGACATGAAAACTCAGCTAGTTGAGGCTATAAAAAATTTAGAACAGGTAATTCAAGAGGCTGGATACGAATGCAAAAACATTGTTAGATTAAATATCTATACCACTTCATCAGATGAGCTATTTTCTTGTTTTGATGTTTTCCAAAAATGGGTAACTAAACACCAAATAAAACAAGCTAGTACCGTGTTAGAAGTAAAAGGCCTTTTTGAAACTTTGAAGGTAGAACTAGAAGTTACCGTTGTCAAGTAGCATTATTTGATTAAGTTCCTTCAATTTTAAAAAAAAAGAGGCTGTCTAAAAAAGTAAATTTGACTTTTCAGACAGCCTCTTTAAATCGTTTTCGTTTAAGAAACGATTTATTTATTTTACTTATTCCTTATCGCTAAAATAAGAAGGACCTTCACCTGTTAAGAAATCTTCTCTTACTGGGCTAAAAGTATCAATTAACTGACCTTCTTCTAAACAAACGGCACTATGTAATAAGTTAGGCTCGATGTAAACACCATCTCCAGCTTCAACGATTTGTTTTACGCCATCAATTTCAAATTCGAATTTACCTGAAACAACGTAAGTAGCTTGTGTGTGAAAATGTTGGTGAGGTGCTCCTAAAGCGCCTTTTTCAAATTTCACGCTTACCATCATAATTTGGTTATCATAACCTAAAAATTTTCTTGAAACTCCACCACCTAGCTGTTCCCATTCCATGTCCTTTGTGATGACGTACTTTTCACTTAATCTTTTCATTGTTTTAATATTTTATAATAGTTTATAAATAATTCCGATTACCAGAAAAATAAGTTTAGTTGATTGTTTTTCTATAAGTTAAAATGCAATATTTTAATTAAGACAACCTATCTTTCATATACGAAATCAACTGGTTAACCAGTTGGTCAATCACAAAAGTAACACTTTCAAAACAACTATCCAATCGCATTAAAAACTATATGATTTTTTTAAGATATGTTTCCTACGATGACAAGAATGTTGACTTAGTAGGAATTACTATATTTACAGCATGCAAATCCCTGAAGGAAAAAAAATATACTTTGCGTCCGATAACCATTTGGGCGCCCCAACCGCTGAAGCGTCACGTCCGCGTGAAAAGAAATTTGTAGCTTGGTTAGACACCATTAAACAGGATGCAGCGGCTATTTTTCTATTGGGCGATATGTTCGATTTCTGGATCGAATTTAAAACCGTAGTCCCAAAAGGCTTTACCAGAACCTTAGGGAAACTGGCCGAAATTAGCGACTCGGGAATTCCTATTTACTATTTTGTTGGGAACCATGACCTGTGGATGAATGGATATTTTGAAGAAGAATTGAATATTCCTGTGTATCATAAACCTAAAGAGTTCACCTTCAACAACAAAACCTTTTTTATAGGTCATGGCGATGGTTTAGGCCCTGGCGACAAAGGTTATAAACGCATGAAAAAAGTGTTTACCAATCCCTTTTGCCAATGGTTATTTCGTTGGTTACATCCCGATTTAGGGGTTCGATTGGCACAGCACCTTTCTGTAAAAAACAAACTGATTTCTGGTGACGATGATGCCAAGTTTTTAGGTGAAGATAACGAATGGCTTGTACAATACTGTAAACGCAAATTAGAAGATAAACACCGTGACTTTTTTGTTTTTGGCCACAGACATTTACCGCTTAACATCGATTTAAATGACAACTCCAAATACATTAATTTAGGCGACTGGATTCAATATTTTACCTATGGTGTTTTTGATGGAGAAACCATGGCATTGGAGACTTATAAAAATTAACCCCTCATGTTTATTTACGGATTAAAACCTGTTCTTTTAAAAACCTCTAAAACCCCTTCACGTCCCTGCCCTAATTGTCATGAAAAAGGCGGATTAACTATTAGTATTTACAGAAGGCATTTTCATATTTTTTGGATTCCTATGTTTCCTATTGGAAAAATAGGGCGTCTTACTTGTAGTTTATGCAACCACCACATGAAAATGCGAAAGGCTCCTGAAAACACAAAACTAGATTACCAGAACCTTAAAGCAAAAACCAAAGGGCCGCTTTGGCAGTTTTCTGGCTTAGCCATACTGGTGCTACTCATTAGTGCATTCATCACTTATGGAAAGCTAAATAGTGAAAACTACAGAAAAGAGAAACACGAACAATACACCAACCCAAAGCCTGGAGATGTTTACGAATATGTGATAAAAACAGGACAGTATACCACCTTAAAAATCACCAAAATCACTTCAGATAGTATCTCTTTTGCGCCTAACAAACTCGAATCGTCTAGTGTGTTTAAATTGTATAAGATTAACAAGCCCGAAAACTATACCAATGCCATTTTTTCGGTTTCTAAGTCCGAATTAAGGCAAATGTTTAAAGATGGGAAAATCATGGATGTAAGGCGTGAATAATTAGCAGTAATTGTTTATTCTGCCTTTTCGTGGGCTTCTAAATCCTTGGTTAAATCCAGCTTCCTAAACGTTGGTGATACAATCGCTGTGGTAATAACCGTAATTAAAGTCATCGTGCCTCCAAAAACAACCGCAGTGGCTGCGCCCATAAGTTTGGCTGTCACACCACTTTCAAAAGCCCCAAGCTCGTTAGAAGAGCCTACAAACATCGAATTTACCGACGACACGCGACCACGCATATGATCGGGCGTTTTAATTTGCAAAATAGTTTGCCTAATTACCATAGAAACCCCATCGGTAATGCCACTAAAAAACAAGGCTAGTAATGAAATCCAAAACACCGAGGACAATCCGAAAACCACAATACTCAATCCGAAACCAAAAATAGCCACCAACAACTTCATTCCGGCATTTTTACTAATGGGGATATACGCGGTAACCAGCATGGTGATAAAAGCGCCAACTGCCGGCGCCGCTCTTAATACACCAAAACCTTCACTACCCACCTTTAAAATATCTTGAGCAAAAACAGGTAAAAGCGCAATAGCACCACCAAATAAAACAGCTACCATATCTAAAGTCATCGCTCCTAAAATAGCTTTGGTTTTAAACACAAAACGCACGCCTTCTTTTAAACTCTCCACAACAGGCTCGCCTATTTTCGGATTTAAAACCGGTTTTTTTTCTATAAACAACAAAATAAAAAAGGATAACATGATTAATCCGAAAACGATACATAAGGCCCAATGCACGCCCATCCAACCAATAGCGAAGCCTCCAAAGGCTGGCCCTAATACAGCAGCCATTTGCCATGTTGAACTATTCCAAGTGGCCGCATTTGGATATATTTTTTTAGGCACAATTAAGGCGACTAACGAGAAAATGGTGGGTCCGAAAAACGAGCGTAAAAAGCCTCCAAAAAACACCAAGGCATATATAGCATATAGAATGGTTTTGTTTTCCCAGCCTGCAACCACCACATCCCAGGTGAGTAAAAAGAGTCCTAAACTAATTAATGAAAACGCTGCAATACAAAGCGCCAAAAGATTTCGTTTTTCTTTCTGATCTACAATATGCCCAGCAAAAAGCGCCATTGTAAATGCTGGAATAATTTCCATAAGCCCGATAACACCTAAGGACAACGGATCTTTAGTTAAACTATATACTTCCCACTCAATAACAATAAATTGCATGGTCCATCCAAACACTAAAGCGAAACGCACCAATAAAAAAATGTTGAATTCTTTGATTCGGAGTGCTGCGTAGGGGTCTTTTTTTGCCATAATTTTCATTCCTGCGAAAGCAGGAATCTTTTAGTTACACCTACAAGATTTTAAAATGTTGTAGTAGATAATTTTAGTTTTCGATTCAAATTTAAAATAACAAATTGGCTTATTTAAGTTTTTTGGTGAAATCTAAAAAGCCTGGTTGTTTTATAAGTTATAAACGTTATCATTCTAAAACATAATGATGTTCATTTTTTTCATTGATAAAAAAACGAACCAAAAAAATCTAGACTTACGAAGCTTTATCTAAATTTATCGCTCGACACCTAAATTTTAGGAACTCGCTTTGAAAGTTTATAGTTAGCGAGAAAATTCATTAAGCTCAAACAGCCTAAAATTTTTAAGGTGTTTTCACTTCAAATTTTACGATAAACCTTCGATAGGCCATGTCCACATTTTGAAAACAAGACCATCTTTCAACTACAAAAGTTTAAGCAAATACATTAAAAGCGAAGCTATCTTTCTGTATACTCAAAAACAATGAATAATCTTTTCTATCAAACAACACTATTTAACATCCCGCAATTTCAACTGTAACGAAACATTCCCTTGCCACTCATTTTCATCAATAGAATAAATGGCCGAAAATAGTTTTCCTTCGGTTGTTAAGGCTAATTTTTCACCCAAACCAAAACCAATACACACCATTTGAGATGGCGATGGCGGTTGTTTTACCGTTAATCGTAAATGGGTTTCATCGGTGCCAACACATTTTCCGTAGCCTGTGTCTACAAGGTTTTCAGTCATAAATACGGGCGACATATTACTGGGTCCGTAAGGCGCGAACTGCTTTAAAATGCGGTAAAATTTTGGGGTAATCTGTTCCAAATTAATTTGTGCATCAATTTGAATTTCGGGCGTTAAAAGGTTTCTGTCGATGGTTTTAGAAACCTCAACTTCAAAAGCCTGTTTAAAAGCCTCATAATTTTCTTCAGCTAAAGTTAAACCCGCTGCATATTTATGTCCTCCAAACTGTTCGATGTGTTCCTGGCAGGCTTCCAAGGCATTGTAAACATCAAATCCTTTAACCGACCGTGCTGATGCTGCTAATTTATCGCCACTTTTGGTAAACACTAAAGTAGGTCGGTAATAGGTTTCGGTTAATCGCGAAGCCACAATACCAATAACCCCTTTATGCCAACTTTCGTGATATACTACGGTAGTTAGACGATCTTGCTCATTGTGATCCTCGATTTGTTGAAGCGCTTCCTGGGTAATTTGCTTATCGGTCTCACGACGGTCTAAATTGTAATTATTAATGTCTTCAGCGTAAGCTTCGGCTGCTTTTTTATCGGTTTCCATTAACAAAGTCACGGCATAATTACCGTGTTTCATTCGGCCAGCGGCATTAATTCTAGGCGCTACAATAAAGACCACATCCGTTATGGTAAATTCGGTTTTATGAACCTGTTTTAAAATGGCTTGGATACCTGGTCTAGGGGTGTTATTTACCACCTGCAAACCAAAATAGGCAAGCGCTCTGTTTTCCCCGTCAATAGGGACAATATCGGCTCCTATAGCCGTGGCTACAAGGTCTAAATACTCGGTTAAATCTTCTGCTGTTTTTCCTTCCTGAGACGCTAAAGCTTGAATGAGTTTAAAACCCACACCACAACCACATAATTCCTTATACGGGTAGTTGCAATCTTCGCGTTTTGGATCTAAAACGGCGACAGCATCTGGAATTTCATCACCAGGTCTGTGGTGATCACAAATAATGAAATCGACCCCTAATGATTTGGCATGCGCCACCTTTTCTATGGCCTTTATACCACAGTCTAAAGCAATGATTAAAGTGAAATCGTTTTCATGCGCAAACTCAATCCCTTTATACGACACGCCATAACCTTCGTCGTAGCGATCGGGGATATAGGTATAAACCTGTTCGTGTTTGGTTTTTAAGTACGACGCCATTAAGGCTACCGAGGTAGTACCATCGACATCATAATCGCCATAAACCAATATATTCTCATTATTTTCAAAGGCCTTTTCTATTCGTGCCACAGCCTTATCCATGTCTTTCATTAAAAACGGATCATGAAGATCTTTAAAACTCGGACGAAAAAATTGTTTGGCCTGATCGTAGGTTTCAATCCCACGCTGAACCAATAAACTGGCCAAAACAGGATCGATTTGAAGGGTATTTGCTAAGGATTTAACCTTTTCTGAGGGTGGAATTGGCTTTAAAGTCCAACGCATATTTTGGTTTGAAAATTACAAGTTAATAGGTATTGAGTTCTCATTCAACTCTATGGTACCATCTGAAGAATGTTAATCCTCCACATCATCTTCAATTGAAGATGATGCGAATTTTCATGTCTTCAAAAAAAAAGCACAAAACGGGTGAATTAAACCTTATTTTTTATGAAAATGCGTTTGCACATCAAGCTCGGCGAATTGGCGAAACATTTCCATAACACCGCAATATTTTTCAATAGATAAATCAACCGCTCTTTGTAATTTTTTTTCATTGAGCTCGGCACCATAAAAGTGAAACGCCATAGTGACCTTATCGTAAATTTTAGGGTCGGTATCGGTAAGATTCGCATCAATATCCACTTTAAAATCATCCACCTGTAACTTCATTTTTTTAATGAGTGAAGCCACGTCCAGACCAGAACATCCTGCTAAACCAGAAAGCATTAAAGCTTTTGGTCTGTAACCTTCGCCTTTACCGCCATTTTCTTCGCCTGCATCAATAAATAAATTATGTCCGGAAGGGTTTGTGCTTTCAAATCGCATCTCCCCTAACCATTTGGTAGAAACTTGAACTCCCATAGTGTAAATGTTATAATTAGTATGAATCTCCAAAAATACTGAACTCATTTGAACTTTTTGCGTTTAAGCGAAAATTAGACATCTTTTGACCATTTGAAAGATTTTTTGAGTTCCATAGCCGAGCTACGGAAGAAAAAAAGGTGAAAAATGGGTAGAAAAAGGCAATTTTTTAGCAAATGAAAAATGTATAAATCAGTTCACTATTAAATAAACATAAACAAGTTCGTGTTCAAGAAACAATAGCACAGTGTGTTAAAAATATTTTTTGATATCACTTAGATTTCAATTTATATCTTTGCAACGCAAAAGTATATTTAATGTTTAAACAAAAATTAAAGCGTTATTATAGAATTATAAAATACATATTACACAAAGAAACACTAGTAGATTATAGAGAATCACTGTGGTCTTTTTTAGGGTCGTTTATTGGAATTTCTGCAATAGGATTTATTCAAAGTAAATACTTATTGCCTATAGAGAACATTTCATTAATAGGCTCCTTTGGTGCAACCTGTGTTTTACTATATGGCGCAATCGACAGTCCGCTTGCACAACCCAGAAATTTAATTGGCGGACATTTAATTAGTGCATTTATTGGGGTAACGGTTTATAAGCTGTGTCCCGACCCCATATGGTTTAGTGCGCCTTTAGCAGTCGCCTTATCTATTATGGTGATGCAATACACTAAAACCCTTCACCCTCCAGGTGGTGCTACAGCTTTAATAGCGGTTATTGGCACAGAAAAAATAAAATCTTTAGGGTATTTATACCTATTTTCTCCAGTTTTATCGGGTATCATCATACTGCTTTTTGTCGCTTTTTTAATTAATAACCTAGACGCTAAAAGGCAATACCCTGCTAAAAGTAAACTGCCAAAAACCATTAAAAAAGCTATTATTCCTTTAAAATCGCACAACAAGAAAAATGCGGCTTAAGTTATAACACCTTTAAAACAAGCTCCATAACTTTTAAAGACAATGAACAAAAAGTAATTTATTTTTGATATAATGTAAAGTATTATATACATTTGTATAAAAATAATAGAATATGAATATACAAATATTACCAAATTGGTGTAAAAAAGTAGGTGTTCTTGTTTTCCTAATATTTGCAATCCCAAGTGCCGTTGAAGGATTTATTGATGGCTTAAATGACAGCATAAACTGCCGGATAGAAGCGACCAAAACCTATCAGGATATCCAACCCGGTATGACCAAACCTGAAATAATTACAAACTATTTCGAACAAAATACCCTTCACCTATTTAATGTATTAAATATTATAGGATTACTTATTTATATGCTATCAAAAGAAAAAATTGAAGATGATTATATTAGCATGTTACGATTAGAGTCTTACCAGCTTACTATCGTGATATTTTTAGTATTTTCAATTATGATATATGCGTTTTTTAAAGACTTAAAACTATCTATAGATTATTTTATATCTGGTTTTATGATGTTATTCTTAATTATATTTTTCATTAAAAAACGTATTTATTAATGAAAAACCTGATTAAAGTAGAAAGAGCAAGACACGATTTAACGCAAGCTGATCTAGCAGAAAAACTAGGTGTTTCCAGACAAACTATTCATGCTATTGAAAACAATAAATTTAATCCTTCGGTAACTTTAGCTATTAAAATGGCGCGTTTTTTTAAGGTGACTGTAGAGTATTTATTTGATATTGAAGAAGCTTAGATAAGCTCCTTTATACGAGCTTGAAGTGTTGGCAACACCTCCACATCAAACCATTTATTTTTTATAAGCCAAAACCGGTTTCGTGGCGATGGATGTGGTAGAGGTAAAAATCTAGGCAAATAGTCGTTATAATTTTTAACCGTTTCGGTGAGGGTTTTCTTTGCTGATTTGCCGAGGTAATACTTTTGAGCATAGGCTCCAATTAACAAGATGAGCTCTACCTGTTTAAGTTCATCAAAAAGCAATTCATGCCATTCTGGAGCGCATTCTTTCCGCGGCGGTAAATCGCCCGACTTGCCTTTTCCGGGGTAGCAAAAACCCATGGGGATGATGGCAAATTTAGTGGCATCGTAGAAATCTTCAACCGAAACATCTAACCATTTTCGTAGCTGATTTCCGCTCGCGTCATCCCAAGGAATTCCCGAATCATGTACTTTGGTTCCTGGAGCTTGTCCTATAATCACGATTTTAGCATCTGGGTGCGCAGATACAACGGGCCGCGCTCCAAGTGGTAAATGGGCTTCACAAATCCTGCATTGTTTTATGTTTTGAAGGAGTTGTTCCATTCGATTGTTATTAGCTTCTTACACTTAGGGTCGCGATTGCGGGACGCGAATAAGTTCCATGTTATTTTTTTACACTGAGATACACAAAGTTTCACTGAGAGGCACAGAGTAACAAACGCATTATAAAAATAACTAAATTATCCGTGATGAAAGACTCCGAGAAGCTCTGTGTGTCTCTGTGAATCTCTGAGTAATATTTTTATTGGACGCTTTCTTAATCTTACGGACACAAGACCACTCTCCTGATAATGGAAAGTAAATATCTGCCAAGTAATTTTTACACTGAGATACACGAAGTTTCACAGAGAGGCACAGAGTAACAAACGCACTATAAAATTAAATAAAATAGCATTCACACAAATTTCACGAATTTACACAAATTGCTTTCGGACAACATTTACCCGTGATAAAGGACTCCGTGATGCTCTGTGTGCCTCTGTGAATCTCTGAGTAATAATAACAATGATAATTCAAATTATTTACAAATAATTCTCATCATTGAAGTAAAAACATTCTATTTAGCGACTAAAGCGACACCGTCAAAAATTAAACCTTCAAAACCGGTTTTCATAAAGTTTCTAATGTTTTGGTGCCCTGTTCCGTTTGGGTCTTCAAGAACATCTTCAAAGTAAAACTGACCAAAACAAGCTAAAGTTTCTTCTTTTGTAAAGCCTTGTTTTTGAGCAAAAGCAAACAGTTTGCAAGATCCAGAATTTTCGCCTTCAGCATTTTTTAAAGCACCATTTATAAAAGCTGTGGGTGTAAAATCATAAAGCTCTTCAATTACACTCATGGTATCTGCAAACACAATAGACTTTGGATTATTTTGTAATTTTTCTTTAAATGTTTCTATGTTCATTTTGTAATTTTTTATTTATATCGTCTAGCTGATTTTATTTTTTCCCATCCACAACAATAACAATTTCGCCTTTTGGTGGTTTATTGGTATAATGTTCTAAAACTTCTTTGGCCGTCCCTCTAACGGTTTCTTCAAACATTTTGGTTAACTCTCTTGAAACCGAAACGATACGATCTTCTCCAAAATATTCGCAAAAATGAGCAAGCGTTTTGACCAATTTATGCGGACTCTCGTAAAAAATTAAGGTTCTGGATTCTTCAGCTAAAAGCAATAACCGTGTTTGGCGCCCTTTTTTAACCGGTAAAAAACCTTCAAAAACAAATTTATCATTAGGCAAACCAGAGTTTACTAACGCTGGAACAAAGGCAGTTGCTCCTGGTAAACATTCTACAGCAATACCGTTTTCAATACAAGCTCTTGACAATAAAAACCCAGGATCTGAAATGGCTGGTGTACCGGCATCACTAATTAACGCAACCGTAGTACCGGCTTTTAATTTTTGAATGATATTTTCAACCGTTTTATGCTCGTTATGCATGTGATGCGACTGCATGTGGGTTGAAATTTCAAAATGTTTTAGGAGTTTTCCCGAAGTACGCGTGTCTTCAGCTAAAATTAAATCGACATCTTTTAAAACCTCAACAGCTCTAAAAGTCATATCCTTTAAATTCCCAATGGGTGTAGGTACAAGGTAAAGTTTACTCATACGCAAAGGTAGAAATTGTAACTTTTAAAAGTAAACTTAATTAAACTTAGCTTCGATAATTTCTATAAAACGTTCTTCAAATTCTTCTTTCCCCTCCCAGTTGTTGTAGTCAGGCTTCACCATATTCTGAATAAAATTCATAGCATTATCCCAAGAGTCGATCGTATTTAATTGCGAAATCACACGATCGTAATCTTCATGTTTACCGTCAAACAAATGTTTTATAAAACCAATTTTTTCGTTTAAACCAATTTTAAACCCACCAACTTTTAATCGGTCATTCAAAGATTTTTTTCCATGAGACATCCCGTTTGAAGCTTTAGAAACAGGTTCAAAAATAGGCATGTCTTTAAAACCAGCTGTCAAATCGTCGAAATCATCTTTTCTAACCGGTGGCTCAACAGGTTTAACAGATTCTACGGGCTTATCAGGTTCTATGGGCTGAACGGGTTCTTCAGGGGTAGGCCTCTCAAAAACCGGCTCTACAGGATCTGGAGTTTCAGGCATATGCTGTAACATATCCTTTATTTTAGCCATGGCGGGCTCGGTGATAACGTCACGATTAGCATCGTCAAAATTAACGTATATCTTATCTTCAACTTCAATATTATCACTCACCTTATTATTAAACGCACTGTCTAACATTCCAAAAAAGGAAGAATCGCTACCAATTTTAGGTAATTCACCATCAAAATTTTCCTCAGCAAATTTTAGTACGGTTAGTGCTTCATACAAAGCCCCTGCTTCAGCTTGTAATTTAACCACATCCTCTTTCCCTTTCAGTTTAAGAATTCTATGTGCAATGCTAACAAGATCCGATTCTAACTTCTTCTTCATTGTTTATAATTTTTTAATTATTACCCTGAGGGCTTTTGATTTTTAATAAATTTGCGCCACCTTTATGCAAATGAATATTTCCTTTGTTTTAGTGTTAAAATTACAAAATGTTTCTCGAAAATACAGTAAATCATAAAGAACAATTTGGCTGGATTGAAGTGATCTGTGGTTCCATGTTTTCCGGAAAGACCGAAGAACTTATACGCCGATTAAAACGCGCTCAAATTGCCAGACAAAAAGTAGAAATTTTTAAACCTGCTTTAGATATTCGTTATGATGAAGATAAGGTCGTTTCTCATGATGCTAACGAAATTCGATCAACCCCTGTTCCTGCTGCTGCCAACATTCCCATTTTAGCCGACGGTTGTGATGTGGTTGGTATCGATGAAGCTCAATTTTTTGATGATGAAATTGTACGCATTTGCAATGATCTCGCTAACAAAGGCGTGCGCGTTATTGTAGCTGGTTTGGACATGGATTTTAAAGGCAATCCTTTTGGACCGATGCCCAATTTAATGGCTACTGCCGAATACGTCACTAAAGTACATGCGGTTTGTACAAAAACAGGCAATTTAGCCCAGTACAGTTACCGAAAAAACAAAAATGATAGCTTGGTTTTATTAGGCGAAGTTAATGAATACGAACCTTTAAGTCGTGCGGCATACTACAAAGCCATGATGCGTGATAAAGTAAGAAATATGAAGGTGAATGATGCTGAAGAATTAAACAATAAAAAAAATCAAGACGATGCCTAAAGCACAAGAGACTGTGCTCGAAATAAACCTTAAAGCACTTCAGCATAATTTTGACTACTTAAAATCGAAATTAAAACCTCAAACGAAATTTATAGCCGTAGTGAAGGCTTATGCCTACGGAAATGACTCTTGCGAAATAGCCCTTTTTTTAGAAAAATTACAGGTTGATTATTTTGCAGTGGCCTATATTGAAGAAGGTGTAGCCCTTCGAAAAGCTGGAGTAAAAGCACCTATTTTAGTCTTGCATCCACAAATTGTAAATTTTGATATGTTAGTTGAAAACCGTTTAGAACCGAGTTTGTACAACGAAAAAATATTAAAAGAATTTGTTGCCGCACTTTCTGAAAAAAATATTGAAAAATATCCCGTTCATCTCAAGTTTAATACGGGTTTAAACCGATTAGGGTTTTGGCATACCGATGTTAAAATGATTGCAAAAACCTTGAGTGAAACCAAAACTTTAGAAGCGGTTTCTATACTTTCTCATTTGGCAGCCAGTGAAGATTTAAACGAAAAAACCTTCACCCTAAACCAAATTGAAGATTTTAATAACATCGCTGAAAATTTCACTAAAGAAACCGGCCTAAAACCATTAAAACATATTTGCAATACGTCGGGCATTTTAAACTATCCCGAGGCGCATTTCGACATGGTACGATCTGGAATCGGATTGTATGGTTTTGGAAATTCCGAAAAGGAAAATCCTAATTTTAGACCCATTGGTACTTTAAAAACGGTTATTTCTCAAATTCATAATATTATTGAAGGCGAATCCATTGGCTACAATCGCGGCTTCAAAGCTACCGAAACCTTAAGATCGGCAACCCTGCCTATTGGTCACGCCGATGGCATTGGTAGGCATTATGGACATGGTAAAGGTTTTGTAACCATACATGGCCAAAAAGCTCCCATAATTGGAAATGTTTGTATGGACATGATTATGGTAGACGTTACCCATATTGATTGTCACGAAGGTGATGAAGTGATTGTTTTTGGAGAATCGCCGACTGCCGAAAATCTTGCCGAAGCAGCCAACACCATTTCCTACGAGTTAATTACACACATCTCGCAACGGGTTATGCGTATTTTTACCAACCATTAAACCAATTAGTTACATTCTTTTTACTATTTTTAGAACTGAACTGATGTAAACTTTTACGTTTAAACGAAAATTATTTTTTAGCAAATGGTAAAAGTCTAAATCAGTTCGCTTAACCAAAATTTAAAAATATGCTAAAAGAATTTAAAGAATTTGCCATGAAAGGCAATTTGGTCGACATTGCTGTTGGTTTCGTTATGGGTGCCGCCTTTAAAGAAGTGGTCACCTCTTTTACAGGAGGCATTGTTTCTCCATTAATCGGATTAATTTTCCAATCGGATTTCAAAGATCTCAAATACGTAATTACTGAAGGCGTTACTAATGCTGAAGGCGTTGTAGAAGGCGAAGTATCTGTACTTTGGGGTGCATTTTTAACCAATGTTATTGACTTTATCATTGTGGCTTTCGTGATGTTTATGGTTGTAAAAGCGGTTAATAAAATGAAGAGAAAAGAAGGGCCAGCTCCAGAACCACCAAAAGGACCAACTCAAGAAGAATTACTTGTCCAAATTAGAGATTTGTTAAAAAAATAATTATTTGTTAAATATATAACATTGTGTTATTTCTTGTTAAAAAGCCCTCATTTTCAGAAAATGAGGGCTTTTTTTAGAATTATAAATAGAATTAATACTTAGTTTTGCCTCTCAGAAATTTAATATAAATAGAAAATTTATTTATTATGAAAGTTGCAGTAGTTGGTGCCACTGGTATGGTAGGCGAAGTGATGTTAAAAGTTCTTGCAGAACGTAATTTTCCAGTAACAGAATTAATTCCTGTTGCCTCAGAACGTTCGGTAGGTAAAACAATAAGCTACAAAGGAAACGATTATAAAGTTGTTGGATTAGAAACCGCGGTTTCAATGCGCCCAGATATTGCCTTGTTTTCGGCAGGAGGCGACACGTCTTTAGAATGGGCTCCTAAATTTGCTGAAGCAGGAACCACAGTAGTTGATAATTCTTCTGCTTGGCGTATGGATCCTACTAAAAAATTGGTAGTACCAGAAATTAATGCAGGTGAATTAACTAAAGAAGATAAAATTATTGCCAATCCAAATTGTTCTACAATTCAATTAGTAATGGCTCTGGCACCTTTACATAAAGCCTACAACATGAAACGTGTTGTAATATCCACTTACCAATCGGTTTCTGGAACAGGTGTAAAAGCTGTTAAACAACTAGAAAACGAAATTGCAGGTATCGATGGTGAAATGGCTTACCCTTACCCTATTGGAAGAAACGCCTTGCCACATTGTGATGTTTTCTTAGAAAATGGGTACACCAAAGAGGAAATGAAATTAGCTAAAGAACCTCAAAAAATATTGAGTGATAACAGCTTTGCAGTTTCTGCAACAGCCGTTAGAATACCAACAGCTGGCGGACATTCAGAATCAGTTAACGTACAATTCGAGAAGGATTTCGATTTAGCTGATGTTCGTAAACTGTTAAGTGAAACTCCAGGTGTCGTAGTTCAAGATAATACCAGCACAAACACCTACCCAATGCCAATTTATGCGCATGATAAAGATGAGGTTTTTGTAGGTCGTATTAGACGTGACGAATCACAAGAAAACACCCTTAATATGTGGATTGTAGCCGATAACCTTAGAAAAGGTGCGGCGACTAACACCATTCAGATTGCTGAATACTTAATTAAAAACGGATTGGTTTAATACCAATAACTTTATACTTTTAAAAAACTCCTGCAACACCTGTAGGAGTTTTTTTGTATCGAATAATTACATCGCTTTTCCACAAACATTTTCATTAGTAAAACGTAAATTTCAAGTACGCGAACTCACTGCAGTTTTAACTTTTCCTTAAGCCTTTTTGCTAGTTATAACTCCTTGATTCTTTTAAGTTTTCTATATTTTTGACAACTTAAAAAAAGCAGAAAATTATGTATAAATTCGCATGTTCCGTCTTATTTCTAATTCTATTTATGGCCTGTAAACAAGAAGCAAAAAAATCTCACATTATAATTGCTGAGTACCCTGAAACAAAAAAAGTTGATACCGTAGACACCTACTTTGGTGTGAAAGTTAAAGATCCTTATCGCTGGCTAGAGGACGATAGAAGTCCCGAAACCGAAGCCTGGGTGGTGGCAGAAAACAAGGCTACTTTCGATTATCTAAATAAAATTCCGTACAGAGACACCTTAAAACAAAGACTCTCAGAATTATGGAACTACGAAAAAGTAGGCGCCCCGTTTAAGGAAGGTGATTATACCTATTTTTCTAAAAACAATGGTTTACAAAACCAAAATGTGATTTACAGAAAAAAAGGCAATGATGAAGCTGAAGTTTTTTTAGACCCCAACACCTTCTCTAAAGATGGTACAACTTCCCTTGGCGGACTTAGTTTTTCTGAAAATGGAAAAATTTTGGCTTACTCTATTTCTGAAGGCGGAAGCGACTGGAGAAAAGTCATTTTAATGAATACTGAAAACAAAGAAATCATTGAAGACACACTTGTAGATATTAAATTTTCTGGAATGTCATGGTTCAAAAATGAAGGTTTTTACTATTCCAGTTACGATAAACCAAAAGGTAGTGAGCTTTCAGCTAAAACCGATCAGCACAAAGTATATTATCATAAATTAGGCACCCCTCAAAAAGAGGACCTTTTAATATTTGGTGGCACTCCTGAAGAAAAACACCGTTATATCATGGCGGATGTTACTGAAGATAACAAATATCTAATTATTTCGGCGAGTATTTCTACCTCAGGAAACAAACTTTTTATTAAAGATTTAACCAAACCTAACAGCCCTTATGTTACCATTTTAAATCATACTGATAGCGATACAGATGTTTTGAAAAACAATGGGAGTACATTATTCTTAGCAACGAATTTAAACGCACCAAACAAAAAAATTGTAACTGTTGATGCCTCAAATCCTTCACCAGAATACTGGGTAGATTTAATTCCTGAAACAGAGCACGTGTTATCACCTTCTACGAGTGGGAAATACATTTTAGCACACTATATGGTAGATGCGCTATCCAAGGTAAAACAGTACAATTTTAAAGGCGAATTAATAAGGGAAATTAAGTTACCTGGATTAGGAACCGCAAGTGGATTTGGTAGTAAAAAAAATGAAAAAATCGATTACTTTTCATTTACAAACTATAACACACCATCAAGCATCTACACCTTAGACCTTGAAACTGGTGAAACCGCATTATACTGGAAACCTGCTATCGATTTTAATAGCAACGATTACGAAAGTCACCAAGTATTTTATACCTCAAAGGATGGTACTAAAATTCCAATGATGATTACCTATAAGAAAGGCTTAGAGTTAAACGGTAAAAACCCAACGATGCTTTATGCTTATGGTGGTTTCAACATCAGTTTAACTCCAACCTTTAGTGTTCCTAATGTTGTATGGATGGAGCAAGGTGGTATCTATGCCGTACCTAACCTACGTGGTGGAGGCGAATACGGAAAAGTATGGCACGATGCTGGAACAAAAATGCAAAAACAAAATGTATTTGACGATTTTATAGCTGCTGGCGAATACTTAATTAAAAACAACTACACGTCTTCAAAGTTCTTAGCAGTAAGAGGTGGATCAAATGGTGGTTTACTTGTTGGAGCGACCCTAACACAACGCCCAGATCTTATGCAAGTCGCGTTACCAGCAGTTGGTGTTTTAGATATGCTAAGATACCACACCTTTACAGCTGGTGCCGGTTGGGCCTATGATTATGGGACTGCAGAAGACAGTAAAGAGATGTTCGAATACCTTAAAAAATATTCACCTGTTCACAACGTGAAAAAAGGCTTTGAATATCCTGCAACTCTAATTACAACTGGCGATCATGACGACCGCGTTGTTCCTTCACATAGTTTTAAATTTGCTGCTGCTTTACAAGCCAAACAAGTTGGAAAACATCCCGTTTTAATTCGTATTGAAACCGATGCGGGCCATGGTGCTGGAACACCTATTAGTAAAACTATTGAGCAATATGCCGATATTTTTGGCTTTACATTAGACAATATGAAATTTAAAAGCTTACCGAATAAAATATAAACATGTTTATATAAATAATACCTTTGAGCCAAATTCTAAATTAGAGGATTTGGCTCATTTATTTTAACTATCCTTGTATAATTTTAAAACCTAAAACGATTTTTATCGTCTTAATTATTAGGACTTCTTCCATATGCTACGCGTTGATCAACTTACTTTTTCTTATCATAAAAAACCTGTATTAACCAATATATCTTTTCAGGTAAAACCGGGTGAAAACTTAGCCATTATTGGAGAAAGTGGTTGCGGAAAAAGCACTCTTTTAAAACTGTTGTATGGCGAATATGATTTGGATGGCGGACATATTTTTTGGAAGGAAGACGAAATTCTAGGACCCAAATTCAACTTGGTAGTTGGCTACGATTTCATGAAATATGTGGCACAAGAATTCGATTTGATGCCCTTTACCTCGGTAGCCGAAAATATTGGTAAATTCTTATCTAATTTCTTTCCTGAAGAAAAAAAAGAACGCACTGCCGAACTTCTTGAAGTGGTAGAACTTACAGCCTTCGCAAAAACCAAAGTAAAACTATTAAGTGGCGGACAAAAACAGCGGGTAGCCATAGCGCGGGCTTTAGCAAAACAGCCCGAAATCATGCTTTTAGATGAACCTTTTAGCCATATTGATAATTTCAAAAAGCAAAGTTTAAGACGGAATGTTTTTGAATATCTAAAGAAAAAAAACATCAGCTGCATTGTAGCCACTCATGACAAAGAAGACGTGCTAGGTTTTGCCGATCAAATGATCGTTTTAAGCGATCATAAAATCTTAGAGCACAATACCCCTGAAAAATTATATAAAAGCCCTAAAACACCCTTAATTGCCTCTTTTTTTGGGGAATTTAATACTATTGAAGGTGATTTAGTCTATGCCCATCAATTGCAAGTGGTAAATCATTCCAATCTAAAAGCTACTGTTAAACGCGCCTATTACAAGGGACATTTCTATTTGGTGGAAGCCGATTTAAAAGGTCAAACTATATTTTTTGAGCATCATAAGGCCTTAATGGCTTCTGATGAGGTATATCTTGTGGTGAATAAATAAGATTATCTAAAGAAAAAACGAAAGGTAACTGAAAGCACCTAGTTTCAATTTTTAGTATGAAAACACATTTGAAGCATACGGTATAATTCGGGATGCTTCTTTTCCATGAGCTTAGGATTTTCAAAGAAATACTCGGAAGCTACGGCAAAAAATTCCGCTTGATTTGTTCCTCCATAACTTCTTATATCCGATTTGTTTTTATGTATGGCTTCCATTTCTTTATGAATAAGATTAAGCCAAGGAATACTGTAACTGTGTTTCATAATATACTCTGGAACACCATCGGTAGCACCATCCATTTTATCTATGAGATGTACAAACTCATGTATAGCAGTATTACTCTTATCATTCGCATTAGAAAATCCGTGATGTAAAGCCTTCCTAGAAAGTATCATTTGCTTTTCTAATCGGCCTGTACCAACCATGCCCATAATATTTCGGTGCTCGTTTTTATGCCCAAATTCGTAATCGGCATTAAAATTATCCGGATATAAAATAACACCACTCAAATTGGTATAATGCCATTCTGGAAATCCGAATACAGGAATAACAGCACTTGCCCCTACTAACAATCGATCTAAGTCCTCTAACTCAAATTCAACAGCCTCAACATTAACTTCATTTAGAAAAATCATGATGCGATTTTCGAAAACCTTTTGCTGTTTAGGTGTTAAGGCCTTATAAAAAGCAACATGCTCCATTAAAAGCTGTTTCCATCCCTCTGGAAAAGTGTCAGGCTTTTTTGATTTTAACAAACGGAAAGCAAAAATGACTATAGCAATCAAGCATAAAAATGAAATAGCGTAAAACATAGATAACTTTAAAAAAACGACAAGTTAAAATAAAATAAGGCTAGTGTATTAAAATTTTAAATTAATAACACAAAAATAGGGTCAAGTTATTGTTAACCTGACCCTGTCTTTAAAATTATTTAGATAATAGGCTAATGTTATGTTTCATGCTGAAAAAGCCGACCGAATAAATAGCATTTATGGTTTTTGTCGACAAACAGACAAACACTGAAAAACAACAGTGCTATTTTTTCCTTAACTTTAGAAATTGGAAATACTTAATATGGACTAGTATGAAATTTAAAAACCACTTAATAGCTATTCTTAGTTTAGGAATAGTGATAACAGGATGTAATCCTCAAAAAAATCCTGAACTTTCAGAAAACCAGCATAAGCAAGATGGGAGTATTCTCCCTTTTCCAAGAATTGCTTCCGAAAGCAAAACAAGCCAAACCTTGGCGGAAAGCAAATTAGCTCCATGGCCAGAAAACAAACATCTGGCTGATGATGCTCCTAACGTTCTTATTGTTTTGATAGATGATGTTGGTTTTGGAGTTTCAGAAACATTTGGCGGGGAGGTAGCCACACCTACGCTTACAAAACTGGCAAACGAAGGAATTATGTATAACCGATTCCATACTACTTCAATCTGTTCGCCTACTCGAGCCGCTTTGCTAACAGGAAGAAACCATACAAGAGTATCATCTGGCACTATTGCAGAACGGGCTGTTAATTTTGATGGGTATACAGGCGTAATCCCAAAAACTTCAGCTACCGTAGCCGAAGTACTTAAAAACTATGGTTATCATACTGCTGCCTTTGGAAAATGGCATAATTCACCAGCCAACCAAACTACATCTATGGGACCAAAAGACTTTTGGCCAAATGGCTATGGATTTGAATATTTCTATGGGTTCTTAGCGGGAGAGACCTCCCAATATGAACCACGTTTATTCGAGAATTATAATGCCATTGAACCTCCCCATGACCCTACTTATCATTTAACAGAAGATATGGCAGAGCAAGGTCTTAAGTGGTTGGGAGAGCTCAAAGCCTATTCGCCAGATAAACCATTCTTCATGTACTGGGCTCCAGGAGCTGCTCATGGCCCGCATCACATATTTAAAGAATGGTCGGAGAAATACAAAAATAAGTTTAATGGCGGGTGGGATGAATACAGAAAAAAAGTTTTTGAACGTCAATTAGCAAAGGGGATAATACCTGAAGGGACCGAGTTAACACAAAGGGATCCCACAATAACGGCATGGGATGATATTCCTGAAGACGAAAAAGAGTTTCAATTGCGCTTAATGGAAGTTTTTGCTGGTTTTGTAGAACATACGGATGTACAAGTTGGTAAGCTAATAGATGGTATGGATGCTATGGGTTACAAAGATAACACCATCGTAATTTATATTTTTGGTGATAACGGTTCTAGTGCCGAAGGACAAAACGGGAGTATCAGTGAGGTGCTTGCCCAAAATCAGATACCTAATACAGTTCAACAACAAATAGCTGCTTTAGACAAAATTGGCGGACTAGATGCTTTGGGAACCAAGAAGACAGAAAACATGTACCACTCCGGCTGGGCATGGGCAGGAAGCACGCCGTTTAGGAGCACAAAGTTGGTTGCTGCACATTTTGGAGGAACACGAAACCCAATGGTGATTTCCTGGCCAAAAGGAATTAAACCTGACAAGGCCATTCGTAACCAATTTTTACACGTAAATGACATTGTTCCTACACTTTATGATGTTATTGGTATACCACACCCTAAAGTGGTTAACGGATTTGAACAAGACCAAATGGATGGAAAAAGTTTTGCGAAAACATTTTCTGACTCTAATGCAGAAAATTTAAAAAAGACACAATTTTTTGACAATAATGGTAGTCGTGGAATCTATCATGAAGGGTGGTTTGCTAGCACCTTTGGCCCACTATATCCTTGGGTTTCCGCCCAAAAAGGATTGGATAAGTGGAACTCAGATAATGATGTTTGGCAATTATATGATTTGACTAAAGATTTCTCACAAGCACATGATCTTTCAACCAAATACCCAGAAAAACTAGCTGAACTAAAAGAACTATTTTTAAAAGAAGCAAAGGCCAATAAAGATTTCCCTATTGGTGCGGGTATTTGGTTAAGACTGCATCCTGAAGATGTAATTACGTCACCTTATACGGAATGGACATTCAACCAAAACACCACCCGAATGCCCGAATTTGCGGCTCCAGGTCTTGGTAAAAAAAGTAATACCGTGGTAATCGACTTAGAGATAAAAGAAAACCAAAGTGGTGTATTATATGCACTTGGTGGTAGTGGTGGTGGATTAACTTGTTATATGGATAATGGCTATTTAAAATACGAATACAATTTGATGATTATCCATCAATTCAAACTGAGCAGCAAAAATAAAATTGGCAAGGGTAAGCATCAATTTGAAATTACCACAAAGATTAAAGATAATAAGCCAGGACAACCAGCCACGATCACTTTAAAAGTAGATGGTAAGGAAATTGGTGTAATGACCACTTTGGGTACAGCACCTCTTGCATTTTCGGCGAGTGAAACATTAGATATTGGTGTTGATTTAGGGTCGTCTGTTTCTTTCGATTATATTGAAAGAGCACCATTTAAATTTAATGGAATAATCAATTCTGTTCATATCAAATTATTGTAAATGTAAACAATTATTATTGCAACTGTTATTTTGTTGTTTAGTTTACAACTTTCATTTGCACAAGGTGATGGGGATACACTATGGAGAC
Organism: Pseudotamlana agarivorans; assembly: GCF_001642835.1. GTDB lineage: Bacteria > Bacteroidota > Bacteroidia > Flavobacteriales > Flavobacteriaceae > Pseudotamlana > Pseudotamlana agarivorans. Next base: position 737,673 of record NZ_LXEI01000001.1, read on the forward strand.
CAACAGGTGTTACAGGAGTTGCTCCTAAATATATGATTTTAAACTAAATAAAACTTTTAATAAAATAAAAATTACAAACTCACTTTTATTACTTAGTATTATATCTTTTGTAACGACAGATGATATTTAGACTCAAAATTTTAACCGGTCTAGAAAAGCCAAAGAAAACTTCGAAGCGGGCATTCGGATGAGAGAATACAAAGAACACATTAAAGTCATTATCCCACAAGCACCACACATGTGGATTGACTATGCAACTATTCAGGATGTTGGCCTAGCACCTTGGCTATTCAATTTATACATAGACCCAAAAGAAGAAATGCCCGTAGGCCACCGCAGGAACGCATGGTTAGCTTCACTAGGTGCACAGTTAAAATCACATGCAGCAACATTTAAAAAATATCCACCAAAAAAAATTGGGCTGTAAATGAAATCAACTAGAGTTGGAATAACACTTGAAAATAAAGCACGAAAACACAACATTGAGATCTAGGCCTCACAGAACTGAACAAACTTATAATAGATAAAGAGAGAGGATTATCAATTGGTCGAAGTCTAAAGCTTCATCGTGCATACTAATCTTAATTATCTCTTTTGTTCATTCTGATTATTTAATAAATGGTAAACTTAAAATGTATATAGTGCATAGCATCCTACGGGGTGCTACAACACCATATACGAACACCTTATTACATAACAGCACCACATGCAATTCTAGCACCTGCATCTCCTGTGGGTTGTGTTTTATAATCATCCTTACCTTCGTGAATTATGATTCCACGACCATTAATGGTTCTCGTTGTGTCTTGACAAGAAATACACCATTCGTCTGTTTCAAAATTAATGGTAGCTTTTCCATTTTCATCGGCTGTAAAATTACCAATGTCACCGCGATGATATCCTTGAACATCTCCCCATTTACCGTGCTTTGTATTTGTTGGATTCCAATGCCCTCCTGTGGATTTGGCATCATGAGCAGAACAATCGGAAGTCTCATGTAAATGTAGTGCATGAACGGTGTTTGGTTTTAAACCTTCAAATTCTGCCATCATCTTTACAGTATTATTAATTTCTGTAAAAACTATAGTACCTGACACCTGACTACCACTTTTAGAGGCTATATCAACCTTAATCTGTGGCACCTCTGCTTTAGTAGCTGGTTTATTATGTTCCATATCGTTTTCAACCTCTGATGAATAGTTAGGATCTGACATCGAATTGTTTTCCTTCTTTTTGTTATTGCAAGACATCATACCTATGATGCATATAGCAATAACCAATAGTTTCTTAATTTTCATAATATTGATTTTTAATAGTTTAAAAGCAGTCCTCATAAATAGATGACGAGCGTATAACTATAAAATTATGGAATCAATACCACGGAGATTGGTGGAAAAACATAAAAAGTTAACTCTAAAAATAATGTTTAGAAAGCTAAACTTGCTATAGAGATAGACGTATAATCAAAATAAGAGGGGGTATTAACAGAACTTCCTGCTTGCAACCTATATTCGGCATATAAAAATAAAACCCTTAAAAGACACCTGTGATGGTGAAGTTTTGATCTCTAAAGGTGATGACATCATTTACAGAATGCCCCATTAATAATTGCCCAATAGGTGTGTTTGAAGAAATCGCGTAAAAATGCTCTTGTTCTACTTTTAGGACACCTGCACTAATAGCAATAAAATAGTTGGCTTGACTGGTATAAACCACACTCCCTAAACCAATCTGCTTAGAAACTTTACCCACATTGACCTTATCCAGGATTTCTTTGGTTTTTTGAATTTCAGACCATTGATTTCCTGCTTTTTCGCGTTCCAACTGAAGCATGGCTCTGCCCGTTTCATGTTTATCGCCTGCACTACTTTTAGTTTCTGAAGTTAAAGAGTCTTGAATTTCGGAGATGGTTTTCTGAATGGTTTTAAAGCGATCATCAATAAAATCGCAACATAAACGGTATAATGCCTCCTTAATTTTAGCGCTTGTCATGATCCTTTTCTTTAAACTTTAAAGGGCCAAAATAGCGCATTTGCTTCATAATCCAAGCTTTTCTAGACTCAATGTAAGCTGTGGCTGGAGAAGCTCTATATTTCCTCGGATTTGGTAAAATAGCCGCAATGGCAGCCGCTTCATATTGTGATAGGTTTTTAGCCGGTTTTTTAAACCAATACTTCGAAGCTGCTTCGGCTCCATAAATACCTTTACCCATTTCAATACTGTTCAAATACACTTCTAAAATGCGCTGTTTAGACCAGCATAACTCTATTAGAAAAGTGAAATAGGCTTCAAAACCTTTTCTAACCCAGCTCCGTTCTGGCCAAAGAAATACATTTTTAGCCGTTTGCTGACTTATAGTACTTCCGCCACGCATACGTTTTCCTTTTTGGTTAGAAGAAATCGCTTTTTCTATAGCTTTATAATCAAAACCAGCATGTTTTAAAAAATTTTGATCTTCACTACAAATGACTGCACGTTGTAAATTAGTAGAAATGTCATCTATAGGCACCCAATCATGCTTTAAGACTTTTGATGAATCGTCTTCAAAATAACGAATAGCCATTAATGGGGTGAATGGCACTGGCACAAATTTAAACAGAAGCACTAAAGCCAATGTAAACACAACAAACCAAAAGCAAATTTTAAACAGAAATCTAAAAAAACGCATAAGTAAATACTAGATATTTGACTGTAAAAATAAGGCATAAAAAAACTCCGAAAGCAATTTCGGAGTTTTATTCTATATGGTTTTACTATTCCTTTTTCATAACGAAATCTTCCATAAACTTAGTGGTATAATTACCAGCCAAGTAATCTGGGTGATCCATTAATTGTCTGTGGAATGGAATGGTAGTTTTAATACCTTCAATCACGAACTCATCTAAAGCACGCTTCATTTTATTAATCGCCTCTTCTCTAGTTTGCGCTGTTGTAATTAACTTAGCAATCATAGAATCGTAGTTTGGCGGAATGGCATAACCAGCATACACGTGAGTATCCAAACGCACACCGTGACCTCCTGGAGCATGTAACGTAGTAATCATTCCTGGTGATGGTCTAAAACCATTAAAAGGATCTTCAGCATTAATACGACATTCTATAGAGTGTAATTTTGGTAAATAGTTTTTACCAGAAATTGGCACACCTGCAGCTACTAAAATTTGCTCACGAATTAAATCAAAATCGATCACTTGTTCTGTAATAGGGTGCTCTACTTGAATACGCGTATTCATTTCCATGAAATAGAAGTTTCTGTGCTTATCTACTAAAAACTCAATAGTTCCAGCACCTTCATATTTGATGTACTCTGCCGCTTTTACAGCCGCTTCACCCATTTTTTTACGCAATGCAGGCGTCATAAATGGTGAAGGTACTTCCTCTGTCAATTTTTGATGACGACGTTGTACCGAGCAGTCTCTTTCAGATAAGTGACAGGCTTTTCCAGTAGAATCACCTACAACTTGTATTTCGATATGTCTTGGCTCTTCAATAAGTTTTTCCATGTACATATCGTCATTTCCAAAGGCAGCTTTCGATTCTTGTCTTGCTGAGTCCCAAGCCGCTTTTAAATCTTCTTTTTTGAAGACACCACGCATCCCTTTTCCTCCACCACCGGCAGAAGCTTTAAGCATGACTGGGTAACCTGTTTCTTCAGCAATTCTTTCGCAATCTTCATAAGATTCAATAACCCCATCACTACCTGGAACACAAGGAACACCAGCAGCTTTCATAGTTGCTTTAGCATTCGCTTTATCTCCCATTCGGTCAATCATTTCTGGAGAAGCTCCGATAAATTTAATACCGTGCTCTTCACAAATTCTTGAGAATTTTGCGTTTTCAGATAAAAATCCGTAACCTGGATGAATGGCATCTGCGTTAGTAATTTCTGCAGCAGATATAATATTTGACATCTTTAAATAAGACTCGCTACTCGCTGCTGGTCCAATACATACAGCTTCGTCTGCGAACTTGACATGTAGACTTTCTTCGTCGACTGTAGAATATACAGCCACGGTTTTAATGCCCATTTCTTTACAGGTTCTAATAACACGTAGTGCTATTTCCCCTCTATTGGCTATTAATATTTTTTTAAACATCTTGTTAGAATTAGATTATACAGATCATTGGGTCCTTCGAAAATTTAAAAGGTTATCCCTTTAAAAATTGGCGCCCTAATAATCTAAAATTAAGATGGGTCTACTAAAAATAATGGTTGATCAAATTCAACTGGTGAAGAATCATCAACTAATATTTTAACGATTTTTCCTGAAACTTCAGACTCAATTTCATTGAAGAGTTTCATCGCTTCAATAATACAAAGTACATCACCTTCGGCTATAGTTTGTCCAACCTCAACAAATAATGGTTTATCTGGAGATGGTTTTCTATAGAAAGTTCCAATAATTGGAGATTTGATAGTTATATATTTTGAATCCTCATCGGCAGGAGCAGCGGCGGCAGGGGCAGCAGCTGGAACGGTTGCTTCTACAACTGGAGCAGCAGCAGCAACTGGTTGCGCTATTTGTGGCGCAGGTACTTGGTGAACAATAGTTGTGTCTGACTCAGACCCAGTTCTAATGGTGATTTTAATATCATCCATTTCTAGTTTAACTTCGCTTGCACCAGACTTGGCAACAAACTTAATTAAGTTCTGAATTTCTTTTATATCCATAATATTGCTAATTATTTAGTGGTTAGTTTTTAGAGTCGTACGCCCATTTTAAATAAATAGACCCCCAATTGAATCCGCCTCCAAAAGCGGCAAATATAACATTATCTCCCTTTTTTAATTGCGATTCATAATCATTTATTAATAAAGGTAAAGTTGCTGATGTAGTATTCCCATATTTGTGAATATTAATCATCACCTTTTCTTCGTCTAACTCAATACGTTGGGCTGTAGCATCGATAATACGTTTATTCGCTTGATGAGCTGCTAACCAATCAACGGTATCTTTAGTTAAATTATTTCGTTCTAATATTTTTACTGCTGCATCAGCCATGTTAAAAACGGCATTCTTAAATACGGTACGCCCTTCTTGGAAAGCATAGTGTCCTCCTTTTTCAAGAACTTCAGCTGTTAAAGCATGGGATGAACCACCATAAGTGGCTTGTAAAAACTCACGACCAGTACCATCACTTCTTAAGTATTCATCTTTAAGACCGTAACCTTCATCGTTAGCTTCAAATAAAACGGCTCCGGCGCCATCACCAAAAATGATACACGTGGCTCTATCTTTATAATTAATTATTGACGACATTTTATCGGCCCCAATAAGTAATACATTTTTATACCTTCCAGATTCAATATAACTGGCTGCAACCGACATTCCAAATAAGAAACTAGAGCAAGCGGCATCCATATCAAATGAAAATGCATTGGTTGCACCAATTTCAGTTGCTGTATAAGAAGCCGTTGAGGCTGCTTTCATGTCTGGTGTTGCTGTTGCAACAATAACCAACTCGATAGATTTGGGATCTAAATTGTTCTTCTCAATGAGATTTTGGGCGGCTTTTATAGCTAGGTAAGATGTACCTTTACCGTCATCTTTAAGAATACGGCGTTCTTTAATACCGGTTCTGGATGTAATCCATTCGTCATTGGTATCAACCATCGTTTCAAGAATTTGATTGGTTAATACGTATTCTGGCACATATGCACCTACAGCTGTGATTGCCGCTGAGACTTTACTCATAACTTTATAGTTAATTTGACCAAAAATTTATTAAAAATGGACAAAAACGTTCAAAATTTGGCGAAAACTACTAAATTCTGAAATAATATTCCGCAAATTACGCGTTTTTGTTAATCATAAAAATTAATTCATAAAAAAAACGCTCATAAATGAGCGTTTTTTAATATGCGTGCATAACTAATTATGCCACATTTTCTATTTCTGCAGAATTATCAATCAATACTTGACCTCTGTAGTATAATTTTCCTTCATGCCAGTGAGCTCTATGATATAGGTGTGCCTCACCTGTTGTAGGGCATGTAGCAATCTGTGGCGCAGTTGCTTTATAATGTGTTCTTCTTTTATCTCTTCTTGTTTTCGAGATTTTTCTCTTAGGATGTGCCATTTTAAGTTTCTATTTATCCGTTAATAATTTCTTTAATGTATTCCAGCGAGGATCAATATCCTCTAACTCCACTTTCGTTTCGTCTTCCTTAAGCTTAGGGCTTAATTCTTCTAATTTTTTGAGTATTTCCGAATCTAAGGTGCCATCTTCAACACCTGGATGTATACGTTTAATAGGGACAGCAAGAATAATTAACTCGTAAATATACTGCTGAATATTTACTTCATAACTTCCATGAGGAAGAATTAATAAGTCAATGTTTTCATCGTTAAATTCATCACCAAACTTGACTACCAAATCAAAATCGTTTTCGATATCTTGATTATAAGGCTCGTTAGTGAGATCACAATGGACATTAACCCACCCAGAAATTTTAAAATGTAATTCTAGTAATGTTGATTTTTTTTCTAAAACTAAATCAACATGAACCTTAACATCATTAAAATCTTCATACTCAAAATGTTCAAAGAACGATTGCTCAATTTCATACTCAAAATGATGCTTGCCAATTTTTAACCCTACAAATGGAATTGTAAACTCTTTTAACGACTTCATAATCACATCTATTTTGAGCCCGCAAATATATAAATTTTTATTTACGGAGCATTACTTATTAACATTTTTTTGTTTATATCTCAATTTATTTTGGTTTTACCCAAAAAAACTAGCAATCAAGGGGTTAACGACGCTCACTACGCGATGCCTTTTTTAGGGGATTTGCAGTGAGTTCTTCATAATCGGTTCTATTTTTAAATATTTGCATCGCACTGTAGACCGCTTCTTTAAAAGAATTTTCATCGGCTATACCTTTTCCAGCGATTTCATAGGCGGTCCCGTGGTCGGGAGACGTTCTCACTTTATTTAAGCCCGCCGTAAAGTTTACACCTTGACCAAAAGATAAAGTTTTAAAAGGAATTAACCCTTGGTCGTGGTATGAAGCGATAATAGCATCAAAGTTTTTATAATTATTAGAACCAAAAAAACTATCGGCCGCATATGGCCCATACACCAATTTACCACTTTCTTTTATTTTTTGCAAAGTTGGTCTTAAAACATCATCATCTTCATGACCAATAACACCATTGTCGCCTGTATGTGGATTAATCCCTAAAACAGCAATTTTTGGTTTTTGTATTTTAAAATCCTTTTTAAGGGATTCGTAAACCGTATTTATTTTTTGCTCGATTCGTTTTGGTGTTATGTGGTTGGCTACATCTTTAACAGGAACATGATCGGTAAGTAAACCAACTCGTAATCCGTCATTAATCATAAACATTAAACTTTCTCCTTCTAATTCTTGAGCCAAATAATCGGTATGCCCAGGGAATTTAAAAGCTTCCGATTGAATATTATGTTTATTTATAGGTGCTGTCACTAACACATTAATAAATCCTTCCTTTAGAGCTTTTGTAGCTGCCTCTAGCGATTTTATAGCAAAGGTACCTATAGTAACATCTTCTTTACCAAATTCAATTTTAACAGGATCATTCCAACAATTAAAAACATTAACCTTTCCAGCAGCAATCTGATCTAAATCTTTTATACTATTAAAATTTATATCCGATTTAAAATGCGTTTTATAAAAAGTCATAACTTTAAACGAAGCAAAAATTACGGGAGTACAAAAATCTAAAATTCTTGCATCTTCAAATGTTTTTAAAACAATTTCCCCTCCAATACCGTTTAAATCACCTATGGATATTCCTACTACTATATTTTCTGTCTCCGTCATTAAATAATGATAACTTTTGTTTGTAATTTTGATGCTGCAAATTTAATTAAATAAACCCACAATATTATGTTTACTGGAATTATTGAAACGATTGGTACGGTTTCTCATTTAGAAAATGAACTTGACAACCTACATATCACTATAAAAAGCAGCATCACTTCCGAATTAAAAATCGATCAAAGTGTAGCACATAATGGCGTTTGTTTAACTGTGGTGAAGATTGATGAAGACGCATATACTGTAACAGCCATTAAAGAAACTTTAAACAAAACAAACCTAGCTACTTTAAAAATTGATGATGCCGTCAATTTAGAGCGCGCTATGAAACTTGGCGACCGACTCGATGGTCATATCGTACAGGGTCACGTAGACCAAACCGCTGTGTGTACTGAAGTGAAAGAAGAAAATGGTAGTTGGATATTTACTTTTAAATATGATGCAGCTTTAAACAACATCACTATTGAAAAAGGCTCAATAACTGTAAACGGCACGAGTTTAACCGTTGTAAACTCACAAAAAGACCAATTTAGTGTAGCTATAATACCCTATACCTACGAGCACACTAATTTTAAAACCTTTAAAAAAGGTAGTGTTGTAAATTTAGAATTTGATGTATTAGGGAAGTATGTGGCGCGCTTAAACGCTCTAAGTAAGGAATAAAAACTACTTCTCTTTATTAAAAAGTGTCTTTTTAGCCCCATAGGCTATAGCGACAACTATACCCATAAAAACACCACCATCTATAGGAAGTCCTGGTGGCGGTGGCGGTGGCGGTGGTCCCGGATCAGGTAAACCTTGAACCAAAGCCATACTAGTAAAACTTACTAATAAAAGTAAAGCTAAAATAATGGTTCTTGTAGTTTGGTTGTTTTTCATACAAGAACAAATTTATAAAAAAAAGTTATTAAACAATATTAACATAAAATTATTTTTGAATTAGGGTACATTTATAGTTTTCATCATCTTATGAACCTATAAATTAATACTCTAAACTTTTATCCGGAGCAAACTTAATCCTTTGATTTTAAAAAAGTACTGGTTTATAAAAAATAAATTTATAAAAAAAAGCCTCACATTTCTGTGAGGCTTTACAATTTCTAGATGTGGTCCCGCTTGGTATACGCAAAAACAAACTAAACAACAACCAATTAAAAGCATAAAATAAAACTTGGTATCCAAATAATATCAAAAGTATTCTCAATGAATATTTTTAAATCCAGAGATAATACTACGAGAAGTAAATCATAAAAATAAAACTTAACTGTCAAATATTGTTTAGAAAATAACCGATTAAATCAATATCATATAGCTTATGAAGCTCTATGTTCCTTAGGCACGTTTTTGTCGTTGCTTGGGAGCTTCTTCAATAGAAATAGGTGTAACCATTATGGTATTTACCTTTATTTAATATGAACCATTAACATATTAGGTAATTGTTCTCATAATAGCATAACTATTTTCCACACAAACAATGTGTTAGATGTCTGAAGCTCCAATTTATCAGATTCAAAAGGTTTTTACTTAACCTTAATTTCAACTTAATCTTGACTTAACTCCTCTCTTAATTGCTGCTCTACTTTTGCATTCCATAAAAATGCAATAACAATGAAAAGAAATTTTAAACTTATTTTAGGCCTTGTTTTAGCCTCAACAATCATTATTTCATGTGATAGTGACGACAATGATTCTGGTTTACAAAGAGAAACTGTAGACAAAACTTTCACAATTGCCGTGATTCCAGACACGCAAAACATGACAGATTTTACACATCAAACTTCTTATCAAGTGAGCGAAGGTGTAAACTTCCCAATAGATGCTTCTACGCAGTTCTATGATATGATGTCTTACATTGCAGACAACACCATTACCAGAGGTGGTGAGATTGCATTTGTTACTTCTGTTGGAGACATTTGGCAACACCAAACAGAGATTTTAGATGATGAACATGCTGCACGCGGTTTTTCTCATGATCCTTATTCCATTATTGCCAATTCTGGAGAAGTTTTCCCTTCAGAAGAAACCGTTAACTTTGAGATGCCTTTAGCTAGAGAAGGTTATCAATTAATTGCACAAACAGGCATCCCTTTTGGTGTGGCTCCAGGAAACCACGATGCAGATGCCATGTGGTCTGAAGCTTCTTTTGCGTCTGATCCTTCGAGATTAGATGAAATTTATACGGTAGGATTAATTCCAGAAATTGTTGGTATGCTTCACATTGGCGGACACGATAATTTCAACTCTGTGTTTGGAGAAAATTCTTCTTTCTTTAGCAATAAATCTTGGTATATCTCTAGTTTTAATGGTGGCGCTAACTCTGCTCAAACATTTGAAGCGGCTGGCTATACTTTCATGAACATTAGTTTTGAAATGCACCCAAGCGACGACGTATTGGAATGGGCGCAATCTGTGATTGATGCAAATCCTGGTATTCCAACCATGATCACTACCCACGATTTCTTAAAAGAAAACGGACTAAGAGAAGCGAATCCAATTATAGATCCTACCAGAATAGATCCGGATAACCATAATTCTTCAGAAGAAGTATTTCAGGATTTTGTTAAACCTAACGACCAAATATTCTTAATTCTATGTGGTCACCATCATGGAAAAGCAATGAGAGTAGACAACAATAATAGCGGAAATCAAGTGGTTCAAATTTTGGCAGATTACCAAGATCGTGGACAAACTGTGTTAGATGCGGATCCTACTTTCAGAACGGCTCATGGAAGAAAATATGGCATTGGAGATGGTTGGTTTCGTTTAATGAATTTCAACTTCGAGAACGAAACACCTCAAATAGAAGTTAAAACTTATTCTAGTCATTACAATAATTATTCTGATGATGTTTCAGAATATGCAAGCTGGTACAAAGCAGGAGAAAATCCAGAAGTTACAGATAGCGAATTCCACGCTTTAGATAGTTTTACCATTGAACTTACAGATTTTAACGAACGTTTCAATCCTTAGGATTCTAACATAATATACTAATATTTATAATTTTATAAAGAGGCTACAGCTATTTGTAGTCTCTTTTTTATTTTCTTTATTTTTCAGTTAAAGACTACATAAAAATCAATTTCAACCAAAAGAAGAGTGGTATCATAGGCTTAAATGTGTGTTAATACTTTTCCATCAGGCTCAGGTGGTTTCACTCCTTGTGCATTTTATTTAATATAATTCTACATTTAATTGGGACACCTTAAAAGACTCCTTTTTTCTTAAAATGAGCTTATTTGGTTGACATGTAAAAAAATACAACAAATGCATATAACGCAGATATACCGGAATAAACAAAAAAAAGCCTCACATTTCTGTAAGGCTTTACAATTTCTAGATGTGGTCCCACCTGGGCTCGAACCAGGGACAGTAATCTACTTATTTTTAAACGTTTGACAACTTACCAACTTTAGTAGCAACCTTTTTGTATGCCTTTTTACTTTAATTTTCATAAAAATAGTTTTAACAGCTTTGCATACGCCTTTCCATAACCTACTCTTCCCGTACCTTCTTTAGTAACATTATTTTCCTCTAAAAAATTATCTAAATTTTTACTCCTTGTACTTCCTGACAGATGCATAAATGGTAATACCGCAACTGAATAGTCATCAGTTACTTTCAAATGTGTTTTTGTTTTTTCTAACTTCTGAGATAATTTAGGACACCTTTTTCCCATTAACTGTGAATACGCTATTCCTCCAAATGTAATAATTACATCAGGTTTAATAAACTCTATTTCACTATAAAGTGTTTGCCTTAAAACATCTTTGACATTGTCTTTGTTAGAGTTGTACACATAGCTTCTTTTTCTCTTCGGTTCATTTATATAAAAGAATGTTTTATATATATCAGTAAGGTAAACAAAGTGTTTTGACTTCAATTCATTAATAAAAGCCCAATATGCATTCTTTTCTTCATTACGATTGCCCTCTGAATGCAGAGCATAGGGAGTACTTATCAACACATCGTCCTTCTTATTTGCATTAATCTTGTTAAATGCACTTTCAGCTCTCAAAGGATCAATACCTATAACCATTATTTTTTTATTGGATGCATTTAAATCACCAAACCAATATGGTAAATCTACACCAAGCAAGTAAGCCCCATTAGGCACTCCCTGCTTTTTACTAATTAAATCTTTCTTGAAATCATATTTAATAGAGGGATTATTATTAAACCACCTATTATATAATCCTTCAAAATCTTTGTCAGATAGATTGATAACATCAGTTTTAATTTTATTAATAATAAAGCTTTGTAATTCTGAATTGGTCATAGTTATTTATTATACAGCCCCACGTTGATATAAATGCTCCTGAAAGCCTATAAACGTATTTCTGATGGTTGATATGTCTCCTAAATGTGTTTTTGCATCTGCTATTCCTTTGTATTTTAATATTAACAAATCTCCTAGCTTATCGTCGTCTAATTCTTCTACACCAACTTTTACGTATTGGTCTAATACAAAGTTTAAGAACTCCTGCTGTGCAGGATTATAGTCTTGGAAATGAATTTTAGCACGTTCTGCTCTATCCAGTCTAGGCATTAAATCTTTACTATAAGCAACAAAAGATAATACATCGTATAAATCGCTATCTTCTCCATGAACCAACTTTCTTAATTCATCTAATTGAGAAGATGTATATCCTTTTTCAGACAACTCTTCTAATAACTTCTTTCTTGTACTTGGTAAACTCCATATTTCCCTTAATTCATCTTCGTTTTTAAATAGTGATGGTAAATCGCCAAACAACTGATTCATAAATTCCTCCATCCCTATTTGCTTACCATCAGATCCCCAAAAGGTTGTACGTATCGTAGCATCAATTTCTCTTGCCTTACCATCTGATAGTTTAATTTTTATTATTTGCTGCGGTGGTTGCTCACAAATACAAGGTATGTTATCACATTCAGCACAAGGTTCTGGCGGGTCTACTGCACATTGACATGGTTTTGCACCACAAGCCTTACAAATTCTTGACCCCCCACCTCCTGTTGGTGGTTCTGGTGGCTCTGCTTCACCATCCCAAGCGGGATCTTGGAAATGTTGATGAGCTTCTACAAAATCGTAAACAGTAAAATAATCTTTACCATCAAATAAGCGTGTTCCTCTACCAACAATTTGTTTAAATTCTACCATAGAATTCACAGGGCGCAACAAGACAATATTTCTTATTTCTGGTGCATCTACACCGGTACTCAACTTTTGTGAAGTTGTAAGTATGGTTGGTATAATGCGTTCGTTATCTTGAAAATATTTTAATGCTTGTTCTCCCATCGAACCATCCTCGGCAGTAACACGTTGGCAATAATCTATATTTCTGCTATCACTTTCTTGGTTAATAATATCACGTATTGCAGCAGCGTGTATTTGTGTGGCACAAAAAACTAAGGTTTTATGGTTTTGATTAATTTCACTTAAAAACTTCTTTACACGAAAACGCTCAATCTCATCAATTATAATTTTTCGTCCATAATCTTTATAAGTAAAAGTATCACCAACTTCAGCCTCTCCACTAATAATAGTGTCGTCTGAGGTAACCGTGTACTCATCGTAATTGGTACGTACTTGCTTTACTCTAAATGGTGTTAAAAATCCATCGTTTATACCCTCTTTAAGAGCGTAGGTATAAATAGGTTCTCCAAAATAATCGTATGTATCTCCGTTTACATCACGTTTTGGTGTAGCCGTTAACCCTAACTGTACCGCAGGGCTAAAGTACTCTAAAATAGCACGCCACGAACTCTCGTCGTTTGCTCCACCTCTATGACATTCATCTATAATAATAAAGTCAAAAAAGTCTTTTGGATATTGACCAAAATTAAAAGAAGGACTTTCATAAACTTGTGGTGGCTCGGCTGCCATAGAAAGCGCTTCTTCTGTATCTTCAATAGTTTCCTCATCTAAAGACGTTGTCATAAACGTTTGAAATATCGTAAAAAAGATACTACCGTTTTTAGGCATTCTCCCTGTTTTACGTATCTCACCTGGACTAATACGTTTCTTTATATTTTCGTCTATAACATCAAAATCGTTAAACGCATTAAAAGCCTGGTCTGCCAATATATTCCTATCTGCTAAAAATAGAATTCTGGGACTCCTAGACCCATCTCTTTTTAGGTTCCACTTGGCATGAAACAGCTTCCAACATAACTGAAAAGCTGTAGCAGTTTTACCTGTACCTGTTGCCATAGTAAGCAAAATTCTATCTTTTTTCTCGGCTATGGCTGCTAAAGACTTCTCTACAGCGTTACGCTGATAATATCTTGGTAAATACTGCCCTTTAAATAAGGCATAGGGCACGTTTGCAAAACGCTCCTTCCAATTCGCTATTTCTATCTTATATGCTTCTTTTGGCTTAGGATAGGTCATCTCCCAAAGCTCGTCTGGTGTAGGAAACTTTGCAACATCTCCCTCTGTACCTTCGTGAGTATCTACACCATAAATGAACAAACCATTAGTACAATAAGCAAAACGTGTATTTAATTTATCTGCATAATCTTTTGCTTGCCCCAAACCAGAGGTATAATACTTATCTCTTGCTTTAGCTTCTATAACCGCTAGACGTCTCCCTTTATATTCTAATACATAATCGCAAGCCAAGGGTTGTTTTCTACGGTTTTCTCCTTTAGCCGTTTTACCAATTATTCTACCAATGGTAATAACTTCAACCTTAATTTTGCTTTCTGGTACAACATTCCAACCCGCAGCTCTTAAAGCTGGATCTATTAAGTCTATTCTGGTTTGTGCTTCATTCATTCTAAGTAATTAAATTATCTAACAACTGAATTTTTTTAATTATATAATTAAAATCAGCAGTTTGAAAACCAAACATTGAATCAAAATGTTTTAGCATTCTATTAGATTGCTCTTTATTATCTGAATTATCAAGATTTATAGTAATTGTTAATTGATAATCCCCTCTTTGAGGCTCCACATAAATTTTATTGTTGAATCTATTTTCTTGAAAGTAATAATCATTATAAGATAACGCCATTTGTATTAACATTAAAATAACGACATTCCTTTCTACATCGGAAATAATACTAGAGGGAAACATCTTTTCTAGTTCAATAATTAGATCCTGAGTAGTATGTTTTTTTGCCAATATAGCATTGAAAAAATTAGAGTTATTTGATTTTATATAAATAAGAAATAAAAGCATCCCAGGAAACACATAACTTTGATGAGGATGAGTTCTTAAGCTTAATCTAGCGTGAACAAAAATCTTTTCAATCTCCCTTAAAGCAATACCTTCTGTTTTAAATAATAACTCAGAAAATTTGATAAAATCATCCCTTTCAGATGCGAAATCATTTCTCCTGCGATCTGAATTACTAAAATAACTTTCAAAATCAAAATACTCATAAAAATGTTTAACAACATCGCTTGTACTTGATTTGGGCAACGCAAATTCAATATCTATAAATCGTCTCAAATACTCATTCGCATCAATTAAATCACTCCCATATACACCTCTTACTGCATGCCCTAATTGAACCTTATCTATAGATAACACAAATACAATTCCTGGCACTGCAAACAAATGCTTAATCTGTTCTAAAACTTTTACAGCATAATTAGGTCGGCATCTATCCAGTTCATCTATAAAAAACACTACAGGTTTATCTTTATCTACAGTCTCAACATAGGCCTTTAATGATTTTTTAAATTCTTCAATACCTTTTTTACGCTTAGTATAAGATTCTATTTCATTTTCAAGACCATCTAAAGTTGCATCTATGGTTCCATCAATCATAGCCTGTACAACCTCTTCTAATCCTGCTTTTTTAGACAAACCCTTTAACAAACCTAATCCAACATTTTTAATTAAAGGTGTTGCCTTCTCTAGAACCTTTTTAAAATTCTTCTCGTCTACCGAATCTTTTAAAACTTCTAATTCAGCTAATAAAGTTATTAACACATTCTCCTGAAAATCGTTCTCCCAAGCATTAAAATATAATGTTTGAAATTTATCGTTTATTAAATGCTGTCTCCACATTTTTACAAATGTAGACTTCCCTTCTCCCCAAGGATTATTAATAGCTAACACAAAACCATCTGCATAACTTTCTACTATACTAGTTAAAACTTCTGCATAAGGTTTTCTTCCTAGTTTACAATTTTCAAATGGATCTGTTCCTTCTTCAGGAGGTATAATAGGGTCTTTGTGTTTTATCTTCATACCGCATACTCCTTATTGGTTAACTCTCCTGCAAAAGCTTTTTGTAATATTGATTTTTTGAGCTCTTCTAGGTTGGTTAGTCTTTGATTATAATTTTCAACCAAAATGTTCAAATTATCTTGTAAATCAGTAATTTCAGCACAAATCACTTCTTGCACTTGCAAACTTGGATAACTAATAACCTCATTCTCATAAAAATCTGCCTGAATTCTTTTATGTCCAACTGCTCCTGCCATTAAAGATTTCCCTTTAATTCTGAACGATTCTCTATTTAAAAAGAAATATAAAAATTCAGGAAGTAATTCACTATTAGTTCTATAAACTACATATTCACTTGAACCAAACCCTATTCCATTTTTTAAGTCTTTTGCTATACCTAATTTCCCATTTTCAAAACAAGGTGTGATTTTAGCAAGAACTACATCACCTTCTTCAAAATAAACATATCCAGAATAAGCCTGCTTTAATGTTTTGGTCTCTTCAGAATTAAAATACATTCGGTTAACTTCCAAATATTTCATTGGAACAAATGAAACCAAATCTGATTCTTTTATTTTTTTCTTCACAAGTCTTTTCGGTGGCTTAATTTCACACAATTCCCCCAAAGTCTTCTCCTCCCAACCATCACCTTTCTGACTAAAAATAGCATTCAATTTAGACTGAAACAATTCCTTAGCATTCTCTATATTTTTCTCAACATTGGCTTTGGCTTGGTCTATGACTTTAAAGGCTTTATCTAGTATGGCAACGATTTGTTGTTGTTCTTGGAGTGGTGGGATATATATTGGGAATTTCCTTAGATAACCTAAACCAACAAATCTTTGAGTAGTTCCTTTTGCTTCACTAAGCATTTTATTAATCACATACTCTGACTCTAAGTAATACTTTAAAAAATAGCTGTTTTGTGTGTTATTTAGTTTGAATAAAGCAACATTTTTAATCGCAAAGTTTGGTTCATCCATGATTACCGTAGGATTACCTATAGTTCCAATCATAGCAAACAAAATATCTCCTACATTTACCTTACTTCTTTTATTAATGTTATTATAATCCTCTTCTGAAATAAACTTAACTTTATCAAAAGTAACAACTCCATCTTTCAAGTTTTTGGAGGTAATTAATGCATATCCCTTTTCTATATATTTAGGTGAATCGTGAGTTCCATCTCTTACGTCATAGACTTCTGAAAGCGCCTTTAATTTCCATCCCTCTCTCATAGCAACTCCTTAATAGTTTTCAAAATATTATTCGTCTCAACATCCAATCGCTCCATCTCTGCTAAAATAACATCTGGTGTTCGTAAGGGTGCTTCTTCTGGCGTGTTGGGGTTTTTCACACTCAAATCAAAGGTAGTATCGTCTACATCTACCATACGCAAGTTCCAAGACCGCTCTGTCTCTGGCTTGGCTTGTTGTAGGCTTACAAATTCCTCTAAATCTTTATCGTTTAGAGGGTTTGTTTTTCCCATATTACGCCCAGGGTCTAGCTGGTAATACCAAATGTTTTTAGTTGGCTCTCCTTTAGTTAAAAACAACACCACAGTTTTTACACCAGCCCCTAAAAATGTACCTCCTGGCATATCTAGAATAGTGTGTAGGTTACAGCCTTCTAAAATAAGCTTACGTAAAGCAACCGAAGCATTATCTGTATTACTTAATACCGTATTTTTAATAACTATAGCAGCACGACCTCCTGTTTTTAAGCTCTTTAAAAAGTGCTGCATAAACAAGAATGCGGTTTCTCCTGTTTTTATATCGAAGTTTTGCTGTACTTCTTTACGTTCTTTACCTCCAAATGGTGGATTAGCAAGAATAACATGATAACGATCCTTTTCTTGAATGTCTCGTATATTTTCTCCTAATGTATTTGTGTGTATAATATTAGGAGCTTCTATACCGTGAAGTATCATGTTCATAATACCAATAACGTAGGCAAGGTTCTTTTTCTCCTTACCATAAAAGGTGTTTTCTTGTAAGGTTTTAAGGTTACCTGTGGTTTTATCCATACGCTCGAACATGTACTCGTAGGCTTCACATAAGAAGCCACAAGAGCCTGCTGCACCGTCATAAATAGTTTCTCCCATTTGTGGGTTTACTACTTGAATCATGGCTCTAATTAGCGGTCTAGGGGTATAGTATTGCCCTCCATTACGACCAGCATTGCCCATGTTTTTAATTTTACTTTCGTATAAATGACTAAGCTCGTGCTTGTCTTTTGTGCTACGAAATGGCAACTCATCTGCATAGCCTAAAATTTCTCGTAAGTTATAACCACTCTGAATTTTATTTTTAAGCTCTGAAAAGATTTCACCAATTTTATATTCTATGGTTTGAGGACTATCAGCAGTTTGTTTAAAGCCTGCCAAATAAGGGAATAATTTGCCATCTACAAATTGCACTAAGTCTGGCCCAGTTAGGGCTGCATGGTTATCTAGATTACCTGCTGTATCTTTAGGCATTGCCCAAGTGTTCCAACGGTATTCTTCCGCTAGAATAAATTGATAATCTTGCCCTTTTAATTCTGCCTCGTCTGCTTTATCTTGCTCTAATTCGTCTAAATATCTTAAGAACATCACCCAAGAGGTTTGCCCTATGTAATCTAACTCACTATCTGCACCAGAATCTTTATATAAAAGATCATCTATATTTTTAAATATTTGTTCGAACATATCACTTTTCTAATAAGGTTATAAAAATAAAAAAAGGCAGCTGTTAAACTGCCCTTTATTGTTTTTAATTTAGGATTTGTATTTCCAAAGAAATCCGCCGCTTTTTTCACGCTCGCCGCGACATACACGGCTAATACAGGTTTTAGATACTCCTGTTTGCCTAGATGCTTCTGCTACAGAATTAAATGTATTTAGCAGAAGTCCAGAAGGAATAGCAAATTGCTGCACTTTTTTTAAACGTCTATCTTCACCCTTATAGGTATCATAAAGATTATAACTCCAGAAATAACCTAAACAAGATTTGTTATACCCTAAACACGCATTACTTATAGAGGTATTTGATGCATTAACAGATTTAGCAGCTTCTTCTAAACTATCATATGAAGCTATTAAACTACCATCATTTTTAGAATACTGATATATAGTTTTCTTAAAACCTCCGCCTCTATCTGCATTATATAATTTATGATTTTCCTTAAGTTTTTTAATAGTTTCAACCTCCTTTTTAGCGAGTTCATCTATACTGGATGCTGTATCTGTCTGATTCCAAGTAAAGGCGTTAGCTCCGTAAGTAGCAATGGCTTGAGCAAAGGGGTGGTTCTCACCCCTCATTGCCAGATTATTATGATTTAACTTTCTCTGTTGAACTGAATCTGTAGTAGCACCAACATACATTTCTCCTGTAATTTCACATTTAACCGTGTAAATTACACCTAACGAACTCCCATTATTCTTCTTCATTGGTAGCCTCCTTTCCTACTTTTAGTGTTTCAAGCATGAATTCGTACTTACCGCCAGTGGACCTATCAGAATATTTAAAGCCTTTTTGTTTAGCATATTCCTTTAACCATTTGGTAAATTGATGTGAAGACAATGTTTTGTATATCACATATTCTTTAATGAATAAGTCTAAAAACGTACGTTTATCTATCCATGCATCAGTCTCTTCCATAACACTCATAAAAGCAATAAATTCTGGCGAGGTAGCTGCTATTAAACGATTGCTTTTTAAATTTATCGGCTCTGCTATAATAAGACCATACTCTAAATACTTTTGAACACAAGTCATCATAAAATGATAAAAGCGACTCCATTCATCGTTTTCCCAACCTGTAAAAAACAAACATTTAAATTCACTCTCAGGCGTTATTTTCAAATTATAGTAATTATGAACCTCAAATTCCGCACGTCGACGTACATCTGTATTTCCACCTGTTCCCTGCACCATATAATTACTAGAAATTGTAATTTTTGGTGAATTTTCAGGAGATAAATATTCTTCCGCTTTGTACTTTTTCTCAATAGGAATTCCAGAGGTTAACATAGAGTAAATAGTTTCCATATTAAAATCTCTAGTCACATCATCATATAATACAACGTCCGTAGTTCTGTTAATACGCTGATTTTTATACCAACTCTTACCTTTAATGTTTTTGCCATCTATTACGACTACCTCACGAACCTTAGAAACCGCTTTTAATAACAAACTTTTTCCAGTCCCACCGTTTGCCGTTCCATCAAAATTGATTTTTTCATCAACGAGAATCCACGCTTTGGGATTAGCTGGGTCATGATATCTGTGCAACACATATCCCAAATTGGTTTGCAATGCTAAAAAACGGTCTTCATCTTGATTAGCTAAACGTTTACAGAACTTCTCAAACATTGAAATATCAATGCCTTTCTTAAGACTAAAACTATTGTTAATTACTCGGGCACTCCAAATTTTACCTTGGAAATCCTTATAATCAACCTCCTTAATTGTATTCTTGTCAACTTGACAACAAATATTCTTAAAAAAGAACCAACTGCTTTCTTCTGTATCACGGTCGTTAATGAGTTTAAAGGTTTGTAATAACCTTAGTTTAGGTTTACTAACGTAGGTTGAAACTTTGCGAACAAATTCCTCCAACACTTCATGTTCTTCAAGCTTTTCTAGGTACTTCTTTACGTAGTCTACAATTACATAATCTGAGATTTCACGAACAATATTATCTCTATCCTCTACTAATACGTAATCTGTTTCAGAAATTTCGGTTTTACCAAAACCTGACTGATTTAAAAATTGAATTAATTTGGATTCGACAATACTTGGCGCACCCTCTTTCCCGTCCTTGGAGGTAGATGTTTCCCAAAACTTTATGTGTTTTGGAGTTTCTTCATTTTTTAATTTAACACCTTTGTTTTTGCTTTCTTCTTCTAAGGTGTCATCTTTTAATTTTTGCATCTTATTTGTTTTAATAGACAAATCGGCGCCAATTTGTCTTAATTATTGATACAAAATTCTAAAATGAATCACATGTATTAAAGCATTTGAACAATTTGGATGGGGTATAAAAAAACCCCATAAAATGGGGCTTAAATTTTGCTTTTTTATTTTAAAAAATTACTGAGCTTTACGGATGGAGTTTGATGATTTATGTCATTTTTAAGTTTCTGAATCGTTTTATAAGAGTTACTCATTTCAACAAATTGTTTTGATTTATTATCGTAGTAACAAAAGTGCATATCCAACATCTTACCTAATTCTATATCTGAAGCTTGTTCTGAATTTATAAAACCTTGTTCGGACATTTTTTTAAACAATAAAGCAACCTCTTTTTTAGTCAACTTAAACTTTATCTTGTCCTCTTCAAAACTTAAAAATTCATTCGGCAAGTATTCATCTTTTATAACATCTATTATTTGTGCAATTGTTTCAATCAAACAAGATTTAACACTATAAGATATTTCTGACTTATTTATTCGGTCGTCATACTCCTCTAATAAGTCAATTTCCGAATTAACATACATGAACAAATGTTCTCTTGAGAATTTATACTTACCCTCAACATCTTTCTGTACCTGATATAAATAATCTCTTTTTATGTCTGCAATAATATCTTTGAAATAATCATTTAATGTAATTTCACGAACCATATCAACACCTGCCTCTCCATTTTCATCTGGCACAGTAATAAACGCCAACCTAACAAACTCTCTTTCAGATTCTTCATATTTCAAAAGAACATCTGGCTGCGGTTTAGAATAAATATTATAAAATGATGATTTAAGCTCCTTATATCTTTGAGAATCAATAAAATCTAAAAAAGTATATCCAATCATATAATAAATTCTAATTCGTTTTCAGTGTTTTTATTTATTTGGACTAAAACGTCTCAAAAGAATTAGGAACAAAATACAACATAAAGTCCAATCTATAGATTTGCGTTTATAAATTTTAGCTATGATATTAAACAGGATTTACAATAATATCGAAATGGAAATAGTAATATGGTTTTCCCGCAATTTCAAATACTGTTCTACCATTAGAAGATACCTTAACAGCACTAACATCTACTTTTTGCCCTTTTCTCAAACCACCAATATCTCCTTTAACATTAACCTTAAAAGGACAATGAATCTCTACAAGTTTATTATACCAGGTTAATACCAATATACTTTTAGGCGAACAATACTTAAATAATCCTGCCGCATAATTTTCTTTCATATAACATTTAAATTAAAAAAGCTCAAACTAATGTCTGAGCCTTTTAGCTATGGTAAATTAATTAAGAAACCAATGTCTCTCTTTATTTTTAATGGAATTCCCCAGCGATTGGACTATCTCGAAAGCGTTGACATTTCTTCCTAAAAAGGAATCAATATAACTACTCTTATTAGCTCCTGTTAACAAATTAAAAAGCTTCCACATATTTATATTGCCTTCCTGGTCTTTACAAAAACTTTCATCTTGGTAATAATCCCGTGCTACCATATTTAACTGCCCATCTGTTAAGCTCAACAATGGTATTGCTGCTTTTTCCTCTTTTGACAAATAATTATACAACCTACACCTACCTAAAAACTGAGCGAATTGCTTCTCTGTAAGTGAATGATTTGGCAACTCTCTCATAGCGTTTAAATGGGTTTGCATACTGTAATTACCGATGAGTTCCATGATTTTATTTTTAAGATCTAAAACACTAGACACCTTTAATTCTTCGACATACCCATCACTTGACACACATAAATTACAGCACACCATATTTTTAAAACCTATGAAAAATTTAAATTTTTCAATGGACTTCTTACTGTAAAGATTTTCCTGATTGTAAGCTCTAACGCCTCCTATTGTCAGTTTTAAGGACTGTCCATACACATTTTCGGAAATTGTTGGTATTTCAATAGCAAACATCATACGCTCGTAATAAATGGTTTTTTCGTGTTCTAGTAACTCCTTTACAGGTTTACCAATTGCACTCGGAATTCTACCTTTAACAACATGGCTTACTCGTACTTCTGGAATTGATATACTATGACCACTAAAAATATTTGAAGCACATTCTTGGGCTATATCTATAAACTCTTGGTGTGCAATAGTACACTCATTATCCTTAGAGAATACTGGAATAGTACAATCCTTTTTAAGATGTACAAGTTTAACAGCTTTGGTATTAGCCTCAATAAATGGTTTTTTAGTAGTACTTACTACTTCTATTTCTGGAACTATTAATTGTTCACTATTGTTAATCTGATTCTGTATCATCTTCAAGGTTATTTTGTGGTTCTGTAATGTCGTCGACAGCAACTATCTCTTCTTTTAAGTTTTCTATTTCTGATTTCCGTTTTAACACGTCTTCCAAAATTGTTGATTGAAGACTTGGATACTTTTTATAGATATGCTTAAGCCCTTCCACCGTTTCACAATTAAGAATTTCTTTTTGTGCCGTTTTTAAGTCTGTACTTTCATTACACCAATTCATCAATCTTTTTCCAGTTGAAGAATTGATCACAAACTCAGGTTTATTCATAAATAGTCCTGTTCTGTCTTTAGAGGCTTTTGCCAAATGATTATCGTTTACAATTTCAAAATTAGCTGTTAACTCGTATTCAAAGCCTTCACGCGTAATTTCTTTAGTTCCATGCTTAACAACACTAGTTCTACCGTTAGAATTCACATCCATTGAATAATCAATTTTTCTTCTAACTGTAGTAATTACATGAACCTTAGATTGTAATATAGCATCAATAAATGCTTGATGACGTGGAGTAATTTTTGCCCAATCCTGAAATCTACCCCCTAATTGCTCATGAATATCTAAACAACCTCCAGCTCCATTCCATTCATGAGTAATACTGTCAATTATAACAACTTCCATCCCTGAATTTTCACATAGTTTAATTGCTTTAATATAGTTTTCTGGCGAATAAGGTGGATTTAGATTTAACACATTAAAATTCCCCATATTAGCATATAAGCTTGCAGAACCATTTTCCGTATCTATAACAGCAATTTTACTGTAATCTCCTGTTATACCTAAGCCCAGAAGCAAGGCTGAATATGTTTTTCCAAAACCAGAAGCACCCGAAATTCTAATTCTAAGTTTTACTTCTTGACGTTTTGCTACTTGTAATTCCATAATATATTTTCATTAAAATTTTAACAAACACTTAATTAGACATGTATATAAAAAACAAAAGAGCCAATAATGGCTCTTTGATTATTCTTTATAATCAACACTTATTAGAATACATCAGATTCTTCAACAACATTCTCCGCTACAGCTTTATCTGAATTTTCTCGATATTCCCAACGATGTTCTAAAGTGATGATTTCTCCTGTTTCTGGAAGTGCAAATTCGTAAGGTTCAGTTGTTACCTTAACAATTTCCCCAGGAAACTGCATACCTATAAGTTGCTTACAACTTTCTTCGTCAAAAGTACAAGACACTGTACAGGTCTTAGCAGTAAAATACATTCTGTCATTTGACTTACTTTTTACTGGAGCAATTTCACCTTGAAGTACTAATACGAAAAACTCGCCTTTTTCTGATTCTCTCTTTTTGTAATCTTTAATTGTTACCATGATACACGTTTATATTAAAATCATGGCGGGAGACTATCCCCCACCTCAAGATTAGGGAGGGGTGTTTTGCTATTTATAAGTCATTTATGGAAGCATATTATTTTTCTAAAAATTTAAAAAAATTTTTTTTGAAAAAACTTATTAAGTTGGCGTGACAACTTGCCAACTTTTTTATTGAGAAATAAATAGGATTATTAAAGTAATATAACAATTCATAATTAAGATTTGAATTGTTCCATTTCAGTTGAAATACTTTCAAATACACCTTTTACAGAGCTGGTTACTTTATACATACCATTAACCATCAAATAGTCTTCCTTTTTACGCACTGAGAATGATTTGTTTATAAAAACATGATTTCCAAATCCAGCATAGTAATAATTAAACATATCTTTAACTATCTCAATACCTTCAATTTTAATTGCTGTTTGATGTCTTGTTAAAACTTCTCTAATTTTTAAGTATAACTTTTCATCCTCAAACATATTGGTCTGGTAACAGCAGAGTTTTTCACTTTCAAGTGTGTAAAGCAAAATACCACCTGCATTACCCATGGCACCAGAATCAGCTATTTCGGTATAAATAATTTGTTCAAGAGGTATATTATTAAACGTTTGAAGGGTTATGTTTTTTAGGGTTTCAGTTTTCATTGTTGTTTTTGGATTTGTAGTTGAATTTTTATAAGAAATTTTGACAAGTTACTATTCATTCTTATACTAAAAGATTTTACTTTTTACTATTATTTTCAAGAGTATAGAACAATATAACAACAATTACCAAAAGAGATAAAATAACAATATTATTAACAATATTATGGGTATCTTTAGTCATCCATAATTTACCGAGATTATATGTTATAAACCCTACCATTAGAACTACAAAGAATAATAGTTTTAAATAATCTCTCATTTTTTAAATTATTAATTTCTCCCATACCATTCTTACCCTAAACAACATAGCAAGACAATTATTTTCTTAGTTTTCCCTTTGCAGTCCAAATGGTGTTACCTTAAACTTTGCGATAGTTGAACTGTCTTTTATCCATTTGGTGCTATTAAAAGGGATTATAGTACATCCAAAAATGATAACATTTGATATACCACGGTTAATTGCAATTTCATGTAACCTTTTATTGTTTTCTACTGCCTGAATTAATTTTAAGTCCAGACCTTTCGCTTCTTCCATTAATTTAGCTTCTAACCTCTCATCTAATTGCTCTATTCTAAAACTTTGGTGTGAAAAATTATTCCAAAATAAAAGTAAGTGATTATAAGGTTGATATCTTATATTAAAATCCCCTTCTACCTTTACTTTTTTGATTTCACTTTCAACAGCATTAATTTTTAATATCTCACTTGCTCCTGCCGTCGTTTTTTCTGCAAATCCAGCTACCCGACTTGCTCCATCCAAAATTGTACTTTTTTTAGAGTTTCCCTTCCCTAACATATAAAAGAAGATAAATAAGAACATTACAATAAAGAGAATGGTTGATATTTCCATAATTTTAAGTTATTTAAAATTTTCGTTGAATTATTTATGGATTTCTTCCATACCAACAAGGTCCAAAATGACTATTTTGTAAGGAATTATAAAAAAAAGTCATATAGCAATCCTTTAGTTCTTTTAGTGATTGCAACATTATTAAATAAGTTTTGTTTTCCTTGATTAGAATAAGCCAAATACCAGCAACACTTATAGTTTGATCTAGACTTTGGATTTTCGCATAATAAACAACTTGTTTAGCTGGTATATTTTTAATTTTAGTATCAGATATTTTAAAATTAGAAAACTCGATTCCTGAGTTATATAGAATGTTTTTTATTTTATAATCTGTTAAGTCTGAAACATGTTTTACCCCATACTCATTAGATTGAGAAGCTACTCCAAAAGTAGCCTCATTACTTTTTTGTTGAATCTGAACAAGCACAGATCCTAGGTTTTCATTTTTAACATCCCAGAATTCATTAAAAGGCAAGGCAAAATCCTCACTTTCATTGGTATACCAATGATTATCACTAATCCGATATTTTAACGCACTACAACTTGAAACTTGCAGAAATACTCCTTCACCCTTTTTATCCTTAATTGAATCTTTAACCTCGAAGTTTATCTGTTCTGAGCTCCTTTTTTCTGCAAAAGACAGCATAGTAACGAGAACCATTAATATTATACTTGTTTTCATTTTATTTTTTGTTAACTGTTAATCAATAATCAGAAACTCACTTGAATCTATGCTTAAGGTATACTTCATTTTTGAAAGTACTTCTTCGTTAATTTTAGAAATAGCGTTATCAAAATAAAACACTCCTCGGTTAAATTTATTAAACATCGTAAATTTTGGATACAAATGAGCTACATAGTTATAACTCACTGAATCACTCTCAAATAATGCCGCAGTTAAAAAATAACTCGTACCGCCATCTGAAGCAGAGCTCGAAAACTCTACTAAGGCATCAGTTTTACCATCAAAATTATAGTCAAAATAATTTACAGCGTTAATCTGGTCTATTTGGTAATAAACAATTTCTCCAAATTCATTAATTTCAGGTTGTTTAATATGAAGATTGAAGAAATCATTAAATTCATTTTTAAGCTCAATATTGTTTTCTAATTCTTTCTGGGCTTTGCTATTTACTTGTGATTGTAGAACACTACATAATGAAAAAATAAAGACAGAAATAAACCCTTTAACCCCCACTTGTTTTTATCTTAAGTATGTGAGCAATAAAACACCAGAGGTTCGAGTATTAGTAAAACTTACTCTATTTGGGTAATTATTTTCATCATATTGATAAGTTGCTGAATATATCTCTTCTCCATCTCTAAGTACTTTCTTTACATTATTCTTAAAAAGTTTTAACCCCATATCCTCCGATGAAATGTAATCAATACCAGTACAAGTATATTGAAACAATAAGTTATAGCTTTCAACCAGATTATAAAATGGATTTGGTTTATCATCAAACTCAAATGTATAATCATAATTAGAAGTAACTGTACCTCCTGAGGTATTAAACTCTTTCTTATTCATTTTACTAATCTTTCCTTCCGAGTATTCGAAAGTCACTTTCTCCCATAAACCTACACCATCGACTAACCATTCCGCAGTTTGCAGCATTCCATCGTCGTTATAAGTAAATTGATAATCTATAAAAGACTCATCTTTCTGGATTCTAATAAGTGTATTATCCTCATAATAATAATTTAATACCTGTGTATAATCATGATTAATAAAGGCTTCTAAGTCAAATACATCAGGGTTAAAAGTTTCCTCTGTTAGTTGGATAGTGCCGCGATAACTTTTTGATATTTTACCTTTACTATTGTATTCGTAATAATTTAACTCTCCACTACAGTCATTTAAAAAGGTATATTTTAATTTATCATTTTCATAAATAAACTGTGTCGGCTTATCCCAATCATTTGGGTTTTGGTTTGTGATAGATGTAATGTATTTCTGGGTTTCATCTGTGTTATTTTCTTTTTCATCTGAAGTTTCTTCACTACTACAAGAAACTAATACTAAGCCCAACAATACAAGGCTTAATTTTAAAAATTGTTTTTTCATTTTAAGAATTTAGGTTAAGATTATTCCGTTTATTATCAATAGTATATTAAACATGAATAAGTTCAATTAAATAGTTTTATTGTTTTCATTTTGTAACAAAAACAATTAGATAGAATTAATATAAAAAATCTTCTTTTCAAATATAAATAAAACAGTTATGATGTATCATAACCCTCTAAAAAAGATTTATAATCACCTTGCCGTATCTAATTATGACAGATACAGAAAAGGCATATCTACAATCAATTGGCAGAAACATTTCTACCATCAGAAGACAAAAAAATCTTAGTCAACTTGATGTCTGTGCTATAATAGAAATGGAAAAGCCCAACCTTTCCGCCATCGAAAATGGCAGGCAAAATGTAACTGCTTTAACTTTAAAAAAAATAGCAGATGCCATTGAGGTAAAAGTAGCCGACTTTTTTATTTTTAAAGCTTAAATGTTATCAACAGCTACTTCGTAGTTAATTTCATTCTCAATCTTATTATCAACTTTTAATTTCACTTCGGTTTTTAATCTTACCTTAGTAAAGAACAAAATTGACATACCTTTAGGGAGACATGGAGATAAAATTATTGAAAGGAGATATTACGCAACTTGATGTTGATGCCATAGTAAATGCAGCAAACACATCTCTCTTAGGAGGTGGTGGCGTAGATGGTGCAATTCATAGAGCAGGAGGTATTCAAATATTAGAAGAGTGTAAACAAATTAGAGCTAAACAAGGTGGTTGTAACGTAGGCGAAGCTGTAATTACTTCTAGCGGAAACTTAAAAGCTAAATTTGTGATTCACACCGTTGGTCCCAACTGGAATAATGGCAACTCCAATGAAGCTGAAAAACTAAAAAACTGCTATATCAACTCATTAAAATTAGCTCAAGAAAACAAAATTAAGACTATTGCTTTCCCCAACATTAGTACTGGCATTTATGGATACCCTTTAGAAGAAGCTGCCGAAATAGCAATTAAAACTATAACCGAATACAGTTCTTCCAAAATTGAATCCATTACATTTGTTTGTTTTAGTGACGACAATTACAGCATTTACAATAGAAAGTTAAACATAAAGGGAAGCTAACCGCTTCCCTTTAACTTTTCTATCTCAATACTAATTTTCTTCTGCACCACCTTACCATAACTTTCTTGGGTTATTTTCATACTGGAATGACCTAATAATTCACTAACAATTTCCATAGACACATTATTATAAAGCAAAACTGTCGATGCAAATGTACGTCTAGCCATATGGGTTGTAAGGTTCTTTTCTATTCCAGAAATGGCAGCAATTTCCTTTAAATAAGAATTATATTTTTGATTACTAATTCTTGGAAAAACCTTCATTTCATTGCTAACATAATTATCTAAAATAGTTTCAGCCTTAGGAAGTAAAGGAATTGATAATGCTTTAGATGTTTTCTTTCTATTCATTTTAATCCATCTGTTTTTATCAAAACCAACAACGATATTTTTAGGTTCTAAATCCATTAATTCAGTATAAGCCAATCCTGTGTAACAACAGAAAACAAACAAGTCCTTTACTAGCTTTAGCCTAGGTTGTGAAAACACATGATTTTCTAACTTAATAAGTTCTTCAGGAGACAAAAAGACTATGCTATTTTTTGTTCTTTTGGCTTTATACAACATAAAAGGATCTTTATCTAAATCACCCTCGGCAACAGCTATTCTAATAGGTTTCCTAAAGCGTTGTATCATCTTATTTATTGTAGCTTGACCTAAACTCTTTTCTGTTTTTAAATAATACTCTAAATCCGCTAAAAATTGAAGGTTTAATTTATTTAGGGGATAATCTGTTCGCTTATATTTATATTTAATGAAATCTTTAACATGTTTATAGGAATAATCGAACTTTACCCAAGTAGCTCTTTGAATATCTATTCCTATAAGCTTTTTTAGAGATTCTAAATAACGTTTAAAAGCATCTAATACACCTTTATCCTTTTGCGTTTTTTCACCCTTATATTGAAGATAAATATCCTCAACAGTAAAGCTTTGCTCCTTAACTTGAAGCATTAAAAAAGCCTGACTAAGTTTTGTCTTAATCAGGCTTAATTGAGTGTTAATACTTTTTCCATCAGGTTCAGGTGGTTTAACCACTTGCTGTTTTGAGTTCCAGTTTTTAGGGTTAACAAATAGTCCCGTAGAAAATGTCTTTCTAGCTTTATTATACGTCATTCTACACATAAGAGCACAAACTCCTTGAGCATTTTGTTTCTGTCTATTTATAACAAATAATATATTGATTTTCATAATAATTAGATTAAAATTAATGGGTGTCTTTTTAAAATGGAATGGGTGTCTTTTATGATGCCTTTTTTAGAAAAAAAACTTGGCAACTTGGCTTTAAAAGAAAAATGGTATAAGTGTGTAAAATGCAGGATTACTATAGAATAAGCACAAAAAAAGCCCAAACTACATTTGTAATTTAGGCTTTAAGGTGGTCCCACCTGGGCTCGAACCAGGGACTTTCTGATTATGAGTCAGATACTCTAACCAACTGAGTTATAGGACCGAAATTGGAGTGCAATATTACTACTTATTTTAATACTTCACAAGAAAATTATTCCTTTATCTCTTGGCATAATTCAATTAATACGCCGTTAGAAGATTTTGGATGTATAAAGACCACCAGCTTATTATCGGCACCTCTTTTAGGCGATTCATTAATAATACTGAAACCTTCTTTTTTAAGGCGCTCAACCTCAACATAAATATCATCTACATCAAAAGCAATATGATGCACACCCTCCCCTTTTTTATCAATAAACTTTGCAATGGGACTATCGTTTCGGGTCGCTTCGAGCAGTTCAATTTTATTTTCACCAACTTGAAAAAAAGACGTGTTTACACCTTCACTCGTTACCTTTTCCGTTTTATAATGCGGTTTTCCCAACAACTTTGAGAATAAGTCGTTGGAATCTTCAAGACTTTTAACAGCAATACCGATATGTTCAATTTTCTTCATAAAACCAATCAACCTTTATTTTATTTATAGAGTTACTTACTTTCCTTCTCCAATTTGATTAATCACCATCTAAATAAACACGACATGAACTTATTTAAAACACAACCAGAAAAACATCATGAAACGAACCCAAACAACAATCAAAATACGAAAATAACCAACTAAAGCCTTTAAAATCTCTAAATATCCGTATTTTTGCAGTCTAAACCTCTAAGGGTTATAATTTTTTATACTGTGGAAGAAGAAAGTCAAAGACAAAAAAAGATTGGAACGGTTTTACAAACCGATTTAGCCGATGTACTACAAAAAGCAGCCACTCAAGGCGGCATGCGTGGTGTATTAATCTCTGTTTCTAAAGTTAAAGTCACCGTAGATTTATCGGTAGCCAAAGTATATTTAAGCATTTTTCCTAACGACAAAGCTAAAACCCTACTTGAAGGTATAAAATCCAACACCCCATTAATTCGTCATGAATTGGCACAACGCACACGAAATCAACTGCGTCGTATGCCTCATTTA
The DNA here is from genome assembly GCF_001642835.1 of Pseudotamlana agarivorans. Taxonomy (GTDB): domain Bacteria; phylum Bacteroidota; class Bacteroidia; order Flavobacteriales; family Flavobacteriaceae; genus Pseudotamlana; species Pseudotamlana agarivorans. Next base: position 769,257 of record NZ_LXEI01000001.1, read on the forward strand.
GAATTTTTCATAGACGATTCTCTAGAGTACATCGATAAAATTGAAAAATCACTAAAAGGTGACGAAAATCCTATCAAAGATCCTTCGATGTTAGACTCAAGAAAAAAATCATAATTCTTTTAGTCTGGTTTTGAACATTCGTTTAGTCATTATTTTTTCATAATATTAACCTCATGAATGTTTCATTATACATCGCAAAGCGCTATTTACGCTCCAAAAGCACCAATAATGCCATCAATTTCATTACCTATATCGCCATTGCAGGGGTTATTTTAGGTGCTGGCTCCCTATTTATTGTGCTTTCTGGTTTCTCGGGGTTAAAAGATTTCACCCTTCAGTTTACGAGCGTGGTCGATCCCGATCTTAAAGCCGAAGCTGCCACCGGGAAATCGTTCATTCTTACCCCAGAAAATGTTGAGAGTCTTAATAAAATTGATGCCATCGCATCCTATTCAAAAACCATTGAGGAGCGCATCATTATTGAATCTCAAGACAAAAATGCTTTAGCCGTTGTTAAAGGTGTCGACGAAAATTTTCAAAGCGTTGTTAGTATCGATTCGGTTATCGACCATGGTAATTGGCTGGAACAAAACAGTAATCAAATTGTTGTAGGTTGGGGCATTTCAAACGATTTATCATTAGGCGTTTTAAACTTCACAAAAAACATCAACCTATACGTTCCTAAACCAGGAAAAGGCGCTATAACTTCTGCTAAAACAGCTTTTAATACCGTAAAAGTTATTAATGTTGGGGTGTTTTTTATCAACGAAAGCCTCAATGAAACCTATGTCTTTTCATCGCTCGCTTTGGCCAGAAAACTTTTAAATTACAAACCCCATCAAATCTCAACCATAGAGTTTAAACTTAAAGCTGGTGCCGATGTGGAACAAACCCGCTTACAAATTCAAAACAGTTTAGGCGATAAGGTCATTTTAAAAAACCGCGCCCAGTTAAACGACTCGCTGTATAAAATGCTCAACACCGAAAATTTAGTGGTGTATTTAATATTTACATTGGTTTTAATTATTGCCTTTTTTAATGTGATTGGCTCTTTAATCATGATGATGTTAGATAAAAAACAAAGCCTTTCTACTCTTTTCAATATCGGTGTGACCATAAAAGATATCCGACAAATATTTTTCCTCCAAGGCAGTTTAATGAGTATTATTGGAGGAATTATTGGTATCCTCATCGCTTTTGGCGTGACCCTTTTACAGCAAAAATTCAGCTTGGTCATGATTACCCCAACCCTGGCCTACCCAATTGCCATAGAGGTTGAAAACTTTTTTATTGTGTTTTTTACCATTTCCATTTTAGGTGTTATCGCCTCAAAAATCGCCTCGGTACGCATCACAGAATCCTTGGTAAATAAATAGCTTCTGGGCAAGTTGCCAAGAAAAATGGCAACCAGGCTTTCACAGCTCGCTCTCTGCGAGGAGCTCAAACAACTTGCTCAATCCTTCTTGCGGAACCTTCGTTTTCATAGGAATAGATCAGCTTCAAATCAACAACTGAACGTATCTCAACCAACAGTCTCAAACAATTTTCTCTGTGAATCTTCGTGCTTGCTCAGTGTATCTCTGTGAAACTACAGTCCTCCAAATAAACCACATCAAAGATTAATTTTTTATGTAAGTTTGTCTCATGTTATTCTCCGATATTTTAGGCCAAGAACACATTAAAAAACACCTTACACAAAGTGTTGATAACAACCGCATTCCGCATGCGCAATTGTTTGTTGGTAAAGAAGGCTGTGGCACCTTGCCCATGGCTTTGGCTTATGCCCAATATATTTTGTGTTCAAACTCTGGCGGCGAAAACAATACAGGTAACGAGTCGTGTAACTTAAAGTTTAAAAACTTTTCGCATCCCGATTTGCATTTTGCCTTTCCTGTAACCACTAGCGATAAGGTAAAAAGCAAACCCGTTTCAAGCTTTTATTTGGAAGAATGGCGCCAACTTTTAGACGAACAGCCTTACGGTAACCTTTTCGATTGGTATAAACTCCTTGGTGTGGATAACAAACAAGGACAAATAGGTGTTGATGAAGCTGTTGAAATCGTAAAATCACTTACCCTAAAATCTTACGAAGGTGGTCATAAAGTCATGCTTATTTGGATGGCCGAAAAAATGAATACCGCCTGTGCCAATAAACTTTTAAAACTGATTGAAGAACCGCCAAAGGACACGGTTTTTATTCTCATTGCCGAAGATGAAGAGCAGATTATAAACACCATTCGCTCGCGATGTCAAATTTTACATTTTCCACCGCTAGCTGAAGAGGTTATTAAAGACGCCCTGATCAAACACTATGAGGTAGAACCTGCTCAGGCCACCAAAATCGCCCACCAATCTAACGGAAACTACAACAAGGCTTGTGACCTTATTTATCGCGATTCGGAGGACATTCAGTTTGAAACTTGGTTTATTTTCTGGATTCGTAGTGCCTTTAAAGCCAAGGGCAACAAAGCTGCTATTCACGATTTAATATCTTGGAGTGAGGATATTGCTAAAACGGGACGTGAAACACAAAAGCAATTTTTAAACTTTTGTCTCGATTTTTTCCGTCAGGCCTTGCTATTAAATTACAATGCCACCGATTTGGTGTTTTTCGAACCAAAAACCGATAAATTTAAACTTGAAAATTTCGCGCCTTTTGTTCACGGAAACAACATTATGGACATTAGTAACGAACTACAAGATGCCATTTACCACATAGAGCGCAATGGTAATTCTAAAATTATTCTAACCGATTTATCTATAAAACTCACCCGGTTACTACATACTAAAAAGGCCTAAATTTTAAGGATGCAAACCATTTTAAACTATAGCGCTGAACTCCTCATTTTAAGCTTTCTAAGCATCACTTTTATCATGAGTTTTTACGATAAGGTAAGCGATTGGAAAGGTCAGATTTTATTCTTAAAACAATATTTTTCAAAAACCTTTTTAGTCAATCTCATACCTCCTATTTTAGTTTTTGTTGTGCTTTTAGAAGCTTTAATCGCTCTGTTTTCTGTTTTGGGTATTTACCAACTTATAGCCTTTCAAGTCAAACTATATGCACATATAACATGCATACTGTCGTGTATCCTACTTTTAATCTTTTTACTGGGCCAGCGCATCGCAAAAGACTTCGACGGCGCAAGGAACATCACGATTTATTTTATAGTTGCTGTTTTTGGAGTGTATTTGCTTCAGTGAAAACAAAATTCATACTTATTCAATTCTAAACATCTCGCTTTTGCGCTTCCCTTGTATATGTTGTCATCCAGCACGACATGCTATGTTTTAAAAATTCAGTTTACAAGTTATTCTATAAAAGTATAATCTTGTTTATCGGTTTCCGTCACACGAAAATAGCCATAAGGGTAGTTCTCAGGGTTTGTAAGGTTAATACAGTTTCCACGTAATTCAACTGGGGTAGGTGCAAATGGGTTTCCTGATCCTGATTGACTATTTAACAGTTGAATAAATCTATAATAACGCTCGGATACATTATACAAATTAATATCAACGGTATCACCTGGCTGAAATTCGTCTTCATCGTCATCGCCACGTTTTTCATAAAAAATATTAATTTCATTGCCGTTTAAAAATTCATCTGAAACATCTCTTAACTCTGGATACAAATCACCTTGACGTAGGAATCTCAAAATATAAAAATTAGTTTCATCCTCAGGATCATCAAAATGCACATTAACCTCTAGAGCATCGGGTAAAAGGCCTCCACTTCGCGACTGCGTAATATAGGTTATTGGCGTTGTAGGCAACAAAGTTTCTGTAGAGGTATAGGTTTCATTTTCATACTGCACCGTAAGTGTATAATCCTCATTAAAAACTGGCACAAATTCGTTAGTAGTATAGGTCCCATCATTTTGGTTTACAAAATTATAAACATCATTCGTGCTTAATCGTGTGACAGAAACCACGGCATTGCTAACCGCATTGGGTTGATCGGTATCAAAATAAGGTGTTGTAGTACTCAATTTAACCGTTTGAGAATTTCCCGGTGTTCCTTTTTCCCAGTCTAATGAAGCCTCTATAACCAATCGTGGATCGGCTGTTGGGACTTCCACCTCAATAACATCTGTACAGGACAGGAAAAGCCCTAAAATCGCTATTAAACTCGTGTATATATACTTTTTCATGATGTTTTAAAATTTAAAGTTGTAGGTTACCGATGGTACGATACCAAAAATGGCTGTTCTTGTAGCTTCATTAACGCCAGTTTCAAGATTTTGACCGAATGAAATAGAGGCTGCATTTTTTCGATTATAAACGTTATAAAGACTAAACACCCACTCCCCTTTCCATTTTCCTTCCGGTTTACGGTTTGGTTTAAACGTCGCCGCTAAATCCAAACGGTTATAGGCTGGTAAACGATTAGCATTTCTACTATCGTAATTTGCTATAGACAAACCTTCATACTCATATTGCCCTACCGGATAGGTTACGGGACGCCCTGTTTGAAAGATAAAATTACCACTTAAACTCCATTTCTTGGTCAATAAGTAACTTCCTGTAAGCGAGATATCATGTGTTCTATCAAATGGAGTATTGTACCAATCACCTTTATTTATCCCTGGTCCGCCAGCAGAACCACCAGGGGTTTGTTGTTCAGACTTCGATAAGGTATACGCTAACCAGCCCGTAAATTTTCCTTTATTTTTTCGGAATAAAAACTCCAAACCATAAGCTCGAGATTGTCCTTGTAAAATTTGAGTTTCAATATTATTATTCGCAATTAAATTGGATCCATCGATATAATCGATTCGGTTGTCAACCGTTTTATAATACACTTCGGTTTCTATGGAAAATCGACCACCTTGCAAGTCTTTAAAATACCCTGCAGAATATTGATTAGCCATTTGCGGATCGATAAAAGAACCACTTGGTGTCCAAACATCTAAAGGTGTGGCATTGGCAGTATTAGATAATAAATGTAAATATTGAGCTATTCTTGAGAATCCTAATTTCACCGACGAGGTTTCATTTAGCTGATAAGCTAAACCTAAACGGGGTTCGAAATTATAAAAATCGGCAATGCTTTCATTTTTATCATAATCTATTTCTCCAATGCGTTCCCCTTCTTCATAAATACCCAATTCATCATTATAAATCACAGGCTGATCATTTAAGTACGTTGAAATGGGCTGCCCGCCTAAGCGATTAAACATACTCAATCGTAGACCAACTTGTACATTCAATTTGTCTGTAAGCTTATGCTCTATTTGTCCGTAAAGTCCAGATTCTAAGGCACGTTTTTTATCTAAAATATTTTCATTAATTGCGGAATCATCATCTAGAGGTATCACATCTCCAGGATTGAAATTATAATGAATGGTACTTAATCCGAAATCAATAGTTGTTTTATTATTGAGGTAATATTTTAAATCGTATTTCGCGTTAAAGTTTTTAATGCTAGAAGTCCAGTCCAATCCAATAAACCCAAGTTTCAATTGGTAATTATAATTCCCATAAATGAAGGATAAATTAGAAAAAAGCTTATCATTAAAAATATGATTCCAACGCAAGTTAAACGTGCTATTTCCATATAAGTTTGTGAAAGAATCATCGAAATTTAAAACATCTCTACCAAAATAACCCGATAAATACAGGCGGTTATTTTGATTAATCTCATAGTTCGCTTTAGCATTAAAATCGTAGAAATAAGCTGAATTATCTTCATTGGCTAATTTTAAAAATAAGTGGGCATAAGAGGAGCGCCCAGCTACAATAAAAGACCCTTTGTTATTAAACATGGGCCCTTCGGCAGCCAATCTACTCGAAATTAAACCAATACCTCCATTTAATTCAAAATCCTTACTATTCCCATCTTTTTGTCTGATATCGAGCACAGACGACACTCTACCACCAAAATTTGAAGGAATATTTCCTTTGTATAATTTGATATCCTTAACGACATCGGCATTAAAAACCGAGAAGAAACCAAATAAGTGGGATTCATTGAAAATAATGGCTTCATCAAGAAGCACTAGATTTTGATCGACCGCACCACCTCTAACATTAAACCCGTTAGAACCTTCACCGTTGTTAGTAACACCAGGTAATAGTTGAATGGATTTCACCAAATCGACTTCACCCAAAACCGCAGGAATTTGTTTAATAGTCGTACTTTTTATAACGGCTACACTCATTTGTGGGTCTCTAATATTGGCTTTTTCAGACTCTTCCGCTGTAATTACCACTTCATCTAAAGATGTGGTATCTTCTTTAAGCTCAAAAGCTATACTTTGGTTTTTATCCAAAATCACCTCTTGCTTTTCAGTAACATATCCTAAATAGGACACCACAATGTTATAGGTCCCTTCAGGGGCTGTAATAGAGTAAAAACCATAGGCATTTGTAATACTCCCGTTAGAAGTATTTTCTAAAAATACCGAAGCCCCAAACACGAGTTCGCCATTAGAAAAATCCTTCACCGTACCACTAATCGTAAAGTTTTCTTGAGAAAAGACCAAGAGGCTAAATAATATAAAACAGGCACTTAATTTAAATTTCATAAAAATAGGTTCGTTTTAAATGGAGTTGTAAAAGAAGCAAATATTTATAAGAAACACACTAAAATAAGGCACTTTGGAGTGAATCGAATGAAATACGGAGTGAATTTATTTAAATGCTAAAGAATAGCAGCTTTAATATCTGACAAATAAGAGTTAGAAACAGGTACACGCAATTGATTTAACTGTAAGGTCAAAAATTGTTTGGAACCTCTTCTTTCTAATCTTTCTGCAAAATGTTGGTTGACAATATACGACCGGTGGGTACGTAATAAACCTTTGCTTGGATAGGCATCAAGAATGGATTTTAATCGGGTACGAACTAATTGCGTTTCCAACTGTTCATCTTTAAGATAATTAACTTCAACATATTGATTATCAGATTTTAAAAACACAACATCTCGAATATCAACCGTTAATTCCACCTGATCGTTTTCATTTTTTATATGAATGATTTCTGAGAGTTTTTCTTGATCAACAGAAGGTTCATGAACCGCAGACTCTAGTTTATGAAGTTTTAAATTTTGGTATTTATAAATCGTTACTAATAAAGTTATTATAAACGGAAAAATTAGAATAGCTAACGTTTGTAAAATGTTTTTTAACTGAAATTGAAAAGTCCATTCCTCACTTTGTGAAGCGCCGCCTAAATCGGGTATAAAAAGACTCACTACAAAATAAACCGCTACCAAAATAACAGGTTCTGTTACAAACCAAAGTAAATAGGTTTTTAATGGCTTATTGTGCATTTTAAAAAGTGGTCTTAAGATAAATTGCGACAGGTATAATCCAAAAAATACAGCAATTGAAACTCCAAAAAGCAGCCCTAAAAAATCAAAATATGACTTCGCATTATAATGCAGTTCTTCCGATATACCGAAGGGCTGAAACACCACAAGGAAAAGGACGGTAAAACCAATTGTACACCATAGGTAAAGCCATTTAAAGGCTTTGGAATCCAAATAAATAGCCGAATGCTCTTGATAAATTTGAAACATTTTTGATTAACTTATGGTATATCACACCTATAAAACTAAAGTTAGATAAATCTATTGTACAAAAAAAGCCAAATGAAAACATTTGGCTTTATAAATCATGTTATAAAATAATTATTATTTTTTGTATTCAGCATTTAAAGCATCTAATACTGTTTGCGTTAAATCGTTTTCTTCTGCACCATAAAGTACTGAAGCTGCAGCATCACTAGTCCCTAAAATAAAAGTATAACCATTTTTCTTACCGTAATCTTTAACGAAGTCTTTAACCTTCACAATTACAGTATCAATTTGTGTTTGAAACTCTTGAGTAAGCGCTTGCTGTTCAATTTGCATTTGTTGTTGTAGTCTTTGTTGCTTTTGTTGTAAACCACCCATAATTTCTTGAGCTTTTTGAGGTGTTTTTCTAGCGACAGTTTGTGCTTCTTTTACTTCGGCTTGAAATGCTTGACCGATACTATCGGCACGTTTTTTAAAAGCCTCGTCTTTAATTTGAAACTTAGTTTCGATATCGATCTTTTCTTGAAAATCGTTTATAACGATTCCATTATCAATGTAACCGATTTTTTGTTGGTTACAAGATGTTATAACCAGAGCAACTAAAACGAGGTAAAATATGTTTTTCATTCTTTTATTATTATTTGATTTTTATATGTAAACAAATGTAGGAAAGTAAAGTAGAATCAAATCATGATTTGAAATGATTTTAACATATAAATAAAAATTATAGATATTAAAACCATAATAACAAATTACTATCAAAAACAACTTCAAATAAAGCCTTTTAAGCCACTTTTAAAAAACGCCTTTGTGATTGGCTGATTAGAGTGTTTTAAACCTCTTAAATAAATAATAAATAAGTTTTTACTCATTTTTAACCACAAAAATCAAAGAAGAAGCCTCTTTTGAACGTTTTGCTTTCGAATTTGATTTAAAACCAGTGATAAAAGCTCGAATTAATTTGAAGCTTGCTTTTTTATATTTTTCTGAAAGCAGACTCACATAATAAGCATCGTACTTCATAGGAATCACATCAGCAACTTTTAAAAAATGTTTTGATAATAATGCCGCCATAGAATCTTGACAAAAATGCCAAAGGTGTCTTGGCACATCATAAGCTGCCCAAAATTCTTGATAATAAGCCGCATCGTAACTCTTATGGTTAGGGACTGCAATAATTAAAGTTCCACTTGGTTTTAGGAGTTTTTTATAAATTTCGATTTGATCTTCTAAATCTGGTAAATGCTCTAAAACGTGCCAAAGGGTGATAACATCAAAACGATGTTCTTTAAATTTAAGAAGCTCATCGGTATCAAAAACACCTTGATTTGTTTTCTTATTTGCAATCTCACGAGCATGAGCATTGGGTTCGATACCATAACCATACCATCCATTTTCTTTAGCTACCTTTAAAAAATCACCTGTTCCGCAGCCAATATCTAGCAAAATTTTACCATCTGTAGCATGCTCATCAATAAGCTGAACCTTCTTTTTAAGGGATACCCCTCGTACAATATGATATATAATCTCCACTAAATTCCTTCTAGAATCGGTATGAGAAATATAATCTTTACTCTCATAATAATGAGGTAATTTATCGATATCTGGCTTAGGAGTGGTTTCTAAAAATCCAAATTCTGAATTTTTAATCAGTGTAAATTCTTCTCCCGAAACGGAATGATCTATAACTTTTAAGTCGTTTTCGTCTGTCACAGTTTAAAATAATTAAGTGTAAATAACAGTTTTATTTAGCTAATAAACGGACTAAATGTAATATTTAAACAGAACAGTTTAAAAGAAAAGTTCGAAAAAAACAGAACTACGATTTGAAATAGTATTCAATATGGATAAGTTCAGCCCATTTAATAATGGCACTACATTGTATTTTTAAATTAATTAAGCTGAAAAATGTACCGTTTTTACTTAATACGGTGTCTAGATGCCCTTAGCTCAAACCAATTTATATATCAAAATTTGATTCAAAAAAACACTTCTACACGCTCAGTGTGACATGAAAACAAGTGTTATTCCAAGAGGAATTTATGATAAAATGAAAGAATATTAATTGTTTTTGAACTCGGAAATTAAGCTAAAAACTATTTTAAAAACACCCCTATTTGCTACGCCAGGTACCTTCAATAAAAACGATGTTTCTATTTCGGTAGTCCTCAAGGGGATAATAACGCAAATATTTTTAATGACGTTTAATAAAAAAAATGATACGCTTTTAACTAAATACGGTGTCAGTCTGAGCTTGTCGAAGACCAAGTTTTGTAACAAAATTTAGATAAAACAACACTTCGACAAGCTCAGTGTGACATAAAAATTAGGGTTAAACCAAGAGATATTTATTGATAAAAAACCATTTTTGATTGTGTTTTCATTCTGAATTAAGACAAAAATTCTATTTAAAACACTCCTTCACGCTCCTCTATCGGATAATTCTGGAGTGATTTTTAAATACGTTTTTAATAAAAACTGATCCGTTCTTAACTAAATCTGGTGTCAGTCTGAGCTTGTCGAAGACACTTTTATGCATCAAAATTTAAACAAAAGACACTTCGATAAACTCAGTGTGACATAAATATTAAGGTTAAAACAAGAGGATTTATCGTAAAATAAAAGTATATAGATTGTTTTTGACCTCGGAATCTAGGCTAAAACCTAGTTTAAAAACACCCCTGTAATCATCTCAAAGAGATAATAACGCAAGTATTTATTATGGAGATTTAACTAAAATTGGAGATGATTTCTCATAAATACGACGTCAATTTAAGCCTGTTGAAGACCAATTTCTATTTCAAAATTTAAACAAAAAACACTTCGACACGCTCAGTGTGACATAAAAATTAAGGTTAAAGCAAGAAGGATTTATAGTAAAAATGTAGAATATTAATTGTTCTTAGACTCGGAATTCAGGGTAAAAACCACTTTTAAAACACCCCTGTAATCCCCTTAAGGGGATAATAACGCAGATATTTTTAATAGCGTTTAATTCAAATTGATACGATTTTAACTAAATATGACATCAATTTAAGCATGTTGAAGACCAATTTCTGTTTCAAAATTTAACTAAAAAACACTTTGACAAACTCAGTGTGACATAAATATTAAGATTAAAACAAGAGGAGTTTATTGTAAAAATGTAGAATATTAATTATTCTTAGACTCGGAATTTAGGCTAAAAACTAGTTTAAAACACACCCAAAATCTTCTCAAAGGGATAAAAACGCAAGTACTTGAAATGAAGTTTTTATTAAAATTGAAGACAATTTTAAATAAATAAGAGTCATTTTAAGCTTATGAAAGACCTATTTCTTTATCAAAATTTGACTATAACAGATGCTTCGACAAGCTTAGAATGACCCAAAATCATCTTAAAAACACTCTAAAAAAACACATGTTCCACGTGGAACGTTTTAAAAAAAATGCTTTTTTCGTCATTATCTACCCATGTAAACAAGCAATACAGAGATGTCATTTGGAGAAACACCACTAATTCTTGAAGCTTGAGAAACGGTAGTAGGTTGTATTTTTTTAAGCTTTTCACGAGCTTCAAAACTCATAGATTTAATTTGAGAATAATCAAAATTAGTTGGTATTTTAACGTACTCTAAACGGCTTAATTTATCGGCGTTATTCTTTTCCTTTGCAATATACCCAGCATATTTTACTTGTATTTCTGCCTGCTCAATAATCTCACGATCTAAGTTGTTTTCTTGAATATAAGCCTCTACACTATCCACTTTTCTAAGATCATCCATTTCAATATTTGGACGTGCAAAAACCTTAAACAACTTCCCTGATTGATTTACAGGCGATGAAGATTTACGCTCTAAAATAGGATTAATCACCTCCGGTTTAACGCTTGTTTTCTCAAAGAAGTCAACAAACTTTTCGGCAGCTTCATGCTTTTCTTCCATACGTTTTAAACGCTTTTCAGAAGCCAAACCAAGCTCAAAACCTTTTGGTGTTAATCGTAAATCAGCATTATCTTGACGCAACAAAGTACGATATTCGGCTCTTGACGTAAACATACGATAAGGCTCTTCCGTACCCTTAGTAATTAAATCATCTATTAAAACTCCTATATAAGCCTCATCTCTTTTTAAGGTAAACGCATCTCGTTCTTGAACTTTTAAACTCGCATTAATACCAGCCATCAAACCTTGAGAAGCGGCTTCTTCATAACCTGTTGTTCCGTTAATTTGCCCTGCGAAATACAACCCTTCAACCAACTTAGTTTCTAAAGTATGCTTCAATTGTGTAGGTGGGAAATAATCATATTCAATAGCGTATCCAGGTCTGAAGAATTTCACATTCTCAAAACCTACTACAGAACGTAACGCTTTAAATTGAACATCTTCTGGAAGCGATGTAGAAAAACCATTCACATAAACTTCACAGGTATGCCAGCCTTCAGGTTCGATAAATAATTGATGGCGGTCTTTATCCGCAAAACGATTTATTTTATCTTCTATAGACGGACAATAACGCGGACCTAAACTTTTAATACGTCCGTTGAACATAGGCGAACGATCAAACCCCTCACGCAACAAATCATGAACTTGTTCGCTAGTATAAGTCATATAACAAGAACGTTGTTCAACAAGCGGTTTTGTAATATCTAGAAATGAAAATTTTTCTGGATTATCATCTCCTGGCTGCTCGGTCATTTTAGAATAATCTAAGCTACGACCATCAACTCTTGGAGGCGTACCTGTTTTCATTCTACCAGATTCGAAACCTAAATCTACTAATTGTTCGGTAATACCTGTAGCAGCTTTTTCCCCTGCTCTACCACCACCAAAATTTTTATCTCCAATATGGATTAAACCATTTAAAAAAGTTCCATTGGTAAGCACAACAGATTTTGCTTTAATAGAAATACCAAGCGAAGTTTTTACTCCGGCTACACGTCCGTTTTCAATTAACAAACCAGCAACCATTTCCTGATAAAAATCTAAATTAGGAGTACCCTCTAAAAGCATACGCCAATCTTCAGCAAATCGCATACGGTCACTTTGAACCCTCGGACTCCACATAGCAGGTCCTTTAGATTTATTAAGCATTTTAAATTGTATAGCCGATGTATCAGACACAATACCACTGTAACCACCTAAAGCATCAATCTCACGAACAATTTGTCCTTTAGCAATACCTCCCATCGCTGGATTACAAGACATCTGAGCGATGTTTTGAAGGTTCATGGTAACTAATAAGGTTTTACTTCCCATATTAGCCGCAGCGGCCGCAGCTTCACTTCCTGCATGCCCAGCACCAACAACGATAACATCATAAACTTCGTTAAACATAATATCTGGTTTCAATACAGTGTTCCACGTGGAACACTAAAAATTTTTAGTTTGCAAATATACACTGAAATAAGGAAATCTACTTAAGTCGAGATAGATAGAAATTTTCCTTGCTACGCATCTGTTTAGCTTCATCATCTGTTTTGTCTTTATAACCACAGTAATGTAAAACACCATGAATGATGACCCGACACATTTCTTCATCGAAGTCAACATCATATTCTAAAGCATTATCACGAACGCGATCAACAGAAATATAAATATCTCCTTGAATTAATTTTCCTATAGAATAATCGAAGCTGATAATATCGGTTAAGGTATCATGTTTAAGAAACTCGACATTCAAATTATATAAATAATCATCATCACAAAAAATATAATTGATCTCTTCAAGCTTATATTCTTCATGCTTAATAGAGTCAGCAATCCATTTAGAAATACCCGCTTCAGAAGCGAGTTCAAATTCCGTTTCGTAATTAAAGTTAATCATGATCTTCCTTAAAATATTCCTTTACACGTTCCTTGTAATTTTGCTGCAAAGGTAAAGCTTGTCGGTTTAATATTTCGGTAGTTTTAAAATATTGTTTTGCCTTCGGAATTTGATCACTAGAAGTGCCTTTGAAATCATTATTAGGCGTTTGTGATTCCCGTTTATCTTCTTCACCTTGTTCTAGAGTCGCGTTTTCTAAACGCATTAACTGATGTTTCAAATTCATCATACGCTGAAGGGTTCGTTTGGTAAATCCTTCATTCAACAAATCCATTTCAATACGCTCCATTTGACGCGTCAAAGCACCTCCTGTTCCAGATTTACCTTCCTTAGCTAGTTTCTCTTCTAAAGCTTCACGAAGTGCTTGCTGCTGTTTGTAAATTTCAAATAATAAAGCTTCTTGCGAATCGCCATCACCATTTCCAGAACCCGATTTACCGTCGCCTTCTTGTCCTGATGATTCACCATCTTGACCAGGTTTACCTGATTTACCTTTTTCGCCATTTTTATCGCCTTCCTTAGAACCTTCTTGGCCTTCACCTTCCTGCTGCCCTTTTCCTTCTTTAGGCTTTCCCTTTTCACCTTCAGACATGCCTTCCTCCATCATCTTGTTTAATTCCTCCTGCCCCATAATAATATCAGGAAGCTGCATCTCTCCTTCTCCACCTTTTCCAGCAGACATACTCAAACTCTCCTCCATGTTGTCTAAAACATCACTTAAAAAATCGGAAAGATTATTAGTAGCTGTAATGGTGAATTGCTGATTAGAGATGCCTTGAAACACATGATTCTCTGCAAATAACTCAAGCGCTTTATCAATGTTGTAATATACCTCGGAGATTTCTTTATTAACTTGTTCCGATAATTTTGGCTGACGTAAAGACAAAGCAAAAAGACTATCATCTACATGCTCGAAATAAACCCTTAAATCATTTTGCTTTTTAAGGTAGTTGGCAAACTTATTATGATCACCTTGGATATTTCTAAACCGGTCCATAAGTTCTTCTTGTTCGAAAGAGAACAGCACTAAATTGTCAAGTACCTGACGCAACATTTCGGTGTCTTCCTGCATCGATTCGGCACCACCCATTTGCATAGCAGATTTCATCTGAGCACTCATCTGCTTCATTTTTTCAGCAGCTTTCTTCTGACTCTTTTGAGCATTTTTTAAATTTTCATTTTGTTCCTCAGGTTTACCTTCTTTATCTTCTTCTAATTTTTGAAGTTCATCAAGCGCATTTTTTTGTTCGGACTGCACTTCATTTTCGTGAAGTTTATCACGCGGAATTTCAATAGGCTTTTTTAAAGATTTACTTTCCTCTTCTAATTTTTCAACCTCCTTTTTATAGGCTTCAAAACTTTTATTTAAAGCATCTTGTTTTTCAGATTGATTTTCAGATTTAGGTTTGTTGGAAAGTGCTTCTTGTTCCGCAGCAAGTTTTAACAAATCCTCCTGAAGTTTCTCCAATTTCTTTTCAACATAAAAACGCTTGGTTAATTCTAACATCTGCTCCAAGCTACGTTTCTTGTTTTTATTTTGTTTTGAGAGCTCCTCAAGTTTATTAATCAGTTCTTCTTTATTAATTTTTTCTTGAAGACGTTCTAGCGCTTCCAGCAATTTTTCATCCTTTTTTAACTGTTCTTCGTTGTCCTTTAAACGCTTTTTCAAATCTTCTTTAAATTCGTCCTTATCCTCATTTTCTTTTTGAAACTCTTCTAAATTATCATTAAGCTTTTTGTTGAACTGTTTCATCATAGCATCCTGCTGCTTTTGATATTTCAGAAAAGATTCTAACTTCTTTTTATCATTAAAATTTAAAACCTTTTTTTCGCGTTGCGTTTTGGTTAATTGCTCCAAGGACTTTTGTTGCGTATCAAATTTATTTAGAGATTTATTCAAATCCTGAATCGCATCTTGCTGTTCATTTAGGTTTTTCTCAATAGCTTCTTCATTCGTACGCTTTCTATAGTTAAAAACCTGACTTTTAACCGACTTTAAACCGTTAACTAGATCATTATCAGTAACTTGAAAATATAAATCATAAGATATCCCTGCTTCAATATATAAATTATTAGGGAAAGCAGTAACAAATTCTGAAACATTGGAATTAGAAAATGGCAAGGCAACAAACTGTTTGGCTGATTCATCATTAGAAGGGTAATAAACCATTTGTAATTTAGAAAAGCCATAATCGTCACTCACCTGACCATAAAAATAAAGCGATTGTAAATCTACCGTATCCTTTTCAACCTTGATGTTCATTTCAGGATGCTCATCTTTAACAACAGCAATCGAAAAATCTAAATTTTCGTAATTTTTAAGTTTCGTATTACTGGTACTTAATCCGTAATTAAAATGATTAAACGCCTGCTTAGAATATTTAAAGGCATTAGCACCATCAGAAATAAAAAGACTGGTGTCTTTAGATACAAACTGTACTTCGTTGGTAGACTTGGTTTGAACTTGCCAAGTAATTTTCGTGCCTTCAGGAACCAAAGCATTACCAGTACTTTTCAAAGTTTCATTAACTTTTTTAGTATAATTTGGATAATCCAAAATCATATTAAAACTCACTAAAGAAGGCGTAGGAATAACATTTATTTGATAGTTTTTAGAATACACATCGTTTGCCGACAAACGGAAATCTATGGCTTCTTTAGGTTGAGAAAACACATATTCAAAAGTACCTACCCCCTTTTCTTCTAAAAAGTAAACCTCGTCATTATAGAGAATTTGAACAGATTCAGGAACCACTTCACCAACAGTTTCTACACGCAAAGTAAAATCCTTATTCTCTACTGCGTTTAAATCATTATTGATTACAAAAAATTTGAAAGGTGCAGGCGGTTCGTAAGCCGTTTTATAATCGACCACCCGTTTATAACTCGCGCTAAATCCATTAATATGACCAGACAAAAACACCAATAAAACAATAAGCACAGGAATGGCTGCGTACTTTAAATACTTTGTCGTCGATTTAAAATTAACAGCTAATTTAAAAGGCACTGGTTGGAGCTCTAATGATTTTTGCTCAATACTCGCCAAGAGTAATTCCGATTGCTCTTTATTCTGATGTAATTGTAAAACGTTAAGCAATTTATCGTTGACTTCGGGAAAATGTTTACCAATAATTTTTGAAGCAAATTCGTAATCAATACCCTTTTGAAGTTTAAATAGTTTGGCTAATGGGAGGACTAAAAATTTAATAAGTAAGCCTAATTCCACAATAACGAACAACCAAAACAGTACCGTTCTAGATGTAGGGTTTAACCATAAAACAGATTCTATAAAAAGAGTTAGAAGAAAATACAGCAAGCCTATTGTAAAAAATAATAGGGCACCTCTAAGCAATTCATTAATATAAAATCGCCTGATAAATACCTCTAACTTTTCTTGTATGATTTTAAAATGATTCATGCACGCCTCTAAACCTATTCGTTGATAATCTTTTAACTTACTAAACTACAATTTTATTTTTTACGAGGTTCTAAATTAGCTGTTAATTGTATCTTTGCAGCGCTTCTTGACACCTTGTTTAAGAGGCTATTTTCAACAGAAACATTATATCATGACCAAAAAAGTTCGTGTGCGTTTTGCACCTAGCCCGACAGGACCTTTACATATTGGAGGCGTAAGAACCGCCTTATTCAACTATTTATTTGCCAAGAAACATGGTGGCGATTTTATTCTACGTATTGAAGATACCGATCAAAATCGCTATGTTGAAGGTGCTGAACAATACATTATTGATGCCCTAAAATGGTGCGGAATGCCTATTGATGAAGGTGTTGGTAAAGAAGGCGCCTTTGGTCCTTACCGACAAAGTGAGCGTAAAGATTTATATAAACAATACGCCGATGAGTTAATTGCTTCGGGTAATGCCTATTATGCTTTTGATACAGCTGAAAATTTAGATTTCCACAGAAAAGATCATGAAGCTAAAGGAAAAACTTTTATTTATAATTGGCACAACCGCTTAAAATTGAGTAATTCTTTATCGCTTAGCGCGGAAGAAACACAGGCTAAAATTGATGCTGGTGAAGATTACGTGATTCGTTTTAAATCGCCACAAGATGAAACTTTACATCTTAAAGATATTATCCGTGGTGATATTAAAATCGACACCAATATTTTAGATGATAAAGTATTGTTTAAAAGTGATGGGATGCCAACCTATCATTTAGCGAATATTGTAGACGACCATTTGATGGAAATTACCCATGTGATTCGTGGTGAAGAATGGTTACCTTCTTTAGCCCTACACTATCAATTATATAAAGCCTTCGAATGGGAAGCTCCAGAATTTGCCCATTTACCTTTAATTTTAAAACCTACTGGTAAAGGAAAATTAAGCAAACGTGATGGCGATAAATTAGGTTTTCCTGTATTTCCTTTAGAATGGAAGGATCCAAAAACAAACGAAATTTCTAGAGGTTATAAAGAAGATGGTTATTTCCCAGAAGCCATGGTAAACTTCCTAGCCTTTTTAGGGTGGAATCCTGGAACAGAACAAGAGATTTTTAGTCTTGATCAGCTTATTAATGATTTCGATTTAAAACGTGTGAACAAAGCAGGAGCTCGTTTCGATCCGGATAAAACAAAATGGTTTAACCACCATTACATGCAAGAGCAACACGACGAGGTATTAGCGGAAACTTTTAAACCTATTGTTGACGCTAAATTAAATGCCGACATCGATAGTCAGTACATCGGTATGGCCATTGGTTTGGTTAAAGAGCGTGCCATATTTGTATCAGATTTTTGGGATTTAACCCATTATTTTTTCACGGCACCAACATCATACGATGAAAAAGCCTCGAAAAAAGCATTTAAAGAAGATACAAAAGCTATTTTATCTGAAGTTATTTCTATCGTGAATGGTATTGAAGATTTTACTGTTGATAACATTCAAACAGCGATAAAAGGATGGATTACAAGCAACGAAATTGGTTTCGGAAAAGTGATGATGCCTTTACGTTTGGCTTTGGTTGGCGCTTTACAAGGTCCAGATGTTTTTGATATCATGTACATGATTGGCAAAAATGAAAGCATAAAGCGTATTGAAAACGTAATAACCTTACTTTAATAAAGTAAAAATATACATCATAAAAAAGGGAAGCATTTTATTAGAAATGCTTCCCTTTTTACTTTCAGTTACAGTACTCCATAAATTTTAGCTTTTTAAATCCATAATGTGTTTGAAATTAATTCGTTTAAAAAAATCATTTTGTAACAAAAATGAGTGTATAGAAGACTAATAGTAAAAATGACTTATATTTCATACATCAAACTTTAACCTTTCAATATAGATTAAAGTTTGTATATTAATTTCTATAAATTTTTAATCTAAAAAATTATGTCTTTCATTTTATTTCCCATTATTTTTTTAGGCCTCATTATCATTATTACAGGCTTATTTACAGTTAAACAACAAACGGCAGCTATTATTGAACGCTTTGGTAAATTTCAAAGCATTCGCCAATCTGGATTACAACTAAAAATACCGTTGGTTGATCGTGTTTCTGGGCGTTTAAGTTTAAAAATTCAACAATTAGACGTTATCATTGAGACTAAAACTTTGGATGATGTATTTGTAAGACTTAAAGTATCTGTACAATACAAAGTGATAAAAGAAAAAGTATACGATGCCTTTTATAAACTAGATTATCCGCATGAGCAAATTACGTCATACGTCTTTGATGTCGTTCGTGCTGAAGTTCCAAAAATGAAATTAGACGATGTCTTTGTTAAAAAAGATGATATTGCATTAGCTGTAAAAGCTGAATTAAATGATGCCATGCTTGATTATGGTTTTGATATCATTAAAACCTTAGTCACCGATATTGATCCAGATCCACAAGTAAAAGCAGCCATGAACCGTATTAATGCTGCCGACAGGGAAAAAACAGCAGCCCAATATGAAGGTGATGCACAACGTATTTTAATTGTTGAAAAAGCAAAAGCAGAAGCCGAAAGTAAACGTTTACAAGGACAAGGTATTGCCGATCAACGTCGTGAAATTGCACGTGGTTTAGAAGAATCTGTTGAAGTATTAAATCGAGTGGGTATAAACAGTCAAGAAGCTTCGGCATTAATTGTCGTAACACAGCACTACGATACACTGCAATCTTTAGGAGAAGAAACTAATAGTAACCTCATTTTATTACCTAATGCACCACAGGCTGGAAGTAATATGCTAAACGATATGGTAGCAAGTTTTACAGCAAGTAACCAAATTGGAGAAATGATGAAGGAGAATAAAAAGAAAGCTCAAGAGAATAATGATTAATTTGTTCTTTATTGATTTGTTTAGTTAACAAAACGCAACTGATTGCTAAATTCTAAAAAAGCCTTATGTTTTAACGACGTAAGGCTTTTTTATTGAAGATTCTAATTGTATTTAATTAGACACTAATTTGTTCTTTATGAATTTTAGTTTAAACAAGTTACAATTGTTTGTTTTTCGTCATGCCGAACGTGTTTCGGCATCTCATTACATATCAAATCTTTATGTTATAATGTGACCCTGAAATAAATTCAGGGTGACGTGTAACTTTTCTATCAACAGCGGTTATTCAAAAAACATCTACACCATTAAACGCTTAAACAAATAAACAACCCTACTTAAAAGGGTGTCTTTCCTCCCACTCTTGCTTGGGATTCATCAGTTTAAAAACCGGCTTTAAAACCCAATTCCAGAACTTATTGGTGTGCTTCATATACATTTCCATAGGTATTGCTTTAGCCCCTACAGAACTCTTAATCGCCATAGCTGTTCTCGCGTAAACCACATTTTTAAAGTTATTTTCTATACCAAACTGCAGCATATCATAAAGCATATTTAAATAAAGCTGATTGGTAAATTGATGGGCTTTGTCATAACCCAAAAAGTAAGTTTCTAATTGCTGACCGTTTAAAATAAGGGTGTAAAAGCCGACTAAAGTACCATCTAAAAAGTAACCATATACTTTAAAATTGGTTCCTAGTTGTTGTTTTAAGCTTAAAAAATGGTTTCCGGGTAATACAAAAGAATTAAACTTGGCGTTATTGGAGACGTTCAAATATAATTTATGAAGCGTCTCATGATGGATTTTAACAAGCTCTAAATCCAGTTCTTTGCTAATAATTTTTCCAAACTTTTTTTTAGCGCGTTTATAACGGTCTCTATATTTCTTAGTTAGTTCTGATGTATAGTCTCCAAAATTTACCCAATTAGGCTGCAGGTTCATAATCATATTAGGCTGCACGGCCACTTGATGTAAGCCTTCGCTTTTATATACCTGAGATTGGTTATATAGTAAATCATCTTTAAAAAAATCCTTAAAAATGACTAAGCGCACCGTTTTACCATGGCTCTCTTTAATACGCATTTTAAGCGTTTTTAACGCATTAAAAACTAAACTCGTGTATTCACTAAAAGAAATGGTGTTTTTATCGTAAAACATGCCATGTTGACCTGTGTGTGTAAGATTTCCAACAACTAACACATTGCCTTTTAAAACTTTTGAAATATGTCGTTGAAAAAACTCTTTAACGCAGGACACCTCAGTTTCCCGAAACATATCTTTAAGATATAATTTCACATGCTGAACGATACTTATCCCAACCAATTGATCGTCTATAAAAACAACAACATAATACAACTGAATGTTGGTGGGAATACCCGTTTCTAAAGCTTGTAAATACTTTTTTTGTAGAAAAATGTCATGTCCCACTAAATCATCCCATGATTGTGGAAGCACTTCAGAAGCATCGTAAATTTTATAGGTTTTCAATAGAAATGAAAAAGACTGAAAATTACAATTCTCAGTCTTTATTTTAGTTAAAACTTTACAAAAATAATAGGATTACCAAGCACAAATAATGCCACCCATAATAGCTAAAGTGACAATCCAATAACCACTGTTTATAAAGATATATTTTGCGCCCTTTCTTTCAAAAAGTGCATTAGTACCTAAAATGGGTAAGGCAATAAATATTCCTGTTAATGTACCATGTAAGGCACCATGTTTAAAGGTTCTAAAGGCATTTCCATAATCTGAGAGAAATGCGGTATAGGAAGGCAAAGCGTTAGTAGGATCACCACCAACCAAGCTTAAAGCGCCAACTTGATGAATAACAATACCAGGAAGTGCAGATGATAATAAAAAGGCAAAAAAGAGTGCTAAAATAAAGATCTTAGCCATATTACCGTCTTTCAAATCGGCTTCAGTTAGGCCAGTAGCACGCATCCAAGCATTTCCAAATACTTTAGGGTGATACCAAATAAATCCGATAACCAGTGCCGAAATAGCAGCTACAAGCATCGCTAGAAGATTAAAATAAGATTCCATTATTTAATGTTTAGTGGTTAGAATTCTAAATATAATTAAAATACCTGATTATCAGTCCATAAAATAAAGAAGCTGCTTAAAAAGTTGGTTTTACGTCAATCTGAATTTATTTCAGATTCTCACAATTATTGATTCATAATGTGAGGTGATACTGTGTCGAGCACAGCATGACGCTTGTTATAACTTTTTAAGCAGCCTATTTATTAAATTGGTGTTTATTAAAAACACCAATTTTTATCTACTAAATCGCGTTGGCTACAGCCACTAATATGTCATTTTTATCTTCGGTAGCTTTATCTATAAAAGCATTAATATCATCATTTTTAGTTTGACCATTTTTTAATAATACGCCTAAAGTTAAAGCAACAGCAATACGCGTTCCTACCTTTTTAGCAGCAGTATTAAACAAAGGCTGTAACTCTTCATAACTTACTTTTTCAGCTAATTCTAATATTTCAGCTTTAACCTTTTCTTGCTTAGCTTCAGGTAAATTGGTGTATTTTTTACCCAATTGCTGAATCACATCTATAGCCTTACGTTCTGGTCTGTTTTGCGTATTATTTTGAGCTGGTTTATTTTGTGGTTTTGGTTGCGCTTTAGCCCATGAATCGCGTAAACCAACTGTTTTATTAAAGACTAACTTTTCTGAAGTGCTATCGTCATCAACATTAAAATAACCTAAACGTTGAAATTGAAAACGGTCGCCAATTTTAGCTTCTTGTAAACTAGGTTCTACAAAAGCATTGATAATTTTTAAAGAATTCGGATTAATAAATTCCATAAAGTCTTTGTCTTGATGGCTATCTGGAGCTTCATCATTAAACAAGCGATCGTACTCACGAACTTCAGCTTTAATCGCATGCCCAATAGACACCCAATGCAATGTGCCTTTAACACGCTTGGTGGTATCTTCAGAATAGGTACAATGAATTTCAATTACTTCACCTTTGTCATCTTTAACAACCGATTCCGCCTTAATGATATAAGCATTTTTTAAACGGACTTCACCTCCTAATTTTAAACGGAAAAACTTGTTACCAGCTTCTTCTTTAAAATCTTCTTTTTCAATATATAATTCACGAGAAAAAGGCACCTTTCTAAATCCGGCACTTTCATCTTCCTGATTATTTTCAGCCTCTAACCACTCTACTTTATCTTCTGGGTAATTAGTAATAACCAGTTTTACAGGATCTAAAACAGCCATAACACGTGGAGCTGTTTTATTTAAATCTTCACGAATACAAAATTCTAAAAGCGATACGTCAATCACGTTTTCACGTTTAGCCACACCAACCGTTTCTACAAATTTTCTAATGGCCGCAGGCGTATATCCACGACGACGTAAACCAGAAATGGTAGGCATTCTTGGATCGTCCCATCCATTAACAATACCATCTTCAACCAATTTAAGCAGCTTTCGCTTACTCATAATCGTATAACTTAAATTTAAACGTGCAAATTCGCGTTGTTTTGGTCTAAGCTTATCGTCTTCTACAACTTGGTCTAAAAACCAATCGTAAAGTTCTCTATGTGGTTTAAATTCCAAAGAACATAAAGAATGTGAAATTTGCTCTAAATAATCACTCTCACCATGCGTCCAGTCATACATCGGATAGATACACCAATCGTTAGCTGTTCTGTGATGATGTTTCTTTAAAACACGGTAAATGATAGGATCACGCATAAGCATATTAGGATGCTGCATGTCAATTTTAGCACGTAAAATATGTTCACCTTCGTCGAATTCACCATTTTTCATGCGTTCAAAAAGGTCGAGATTTTCTTCTACAGTTCTATTTCTAAACGGCCCATCAACACCAGGTTGTGTAGGCGTCCCTTTTTGCTCGGCCATAGCCTCACTAGACTGGGAATCTACATAAGCTTTATCCTCTTTAATTAACTGTACGGCCCAATCGTAAAGTTGTTGAAAATAATCGGAAGAAAACAACTCCTTATCCCAAGTATACCCCAACCAAGCGACATCTTTTTTAATCGCATCCACATACTCCTGCTCTTCTTTAGCCGGATTGGTATCATCGAATCTTAAATTAACAGGGGCCTTATATTTTTCACCTAAACCAAAACTAATACCGATGGCTTTGGTATGACCAATATGTAAATAACCATTTGGTTCTGGAGGAAATCTAAAACGTAAGTCATCTTTAGACATCCCGTTAGCTAGATCTTCTTCTATAATTTGCTCAATAAAATTGAGAGATTTTCTTTCTTCAGACATTTTCTGATTTTTTTCAACTAAATAAGGGTCAAAATTACGGAAAATCAAGTTATTTTTGTCCATTATATCTAATCAAGCGTAATAAAAATTATTTCAGTATATTAAAGCATCTAACGACGTTATACTAAAAGAAATATTTTTATGAAAAATTTAGATTATACCTGTCCGAAATGCGAAAACAAAACCTATAGCATCGGACAAATGCGCGCAACGGGTGGTACATTATCTAAAATATTTGATGTACAGAATCAAAAATTTACATCGGTAACCTGTAAACGTTGCACTTATACAGAATTTTATAAAACTAAAACGAGTGCGTTAAGTAACGTATTCGATCTATTTACATAAATATGGGAATTATAACCGTTGAAAACATTAGAATTTTTGCCCACCATGGTTGTTTAAAAGAAGAAACTAAAATTGGTAGTGATTATTCGGTGAATTTAAAAGTTGAAGCTGATTTACAAAAATCGGCAAAGTCTGATAAACTAAGTGATACTGTAGATTATGTATTCTTAAATAGGGTTATTAAAGAGGAAATGAACAAACCTTCTCAACTTTTAGAAACGGTTGCAAAACGCATATTGAATCGTATTTTTAAAGAAGATGATTTGGTTAAAAAAGCGACTGTTTGGGTAAGTAAATTAAACCCTCCCATTGGTGGTGATGTTGAGAAAGTGACTATAAAAATGCGCAAAAAGCGTAAAAAGTAATTTTATATAAAAAAAAGTCACATTTTTTTATACATTTGCAGCAGATTTCAGAAACCCTGAAATTTTACATATAAATGGCGTCGTGGCCGAGTGGCTAGGCAGAGGTCTGCAAAACCTTGTACAGCGGTTCGAATCCGCTCGACGCCTCAAAAAAGCTTTCAGTTTTCTGGAAGCTTTTTTTTATCATAATACTTACCTTTAATTTCCTAAATTAATTGAAAAGTTTATCCAATAAAAAAGGAGAAATCCTATGAAATTTCTCCTTTTTTAAACTTATTAAATTAGATTTTTATCTTCTAAAACCACCACCACGGAATCCGCCGCCAAATCCACCGCCAAAACTAGAACGGTTAAAAGTTCCACCTCGATTCATGTATAAATTATGTGCATTATACGAATTTGGTCGACGATCTTGAAAAGTTTGTTTTGGATGATTATCGAAATGGTCATTTCTCGATAACTCATGATGGTTTGTGTTTGATTTTAAATTATGATTTGGGTTATTAGGATGGTTATTATGGTTTGGATGGAAGTGATTATAATTACCATGATGATAAACATTATGTGTATTAATACGAACATTTATGTTATTATGGTAAATGTATGGTGGGAATGGTCGCCAAGGACGGAAAAAAGGAGGAAAATAACCCCAATAAAACGGTGATATCCATGGTCTAAACATAGGTCCCCAAAACCAATCCATAATAAGTGGCGTCATGGCAAAATCTGGGTAAATATAATAATCAGGGCCATAAATATTCACATTACCAACAACTTGAACAGACTTATCTTCTTTTTTAACGTTTATAGTGGCAACGTCCTGGTATTTATCTTTACCAATAATATCTTGTATGATAACAACTTTTTCATCCTGGTTATCTTTACAAACCACTCTTAAATAATCGACATCACCATCTTTATTTAAATCAAGATTAGAAATTTGTGTTTTAGGATCATTAAGCCTTTTTTCAAAATCTTCTAAATCTTTAGATTCACCAAATACAGATGATACGGCCTCTAAATCTAAATTATCACTAATATCAGGATCGTCCTTAACTAATTGGGCCGTTGGAGTTGTATTAAACAACTGAGTATCTGTTGGAGGCCCAAGTGTATCGTTATTTGTAGAAGTGGTTGAACTACTAGAACTAGAACCACAACCAAACACACTAAATAATACCGAGGCACAAATAACCAAAGCTTTATTTTTCATACTTTTTAAATTTTTATTAAACTGAAATAAATATAAAGCTATTTTTACAGTGTATCACTATTTTCTTTGTAATCAATAGTTAATCGTGATATATCTGATGCTCTAACTTTTCTTTATTTTTCTCATAAGCATTTGGAAATACACCTTGAACTAACAATAAAATACCAAAAGCAAGAATAACGATAGCAATCACTTTTTTAGTTTTAAAAATAAGTCGTGGTGTAAGCTTAGCTTTTAAGCGTTTTGCTATAAGAATTTTTATTAAATCTGCAAGAAAGTAAGAAGCCAACATCGAAGTTATAAAGATAGCCCCACCATGTTCTGAAGACGTTAAAGAATCGCCTAAAACTATAAAACCAAGCCAGCCTAATAGCACCCCAATATTGATGAAATTAAGTAAAAATCCTTTTATAAAAAGTTTACCATAAGCTTTATTAATTTCAACTTTATAGTACTCTTTAACAATGGTTCTAAAGGATTTTGAGGTTTTTATAAAGGAAATAATACCATAAACAATGAGTAAAACGCCTCCAAAAATCAAGAAACTGGGATCGTTTCCAATTTTACCTCTTAAATTATTGGTACTATAAAAAGCAATTAGGATAAAGATAATATCAGCAAGGATAACGCCTAAATCGAAAATTATGGCAGCTCTAAACCCTTTAGTAGCACTGGTTTCAAGTAACACAAAAAAAACAGGACCAATGGTAAAGGCTAATATGATTCCAAATGGAACGGCTGTTAAAATATCATCAAACATCTATATGGAAAGCTTTACACAAAGTAAAGAAATATTTTTAAAACAACGGGTTTACATAATTATTGAATGCATGCCGTTTGAGATGACAAAAAAAAAGTGTGACACTTAGGCCACACTTTTAAAACAAACAAAATTCTAAAAAAAACTATTAACTAAATCATTTAAAGTTATTCTAAATCGAAATTGGCTTCTAGATTGGTATTGGAACTGCCGCCAACAAACACATTAAACTTGCCTGGTTCGATAATAAAATGACCTTCATTATCGTAAAACCCGAGTTCTTTTTCGGTTAAAACAAAATGAATGGTTTTGGATATTCCTGCATCCAATTCCACCAGTTCAAATCCTTTAAGCTCTTTTACAGGGCGTGTTACGCTTGCAAACAAATCTCTAATGTATAATTGCACCACTTCTTTTCCTGTTACTTTACCTGTGTTTTTTAGATCGACCGAAACTTGCACTTCATTTTTAGAAACAACTTGAACATTTAAATTAGAGTAAGCAAAAGTGGTATAGCTTAAACCGTAACCAAAAGGATACAAAGGCGCATTGCTTTGATCGGTATAATGCGACCAAAATACCTCATTTGGAGCTGGCAGTTTTGGACGTCCTGTATTCTTGTAATTGTAATAAATAGGCACTTGTCCAACACTTTTAGGGAATGTCATTGGCAATTTTCCGCTTGGGTTATAATCGCCATACAAAACTTGTGCAATAGCATGCCCACTTTGTGTACCTAATTGCCAAGCTTCAAGAATGGCTGGCACATGTGCATCGGCCCAGTTTATGGTTAAAGGTCTGCCGTTATTTAATACTAAAACAATGTTTTTATTCACCTTATAAACGGCTTCTAATAATTCTTGCTGAACTCCTGGTAAACCCAATTCCGAACGGCTTCTACCCTCCCCTGATTGAAAACCATGTTCACCTAAAACCATAACCACAACATCTGCTCGTTTTGCCGTTGAAATGGCTTTTGAAAAACCACTTTTATCGGTGGTATTTATATTTAATTCAATAGCAAATTCGCCTTTTCCAATAGTTACATCGGCACCTTTAGCATACGAAATGGTATTGCCTTTATAATTTTGAAGTCCTTCCAAAACAGAAATAGCTGTACTGTCTTTGGCTGCAATACGCCAACTACCTAATGGACTGGTTTTATCGTTTGCCAAAGCTCCAATTAAAGCAATATTCTGACCCTCTTTTTTTAATGGTAATAAGTTCCCTTCATTTTTAAGAAGCACGATAGATTTTTTAGCAATATCTAAAACTGCATCATTAATTTCCTGAGAACCAATAACTTCTTTTTCACGACTTTCATCACAATATTTATAAGGATCATCAAAAAGACCAAGCTCGTACTTTACCCTTAAAATACGCTTTACCGCATCATTAATAAGGCCTTCATCTACTTTGTCTTCTTTAACTAAATTGGCCAATTCTTCCACATAAGCATAAGATTCCATATCCATATCAGATCCAGCTTTTACGGCTAATTCTGCAACTTCTTTTTTGTTAGCTGCAAAACCGTGAGCAATCATTTCGTTTAATGAGCCCCAATCTGATACTACAAAACCATCATAGTTCCATTTGCTTTTTAAAATATCACGTTGCAAATAAGCATTTCCTGTTGCTGGTACGCCATTAAGTTCGTTAAAAGCATTCATAAAAGTTTTAACGCCAGCTTGGGCAGCAGCTTTAAAGGGTGGAAAAATTATGTTATTTAAAGTTGATGTACCAACATCGACCGTATTGTAATCTCTGCCAGATTCAGCAAACCCATAACCAGCAAAATGCTTCGCACAGGCTGCAATGGTATTAGGAGAAGCTAAGTCGTCGCCCTGAAACCCTTGTACGCGTGCTACAGCAATTTTAGAACCTAAATAAGGATCTTCACCAGCACCTTCCATAACACGTCCCCAACGGGCATCTCTAGAGATATCAACCATAGGAGCGAAAGTCCAGTTTATTCCTGCAGCAGCAGATTCTTTAGCAGCTATAGCTGCCGATTTTTTTATAGCTTCTAAATCCCAACTCGCAGCTTCAGCCAAAGGAATCGGACTTAAAGTTTCATAACCATGAATCACATCAAAACCAATGATTAAAGGAATGCCCAGACGGGTTTCTTCAACCGCTATTTTCTGTACGGCACGAACCTCTTCAACCCCTCTTACATTAAGCATAGAACCCACATAGCCCTTTTTTAAATGTTCGTATTTTTTAGCCGCACCACCTTCAGAAGGTGTAGGGCCCGTAACATTCCAGAACCCGTTATATTGGTTCATTTGGCCTACTTTTTCTTCTATCGTCATGATAGCAAGCAGACTGTCAACTTTTTTGTTTATCGTATTTGAACCACTTTCAGTGGTCGCCATCGCATCTTTTTCATTTGCTTTACCGCATGAAATTAATACAAGTGCGACACTGAAAATAGTAGTATAAAAATAGTTTCTCATAATATTATTGATAGACTCTTACATATTCAACTTCCATGATATCTTCAACAAAATTTGGATCTATCGAGCCGCCTAAAGTCCCGCCCATAGCCACGTTTAAAATCATAAAAAAGTCTTTATTAAATGGGGTATCTGCTGTATTAGGAAAAGACAGAAATACGGTATCATCAACAAGTATTTTAATAACATTGGCAGTCCATTCCACTGTATAGTTATGAAACTCTGTAGTAGCGGTTAAATTAGCCGTACTATTTGTTATTGCTTCACCTGCAGAGTTTCCAGGAAGATGTAAAGCCCCTGAAGTTTTAGCTTTATCCCAGCCTGTTTGTTCCATAATATCAATTTCGCCACAGGCTGGCCAACCGGCGGTATCGAAATTAGCACCTAACATCCAAATGGCAGGCCATGTACCTTCCGATCCTGGTAATTTAGCTCTAACCTCAACGCGACCATAGGTAAACTCTTCTAAGTTTTCCGATTTTAATCGTGCTGAAGTATACCCATTACCGTTCGCTTTTGCTACAATTTTAAGGGTTCCATCAGAGATATATGAATTCTCACGAGTATCTGTATAGGTTTGCAACTCTTGATTTCCCCAACCACCAGCACCTAAATCGTAGGTCCATTTAGTAGCATCGGGAGCACCATCGGTATCAAATTCATCAGACCAAACCAGGGTGTTAAAAACCGATTCGAAAGCATCTTCAGCAGGACTGGTTTGAAATTTTAAATACCATGCTATAGCCGAGTCATTAATATCTAGAGTTCTCACATATAATTCTGTATCTGATACTGAAATAATTTCATAATCGGATGTACCTAAATAATAGCTCATAAATGCATCATCGGAAAAACTCATAGCCGTTCCTCTAGCCGTAAAATCTGTATCTGGTACCGTACTCCAATCGTTTGATGAAGGCGCTAAAGACACTAAACTCGTTCCAGAAGTATCAAAATCAAAACAAGAATCTTCACTACCATCGCCACCAACAATAGCTTGGTTACCACCATTAAAAAATGTAGAACCATTATTATTTAATTGATAAGTTAATTGCCCATTAGCTTCTAAAGTAAAGGTTAATTCATCATCACAAAAACAAGCACTAATCTCTTCAGCACACTTCTCAAAAGGTTGCGCGGCATACCATTTTGGGTACCAATAACCTTCGCCATCAATAGCAGCATTTGCAGGCCCTAAGCCTAAATGTGCAGGTTCTGAAGCCGCTAAATACCACGTTCTACTACTACCGCCTGTTAAAAATTGTTTGGCTTCTGGATCGTCAAAATCACTACGCACGGTCACCTCAATAGACGTACTAGAAGAAACCCCACCTGTACCTATGGCATTAACAATAACCGTATAAGTGTTTACCCCTACTTTTGTAAAACGGTGTCTGGTTGTTCCTGAAGGTACCACTTCGCTTGTGCCATCGCCAAAATCAAATTTATAGCTAATAAAGTTGCTCGCTTTCGCGGAAATATCCACAAATCCGGTACCATCACCATCGGGGTTATCGGCATCTTGACCAACAACTTCAGCGGAAACACTTAGGTTGGTTGGTGCTATAATAGCTCCTAATGAAGCATCATCGTCCTGACAACTGGTAGCAAAAGTCATCAGCGAAACAAAAATTCCTATATAATATTTTAAGTTTTTCATTTTATATCTTTTTATATTCTTACTAATTTATATTGCCAAAAAACACCTCCACCAATATCAATACTTACAGAAATCGTGTTATTATCGATAAATGAAACATTGTAAGTTATGGCTTCTGGAGCCTCGCTAGGACTTGCAAGTTCGCCACCATTGTAAGGTTTGGCTAATCCGATAAAAGCACCAATACCGTTAAGGGTGACGGTTCCTGCGCTACCATCGTAAGTATAGGTTGCTGCGTTCGATCCGTCATGAGGGGCAACAGGCGTGCCACAAGAATCACTTCCACCTTGCCAAGCTTCGGTCCAGGTTTGAGTACCTAAATCGTTAGTAAAAGATCCATCGGAACCAAAAATATAGGTGTCATCATAGTAACAATCTCTAAGGGTTACGCAGTCGGCATCGCAGTTCCAATAACTAATATCACCAACACTAGGACCTACGCCTAAAGCGCCAGCTTCTTGAGCCATTTGCCAAGTTCCTGTAAGCGGAGAATTTACTTGACCTTCTCTAACCAAAATAAATTGCCAGAATACACCGCCACCAACATCAATATTAACAGCCATGGTATTAGGATCTTGAAAAGTGACATTGTAAATAATAGAAGTTGGTGCATCGGCAGGGTTTGTAAGCTCGCCACCGTTGTACGCTTTAGATAAGCCTATATAAGCACCTACACCATTAATAACTACGGTATTATCCGTTTCATTATAGACATAAGTTGCTGGGTTAGATCCATCATGTGGGGCAATTGGCGTACCGCAAGAATCGCCTCCACCTTGCCAAGCTTCTGTCCAAGTTTGCGCACCTAAATCGTTAGTAAAAGACCCATCGGAACCAAAAGTGTAAATATCATCATAATAACAATCTCTAAGGACAACACAATCTGCATCGCAATTCC
Source organism: Pseudotamlana agarivorans (assembly GCF_001642835.1). Classification (GTDB taxonomy): domain Bacteria; phylum Bacteroidota; class Bacteroidia; order Flavobacteriales; family Flavobacteriaceae; genus Pseudotamlana; species Pseudotamlana agarivorans. The sequence goes on from NZ_LXEI01000001.1 coordinate 800,854, forward strand.
AATAGCTAATATCGCCAACGCTAGGACCAACACCTAAAGCGCCAGCCACAGAAGCTAATTTCCAGTTACCCACAATTCCTGTTTGAACTGGTGAAGACTCTTTATAAAAATAAAGGTTATCTACAAAAATGGTTCCTTCTCCAGAAGGCACGCCATCGAATTTAAATTGGATGATGTTACTAAAATCTACCGCAGGATTTAAATCTGTAAAATGTGATACCGGAATATCTACCGAGTTCCATTGATTTGCAGTAAGTACCATGGGGTAAGCCGCTTCATTAGGACCACCGCTAATAGGTGAAATATTAATGGTATAATCTTCAGCAGACCATACATCAACATGGATAAATTCCATAGTGGAAGCATCAATTGGTACGGTATTAAAATCGATACCTTGATACGTTAATTCACCATATTGAATGATATTATCTCCGGCAACTTGAATTTGTGCATAAGTTGTAGTTTGTCCCCAATTTGGATAATAATCAATCGGATCTGGATTCGCATATTTATCGCTAAAAACAGAAATCACATCGGTAGCAGCCTTTGTTGGTTTAGGAGCTGGATCTAGTGGTTGTAAAATAGCTGTAACCTCAAATTCTTCAATATATTCCAAGGTTTCAATAGCGGCACTCATGGCCACAATTCTAATGGTATAAAGTCCTGCATTTTGATATTGGTAAGAAACCGTTTCGCCAATATTTCCAGCAACTGGGGTATCGTTTCCATCCTCGCCAAAATATACTTCATAAGAAAGTGCATAATCTGCCATAGCCGTTACATTAACTTGCTTTGAAATAGCAGGATCATTTTCAATAGTCACCATTAAGTTTTCTGGTGCTTTAAAGGAAACCATGATATTTTGAGTCGCTTTTGTTTCCAAACCATTTAAACCTATGGCTGTAACAACAGCATCGTAACTCCCTTCGGAATAAGTATGTTGCGTAGTTTTCCCTGGAGTTATAGGATCTGAAACTTCCGATCCATCGCCATAATCAACTAAAAAGCTAACCACACCTTCACCTAAAGGCGCAATAGTAACAAGCCCCGTATTATCTTGAGTTACACTTACAGCAGCAGCAACATTAGTTGGCGCTTTAATGTCGTTTACGTAATCTAAATTTTCATCTTCGGTACATCCCATAACCAGGCATGTAAGCAGAAAAATTTGTAATATATATTTAGTGATTTTCATAGTATATTTATTTAGAATTAATAGTTAGGGTTTTGTTCCCAGTTTCCGTTTGAAAATTGAATTTCTTCAATAGGAATAGGGAAAACCTCATTCTTACCAGCAGTAAAACCATCAATTTCTTGGGCTGCTTTTCCTGTTCTAACCAAATCGAAAAAACGATGTCCTTCACCAACAAGTTCCACACGTCTTTCATGTGCAATAGCATCAGTAAGTGCTGCACCTGTAGAAGTTACATTATGGGCCGTATCGCCAAAAGCTCTTTCGCGCACACGGTTTAAATAAGTTTGTGCTTTAGTATCGTCTATACCGCCACTATTATAAGCTTCAGCAGCCATTAACAACACATCTGCAAAACGAATTGATCTGTAGTTATTAGGGTTTGTTAAGTTTTGATCGCCCGTGTTTAAATCGCCTTTACGCGCTAAGTATTTTCTATTAAAATACCCTGTATGCTCGTATCCTGTACCATAAGTAGCACCAGTTGTAGCTGCCCAATTTTCAATATCTAAAATGGCTACATCTTTTCGTAAATCGCCATCTTCAAAAGCATCAACAGCTTCTTGTGTAGGCACATTGAAACTAAAACCAGAATCGAATAAAGGCCCATCATACGTTCTAATACTATTAAAACCAACGGCAACATTACCTTCACTACATTGCAAACATTCAAAACCAGCACCTTCAGCATCGGTATATTGTACTTCAAAAACAGATTCGATACCGTTTTCACCATCATTCTCAAAAATAGAATCGTAATCAGCAACCAAATCATAAGGGCCTTCATTTATAACTCTGTCAAGTACTAAAGCTGCTTCGGCATATTGTTTTTGGTATAAATACGCTTTCCCTAATAAAGCTAAAGCCGCACCTTTGGTAACACGTCCAACTTCGGGCGCTGTATATTCTAAATGCTCAACTGCGTATTTTAAATCGTCTTGAATTAACTTATACACATCGGCAACTGGCGATCTAGGAATGGTTGTTTCATCACCAAGTTCAAAACGTGTTTGTTTAAGTGGCACAGGGCCAAACCATTTTACCAACTCGAAATAATAGTAAGCGCGTAAAAAATAGGCTTCACCAATTATAATATCACGTCCAGGGAAATCGGTATTATCTTGAAATTCTAAAATAAAATTTACACGATTAACACCAGCATACATCCAAGTCCAGATATCTCTTAAATTACTGTTTACAGGGGTGTGAATCATATCGTCTATTTGCTGAAAACCAGGTACATCTACAGCGCTACCGCCACCAGCAAGGGTATTATCGGAAGCAATTTCACCTAGCATCACATTCACGTAAGAGGACTGCAATAAATCGTAAGCGCCCACTAAGGCGTTGTAATAATCCTCTTCTGAATTAAAATAACTTTCAGAATCTATATTATACCTATCCACATCTTCTAAATACGCATCACCACAAGCGGTTGCTCCTAAAAGGATGCTTAATGTTAATAGGCTTTGTATTGTTTTATTTATATATTTTTTCATAGTGCTAATAATTTAAATGGATAGGTTTAAGCCAACAATAAACTGTCTTGAAATAGGGTAAAAACCATAGTCTATACCACCACCAATTGCAGCGTTATTTGTAGCAGCCGGATCGTAACCCATATACTTTGTAAAAGTGAAGGCATTGTTTACTGAAAAGTAAAGTCTGAATTTGCTAATACCCAACTTATCTACCACAGGTTGAGATAAAGAATACCCCAATTGGATATTTTGAATTCTTAAGAATGAAGAATCTTCAACATAAAAATCTGAAAACACTTTGTTGGTAGTCGCACCAATAGTATTTCTAGGCATACTGTTTGTAGAGCCTTCTCCTGTCCATCGGTTTAAATACATATTCAACCTATTTACATTAGGCTCATCACGCTCGTAGTTACGCACGGTTTCTTTACCTAATTCGGCATACATATAGGCACCAAAATCTAAGTTTCTATAGTTAAAACTTAAATTTAAGCCCATGATATAATCTGGTTGTGGTTTGCCTAAATAGGTTCTATCATCAATTGTAATTTCGTTATCACCATTAACATCTACATATTTAAAATCGCCGGGAGCCGATACTGCACCTAAACTTGATTGTGATGGTGCCGCATCAATTTCGGCTTGATTTTGAAAAATCCCGTCTGTTTTAAGTCCGTAGAAATAACCTAAAGGCTGACCGACTTCCATCCTAGCAATAGCAGGTTGTCCCACACTAAAATTACCAGCTTCTGGAATCACTCCGCCATTAATAGCCGTTACTTCACCATTAATTTTAGTAACATTATAGGCTATTGAAAAGGAGGTGTTTTCTGAAAGTGTTTCTTTGTAATTAATAAACAATTCAACCCCTTTGTTTCTTGTTGTTCCAGCATTTACCGTAGGTAATCCGGCACCTGGTGCCCCAGCACCCAAAATACCTGAAACCGGGAAACCTTCAATTAATAAATCGTTTCTATCTTCAATAAAATAATCAGTGGTGATTTCAATTTTATTATTAAATAAATTAAGATCTAAACCCACATCGAATTTTTCAGCAACTTCCCATTTAGCATCTGGGTTAGGAATTCTACCATTCGCAGTACCTGTAACTAAGGCATTATTAAAAACATAAGTTGCCTCACCACTCAGTCCGGCACGGTATAAATCGCTTCCAACATTATTTCCTAAAGTTCCGTAACTTCCTCTTAATTTTAGAAAGTTTATCACATTGGAATCTTTTAAGAAAGCTTCATCTGAAATTTTCCAACCTGCAGTAACCGATGAGAAATAATCAATTCTATTATCAGGAGAAAAATCGGAAGAACCATCGCGACGAATCATGGCAGAAAGTAAATACTTCCCTTTATAGTCATACTGCAATCTTCCGAAGAAAGATGCCAAACGACTATCGTAAATATAAGAGCCTGTAGATTTTGCTTCACTTAAACCATTCGCTAAAGAAATATCGGCAAACTCCCAAGAATTGTTAGGAACATCAAAGCCTGTAGCATTTAAATGATCGCCCCAATTTCTTAATGCACTGGTTCCTAAAGTAAAAGTGGTATTGTGGTTTTTACCAAATACAGGATTGTAAGTTGCAAAGGTTTCCCAAGTATACGAGTTATCGGTAGTTCGATATTGGTAAACACTACTTCTATCGGTATTAAATACTTTACCAGCCCCATAATTAACAATGGGCGAAAAGCTTTTTCCCTTTTCATTATAAGACTTGATACCAATACGAGAAGTGATGGTTAAATTATCAAGAATACTATAATCGATTTGAAAAGTTCCTTCAATAGAATTCCCGTTTAATTCATCGTAAGTATTCGCTAATTGCGACAAAGGATTAACCACTTCGTTCCCTAAAAATCCAGAAACATCTTCTTGATCTAGACTATAAGTTGGCGAATAGTTTAAGGCATTAAATAAAGGTACCCCTAAAGCATTCTCGCCTATTCTATTTCGGTTAGAATTAAAATAATTGGCAGAGGTTGTAAATTTTAATTTCTCGGTAATATCAAAACTTAATTTAGTTTTAACGTTAGCCCGTTGAAAATTAGATTTATCGCTAGCAATAATACCATCTTGTTCTAAAATAGAACCTCCAAAATAGTAGGTGCTTTTTTCACCACCACCAGAAATAGATACGTTATGATTGGTAATTGGAGCTGTTTCAAAAAGTTCGTCTTGCCAGTCTATACCTTTACCTAATCCACTAATATCTGGAAATGGTAAAGCTTTACCGTCAGCCGCATAACTTTCATTTAGAGTTATGGCATATTCTGTAGCATTCATAAAAGGTAATTGGCGTGTGGTTTGCTGCATCCCGGTATAACCGTTATAGTTAAATTTTGCAGCAGTATTACGCTTACCTCCTTTTGTAGTCACTAATACTACACCATTAGCACCTTCAATACCATAAATAGCCGCTTGTGCATCTTTTAATACCGAAAACGTTTCAATATCGTTAGGATTAATGGTGTTTAAATCCCCTTTATAACCATCAATAATCACTAATGGACCATTATCGATATTAGAACTTACACCACGAATTAATATGTTAAATCCGCCTCCTGGAGAACCTGAAGGTGTCGATACCGAAACCCCTGCAGAGGTTCCCTGTAAGGCTTGTGCGGCATCAATAGGGTTTAAATCTTCAATAGTTTTTGCATTAACTATTGATACGGCACCCGTAAGATCTTGCTTCTTTTGGGCACCATAACCAATAACAACAACTTCATTGAGTTGTGCAATATCTTCTATTAATTGAATAATTAAATTAGAGTTATCTTTAATAACTACTTCCTTAGTAATGTATCCAACAAAACTCACCACAATGGTGGCACCAGGTTTAACATCGGTTAATGTAAAACCTCCATCGAAATTTGTGATTTCTCCCTGGGTGGTGTTTTTTACAATAATGTTTGCTCCTGGAATGGGTAACCCTGTTTGATCCTGTACAATTCCGCTCACGTTTATATTTTGTGCGCCTGAATAAACCACAAAGCATAGAGCTAGAATTTTTAATAGCATGTGTTTCATAAATATTTAGTTTTAGTCTGATATAAAAATAGTAGTATAAAGCTCAGACATGGTATTTTATGCCCAAACAAAAAATATACATGATAAAAAAGACCCCGTGTTTTTATGAAAACGTTAACAAATAGAAAGGTTTAATATCAAATTCTCATAAATGGGAAAATGATGAATAAACCTTAAAAAGTAGAAATGTTGTGGTGTTGTATAGGTGAAAATGCCGAATGTTGTGGACTTAAATTTCCAAAATGTAATCTGTTAAGCTAGATTCATGCGGTAAATCCATTTTTTTTCTTAATCGATAGCGTTTAACTTCTACACTTCTTGGTGAAATATTTAAAAGTGGCGCGATCTCTTTTGAGGATAAATTTAAACGCAAATAAGCACATAAACGTAAATCGTTTGAAGTAAGCTGCGGATGCAATGCTTTTATCTTTTTTAGGAAGTCTTTATCCGCATTATTGAAGGCTTCTTGAAACACATTCCAATCGTCTGCATTATTTAAATTTCTATCGATAACCTTAATAACTTGTTTGATGTTTTTTACATCTGTAATCTTCTGAAGATCATTTTTTAGACTGTTAAGAAACTCATTCTTTTTAATTAAGCTCATAGTAGAAATGCTTAATTCTCTGTTTTTATTTTCAATGTCCTGTCTTAAATTGTCATTATTAAAACGCATAAGTTGTTGCTTATTTTCTAACTCTTTTAATTCGAGTTCGCGTTCTTTAGCAAGTAATATTTTTAAACGCTGTTTTTTATAATAACGCGTATAAAGCATATGCATAAACAATGAAAAAATAAGGACTAATAAAAGGTAACTTATTATTGCTATGTTAGATAAATACCATGGTCTTTCTATATTAAAACTGTAAGACGCCGTATTTACACTTAAATGATTACCTAGTCTGGCTCTAACACTAAATTTATAATCGCCGTAAGGTAAATTCTCGAATAAAACGCTAGAATTGGTAGACCATGTACTCCATTTGTCGTAAATGCCATCTAATTTATATTGATATTCTGATACCAAATACCGTTCATATTCAGGGATATTATAGCTAAACTTAATATTGTTTTCGTTGTTTTTAAATTTACCAAACTCATGTTTATTATGAAGATGGGTAGTATAACCTTCATCATAAGTACTATTAGAAATGGTGTTAATATTGATTTGATAAGGCTTGTCTTGAAACATATGGGTATCTATAACAATATATCCATGCGAAGTGCCATATAAATATTTATTATCCTTTAAATAGGAAATGTTTTCATAGCCAGAAACATCGTTTCTAACAAAAGCAGGTAAAGGAATTTTATTTAAGGTAGGTGTATTACTTAGCTTTCCTGGAGTTAAATAACTTAGCCCATACTCCGAAAAAGCCCATAATTTATTCGTCTTTGTATCATTAACCAATTTCCCTGAAGTAAATTCTTGTTCCTTAAATAAAGCACTTAAAATCGTATCCTTAACAAACTTTTGTATTGAAGGTTGATAGGCAAAAACACCTTTCTTTTCGGTATAAAGTATTTTGTCTTTGTATTTAATAAGGCTGGTTTTTAAACCCTTATTAATAGTTGTTTCTTCTGTGATACGAAGGGTTTTAGTTAAAGCTTTATCCACTTCAATTTTAAAAACACCTTTATATTCATGACTTACAAAAATTTCATGATCGTTAAAAAACTCAAAATACCTTGTGGAAGCATCAAACCCTTCAATTTTATTTCTAAGTTGCCAAACCCCATTTACATGTTCTAAAACATATAAACCGGTATAGTTTCCTTGCAATAATAAATTATTAGCCCCTTCAATAGGTTTTATAGTCCAGGTTCCTAAAACATCAGCTACTTTATGGGCTTTATTATTTTTAATAACAAAGGTTCCAGAATTATGTCCGCAAAATAATGTGTTATTTATTTCAGTTAAACACCAAGTGGCGCCTTGTGTACCTCCAACTTTTTTAAAGTCGTTGTTAGTCCCATACTTTTTATAAAATAAACCTTGATTGGTACCTAAATACAAAAAATCATCATACAGAATAGAGGCATTAACGGCGCCAATATTTCCGTTATCATCATTAAAAATTTTATATGGTGATTTAATATTAATACAATTCACACCATTTTCTAAACCAAGCCAAATATTGTTTTCTACATCTTCAAAAACAGAAAGCACGGTATTATTACCTAAACCATGACTTTGGTCGATTTGCAATAATAAATTTCCGTTGGCATCTATATGAAATATACCATTGGAAATGCTTCCTAATATAAAACTATTGTCTTTTAGCTGGATACTACTATAAATTCTATTGTTATAAATTTTATCATTAGCAGAAATATCCCAACCTTCGAGTTTGTTTTCATTCAGGATGAAAAAACCATAATCTTCAGTTTGAAATAATAATTTTCCTTGATGGCTGAAGATGTTTACCAATAGATTTTCTTGAACTACAGCATCTTTTGAAACCAATTTAGAACTGCCATTAACAATTTCATATACACCATCCTTTACACTTTGAAAATAAATACTTTCATTCACCTTAAACGTTTTGTAAATGGTCGAATCGGAATTGATAATCGTATTATTACCTAGCTTTTTGTTGTAGATGTAAATTCGTTTTAGAGACTGAAATAATATAAAATCGTTAACATTAATAATGTTCCATATTTCTTCATCTTCTAAAAAAGGAATATTTAATTCATCTGATAAAGAGGCATATTCTAACTTCCCTAAATTATTGCGTTTCCAATAACCAAAATCGCGATAACTTCCTGTGTATATTAGTGAGTCTATAACATTTACAGACCTTAAAATAGTTTTATTAGGCGATAAATATAATGCCCATTCTGCACCATTATATTCTAATAAACCTTTATTATTAGCTACATAAATATACTTTTCGCTGGATTGTGAAATGGCCCAATTCTGACTTTCGGCACCGTAATCTTTAGGAGAAAAAATTTGAATAGGAGAACGCTCTTGTGCTAACAATGTAGTTGAAGCATGAAAGCATAACAATAAAACAAAGAATAATAGTCTCAAAATAAAAGGTAGTTAGTTGTATCGCCAATGTACTAAAAATAAGTGTTTGTAAAAACCTTGAATTATTTTGAAGGGTTTAAGTTTAAGTATATAAAAAGAAAAAGGCTGAATAAAAATCAAGTTTAATTGATTTTCATTCAGCCTTTTAATAAAATAAATACGGTTTTAATTCATTCGTTTTACCGTACCGCCTAAAGCTGTATTTTCGTTAATAACTTCAGGTTTCCCATAAATGTAAACATTACCACCAGCGCGAATTTTTGCATTCACTTCTTCAGTAGCGTTCACATGAGCTTCACCAGCCGCTTTAATCGACACATCGGTATCTTCAGTGATGAGTTCTTCACCTTTAAAAATTCCACCAGTATTAATATCTATTTTTTGGTCTTTAGAGTTTCCTTTAACCGTAATAACACCGCCTGTAACCGCTTTTACTAAAGTATGCTTCACTTCTACCGGTACAGATATAGTTCCACCCTCTTGAGCTCTTAAATCAATTTCAAATTGTTTTATAACATCGTTAGAAGTTACTTGGGCACCTTCATTAACATCGATAATATCAATATGCTTATAATACAAAGTCACTTTAGTACTGTTACCATTGAATATTTTTTCGATATTCATCTTTATTTTAAGCTTTCCATTTTTATTGTTGATAACCACATTATTAGAGTTTTCTCCTGTGATAACAATTTTATTTTCGGAAGCCTGTACCAATTCCATTTGAATTAAATCGTAAATCTTAAGTTCAGTGAATTCACCAACCGATTTTTCGACCTTTTCTTGAGCGAATAGCGTTGAAGAAATTAAAGTAAAAATGAAAAATATGCGTTTCATAGTTTGTATGTTTTAGTTGTTTCGGACAAAATTATCAATAATTATTCCATGATGAATTCACTTTGTGATAATTTTAAATCGCTGTTTCAGGTTTACCTAATAAGTTAAAATCTAAATGTTTTTTAACTAAATCGGTGTTCTTAACTTTAACAACCACTTCATCACCAAGTTGATAAGTAACACCCGAATTTCTACCAACCATAGCATATTGATCTTGGTCGAATGCATAATGATCGTCGGTCATATCGCGAACACTCACCATACCTTCACATTTATTTGAGATAATTTCGACATATATACCCCAATCGGTAACTCCAGAAATTACACCTACAAAAGCCTCATCTTTATGATCTTGCATGAATTTAATTTGCATGTATTTTATAGAATCACGTTCGGCTTTAGTAGCTAGGTTTTCCATATTACTGGAATGCTGACATTTTTCTTCGTAAACATCTTCATTAGCCGATTTTCCACCATCTAAATAATGTTGTAATAAACGATGCGCCATCACATCGGGGTAACGACGTATAGGTGAAGTAAAATGGCTGTAATAATCGAAAGCTAATCCGTAATGCCCAATATTATGCGTTGTATATTCGGCTTTACTCATACTTCTTATCGTAAGTGTATCTACTAAATTTTGCTCCTTTTTACCATGTACTTCTTTTAATAAATGATTTAATGAAGCTGCTGTAGTTTTACGGTCTTTAAAATTAAGTTTGTAACCAAATTTAGACACAATACCTTGTAAATTAGCTAATTTACTATCGTCTGGTTCGTCATGAACACGATATACAAAGGTTTTTTTAGGGTCTTGTTTTCCTATAAATTCTGATACTTTTCGATTCGCTAGAAGCATAAACTCTTCAATGAGTTTATTAGCATCTTGACTGGTTTTAAAAAATACACCAATAGGATTCGCCTCTTCATCTAAATTGAATTTAACTTCAACCTTATCAAAAGAAAGCGCTCCAGAACGCATCCGAATACCGCGCATAATTTTAGCTAACTCATCCATTTTTAACACGGCATCGGCTATTTTTTGATCGGTTTGATACGTTTTTCCTGTTAAAGACACTTCAGCTGGAATGGTATTTGTTTTAGATTCTAAAATCGCTTGTGCCTCTTCATAAGCAAAACGGGCATCACTATAGGTTACCGTTCTTCCAAACCATTGGTTTTTAATCTCAGCTTTATCATTCATTTGAAACACTGCAGAAAAAGTGTATTTTTCTTCATGAGGACGTAAAGAACAAGCTTTATTTGAAAGGACTTCAGGAAGCATAGGCACCACACGATCTACTAAATAAACCGAGGTAGCACGCTCGTAAGCTTCATCATCTAAAACAGTGCCTTCTTCTAAATAATGCGACACATCTGCAATATGAATCCCTATTTCGTATAAACCATTATCTAACACTTCAAAAGATAGAGCATCATCAAAATCTTTAGCATCTTTCGGATCTATGGTAAAGGTTAAATCTTTACGCATGTCGCGACGTTTGGCAATTTCTTCAGCAGTAATAGAAGTATCTAACTGATTAGCAAACTGTTCAACTTCATAAGGAAATTCGTGAGGTAAACCGTATTCTGCTAAAATCGCATGAATTTCGGTGTTATGATCTCCTGGCTTTCCTAAAACTTGAACCACTTTTCCGTTAGGAGAATCGGCCTTTTCTGGCCAATCTTCGAGTTTTACTAATACTTTATCGCCATCTTCAGCTTTAAAGGTTTTATTGATAGGTACAAATATATCTTTGTACATTTTATTGCTATCGGCTACAACAAAGGCATAATTATCATGCAATTGGATCACACCAACATACTCCGATTTAGCACGTTTTATAATATTGGTAATTTCGCCTTCAAGCTTACCGCGCTTTCTACGTTTATAGACATAAAATTCAACTTCGTCGTTATGTAAGGCTTTATTAATATTATTAGAAGCGATAAATACATCATCTTCGAAATCGTCGCAAATCACATAGCCGTTACCTTTTGAAGCCAAATCAAGAATCCCGGTATGGTATTCGGTATTAACAATGGCCTTAAATTTACCGCGATCTACTTCTTCAATCTCTTGTTTGCCCTGTAAATCCCGTAATTTTTTTATGATTTGATTACGACTACTCGCATCATTTACACCAAGTTTGGCTGCTATTTGTTTGTAGTTAAACGTTTGGTTACGTTCTTTTTTTAAAATACTTAATATGGTATTTGATAGGTTGGAAATGCCTTTATTTTTGGATTTTCCTTTTCTTTTTCTAGTCATTAAATTCTGTGATCGTTTACAATTTCTAAGATACTAGAAATTGTGTTATTAAATAGCATGGTTTTGGGAGAAGATACGCTATTTATTTTCTACAAAGCTACGGTTTATATTTTAAAGCGATGTTTTGTAAACATTAATTCACAATATATAAAGCAATTTGAAGCTCAATTTATCTATATTATAAGCTTAACTTAATTAGGAAAGAATGAGTATACTATATAAGTTCTTTGAGAAATCACTCCATTTTATAGTTATCCACATATATCTATATATTATTATTTTTCTTTTAAAAATTTAAAAAAACAATGATGGTTATTATAGGGTGTTAATAAGTGGTATAACTTTTTTAAGTTTTATTTTGATGGCTTTAAATTTACAGTTTGTTAATAGGTTCTTAACAATAGAAATTTTTTTAAAAGCTTTATTTTGAATGATTTTCGATTTTATATACACAGTTGTTAACAACTCCATTTAACCACTTTTTACTCATAAGTTTTTTTCATTTTATGTTTATAGCGATCAATTTTTAGGCTCATAACATTGAAAAAAAAAGTGAGTTAAATATTTGGTTTTTTAGTTCCGGTTCATGATTGGAAAAATAAATGGATATTCAATATTTTTCTTTTAAAAAACTATTAACAGTTATTAACAAGTTGTTAAAAGCGATGTTTAAAGTAATCAACATTTATAAGGGATAGCGGTGATTTTGAAATAATTTTATTCCATTAATTTGATTATGAACTACTTGTGTTTTTTAGGATGAAAAGTCTTTGTAAAAAGTCTTTTTGAAGATTATTTTTAGTATAAAAAATAACAGTCGCTTGTATGATTTGAAGTGTGATTCGGTACCAAAATTTATCAAATAAAAAACGAATAGATAATTTGAAAGATGGTTTCATTTTATGATACTATCATTTGATACTATCATTTATTCTGAATTATCTTATTTAACTATATTTTTTAATAGACAATTTTAAGTCCTTTATAAGAAAGTCAAGAATCTTGATTCCTTTATCAAAGCAGTCTCCAATCTTAATAAGAAAACAATGATATATTTAGTAACTTTGCTACTTAAAATAATTAGAATATAAATCATGACAATTTCTATAGGTAACGATCACGCAGGAACAGAATATAAATTTGCTATCAAGGAACTTCTTGAAGCTAAAGGTTATACTGTAAATAACCATGGAACTGATGCACATGACAGCGTTGATTACGCCGATTTTGTACATCCGGTAGCTACCGATGTTGTTAACGAGACCTCTACTTTTGGTATTCTTATTTGTGGTAGCGCTAATGGTGTGGCTATGGCAGCAAACAAACATCAAAAAATTCGTGCTGGCTTATGTTGGAATAAAGAAATTGTACATTTAATAAGAAGTCATAATAACGCTAATATTTTATGTATTCCAGCTAGATTTACAGCCATTCCACAAGCTTTAGAAATGGTGGATGTGTTTTTAAATACCGAATTTGAAGGCGGTCGTCACCAAAAAAGAATAGATAAAATTCCTGTTTCTTGCTAAATGGGGGCACATCATGGGCATCATCATACTCATGATCATCCCGATCTTAAAGGTCGGAATCTTGTTATATCCATACTTTTAAACATTGTAATAACGGTTGCCCAAGTTATTGGCGGTCTTATTTCTGGTAGTTTATCACTTTTAAGTGATGCTTTACATAATTTTAGCGATGTTATTTCTTTAATTATTAGTTATATCGCTAATAAATTAGCAAAGAAAAGGGCATCGTTTCAAAGGACTTTTGGTTATAAAAGGGCTGAAATTTTAGCTGCTTTTATCAACGCTGCCACTTTAATTGTTGTGGCTGTTTTATTGATTATTGAGGCTATAGAACGCTTTCAAAATCCGCAAGCTATAGAGTCTGATCTTGTTATTTGGTTATCCCTAGTCGCTATTTTGGGCAATGGCTTTAGTGTGCTTTTACTTAAAAAGGATTCTAAAAGCAATATGAACATGAAAAGTGCCTACATCCATCTTTTAACCGATATGATGGCTAGTGTTGCTGTATTGATAGGTGGATTGCTCATGAAATATTATCAGCTTTTTTGGGTGGATAGTGTGCTTACTTTTGCTATTGCTGTATACTTAATATGGATGGGTTTTGATTTGCTTATCAATTCTACCAAAGTTTTAATGCTTTTCACACCAGCCTCGGTGCCTATTGAAAAAATTGTAGCTGAAATTAATGCTTTTGATAGTATTAAAAACGTGCATCACGTTCATGTTTGGCAATTAAATGAAGATGAAGTGCATCTTGAAGCTCATATCGATTTTAGTGAGGATATAACACTATCAGAATTTGATGCTATTTTACATGATATTGAAGATTTGGTCTTTAAAAAGTACGATATTAATCATGTAAACATTCAGCCTGAATACAGTAAAGATGATGCTAAAGACGTGATCGTTCAAGATTAATTCCTGCGTAGGCAGGAATCTCCTCATAAAGGGGCAGTAAGTTCCAATCTAAATCATAATTTTTAGAGCCATTAATACAATATTGTTTATTTACCACAGATAATTAAGAAACACTTCCATATTTTTCAACCCCATGACCTTAGATATCAAACTAAAATCTTTTGAAGCATTAACTACACAGGAACTCTATGATATACTTCAATTACGTAGTGAAGTTTTTGTGGTAGAACAAGACTGTGTATATCAAGATATTGATGGAAAAGATCAAAAGGCATGGCATGTTTTAGGTTTTAAGGGAGACAAGTTGGTGGCTTATACACGTATTTTTAAACCTGGTATTTATTTTGAAGAATCTAGTATTGGCCGGGTTGTTGTTAAAAAAAACGAGCGTAAACACCAGTATGGTAATCAGATTATGGTGTTTTCTATAGAAACGATTAAAACACATTTCCGCGAAAGCGTTATAAAAATTTCGGCGCAATATTATTTAAAAACCTTTTATACCAATTTAGGTTTTAAAGCTGTTGGTGAAACTTATTTGGAAGATGGCATTCCGCATATTGCCATGTTTCATAGGTTCTAAAAATGCTATTTTCTTTATTGTAGCATACTTTTTTAGCCTGAATTAGTAAAAGTCATTTTTGTCTTCTTCCCTATTTTTTATGTAAAAAACTAAAAAACAGTAGTTTATATATTGTTCCTGTGAAATTTGTTTTAAATTTAAACACATTTGAAATTATAAAAATCTGTTATTATGAAAACTAAAATTTTAGGGCTAGCCATTTTAACGCTGTTTTTTTCTTGTAAAAAGGAAACTAAGGTCGTTCAAAAAGAGATTAAACACTATTCTATTGAGGAGTTTATGGATAATGAATCTGTTTACGGAGGCAGTTTTTCTTCAGATAACAGCAATATAATTGTTTCAAGTAACCGTTCGGGTATTTTTAATGTGTATGCTATTCCAGTAACTGGTGGTGAAATGACGCCTGTTACAAGTTCTGACAGTACATCCATTTTCAATGCGTCATATTTTCCAAACGATAACAGGATATTATTTGCTACTGATGGAAATGGCAATGAAATTACTCATCTTTATGTGAAGGAATTGGACGGATCTGTTCAGGATTTAACACCAGGTGAAAACGCTAAATCTAGTTTTTATGGCTGGTCTGAAGACGAAAAATATTTCTATTACGGATCTAATAAAAGAGATCCAAGCTATTTTGATGTTTACAAATTATCGATTGATGATTACTCTACGACATTGATTTACCAAAATAACGATGGTTTATCGTTTAGTGGCATGTCTAACGATGAAAATTTTATAGCCTTATCAAAATCCATAAATACAAACGATAGCGACTTATCTATTTACAATGTTAAAACAAAGGAAATTATAAAAATCAACGACAATTTAAGTGCTAATACGGCTCAAGATTTTTCAGAAGATAATTCAACGTTTTATTATACAACCGATGATGGTAGCGAGTTTTCATATCTTATGGCTTATGATTTAGAGTCAAAAGAAAAGAAGAAGGTCATCGAGAAACCTTGGGATATCTCAGGAATTAGTTTTACTTCCAAAGGTACTTATATGGTTGTTTATGTTAATGAAGATGGTAAAAATGCGGTTGAAGTTTTGGATTCTAAAACCATGAAACCAATAGATTTACCAGATTTTAAAGACAGTAGTATTACAGAAATACGTTTTAGCAAGGATGAAAAATGGATGCGTATGTACGTGGGTGGCTCTAACACACCTTCCGATTTATATACTTATAATTTGGAGACTAAAGAACAGCATAAATTAACAAACGTATTAAACGACTCTATAAATATTGACGATTTAGTTACAGCAAAAGTTATTAGGTACAAGTCTTTTGATGGTACCGAAATTCCAGCCATATATTATTTACCGCATCAAGCTTCTAAAAATAATCAAGTCCCAGCTATGGTTTGGGTTCATGGTGGTCCTGGAGGGCAAAGTCGCCAGCAATTTTTACCTTTAATTCAGTATTTAGTTAATCATGGTTATGCCATTCTAGCGGTTAATAATCGCGGAAGTAGTGGCTATGGAAAGACCTTTTATAAAATGGATGATAAAAACCATGGTGAAAAAGATTTACAAGATTGTATTGAAGGTAAAAATTGGTTAGCAAATCAATCTGAAATAGATGGTAGTAAAATAGGAATTATAGGTGGTTCGTATGGGGGTTACATGACCATGGCAGCACTAACCTATACGCCCGAAGAATTTAAAGTTGGTGTTAATTTATTTGGGGTTACCAATTGGATACGGACTTTAAAAAGCATTCCGCCCTATTGGGAAGCTTATAGGACGTCGTTATACTCAGAATTAGGCGATCCATTTACGGCCGATTCGGTACGTTTAAAACGTATTTCACCATTGTTTCACGCCGATAAAGTAACTAAACCTTTAATTGTTTTACAAGGCTCACAAGATCCTAGAGTGTTACAAGTTGAATCGGATGAAATTGTTAAGGCGGTGCGTAATAATAATGTGCCTGTAGATTATGTTTTATTTGCTGATGAAGGCCATGGTTTTCGAAAAAAGGAAAATCAAATTGAAGCTAATAGTCGAATTCTGAAGTTTTTAGATAAATATTTAAAAAATGAGACAGAATCAACCGATTCCGCATTAAAATGAAAGTCTAAAAGCGGTAAATACTAAGATTAATGATTTTTAAAATACTTAAAATTAAGCTGGTACTAGTTTTACTAGCTTTAAATTTTGCTTGTTCTGTAGCCTTCCCTAAAAA
>NZ_LXEI01000010.1 GCF_001642835.1 Pseudotamlana agarivorans
CGCCTGTTTACTTAGCCCGAGGCATTGATAGAGCCATTTTATTTTGAAAGGCCTTTGCGCTTTTTCTCTATCTCTTTTACTAATGCTTCGGGCAAGTACTTTTTTGAAAGATGTTCTCCTGTAATGTTCTCGAAGTCGGCAATGACATCCTGCTGAAATTCTTTTACGAATTCCAGTTCTTCTATGCGTTCCTTGAGTTTTTTGATCTGGTCGTTCTTGCTCATAATATTGGATTTATCTTCGAAGTTACTCAATTTCTTGATCCAATACTCAATGGAGCTTCGGGAAATCTTGTACTTATTTGACGCATGATTTACGGAGATCTGTCCATTTGCAATTTCATCAATTATCGAAAGTTTCATATCGAAACTTACTTTTTGATACTTCTTTTTTCGGCAGGAGCGGTTCTTTGATGTTTCCATAGTTAACTAAAAGTGTTTAATTTTTAGTCAACCTATTTTAGGACGAGACGGGGGGCAAAATTGGCTACAACGGTTATGTGTAAGGTGCGTTGCGACTAAGAAGTTAGGATTTCCGTATGGAAATCCGAAGTTTCAAAAGTAGACAGCACATTACTTTAAACACTAAAGTAAGCAATGCGTTTTACACTGTGTTGTGTATAGCGCTTTTTTTATCCGTATTTTGCTTTAAATCTCTAAAATTAAGGCATTTTTAAAAGATTTTTTGAGGAGAGATTTGCCGTGAAACTTGCGTATTACTTATCACGATTTTTGGAATATTTTATTTTTTAAACATCTATTTTTTTATAACGTGATTTACAGCTCAGATTTTTAATCAGCCGTAACAGTTGAGCTAAATTGGAGTCCGAAATCGTTTGAGTAAGCAGAATCCAATTTTTGAGCTTTTTTAAGAGACTTTTTAGCGTTTTTAGAGTCGGAATTACCTAATATTTGCGCACTGCTATTGTCCGAAATCACCTGAGTGAGCAGAATCCCATTACGTAATACTTTTTAGAGTTTGTTTTCGCTTAGATTCCAGGAGAATTGCTTCTCTAGTTTTTTTGATAAAATTAGAGTTTTTAGCGTAAGATATTCAGGAATTGCGTGTTGTAGGGTAGGAGTGAGTCGTTATACACGGCTTAAGTTTGTAATTCACTAAATTTATATAATAATCAGAAAGAACAAAAGAGTGCATTAAGGTTACTATATACGGTGAAGCTTTAGACTTCGGCAACATTGATAATCCGCACTCTTTTACTACTTAAACTTCGTTCAGTTCTGTGAGACCTAGATCTTGTTTTCAAGTTGTTGAAATATGAGTAGCGTTGTTCTTTCCAAATTTCAAGTTGTTATGACTAAAGATAGAAAAATTTATGGTATTGACATTAGTAAATCTGTGTTTGATATTTACAATCAAGACATAGGACATTATCAGTTAAAGAACGATGAAAAGGGTTTTAAAAAACTACTAAAAAGTTTATCAAAAGATGCTTTGGTAGTGATGGAAGCTACGGGATATTATCATTACAGATTAGCCCAGTTTTTATATAAAAAAGGGGTTTTCGTTTCAGTTGTAAATCCCTTGTCAGTAAAACGTTTTATTCAAATGAAACTAGCAAAAGTAAAAACAGATAAGAGTGATGCTAAATCTATTTGTGAGTATGGTATCTTTAATGAAGTCCCGTTGTACAATGCTCTAACAGATGTTCAAGCAGAATGTTTACAGCTTTTTAGGTTATTGGATAGTTACGTAAAAAAGAGTACAGCTACCAAAAACAAGCTTCATGGCGAAGAAACACTAGGGGTTCCATCCAAAACGGTTTATCGCTCGTTAAAACGAAACTTAGGACATTTAAAGAAAGAGATTTTAATACTAGAAAAACGCTTATTAGAATTAGTAAAACAAGACCAACAAGAGCAATTAACTATATTACAAACCATACCAGGAATAGGCTTAAAAACAGCTTTGTTTTTAATCGTAGTAACGGATGGATTTAAAAAGTTTGAAACAGCATCACAGCTATGTAGTTATGTAGGAATTACACCAACAATTCGAGAATCAGGAAGCAGTGTACGAGGTCGAAGTAGAATTAGTAAAGTAGGCAATAAGAAATTAAGGAATCTTGTGTTTTTAGCAGCCTTTTCGGCCTATAAATATAACCGAGCATGCAAAGCCTTATTTGATAGAATTGTAGCTAAAGGAAAGAGTGCAAAACTAGCGTTAATAGCCGTAGCGAATAAGTTGCTAAAACAGGCCTTTGCTATTGCAAAAAGCGGATTGCCTTATGATGAAAACTATGTTTCAAAATTAGCTTAAAATTGCTTGTTTTTTAACTCAGTTCTTTGTTGTAAGCAGTTATTTATTTGGATTTTCGTTCTTAAGTCGCTTTTTTATTAGGATTATTTGTCCGAGATGATAGTAAGTATGTTCTATCATTGCATCAATATTCCTATAATAAGTTCCATATTTTTCGTCAACAAAGTTGTCTTTTAATTTTTCGTCAGTCATATTTTCAACAAGGTTGATGAACTTTTCAGAATCAGAGCAAAACCTTTTCACTAAATTTCTCCAGTCTTGTTCTGATTTAATTGGTGGCGAGTCAAAACTAAATTTGTCTTTAATATCAAGAGTTCCACCTTCAAGCACTTTTGTCACTCCAGCGATATAATAATGTAGATGAAATGTCAAGTCAGCAATAGTATTAAAATCCTCAACTTTTTGAATAGCTTTATTCCAGTCCAAATCATAAATTTGCTCTTTAAAATTAGTTCCTACAACCCACTTTCCTTCCGTGAAAATTTCTTTAAGACGATTTGTCAAATATTCATTTAATTTCATTTTTTTTACTAAATTTTATTTCGAAATCCGAGCTGCTGCATTATACTGAAATAGGTTGACCTTTTTTGTTACTATTTACACGTTCAAAAGATTTTTTTTAGCCGTTTAGAAGGCAAAAAAATAGTTTGAACTAGGTCTGTTCTTAAATCGTTAGTTCAGGTAAATTTACATTATTTTTCCGATAGGATTTGTATTTGATATTTGGATTAATGTGTACTTCGGCTGGTTTTCTTAGATCCAGGCTAAAATGTGTTCTTAAATTGTTATAAATATATACAGCTTGCTGGGTCATTTTTTGAGCCAGATCAGTGTTCTTAATGGTTTGTTTTAAACCATATTCGTATTTAAGTGTTCTGTTAATTCTTTCAGCTATAGCATTTTCGTAGGGATCATATTGTTCAGTCATCATACTCATTGTAATGTTGTTTCGCTCTGCAAATTCGGTTTATTTAGGATTACAGTATTGAAAACCTCTATCAGAATGATGAATAAGCTTCTCCTTAGGGTATTTTCTATTTTTAATAGCCATGGCTAGCGCATCTTTACAAAGTGATGTTTTCATATGGTTGTCGAGTTTGTAGCCCATAATCTGTTTAGAATAAGCATCTGTAACTAAAGCTAAATAGTTATGTCCATTTTGAGTTTTAATATAGGTTATATCGCTTACCCAAAGTTGTTCTGGTCGAGTAGGAACGTGGTCTTTTACCAGGTTTTTATATTTTTTGTATATGTGATTAGAATTGGTTGTTGTGATATAGTTTTTTGTTTTTGTCACTAGCAGTTTATTAAGTCTCAAGAAGCTGAAGAACTTGTCTCTACCAATTTTAATACCAGCGTTTATAAAATCTTGTTTAAGCTCAGTATGTAGTTTTATTCCACCAGTTTTAGAGCCTACTTTTTTACGGTAGTCTTTAACCATATCGGTTAGTTTTTGATGATCTATTTGTTGTTTTTTTTGCGCTTTGAGTCTTTTGTAGAAGGCTTGTTTAGAGATCCCAAAACATTGATAGAGCCATTTTCTTTTAAAATGTTTTTCTTCTTTAGTTCTATCTCTTTTGCTAATGTTTCGGGCAATGACTTTTTTGACATATCGACGCCTGTAATGAGTTCCATATCAGCGATTATATCTTGCTGAAAGTCCTTTACAAACTCTAGTTCTTCAATTTTTTCTTTAAGTTTCTTTATTTCGTCGTTTTTACTCATACCTGTATTTTGTTGCTCTAAGGTACTGTATTTTCTAATCCAATATGAAATAGTTGTTCTAGGAACATCATATTTTTTAGATGCAAAGTTTGTAGAAATCTGACCATTCTGAATTTGGTCAACGACGAATAATTTGAGTTCTAAAGTTGCTTTTTTGTAGCTTTTTTTTCGCCAGTGTTCTTTTTGTGCTTTCATAAGTGACTATCATTAAGTGATGAATTTTTAGTCAACCTATTTCAGGAAAGTACATTTTTCGCTTTGCACATAACGGTTAGTATATGAAAAGTAGGCGATTTCTAAGCACCCAACTTTCGGCTAAGCACAAAGTTTGATACGAGCCAAAAGTCTTTATTTTATTACTGTTTCGCCTATTTTTTATATACATTGTTACCACACGTTTTTTATTGCTCACTTAAATGCTTCACTACATAATCCAATTGACTGTCTTTTCCATTGATTAAATCTTGTACTGTTAGCTTAACTTCAATATCGGGTAATATACCACTTCCTTTTGGAACAGAGTTATCAAGAACATATTTATCAATTTTTACAAATGGCATACGTACCATTATTTTAGAATTTGGAAGTTCATATAAGGCAGAATATTGAGCCGTATGGAAATAGTAGCCCCCTCCAGTCTCTTCACCTACAAGAGTTATGTTTTTGTCGTTCTTAGTACTCAAAGCAAAAGCACTAGCTGCTGAAAATGTATTTCCTCCTATTAGAACATACACTTTCCCTTTGAATGTTTTTTTATAAGAAATCATTTCTGCTTGAGCGTGGTCTTCTGTTATTATCCACCGCTCATCCTCTTTTTTAGCTAAAGCAAAATACATTTCGAAGAATTCAGTATAATCAGACATTGTATGAATAATATATTTTTCTTGAGGTAACTCATTTGTAACAGCACTTTCTGATACTCTTTGCTTAAAAGGCTCATTCGTCAAAAAAGAGTACAAGTTTATGGCATTGATTCTGAATCCACCAATGTTTTGCCTTATGTCTATTATTAAGCTTTCAGCTTTCTTCTTCTTCTTAATTTCTTTAAATAAATCAATCAGCTTGGACTTAAATTCTTGTGGGTCTAAACCAAATGAATTCACAGTTAGAACTGCAGTATTTATGGAGTCTATATAATAAACAAATGGCAATTTTTCAGCTATTCTTTTTTTAAAATACCCAACTCGACTAGTATCTTGATGATATGGTGCAAAGTGAGAATTTCTATTAGGGTATCGGCTACCGATGCTTTCAAATGACTTTGGAGCAATTATATTTGTTTTCACTTCACCGTCTGCGGTCGTGCATTTTACAGAATAACTTTTTTTACTTCCATATTCGTAAAAATGAAGTATCCCAAATTCTTTTTCTATTTGGCGGTATTTCTTTGTTAGGTTAAAACCATCTGATGGTGCATACTTCAATAAGTCGTTTAAAATAGTTTGAGAAGGTTTGCTATTAATAGCCGTTATTTCTGCACCTAAAGGAATCCCAAAATCATCTGTATCAGTATATAGTTTTCCATTTATGATTTTTAATAATAAAGGGAATAACGGAGGAACTGTGTCCATTTTTGGGTGGTGTATTATTAAATGTCCATCCTTCGCATTGTCAGCAATAGATGTGAAATACTTAAATAAGTCATTTGACGTTTCCACCTCTTTGATTCCTTTTTGTTCAAATGTCCTAAAAATGTTATCCCACTCGGTTTTTGAAGTATATTCATATAAACTTGGATGTCCAGTTGTTATAATTTCTTTAAAAATGGTATAGTCTTCTAAAACTTGGTCTTGGGATAGTTTGTTTTGCCCAAAAGAGTAAAAAGATAACAAAAGTATTATGAATGTGGTTGTGCAATATTTAGTTTTCATTTCTTTCAGTAATAAAATTTATAATATTTGAATCAAAACCCTTAGCAATCAACCATATTGCTAAAGTTATCTCCAACAATGCTGTAGGGAAGGCTAATGAGATATAAGTAGGAGTAATGATGTCTATAACCCCAAACAGGAGTAGTAAACTTGCGATAATTCCACTTAGCACAGTAGCAATAAGTCCCCAAACTGATAGACATCTTGGAATCAATTTTGATTGATACAAAATAGCATAGAACATTAGGTTCCCCACACTCAGAATTAAGGGCATTGCCACATGGTTGATTAAATCTCTACCAGACCGTAATATAGTATCTAAGGTTTGAAAGTGTGATAAATCTGGGCTTCCTGTTTTTACAAATTCTTGACTTAAGACTAATAACAAAAGTATGCTCAACCAACCTACGAAAATAAATGCCACAGCAATACTTCTGAAAACAAGGAAGCCAATGGATAGACCCGTGTTAAATTTTTTAAGTATGGTGTATAGTATGATAGGAATGCTTGCATAAATAAGGGCTAAAATGAATTGCATAAAAGCTCTAATTAATATAGCATTTGAATGGATATAAACACTTTCAAGATTACCCATTTCATCAATAACTGGGTCAATACTCAAAACCCCTACAAGTATGCTAAGAATTAATAATATTCCAACTGCAATTGATTTCTTTCTGATTGTGTCCATGATATTTCACTCTTTAAAATTTCCACAAAAATAACATGGTGTTATTTTGAACTCATTGACTTAAGTTAAGAAATCAATTTATTCATATACTATTCTCTTCCTGATTCGGCTTAACGACTCTGGTGTAATTCCTAAGTAGCTAGCTATTTGATATTGAGAGACTCTTTGAAGTAAATCGGGTTTTGTTTTAAGTAAATTTAAATAGCGTTCTTCTGGGGTGGATGTTTTAAATTCAGTAAAAGATTCTTGTTGCTTTGTTAATATTACTTCAGCTATTACTCTTGATAAGGATTCTAATTGTGGGTACTTTTGATACATTTCATTTTCTATGGTTGGATTTCCCACATTCACAACTGTATCTTCTATACATTCTAAGTAATACCGAGAAGGTGTTGATTTTCCATAATTTGCGGGTGTGACAACATCTTCTTCCGTATAAAACTCTATGGTTTTTTCTTCGCCATCTTTCAAAAAATAACTCCTAATACACCCATCTAATATGAAATAACATTCATTCGAAAAACTGCCCTCTTTAAGTAAAATAGTTCCTTTTTTATAGGTTTTAAAAAAAGCACTTTCGTTTACTGCATTCTCTAATTCCTTTGTAATTGAAGTGTATTTTGAGAGGTATTTCAATATTTTACTTTCCAAAATCTGATTCTTTTCTATTTAATATATTCATAGTAGGTGATGTTTGTATTATACTGAAATAGGTTGACCTTTTTTTATATTAATTCGACACGTTCAAAAGATTTTTTTTAGCCGTTTAGAAGGCAAAAAAATAGTTTGAACTAGGTCAGTTTTTAAATTGTTAGTTCGAGTAAATTTACATTATTTTTTCGATAGGATTTGTATTTGATGTTCGGATTCAAATGTACTTCAGCAGGTTTTCTGAGTTCCAGGCTAAAATGCGTTCTTAAATTGTTGTAAATATAGACAGCTTGCTCGGTCATTTTCTTGGCTATATCTGTATTTTTAATAGTTTGTTTGAGCCCATATTCATATTTAAGAGTCCTGTTGATTCTTTCAGCCACCGCGTTTTCGTATGGGTCGTACTGTTCTGTCATGCTCATTGTGATGTTGTTGCTCTCTGCAAAGTCTGTATACTTAGGGTTGCAGTACTGGAAGCCTCTGTCGGAGTGGTGTATGAGCTTTTGTTTTGGGTATTTTCTATTTTTAATAGCCATAGCGAGTGCCTCTGTACAAAGTGATGTTCTCATATGGTTATCGAGTTTATAGCCCATTATTTGCTTAGAATACGCATCTGTTACTATAGCTAAATAGTTATGTCCATTCTCTGTTTTAATGTAAGTTATATCACTAACCCAAAGTTGTTCAGGGCGGGTAGGAACTTGGTTTTTCACGATGTTTTTATATTTTCTGTACATGTGATTAGAGTTTGTTGTGGTGATATAGTTTTTTCGTTTAGGCACCAGTAAATTATTAAGTCTTAAAAATTGATAGAACTTGTCTCTGCCAATTTTAATATTGGCGTTTACAAAGTCTTGTTTAAGCTCCGTATGTAGTTTAATTCCACCCGTATTTGAGCCTACTTTTTTACGATAGTCCTTTACCATTTTGATTATTTTTTGATGGTCTAGGTATTGTTTTTGTTGGGTTTGTTGTCTTTTGTAGAAAGCTTGTTTAGAGATCCCAAAACATTGGTAGAGCCATTTTCTTTTATACGGTCTTTCTTCTTTCGCTCTATCTCTTTTGCTAATGTTTTGGGCAGCGACTTTTTTGACATATCAACCCCTGTAATGAGTTCCATATCAGCAATAATGTCTTGCTGAAAGTCTTTTACAAATTCCAGTTCTTCAATCTTTTCCTTTAACTTTTTAATTTCATCGTTTTTACTCATACCAGTATTTTGTTGTACTAAGGTACTGTATTTTCTCAACCAATAGTTAATAGTAGTTCTAGGAACATCATATTTTTTAGAGGCGAAGTTGGTAGAGATTTGACCGTTTAAAATTTGGTCAACGACTAAAAGTTTAGTTTCTAATGTTGCTTTTTGATAGCTTTTTTTTAGCCAGTGTTCTTTTTTTGATTTCATAAGTGACTATAATTAAATGATTAATTTTTAGTCAACCTATTTCAGGAAAGTACTGGGTCAAAATGACGCACAACGGCTTCGTGTATGATTAGTGGCGTGATTTAGCACCGAATTTAGCAAATAAAAACCGAATAGAATATTCCGCAGGAATATTCGTAAGCAAGCTCGACCTAGCCATTAATTATACACGTCTTAAGTTTACAATCTATTAAATTTAGAGTATTAATCAGAAAGAACAAAAGAGAGGATTAAGGTTATTATACACGTAGAAGCTTAAGACTTCGTCAACATTGAAAATCCCCTCTCTTTTCTACACAGATTTCGTACAGTTCTATGAGGCTTTGGACCTCGCTTTAAAGTCGTTGAAACTCGCGTAGGTTGTCCTTTCAAAAAACATTTTCTTATGAATAAAGATATTAAATATTTTGGTATCGACATCAGCCATTTGGTTTTTGATGTCACCGATTCTCAAGGTAATTATTACCAGTTTAAAAACACGATTTCAGGCTTTAAAAACTTTGCTAAACTTCTATCAGCAAACAGTCATTGTGTTATGGAAGCCACAGGTTATTACCATTATCAATTGGCTTATTATTTACTAGAGTCAGGGACAAAAGTATCGGTCGAAAACCCATTGGCGGTAAAACGGTTTATACAGATGGGACTCTCAAAGGTAAAGACCGACAAGAGCGACTCAAGACTTATCTGTGCATACGCACAGCATGTAGAGTTGAAGCTTTGGAAAGGTAATTCCAAGAATGAGCTAGAGTGTTTGCAGATCGTCAGGACCTTATCTGTATACACCAAACAGAGCACCATGCTAAAGAACAAATTGCATGGTGAGGCCGTTTTGGGAGAGCCGAGCAAATTGGTTGTAAGGTCATTGAAACGAAACTTGAAACAATTAGAAAAAGAGATGAAAACCTTGGAAGATCAACTCCTGCTGTTGGTCAGACAAGTACATCAAGATTTATTGACACGCTTGGAGACCATACCAGGAATAGGAAGAAAGACAGCCATAATGTTGGTGGTTCTAACAGGTGGTTTTGATCGATTCACCAGTGCGGGCGAATTGTGCAGTTATGCAGGTTTAACACCAGTGATAAGACAAAGTGGAAGCAGTATCAATGGACGGGCAAGAATAAGCAAAATAGGCAACCAGAAACTGAGAAACTTATTGTTTATGTGCAGTTTTAATGCTTGTAAATACAACAAGGCTTGTAGGGATTTATACGAGCGGATAGTAGCCAAGGGAAAGAGCAAAAAACTAGCCTTGATTGCAGTGTACAATAAGTTGTTAAAACAGGCCTTTGCTATAGCAAAATCAGGATTGATATATGATGATAATT
The DNA here is from genome assembly GCF_001642835.1 of Pseudotamlana agarivorans. Classification (GTDB taxonomy): domain Bacteria; phylum Bacteroidota; class Bacteroidia; order Flavobacteriales; family Flavobacteriaceae; genus Pseudotamlana; species Pseudotamlana agarivorans. The sequence continues at coordinate 9,970 of NZ_LXEI01000010.1, forward strand.
ACAGAAGTACTTTAGTGAAAAATTAAGGAGATTTTACTTGTTTTTTACCACAGTACTTCTTAAGTTAGCATTTTAATAAAAGCAGTAATTTTAAACCAGTATTAGAAAATTAAGCAGTTCTAATATGGGGAAGCTTACAGTAATTGATAGTTCTAATATTTTTTATTTAAAATTATTGCTATTCCTTAATATAAACATTTCTTAACATAAAGATGACTGCTAGGTGGTATGTCAAGAATACATTTGCTCGTTAATAAAAATAGGTAAATGGTTAAATCGTTATCTCTTATAGGGCTTTTTTTAGTTCTTATTATTGGAGCACTTTTAATAGGAACGTTGCTCGCATTTCAATCTAAAAAGGAGGTAAGTTTTTTAGATACTTTTATTCAGAACGAACTCCTTAAAACGAACAAAGTTTTTTTGGAGATGGATGCTATTGCTGAAATGCATCAACAAGGAAGCGCTACCGCAGAAAATTTAAAACAAGCTGTTACCAAATCGAGGTTACAATACAAAAGAATTGAGTTTTATTTAGCTTACCATTACCCAGAATATGTCAAGAAACACATTAATGGTGCTCCATTATTACGTTTAGAATTAGAGAATTCAAAGTCTATTATAGACCCAGAAGGACTTCAAACTTTAGATGAAATCGTACATACTGAAAACCTTAAGGAAAATAGTAACACCATTTTAGGTCTTACCAAACGATTAAATAGTAACTATTTAACTTTATATGATCGTATTTATTACGAGCCTATACAAAAAGAAAACACCATAGATTTAATGCGTTTGCAACTTATAAGAATCTATACCCTTGGCCTTGTAGGCTTTGATACCCCAGGGTCTTTAAATGCGATACAGGAATCAAAGTATTCTTTAGAAGGGATGAAGTCTTTTTTTAATGGTGTATTCTTAAGTCATAAATCGGTTAAGAATTACAAAATATGTATAGATCTCTTTAATTCATCTATTAGCTACTTAAACCGGAACAATAATTTTAATAATTTTAATCGATTGGAGTTTTTAAAAGAGTATCTCGATCCTTTATATAAAGCGTTAAAATATTTTCAGGCAAAAAATTCCAACAAAAATTTAAAACATGTTAGTTCATGGAATAGAGATAGCGAATCTATCTTTGATGCTAATTTTTTAGATCCTTATAGTTTTACCGAGCTAACAAGAGATGAAGACAGTCAAGCATTAAGAAATCTCGGAGAAAAGTTATTTTATGATACTCGTATTAGTAGTCAGAATAATATGAGTTGCGCTAGTTGTCATCAGCCAGAAAAAGCATTTACAGATGGCTTGACAAAATCTCTAAGTAATATTCAAGGCAAAACCGTGTTAAGAAATGCTCCCACATTACTAAATGCCGTATATGCCGATCGTTTTTTTTATGATTTACGAGCATTTTCTTTAGAGCAACAGGCGGAGCATGTTATTTTTAATCCATCAGAGTTTAATACCGCTTACAGTTCTATTTTAGAAAAGTTAAAAACTAAGGGCACTGGGTATACCGAAGATTTTGACAAAGTGTTTGGAGAAAAAAGTATTAGCCGAAATAATATTTCTAAGGCGCTCTCATCGTATGTATTGTCCTTAAGTTCTTTTAATAGTGAATTTGATAAATATGTTAGAGGAGAAGTTAAAGAAATTTCAGAAGAGATTAAAGAAGGTTATAATTTATTCATGGGTAAAGCCAACTGTGCAACTTGCCACTTTGCACCTACTTTTTCAGGTCTTATACCACCCTTATACAATGAAAATGAAACAGAAATACTCGGTGTACTAAAAGTGGAGAATCAGCCAGGGGAAGGGGTTGACGCCGACCAGGGGAGAGTTTTAAATGGGATTTACAAAGAGGAAGCTTGGATTTACGAGAAATCCTTTAAAACCACTACTGTTAGAAACACATTATATACCGCTCCTTTTTTTCATAACGGAGCTTATAGTTCTTTAGAAGAGGTTGTAGAATTTTATGATCAAGGAGGAGGTGCAGGTCTTGGCCTAAATGTAGCTAATCAAACATTGTCTCCTGATGCATTGCTATTAAGTGATCAGGAGAAATCTAGTTTAGTAGCCTTCATGAAATCGTTAAGCGATAACCCAGCGTTAATAAAATAGCATGAAATTTTCTGGTAAAATCTTCCTAAAACCCATATGTTTCTTAATATTTTCGATACTAGTTGGGTATGAACTGTATGGATTTATTGTCAAGGAAAATCAAACCTATGGTTTAGATAATTATAACCCGTACTATAAGACTTTTATTGACAAAGAGGTAATTATCTTAGGGAAGCAAATTGAAACACTGCAATCTGTCGCTAGGGATTTAGATTCTACCCAGAGCTCATTAAATGAGGTTAAAAATCAATGTGTTCACACGAGAAAAGCCTTTAAAAGATTAGAAGGTATATTAAGCTATTATTTTCCTAAGCATGTAAATGCATATATAAATGGAGCTCCACTTGATCATGTGTCTCCATTGCCAACGAGTAAGGATTTTGAAAAAGCGAGCTATTATCTAGGTTCCATAGATGATTATAAAAACTCTTTGCCTTTAGATATGCTGGAAGCAGGGCATTATAGTGGAGAAACCTTTACTATTTTAGCACCAGAGGGATTACAGCGCATCGACGAATTACTGTTTGTAGGAGGTGGATATAGGGCGAAATCAGAATTAGTAGATCTTACAGGACGACTCAATGCTTCGTTCAAAATATTGAAAAACACGGTACTTTTAAGAAAGTATTATTTTGATTTTGAAATTATTGAATCTTCAAGGTTAGACTTAATTCGAATACTTAGTAAAGGCATAACTGGATTTGATACTCCTGGATCCTTAAATGCTATTGAAGAAGCGTCAGTTTCATTACAGGGTTTGGAAGAGATTTTAAAACCATTAATAGATGCCAGTTCCACATATAAGAAAAGCTTGAAAGATCGGTTCAGCGGTGCACAAAAATTTATTAAAAAGAATAGGGATTTTGATACCTTTGATAGATTAACTTTTATAAAATCTTATTTAAATCCCCTGTATAAGGAACTCCTATTACTTCAGCAGGAATTAGATATACCAAGTTCAGCCGAAAAGTATAACCAGACTGCATCTTGGAATGCTCAAAGTGTGAATGTTTTTGCTAACGATTTTCTAAATCCCTACTACTACAGTATTTTAAAAAATAAAGATGACAGCTCGGAATTAAGACAATTGGGCAAAAAATTATTTTTCGATAAAAACTTAAGTCATAGTCAAACGGTTAGCTGTGCATCATGCCATAATCCTAAATTGGCATACTCAGATGGAGAGAGGACTTCAAAATCAAGCATAATAGGAGAGACCTTAACAAGAAATGCACCATCATTAATAAATTCAATTTTTTCAGATCGCTATTTTTACGACCTAAGAGCTTTCGACTTGGAAAATCAAGTAGAGCATGTAATTGTTAATCATTTAGAGTATAACACCAATATCGAAGCGATTGTGGGAAAAATAAATAAGGATGATGCATATCAAGAGGATTTTAAAAACATATATCAATCACAATCTATTAATCGATATCAGCTTTCAGCTGCATTAGCTTCCTACGTTATATCCTTAAGATCATTTAATAGTGATTTCGATAAATATATGCGAGGCGAGATTTCCAGCCTAAATTCAAATGTAAAAAGAGGTTTTAATTTGTTCATGGGAAAAGCGAATTGTGCTACTTGTCATTTCGCACCTACTTTTAGCGGCTTAATACCTCCTTTATATCAAGAAAATGAAAGTGAAGTTTTAGGTGTTTTAAAAAAACCTGGTTCTTTTATTGTCGATTCAGATCCGGGTCGTATAAATAATGGGGTAGATAAGGATAATCAAGAAATTTTTAATAAATCTTTTAAAACCACAACAGTTCGTAATACAACTTTAACGGCTCCGTATTTTCATAATGGAGCATATAACTCATTAGAGGAGGTACTTGAGTTTTATAACTTGGGAGGCGCGCAAGGGATAGGATTATATTATGAAGTGCCAAACCAAACTTTGGCTTCAGAACCTTTAAATTTAACAGATGATGAAATACAAGATATTATTGCTTTTATGACTGCATTAAACGATATTAACGTTGATATTTCTTACTAATTTTTTTTATTAACTAATTGTAACTAAAAGCAATGTATTGTTAACTTAAATTTCATGAGTTAAAAGTTGTATGTGGTCTTGGGGTGTTGTTTTTCAGTGGTTTATGTTTCTTCTTTTTCATATATTCTGTATCTTATTTTTTTTTGACATGCATATTTTTCCTTGTTAAATAAGTGTTAAATATCGAATGAAGCATAACATTCAAATTACTTTTAGTTAAAATTCAAACCGATTTCTCATTCTAATTTCGCGAAAAATTTTTTTAACTAACAAATTAATTTACGTGATTAAAATGAAAAAACATTTACTATTTATCTTACTCATTTTTTCTCTGGGTCTGAGTTTTGAGCTTGAAGCTCAAACGGTCATACCAGGAGATTCTTTGGTGTTTGGTCCTATGTTTAGCCCTGTTTACGAAAACAAGGTTCGAGTTTGGGTGCTCACTAAAGGTAACACAGGTTCGGGAGAAACACTCTCCTTATCCATGACGGCTTCCCAGTCGGAAGCTACCGAACTAACAGGAACAGTTTATAATTCTGATGAGAGACTAGAGTATTACCTAAGATCTTATGAGTTTGAAAATTTAACCGAGGGTGAGACCTACACGGCTACGTTACAAACTAACGGAATACCATCTTTAAGAACTTCATCCATTATCAATGAACAAAATGTTATAGACAATTTTGAGTTTTTGGCTGGTGGTTGTGGCAGAATCTATGACACGTCTCGCTGTGTAGATAGACCAGAATCCTTAACCCATATTAATGGCAATCCAGAAATGTTTAATCATATGGCTCAAGAAGATGCTGATCTTATGGTTTGGTTGGGAGATGCGACCTATCTTCTAGGTTTGCAACATGCTGGAGGACAGTGTCCTGATGCGATAGATGATTGGGCCAATAAAGATATGGCTTTCGATCGATATAGGTTTTATAGACAGTTTCATGATCAGTTAACTATGGCTATGCCTCAATTATCTATAACAGATAATCATGATACTGGACCAAACGAGTTTAATAAAACGATGCCAACCTTACCAGAAATGCGCGAAATATTTATGGACTGGTGGCCAAATCCAGAATATTTAAGTACGACAGAGGGCCAAGGCTTACAGTCGTCGTATGTTTATAAAGACGTAGAGTTTTTCCTTACAGATAACAGGAGTTTTAGAGATGGAACGGCAGATCATTTTGGAGATGAGCAGCTTGAGTGGTTAAAGCAAGGGTTATTAAATTCTAAGGCTACTTTTAAGGTTATTATAAATGGTACTCCAACTTTTAGAGAAGTTGGTGGAAGAAATTTTAGTGTTAGTAATCAGGCTGAAGAGTTTTTACAATTTATCCAAACTAATAATATTAATGGTGTGCTTTCATATTGTGCAGACATTCATGACCAACGTTTTATGGTTCGTGATGCTGATACAAAATATCCAATGTTCGATATTATGTCTGGTAATATCAATTCTGATATTGGAGGTAATGGAGAAGCGGGACATTATAATGTCAACTATAATGCGTCTAATGATATTTTAACCGGTGTGAAGCATGGTTACGTTAGAACGAATGTTTTTGGTGATGAGGGCGATAGAAGAATTAAATTTGAGTATGTTGGTTTTGATGGGGCTACATTCTTTGAAGAAGTTGTTCATGAAGACATGCTAACCAGTGAGAACTCAGACGCCCATAATTTATCTTTAGATTTTGCAAATGCGCTTAAAGATAATTCGGAATATAATCATAGTTTGGAAGCTGAAAATTATAATTTTGGTGTAGATAAGGATGATAATACAGATAGTGCTCTAGTGTTTACTGAAAACACGAATCTAACTGTTTCTGCATCTAAATCATTAAACTTTTCAGATAAAGCATATAGTTTAGGTTTTTGGGTTAACCCGAGTAGCTTAACTTCTAAAGGCGCTACGATAGTCTCTAATGCTACGGCAACGGCAGGGGTGTCTTTTGGTATTTCAAACAATGGAAACTTAAATTATAAAGATCATGCTACAGGTATAATTCACGAAAGTAATTATAGTGTTTTAGAAAATAGTTGGTCTTATATCACGTGGAAATATGACAATGTAAGAAAAAATCTGGCTTTATATTATAATGGCTTCTTGATTCAAACCTGGAATAATGTTACTTCTCCTATCGAGTCGTCTTCAGATTTACGTATTGGTAATAACATAGAAGGCAAGCGCTTCTTAGGAAGCATAGATGACCTAGAATTATACGCAAGGCTAATTTCTGATAACGATATTTTAGAGGATGCTAATGTAGAATCTAATCGTGATAATATGTTAAGCCTATCTGGAACACAGGAAACTACAATAGGTTCAGATGTTTCCAATGGCTTATTCGCAAATGACTTTACGGTTCAATTTTGGGCCAAATTAAATGCAGATCCAGCAACTAATGCATCAATTTTTTCTACACATGGAAGAGTTGATGGAAATTCAACAGGACTTTCGATAGAATTTTCAGATGCCAATAAATTAAGTGTTGTATTCGGAACAAATAGTTCAGGTTGGGATAAAATTAATAGTCAAGGAGATATTTGGACAGTTGGTGAATGGAATCATATTACTGTTTCAGCAAAAGTAGGTGGAACTGTTAAATACTACCAAAACGGAATATTAGTCGCTGAAATGCCTTATAATGGTTACCATCCTAATACTTTTGGTTTAGGGATTGGGCATAGTCCTAACTATGGAAGTTCAATTAAAGGTGATATCGAGGACATGAGAATTTGGAGTAAAGTTTTAACTTCCGAAGAAATAGAGAAATATTTACACTATCCATTAACAGGAGAGGAAGCTGATTTAGCATTATACTACAATTTCGAATCTGAGACAGAAGAAGAGACAACCGTAATAAGCAAAGGCGATGTTAACTACGAATTGGATATTACTACAGCTAGCTTAGCATCTGCAACAGCTCCTATTGGGGATATGCCGACGGCCTATCAAGATTTTGTTTCTGGTAACTGGAGTAAGAAAAATAACATGCTTAATCATGGGCTAGGGTTTTCTGATGAGATTTCTTTGTTCACGAGCAATATAATTGTGGGTAAACAAATAGACGATGCTATTTCTGCAGTGCCAAACATGCCAGACGTGCAGTATTTAAAAGGTGGATGGAAAGTAAATCCATTAAATACACCATTTGCAACGATGAAATTCAATTTAGAAGCAACTGTTGGCGAATCGGCTAGTGCTATTTCTGCATCAGCTGGTCACTATTATCTTTTAAAGCAAATTGAAGGAGAAACAGAGTTTTCTATAGTTGATGAGGGTACTTTTGATGGTACTAGTGTAAGTTTCTACAATGTGAATGTACAAGAAGCGGTATATTATCTAGCTTGGGAAGAAGGTGAATTTGTTCCAGGAAGGGGAGGAGCGTTAGCTTTGTTAGATGCTCATGATGTAAAAGTTGACAATACCTCAGTAGAAACTGTTTTGGGAGGAGCGCACACCATAGAGTTTTGGTTAAGCTTACCTGAAGACCCTAATGATAAAACTATACTATCTAACCACGGAAGGATTGATGGTAATTCTACAGGTTTTACCTTAGAATTAGAGGGGAATAACACCATAACAGCAGTGTATGGAACTAATGGTTCAGGTTGGGCAAAGGTAACGTCACATATAGCTCTTGAGATTGGAGAATGGAACCATATTGCTTTAACTACCAATCCTGGGGGTGAAATTCAACTCTATATAAATGGTAATTTGGAAGGAAGTACAGCTTTTGATAGCTATGTACCTAATAATACTTGGGACTTAGCCTTTGGTCGTAGTCTTAGTTATGGCGGGCAAGTGCTATTTGTGGTTGATGAATTTCGTATGTGGTCTACAGTACGCACGCAAGAAGAAGTAGTTGCTGATATGCATAAAGTATTAGATCAAGCTAATGAAGAGCTTCAGTATCACTTTAGTTTCGATCAAGAAGATAACGGCCTATTAGATAATAGAGGGATAGACCAAGGTGAGGTGACATACTCCAATGCATCCATTTTAGCGGCTACTAGCCCTGTAGCCGAATCTGTTATTGATTTTCAGGATAGTATAGCTGCAAGTTGGAGTTATACAAGTGAAAAGACTTCAGGAATGTTTGTTGACGCTACAATTAGTAGCTTTATTGAAAATGTTGTTTTTGGAAGAGATTATAATAATGCTACCTTAGATCTGCCAAATGCAGAAGAAGAGGATACACATTACGTTGCAGGTGGGTGGAATGTTAACGCTATGAATATGACCACGACTGATATTGCAATCGATTTATCTTCTGTGTTTGAAAATGTTGAAAAGATTGCAACTACCGTCGATGAGTATATGTTAATTAAAGGTGATCCACAAGTGGCTTATGAGGTCATAGCATCTTCGACAGTACAAACTGACCATATCGTTAGTTTTAACGACGTAGAGATTGGTAACGGTGTGTACTATATCGCTTATCACGTAGATATGGCTGCAGCTATAGCTAAGCAAGGCGGTGCTTTTAATCTTGAAGGCGATCATCAAGCACTTATACCGTCAAGCCAAATAGAGCCTATTTTAGAAAAGGATTTTACTATCGAGCTATGGACTAGGCTAACAGAAGATCCAGGTGAAAATGTACCGGTGTTATCCAACCACGGAAGAATTGGAGGAAACTCTACTGGTTTTTCATTAGAATTCCCAAGCAACAATTCTATTAACGCCGTATTTGGTACTAACGGTTCTGGTTGGAATAAAGCAGAGTCCCGCACGCCGTTAAACATTGGAGAGTGGAATCACGTGGCTGTAACTGTGTCATCGCTAGACAACGAATTAAAGCTCTACGTAAATGGAGAACTAAAAGCAACAAATGCGTTTGACGGTTATGTTTCTAACAGTACTTGGGATTTTGCTTTGGGAAGAACGATAAACTACAATGGTGAATCTAAGTCGACTATAGACGAGTTAAGAATTTGGACTAAAGCTAAAAGTCAGCAAGAAATTTTGGCAGATATGCACAAATCACTTAACGATTCGAATGTAGATTTAGCTTATAATTATACTTTTGATCAAGAAAACAGCGGATACCTTGTAAACTATGGAAGTACTGTAGTGGAAGTGCCATATATAAATTCTAACATAATTCCTGCTACAAGTCCAGTAAGAGTAATTGATGCTCCTTTTGATCAAGAAATAGCTGGAAGTTGGAGTCTTGTAAATGATGACTCTAATGGAATGTACTTAGCAAGTGATATTACAGATTACGATACCAATGTAGTGTTTGCAAAAGAAGCTGGAGACGAGGTTTTACCAACAGTCGATTTTACAGAGACTAATGTATTATTTCTTAATAGTGCATGGATAATGGATCCTTTGTTTATAACTAAGGGATCTATTAAAGTTGACGTTTCTAAAGTATTTGATAATTTAAATTTAGTAGAGCTTATTGCTAACGAATACTATTTATTATCTGGAGATCCTTTAACTGCTGTAGAGGTCGTGTCATCTGGATTAAAAGAAAATAATGTAATAATCTTTAATGACGTTGAATTTAGTACAGATCAACCTGTTTATTTAGCTTGGAAAAATATTGATGAATATCCTACAGGAAGCTTTCCAATTGAATCTGGAGGACTTTGGAAGTATAATGATTTAGGACAAGACTTAGGTACAAGTTGGACAACTTTAGAGTTTGATGATAGTGCCTGGGCATTTGGAAATGCAATTTTAGGTTATGGAGATGGTGTTGAAAGCACTACTTTAGATTTTGGTCCAGATAGTTCGACGAAACATCCAACGTATTATTTACGTCATATTTTTAATGTAGATGATGTTGATGCCATAGGGGATTTACTTTTCAATGTAACTTATGATGATGGCGTTATTGTTTATGTTAATGGTGTTGAAGCTTTTAGGTTAAATATGTCTGAGGGTGAAGTAACCTACGATATGTATGCTGCTGGTGAAATTAGTGGAGACGCTGAAAGCGCTTGGACAGAAATAAAAACAGCTAACCTTCTTCAAAATGGTGTAAATGTAATTGCCGTAGAACTTCACCAAAATAATGGCACAAGTTCTGATGCTCGCTTTGATATGGAAGTATCTTATGAGTTACCACCTATTGAAGTAACAGAGTACCCTGTAAATAAAGACGAGCAATGGTATGTGCTAGATGAAGGTACAGATTTAGGTACAGATTGGTTGGCACTAGATTATAATACCATTTCTTGGGACAGAGGATTTGCTCCTTTTGGATATGGAGATCCTGTTAATACAGAAGTGTCTTACGGTCCTGATGGGAATAACAAGTTTATTACAACTTATTATTTGAAGGATATCAATGTTTCTTTAAGTGATTTGACTGATCTAGTTGAATTAGGACTTCGTAGAGATGATGGTGCCATTGTATATGTAAATGGTGTTGAGGTTTTACGAAATAATATGCCAACGGGGACAATTGATTATTTAACACCCGCTGTAAATGCTGTAGATGGTATTAATGAGAATATTTATCATACTTCTACTGTTTCAAAAGAAATATTCGTTGAAGGACTTAACCGAATTGCTGTAGAAATCCATCAAGCAAATGCGTCAAGTTCAGATACACGTTTTGATTTGTATGTTAAAAACACAGAAGATTTAACAGCAGCTTGCGAAGCTGATCATATAAGTTGTATAACTTCAATAACTCCTACGTCTCAAACGAGTAATTTAATTTTATCACCAGAGCACGATTTTCAGGTTGTTATGAAGGAAGGTGATCCCTATTCAATAGGAGGTGGAAATATGCCTGGTACAAACGATTTTACAGCTTATGTTGCTATTGAAGGTAGTAGTGAACAAGGCTATTTAGCTGTTAATCATGAGAACACACCAGGAGGCGTGTCGATTTTAGATATTAGTTTAAATAACACAACACAACTATGGGAGGTAGACGAAAGTCAAGCTGTAGATTTATATGATGAGAACCTGGTAACAACAACACGTAACTGTTCAGGGGGTATTACACCTTGGGGAACCGTAGTTACAGCAGAGGAAAGTACTAATTCTGGAGATGTTAATGGTGATGGTTACCAAGATGTTGGATGGTTAGTTGAAATTGACCCAGCAACAGCATCTGTTCTCGATTATGATAACGATGGCAAAAAAGACAAATTATGGGCCATGGGAAGAATGAACCATGAAAATGTTGTCGTTTCTAATGATGGGACAACCGCATATTATGGAGAAGATGGAGGTACACACTGTCTTTATAAATACGTTATGGATACTCCAGGTGACCTTACAGAAGGTACAGTATATGTATTGAGCATGGATATTGCTTTATCTGGTAACGATCCAAGTTCATCTAGAGGTACTTGGATTGAAGTTCCTAATGATACGCAATCCGATCGAAATAACATAAATACTATTGCAGCTAACCTTGGAGGAACAGCTTTTAACGGTGTTGAAGATGTTGAAATTAATCCAATAACGGGTAAAATATATTTTGCAGCAAAAGGACTTAGTCGTGTATATAGATTTACAGATAATGGCGAACAAGTGAATGATTTTGAAACCTTTGTTGGAGGAATGAATTATGAAATCAATTCAGAATCTGGTTTGCAGTCTGAACCTTGGTCAAACGGAAATGATAATTTAACATTTGATGACAAAGGGAATCTTTGGGTACTTCAAGATGGAGGTAAAAATTACATATGGATTGTGCGTCCAGATCATACACAAAGCAATCCCAATGTAGAGTTGTTTGCTTCTATGCCTTCTGGCGCCGAACCTACGGGTTTAACTTTTACGCCAGATTATAAGTATGGATTCTTTTCTGTGCAACATCCTAGCGGAAGCAATGCGCCACAAGTAGATGCTGCTGGGAATGATATTACTTTTAATGCTTCTACAACTATTGTATTTGCTTTAGATGGTAATTTAGGTGAAGGGTCACTGAGTACTGAAGATCATGAGCTCGTTAAAGATGTCATCTTGTATCCAAACCCGACTAACGGTAAGGTAACTTTACAATTTGCTACTTCTCTTGTAAACAAGGATGTCTCTGTAGAAATAAGTGATATTTTAGGTAGACCGTTAATGCGTTATAGTGATTTTAATACAAATAGTAGTCGACTTTCATTAGACCTAGGTGAGTTAAAATCTGGAAACCAAGTACTTTTATTATCCGTTGAGTTAAGTGGAGTTAAAAAGGTTTTTAAAGTGTTGATGAAGTAAATCATACTTACATAGAGTTTTTAATTTTAGAAGCAGGCATTTTTTGTCTGCTTCTATTTATATATACTAATTATGAGAAATTACATCGTTTTTACGATTATAGTTAGCTTGTCTTATATTGTTCAAGCTCAAAATGCTAATCCTTATAAAACTAGAGTTTATAACAATATAAAAATTGCTGTAAAAAAAGCAAATGATGTAGAGCAACTTAGTTTAAGGGATCAACATTTGTTTAATATGCCTAAAGAGATAGGAGATTTTAGGGCCTTAAAGTTCTTAAATATGATGGGAAACAGTTTAGAGTCATGGAATTACGATATCTTTAATTTAAAACTCTTAGAGGTGTTAATAGTTAAGAAAAATGATCTAAAATATATTCCGGAGGAAATATCAAAATATCAAAATTTAGTAAGATTTAATATATCTACGAACAAAATTACTGCTTTGCCAGAAACAATTGGAGAGCTATCTAACTTGAGGTTTTTACACTTGTCTTTCAATGATTTGACTTCACTACCCGAAAGTATAAGCAACTGTAGAAAATTAGAGGTTTTAGAATTAGACAATAATCAACTAAGATTTTTACCTCATGAACTAACGCAATTGTATGATTTGAAAACGCTTGACTTAGGATATAATCAGTTTTATGAATTCGACTCAGACTGGTTATTAATTAAAGGATTAAAAACACTTAATATTGAGCACAATAACCTTGTAGCGCTTCCTAATGAGATATTTAAGCTATCTAAACTAGAAACTCTTATTCTTAACAATAATAAAATTGAGGTATTACCTGAGAGTATTGGGGAACTTCCTAATTTAGAGTTATTAATTTTATCAAACAATACGTTGACAAAATTACCAGATAATTTATCGGATCTCAAACACCTAAAAACTTTAATATTAAAAGGGAATAATTTTTCTAATTCTGAAATTGAAAGAATAAAAAAAGCCTTGCCGTACTGTAAGGTTTATTTGTAAAACCTGTATGAGTCTTAAATTGTTGACTATAGCTTTATAATAGCAGAATTTATATATAGTATTTTAAAACTTAAGCTACACATTTAATAAAGTTAAAAATCAATCTAAATTTTTTGAACGTAAATTTGGTTTACATGAGTTTTAAGCGGTTTATTCTTGATATGCTCTGTTTATTATTATTATTATTATTATTATTATTAAAAATGAAATGGTCTTAAATGTAGTATTTTGATTAAATTTGACAAGTGAATGTCAAAAACTGGTTTGAAAATGTCCTATTAGGTGTCTTGTTTAAAAACCACGCTATTAAGCAATTGAAATACAGTGTGTTGTGTTTTGTTTCGGAATCCTGTCATCCCGACTAAATGATCTAAACTGTTTTGTGTAAAATGTTTTTCACATTTTTAAGCAAGACGGTTTAGATCATTTGCAACGATGTTTTTTCTGGATTAGTTAAATCCTGTCATCGCAAAAACAAAAAAAAGTGATTCTGAAAAGAGTCACTTTTTTTGTTTTCTGTGGTGTCACGGTTTTAATTGAAAAGTTGATAAAAATAAATAAGGATGCCAACCTAGAACATTTGTATTTCCTGTCCTTTATAAAATAGATTATTGAATATATTATGTATTCATCCTTTTTTTAAATACCCCACCTCCTTTTTTATTTTATAACATCATATTTCCTAATTATTGAATTTTTTTTCACCCAAACAGTAGTTTTTTTACAAAAAAAATTAAAAGAGAGTAATATGTTATACTTGATTAATTAAGTACTTGTAAGTCAGTGCATTGTCTTTTTATTGTTATGCTTTTAAAATGGCGTTACTGAATGGTTAATATCTAATTAATCGCATCAAAAACTAAAAAACATTGAATTTTTTTAGGGGTTTTCTTTTTAATACAAGTAATAATATAAACTAATGCCTAAATAAGTGCTTATTATGAAAAAGATGATTACCAAGTTTTTAATCAATACAATCTCCAATGAAGAGCTTCTGGAGTTATATGAGTGGTTGGAAGATCCAGACAATCAAAAGGAATTTGAAGCTACGGTTGCAGATTATTATGATGTAAACATGGCAGTGCTTAAAAATGATGTAGATAAAGCTTATCAAAAAGTAATTGAAGGTATTTCGAAGGAGTCAACAAAAAAGAAGGTCATTCCAATTTATAAAAGGAACTTCCTTAAATATGCGGCAGCTATTGTCATTTTTCTTGCAACGAGTATTTATTTCTTGAATAAAAACAGTTTTAATGAAGTTGATAATATTTCAATTCAGCCAGGAACAGATAAGGCGACTTTAACGTTAGCTAATGGCACAGAAGTTTTTTTAGGAGGTGAATCAACCTATCAAAACGAACAAATAAACGGTAATGGGAAAGAGATTATTTACAAAAATACTACAAGTGAATCGTCTCTAGTAGAGTATAACTATTTAACCATACCTAGAGGAGGCCAATATCATGTTGTGCTATCAGATGGAACGCAAGTATGGCTTAATTCAGAATCACAATTAAAGTACCCCGTAAATTTTGTTAAAGGTCAGCCTCGCGAAGTGGAATTAGTTTATGGCGAGGCTTATCTTGATGTAGCAAAAAGAAAAGAATCAGAAGGAGAACCTTTTTCTTTAAAAGCAAATGATCAACACATATCAGTTCTAGGTACTGTATTTAATGTGAAAGCTTATAAAGATGAGTATGAAACGTTAACTACTTTAGTTGAAGGTAGTGTTTTAGTGAGTAACGAGGTGAATAAAAAAGTTTTAGTACCAGGAGATCAGTCTAAATTATTACACGACGGTAACACTTTTAATGTGTATAAGGTCGAAGTTGAAGATGAAATCTCATGGAGAAAAGGGGTGTTTAACTTTTCTAATAAGCCCCTAGGTGATATTATGAAAGTCCTATCTAGATGGTATGATATCAACATTACTATAAATAATATGGAAATCAAAAATTTAAAGTTTACAGGGGTGTTAAGTAAACAACTAACCATTATTGACATCCTGGAAACTATCAAAACAACTAACGATATAACCTATACTATTAAAGCCAATGAATTGAAGATAGAATAATAAAAAAGGGATAAAACTAAACATGTCAGCGCTAAGTGATATCCCTGCTTATTGATTAATTAACTCTAGTAACCAACCAAAATTCAAATTTATGAAAAAAAGAATCATGAACTCACTTTTCTTATCAAAGAGAAGTTTTTTAACCACTATTATGAAAGTATTTATTTTACTTTTCACTACGGTTGTTTTTAGTTTCACACCAACAAATGGATTTACTCAAAACGATAAAATTAAAATTGATGAAAGTCAGGTTGTTTCGGTAGATGAAGTCTTTAAACTGATAAAAAATCAAACAGATTATACTTTTATTTATAGGTCTAATTTATTTGAAAAATATCCAAAAGTAGCGATAAAAAAAGGAATCATTAAAGTAAATGAACTACTAGGGAATGCGTTGTCTAAAGGCAACTTCATTTTTGAGTTTTCCAAAAATAATATCATTGTTATTAAGGATAGAGTTGAGCCTATTGCTGCAAGTACACCTAGTGTAACCCTTGGGTCAATACAAGTGCCACGGCAAACCATTCGCGGGAACGTTGTGAACGAGAAGGGAGAACCCTTACCAGGCGTTACCGTTAGGGTTAAAGGTCAGAATAGAGGAACAGCAACCGATTTTGATGGTAATTTTAGTATATATGCCGACGAGCAAGCCACTTTAGTTTTTAGTTTTATTGGTTTTGTTACTCAGGAAGTTGAAGTTAACGGTCTTACCGTTGTTAATGTCAAGTTGATCCAAGACATTTCAGAATTAAGTGAAGTGATTATCGATGGGTATCAAGTTAGAGATAGACGAGAAACAAGTAGTGCTGTAACAGTTGTTGAAGTTGGCGATATAGATGTCGTAGGGTCTGTGAGTATAGAAAACATGATTCAGGGGCAAATTGCCGGAGTTAGTGTTGTTAATAATTCTGCTGCTCCAGGAGCTTCACCAACAATTAGAATTAGAGGTACAGCTACATTAAGTGGAAACGCAGAGCCTATCTGGGTTGTCGATGGTGTCATGTTAGAAAGTGGTGTTCCTGCTACGCCAGCACAATTAAACGATCCAGACTTCTTAAAAACTTTTAATAGTTCTATTGGAGGAGTAAACCCTAACGATATTGAATCACTTACCGTATTAAAAGATGCTTCGGCAACAGCAATTTATGGAACAAGGGCCGCCAACGGTGTAATAGTTGTTACTACAAAAAAAGGAAAAGTTGGTAAGCCACACATCTCATTTAATCATACATCGGGAATAAAACCGAGACCGGGTTATGAAGATTTTGATTTAATGAGTTCTCAAGAACGTGCCGATTTTTCTTTCTCATTGCTTGAGGATGGTGTCGGTCTTAATGGTGGTGTTGGTGTTGCTTATTACGATGGTCTTTATACGCGTGGTGGGATTACAGAAGCAGAATACATCGAGGGAATAAGAAAGACTTCTCAAATGAATGTAGATTGGTTCGACCTTTTATTTCGTAACGCCATAACTAATACTACCGATATTAGTTTTTCTGGAGGTTCAGAAAAAAGTAATTACTATACCTCACTAAGCCATATCAATGAAGAAGGTTTAGAAAAAGTGGCCGGCTATAAAAGTTATAGTGCTATGGCAAAAGTGAATACCCAACTTTCTGATAGATTTGATTTGGGTATTATTTTAAATGCATCTAAAAGAGATCGCGAAATGAGTTATACAACCGATCCTTTTGATTATGCGTATAAGTCTTCAAGGTCTTTGCCAGCATTTAACGATGACGGTAGTTATTATTTTTATGGAAACTATAATTACAATTTCTTGCATGAGCAAAATACGACACACCAAAGCTCTAATCAGCACGAAATTAGAGGAACATTAAACCTTGATTACGAAATTGCAGACTGGTTAAGCTATAATTCTGTAATGAGTTATACTTATTCTGGTAGCAAAACGCAGCAATACGCTACAGAGGAGAGCAACTACATAGCACGTTTACGTGGTTATAACTTTGGGCAAGGCTCTACAGAGCAAATTGAGAGTTCTAGCCTGCCTTTTGGAGGTGAGTTTAATCAAATAGATTTTTCTCAGGAATCATATCTTTTTAGAAACTCTTTAAACTCAAGGTTTAATATTGTTGAAGATTTAGGGGTAGATATCATGGCTGGAACCGAATTTAGAAATGTGGTTTACGACGGATTAACGACCAATAGTTATGGGTATTTACACGATAGAGGAAAAATTTTTTACAATCCACAATCATCAGAAGAGACGGGACACATTCTTAGAAATACTGCATCTCGTTCTATTTATGACAGATCGTTTGTATCGTATTTCGGTACCATCTCTTCTATTTTTAAAAATAAATATGTATTAAATGCGAATATTCGTTTTGATGGTTCGAATCTTTTTGGTTCAAATCCAGATTATCGATACTTGCCTCTTTGGTCGGTATCTGGTAAATGGCGCATTGCTCAAGAGTCGTTTTTAGATACAGCCTCTCTTATCGATGTTTTAGCTGTTAGAGCGTCTTACGGATTAAGAGGGAATATTGTGGAAGAATCTTCTCCTCAAATTATCTCTTCAGCATTACCTCCAAATGGTTTTACTTACTTGCCAGAACAACAAATCATTCAGGCTGCAAATCCAGAGCTAAAATGGGAAACCACAGAAACTATAAACCTTGGACTTGATTTTGCTTTTTTTAACAATAGGCTATCGGGTGCTATAGATTTATTTAAAGATTTAGGAAACGATTTAATTTCGTATAAAAATGTTTCTGGTGTAACAGGGTTTGAAAACAAAGCGGTGAACTATGCAAATATCATGAATCAAGGTATCGATATTGGTATAAACACTGTAATTGGTAATAGAAACGGCTTCTCTTATAATCTGGGCATTAACGCTTCAATGGTTGATAGTGAGGTTACCCAATCATTTATTGAGCCTTCGATATCTAGTTTGCTATCATCAACTTATACTGTTGGTCAGGTGGTAGAGGGTATGCCTATCAATTCTATGTATTCATACCGTTTTTCGAGAATAAATGAGGAAGGACGCGCTATGTTCTTTGATGAGCATGGTACAGAATACGATGCCTTAGATCCCGATTTTAGAACCAATGTTCAAGATAATAAAAGTGCCTTAAAATATGAAGGGTCTCGAGTTCCTACAACAACTATAGGTATTACAAACAGATTTAACTACAAAGGTTTTCAATTATCTTTCTTACTTGTTGCTGGTTTAGATTATAAAATAAGGCTTCAAAACTTAGCCTTTGATTCAGAGTATGTAGAAGCCGAATTTAATTTACGTAGAGGGGTTCAAAATAGGTGGAGACAACCTGGAGATGAAAGTTTTGCAACAATCCCTTGGCTAGGTTCATCGACGTATTCGTATACGCAGGCCAACATGTTTAATAACAGTGATGCTCAAGTGGTAGATGGTGATTACTTAAGGCTGAGAAATGTATTGTTACAATATACTTTGCCTTCTAGCTTTACCAATAACTCCGGTATTTCTAACGTCGTATTCAAGTTTCAAGCAGATAATTTATTTGTATGGGCAGACAAACGTTTAGATGGGATGGATCCAGAAACGGCAAACTTTAACACGTCATTTTCTGGAGGATCATTACCGTTGCCGAGAACATTTACATTAGGTATTAGTTTAAATCTGTAATTATGAAAATTGAGAAAAAAATGAAAAATAGATATAATATATTTCAAATGTTATCGATGCTACTAATCATTTTTGGTGTGGTGTCATGTGATGATTATTTAGAGGAAGTGCCTCAAAATAAGATGAATCCGTCTACTGTAACAGACTACAGAGAACTACTTAATTATGGTTATATCACCGATGAAAGAATCATGCCATACATAGAGGCTTTAGGTGATGATATTGGCTTTTTTGAAGATGATAAAATGTTTGGTTATAATTCGGGAGCGCCAAGACCAGATATATCCGATGACTATATGGGAGCCTATATGTTCGATAATTCTCATGAAGATACCATGGGAACTGATATTGCTTTTTCAAGGCTATATGAAAGTATTTATTATGCCAATTTAGTAATGTCTAATATCGATAACGCATTGTCTGTAACTATTGGTGATGAGATGATAGACTATAAAAACAATTTAAAAGGAGAGGCACATGCTTTACGAGCTTTTTCATACTTCTACCTTGTAAATTTATATGGGCAGCATTATAACCCAGCGACAGCAAGTTCAGACTTTGGCGTACCTATTACTAAATCTACTAGTGCTGAAGATAAAGCGTACCCAAGATCGACAGTAAAACAAGTTTACGATTTAATTATGTCGGATCTGGAAAGTGCTGTTACTCTTATGGAAGCTAATCCTATTGATAAAAATACCAAGGTGCTTTTTGATGTTCAAAGTGCTACAGCTTTACAATCTAGAGTCGCGCTATATATGCAGGATTGGGATAAAACTATTGAAGTCGCCAATAAGGTGCTGAAAACAAATAATTCTATTTTCGATATTAGTGGTCTATCAGATACATATAATGAAGCAACTTCTATCGACTTTAATACTTTTAGAACAGGAATCGATTATTTAGGCGTAGAAAATACGAATATCCTATTTGGGAACGGTGCCACCGAGAATATACCTATTCTGTCTATTTGGCCAACAGTTACAACATTTTCTGTAAGTAAAGAATTAGCAGATTCATTTGAAGAAGGCGATGTAAGACGCTACTATTTTATAGGTACACACAATAGAACGCTTTGGGGAAGATCTGTCTCTAAGTTATCACTCGTCAAAAATAGGGAAAACACACCCTTAGCAACAAGTGCTGCATATAATAGTTTTCAAGGTTATAGTCGTGTGCTACGTGTGGAGGAAGTATTGCTAAATAGAGCCGAAGCTTACGCGCAAAATAACCAGTTACAATTGGCTATAAACGATCTAAATACTTTAAGGGTTAAAAAAATTAACCCAACTTTTTATAATGATTTGGACTTAGGGAGCTTTACTAAAGAGTCGCTTATCGAATTTATTTATAATGAGCGTAGAAAAGAACTATGTTTTGAAGGTCACCGTTGGTTCGATTTAAAACGCACAACACGACCAGCAATGTATAGAATAGGCTATGACGGACGTGAAGCGCATTTAGAAAAAGACGATCCGCGTTATGTATTGCAGATACCAGAAAGTGAACTTCAGGTGAATCCTAGCATTGTAGCAGCTCCTAGATAATTTATCAACCTTAAAGAAAAAAATCATGAAATATATAATAAAATTAATGTCTCTGTTACTGCTTGTTTCTTCATTTATGTCTTGTGAAAAAAATGATGATGTAGATGATTTTTCAGAATTTAACGGTAAAGAACCGTATCCGCTTATAGAAAAAGGAGATACCGAAGCTAGTCAACTTGCTTATAGCCTGTATGAAGATTATGATTTGCATACCTATTATACCCTTGAAGGAGATGAGGCTTTACAAACAGAATATGGCTCTATGAGATTAACAACTTTTTCACCTATTAAGGCTGAAGAAGAAAGAGCGGCAGTAGTGCTTAAGTTAACAAGTGAGATGTACGATTTGTTTAAAGATTATAGAGAGTTGCAAGTTTATAGAAGACTTATTTTAATTGGGAATGACTTTTTAAGCACAACCACTAGAAACTACGATAAGTATGGTTTCAATAGAGATTTCAATACCTATAATATTGAGGGTACACAAATTCTTTCTAATATTAACAACACCTTCGATTTTAACTTGGCACTAACCAAGGAAATGTTGTTGTACACCTATTTTAATGGTTACTTCCGTTACCATTTTGGTGTTCCAGAAGAATTTACTAGCGTCACCGCTGGAGATTACCGTTGGGAATTATTAGCAAAAGGAGAGCCTGCCTTATTTACCTCTGCACAATACGACGAGGAGCGTGCTACAGATCTAGGTTATGTGCATCCTTATGGAACACTGGCTTTTGTGTTCAATCCATATATGGACTGGGAGTCGTACGTGGTTTGGATTATTTCGAGACCAAAATCAGAAAGAGAAGCCTGGTTAAACTCAAAACCTAGAATTAAAACAAAATATGATATTGTAATTAAAACAATGTTGGAAGACTTTGGAATGGATTTAGAATCCTTTTCAACACAGTGGCAATCAATCGGTATATAAATTCAATATAAACAGTCCCATAAAATACACTTTATTACAATATTCAATCTTATGAAAAAAACCACACTGAGTTTTGGATTGGTATTAACTCTAATGGCGTGCAATAAAAAAGCGCCATTAGATTATGCCATACTAACGGGTCAAATCAATAACCTTGAAGCCAAAGAAATAAATTTAGAAAAAACAGATCAATCCTACATTAAAGATATTACTGTCGCACCCAATGGTTCCTTTACCGATACCATTAAACAGGCATCAGGGGTATATCAACTTACCGTTGAAGGAAATAGCATTCCTGTATATTTAGAAAATGAAAACGTTGTTAAGGTAACTGCCGATGCTAAGGAGTTTAGTAAGTCTCTTGAGGCGTCTGGCGAAGGGTCTCAAACAACAAAATATTTCATATTTAAAAGGAAAAAGACCCAGGAACTAAAAGGCAAAAAGTCTTCGTTTTATGCCTTAGAAGAGGAGGCGTTTAAAAATAAAGCTAAAAACATTAGTACAACACTTAATACCGTGTTGGATACAGTGAAAGGTGTGGACCCTGCTTTTAAAACCTTAGAAAAACGCAGCCTCAATTATGCTTATTTACTAGAATTATCTAGGTATTCTACAGGGTATCATAGCTATTGGGCAAAAAATAGAGACTATGAGCCGTCTCGCGATTTATTAGCCGAATTAGAAGTGGTTGACGTTACTAATGAGGAGGATTATAAGTTTTCTCCAGCATACAAACACTTAGTTACGGCGCATTATGTTAAAATGATTAGAGCCTTGTCGGAAAAAGATTCGATCGATTTTGCATTGGCTAAGGTTAAGGTACACTCTAAAATCTCTAATACTTTTATAAAGAATGATCTCATATTTTCGGGAGCTGAATATGGCATGGTCAAAACAGAAAATTTCGAAGATTATTATAAAATTTTTATGAGTGCTTCCACGGTTAAAGAGCATAATGATAAAATTACCTTGCTTTACAATAAGTTATTAAGTCTTAAGCCAGGACAGCCGTCTCCAAAATTTATGAATTACGAAAATAATTCAGGGGGAACATTGTCGTTAGACGATCTTAAAGGAAAGTTTACATACATCGACGTTTGGGCAACTTGGTGTTCACCGTGTTTGGCTCAAGTGCCTCATTTAAAAAAATTAGAAAAAGCATATCACGGGAAGCAAATTAACTTTTTAAGTATTTCAATTGATGCTTCTAAAGACTATGAAAAATGGAAAAAAATGATTGTAGAAAAGGAGCTTGGTGGTATTCAGGTGATTGCAGATAAGGCTGCTGAATCTCAATTTACAAAAGACTATTTCATTTCATCAATACCACGTTTTATATTAATCGACCCTAACGGATTAATCGTAACTAAGGATGCACCGCGCCCTTCAAGTCCAGAGTTGATCGATTTATTTAATTCGCTAAACATTTAATTTATTAAAGCCTCAATTTTTTATGCCGCTTAAAAAAATAGGTTAGCATGCTAACAATTGAATAATACATTATTAATTAGAATAAAAATATCAATAAAATGAAAAAAACCATATTTAGTTTGGGATTGGCAGTAGCGTTTGTATCATGTGCAGAAAAGACTCCAGTAAACTATGCACTTTTTACAGGTAAAATCGACAATCTTAAAACTAAGGAGCTAGTATTAGAAAAATCAGATCATTCGTTTACCAAAACTATCCAAGTAGCACCTGATGGTACTTTTGCCGATACGGTTAAAACCACACCAGGACTTTATACTCTTTCTGGAGGTAAAAGACATAGAACGCCATTGTATTTTGATAATGGCAGTGAGCTTAACCTTGTCGCAGATGCTAAAGAATTTAATAGCAGCATCGAAGTAACTGGTGAAGGAGCCGAAGCTACAAATTACATGATCTACAAAAATAAAAAGGAAGCCGCACTAAAAACAAAGGATAGAGCTGTATATAAGTTGGAAGAACCCGAATTTAAAGCAACTTTTAAAGAAATAAAGAAAGACTTAAATGCGAGATTAGATTCAACCCAAGGCATATCGCCAGCTTTTAAAGCTTTAGAAAAACGCAATCTTAATTACGAATATTTGAATGAATTAGAACGTTATGCCGGAGGTTACCATAAGCAATGGGCTAGAAAAAGAGGTTATAAGCCTTCCGAAAGTTTTCTAGAGGAAACAGATGGATTAGATTTAAACAATGAGGTTGACTTTTATTTTTCTAGTGCCTATAGAGAAATGGTTAACCGTTATTATACAAAACAAATAAATGCTTTGAGCAAAGAGAACACTGTAGAGTATGGTTTAAGAGGAGTAACAGTATACTCTACTATCCCAAATCAAACCATTAAAAACGAACTTATTTTTAGTAAAGCCGAGTACGATTTGTATCAAACTAATGATTTTCAAAAATTTTACAAAATTTTTATGGAAGCTTCTACTAACGAAGAGAATAATGCTAAAATCACTAAGATTTATAATGATTTAATGCGTGTTAACGAGGGGCAACCATCTCCTAAGTTCACGAATTATGAAAAACACTCAGGGGGTACCTTATCATTAGACGACCTTAAAGGAAAGTATATTTATATTGATGTTTGGGCCACTTGGTGCGGACCTTGTGTTAAGGAAATTCCAGATTTAAAGCGTGTAGAAAAAGCCTATCACGGAAAAAACATAAGCTTTTTAAGTATTTCAATTGATGCTCCTAAAGATCATGACAAGTGGAAAAAAATGGTGGAAGAAAAAGAACTTGGCGGTATTCAAGTGATTGCAGATCATGCTTTCGATTCCCAATTTGTAAAAGATTATAGCATTAAATCAATTCCTCGTTTTATACTTATTGATCCTAATGGTGTTATCGTGACTTCAAATGCACCAAAACCATCAGATCCTAAGTTAATAGACTTATTTAATGAGTTAGAGCTTTAAAAATATCATGTACGCAATATAATGGTTTTCTATTTAGAAATAATTTTTTTGTAGTATACCAAAAGGAGCTTTTTAAAATTAGTGTTATTAATATAATGAAACATAAATCAAATGTAGTGGTCATTGTCAATACAGGTATTCATTTCGTGTTGCTTTTTTAAGTCCGTTACACTTAACACCCAAGAAAAACCCCAACAAATTTAGCTTTGTTGGGGTTTTTCTTGGGTGTTCTTTAGGAGGAGAGCCTCCTTAAATATCTCATTAATATTGATAATTTAAGTCGTTCTTTTAGGTTTGAGTTAGCTGTTTTAGCCGGTATAAATTATCGGAAATTTATTGGGGCTGTTGATATTGTTTAAATTTAGGGTTATTGTTCTGCCTTTTTATTAATTCGGTTTTTCAGGAAGCTTACTAACCTTAATTTGAGCTTCGAAAATTTAAAGGAAACTTGATTTTATCCTAAAAAAAATCGTCTAAAAAAACTTTTTAGACGATCCTTTTAAATCTTTTTAAATTGAATTTAATCCTAGTTTTTTACTATGATTTTCTTAGTTATTGATTGTAGCCCGTTATCTAACTTTAATAAATATAATCCAGATGTTAGATTGTAATTTATTATATTATTATTCATTGTTCCTCCTAATACTTGTTTACCTAATAAGTCATATATTGAGTAGTTGATTTGGCCTTCTAAAGTGGTTTTAATATTTACAAAACTAGTTGATGGGTTCGGGTAAATTGAAATTGAATTATTAAATTCAAAAGCAGAAGTGTCTAATGTATTTAACTCATCATTTGTATAGGTAAATAATTCTCGTCCTATATCAACATTACCTAAAGTAGGGTCTTCATTACTCGTGTTAAAAGAGGCTTCAAAATATAGTTTATGGTTAAGTACTGCGATATCATCAATATTATCAATTAAGTCAATTTCTATAGGCTCTATGGCTACGCCATCTGTTCTATACAAACGGAAGGTAGCAGATAAAGCTTGAGATTTTCCGGCATAATATAAGTATCCATCACCAGGTGCAGCAAAATGAACAGGGTCATGTCTAAAAGCAAAATCAGTAATAGACGTAGCTTTATCTGTAGCAGGATCGTATGCCCAAAGCTGGTCATTATTGCCATCATCACCTTCAAAATACAATTTTCCTCCCCAAGCGTAAATTTCACCAATGTCATTGATAGCAGATGCTGATGCTATGGGAGTAGTTCCGCCCGTTGTACCATCGGTAACCCATAAATCACTGTCAT
This sequence comes from Pseudotamlana agarivorans, assembly GCF_001642835.1. Taxonomy (GTDB): domain Bacteria; phylum Bacteroidota; class Bacteroidia; order Flavobacteriales; family Flavobacteriaceae; genus Pseudotamlana; species Pseudotamlana agarivorans. Next base: position 35,638 of record NZ_LXEI01000010.1, read on the forward strand.
ACTCAAAGTAAACGTCGTCTCCCAGTTTTGTGAAATGATATAGGTTAGAATCTCCTGGGCCATCATCAAAATTTTTAATCAACGTATAGCTTTGATTAGTAATATTATACATATATAATTCTTGTCCAACTGATGTACCAGCTACAGTATATGTCATATTGAATAAAATAGAATTATTATCAAGGGCAATGTAACTACTTCCAGCCTTAACTTCTCCTGTGCCACTATCTGGCAATGCTTGAAAGGTTGTGCCGTCAAACTCATAATAAATACCTAAAAAATTATTATTAGCATCTAGAAAAAAGGATCTCATATAAGCTTTGTTTCCAATAACGATAGGTGCACCACCTTGAAAATTATTACCTAGAGATACTGTTCCAGCTTCGGTACCATCTGTAGTAAAGAAATTGTAACTATTTTGTGCAAAATCCTGTGCCTGAAAATATAATTTATTATTTAATTCGAAAAAATGTTCAGGGTTTGAGCTATCACTAGACCCATCAAGATCTTTTACGAGTACTGTACCTTCTGGAGTTCCATCAGAAACCCATAATTCTTTACCAACATCTATACCGCCAGTATTAGTTGCTTGAGAATCATCGGCAGAAAAATAAAGTTTTCCGTTAAATGCAGTTAAATTAGCAGGAGATGATTGGAAATTTGCTTCACCAAGAAAATAATAATTGATGTCTTTAACTAGTGTGATTTGTTGTGCGTTTGCTAAGCTTGTTATTAGAAGTAAAACAAGCATGTAATAATTTTTCATAATTGGTTATATTTTGGTTTATATAATGTATTACGATCGTTTTTTAATTTACCCTTAGTACATTTTTCATTTTTTTTTAAAAATTGCACAACTATATCTTGTGTTTTTGTTATTTCGTTGATGAAAAATCATGAAATCTCTTGTTTTGTTTTGTTTTGTGTAATGCTGTTTAGGTATGAAAAAAGCAGAAAACATGTGTGTTTTTGATTATCAGAATTAAAATTTAATTAGTATGTAATAATAAAGTGTTTTTTTTATGAATTATGTTGTGTAAACAAAACCATGGAATTTCTTATGGCAAGAGTGAGCTAGTTGAAAAATATAGAATTAATATTTTTATATCAATTTCCAATGTAAGCTGTTTTAGGTGGTTATTTGAAATAAACATTTATAAACAAACATGTGTGTTTAATTATAGTTATTAAGCTTTATGCAAATAATGGATTAAAAAATTAAGTTTTAGTTTCTTTTGAACGAGGAAAACAATCCTGACGAAAATTGTTGTATATGAGTAAAGGATTAAGCAGGCATTTAACTAAATGAACATTAAAATGTATATATTGTATTGACATATAAAGGTTAGGAATGCATTTTGGGGATGAAGCTGCCTAATAGAGCCCATAGATTTATATGAACTATGATATGGAAATTTATAAATGGTAAAAAAATAAATAAAATCAATACTGGGTATTCAACAAAAAAATGAAGTCACTATAATGTTATTAGACCTTTAAATGAAAATTTTAAAACTAATACCCTAGGGATTTGGTATTACTCTTGAAATAAATTTTTATAAACAATGAATAAAAATAATTCATCATCGCTAAAGTTTTCTCGAATTTTTTTAAAAGCGGTATACATGTGAGACTCTACCGTTTTTACAGAAATGTCTAATCGTTCCGAAATTTCTTTATATTTAAGACCCTCAAATTTATTTAAATACAAAATTTCTCTGCATTTTTCTGGTAGTCTATCTATTACTTTCTGTAGTTTAATAATACGTTTTTCTAGAGCTTCAGGGTCTGTAGTAAATCTATCTCTAAGAGCTTGTTCTTTAAGCTCATTAAAAAAAGCATCTTTCTTTTTTTGTTTTCTGTATACATCAATATATGTATTGTATGCTATTCTATATATATAGCTTTTAATAGATTTTGTGTAATTAAGATTTGCTCTATTGTTCCAAAGAGAGATAAAAGTCAGTTGAACTATGTCTTCGGCTTCTTGTAAGTCATGAGTATAGGTTACAATGTAATCTAAAAGGTTTTTATAATAACGTTCAAATAATGTTTTAAAAGCTTCCCTATTACTTTTTTTTATCTCACTTGCTAATAAAGAATCGTTAAGTAAAACTTCCAATATAGTTTCGTTTTTCCATTAGTGCACAAATATGCCAAAAAAAAATAAAAAATGTACTAAGGGTAAAACATTAAATTAACGTATTAGTAATATTAAGTTAAGCAAAACAGAGAAACAGTTGAAAAAAATAACCATAAAATATATAACGAATACAATATCTTCAAAAGAGCTAGCAGAACTTAAGGAGATGTTAAAAGAAAAGAAAAATCAAGATCTTTTTAAAGACTATATTAAAGACTATTATGATGTTCATACTTTACTAAATAAACCAGATATAGATAAGGCTTTTGATAAGCTTTGGGGTACAATAGAGAAACAAAAGCCTATAAAGCAATTGCTTTTCTCAACGTGGTTTAAATATGCAGCAGCAGCTGTAATAGTTTTGATGTTTTCGGTGTCGTTTTATTTAATAAATAATCAAAAACAAATAGAAACAAATCCTTCAGTTGTAAAAACAGGAAGTCCTGGTTTTAACAAGGCTATTTTAACCCTTGAAGATGGTTCTGTTATTGTGCTAAAAAAGGGACAGTCTTATAATGCAGCAAAGGTTACAAGTAACGGTGAACAAATTGTGTATAATAATAGAGAGGGTAGCGAAGTGTTGTATAACTATTTGACTGTGCCAAGAGGGGGGAAGTTTGAGGTTGATTTAGCTGATGGCACACGAGTTTGGTTGAATTCAGAATCAAAATTAAAATTTCCAATAAGTTTTAAGGAAGGAGTTACGCGTCAAGTAGAACTCCTGTATGGAGAAGCTTATTTTGATGTTTCACCTAGCAAAAATCACAATGGAGCATCATTTAAAGTAAGTTCTAAATTACAAGAAGTAGAAGTGCTAGGTACCGAATTTAATATAAAGGCCTATAAAGATGAGGTAAGCGAGTATACTACTCTGGTAGAAGGAAAAGTAGCTGTGAATAATGGGGGTGTTAAGAAAGAGCTAAAGGTTGGTGATCAGTCCGTTTTAAGTGATATAAAAGGTGATATTAAAATTAGATTCGTGAATGTTTATAATGAAACAGCTTGGAGGAAAGGGATATTTTCATTTAAAGATAAACCATTGAAAGACATTATGAAATCTTTGTCTAGGTGGTATGATGTAGATATAATTATTAAAAATAAAGAACTTGAAGATATAAAATTTAATGGTGTCTTAAGTAAAACGATGAGTTTAGAAGAAATATTAATTCCAATAAAAAGAAGTAGCAACCTAAAATATAAAGTATATGATGGAAAAATAGTTATTGAATAAAAAAGGGACGAATCACATACCGCTCAAAGTACACTGGTTTCATCCCTTGTTTTACAAGTATTAATTAAATTATTAACTAACACCTTGCAAATCTATGAATTTTTTATTTACTAAAGAATTTTACTTCTTTAGGAAATCAACCAAAAACTTAATTATGAGAACAATATTAATGTTGTTTTGCTCAACTATTTTTAGTTTGACGCCTGCAAATATTATTTCTCAAAATGCATTAATCACAATTAATCAGGATAAGATAGTTTCTGTAGATGAGATTTTTGATATTATTCAGTCCCAAACATCATATACTTTTATTTATCGCTCAGATCTTTTTAACGACATGCCTCCGGTTACATTAAAAAAAAGCACCATTAAAGTCAAGGATTTATTGTCTAATGTTATATCCTCAAGTGAATATACTTTTGGCCTTTTAAAAGACAATACTATTGTTGTAGAAGAAAAAGTTTCAAGGGTAATACAAGAAGAGATTATAGGGAATGTCACTGATGAGAAAAATATTCCTTTAGCAGGTGTAGGTATTTTAATTGAAGGTACTAGAAGGGGAACTTTAACAGATTTTGATGGTGATTATAGAATTAGAGGTCTTAAAACCACAGATGTCTTAGTTTTTTCCTTTATGGGGTTTGAAAAACAATACATTGAAGTAGGAGACAAAAAAGTTATAAATGTGGTATTGAAAGAATCTTCGAACGAGTTAGATGAAGTAGTTGTTTCGGGAAAGAAAATAGTTAATACAGGATATCAGGTTGTGTCAAAGGCAAAATCTGTTGGTTCTTTTGAAACTGTAGGTGCCGAAGTAATAGAAACTAAGTTTCAAACAAATATTTTAGATAGAATAGAAGGGACTGTTAGTGGGTTATCTATGTATAGGGGGACCCCAGTAATTAGAGGGGTTTCCACAATTTTAGGAGAATCCTATCCATTAATTATTTTAGATGGAGCAGTTTATAATGGTGATTTAGAATCTATTAATCCTAACGATATTGAAAGTGTTACCGTTTTGAAGGATGCTTCTGCTGCTTCAATTTACGGTTCTCGAGCTGCAAATGGAGTTATTGTAGTAACTACTAAAGGCGGTTATATTGGTAAGCCAACTCTTAGCTATACATCGTCATATCAAATAGAATCACAGCCAAGTCGGTCCTATCAGAATTTAATGTCATCTTCCGAATTTGTTGATTATCAGGTAGATGTTTTTAATAGAATACCGACTCCTGCTGGAGATGAAAAAAATCCGGATTTAGCTCTAGATGAGGTTAATACGCTACTGTATGCCCATCGAGATGGTTTAATTTCAACGGATTATTTAAATTCAGAATTGAATAAGCTTAGGGGATTAGATGGATATAGTCAAGTTGAAGATATTTTGATAACTCCAAAATATACACAACAACATAGCCTTGCTTTAAGAGGGGGGTCTAAAATCCATCAATATGCATTATCTCTTAATTATGCAAGTAGAGGTTCTTTTAACATTGATAGTGCTTCTGAAAACATAGGGCTTAATATAAAGAACTATTTTAGGTTAAATGATTGGCTTAAAGTGGATGCAACTCTTATAAGTAGTTATGGTTTTTCAGATAATTATGGAGGTGTTTCAGGTATAGGTTTATTAGGGCCTTCAAGGCTTCCTTATGAAGTACTTAAAGATGAAGATGGAAACCCCGCTGAATGGAACCATATTAAGAGCCATGAGAAGATTGACGAGCTTATTTCTAAAGGTTTATTAGATCAATCTTATTACCCTTTAAATGAATTAAAGGAAGTGCAGACCTCAAGTAAAAGTCCTTCTGTAAATATAAACTTTGGAACAGAAGCCAAGCTTTCAAAGTCATTTAATTTACAATTAAGAGGTCAATTACAGTACGGTGAAACCCATAGTGAAATTTATGCTTCAGAAAACAGTTATACTGTTCGCGATATGATAAATAATTCGACTCAAATAATTAATGGTGAAGTTATTAATAACATCCCTTACGGAGGTCAACTTACAGAAACATTTTATGATAGAAATTCCTATACTTTGCGAGCACAACTTAATTACTCTAAATTATTTAATCAAAAACATGATGTAAAGGTATTTGTAGGTGGTGAAAGAAATAAAGCAGTTACCGAATCATATGGATTTAAACGTTATGGTTATGATCCAGAATATTTAACTTTTGAAAGTGTGGATGAGGCAACTTTAGCTGAAGGAATTACGGGTACCGAATCGAACTCAGGGCTGTTTACTTTAGGAGGACAAACTGGTTACCAAAATACCGATATTAGATATATATCTGCTTATGCAAATGTTTCGTATATGTTTGATGATAAATTAGGACTTAATGTAAGTGCAAGAATAGATGAATCTAATCTGTTTGGTAAAAACCCTGAATATGCATATCGTCCACTTTGGTCATTTGGAGCAAACTACATTATAGATACAGAATCTTTGTCTGTATCATGGCTTGATAGATTAAAAGTTAGAGCTACCTATGGAATAAGTGGAAATGTTTATGATAATGGTGGGCCAGAAGCTATAGTACAAATTAGTGGTGTTAATGCTGCCGAAGAACAAATAGCTGTAATATCTACTCCTCCAAATGAAGAGTTGAGATGGGAACAAACTAATATAACCAATATAGGTATAGATTATGAGTTGTTTTCTAGGAAATTAACAGGAACTCTTGAATTTTACGATAGGAGTACAACTGATGCTATTTCGAGGATAGACTCAGATCCTATTTTAGGATGGAGTCAACTTCCTAAAAATTATGCTTCATTAAATAACAGAGGTGTTGAACTTCAAATGAACGCGCCATTTTTAACGACACGTGACTTTAGGTGGGGTGGTAGTTTAATACTGAATTACAATAGAAATATAGTAACAGAGTATGTTCCAGAATACACTACGTTTAATGCGTACGACTATCTCTACGAAAATTATTTAGTAGAAGGACAAGCATTAAATGCAATTTATACGGTTCGTTATGCTGGCTTAGATGAGAAAGGAGCTCCAAGAGCTTATAAAGCAGATGGTACTATTGTAGAAACTTATAGTGATTTAACTTTGGAAGATTTGAAAGTTGAAGGAACTAATGATCCTCCATATCATGCCTCTTTTTCTAGTAATATAAGCTACAAACAATTAAATCTTTCATTTCTTTTTATTTATTATGGGGGACATGTTCAGAGGGATGTTGCCGCAGGACACACGCAAACATATAAATATCCTTATGATATAACTCGTAACTTAGATAGGGTACATTTAAACTACTGGAAAGAGCCAGGTGATGAGGCGGATATTTACAAAGCTCCAGCCATTAATTGGAACAATACGGATCTCAATGAAAATCCTGATTATATTCAAAGTTCTCAAAGAAATTTATGGACATACGCAGATATACATGTTCAAAAAGCCGATTACATGAAGATAAGAAATATTACTTTGTCGTATAATGCATCTAATGAGATCTTAGAAAAAATTAATTTTTCTAGTTTAAGATTTTCTTTTGATGTTCGTAACCCTTTTCTCTGGACATATAATCGAAATAATCTTGATCCTGAGGTTTGGACAGGCGATAGTAGTAGAGGAACAGCGATTATGCCTACATATACTTTTGCGATTAATTTAAAATTTTAAAAATGATGAAACATATATATAAAACATTAATAGCATTTCTAATCATCTTAAATTTCGCTTGTGATGACTTTTTGGAGGTTTTACCAAAAGGACAAGTTATACCTACAAAATATGAACATTTTGCATATTTGTTAAATAGTGAAACTCTTATAAACCAGGTTGGTATAGGTTATGTTGGTTATTTCACTGATGATTTGGAAAAATCTTTAGACCCAGGTATGCCAAGTACTGTTGGTTTTATTGATACCCCAGAGTTCGCTGTGAACTATTATTATTTTAATCCTGGGCCAACGTATCCCCAAGAAGAAAACGATCTTTTTTTTACATCAAGTTATTCACAAATTTATACGTTTGATTTTGTGGCAAATAATGTAATGGAAGTTACAGATGCAGCTGAAGAACAAAAATTGGCTGTTAAGGCCGAGGCTTTATTTGGTAGAGCATACAATTATTTCAAATTAATAAATCTTTATGCAAAAACCTACAATCCAGATACAGCTAGTACAGATTATGGTGTGCCTCTAATTTTGGAAGATAATATTTATGCAGAATATGGCAGGAATTCAGTGCAGGAAGTTTATAATCAGATAATTAATGATTTGTTGGAGGCTATTCCTGCTCTTCCTGTAACTGCTTCAAGTAATTACCATCCCACAAAAGCTTGTGGTTATTTTCTATTAGCTAAAGTATATTTATTCATGGGGCAATTTGAAAATGCACTTACAAATGCAAATTTATCCATAGAAAATAGCGATCCTTACGAATTACAAGATTTAAAAAAATATGTAGCTATTCCTGGAGGTTGGTTCAGAAGGATTTGGAATATTGAAACGCGGCTTCCAATGGAGGATATAGTAGACATATCAGAAAACATGTATCTTAAAAATGTGCAAGATAATCATGATGGCAAGGCTTTTGCCACAGAAGAACTATTAGAAATATTTGAAAAAGATTTACCAAGCAGTTCACAAGATATGCGTAAGGTGTTGTTTTTTGAAACTGATAGAGCAAATTTTGGTAATCCAATAGCTTTTCCAGGTAAAACAATTTTTGGAGGTTTTGCCATTAGAAATGCAGGGATTTTGCTGTCAGATTTATATCTTATTTTGGCAGAAACAGAAGCTAGGGTAGGTAGTAAAGATAAAGCAATGGAGTATATAAACTTCCTTAGAGATTATAGAATTACCAACAATATGCCATTAACAGCTGCAACAAATGAAGAAGCTTTATTAATGGTTTTTGAAGAAAGAAGAAGAGAGTTTTGTTTTCGTTCCGATTTTAGGTTTCAAGATCTAAAAAGGCTTAATAAAGAGCCTACTTTTGATAAAACAGTAACTCATACAGTGTTAGGTATAGATTATACCTTGCCTCCAAACGACCCAAGGTATATTTTACCACTTTCTAACGATGTCATACAATTTAACCCAGATTTACCTCAATACGATAGGTAACCAATAGAAAAACAACTTATGAAAAATTTATTTATAGTTTTATTTGCCACATTATTATTTTCATCATTTCAAAAGCCTCAATATGTCATTAATGGTGTTTTTAAAGGCGGTGAAGGAAAAGAAATAGTATTAGAAGAACTTTCAAATCTAAGGGTTGTAAAACGCTTAGGTTCCACCCGTGTAGATGCCAATGGTAAATTTACTTTTACGGGCGACGCTTTTGGAGAAATTAAAGAAGCTAGGCTGTCAATTCCAGGTACTCGATTTAAAGAAGACTTTATTATTGAAGATACTGTTATTAAAGTAAATATTAGACAAAAAGTAGTTACAGAGAAATACACAAAATATCTTTTTGATTTAGAACGCGGAAAAGAAGATGCGGTATATGCTATGCTAAAATCAAATTATAAGGATAGACGAACCGTTTGGGGAGGCAAAAGTAATAGAGTTGTTGTAGCAAATGAAGCAGGTGAGCTTAGTGATGAAGACTTAGTAAAAAAGCGAGCAAAATTAGATTCCGATTTTATTGCAGAAACACTTAAAATTTTAAGTAATTATCCAGATAGTTATGGGACTTATTTTTATATAAAAAATTATATGCTAAGATTTGATCCTTTACCAGTAGTAGAGGAAGCCTTTAATAACTTGTCGGATAAAATAAAGAACTCAAAAGAGGCTACAGTTTTCAAGGATGAGGTAGAGGAATTAAAAAGATCATTTGTTGGAGGAATCCCTGAAGATTTTACAATTCCATCATTAGATGGCGGAGAAACGAGTTTGTATCAATATAGAGGCAAAGTCTTACTTATAGATTTTTGGGCGACGTGGTGCGGGCCATGTATAAAGGCTATGCCACATATAGGAGAGATTTACGACGAATTTCATCCCCAAGGCCTAGAAGTGTTAGGAATATCTTACGATAGAGATGATACAAAATGGCGTAATTTCTTGAAGAAAAATGATTACGTTGTTTGGGATCAAGCTTCATCTTTAAAAGAATGGAAATGTCCATCAGCAAAAACATTTGCAATCACAACGATACCAGAAACCATTTTAATTGATAAAAAAGGTGTGATTGTAGCGAGAGGACTTCAAGGAGATGAACTTGAGTCTAAAATTAAAGAATTACTAGCAAAGGGATAATAATTTCAGGGTTTTATATACTCAAAACCTCATTATTTAAATAATGAGGTTTAAAAAATAAGAAGAAATTTTTCTCATTATAAAGTGCTATTATCAAAAATTAGCTTCAAATAAATTTGAAATAAAAAGAGGATTGTATTAGAGGTCCTGTTCTATGATTCAAGAAGCACTTAAAATCTCAATAGATCTATTGGTAATTACCTCTATCCTCTATTTTACACTATTTTATTAAATGAAAACAATAATATTAAGTTTCGGATTGATTTTAAGTCTAATGGCTTTCAGTAAAGAAACTCCAAAAGACTATGCGATACTTTCGGGAAAGATTGAAAATTTAGAAGTAAATGAACTCACCTTAATTAAGTTAGATCAATCCTTTAAAAAGAAAATTTTGCTAGCTGCTAATGGTGTTTTTTCTGATACGATAAAAGCAAGTGAAGGACTCTATTTGTTAACTGCAGGAAAAAGTAGTGTTAGTATCTATTTAAATAAAGGATGTGCTATTAATTTGGTAGCTAATTCTAACGATTTTAAAAGTTCTCTTAATGTTACAGGAAAAGGTTCGGGAACCACAAATTATCTATTATTAAAAAGGAAAACAGAAGCAAACGAATTAGCGGAATCATCACTTTATGTATTAAATGAGGCAGCGTTTAAAAATAACGTTAAAAACAGAAAATTACTACTTAACAAAGCCTTAGATACAATAAAAGAGGTCGATCAAGACTTTAAAGCGTTAGAAAAACGTAAGCTTAATTATAATTATTTATTAGCGTTATCAAAGTATGCTACAGGTAAACATATTTATTGGTCAAAACAATCATACTATAAGCCATCAGCAGAATTTTTAGCAGAACTTGATGCTTTAGATGTAACTAATGAAACTGATTTTGTAGCAATTAATACCTATAAACAATTAGTAATTGCGCATTATAATGATAAAATTAAAGCGCTATCCAAAAAGAGTTCTATTCCCTTTATGTTAGCAAAGTTAAAAATACATGCCACCATTCCGAATGAAACTATTAAGAATGAATTGATGTTTACCGGAGCAGAATATGGATTATTAAAATCTGAAAATTTTGAAGAATATTACCAGATATTCATAAATGCATCAACAGATTCAGAAAACAATGCTAAGATTACTAAAGTTTACAACAAATTAAATAAAGTAAGTCCAGGTCAGCTCTCACCAAAATTTATAAATTATGAAAAGTATTCAGGAGGAACTTTGTCATTAGACGATCTAAAAGGACAATATGTTTATATAGATGTTTGGGCTACTTGGTGTGTACCTTGTATTAAAGAAATTCCAGATTTAAAGCGTATTGAAAAAGCGTACCATGGAAAAAATATCGTTTTTTTAAGTATATCCATAGATGAAGCTAAAGATCATGATAAGTGGAAAAACTTGGTTAAAGCAAAAGATCTAGGAGGAATTCAAGTTATTGCAGATAAGGGCGGGAAGTCTAAATTTCTGGATGACTACTTTATTTCTTCTATACCACGTTTTATATTAATAGATCCATCAGGGAAAATAGTGAATAATAAAGCCCCACGCCCATCAGATCCTGAGTTATTAACCTTATTTAATGAGTTAGCACTTTAATATATATTAGGACACTATATAAGTTTTTCTTTTAAGAAATAGTGTTTATTACTTAGCAAAAAATACCATAATCAATTTAGGATAATCCATAAAATGAAACATAAAACAAATATAGTAATCACCGTACATACAGGGATTCTTTACTTATTTCTATTTTTTAGTCAGCTACATCTTAGTGCACAACAAGTGAATGAAAAATACTCTAAAGTATTAACTTCAGAAGGTTCAGATTTAACACTTGAAGATTTAGAGAGTCAAATTCAAAAAACATATAAAAAAGTTTTAGCGAGTACAGTTACAATAAACAAAAATGCAACAGGAGTGTTGGTCTCTTCTGATGGATATATTTTAACAGCGGCTCATGTTGTTTTAGGTATTAGAGAAGAACAGAGTAGTATAACACTGAGTGATGGCACTACATATAAGGCTATTCATTTAGGTTTAGATGAGAAAGGGGATTATGCACTTATGAAAATAGTAGATAAAGGGACTTGGCAGTATCTAGAGTTAGGGTCTTCTTCAGATTTGGGGCAAGATGAAACATGCTTAATGTTTGGGCATTCTACAGGATATCAGGTAGATCGACCAGCTTTAATGCGCATAGGATTTTATAAAGGAACTAAAGCATTAGGATATTTAAAAACAAGTTGTATTATGATGCCAGGCGATTCAGGAGGACCTTTGGTAGATTTAAATGGAAAAGTAATAGGCGTTTGTAGTCATATAGACCGTTCAATGGAAGACAATTTTTACGCGCCAATAGACCCCGTAAAAGCAAATTGGACAAAGTTAATTAACGGAGAAAGGTTTAATAAAAGAGGCCCAAAAGAACCTCAATTTCCTAAAGATAATGAAACGATTTCTCCCTCAAAGACAATGGCAGCCTTTTCATTAGAAGGGGGTAAAGCCACCGTAATTAAAGATATAGCAAATTCAGCAAAAGATCTCCATAAATCTGTAGTGAAAATAAAAAGCCTTAAGGGTGATAATACGGAGGTCACCACTTACGGCACCATTATAAATTCTAAGGGCTATGTAGTAGCCAAAGCTTCAGAGTTAAGTAAAGCAGGACTAAGCTGCGAGCAGTATAATGGAGTAATTAGTCCAGCAACTATAATTAGAATTGATGAATCTAATGATTTAGCTGTTCTGCAAATCTCTTCAAAAAATGTAGTAGCTATTAATATTCCTAAAAATATAGATATAAGCGTTGGAAAAATAATTGGAGCAGCTAGCTTTAATGTAGATATAAAATACTCAGGAATTATTAGTGCACCTGTTAGAAAGGTTTTACCAGAACCACCTTCTCAAGGGTTTTTAGGTGCATCAGTAACATTTTCAAATAAAATTTTTGTGCTTTATGATAATGGAGCTGCAAAGTTAGCAGGGCTAAACAGAGGTGACATCATTATTAAATTTGATGATACAAAGATAGAAAGTAGTGAAGACCGTATTTCATTTTTAAAAACAACTCAAGTAAATCAAAAAATAAAGGTAACTGTTTTAAGGGATGGAGAGGAAAAGGAAGTAGAAGCTACCTTATTAAAAGAGAACGAAAAAAGAATACGAAATAGACATATTGGTTATGATCTTGATATTAGCGAACGAAAGTATGATTTTACTCGAGCATTTACGCACGATATGCCTATAGAGGTTAATGAAACAGGAACTCCAGTAGTAGATATTAATGGAGATGTTATAGGAATAAATATCGCAAAAGAAAATAGAACAAGTTCTTTTGTAATTCCGTTAAATGTTGTTTTACAAACAATAAAAAATATAAAATAGTTTAATAAACAAATAGAGATTAGTAAATGTCTAGTTATACAATTGATGATAATGTTTTAGACTGCTACTAGGTTACTTTATTTAGATCCATTAAAATTTGTTTCGAAAACAATAAGGGAACATAATAATATTTCAAATTATCTTTAACACTTCGTTTTTATGAATTATTTTGAGTTAGTCTATAAAAGTGTAAAAGATAAAAAAAGGCTGTCTGAAAAGGCAGCCTTATTATTTTGCTTTTGTAGTAAAAAGAGTTTAGTATGTAGTTAAATTCGTAATTAGGGATGCTAATTTTTTTTTGTAATGCTCATAATAAATAAATAGAGATTATCTTTTTCAAAACCTTTACGTATTTTTTTAAAAGCAATACTCATTTGTGCTTCTACTGTTTTTATAGAAATATCCATAATTTCAGCAATTTCACGATACTTAATACCTTTAACCTTATTCATTTCAAGAATCGTTTTACACTTTGGTGGTAAAGATTCTATGATAGCTTTCATGCGTTTAACGCGTTCATCTAACTGCTCGGTGTCTTCTTCTATTTTATCTCTTAAGGCTCTTTCGTATATTTGATCTAACAAATTACTTTGACGCTTTTCTGTATGTATAGTATCAATAAATCGATTGTAGGCTATGCTGTATAAATAGTTTTTTGGAGATCTAATAGTATCTAACTTAGACTTATTATTCCAAAAATCAATAAAGGCTTGTTGTACAATGTCTTCTGCACTCATTTTATCATGAGTATATGTAACAATATATGCAACTAGCCTATCGTAGTACTGATAAAATAGATATCTAAATGCGCTCTCATCTCCTTCTTTAAGCGCTTTTACAGCATCTATGTCATTCATGGGGATTTTAGTTAATTCTTAATAACTCTTGAATTTAATATTACGATTTGTTTAAATTTTAAACAATAATATAAAAAATAACATGAATAAGGTGTGAATATTATGGAATATTCAGTATGTGTTTTTAGTAAAAATTGAATTTAGAAAGAAAAGCATTACTAATTTTAATGAACTCTAGAAAATAAATCAAATCACGTAATGCGATTCTTTCTAACTATTTCTTAAAAGCCTTTATGTGAATGGTTTATTCTAGTGTAAGTTTGTAAAAAAAAACATGCGCATGTATGAGGGGTTTAAAAATCTTATATGATTTCTTTTTAAGTATTGCACTTTTAGGGCATATAATAGAAGAAAAGAAATATTATTTTACACACCCTTAAAGATTTGCTAACTTCTGAAGTTTTTAAATAAGCCATTTTTGAACAAAAAGAAAAATGGCAATTAAAAATACAGGAAGAAGAGGCTTTATTAAGCAAGCTTTAATAGCAACGGGAGGTGTTATATTAGCTCCTAATTTTATGAGTTGTAGTAGTGATGACGATAATTTTCAAGAAGATTACGACTCTACTCAGTTAACCCATAAAAACTTCAATCAGGGCGTTGCTAGTTTCGACCCTTCAAGTTCTAGCGTAATTATATGGACGCGCTATGCTACCGCAAACAAAGACATCATTTGGGAAGTTTCTACAGATTCTAGCTTTTCTAGTATTTTGAGATCCGGGAAAATCACCACAGAAGCGTCTAGAGATTTAACCATTGCTGTAGAATTAACAGAATTGGAAGCCGATTTAAAATTGTATTACCGTTTTATTAGTAGTGATGATAATGCCGTTTCGGTAACAGGTGAAACGATAACGTTACCAACCGAGGCTTCACAAATAAAATTAGCGGTTTGCTCATGTTCTAACTACCAAGCAGGCTTGTTTAATGCTTACGATGCTATGGCCAATTCTGAAGCTGATATTATCGTGCATTTAGGGGATTATTTTTATGAATACGAAGCGGGGGGTTACGGGGCTTCAGCTGAAAATGCCTTTTTAAACAGATTTCATGAGCCGGCCCACGAAATCCTTTCATTAGAAGATTATAGAACCCGTTATAAGCAGTATCGTTCTGATGTTTCCTTACAATTAGCACATCAAAAGAAACCTTTTATTTGCGTCTGGGATGACCATGAAATCGCTAATGATACTTATATCGATGGTGCCGAGAACCACGATGAAGCAACCGAAGGCCCATTCGAAACCCGTAAACAATATGCGCTTCAGGCTTATAGCGAATTTTTACCCTTTACTCAGCGATTCAAAGACCAAAAGGATATTATTTATAGAAATATAAATATTGGAAACTTGGTTAATTTAGTGATGTTAGATACCCGAGTTATTGGTCGTGATAAGCAGTTGAATATCACCGATTATTTTACAGCAACAGGATTTGATGCTCTGGCCTTTCAAGCCGCATTAAGCGATACGTCGCGTTCATTACTGGGAGCAGAACAGCTTAATTGGGTGGTGAATGAAATTCAAAGCAATAACGCAAAATGGCAAGTTTTAGGACAGCAAGTACTTATGGGCAACATGTATATTCCTGCGGAATTATTATTGGCTTTTGGGAGTGCGGCCTTTGCTCAAACCCTTACAGAACTCACAACCATTAAAGCAAGAATGTTACAGCAAGACCCTACTTTAACCTACGAAGAAAAAGCTAGGGTATTAACAGCTATTCCATATAATCTAGATGCATGGGACGGTTATCCTGTAGATCGCGAGGTGATTTATAATGCCTTAAACGGAAAAAAACTAGTGACTTTAGCTGGCGATACACATAACGCTTGGCATAATGTGTTAAGATCTCAAAACGGAACCGAGGTAGGCGTAGAATTAGCAACTTCGGGCGTTAGTTCCCCAGGATTTGAAACCTATTTGGGGGCGACAAGCCCTGAAATGATTGCAGGTTTTGAGCAAGCCATGACCACGCTAGTTGATGGATTACAGTATTTCGATGCTTCGCGTCGTGGATATATGATGGCTACTTTCACCACAACACAAGTAACCTCAGAATGGATTTTTGTTGATACGATTCTCTCAGAGTCTTACTCAGCTAATGTGGGGCATACCACCACTTTTTCATAAATATTATTTTTGAGATAAGTTTTACGAGGCTGTTTTAAAAATTGAATCTTGCGTTAATCTGAATTTATTTCAGATACTCAAAATCATTGAATTTTAGTTTGATGATATGCTGTGTCGAGCACAGAATGACGAAGGTTTGAATTTTTTAATACAGCTTTGTTTTTTTTTAAAGGTATTTCTAGAATCTCAAAACCAAAACTTGAATTTTCTTGCTTCAAAAAACACTTTTCATCTAGTATTCATAAATGTAATTTTATGTCTTATTTTTTGTGGATTTGATATTTTTTAAAGGCTTTAAATATAGATATAGCAACGGTTTTCAAGTGTTTTGATGTGTATTTTAACCATGAAAAATGCTTTTTATCGAATTCATTTCAAATGTTAATTTATGTGTTGTTTGTCTAAAATGTTGATTTTCAGTTGTTAAATTGTCTTCTTTCTTTTACATTGCGTAAGAATTAAACTGGTTCACCACTTTGAATAACCAGATTGATTTACCAATTAAACCATTTTTTTAATTAAAACTTAAACTAAACTTAAATGAAACATTTTTTATTTAAACGAATTGGCCGCATGGCTCTTTTCGTTACGACACTCTTGTGCGCTTTACAGTCTTATGGCGCCGATTACACCGTTAGCTCAGCCGATGAGTTTAACGCATTAAGCCTATCTCCTGGAGATGTGGTTACTTGGACAAACGGAACCTATGGTGATGAACAAAGAATTAATTTCACTGCAAACGGAACCGCTTCAAATCCGATTATCTTAAGAGCAGAAACCCCTGGAGGCGTAGTCTTTACAGGCTTAACCAATATGGATATTTCTGGAGACTATGTTATTATCGATGGATTCTACTGGAATGGTGGGCCTGGCAGTAATAATCATATTCAATTTAGGAAGAGTAGTGCTTATGCCAATCATTCAACCATTAGAAACTGCGGATTTAATAATCTAACCCCTAGTGGTACAGATAAACACCGCTGGATAGTACTTTATGGTACCAATAACGTGGTTGAAAATTGCTCCTTTCTTAACAAAAATAGCCCAGGAGCTCTAGTATTGGTGGAACTAGAGTATAATGATTATAATCCTGTAGGGCATATCATTAGAAACAATTATTTCTATAATTATATTAAGCGTGACCCCTCTACAACGCATTCTGGCGACAGTGAAACAATTCGAGTTGGTACAAGCGAATTTCAGGATAAAAGTGCAAGCGTAACTGTAGAAGGTAATTATTTTTACAAAGCTGATGGTGAAAACGAAATTATAACCAACAAAAGTGCCGATAACGTATACCGCAACAACACTTTTAGAAGATGTAGAGGTTCTTTAGTGATGCGACATGGAGCGCGTGCTACAGTAGACGGAAATTATTTTCTAGGAGAAAATGTTGAAGGTACAGGAGGTATTAGAATCACCGATAGTTACCATGTTATTACTAACAACTACATTCAAGATGTGGTGAGTAGTGGCGATAAATGGAATAATGGTATCACGCTAGTAGGAGGATCCGACACTTCTGGAGGAACTACTAACGGCTATCAAAAAGTAGATGGTATCGTGGTTGCTTTTAATACCTTATATAATGTGGAGTCGCCAATTTTTTATAACGATCGTTCCAGCTACGATCCAACGGGAGTTTTAGCTTATAATGTTGTTTATAGTACAGAATCGAATATTGTAAGTGGTGATATTTCTGGAACTGGACAAGGCATGACTTATGAAGGCAATATTTTTGGTGGGACGACCATCGGTATTTCAAACTCAGGAATTACAGAAGCTAACGCTAATTTTTCTGCTAGTGGTGAAATTTTTAAACCTAGTGCTTCGGGGCCAGCTGCAAATGCAGCCGGTAATGCTTATAGTTCTACTGTAAATAACGATATTGAAGGACGTACTAGACCGAATTCTAATATGGATGCTGGTGCTCACGAGGTGAGTGGTGCTAGTGGTTCTGCAACTTTTTCACCACATACTAATAGTATGGTTGGGGTTTCTGTAGGTGCTAGCTTTTTGGATGCTACAGGTAACGGAAGCTCGGGTGATTATTTATCAGTGGCTTCTTTGAATGATTTTCCTGCGGAAGGAGACACAGCAACAGTAAACGTATCTTCAAATGTAAGTTGGACCGTTACCGATAACCAATCTTGGATTACAGTATCGCCATCTTCTGATTCTGGTAATGGTACTATTAGTGTTACCGTTCAAGAAAATACAACCGATTCAGAGCGCTCAGGTACTATTACAGTAAGTGGTTCTGGAGTGTCTAACCAAACGATTCAAGTAACACAAGAAGCTGCTTCATCAGGAAATGTCGAGGTGTCTTCTGTGGCTTTTTCATCTAGCAATTTAAATCTGTCTGTTGGAGAATCTCAATCTTTATCTGTTACAGTAAGTCCTTCCGATGCATCGAATAAAAGCGTGAGCTATAGTACGAGTAGTTCGAATGTGGCTTCAGTAAATTCAGATGGTGTTGTTACCGGTCATGCTGAAGGTAATGCTACTATTACCGTAACTACCGACGATGGCGGGTATACCGATACTATAAATGTGACTGTTGAAGAAGCGCCAACACCTTCGGTAGGTGATAATGTGGCTTTAAATAAATCGGTGCAAGGTACGGGTACAGCCGATGGGGCTCATGTGGAATCCAATTTGGTTGATGGTGATACAGGCACAAGATGGTCGGTTTCCGGCTTTCCACAAACGGCAACAATTGATTTAGGATCTGTATACACTTTAGGAAGTACTGAATTGGTGTGTTATAGTGATAGAGCTTATCAATATACTATTTCAGTATCTAATACCGAGAATGGGAGCTACACCGAAGTGGTAAACAGAAGTAACAACACATCGGGAGGATCAACTTCAAATCCGATTGCAGATACTTTTGATAGTATTGATGCCCGATTTGTGAAAATTACAGTAACAGGAGCAGATTCATATACCGGAAGTTGGGTAAGTTTATTAGAGCTACGTGTGTTTGCTGGCGAAGATGCGCCAACAACAGTGGCGGTGACTTCAGTGTCATTAACACCTTCAAATGTAACTTTAGATGAAGGCGATACCGAGCAACTATCGGCAAGTGTTAGTCCGAGTGATGCGACTAATAAAGATGTAAGTTACAGTAGTAGCAATACCAATGTGGCTACAGTGAATGCTAATGGTGTAGTTACAGCAGTTTCAGAAGGTTCGGCTACTATTACAGTAACTACAGATGATGGTGATTTTACCGATACAACGGTGGTAACCGTAAATGGGAGTACTAATAACGGTACTGTGCCTTACGATTTAGCGAAGTTTCAAGATTATTTAGCACAGTGTAAATTACAATCGCCGTTAAGTGGTACAGAGGCTACAGACGCCGAAATTATTGCAGGCTATGCTTCCAATACATTTTATGTTGCCGATGGCGATAAATTAGCGTTTTATCAAACTAGAGATTCAGGAGGCACATCGCAACGATCGGAATTAAGATTCCTAGAAAACTGGTATGTCGATGGGAGTTCTCAAACGCTTCATGCCAATGTAAATATTATAGAACAAACCTGTGAGCAGTTAACCATCATGCAAATTCACGATGATGCCAATGTTGGTAGTGGACCAAATAAACCTTTGCTACGTGTTTACCAAAGTGATGACCATTTATGGGCAGCAGTTAAAGTTGATGCTGCAGGAGTAAACACAACTCATATCGATCTTGGAGCGACACCTAGCGGCTATTTTGATTGTGATATTACTATAGATTCTGGCGATATGATCGTTGAGGTTAATGGTACAGAATTAGTAAATGTGGATGTATCTTTTTGGTCATTCCCAAGTTATTGGAAAAATGGTGTCTATTTACAAGATAGTGGTGAGGCTACTGTTTACTTTAATGAGTTAACCTTAACAGGTGGCGGGTCTGGACCTACACCAACTTCTAGCAATGTGGCTTTAGAAAAATCGGTGACTTATTCTAGCGAGCAATCGACAAATCCAGCTTCTAACCTTGTTGATGGTGATGAAGATTCTAGATGGTCGGCTCAAACCTATCCAGAATGGGCAGTTATAGATTTAGGAGGACTTTACACCATTCATAGCACAGAGGTTATTTGTTTTAACGATCGTGCGTATCAGTATACCATTGAGATTTCAGAAGATGGTAATAACTTTACCGAAGTTGTCGATCGCTCTAATAATTCTACAGGTGGTTCAAATGGTGCTCCAATTTCAGATGATTTTAGCGAAATTGATGCGAGATATGTGAGAATATCGGTTTCAGGTGCCAATAGTTATTCTGGAGATTGGATAAGTATAGAAGAGCTTAGAGTATTTGGGTATTCATCAGCGACATCAAAATCAAGCAGTTCTAAATTAGAAAACGACAGTTTACAAACGGTTACACTTTGGCCAAACCCAGCAAGTCACACGGTAAATATTAGTGGACTAGATGCTGCGTCATCGGTAATGGTATTCGATCAAACGGGTAAAGTCGTGATCAATCAACCATTACTTGGAGATTCAGTAGATATTTCAAACCTTAACTCAGGCGTTTATATTTTTAGAATTATTGGAAATGATAAAGTTATTAATAAACGTATTATTAAAAATTAAACAAAAAAGGATGTATTAACCGGTTTTAAAAATTGACTTTGCGTCCTTCATAAGCAGATGATTTTTAGTCATCTGCTTTTTTTTTGAACTAAAAACAGAAAGCTGAAATGAGTATTTGTTAAAAAACTACCTTAAAAAATATGTATATGTTAATATTTTAAGGGTTATTTTGTTAGTAGTTAGTGGGAAAAAACCTTAAAAAGATGTATTTCATCGATAATATTACACGTGTTGTGTTTAAATTATTGGTTTTCAGTTGTTAGTTAGAGTACTTTCTTATACATTGCGGTTAATTAAATTGGTTCACCACTTTGAACAACCAGTTTGATTAACCAATTAACCCATTTTATTAAAACAACTTAAACTAAATTAAAATGAATCTAACATTATCAAGTCGCATAAGCCAGCTGGCGGTATGCGCAACCCTATTTTTAGGGGCCTTTCAAATAGGAACGGCACAAACTCCCTCAGACCTCATGCGTAATTGTAACCAATGGAAAATTACTTATCCAGATGGTGTAGAAGAAAAACAATTGTGTGGCGAATCAAACGAATTCTTTTATGTTAATAATTCTGGCGATGCTATCGTTTTTAGAGCGCCAATAAGAAGTGATAACGGTACAACGCCTAATTCAAGTTACATCCGTTCAGAGCTTAGAGAAAGAGAAGTTGATGGAAGTAAAGATATCTATTGGACCACCGAAGGTTCGCACATGATATATGTAAAACAAGCCATCACACATTTACCAATTACTAAATCACATTTAGTAGCAACGCAAATTCATGGAAATAAAGACGATGGTATCGACGATTCTATGGTAATGCGATTAGAAAATTCACATTTATTTTTATCATTCAATGGAGGAAAACTACGTGATGATGTAACCATTAAAACAGATTATAACTTAGGTGATATTCATGAAGTTATCTTTTTAGTTGAAGATGGTAAGCACTATTGTTATTATGCTGAAGATGGTAACTTATTAAACGCTTTTAACAGCGGAAATGCCTCTTCATACTTAGTAAGAGCCGATGGTAACGACTATGTAATGGACTTAAACTACGATCAAACGTACTTTAAAGTAGGTAACTATACGCAAAGTAACCCTGAAAGAGAGGGTGATAATACTGACGATCCAGACAACTATGGTGAAGTATTAGTATATGATTTCTTAGTA
This sequence comes from Pseudotamlana agarivorans, assembly GCF_001642835.1. Lineage (GTDB taxonomy): Bacteria > Bacteroidota > Bacteroidia > Flavobacteriales > Flavobacteriaceae > Pseudotamlana > Pseudotamlana agarivorans. The sequence continues at coordinate 57,412 of NZ_LXEI01000010.1, forward strand.
GATCACGGTGATGGTGGTGGATCAACCGACCCTATCGATGTTACAGGTGTATCTTTAAACCCTAGTTCAGTGAGTTTAGCTATTGGTGGAACTCAAGAATTATCTGCTTCTGTAAGTCCTTCAGATGCCTCTAATAAAAGTGTGAGCTATAGCTCTAATAATAATGCCGTAGCTTCAGTAAGTTCTACAGGTGTAGTGACTGCACATTCAGAAGGATCAGCAACAATTACTGTAACAACTTCAGATGGAAATTATACAGATTCAACTAATGTTACTGTATTAGAAGCATCAAACCCTTCAGACGATACGAATTTAGCATTAAATAAATATGTATCAGGAACAGGATCTGCCGATGGATCTAATGTGGTAGCTAATCTTGTTGATGGTGATACAGGTACAAGATGGTCTGTTTCAGGTTTCCCACAATCGGCTACTATCGATTTAGGAGCCATTCAAAATATTGGAAGTACAGAGTTAGTATGTTATAGCGATCGTGCTTACCAATATACTATTGAAGTTTCTGAAAACGGAAGTTCTTATACCGAAGTTGTAGACAGAACAAATAACTCAACACCAGGAACAGCATCAAGTCCAATTATAGATGCTTTTGATAGTGTTGATGCTAGATACGTAAAAATTACGGTTACTGGTGCTGATGCTTACACAGGTAGTTGGGTAAGTTTATTAGAATTAGCTGTTTTCCCAGGTGATGGTAGCGATAACGGTGGTGATGATGATGACGATGACAATGGAGGTGAGCCAACTCCAGAATCTACTAATGTGGCTTTAGGGAAATCGGTGACTTTTTCTAGCCAACAATCTCATAATCCAGCTTCTAATTTAGTTGATGGTGATGAAGATTCAAGATGGTCTGCAGAATCATACCCTGAGTGGACAGTGATCGATTTAGGTGGTTTGTATACCGTTAATAGTACTGAAGTTATCTGTTTTGGTGACCGTGCTTACCAATATACAATTGAAGTTTCTGAAGACGGAAGTTCTTATACTGAAGTTGTAGATAGAACTAATAACTCAACTGGAGGTTCAAATTCATCTCCAATAGCAGATTCTTTTAATGAAATTGATGTTAGATATGTTAGAATCACGGTAACTGGTGCCGATGATTATTCTGGAGATTGGATTAGTATTGAGGAGCTTAGAGTATTTGGATATTCTAGTACAGCAACATCAAAATCTGGTGCTTCTAAAAGTGCTAATGTAAACGATTCAGTTGAAGCTGCAAGCTTTTGGCCAAACCCAGCTGCGAACACTGTAAATATTAATGGTGCAAGCAATTACGAAACACTAACTGTTTTTGATTTAACAGGGAAAGTGGTTTTAAATCAAGCGATTCAAAGTCCATCTGTTGATATTTCAAACCTGAATTCAGGGATGTATATTTTCAGACTTGAAGGAAAATCAGGTGCTGTTAATAAGCGCATCATTAAGAAATAATTTTTCTTAAGAATAAATTTAAAGGCAGATGAATTTTTCATCTGCCTTTTTTTTGTTTAACATTTTAAAAACAAGCATCGCTGTTTAGCTTCTTAATAATATTGTATTTTGGTCTTAAAAAGGATGTTATGGATTTTTCGAAGGTAAAATTAGTGGTTTCAGATATGGACGGTACTTTGCTTAACTCTAAAGGCGAAGTAAGTGCGCGATTTTTTAGTCAGTTTGAAGCCTTAAAAAAACATAAGGTTCATTTTGTGGCTGCTAGTGGTAGACAGTACCAAAGCATTCTTCATAAACTTGACAAAATAAAGGATGAGATTTCCATTATTGCCGAAAATGGCGGGTTTATGCAACATGGAGAAGTTGCTGAAGTGTTGCTGAAATTATCTAAGGAAGATGTGCAAAAATGTGTTGAAAAACTGCGTACAATTACTGGGGCTTATATCGTTTTATGCGGAAAAAAAGCGGCTTATATTGAAACTAAGGATGAGGCATTTATAGCTAAATTCAGCGAATACTATAAGTCTTATGAGGTGGTGGATGATATCACCAAAGTGGTTGATGATGAATTTCTCAAGATAGCGGTTTACCATTTTGAATCTTCTGAAACCTGCATTCTTCCTGTTATGAAAGATATGACTCACGAATTACAGATTACGATTTCAGGAAAAAACTGGCTTGATATTTCTCATAAGGAGTCCAATAAAGGTTATGCTTTGTCCATGCTTCAAAATAAACTGAATGTAAATTCAGATGAGACCTTAGTTTTTGGCGATTATAACAATGATTTGCAAATGTTAGGGCTAGGTTATTTCAGCTATGCTATGGCCAACGCACATCCCGATGTGAAGAAAATAGCGCGTTTCGAGACCAAAAGTAATACGAATGAAGGTGTCGAGTCGGTGTTAGAGGAACTACTTCAAGCCAAGCTTGGATAAGGTTTAAGACCATCAACCTGAACATGTTTTAACCGATGAGGTACATGATCAAGTTGATGATTTTTTTACTTCTGTTTAATGCTTCCAGAAGGATTATTGCTTTTTTCTACTTTTTCAGGGTTTCCAAAATAATTAACATCTCCACCACTTGAGGCTTTAGCAATTAAAGATTTTGAAGTGTTTACAGTAATATCCGATCCGCTAGAGGCTTTAGCTTCCGCAGCTTCAGCAAATAGATCGGCTGCTTTTATAGCGCTTCCGCTTGAGGCTTCAGCCAATAGGTTTACGGTTTTTCCAGAGAGTTTCAGGTCCGATCCGCTCGACGATTTACAATGTAAAGCTTGGGTATTCACTTCAAGCTCCATATCACTTCCACTACTAGATTTCAGCTTTAATGATTCAGCTCTTATGGTATTGGTGCTGTAAACATCACTGCCGCTTGATGATATAATTTCAGATATGTTTTTAAAATGAACCCTTACTTTTTTAGAAGTCGAATTACCAATATTTTTTTTGGTGTGTATGTTTAAAACACCATCCTTAATTTCGGTTAAGATAAGTTCCTGAAGGTTCTCGTCGGTTTCTACAGTAATGCTTGCTTCGTCACTTTGGGTTAAATAAACATCCAAACCCTCGGCTGCTTTTATGGTTGAAAACGCTGCGTTAGAAGGGCGAGTTTCGGTGGTTACATGGCCATTACCTCGTTCTCCAGGACTGATGTCGAGATTACAAGAAAGCAGCATGAAGCTTAATACCGTGCTTACAATGATTTTGATTAAAGTGCTCATAATGTTCGTTTTTTGATGATGATGAATGCTTGATTTTTAATTTGATGTCATAAATATCCTTAGAATATATATGTTGATGAAAATTAAGTGTTTGAATTGTAGTTTTTTAATGATGAATTGTTACTGATCAGATTTTATTTCGATGCCTTTACTGCTAATATTTATTTTAACTTCCTCCGATTCGACTTTAATACCATTGCTGTCAATTTTTACTTCTGGGGTGTCGACCTCAACATTAAAATCTTCATCAGGACAGTCTAAACACTTCGAGTTATTATCCATAATGCGGATAAAATGATTGGTGTTCTTGTCAGATATCAAATGACCTTCATGGGTGTTATGACGAATAAAGTCTTCTGTATTACTACTAAAATATACCACGGTGTTTTCTGGTAGATAGAGTATGATATCAACTTCTTGATCGTTGTACTTGTTTTTGATATCGGTAGTTAAAAAAGCATCTAGCATCAAGTTGTTGTTGTTAACTTCATAATGATAGTTGATGTTTTTTGCTCGTGCTATAGCCGTTTCATAGTTTCTTCCATTGGCACTTTTTATGATAGAAAGTGAGGCTAAGGTATCGGAAGTGGATTTTACCATAATACGAACATCAGATGAATACATAATCTTATTGCCATTGTCATCATGAGCTAGTTTAAAATCATCTCGGCTAAAGCTAGAGTTGAATTTATCGCTATGACTCATTTTAACCATTAAAGTATCGTTAGCTTTAATAAAGAGCTCGTTTTTTTCAATATAACTTTCTTCGAACGCGTGCTCGCTTGCTTGTCGGATACCAAAAATAACCAAGGTGATTATGGATAAAATCCATAGGCCTAACAGGGTGAATTTGGCAATGTTTCCAATAGATTTTAAATTGTTGATTAAAATTTTAAGTCCTAAATAAAACAAGAAAAAGAACGGAATCCCTACAGCAAAAAATATAGCAAGTGAGACCAACCAGATAGGAGTGTTACCCACGTTTACTAAATCTAGGCTATCTAAACCTGGTATGTGAACTATATCGGCCACACCTATAGAGAAAAGACCAACAATAAGCGCGATTAAGGTTGATGCTCCAATGATAATGAGTAAAATACCTATGAATTTAGCAAATATTTTAAGCAAGATCATAACGGCATCGGCCAGGCTATCGAAAAACGTTTTTGACGTCGATTTAATAGAATTCGTGCCTTTTTTCAGGTCTACATTTTTAGCTGCTTTCGATACCGAATCCGATACGTTTTTGGCAACTTGCGAGACGTTATCAAAGCCGTCTTTTATTTTTTTTTCAATATTACTAATGTTAACAGGCTCGCCGGTCATCATGATTTTTTCGGCAGTAGTTTTAGCTTCAGGAACTAAAATCCACAGTAAAATATAAAGTAATACGCCTGTTCCTGCACCAAACACTAAAAGAATCCAAGCCAATCTCACCCAAATGGCATCAATACCGAAGTAATGCGCTAATCCAGACGATACCCCACTGATATAGGAGTTGTCGGGATCTCTAAATAATTTTTTAGAGCGAGTAGATTTGTTTTGATTCGTGCTCGGATCGTCTTCAAAAATTTCTTCATCAACCACATAATCTTCTGGTTGCCCCATGATTGAAATGATTTCATCCACCTCTCTAAGCCTAATAACTTGCTTGTTGTTTTTTAAGCGTTCGTTAAAAAGTTCTGCAATTCGTGCTTCAATGTCGGCAATAATTTCATCGCTACCTTGCGAGTTTGCTAACGAGCGTTTTATAGACTCCAAATAACCTTGAAGTTTTAAGTAGGCGTCTTCATCAATATGAAAAAATATACCTCCTAAATTTATGTTTACTGTTTTATTCATTGCTGTTATTTTTTTGGCTTGTTACGATGTTTACTGCGTTTTGAAGTTCATTCCAAGTACTACTAAGTTCTTCTAAAAACAGTTTTCCTGTTTCTGTTAAACCGTAGTATTTTCTAGGTGGGCCAGAGGTAGACTCTTCCCAGCGGTAACTTAAAAGATCGGCGTTTTTAAGTCTGGTAAGCAAAGGGTAAATGGTACCTTCTACCACAAGAAGTTTGGCATCTTTTAAAGTGCTTAAAATTTCGGCCACGTAGGCATCTTCATCTTTTAAGACCGATAGAATGCAAAACTCTAAAACGCCTTTGCGCATTTGGGCTTTTGTGTTTTCTATTTTCATGTGTTGTATTTTTTGCTTTTAATTGGTTGCTGAGGTGATGAAATTCAGTACGTTTTAAAAGCTTTTATGTGATGAAACAATTCGCTTTTTGATTGATTTTTTTTTGTTTTCTGAAACCGTCTTGATCTGTTTATTTTAAAAATTGTATGGTTAAAGGATATTTATAAATTTCGCCATCCCTAGCCTTAAGACTTGCAATAATGATTAACACCAGTTCCAATACGAAAGCCACGATCGCTATAACACCTAAGCCTAATGCTGTGAATATGATGACAGAAGGCTGATTGATATCGAGCTCAATACCTTCAAAATTACTGAAGGCTATATTGCCAAAAATGGACAACAGAAAAAACGGAATAGCAATACAAGCTATAATGATCGCATAAAGCAAAATGCTAATCTGGAAATTGATGATTTGTTTACCATTCTTGTTGATAAATTCAGATTTATCTCTATTGGATAGCCATAATATTAAAGGCCCTATAAAATTTCCGAAAGGAAAAATAAATCTTGTAAATGATGATAAATGAATAAATGTGGCAATATTTTTTTGTTGTCTATCTTCCATAATTTAAAAACGTATAATAGTTTCTTATGCAAATATATGTCTTTAAAAAGGTATTATGTTACGCATAGTACCTAAATTTAACATAATATTAACAATTGTGACAACAAATTTATTGCTTAACTTAGGGAGTGAATTTAAATGATGTGTATGAATGTAACCCCTACAAAATTAAATACTTATATGGCGTTTAAGCTGCCTGCGGCTTATTTGTGCGGCGTAAGAACACGGTTTATAGATGATAAAAAGTGTGAGGTTGTTGTGAAACACCGGTGGATAAATCAAAATCCGTTTAAGTCCATGTTTTGGGCTGTTCAAGGCATGGCTGCCGAGTTTACAACTGGCGCATTGATGATGACGAAAATCCAGTCAACCGGCAAAAAAATGTCTATGTTGGTGACTGCCAATAGGGCAAGCTACTCCAAAAAAGCTAGAGGGAAAATTACCTTTAGCTGTAAGGATGGAGAATTGGTCGATGCCTTGTTAGAAAAGGCGATCGCAACCGGAGCTGGCGAAACTTTAACGATGACTTCAGTTGGAGTTGATGAAGCAGGGGATGAGGTTTCTACCTTTCATTTTGAATGGAGTGTTAAGCTTAAGGTTTAGTTTTTTGTTGTTACTAGAATGCCCAGAGGCTCCAAAGAAAAAGCTTTGTGTATCTCTGTGTTATCTCAGCGAAACTCTGTGAAAAGAGATATTTACGCCGAGCTTCACAGAGAAGACGCTAAGGTTCACAAAGAAGAACTCGGTGTATCTCTGTGTTATTTCAGCGAAACTCTGTGAAAAAAACTTTACGCCGAGCCTGACAAAGAAGACGCTACGGTTCACAAAGAAAAGAACTCAGTGCATCTCTGTGTTATCTCAGCGAAACTCTGTGAAAAGAGATATTTACGCCGAGCCTCACAGAGAAGGCGCTACGGTTCACAAAGAAAAGAACTCAGTGCATCTCTGTGTTATCTCAGTGAAACTCTGTGAAAAGAGATATTTACGCCTAGCCTCACAGAGAAGACGCTAAGGTTTACAAAGAAAAAGCTCTGTGTGTCTCTGTGTTAGCTCAGCGAAACTCTGAGAAATAGAAATATTTACGCAGAGCTTCACAAAGAAGTCACGAAGGACCACAAAGAAAAAACGTAGAGTATTTCTGTGAAAAAAATAAAATCACTGTAACAAAATAAAAAAGGGAGCAACATATTATTATCAACAAAAATCGAAAAAAATGACAGCACACGAAATTGATTACATTATCTACGGCGAAGAAATGCAATACGTAGAAATTGAATTAGATCCACAAGAAGGTGTCGTAGCCGAGGCCGGAAGTTTTATGATGATGGAAGAGGGCATCCAAATGGAAACCATTTTTGGTGATGGTTCACAAAAGGATCCTGGGTTTTTAGGACAGATTTTAGGAGCAGGAAAGCGCATTCTTACGGGCGAAAGTTTATTTATGACAGCCTTTTATAATAACCTAAGCGGAAAGCGTAAGGTCTCTTTTGCGTCACCGTATCCCGGCAAAATCATTCCTATTGATTTGACCCGCTTCGGAGGTAAATTTATTTGTCAGAAAGATGCTTTTTTATGTGCAGCCAAAGGCGTGAGTATTGGTATTGAATTTTCCAAACGTTTAGGGCGTGGCTTGTTTGGTGGCGAAGGTTTTATCATGCAAAAATTAGAAGGCGATGGTATGGCATTCGTACATGCTGGAGGTACTATGGCTATGAAAGAACTTAAGGCAGGAGAAACTTTACGTGTTGATACTGGTTGTATTATTGGTTTCGATCAAACCATCGATTATGATATTGAGTTTGTAGGAGGTATTAAAAACACCATTTTTGGAGGCGAGGGCTTGTTCTTTGCAAAATTGAGAGGCCCTGGAACCGTTTATATTCAGTCTTTACCTTTTAGTCGACTAGCTGGTCGCGTTTTGGCCACTGCACCTCAAGCAGGAGGAAAGCGTAAAGGCGAAGGCAGTGTGTTAGGCGGTCTCGGTGATTTACTTGATGGTGATAACCGATTTTAGATTAAGCCGAAGAACGTGAAATTATAAAAGTAGGGCTGTCTGAAAAAGTGGATGTTTCGTCAATCTGAATTTAATTCAGATTCTCATAATCATGGAATTTGATGTGATGCCATGCTGTGTCTAGCAAAGTATGACGATGGTTTAAACTTTTCAGACAGCTTATAATTTTTCACAATTATGCCTAATATTTAAGGAACTTTATAGAGCGCTTATTAGAATCCGATTTCAGTTTTAAATTTAATATGTATAAGCCTTCACTTAATGCGCTAACATCAATACTAGCCGATTTTAACGTTCTTTTCGTGATAACTTTTTTACCATTAACATCATAGATTATTACAGAGGCTATGTTACTTAAATCTTCAATATGATTTAAAGCGAGGGTCTCCGTTGGTTTATTGTAAGTTGCCGTAACGGTGTTTTTTGCAACCCCTTCAGTATTTAAAAGACTTCCTTTTTGAAACACAACAGCAAATCGGTTTTCATAGGTACCACTTTGTAGATTAATTTCCGCGATAGTATTTCTTAGATCAAAGTAGCTATTCGTTTCAAAATCCTTTAAAAACACTTCCAAGGCATCAGGTAGATGCTGCGAGTCATCAATAGTCATTTTGTAAATACCGCCATCGGTAGCTTTTATTGTAACTGGCAATTCATCCTCGATATTAATATGAGGTAAGGCTTGGATAACTAATTCCTTGTCTTCTAATGGCCAGTAAATATCATTTTTAAATTCATCAAAAGCTATCGCATCATAACCATTGTCGTAACCTATGGTGGCATGATTTGGATCGTAACCTAAGCCAAAGATTTTCTTTATGTTGTTAGGTTCTAAAAACGCAAACCATATTTTGGTTCTGTTATCTTGAGTCGTAGTTGATTTATTACTGTTCGACTTATAGAAAATACTTCCTCCATCTGAATCTTTTGCAAAAACACGTTGACCATTATTGAATTGAATAAACGCGGTTGAGCTGTTAGTTACAAAAAAACCTTGTCCTACACTAATGTTTCCTGTTGGTGCTACTTTTGAAGCTGTTCCCATTCCACTTGTTAAACCAGAATTATCAGGAATTGCAGCTGAAATTCCCATAATCAGGTTATAGGTAGCATAACCGCCTTCGTAATCTTTAAGGTAGTGGCTATTGTTCGAGCTAAAATGCTCCCAAAAATAGAGGGTTCCAGTAATAATTCCAGCATTGTCATTGATAAATTGTGTAGCATCCATAGCTGAAGGATAGGGGTTGCCAAGTAATAAATCGTTTCCAGCAAGCCCCAATTTTGTATAGTCCCCATCGTTCGGTATACCTTTAAAAACGTACTCTTGTTCTGTGCTTGAGGCTCCCGAACCCTTTAAAGTATAGCCTACTCCAGAAGATATTACAGTAGTTGGATCAATGGGCTGCCAAGCATAATAATTATTGGTTACTCCACTAAAAGTATACAGCCATCTGCTACTTAAAGTAATTGGCGAAGTGGATGGATCGGCATCTACATTGGGATTAAAAGTTATTGGTCCACTAGCATCTTCAAGCCAGCCAATTTCCCATCGACCACCTCTATTCACAGGAGCACTCCAGTAATTGTAATTGTATAAATTTGTGGTGCCTTGTTGTCTAATGATCAATGACCCGTTTCCAGAATTTGTCGTTGGTCCCGAGTGATTCTGTATGAGCTGAGCTTCTCCTAATAAGTCTAAGGTACCGTCAATAGTTACAGAATCTTCAACTTCTAAAAGTAACCCGTCATTAACATTTAATGTAGCACCCGATTCCACTTCTACTTCTCTTACATGGGCCGTAGCACTTAAGGTGGCTGGACTTCCAGCTTTTACAGTTAATTTTAAACAAGCGTCAGCGGCACTTGGTGCATTGGCTGTACCAGAACCATTAAAAAACAACGATCCATCCCAAACAATTTGGTCGGTGTATCGTAGCGTGAAATAATCTCCATTAGAAAAAGAAACCCCTGATACAGTAGCCGTAGTTCCTGAAATGGTAAGCGGGTAAACTGATGTAGGCGATGAAACATCAGAATCGTTATCCAAAATTAATTGTAACGGCGAACAAGTAGTACCTTGAAAACCAGATAAATCTATAGCACTTATGTCAAAGGTGACCGTAACAGTACCCAAATTGTTGGCTTTACTAACACGCCATGTGGTGTTTAACTGTTCAGTGTAATTAGTAGTATTGGTTGCGAACTCATAAGTAGCGTCTTTAATATTTTCACCCCAAAATAAATAATCGCCATTAGATAAATTCGAAGGGGTGTTTATTCTAACAATGCCTGTACCTTGCGAATCGGTATGACTTGAACTATCACTAGCTTGACCTATACCAGCAACGTTATGATCGAAATTTCCATTGGCCGCATTATCTTGAAGATAAAAGTTATTAGCCGTAAGCGCTTGATCATATTTTGCAGATAAATAATTATTAATAATGATTCTTTGCGCAGCATTTACTTTGGTTTTAAAAATGGCTACTTCAGTCATATCGCCTACAAAACCAGCAGTTCCAGAAGTATTCCCTCCTAGATTAAAGCGTTGTGTGCTATAAGAGTTATAGGTTGTTGTGTTACCTCTATTTTGTAACAAATTTTCATTTCTATAAAGTTGTTTCCCTGTTGTAGGATGAGCACCATAGGACCAAATGGAGTAATTAGTTAAGCCTGAAAGACCACTAACTTGTATTCGGGCATCAGTGCCACAACAAGTTCCTATATCAAAATAAACTTGGTTCTCCCAAGGGATATGGCAGGTAAATCTGGTTGAGCCAACAAGGGGGTCGGTGGTATATACACAAGATCTTTGAGTGGTATTATCGGCTCTTACAACTACAAAAGAAGAGGCTTCATTTACTATAAAGTTAGAAGTGGTAAGAGTCATTCCAGTAACTAACTTATTCGAGCCATTAAAGCTAATCTCATCATAACCATTAACAGCATTAGTTATTAGAGTTGGTCTCTGGGTTGTTGATTCACTCATGTTGAAATCCGAAATTCCAGCAGAATTTTCCCATGAATCAACGGCAGATGCAGTGGTTGACACCCCATTGTCAGGGCGAAACCACATGATAAGGTTTGAAGAGCCATCATTAGTTCCCACACCCCCAGGGCCAGTTTGGGCGTGGTTTACGGCATAAAAAAAGCACAAAACTAGTGCTAGTAGGTATTTAAATTTTGTCATGATAAAGATTTATCAAGTTATCTTTAGCTATAAGCTTGTTAAAAAGTGTTTTGTCAATTACTGAAAAGCAATTAACTTATTATTATAATAAATGGAGGGAAATCACTTTAATATACATTTCTGAAAAAATGAATTCATTTATAACAGATAAAAGTGAATACAATGTTAAGTAAAAGTCTTAAAATGACCCAAAAAAATATTTATTTCTTTTAAAAATATAGAAGTTTTACAGAGGAGTGGTAATTCGTTGAATTAATATCAATAGAATAAAAAAACAATTATTTAAAACGAAGTGGTTGATTGCGTAGATTAACCATTTGGCTTAACATCACTTGATCAGGAATTTTGTTAGAGATTGAAATTTTTACAAGACACCTATGTAAAAACAGAGAACTTTGAGAAAAAATGTATTCATAGCACTAAAACTTCTTCCAAACTTAAAATGGCGTTTTAGTATTTAAGGAATTTTACTGTTTGAAAAAGGATGTTGGTTTTCAGTTTAACGCTTAATATGTATAGTCCATCCTGAAACGGACTTAAATTAAGTTGTTCTGATTTTAAGGACTTCTTATTCAATATTTTTTTGCCGTTTGCATCATAAATAATAACGCTTTCAACTTGGTTTAAATCTTCAAGTTGGCTGATTGTGAGTGTTTTATCAATGTTGTTATAACTCATAGAAATGTTATTTTCTATGGGGGTTTCAGTATTTAGAAGGTTTGCTTTTTGAAACACAATAGCAAATCGGTTTTCATAGGTACCACTTTGTAGATTAATTTCCGCGATGGTATTTCTTAAATCGTAGTAGCTGTGTGTTTCATAATCCTTTAGATATACTTCCAAGGCATCAGGTAGATGTTGCGAATCGTCTATAGTCATTTTGTAAATACCGCTATCGGTAGCTTTTATAGTAACTAGTAATTCATCCCCGATGTTAATATGAGGTAAGGCTTGGATAACTAATTCCTTGTCTTCCAATGGCCAGTAAATATCATTTTTAAATTTATCAATAGATATCGCATCATAACCATTATCGTAACCTATGGAGGCATGAATTGGATCGTAACCCAAGCCTAAGATTTTCTTTATGTTGTTAGGCTCTAAAAATGCAAACCATATTTTGGTTCTGTTATCTTGAGTTGTAGTTGATTTATTGTTGTTAGATTTATAGAAAATACTTCCGTCATCTGAATCTTTTGCAAAAACACGCTGTGAATTGTTGAAAGCAATATTCCCCGTTCCAACAATACTGGTGAAAAAGCCTTGACCAACACTAATGCTTCCTTTCGGTTCTAATTTTGTAGCAGCGCCGATTCCGCTTGTTAAGCCAGAATTATCAGCAACAGCTTTAGTTCCCATCATCAGGTTATACACGGCATAACCACCTTCGTAATCCTTAAGGTGGTGGCTGTTATTAGAACTGAAATGTTCCCAGAAATAGAGCGTCCCTTCTATGACGCCGAGATTGTCAGTAATAAATTGATTGGCATTTAATGCTGAAGGGTAAGGGTTGCCGAGTAATATATCGTATCCAGAAAATGCTACTTTAGTATAGTTTCCATCGTTAGGTATGCCTTTAAAAATAAACTCTTGTTCTACACTGGTTGCTCCTGAACCTTTTAAAGTGTAGCCCTCACCAGGAGTTATTACGGTATTGGTTTCTTCTTTTTGCCAACCGGTATAATCGTTAGTATAACCGCTAAAAGTGTATAGCCATCTGCTGCTTAAAGTTATAGGCATAGTGGTTGGGTCGGCATTTACATTAGAAGTAAAAGTTATAGGTCCGTTTATATCTTCAAGCCAGCCAATTTCCCATCGGCCACTTCTGTTAACCGGAGCACTCCAGTAATTGTAATTGTAAAGATTCGTAGTTCCTTGCTGTCTGATAATTAATGATCCGTTACCAGAGTTAAAGCTTATGCTTGTGTGATTCTGTATGAGCTGTGCTTCTCCTAATAGGTCCAAGGTTCCGTCAATAATTACAGAATCTTCAACTTCTAAAAGTAACCCGTCATTAACATTTAATGTAGCACCCGATTCCACTTCTACTTCTCTTACATGGGCCGTAGCACTTAAGGTGGTCGGACTTCCAGCTTTTACAGTTAATTTTAAACAAGCATCGGCGACACTTGGTGCATATGCTGTGCCGGAACCATTAAAAAACGCCGATCCATCCCAAACAATTTGGTCGGTGTAGCGAAGTGTAAAATAATCATCATCAGAAAAAGAAACACCAATAGCGGTAGCTGTGGTTCCAGTAATGCTAAGTGAGTGTACTGAAATAGGGGACTGGAAATCAGCATCGTTATCGATAATTAATTGTAATGGTGGACAACTACTGCCTTGAAAACCAGATAAATCTAAAGCGCTAGTGTCAAAAACGATCGTAACAGTACCCAAATCGTTGGTTTTACTAACACGCCAAGTCGTATTGAGCTGTTCGGTGTAATTTGTAGTATTAGTAGTAAATTCATAAGTAGCATCCTTTATATTCTCACCCCAAAATAAATATTCATTATTATTCAAATTAGAAGGCGAATGCATACGTACAATTCCTGTGCCTTGTGAGTCGGTATGGTTTGTGCCTCCAGTCTGTCCAATACCAGCAACGTTATAGTCGAAATTTCCGTTTAGAGCTTCATCTTGAGTGTAAAAATCGTTGGTTGTAAGCGCTTGATTATATTTTGCCGATAAATAATTACTAATGATGATTCTTTGAGCAAAATTTACTTTGGATTTAAAAATAGCGATCTCAGTCATGTCTCCCTCAAAACCTGCTGCACTTGGAGTGTTACCTCCTAAATTAAAATGCTGGTTACTATCAGAAACGTAATTGGAGGTATTTGGTCTGTTTTGTAGTAAATGGTCATTTCTAAAAAGCTGTTTACCATTTGAAGAATTAGCAACGTAAGCCCATATGGAATAATTAGTTAAACCGTTAAGGTTGTTTATTTCAATACGAGCATTATTACTACAACAGGTTCCAATATCGAAGTAAACAATGCCACCCCAAGGAATATGACAGGTAAACCTGTTAGAATTAGGATGAGGGTAGGTGGTGTACACGCTAGACTGTTGTGTGATATTATCTGCCTTTACAACAACAAAAGAAGAGGCTTGATTAGTTATAAAATTCGAACTCGTAAGGGTTTGCCCTGTCTCTAATCTATTATTGCCATTAAAGTTAATCTCGGCATATCCATTAACAGCATTAGTTATTAGAGTGGGTCTTTGACTGCCTGATTCGCTCATGTTAAAAGCAGGAATTCCGGCAGCGTTTTCCCATGAATCAATTGCGGTTCCAGATGTTGATAAACCATAATCAGGGCGAAACCACATGATAAGGCTTGAAGTACCATCGTTGCTTCCAACTCCACCTGGTCCCGTTTGGGAATGACATAAACTGAAACTAAGAGCTACTATTAGAACTGAAAATGGAGGGAATCTGTTCATTATTAATAGATTAAGGTTGTGGTGTCTTACATGCTGTATTTGTTGGATGTTATACAATATAGTAAAAATCTTTCAATAAAATTTTGTAAATGGTGTGTTTTTTTAGTAATAAAATTATATTTCCATGGTTGTTTTTAGGTAAAATTCTTATGTTATTTTGGTGGTTTTTGATTACTCAAAAGCGAACAAGTGGTCTGTTTTGACTTGCTTTATTAAAAAAGAAGAATCAAGAATTTTGTCAGTCCCTATTACTATTCCTAATAAACTGTAAAATAGGGTAAAGAAAGGGGGGCTTAAGTTCAGCAAGTAATGACTTAGGTATTAAATTTGTGTTAATAAGCTAGAGTTATAGAAATTTTTAGTAAATTTAGAAGGTAATTTTTTTATAAAAATAACTGCCTATTTAACAAATCTACGTATTACACTAATTTTTACACCAAACCTAAACTTTAAATAAAATTATGGCAAGAGCAATGATGGAGTACACGAAAACTGTACTCGATAAAGTGAGTTTCGACAGTAACTTATTTTGCAGAGAAGTGCAAAAAGCAGTTCAAAGACTATTACCATACGAAGTAGAAGAACTTAAAATTTTTATTTTGTCTTTAGTGCAACAAAATCCAGAATTAAACCAATGTTTAATTTATTTAAAATAAAAAAAGGCGACGATTTTAGTCGCCTTTTTTATGTATTATAGTTTCCTGCACTATATTTGCAAAAAAAAGCACACTGAAACGATTTTTAGCTGTCATATTATTTTTAATACTTTCTGTAAGACCCATGTACTACCTTGGGCAGGTGGCCTATTATGAGCTAAATATTGATTACATTATTGAGAATTACTGTGTTAATAAAGAGGAACCAGAGTTTCAATGTAATGGAAAATGTCATCTGGCTAAACAATTCCAGCAAAGTACTCCAGACGAAGATTCAAACTCAAACCATTCCATTTTATTGGAGTGTTTTTATGTGGTTTTTAACAACCCTCAAACTCACGATATAAATCGTTACCCTCAAATAATCACTACAGATAAAAGTAAAATATTTAGTTTCGATAAGCATTATGCTTATTTAAGGGATTCTTCTTTGTTTCGACCTCCCATGTGTTAGTTTTCATAATGTCTTGATGATACTCAAGATAAATACCTCGACATTCTAAATCACAGAATGTTTTCCAGAACATATATATATTATTTAGCGAAGAGTGCATTTAAACATGCTTTTCAATAGAATACTATGATGTTTTTTCAAGGCTTTAAAAGTGCTTGCCTAAAAAAGTACAATTATATTTTATTCCAAAACATTAATGAAAACTACAAAATTCGCATGTATCATCATGCTTGCTATATCTATTTTATCATGTTCATCTGACGATGTAAATAATGATAACATAACAGGAACAGGAGTTCTAACTGTTGAATTTGATAATGCCTATAACGATTCCGATTTACTTTTAGAAACCAGCGTGTATAGCGCTGTCGATACCGAAAAAATATGGATTTCAGATGTGAAATACATTGTGAGTAATATTCGATTAGAAGATGAAGATGGTGAGGTTTATACCGTTCCAAAAAATGAGTCTTACTTTATTGTAAATGAATCTGATGAGAATTCCTTATTTATCGATTTATCTGATGTTCCAGCAGGAAACTATAAAAAAATAACTTTCGGACTTGGAGTCGATCAAGAGAAATACCTTGAAGGGGCTACAGGACAAGGTGATTTTTTATCGAAAGCTGAAGAAGCTGGTATGATGTGGTCATGGCAAGCTGGTTACAAGTTTTTTGTTTATGAAGGCTTATATACTTCGGCAACGACTACCACCGAAACGGCTTTTGCATTCCATATGGGAAGCCATGGAACGGCTTTAGACAACTACAAAGAGATTACTTTAGACATGCCTACAACGGCACGTGTAAGAACGGATATTTCTCCTGTTGTTCATATTGTGTCAGATTTATCTCAAGTATTAGATGGATCAACACAGTTTAAACTTGATGATGCTCCTCAAATTCATGTGGATGCTGTAAAATCACCTCAAATTGCTAGTAATGTGAGTGGTATGTTTATGGTGCATCACGTACATAATTAATAATATTTTATTGGCTTGATTGGGTTTACGCTCAATCAGGCCCATTTTTTAGAATGAAAAAAATAGGATTAATTATAACCCTTTTTGGGGTGTTATGGTCATGTTCTGAAGATACCTATGTACCTGTAGAACCTCAAGATTTAGTGTTTGAAACACCTGCTAATTTCCCAGGCCTTAAGTACGATTTGTCAGCTAACCCTCTAACAGATATGGGGTTTGAACTTGGTAAAAAGTTGTTTTATGAGGGGAAATTGTCGTCAAGTGGTATTATATCTTGTGGATTTTGTCACGAGCAATCTTCGGGGTTTACTCATCACGGTCATACCATTAGCCATGGTGAAAATGGCTTAGAAGGGTTTAGGAATACCCAACCCATACAAAATCTGGCCTATTTCGATGAATTTACTTGGGATGGGGCTGCCATTCATTTAGACTTACAGCCTATTATTCCGATTACGGCAGAGGTTGAAATGAATGAAACCATGCCTTCCGTATTGGAAAAATTAAGGAATTCATCTGAATATCCAGAATTGTTTAACCGCGCTTTTGGTACTCCAGAAATAAATTCAGAACGCTTGTTAAAAGCACTTTCCCAATTTATGGTGATGATGGTGTCTTCGAATTCTAAATATGATAAAGTGGTTCGTCAAGAAGAAAATACTGAGTTTACAGCCTTAGAGGCTGAAGGTTATCGTGTTTTTAATAATAAATGTGCGTCTTGTCATACTGGAGATTTGTTTTCCGATCAATCTTATCGTAATAACGGTATTCCTTACAATAGAAAGCATCCCGAAGAAGAAGGTAGAAAACGCGTTTCTGGATACGTGTCTGATTTTTACAAGTTTAAAGTGCCCAGTTTAAGAAATATTGAAAAGACATTTCCGTATATGCATGATGGTCGTTTTGGGAGTTTACAAGCAGTTTTAGATTTCTATAGTGATGGCATGGTAGAAAATGGGGGAGAAGTGGATGCAAGCTTAATTAAAGAAGACGGTACTCTAGGAATTGATTTAAGCTCGCAGGATAAGGAAGCCATTATCGCTTTTTTACTAACATTAACAGATTATGAATTTTTAGAAGATGAAAGATTTTCAGAATATTAATATAAAAAGTCTATGGTTGTGCGTCATTCTGGTTTTTATACCGTTTAAGCATCAAGCATTAGAACCATTGCCGTATTGTCCCATGCATCAGCATTCAGAATTTGCTCCCGAATGCGATCTTTGTGGATGTTCTACAAGTAGTGGCAGTTTTGGTTTTGGCTCATTAAAAAATTCCAATTTTGTTGGGGTGCGATACATCTATCAGAGTTTTGAATCTAAGGATGGTATTTTTGAAAATTCTCCTACTTCAAAAGAAAGTTTTAATACCTACCAAGTTTGGGGACGTGTACCCATTACCGAAAATTTTTATGTAAGCAGCATCATTCCTTATCAAGATTTATATCGTGATTTCACACACCGAACAGAACATATTAATGGTATTGGGGATATGAATGTTATAGGCTGGTATCAGTTAACATTTTATAAAAAGCAAAAGGCTGGCGACGTGGTTTTTTCAACTGAAAGGGAGCCTTCAGGCCACAGAATTCAGTTTGGTTTAGGTGTTAAATTGCCTACTGGCGAATTTGAAGAATCGCTAACCGATTACGTAAACCCAGGGTTTCAAGTAGGAACAGGCAGCTGGGATGGTATTTTTGCTCTAAACTACGGGTACAGCGCTGGTAAAATTGGGATTAATACAACGGCGACTTACTATGCTAAAACCGCCAATAAAAATGATTACCGTTTTGGAAACCAATTTAGTTATGCTTCAAATTTCTATTATTCCATACCTAAAACCACTTTTATAGCCATGCCGTTTGTTGGTGTTTCTGGCGATGTTTACGATTCCATAGAGCAATTTGGCGAAGTCATTCCAGAAACCGAAGGCCATAGCTTTAGTGGAACCGTGGGTTCAGAAGTTGTTTTTAATAAGTTTACCGTAGGTGCCAACTATACTTTTCCTATTCAGCAAAATCTATTTGGCGATAACGTGCACGCAAAAAACAAGTTTTCCTTATACTTGAATTTGACTTTGTAAATCTGTAAATGAATTACTTCCGTGATTGGTGGTTACTATTTGGGTAGCGGACTAATAATTTGTACGTTTTGAAAGGCTATGGCACCTCTAATTATACCAGAGATTACATCTTGCAAAGCTTCAATAATTTGCATTTTCAATTCACTTTTATGGTAAATTATACTCACTTCACGAGCCGGAGTAGGTTCGTTGAAGTAGTGTAAATTAAGTTTCTCCTCGCTGTTTAAGTCTAAAGTGTGTAAATAAGGGAGCAATGTCATGCCAAGGCCTTCGTTAGAAAGCTTAACTAAGGTTTCAATACTACCGCTTTCTAACTGAAACTTATCATCGGTATGATTTTTAAAAACTTTACATAAATTAAGAACGCCGTCTCTAAAACAGTGGCCGTCTTCAAGAAGCAGCATGTCATCAACATCTAAATCGGCGACATCAATTTTGTTTTGTTTGTGTAAACGGTGGCCATTTGGGATGTAATTCACAAAAGGTTCGAAATAAAGCACCCGTTCTTTTATATTTTCGTCTTCCAAAGGGGTTGCAGCAATGGCCGCATCTAAATGGCCATCTTTAATTCTAGCCATAATTTCTTCGGTAGTCAATTCTTCAATTTTGAGCTTTACTTTGGGATGTTTTTTTATGAAGCTTTTTAAAAACATCGGTAATAAAGTGGGCATCACCGTTGGGATAATGCCTAACTTAAATTCGCCGCCTATAAAGCCTTTTTGTTGATCGACAATATCCTGAATACGATAAGACTCGTTTACAATGTTCCGTGCTTGAGTCACTATTTTTTTACCAACCTCGGTGAGTTCAATAGGTTTTTTGGTACGATCGAATATTTGTACGTCTAATTGCTCCTCTAGTTTTTGTATTTGCATGCTCAAAGTAGGCTGGGTTACAAAACATTTTTCAGCCGCTTTGGTAAAGTTTTGGTTTTCTGCCACAGCTAAAACATAGTACAATTGTGTTATCGTCATCTATCATCAATTTAGGCTATAAAAATATAAAAACTATCAATTATATCTATTATTTAAACTGTTATTAATAGAGTAAATTTGTAAGAACGAATAAAAAAAACAAAGAAAAATGAAATTAAATAGTATCGGATTAGACACAGAAAAAGCAAATGATTTAGCTGAAGATTTAAACCATCTATTAGCTAATTTTCAAATATATTATCAAAACTTAAGAGGTATTCACTGGAACATTCAAGGAAGAGCATTCTTCGATTTACACGTGAAATTTGAGGAGTTATATACTGATGCAAATACTAAGGTAGATGAAATAGCCGAGCGTATTTTAACCTTAGGCGGAACCCCTTTACATACTTTCGAAGATTATTCGGCGAAAGCACAAGTTCCTGTAGGGAAAAACATTTCTAAAGATGATAAAGCCGTACGATTAATTGTAGATTCTTTAGCGGAACTTCTTAAAATAGAAAGAGATCTTTTAGAAAAAGCAGGTGATGCCAATGATGAAGGTACAAACTCTATGATGAGTGACTTTATTACCGAGCAAGAAAAAACGGTTTGGATGATGAAAGCTTGGTTAAGCGAAACGGTTTAAGTTTATCTTTAACCCATAAAACATAGACGGTCTAGAAAGTGAAATTTTCGTCAACCTGAACTCGTTTCAGGTTCTCATAATACAAAGTTATCAGTAGGATGAGATTCTGAAATAAATTCAGAATGACGCGTAAACACCTTCTAGACCGTCATTTTATTTAATTCAGAATGGTTACTACAACATCCCCCGAGCTTTAATCTCTAAATATTTATTTATCGTATCAATCGTGAGATGCTCTGGCGTGGTTAAAATAGAATGAATACCGTATTTTTTAAGCTCGTTGGCAATCAGGCGTTTTTCATATTCTAGTTTTTCAGCAATCACCTTATCATAAACTTGCTGAATGGTTTCTGCCTTACCCTTTATCATCTGGTCGATTTCGGTGTTTTTAAAGAAAATAACAACTAGCAAATGACTTTTAGAAATGGCTTTTAAATAGGGTAACTGACGTTCTAAACCATTCAAGGTTTCAAAATTGGTGTACATTAAAAGCAAACTACGGTGGGTAATGTGTTTTTTAATGTTGCCGTATAAGCGACTAAAATCACTTTCAAAATAATCGGTTTTCACGTTGTAAAGCGCTTCTAGAATGAGACGCATTTGCGAATTTCTACGTTCGGCAATCACCACATTGTCTATGTTTTTTGAAAAGGAAAACAGCCCTGCTTTATCATGTTTTCTTAAAACCACATGACTTATAACTAGTGCGGCGTTTATGGCGTAATCAAGTAGGCTTAATCCGTTAAAAGGCATTTTCATTAAACGGCCTTTATCGATTATAGCATATACAGGCTGTGATTTTTCATCCTGAAATTGATTCACCATTAATTGTTTCTTCTTGGCTGTTGCTTTCCAATTGATGGTGCGTAAATCGTCGCCAGAAACATAATCTTTAATTTGTTCAAATTCCATGGAATGTCCGAGACGACGGACTTTTTTTAAACCATAATCAAGTGAATTTTTATTGATGTTTAGTAGCTCAAATTTCTTTAATTGCTTGTAGCTCGGATAGGTTGGAACACTACTGTCTGTATTAAAGGTATAGCGTTTGGCTACCATTTTCAAAACTGATGAAGCATATATGTTTAAATCTCCAAATTGGTAAACACCACGTTCGGTAGGTTTTAAATGATAGGCAATGGTTTCCGTTTTTTTAGAGCTTATCGCACGTTTAAGCTTAAAATCCCGTACTTGAAATTGCTCAGGAATTTCATCAATAATCTCAAAGTGAATATTAATGGGATAATTATTTTTAATAGTGATTTCCACTAAATTCATATCACCATTCGAAAACTTATCTGGTAATACGCGTTCACCTTCAACCTTATTTTTACCTATAAATACGAGGAGAATATCTAAAATAAAAACAATACACAAAACCAAAATAAGTAACTGTGCCACCAAAAATAAGAATGGCACAAAGTAGCTCAATGCAAACAACACAACAATGCCAATACCGGCATAAAAAAATCGAGGTTGTATGTAGAATGGTTTTAGGAGTTTCAAATTGAATATTGGTTAATGGTTATTCGTTGTTAGTTTTTGGTTATGCTGTATGCGGTAGGCCATATGCCGTATGTTTTATGCTCCATATAGCCTACAGCATATTGCCTCCAGCCCTTACCTCGGAATCTCAACATTTTCGATAATTTGTTTTATAATTTGTTTACTGCTCACGCCTTCCATTTCACGCTCTGGAGTTACAATAACACGGTGATGAAGTACAGGGACTGCAGCTCGTTTTATATCTTCAGGTGTTACAAAATCACGACCAGTCATAGCAGCAAAGGCCTTACTCGCTTTTAATATAGCAATAGAAGCACGAGGCGAAGCTCCTAAATATAAAAACTGATTGCTTCTAGTGGCCACAATAATTTGTGCGATGTAGTTAATAAGGTGTTTCTCCACAATAACTTGCGTCACGAGATTTTGATAGCCTATAATTTGCGATGCGGTTAAAAAAGACGTGATTTCATCGGTTTTCGCTTTATCTTGTAAAAGGTGCTCACGACTAATAATTTCAATTTCTTCTTCTAAATTGGGATAATCCACATCGATTTTAAACAAAAAACGGTCTAATTGCGCTTCAGGTAAACGGTAGGTGCCTTCTTGTTCTACAGGGTTCTGAGTGGCTAAAACCATAAAAGGTGCATCTAAAGCATATTGATGTCCGTCGATAGTAATTTGCTGTTCTTCCATCACCTCAAAAAGCGCGGCTTGTGTTTTGGCTGGCGAACGGTTAATCTCATCAATAAGAATCATGTTTGAGAAAATAGGCCCTTTTTTAAATTCGAATTCTGAGTTTTTTAGATTGAAAATGGACGTTCCTAATATATCACTAGGCATTAAATCGGGAGTAAATTGAATCCTGCTAAAATCAACACTTAAAGATTTGGCCAATAGTTTGGCCGTAACCGTTTTTGCCACACCAGGAACCCCTTCAATTAACGAATGACCTTTGGCTAAAAGCGACGCAATAAGCATGTCGATCATATCGGTTTGGCCAACAATAACTTTGCCTATTTCAGCCTTTATATTTTGAACGCTGGCTTGTAATGCGCTAAGATCTAAACGGTTTTGAAACTGTAGGTTATTAGCCTCCGTTTGTGATGTAGATACAGTGCTATTTTCCTGGTTTGGTAAATAATCTTGATGTTCTTGTGGGGTGTTATTCTCGTCCATAATTATTTTGAATTAAAGGCTTCAATGAATTTGTTTAGTTTGATTAATTGGGCTTCTGTAACGGCTTCTTGCGTTTTTAACCATTTGATATAGTTGATTAAAATTTTAACATCCTCGGTTTTTTTACCCGATTTGGCAGCCAATCGATTTATAAATTCTTCGTCTAAAACCTGCGTGTTTAAATGAAATTCAACTCTAATTTTCTCTAAAAAATAAGTGATTTTTTTATCAATGAGGTTTTTATGGTCTTTGGTTTCAAAGTATAAATTAGAAACGGTTTTCACAAAGGCCACCGAAGTATTTTGTAACGGGGTGATAATTTTAATAATACGCTGTCTGCGTTTGGCATTAAAAATCATAAATAAAATGGTAAACACTAAAGCGGTGTACCAGGCCCAACGAAAGGATTGTTGTTGTAAAAACCACGAAAGATTGGATTCTTGTTCAACATCAGGGCTGTAAGGGGTTTGTATTTTGGTAAAGGAATCGAAATATAGATCGTTTTCAGGTAAGTAGGCGAGTACCCCTTCAATATATTGATAGCGATTTTCTGCTAGCAAATTATAGTTTGTAAAGGCTTTGGGCTCGGTATGCAGATAAATAAAACCTGCTCCAAAGGGAATTTTTAAAAAGTTAGCGTGTTTGTAATCTATTTTAGAATAACCTAAAACGGTATATTTTTCTTTATTATAAGATGAAAAATAGGAGTCCCCTTGATTTTTATCAATTTTGATATCAGGTAGATCGAAATCCGTTAGAGAGAGGTATGAAATACTGTCCTTCTGATTTGTGATGTATTTAGTTTCAAGGGCTAAAGTGTCATTTATTTTCTGCGGAAAGCTGTAATCGGAAATGAAAAGTGTGTTTCCAGAATCCACAAAATGAAGCAATTCCTCAATGGAATCATCTTCTAAATAATTTGAATTACCGAAAATAAGGTAGCTACCTTCTGCAATAAATTCACCATAACTTCCATCGGAATGTGCACGTAAGTAACTAGCCGGTTGATGGTAAACGGTTCGAAACGCATGATTTTCAAAAATTCGAGGCAGTTCCTTATATAGGATACTTAGTCCGTAAGGTTTATTACTTTTTTCGTTAAAAGATTCTTCCCAATCGACTGTTTTGGTGCTAGAAATACTGAGCACGACAGCTGCAGTTATAATTAGCGTAATTAGAATGACGATAACCACTAAAATTTTTCTCATGATTTTAACGGTTTTAGGAAGTCAGTAAAATGAGTTTTAGCCATTTGGTATTTCTGTAAATCAACAGGGAATTCGCCGTACCAAATGTAATTATAGAGGTATGAGATATATCCGAAATTTTTAAAGTGGGCCGTTTGTTGTAGTTCGGTTAAATATTCTGCATTTGTTTTATCGTCTTCAAAAGTAATAAGGTTATTACGGCTTAAGGTTTTTAAAGTAAGCAGGTAGTAATAACGTATAGCAAGTCGGAAATTAGTATCGTTTTCAGCTTGTTTTATTAAAGTCTCAATATCTATGTTTTCAATATTCTCTGCGGTAATGTCTTCATCGGGGTTAAGCGATTTGTTTCTTTTTGATGAGAACAAACCACTGCCACCTTCTTTAACCAGTAAATAAACTAAAGCAACAACCGCCAAGGCAATAGCGAGGTAGAAAAACCATCCTAAAGGGCCAAGGTTAATATGAAAATCGCGTTGGTTGTTTTCTTCTTCGGTTTCAAGAGGTGCATTGGTGGCCTCACCGTTTCTGTAGGTTTCGTAGACTCCAGACCCCGATTTAGTACGCCTAACAACCGCTCGACCTTGATAGTTAAATCGCTCGTCTTGATAGCGCGATTTAAAATCGTCATCAAAACGTCTAACCTGATCAGGGTTTTGAGATATTGTGGTAGCAAAATTCGTTTGAACACAGCAACACAGCATCAAAATAAAAAGCCTAAGATATGGGGGTGATAATTTCAAACGGTTAAGGTACTTGTAGTTGGGATTGAAGTGATTTGCTTCTGAATTTTAAAGGGGTATATTAAATAGTAATAAGAGATTAAACTCAAGGTGCTTAAAATGATAAAAACCGATAAAGCGTGTGGCATAATATTAGAATATCGGGTTATAAAACCTTCCAAAAAGCCAGCAGCAAAAGTAAAAGGGAAGGTGCTAATTAAAATTTTCACACCAATTTTAGCGCCTTTTTTAAAAGACGTATATCGTGAATGGGTGCCAGGAAATAGAATACTAGCACCTAAAATTAATCCAGCCGCCGCTTCAATAACAATGGCGAATATTTCCATAGATCCGTGAATCCAGATACCTCGAACACTTTCCCAAAACACATTTTTTTCATAAAAGAAATATTGAAAGGAGCCCAGCATAATGCAGTTTTTAAACATGATGTAAAGGGTACCAATACCTAAAAACACACCCATTACAAAAGCGATAATACCCACTTTTAAGTTATTAATGGTGATGCCAATAAAACTTCCCCAATTGCTACCACTTTTATATACGGCCACAGGATCGCCGGCTTCAATGTTTTCTAACGACATGTTTACATAATGGTCGCCTAAAATAGAACGTACAAACTCACCGTCGTTGGCCGCAGAGATCACCCCAACAAAAGTAAAGGCGAAAAACACAATAAAAGCGATGTAAATAAATTTTCGGTATTCGTAACAAATGAGTGGGATTTCGGTTTTCCAAAAAGAAATAATCCGATTCGTGTCCTCTCGCTTGGTTTTATATATTTTTTGAAAGGCTTTGGCGGCTAATTGATTGAGGTAAACAACCACCTTACTTTTAGGGTAATAAGTTTGTGCATAAGCCAAATCGTTCACCACATGAATGTATTGTGTAGCCAGCTCATCTGGACTTTCAAAATCGTTATTGAAAATGGCTTTTTCAAAACTTAACCATTTTTCCTTATTTTGCTTGATGAATGAAACTTCCCTCATATATTTGATAAATTAAAATATAAAATGTCAGAGTTACAAATTAACACCACCCAAAATGTAAAAATATCGTTCAATGCTTCAGGAGCAGGAGAACGCTTGTTGGCTTTTATCATTGATATGGCTATAAAAATTGGCTATTTAATGGTTTTAGCAAGCTCTTTTGGTGTTTTTGATAACATGGATCAATGGTCTCAAATCGCCTTGAATACCCTGCTTAGTTTTCCCGTGATGTTTTACACCTTAGCGTTAGAGTCGTTGTTTAACGGACAAACCTTAGGCAAGCGTATTATGAAAATTAGAGTGGTGAAAATTGATGGCTATCAGGCGTCTTTTTCAGATTATGTGGTACGGTGGTTTTTTAGAATCGTTGATATTTATATTTTCGGATTAGGCTTTTTTGTCATGGCCATGAATAAAAAAACACAGCGTATAGGCGATATGGCCGCCGGAACTGCTGTTATTGTTTTAAAGGATAAAGTGAACATCAGTCATACTATTTTAGAAAATCTTACCGAAAATTATAAACCAAGTTATCCCAATGTTATAAAACTATCTGATAACGATGCTCGTATCATAAAAGAGATGTTTAATACTTCAAAACTTTCAAAAGATTACAAAACCTTAATCAAACTTCGTGAGAAAATATTAGAGGTGACAGGCATAAAAGAGGTGAAGCAAAAAACTGATACAGAATTTATTAGCGTTATTTTAAAAGATTATAATTTTTATACTCAAAATATGTAAATAGAGAAGTACTTTTGCGCCGCGAAAGTAAATATGATACTTTCCTAAATTATTTTAAGAACATATAATTTAAAGATAAATTATGTTTTATATCGTTGAGATTTTTGGAACCGCGGCCTTCGCTATATCAGGAGTTTTAGTGGCTCTTAAAAAGCGAATGGATTTATTTGGTATTCTTATAATTGCTTTCGTAACCTCGGTAGGAGGTGGTACTTTGCGTGATATTTTAATTGGTGTTACGCCCGTAAGTTGGATGACCAATATTGTGTATACTTACGTGATTATAGGCGCTTCGATTTTCGGAATTATTTTTAGAAGTAAACTTAATTATTTACGAACCTCACTATTTTTATTTGATACTATTGGAATAGGTCTGTACACTGTTGTAGGTGTAGAAAGAGGGATAAACGCTGGTTTACACCCTGTAATTTGCATTGCGATAGGCACCATAACAGCATGTTTTGGAGGTGTTGTACGTGATGTTTTGTGTAACGAAATCCCCGTTATTTTTAGAAAAGAAATTTATGCAACTGCCTGTATTTTAGGAGGAATCACTTATTTCCTATTAAAATTATTACCAATTGAAGGTAACTTTATTTTTATTATCGCTGGGGTTGTGGTTATCGTGATTCGTTTATTAGCCGTTATTTTTAAGATTGCATTACCGAATTTGTACAACAATCAAGGGGATTAAAAGAGTGAATCTTTTCGCTGAAACCTAATAAAAACACCTCCCTTAATCCCTCCTTATTAGGAGGGAAACTGTTGTGTTAGATTTTCCCTTTATAAAGAGGGTGTTAAGGGGTGTGTTATCAGAAGTTGGTAGGTCTTAAATTGAGTAAAGCCCTCTAATAAAGTCACTTTGTCCCAAACTATTCTATAATCTCAACATTGCGTATATAAATGTTTTTGTTAGGCCAATCGGCACTGTCGGTATCTACACTCGCAATTTTATCAACTACATCCATACCTTTAGTAACATGTCCAAATATGGTGTAATCCCCATCTAAAAAATGCGAGCCTCCTTCCTGCTGAACAATGAAAAACTCATAAGGCGAGGCTAGTTTATGCGGATTGTCAATTTCGCTACTTGGCATAGAAATCACACCTCTGTCATGTTTAAAACCACGTTTGGTGTCTGGAGGTAAGAGGTATTTGCCTATGTATTCACGCTTTCTAACCGTTTCTTTATCGTCGCTATTTCCGGCCTGAACCATGAAGTTATCAATCACACGGTAAAACTGTGTGTTATTGAAGTATTTTTGCTTCGTTAGCCAAATAAAATTGGAACGATGAAACTTGGTTTCGTTATACAGTAGGATGTCTATGGTGCCAAAATCGGTTGTAATGCGCACCTTATTTTCCTTGTGATGCTTGTCGTATTCCAAGAAAAAATCCATCGCATTTTTGTCGGTTAACTTAGGGAATTCACGGGTCTTTTTTTTAGTAGACGTCGTTGTTTTCGGTGTTTCCTCGGTTTCTTTGGTTTCAACTTGGGCTTCAGGGCTAGGCTTCTTTTTAGTTTGTTTATCTTCACAGTTTAAAACTAGAAGACATAAAAAACAAAAAATAAGATTAAACTTCATTAATTATAATTTTGTTATTCACTGAAAATATTTTCGAATGAATTTTGATACATTTTTACAGGCGCTTTCAAAAATAGAAAATATACCCGTATTAGGCGAAACATCGCACTTTAAAATGGTGCCTTCCTTTCGTCATGAGTTTCTTAGAAATCAGAAATCGGCCATCAAAAACGCTAAATTAGCAGGTGTTTTAGCTTTGTTTTATCCCGATCAGTTTCATGAAACACATTTTGTTTTAATATTAAGAAAGACCTATAAAGGGGTACATTCGGCACAAGTAGCTTTTCCTGGCGGGCGGTTCGAGCCTGATGATGCGTCTTTAGAATTTACGGCTTTGCGTGAAACTTTCGAGGAAGTTGGGGTGCCTATGGAAGATGTTGAAGTGGTTAAAGAGCTCACACAGGTGTACATTCCTCCAAGTAATTTTTACGTGCAGCCCTATGTAGGAGTAAGTCACAAAACACCAAAATTTGTAAAACAAGCTGATGAGGTAGAACGTATTATTGAAGTGCCTCTGGCCGATTTTTTAGATGATAGTTACTTAATTACTAAAAAAGTAAAAAGCTCTTATAGTGCTGAAGTCGAGGTGCCTGCTTTTAAATTAAAAGGTCATGTGGTTTGGGGCGCAACCGCTATGATGCTTAGTGAAATTAAAGACCTGTTAAAAGCTCTGATATAATCTACGAGATTTACTACATTTGCACCACCAACTGAAAAATTGAAGAAGGATTTATTATGGGATTGCTTAAAAAAAATCCATTCGGACACATATTACTATTAAAAAAATGGCTGATTAGAGTTTTCGGCCTTCTTACACATAGACGCTTTAGAGGGTTTAACGAACTTCAAATCGAAGGTTCTGAAGTGATTAAAAATCTACCCGATACCAACGTTTTATTTATATCAAATCATCAAACTTATTTTGCCGATGTGGTTTCTATGTTTCATGTTTTTAACGCGAGTTTAAGCGGACGTGTAGATTCGATTAAAAACGTAGGTTACATTTGGAATCCGAAATTAAACATCTATTATGTTGCAGCCAAAGAAACCATGAAAGCAGGGTTGCTGCCTAAAATATTAGCTTATATGGGGTCGATTAGTATCGAGCGTACTTGGCGATCTGAAGGTAAAGATGTGAACAGACAGGTTAAAATGAGTGATATTTCTAACATTGGAAAGGCCTTAGACGATGGTTGGGTGATTACTTTCCCGCAAGGAACCACAACACCTTTTAAACCGGTTAGAAAAGGTACCGCTCATATTATAAAGCGTTACAAACCTATCGTTGTACCTATTGTTATTGATGGTTTTCGACGTTCATTTGATAAGAAAGGCTTAAGAATTAAAAAGAAAAATATCTTACAATCTTTTGAAATAAAAGAACCTCTAGAAATTGATTATGATAATGATTCTACAGACGATATCATTACTAAAATCGAATATGCGATCGAGCAGCATCCATCATTTTTAAAGGTTATTCCTCAAAAGGAAATTGAAGCACTTGAAGCTTTGAATAAATTAAGAGAGTGGTAGTAAACCGCTAAAATCTTCTTTCATAAAAAAGCTTAATGCACACGACAGAAACTAAGGATAAATTATTTTCTAATTTAAAAACGTACTTTGGATACGATACGTTTCGTGCACAGCAAAAAGAGATTATTGAAACCGTTTTAAGCAAAAAAGATTGCTTGGTTATCATGCCTACTGGTGGCGGAAAATCGATGTGCTTCCAGTTACCTGCCTTAAGTTTTGAAGGTGTTACCCTAGTCATTTCACCATTAATTGCTTTGATGAAAGATCAAGTAGATGGTTTAAATGCCAATGGTATTTCGGCTTCGTATTTCAATAGCAGTCAGAGTGGTTCCGAACAAGATCTTATTATAGAACGTGTTATTCAAGCTGATTTAAAACTCCTGTATGTGGCTCCAGAGAGCCTTGCTTCGCTTCAAAATATCATTAATGAAAAATATATCAGTTGTGTCGCTATTGATGAGGCGCACTGTATTTCGTCTTGGGGACACGATTTTAGACCATCATATCAGCAACTAGGATTTTTAAAAGGCACGCTGCCTAATACACCATTTATTGCACTAACGGCCACTGCCGATAAAGCCACGAGAACCGACATCGCGAAGCAATTACGTATTGAACATGCGCAACAATTTATTTCGTCGTTCGACCGAGAAAATATTGAACTAGAAGTCCGCCCTGCCGATAATAGAATATCTCAAATCGTAAAGTTTATAAACAAAACGCCTAATCAATCGGGTATTGTTTATTGTTTAAGCCGAAAAACCACCGAGCAGTTGGCTAAAAAGCTTAAAACTAATGGTATTTCAGCTAAAGCTTATCATGCGGGTTTGAATTTTGAGGAACGGTCCAAAGTACAAGAGTCCTTTATTTTTGATAAAACTCAAGTAGTTTGCGCTACCGTTGCCTTTGGTATGGGTATCGACAAATCTAATGTTCGATGGGTCGTGCATTATAATATGCCTAAAAATATAGAAGGCTATTATCAGGAAATTGGTCGTGCAGGACGGGATGGATTAAAATCGCACGCCCTGTTATTTCATAGTTATGCTGATGTAATTCAACTTCGGAATTTTGCTAGTGGTGCATCAAATGAAGAGTTTCAAATAGCGAAGCTCGACCGTATGAAGCAGTTTAGTGAAGCCACTACCTGCCGTAGAAAAATCTTGCTTAGCTATTTTGGGGAGTTGCTTGCCGAAAATTGTGGAAACTGCGATGTTTGTAAAAATCCGCCACAGTTTTTTGATGGTACCATATTCGCTCAAAAAATCTTGTCGGCCGTATATCGTTTAAAGCAAGCAGAACCTATAGGAACCGTAATCGATGTGCTTCGAGGTTCGCAAAATGCCACGATTTTAGATAAAGGCTATAACCAATTGAAAACCTTTGGGATTGGTAGAGAAATTGCTTATCGCGATTGGCAGCATTTAACCATTCAATTAATAAATCAGGGGTTTTGTGAAATCGCTTTTCATAAAAATAATGTCCTTCGACTTACCGAGTTTTCTAACAAAGTTTTGTTTGAAGGCGCTAAAGTCTCATTAACAAAACCAGTTCATATTCCGGAACCAAAAGTTAAGGAACGCGTAAAACGCAAGCCCAAAGCAAGTCCTAAAGCTCGTGTTAAAACCGTTGAAAACAGCTTGTTTGAGCGTTTACGCCAGTTGCGTTATAAAATTGCTTTAGAAGAGGATATTCCAGCATATTTGGTATTTAGTGATGCGACGTTAAAGGAAATTGAACGAGAGCGTCCATTAAGTGAATCGGACTTTTTAAGCATAAGTGGTGTAGGACAGCGTAAGCTCGAGGTTTATGGCGATGAGTTTATGGCCGAGATTTTAGATTTTATGGGTTCTAAAGTGAAGAAGCCTAAAAAGAAGGCAACACATTTAGTCACTTACGAACTTTATAAATCGGGTTTAAGTGTGGAAGAAATCTCATTGGAACGTAAACTTTCCACCACGACCATTTATTCACATATTGCGAAATTACACAGTTCGGGGAAAGCAGTGAATATTCATGATTTTGTTTCAAAAACAGAAATTGAAGCCGTTCGAAAAGCAAAGCAAGAACTTGATGCCCCAAATGCTTTACGTCCTTACTACGATTATTTTAATGCCGATCTAGACTATTTTAAAATCCGTTTGGCCTTAAGTGTGGTGGATAAAAGTTAAACTATATCAGATTATTTACTAGTTAAAAAATAAGCTTTTTCAGTAGTTTTTGAGTTGTTTTTTAGTGTTGTATTTCAGTGTTTTATGTGTTGTTCTTCAGTGTGATTAAGTGATAACTGCGAAATGTCCTTAAGGATGCTATCTGTTTTTTTCTTACTTTTCCACTCCTAAATATTACAATTCGTGAGGAGTTTTCATCTTAAGGTGTAAGGGTTGGAAATATTGAAGTTAAACCAACTTATGTAATTAATTAAAAAAACAAACCAAATGAAAAAAAATACCAGCGTTATTCTTTTAACGGTAGCTGTGCTTGCTAGTTTATTTTTAATGTCTTGTAGTAATGATGATGATGATGATGATGAAGTTGAAGAAGTTGGAGAGGTATTTAATGAGGAGCTTTATGGAAAATGGACTTTATTTGTATTGCATGAAAGGGAATACGTAAATGGAACCTTTGAGAGTGAACGATATTATAAGTTCGGGGAAGACGAAATAAGTGACTTAACTTTTTATGAAAATAGCACCTTTTACAAATATGAATCCTTTTATGGGGTTAGAGAGAATGAAAAAGGAACCTATAGCTTTGATGGAGATGTTCTAACTTTGACTCTTGAAGATGGTTCTAAATATGCTTCTAATGTCGAGTTGTATCAAGAATATTTTATCATTCATAGTTCGGAGGAATTTGAAGAAAATGGAGATACCTACAGGCATGAACGTGAATGGAAGTACAGATAAGATTATAAAACCTAATTGAGACGAGCATTATTTTAAGGTGCTCTTTTTTTATTGCTTATAATTGTGCTTTGGTTTATAACCGATTCCATTGTTCAAATGGCTAAGAGCTCTTTACTTGTCTCGATACATTCCCGGTCTAGACTATTTTAAAATCCGTTTAGCCCTAAGTGTGGTGGATAAAAATTAGTACTTTTAAAAAGAAAAACCATTTCATAAAAGCTTATGGTAGAAGATCAAACTTTTAGTAAACAAGATTTTACCGAGAATCGGCTTCCTCATGGTGATTATGAATACTGCAGCTTTATAAATTGTAATTTTTCTAAATCGTTTTTAAACGGCATTAACTTTTTAGAGTGCGAATTTATCGATTGTAATTTAAGTTCGGCAAACATTACTAACACCGCATTTCAGGATGTGAAATTTCAAGATTGTAAAATGTTGGGTTTACATTTTGAAACCTGTAACGATTTTGGGTTTTCCGTTCGTTTTTTGAATTGCATAATAAATCACACGTCGTTTTATCAAGTTGATTTAAAAACATCAAAATTTGAAAACTCTAAATGCCATGAAGTCGAATTTACCGAAGCGGATTTAAGACAAGTTTCTCTTAACAATTGTGATTTAGAAGGCGCGACTTTTAATAACAGTAATTTAGAACGCACAGATTTTAGAACAGCAACTAACTATAACATCCACCCCGGACAGAATAAAATAAAAGGCGCCAAGTTTTCTGCAGAAGGCCATACTGGACTTTTAAGGGTCTATAAAATTGTGATTGAGTAGTTTATTTTAAAATCTGTTTTGTAAATAAATGAGCTTCATCTACATACCTTTTTATGATTTAAAAGGTTATTTTTAAGATCGAACTTGAAAGTATTTCTACAGCAAGCGCCTAGCCAATCATTAAACATCAATTCATTCTATAGTGGCATCAGAAATAATTCTTAACCATGATTTAAAAAATAGGATAGGAGTTGTAAATTTGAATTGAAAATAAAAAGTTAGGTAGAAGTATTGCCAAATTCCGCGAAAGCGAAAACAACAAAAAGGTATTTATGAAATTAGTTATATCTCCAGCAAAGTCCTTAGATTTTGAAAGTGAATTACCAACATCGCAACATACAGAAGCTCGGTTTTTAAAACAATCGGAGCGTTTAAATAAATTACTTAAAAAGAAATCGGCCAAAAGTTTATCGAAACTCATGAGTATTTCTGATGCTTTGGGGCAACTTAATTACGAGCGTAATCAAGCTTGGGAATTGCCTTTTACTACCGATAATGCCAGACCGGCAGTTTATGCTTTTAATGGCGATGTGTATCGTGGTTTGGATGCCTACACCATTCCAGAAGATAAAATTGAAACGCTTAACAACACAGTTCGCATTCTTTCTGGTTTGTATGGTGTTTTAAAACCTACCGATTTAATTCAGCCTTACCGTTTGGAAATGGGAACTAAATTCCCTGTAGGTACAAAGAAAAATCTATATGAATTTTGGAAAAAAGACATCACCAAAGCCCTTAATGAGGAGCTGGAAGATGATGAGTTGTTTTTGAATTTAGCCAGCAACGAATATTTTAAAGCGGTTGATACTAAAGCGCTAAAAGTACCTGTGGTAACGGCTAATTTTAAAGATTTTAAAAATGGCGAATATAAAATGATTTCCTTTTTTGCTAAAGCCGCCCGCGGATTAATGGCACGTTACGTAGTGGATACCAACGCAAAAACCATAGACGATTTAAAGGGCTTTAATTATGAAGGCTATAGTTATAGCGAACCGATGTCTAAGGAGAATGATTTGGTTTTTATAAGATAGAGGCTTAAAAAATAAAGCGCAGCCTATTTGGGTTGCGCTTTGTTTCCAATATTAATTTTACTCTCAACAGAAGGTTTCTTTTTTATTCTTGGGCGTCTCACTCCAAAAGTACCTCTGTGAATTTTGCCTCTTTTCGTTTTTTTATCGCCTTTTCCCATAGTTTTAATGATTTTTTTATCGCTTTCGCGGAATTGTTTCCGAACAGATTTGGAGTTCGGGTGTTTGGTTTAATATAACATTTTTTTACGGAAGAACAAGTATTTACACCACTTTGATAAAATTAGCTGTACCTTTGCCCACTTAAAGAAGTAGACTATAATTTTGTATGTGTGCTTCATAAATACGTTATATGTCATTTCAATCTTTGGGACTGTCTGAAGCCCTGCTAAAAGCAATTAGCAAAAAAGGATACACAAAACCATCTCCAATTCAAGAAAAAGCCATTCCACCCGTATTAGAGGGATATGATGTTTTAGCATCGGCACAAACAGGAACAGGAAAAACCGCGGGGTTTACTTTACCACTTTTACATTTGCTTTCTGAAAATCCGAAGGAAAAATACAAGCCCATTCGAGCTTTAATTTTAACGCCAACACGAGAGTTAGCAGCGCAAGTTTATGCGAATGTTAGAGAGTATAGTGAGTTTTTAAATTTACGAAGTGCTGTTATTTTTGGAGGTGTTAACCAAAAACCTCAAGCGGCAACTATTCGTCAGGGAGTTGATATTTTAGTAGCCACTCCAGGGCGTTTACTAGATTTACAAAATCAAGGTTTATTATCTCTAAAACGCGTAGAAATTTTTGTTTTAGATGAAGCCGACCGTATGTTGGATATGGGCTTTTTAAGAGATATTGAAAAAGTGATTAAAAGTATGCCAGAGAAACGTCAGAATTTGATGTTTTCGGCAACGTTTTCTAAGGAGATTAAAAAACTTGCTCATGGTATTTTAAATCAGCCAGTACAGGTTGAAGCGACTCCAGAAAACACGACGGTTGAAGCGATTTCACAAAAGGTATATCGCGTTGCCAAAGGGTTAAAAACAGGGTTGATTATTAAATTAATTAACGATGGTAATTGGAAACAGGTACTTGTTTTTACCAGAACAAAACATGGGGCGAATAAACTGAGTGAAAAAATGGATAAAGCTGGTATTACAGCAGCTGCCATTCACGGGAATAAAAGTCAGGGTGCGAGAACAAAGGCCTTATCTGGTTTTAAATCGGGTCGTGTTCGTGTTTTAGTGGCGACTGATATTGCTGCTAGAGGACTTGATATTCCGTTGTTACCACACGTGATTAACTTTGAGTTACCTAATGTTTCTGAAGATTATGTACACCGCATTGGTAGAACAGGAAGAGCAGGAGCCAAAGGTGAAGCTATTTCTTTAGTAAGTGCCGATGAAACCACGTTTTTACGTGATATTGAAAAACTTATTGAGTTAAAGCTTCCTGTAGAAATCGTTGAAGGTTTCGAGCCTGATCCTAATGCATCAACGGTACCTGTAAAACCAGGTCAGGGTAGACAAAACCGAAGACCTCAAAAAAGTAAATCAAATAAACCGAATAATTCTGGAGGATCTGGAGAGGGTTCTCGAAGAAATTCTGGAAGAAATAATAAATCCAGACGCCCAAGAAGAAGTAACGAAGGGAGGTAATCATACATTATGAATACCATTTTAAAACATAAAATTTTAGAAGTTTGCGATAAGAAAATTGCCGCTAAAGGTGATCAAGTTGGTATCTCGTTTTATGCTTTTTTTAAAAATAAAAACGATAATCCTGAGTTGTTAATGGAGGCTGCTACCTGGTGGATTCAAACTCATAAGCTTGATCATTTTGAAAAGGCAATAAAAATAAAAAATCTCGTTCTTGGAATCACAACCAAATAATCCCTTACATGGCGTAAAGTTAGAGCAAATCATTAATGATCTCGTGGCACATTATGGTTGGGAGTATATGGGGTATACCATTAAAATAAAATGTTTTAATGATAACCCTTCTGTGAAATCCAGTTTAAAGTTTTTACGCCGTACCCCATGGGCAAGAACGAAAGTAGAAAACATGTACTTGAAGATGCTTAAGGACCAAAAAAAGTAACTACTAAAAACTACTAAAGGTGTTTTATATGGCAGCTTACTTTCTAACAACAGGGATAATTTCACCCTGGGCTAAACAATAGCGATCAATGAGGTCTTCCGAAAGGTTCGCAGTATAGTCTACTTCTTCAACTGTAAAACCTATGTCTCGGAGCTTATCAAAATAATCACGGCCATAAACACGTACATGGTCGTATTGTCCAAATATTTCTGCGCGTTCTTTTTTATCAGTAATCGAATCGTCTTCAAAGGTTTTTTCCCGGTTCAAATCTTGCGGAATTTGTAAAACACCCATGCCGCCTTTTCTCAAAATTCTATAAAGCTCTTGCATGGCTTTCGTGTCATTGGGGATATGTTCTAAAACATGATTGCAAAGTATCATGTCAAAAGATTCGTCTTCGAACGGTAGATTGCAAATATCTGCTTTAATGTCGGCAAGAGGAGAATTTAGATCCGTAGTGACATAATCCAAGTTTTTCATTTGTCTAAAGCGCTTATAAAAAGCTTGCTCTGGCGCAAAGTGTAATACTTTTAATGGGGCAGAAAAGAAGGATGTTTCGTTTTTAAGGTATGACCAAAGAAGGCGGTGTCTTTCTAATGATAGGGTAGAAGGTGACAGTACATTACTTCGTTGATTTCCGTAGCCATAAGGAAGAAAGGATTTAAAGCTTTTTCCATCTATAGGATCGGTGTATGTTGAACCTTTTAGATAGGTTGCTAAAATAGGTCGTACAACATAGCTTAACCTAATTAATAGTGGCCTTGGGATGGTGTTTAGGATTAATTTGAAAGTTTTATTAGACACAGATTTCACAGATTTTCACAGATTTTTTTAAAGTATTACGCGTTTGTATTTTAAGCTGTCTTCTCCGAAATTTATAAGAAGACCTAATTTTAACTTTGATGCAGCTAAATAATTAAGTGTTTGCTTGGTGTGTGAATCGGTTAAACTGCTAATAGCTTTTATTTCTAGAATTATTTTGTCCTCAATAATAAAATCTGCTTGATATTTATGTGGTAATAAATTGCCTTTATATACAATGTTAAATTGTTTTTCTCTTGTAAAATTAATATTGTTATCTGTTAATTCAATCTCAAGAGCATCGCCATATACGATTTCGTTGAATCCTTTTCCTAATTCTCTATGAACAGCCATACATGCTCCAATGATTTTGTAAGTATCCTCTTGGTACGGGAAATTGTACATAGCTAGTTTGTCAGGTTTAAGAGCAGAGTTAGTAATCTGTGAAAATCTGTGAAATCTGTGTCTGAAAACTTAAAGCACTAAAGCCTCACGACGAAACTCATCCTCTTCATTGCTCTTAATCCCTAAAGCCTCATAAATGTAAGCAAAAGTAGAAAGCAATTCTGGCTTACCATCAATAAGCGCAACATCATGCTCGAAATGCGCCGAAGGTTTGTTATCTAAAGTTGTAATAGTCCAGCCATCACGATGTTGTTTTATACGCTGTGTTCCTAGGTTTATCATAGGTTCGATAGCCACCACCATGCCGTCAACGAATTTTTTTCCGCGTCCGCGTTTACCATAATTTGGCATCTCTGGATCCTCATGCATAGTACGTCCTAAGCCATGACCAACCAACTCGCGCACCACGCCATAACCATGATCTTCACAATATTTTTGGATAGCAAAACCAACATCACCAACACGGTTGTTAGCTTTAAATTCTCTAATACCTACATATAAAGATTCTTTAGTCACTTGAAGAAGTTTCTCGGTTTCAGGGTCGATTTCGCCAACAGCAAACGTATAGGCATGATCGCCATAAAAACCATTCTTTAAAGCACCACAATCGATAGAGATAATATCACCTTCCTTTAAAGGGTCGCCATTAGGAATTCCGTGGACAACTTGTGAGTTCGGACTCATACAAAGTGTGTTAGGGAAGTCATATAAGCCCAAGAATCCAGGAATGGCACCGTGGTCTCTAATATGTTCTTCAGCTAACTTATCTAATTGTAGTGTCGTTACTCCAGGTTTAAGTGCTTTAGCAATTTCACCTAAGGTTTTAGATACGATTAAGGCACTCTCGCGCATTAATTCAATCTCTTCTCTTGTTTTAACAATAATCATAATTCTAAATATAGGAATGCAAAGGTACTTAATTTTAGTGATTCAGTTTTTACATTATTATTAGTAATTGCTGACTTTTGACAGTTTTTTTGATTTAAAAACGGGGTAATTTTGAGTTTTCAAGAAGCCATGTAATCATCCATGACGTTGAGCAGGTAGAATTCGCAAATTCAACTATGAAACAAAATCACGGATGGTTTTATCCGTATTTGTACATGAAGTAGTTACCGAATACGGTGTAGCCAATCTGTTTGGAAAAACAATAAAGGAAGCGCGTAAAAGCTTTAGTGTATATGGCTCATCACAATCATAGAGAAGCTATAGACAAATCGTATTTTGAATTAACACGATACTAATGTTAGCCGAATAATCCGAAAAAGCCTTTTTTCTTTTCAGGAATAGGCGCTTCTGTATTGGTGAGTTTTTGATAAATTTCTCCCCAGCCTAAAAAGCCTCCTACATTTCTATCGTCTATGAATAAATCAGCATTAATTTTTCGGCTTACCGAGTTGTCGTATTCTTCTTCAGGAAAACTATTGTTTACGGCATAAAAGGTAATACCTTTGTCTTCGCAAAATTTAACGGCATCATCTAATTTTGATCCGCAACGGTAAGTCCATAGGATAAGGCGGTGACCATCCTCTTGAAGCTTTTTTAAGGTTTCAAAAGCGAAAATCATGGGTTTTCCAATTTTAGGGTAAGCGTCTTCAACAATGGTGCCGTCAAAATCGACAGCGATAATTAATTGGTTACTAAATGTCATAAATTAAGTTAAGCAAGGGTTTACGGCAAAAATACAATAATTTTTAAGGATAAGAAGGCTAAAGGGTTATGGACTTATAAGAATTAAAAACCCCACATAAAGTGGGGTTTTATTTTATAGATTTAATATCTAATAAATGGTTATACTAAAGCATGTCTAGTCATGGCTTCAGGTTGAGGTACTCCCATGAGTTTTAATATAGTAGGAGCAACATCGCCTAAAATTCCATCCTTAATTTCTTTTAATTCATTATCCACTAAAATCACAGGAACTGGGTTCGTGGTGTGCGCTGTATTTGGAGAGCCATCTGGGTTAATCATTGTTTCACAGTTACCATGATCGGCAATTACGATGGTTGTATAATCATTTTCTAAAGCTGTCGTGATTACAGATTTCACACAGTCATCTACCGCTTCACAAGCTTTAATGGCAGCTTCCATAACCCCTGTATGACCTACCATATCACCATTAGCAAAGTTTAAGCATACAAAATCAACATCACCTTTTTCTAGTTCTGGCACTAATGCATCACGAAGTTCGTAAGCGCTCATTTCAGGTTTTAAGTCGTAAGTTGCCACTTTTGGAGAGTTTCTTAAAATACGGCTTTCACCTTCAAACTCTTTTTCTCTTCCTCCAGAGAAAAAGAAGGTTACGTGTGGATATTTTTCTGTTTCAGCAATTCTAATTTGCTTTTTGTTATGTTTTTCTAAAACTTCACCTAAAGTTTCGGTTAAATTCTCTTTATTGAAAATAACGTTCACATTTTTATATGTGTCGTTGTAATTTGTAAGCGTCACATAGTGTAAATCTAACTTTTTCATGTCGAACTCTGGGAAGTCTGCTTGAGATAACACTTCGGTTAACTCACGACCTCTATCGGTTCTAAAGTTGAAAAAGACAATCACATCCCCATCTTTTATTTTTGTGATAGGTTCATTGTTAGCATCAACAGCGATGATAGGTTTGATGAATTCATCGGTAATATCATTCGCGTAATTAGCTTCAATACTAGCAGCGATATCAGTAGATTTTTCACCTTCACCTTTTACTAAACCATCGTAAACTACTTTAACACGTTCCCAACGTTTATCTCTATCCATGGCGTAGTAACGGCCTGAAATGGTTGCGATTTTTGTGTTTGTTCCTTCAATATGAGACTGTAATTGCTTAACAAATCCAGCTCCAGATTTAGGGTCTACATCACGTCCGTCAGTAAAACCATGAACATAAGCATTTGGTACACCAAAATCATTGGCAGCATCTACTAAACCTAATAAGTGGTTGATGTGTGAATGCACACCGCCATCACTTAATAAACCTAAAAAATGAACATCTTTATTTTGTTCTTTAGCATATTTAAAAGCATCAACTAATACCTTTTCGTTGTTTAGTGTTTTGTTTTCAACAGCTAAATTAACTTTTACTAAATCTTGATATACAATGCGGCCAGCACCTAAATTCATGTGTCCTACTTCACTATTACCCATTTGGCCTTCAGGTAAACCAACGTGTAAACCATCGGTACG
The DNA here is from genome assembly GCF_001642835.1 of Pseudotamlana agarivorans. Lineage (GTDB taxonomy): Bacteria > Bacteroidota > Bacteroidia > Flavobacteriales > Flavobacteriaceae > Pseudotamlana > Pseudotamlana agarivorans. Next base: position 98,415 of record NZ_LXEI01000010.1, read on the forward strand.
TAAAGTGGCATATGGAAATTTTGTATATAAAGAATCAATAAATGGAATGTTGGCATGGTCGATTGCAGAAACTTTTGGATCTGGAGAATTTCCCCATCCATCAAGGATCATTAAGATAACTTTTTTGTTCATTTTTTATAAATTTTAAAACGTAACAAAGATAAGGAAGTTTGTTAAAATAAGATCTATAGTAACGCGTGAAAAGTCTTGTGAATTAAGGTGTTTCGTAATTGTTAACTCACAGTTGTTTTTTGTTAAGTTCTTGCGAATCAAACGTTAAAAATGTGTTATTAATAATTTTAGGTGTAACATTTTGAAAATTTTGTCGTCTCTTTAGTATATCAAAAAACGTTAATCATTTTAATCAAACTTAAAATCTTTCATCATGAAAAAATCAATCATTATTTCAGCTATTGCATTATCCTTTTCAATCATGGGTGCTCATGCAACAACAGAACCATTAACACTAAAAAATAATAGTGTAGAAGCGTATTTTAAAGTGAACTCTTTTTGTGTTTCTATTGCTAAAGGCGATTATGAAACCGTACAAAAATTAATCGAAAGAGGTGCCGATGTCAATGCTAAATCTCATGGGTTAACACCAGCCATGTATGCAGCTAAATATAATCGCGTAGACATTCTTCAGTTATTAATTGATAATGGAGCCAATTTAAAAACCAAATGTGATAAAGGTAAAACTGCTGCAGAGTATGCCGAATTACATGGTGCGCACGATACGAAAGCTGTGATCGATGATCATTTAGAATCGAAAAAAAGAAAAAAATAATTGCTATTTTATAATTATTTCGAGTTAGTTAGTCTAAAAAACGTCTTGTATTCAGGGCGTTTTTTTATGCCTCATTTTACAATGATTTCTGCATGGTAAAATGGGTGCCAATATCTGGAATATCAAACGGTTCGCCGAAAATTTGATATCCGCATTTTTCATAAAAGCGTATAGCCACTTCACGAGCATTGCACCAAATGGTTTTAATATTTTTAGACTTTAGGTAGGCTTCACCAAATTGTAACACGCTGTTCCCTATGCCCATCCCTTGATAAGCTTCTAGTACAGCCATGCCCCGAAGCTGATACTGCTGATTATCTACTATATGAGGATGGCTGTTTTTAAAAAAGGAACAAATACCAATGATGTCGTCATGTAAATAAATGCCAAAATGAATGGTTGACTTCAAAGTGTCTCCATCAAAAACACAAGAATCAGCAGGTTTGCCTGGCCTTAAAACGGGCAAGCGTACTTTGTAAGTTTCCTGAGCACTGATTTGTTTTATCTGAAATTCGGATGGATTCATACGAGATTTGATATTTTTGCGAATAAAAACAAAGGTAAATAAACAGGTTTTATTTTATTAGAAAAAGGAAAGAACATGGCATACACTTTTAAAATTTTAGACCAAGACTATATTAAACAGATAGTGCCCTTGGTAAAAAAATTAAATGCAGATAAAATTTCAGAAGATTTACTTCGAACACGTATCACTGAAATGTTTTCTCAAAATTACGAGTGTGCTGGTGTTTTTAATGAAGATGAACTTATAGGAGTTTGTGGCTTGTGGTTTTGTACACGGCATTATTCGGGGAGGAGTGTGGAGCCTGACCATGTTTTTATTGAGGAAGCTTATCGTGGAAACGGATTAGGGCATCAGTTTTTTAGCTGGATTTATCAATATGTACGTGAAAAAGGTTACGAATCTATCGAATTAAATACCTATGTGAATAATTATGCGTCACATAAGTTCTATTATAATCAAGGGTTTAAGATTTTGGGTTATCATTTTTTGAAAAAGTTGTAAATTTTTCTTGGAAGATATCTAAAGGTTTATCTATATTTGCCCCCGGAATTAAAGGCGAGAGTAGCTCAGTTGGTAGAGCGTCAGCCTTCCAAGCTGAATGTCGCCGGTTCGAACCCGGTCTCTCGCTCAAAAGCTTCATCATAACGATGAGGCTTTTTTTTTTTTGTGTAAAATTTAAATCTTTCTAAAGATAAGGGTGAGAAGTTTATGCTGAGCGCAGCCGAAGTGAACCCGGTCTCTCGCTCAAAAAGCTTCATCAAAACGATGAGGCTTTTTTTTTTGTGCAAAATTTTTAAATGCGTTAAGCTATATGCTTTGTGCTTAAAGCCTATCGCATATAGCATACAGCCTATCACTTCAACACATTCAATTCAGTTCCCGATGGAATTTCATAAGGCGCTTTATCATATTCAAAGATTCTAGCATCCAAACTTCCTTTTAACACAATTGAATCGCCTTGAACATGCAACCAACTGCCTTCTCTTAACCCAACAACCGGTGGTGTGTTGTAATGATGAAATTCTTTAATACGAGTTTCACGTGTTTCCCCCATATGTTTACTGGTAGGATCTGGATCTAAGTAATGCGGATTAATATTAAAAGGAACAAAACCCAAAGCATTAAAACTTGGGGGATAAACTATAGGCATATCATTAGTGGTTTTAATGGTAAGTCCGCAAATATTACTTCCTGCACTGGTGCCCAGATAAGGCGTTCCGTTTTTCACAACATGTTGCAACGGCTCTATCAGGTTGTTTTTATAAAGTTGATTGGTTAAAACAAAGGTGTTACCACCACCAACAAAAACCCCTTCAGCCTGGGTAATGGCATCAATAGGATTTTCAAACTCATGTAGGCCTTTAACGTCAATATTAATTTTTTTAAACGCTTGTTTGGCATGATCGGTATAAGCGTCATGTGAGATGCCTCCTGGTCTGGCGTAAGGAATAAAAACAATGTTTTTTACCTCTTTAAAAAAAAGGTTTAGTTCCTCTAATATATATTCTAAATAACCCAAACCATGTACCGTAGAAGTACTGGCTATAATGATGTTTTTCATAGCATTTTTATTTGTTGATAAAAGTACTTAAAAATGGTTTTTAATAAAACTTTAAATATTTTTAGTTTAAGATTTTACCCAAAAAATGGTACCTTCATACAAAATAATGATATGAAAAAAATAGTACTTTTTATAACGATTTTGTGTTCACTCCAAGCAGTTTCTCAAAACGTAAATAGAGTTGAGGTTTTGGGGAAAATTATTGTAGAAGGCAGTGATATTTCTGGTATTACCGTAATTAATAAAACGTCAGAGGTTGGTACCATAACGAACGATGATGGTGAATTTACAATGCAAGTCGCTTTGCATGATGTGGTAGAAGTAAGTGCACTTCAGTATCAAAATATAAGCTTTGAAGTAAATGAAGCGATCCTAAAATCAAAGCGTATGAAGCTCTTTTTAATTGAAGAGATTAACAAACTTGATGAAGTTGTGGTGACTGAAGACGGCCTTACGGGAAATTTAGCTGTAGATTTAGAATCGGCCGCACCCTTTAATCCGAAATTAGATGCCTTGTATTTTGGTGTGAAGCACAACATGGATCATGAGTTTAAGCCAGACAACAAAACAAAAGTTGAAAATTTAGGTCAGAATTATCAGCAACAGCGTATGATAAACGGTTTAAATATTGTGAATGTAGTCGATCAATTATTACTGCCATTATTCCGATCTAATGTCTCAGATAAAAAGAAAGCAGGTGTTCCAGAAGTACCTATCGAATCTATAAAACCTTATTTTGGAGCTCAATTTTTAAAGGATAATTTTAATATTCCGGAGCATCGTACTCAAGAATTTATTCAATTTGTGGAAAAAGATAATTTCGATTTTACCTTACTTAATTACGGTAAGGAAATGGAATTTTTAGAATTACTTAATCAAAAAAGTATCGAGTTTTTAAACCAAAAAAAGTAGTCTTTAAACGGTTTTAACGAAATGTTATAGTTTCATTGTCAGTTTTTTAAGGATTTATAAGCTTTTTTTGTTGTCTAAACCAACAATATTGAAACGCATTTTTGCTTTTTTACTAACCTTCTGCGGGGTGATATCGGCTTTTTCCCAGTCTCATGACTTATCAGGAACTGTGC
>NZ_LXEI01000011.1 GCF_001642835.1 Pseudotamlana agarivorans
ACTAGCGGATATTAAAAATACCACAGGAGAAGCGCCTATTAATTTTTTTGATGTTGGTATACCTGGTTACACGGGAAAAGTCGCAACGCAGAGTGAACGCCGATTATCCCAAGCTAATGGCGAGGGTGTCGCTTTCAAAACCATAATGCTTCAGGTACTCACATTAAATGTTCCGGTAGAGCCTATTTTAAATGCAATTTCTGGAAGAACCAAGGTACTAAAACAACATGTGGCTTTAGAGCAAAGATCGGAACTGTTACATGATATTAAAGTGAAATTTTCAACCATGTTCTTTGAGTTGCATCCATTAGATGAAGACAAACAAAATGAGTTTTTCCATTTCTGTGAAGAAGATGATCATTTTGTTGTCATTTGTACTTCCAATAACGATTTAGAAATTTTACAATTCCTGGAAAAAAAGTATGAAAAGTATCTCGAAAACCAAAAAAAGTAGTCTTTAAACGGTTTTAACGAAATGTTATAGTTTCATTGTCAGTTTTTTAAGGATATATAAGCTTTTTTTGTTGTCTAAGCCAACAACATTGAAACGCATTTTTGCTTTTTTACTAACCTTCTGCGGGGTGATTTTGACTTTTTCCCAGTCTCATGACTTGTCTGGAACTGTGA
>NZ_LXEI01000012.1 GCF_001642835.1 Pseudotamlana agarivorans
GCTAGCGGATATTAAAAATACCACAGGCGAAGCGCCTATTAATTTTTATGATGTTGGTATACCTGGTTACACGGGGAAAGTAGCAACGCAGAGTGTACGCCGGTTGTATGAAGCCCAAAGTGGCGTGCTAGGATTAATTGTTAATACGGTTAATGGTCGCATAAAGGAACTTAAAAAACATGTCGAAATTGAAAATGCAGCAAATTTAGGTCATGATATTAAAGTGAAATTTTCAACCATGTTCTTTGAGTTACATCCATTAGATGAAGACAAGCAAAATGAATTTTTCCAATTTTGTGAAGAAGATGATCGCTTTGTTCCTATATGTAGTACCAATAACGATTTTGAAATTTTACAATTCCTGGGAAAAAAGTATGAAAAGTATCTCGAAAACCTAAATAATTAGGCGTTAGAGCTGTTTTCAGAGCTATAAAACCACTGTTTATACCTTTAAATCTTTAATTTAGCCGAAAAAATATTTCAATGACAGTCAATAGGTTAATCCTAATTTTATTAATCATTCCATTTCTTGCATTTACTGCTGTACATAAATATTATGTGTCGGTAACCCAAATCGAATATGTAGAAGACAAACAAGCTGTTCAAATTATTTCTAGAATTTTTATCGATGATATAGAACGTTTGTTACGCGAACGCTACGATGAGTCCATTACGCTTGCTGGTAAAAATGAACCTGAAGAAGTCGACACCTATATTGCAAGATATTTAAGCGACAAGATGAAAATTAAAATTAATGGTCAGCCTACAACGCTTAAGTTTTTAGGTAAAGTTTATGACGCCGATGTCATGAAATGCTATTTGGAAATAGAAAATATAAAAACCGTAAAAACATTCGAAATAAGTAATAAAGTACTGTTTGATATTTTTGAAGATCAGCAGAATGTTATTAAAACAAAGATCAATTCAAAGCAGAAAAGTTTTATTTTATTCCCTCAAAAGGATGAATACCTGTTAAAATTTGATAATTAATAAGGATTTAGTTCTGAATTTCAGTAATTTCGTTGACTTTTAGTGATAAAATTTAGTAAACCTAACCGAAATCAATAATAATTATTTTTTTAAAGTAAAATTCATATGAGAAAAATCGTTTATCTCTGTCTTTCATTAGTCCTTGCAACCTCTGGGATTAACGCCCAAGACCAAGCCAAAGAAAAGGAAGCACCAAAAACAGGTCACACCAATACTAATAAGTTTAAGCAGTTATACGACGAGTTTTCTACACCAAATATGTACAGGGCAGCTTCAGGAGCTCCTGGGGCAGCTTACTACCAACAGCAAGCCGATTATAAAATGGACATCGTTTTAGACGATAAATTAGCAAAAATTACAGGTGCAGAAACGATAACATACACGAATAATTCTCCAGATAATCTTAAATATTTGTGGGTGCAATTAGATCAAAACCAACGCGCCAAAGACTCAAAATCACCTTTGATTGAATCAACAGGTTTAGATCCTGTTTTTCAGCCTAGTAAGTTTTCTGAGACGTATTTAGTAGATGGTAAAGATCGTGGCTTTCATATTTTAGAGGTTACTCAAACCAATGGCGATGCGCTACAGTACATGATTAATCGAACCATGATGCGTGTAGAGCTGCCTAAAGTTTTAAAAAGCGGCGAGAAATTTTCTTTTGCTATCAAATGGTGGTACAATATAAATAACCATGTTGATGAAGGTGGTCGTTCGGGTTACGAGTATTTCCCAGAAAACGGAAACCGTTCTTATGTTATAGCGCAATTTTACCCTAGAATGGCTGTATATAGCGATGTTGAAGGGTGGCAAAACTCTCAGTTTTGGGGGCGCGATGAATTCGCTTTACCATTCGGAGACTACGAAGTTAATATTACCGTACCTGCCGATCATATTTTAGACGGAACCGGTGTACTTACCAATAGAAAAGATGTATATACTAAAGATATGATGAAGCGTTACGAAGACGCTAAAAAATCATTTACTACACCTGTAATTATTGCAACACAGGCTGAGGCTGAAGTTCGTGAAAAATCATTCTCTGAAGACACAAAAACTTGGAAGCTTAAGGCTGAAAATGTACGTGATTTTGGTTTTGCAACTTCTAGAAAGTATATTTTAGATATGATGGCTGTTAAAATTGGCGGTAAAGACGTTATGGCGGTTTCTATGTATTCTAAGGAAGGAAATCCACTTTGGGAACAATGGTCTACTAAAGCTGTTGCAAGTACCTTAGAATCTTACTCTCGAATGACTTTCGATTATCCTTATCACAAAGCTATTTCGGTTCACGCCAAGCGTCAAGGTATGGAATACCCTATGATTTGTTGGAATTACGGTCGCCCAGATAAAGATGGTACTTATAGCGATCGCGTAAAATACGGTATGATGGGGGTTATCATTCACGAAGTAGGACATAACTTTTTTCCTATGATTGTGAATAGTGACGAGCGTCAATGGACATGGATGGACGAAGGTTTAAATACATTCGTACAGTACGTAGCCGAGCAAGATTTTGGTGAAAAATACCCTGCAGCTCTATCTCCAGAACACAAAGCATTCCCTTCCGATCGTGGACCTGCAAAAATGATTGTGCCTTACATGAGTGGTAACCAAGATCATATTGCGCCTATTATGACTAAAGGTTTAAATACCTACCAATTTGGAAATAATGCCTACGGTAAACCTGCTACAGCGCTTAATATTTTAAGAGAAACGGTAATGGGTAGAGATTTGTTCGATTACGCGTTTAAAGAGTATGCTAACCGTTGGAAATTTAAACACCCAACCCCAGAAGATTTCTTTAGAACGATGGAAGATGCTTCGGCTTTCGATTTAGATTGGTATTGGAGAGGTTGGTTTTATACCACCGATTGGGTAGATATGGGAATTAAAGAAGTTAAAAAATTCTATGTCTCTTCAGAGCCTAATGCTTATATTAGAAAAATGGCTAAAGAACAAGGCTTCAAGCTAGAAAATTTACGTCCATTAGTATATATGGTAGAAGAAGGTAGTGAAGACTATAAAGAAGAATTATCTCAAGGTTCACTTTTAGAAAACAGCACGCCATTAAAAGAATATATCATGGATAATTTTACCCCAGAGGAGCGTAGAAATTTAAAAAATCCTAAGTATTTCTATAATGTGACCTTTAATAAGCCAGGAGGTTTAGTTATGCCTATTATTGTTGAGTATACCTATGCCGATGGTTCGACTAAAACTGAAACATACCCTGCTCAAATATGGAGACTTAACGATAAAGAAGTCTCAAAAGCCATTGCTTCCGATAAAGAAATTGTTGGTATTAAATTAGATCCAAAGGAGGAAACTGCCGATGTGGATACCTCTAATAACATCTGGCCAGCACAAGAGCAAAAAAGTGAATTCGATCAGTTTAAAGAAAATATGTAAGTCGTTTAATAACGGTAAAACAGAAATACAAGAAAGTCGATTTTTAAAATCGGCTTTTTTTTATTCTAAACAAACAACTTAGTATATTTGCATTGTGATACAGCAAGCAACATTCTTATTTATTAGCGGTGCAGAAATAGCCTTCATACTATTTATTGCTATCATGGTGTTTGGTGCCGATAAATTACCGGAAATAGCAAGAGGTCTGGGTAAAGGCATGCGTACGCTCAAAGATGCTTCAAACGATATTAAGCACGAAATCACTAAAACGGCCGAAAAAAGTGGTCTCGATACCAGTATTACCGGCGATGTAAAAAAGGAACTCGATAAAGTTAAAGAAGACCTTGAAGAGTTTACAGGTTCTGTAAGACGAAAATTCTAAATTTTTATGTTCTGGGCGTTACCCCGCTCTGGCGGCGTCAGGCTGTCGGCAGTCGCTCTTTGCAAGGAGCTCCAACAGTGCCTCCATCCTTAACGCGAATATCCGCTAATAAAGTTTAAGCCTAAAAGTCAGTGTGTACCTGCCAAGGAATAACCTATTTGCACAAAGGATAGTGGTAAGTTTAATTAAAAATTATAATGAGTTAGTAAAAGTGATTATATCCCTAAACTAACAATGAAAACCTATAAAGTCATTCCATGAAAACATTAAAAGAACTCACCGATGCTAAAATAGAATCAGGACGACAAGCTAATCCTAAGTTTATGAGTGGTGTTGATGACATCATTAAAAAAGCAAAAGCCTTTGAGCAAGGGAAGGATGCCATTAAAGTTGGACAAAAATCACCTAGTTTTAATCTGCCTAACGCCGAAGGAAAATCCATTTCGTTAGATGCTTTATTAGAACAAGGTCCTGTTGTCGTTACTTTTTATAGAGGCAGTTGGTGTCCATATTGTAACCTACAACTTAGAGCGCTGCAAGCTAAATTAGACGAAATTCATGCATTAGGGGCAACACTTGTTGCTATAAGTCCGCAAGTTCCAGATGGATCATTATCAAAAGATGAGATTAGTAACATGGACTTTACTGTATTATCCGATCAAGATGCAAAAGTTGCTCAGCAATACGGCGTAGCATGGGAGGTACCAGAGTTTTTAGCAGAACACATGCGCGTAGATCGTAAACTTGATTTAGAAAAAATTAATAATGGCAATGGAAATATCTTGCCAATCCCTGCCACATTTATAATAGGCAAGGAAGGCGTTGTAACATGGAGCTATGTTAACGTTGATTACAGAACCCGATCTGAACCCGATGAGATTATCGAAGCTTTGAAAAGTCTATCCTAAAGTATCTGTACTTATAAAGATCACCATAATAATTTAGAGCTCATTAATTTCTGTAAAATCGAATGTAATGAGCTCTTTTTTGTTTTAGTATTACAGTTTTCTACTAATCGTTAAACCATCACGAATGGGTAATAAAACGGTTTCTACTCTGGGGTCCTTTTTTAAAAGGGCGTTATATTCTAAAAGGGCCTTAGTTGAGGTGTCATCTTTCTTTAAGGTTTCAAGCACCTTACCACTCCATAATACGTTATCCGATAAAATGATGCCACCAACATTAAGCTTGTCTATAATGACATTAAAATAGTTGGGGTAATTGTCTTTATCGGCATCAATAAAAATTAAATCGAAGGTTTTGTCAAGCTTGGGGATGATATCCATGGCATCTCCTAAATGTTGAAAAATCTGTGCACCATATACCGATTTATCAAAATATTTTCTCTGAAAATCAAACAACTCTTCATTGATATCTAAGGTGTGTAATTCACCATCTTTTTGCATGCCTTCAGCTAAACAAAGCGCTGAATACCCTGTGTATGTTCCAATTTCTAAAATGTTTTTAGGATTAACAAGTTTTGAAATCATACTTAAAACACGCCCTTGATAATGCCCACTAAGCATACGTGGCTGTAATATTTTTTGATAGGTTTCGCGAGTTAATTGTTGTAATAATTCAGGTTCATTTTCAGAATGTTTTACAACGTATTCGTCTAAGGCTTCAGGAATAAAATGCATGCTTGTTATCTTTTAGTGCAGCTTCAAAATTAATTTAAAATTCGTTTAATAAGCTTTTCTTTAGCCAATTTATCTTCACCACATAACCACTGTATTACATTATCTTCCCAAATGGCTTCGTACTCTGTTTGATTGATAATCTTTCTTTCTTTAGCTAAATCTAAAATCTTACCAGGGTAAGAGGATTGTTTTTCGTTTTCCATTTCTCCCAACGGATAAGGGTCATCAAGACCCATAATCACTTGTTTCGAACTGTGATTGTTTATAAGGAGCTCTAAACTTCCTGTATCATGTACTAGGGTATCAAAAAATATGTTTTTATGGCCAACCGCTTTTCTTGGATGGTGTTTGCCTTCAAATAAATCGGGTCTGCCATCAAATCCCTGAATGCGACGTCCTAAATTAATTTGAGCTAATTGGCCACCATGAGCAAAACAAGTTCGCATATTTGGATATTTTTCTTGATAACCATTAAGGGTTAAAAAGTGGTAAGCATCAGCACATTGGGCAAGCATCCAAATGAGGTGAAAACGCCAAGACGTATTTTCTAATTTTATAAACTTTTCACCATCATAAGGGTGAATTTCAACCGCTAAGTTGTATTTGTTAGCGAGTTCAAAAATGGGATCGTTGGCTTCATCAAAAATACAACGCCAGGTGCCTATGGTGTCCATGTAATGCGTTGGTAAGCAAAGTAACTGTAGGCCTAAGGTTTCTACACAACGTTCAATTTCCCAACAGGCACTACTTACAAACCCAGGGTGTACTACAAACCCACAAGTAAATTTACTTGGGTGTTGGTGTTGAATGCCCGCATTAAAATCATTTTGGAAACGCAAGGCTTTTTTCATTTCTTCAACACGTAAGCCATTTCCGTAAAGTTGCGAAAGATTTAAAACCACCGCGTGATCAAGTTTGTTGCGAGCCATCCACTCTAATTTTTCATCTAGAAAAAAACTGGAATGTGTTACTGGGCGGCTCCAATCTTTTTGAAGCATGAATTTACGGTCTTTATCAACCCAAAAGATTTCTTTTTCTCTCATGAAATCTGGAATGTCTTCCGGGTAAGGTAAGAGGTGCGAGTGGCCGTTTATACGAAGTTTACGTTTTTCCATGTTATTCTTTCTACTTGGGTAGCGGTCTGTTTTAATTTTTGATTACAATGAATATCATGAGTTACTAGATGGTACTATACAAAATTGTTTACTCGATTTTAACTTGCTTTGGGGGCTGCATAACGTTTCCGCAGTTAGGGCAATGCCGTTTGGTTTCATCGCTGTAGAATTTATCGAATATTTTAGGCATATCGGTTTCGATGTTTTCTAAAGTGAAATCTTCTTCGTAGAGCTTGGTAACACAATTTTCACAAAACCATAAAAGTGCATCTCGCATGCCTTCCGGACGCTTGTATTCAATTACTAATCCAACGGTATTGGCACCGCGTTGGGGCGAATGAGGTACTTTTGGTGGTAATAAGTAAATGTCCCCTTCTTTGATGTGTACATCCTTTGGGGTGCCTTTATCAATAATCTTTAAAATAATATCGCCTTCAACCTGATAGAAAAACTCTGGTGTTTCATTATAATGGTAATCTTTTCGGTTGTTAGGACCGCCAACCACCATCACGATAAAATCGCCATCCTTCCAAACCACTTTATTTCCTACAGGTGGTTTTAGGAGATGTCTGTTTTCTTCAATCCAAGCTTTAAAGTTTATAGGAGATGTTAAATGACTCATGTTGAATATGCCCTTTTAAACTTCCTTTTTATTCTAGCCATTAGAATCAGGCTCTTAAGGAAGAAACTCAAATTGGGTGTTTGAGTTAATTGTCAAACGAAATATGTAGTTAAAGATAAAAAATAATAAGCTTTAAACATCGTATGAATCTTGTTTAAAGCGACTTCGTTCTACCTCCATCAACAGGAATGTTAACTCCAGTAACATAACTCGCTGCTTCACTCGCTAAAAAGGTGATGACGTTGGCTGTTTCTTCAGGTTGTGCAAAACGTTTTGCTGGTGCATAGTTTTTCATGGTTTCTGTCATGTTTTCTATACTGGTGTTTTCGGTGTTGGCTTTAATTTTTATAATTTCAGCCAAGCGTTCGGTATCTGTAAATCCTGGAAGCACATTGTTCACCGTGATTCCAAAAGGCGCCACCTCGTTGGAAAGCGTTTTACTCCAATTACCAACAGCCCCTCTAATAGTATTACTAACGCCCAAGCCAGGAATAGGTTCTTTAACAGATGTAGAAATGACGTTGACGATACGGCCAAAACCTTCCGTTTTCATAAAAGGTATTGTGGCCTGAGCTAAAACATGATTGCATTTGATGTGCATGGTAAAAGCATTTTCAAACTCTTCAAGGCTTGCCGTAACAATAGCACCACTTCTTGGTCCGCCTGTATTGTTAATAACGATATGAAACCCGTGATTTCTTTCAATAAATTTTATAACCTGCTCCTGTAAATCTCTGGGGTTGGCAAAATCGGCAACAATATAACTATGTTGCTCTGGGTTTGGTAATTCGGCTAAAACCGCTTTTAATTTGTCTCTATTTCTAGCTACTAAGGTTACATTTACACCTTCTTGAGCTAGTGCTATGGCTGTTGCTTTACCTATACCTTGTGTGCTTCCGCAAACTAAGGCATTTTTATTTTTTATTTTTAAATCCATAAGATGTCTAATTACTTAATATTTAATACATACATTTTTTGTTTCTGTGAAAAACCGCAAAGATTCCAAGCCGCCTTCACGTCCAAGTCCAGAAGCTTTCATACCTCCAAAAGGGGTTCTTAAATCACGGAGTAACCAAGTGTTTACCCAAACAATACCAACGTTTAATTGACGCGTTATTCGCATACAGCGTTTTAAATCATTGGTCCAAATAGTAGCTGATAATCCGTAATTCGAGTCGTTGGCCATATTAACAACCTCTGCAGCAGTTTCAAAAGGCATGATGGTTACTACAGGGCCAAAAATTTCTTCTTGGTTTACACGACAACGGTTTGTTTTTACTTCAATTACCGTAGGTTCTAAATAATAACCGTTTTCAAAACTTGGAACATTAACTAGGTTGCCACCATAAAGTATTTCACCTTCATTTTTAGCAATTTCTATATAATCTAATATTTTATTTAAGTGATTTTTGGATACGATGGCACCAACATCTGTAGTACTTTGTGATGGATGACCGACTTTAAGTTGTTTTACTTTTTCAATAAAATCGGTTTTAAATTTATCATAAATCGAAGCTTCAACAAAAATACGGCTCCCACATAAACATATTTGTCCTTGATTAGCGAATGATGATCGTAACGTGGTGTTAAGCATATCTTCATAATCGCAATCAGCAAAAATGATATTGGGGTTTTTTCCTCCTAATTCTAAAGATGTTTTTTTGAATAGAGGCGCTGCGGTTTTAGCAATTTCAGCACCAGTTTTAGTACCGCCAGTAAAGGATATGGCTTTTATTTTTGGGTGCTCTACAATAGCTTGTCCTGTACTGTAACCTTCGCCGTGAACAATGTTTAAAACGCCTGGAGATAAGCCAGCTTCATTGCAAATGTCTCCTAACAAATAAGCCGTCATAGGTGTAATTTCACTGGGTTTGGCTACAACACAATTTCCTGCTGCTAGTGCAGGTGCTATTTTCCAGGTGAATAAATAAAGTGGAAGATTCCATGGCGAAATACAGCCTACCACACCAATGGGTTGGCGCAAAGTAAAATTTATAGCATCTAATCCTACACTGTCATGACTTTCACTTGAAAACTGCGTAATCGCCTGTCCAAAAAAACGAAAATTAAGTGCTGCCCGCGGAATATCCATAGACTTGGCTAAATGTAAGGGTTTGCCATTATCCTTGCTTTCAGCTAAGGCAAACTGCTCTAGCTGACTTTCTATGAGTTCCGAAATTTTTATTAAAATTCGGCTGCGGACTTCATAAGTGGTTTGCGACCATGCAGGAAATGCTTTTTCGGCTGCCTGATAGGCCAATTCAATATCTTCTTTTGACGAATTAGGGATTTGGCAGTATACTTTTCCGATGGCTGGATTATAATTGTCTAACCATGAATCCGACGTAGGATTAGTAAAGATTCCGTTTATGAAGTTTTTAATTTTCATGATTTCTTTTGTAAAGCGTCATATAAATACGATTTCTTTCAAATGTTTTAACTGGACTCCATGTGTTTTGATCTTGTAAGGTGTCTATAATCTCATCAGATACATTGAAGGCATTAGAAAATAAAATATAATCATCTTTTTCGATTTCAGCATGTTTAAATCCGATATCTTCCGAACTCAAATCTATGAGCTTAAATGATTTGGCGTTAGGAAAAAAACTTCCCGTGGTTTGTGGATTGAATTGGTTGAGCTGTATGAAATCTATCATCTCGGACCTCACAGTATAGTAATTCCAGTGTAAGGTTGTAGCGTCCCATCCTTGGCTGATTTTGGGTGGGTATAACCAAAAATGACCACTAATCAAACAGATATATGACAATGTTAACACGGTTCGTTTCCATTTTTTGAAATGGAGTACCCATAATACCGTTAGAATAATTACAGGAATTATAACAGGAAGTAAATAGCGGTGCCCAAATGGATTTTTGTAAATGACGATTATTGGGAAAAAGACAATAAATTGAGATAGAATTAAAAGTAATAGGGGTTGGGCAGACTTTGGGAAAATGTGTTTTGATTTTACTATAGACAACAAAAAGAATCCGAAAACTATAAAAATGAATACCCTTCCGAAGTCAATTAAACGCCAAATAAATAGTCCAGTGTTTCTTAGTATTTCAGTAAAAGAGGCATATTCAGCAGATTCTTTCCAGGTGTTAGATACAGTATTATGCACAATCCATCCTTTGTTCAAATAGAAAAACAACAAGAAAAGAACAATTGCCGTAATTCCGAAAATGTAGGGTAAAAAAGGTTTAATCGCTATTTTTTTTGTTTTGGAATAGTGGTATAAAAAGTGAAAGAGCATGACGCCACCGCCACATATTGTAGCTCTTAAACTCACTAAAACCAAACAGGTAAAAGCTATGGCAAGTGTGGTTTTATTGTCTTTTAAAATACTATTAATACACAAGAGATAGAAAAATAAATGAATAACCTCAAAAGTGATTAATGACATTTGAGAAAGTAGCGTAGCATCAGATAAAATGAAACACGTAATAATAACACCATGTTGTTTGGTGATTTTTAGGTTTGTACACAACTTATAAATTTGACATGCCAGACCAAATACAAAAGGCAACATAGCAAGGTGACTTACCACTAGTGATTTGCCAAATATTTTCCAGAGTGCGGCAAAATACATACCTATAAAGGTTGGGTGACCAGTAGCCATATGGTCGGGGACATAAAAATGTGTAAAATTTGTATCATAGTACCAGTTTGCAGGAACGGATAACTGTGCTACATTATCCCAATAAAAAGGGTAGTTTAGACTTGTTACTGTAAGGATTATACTTAAAATAAAAAGTGTAATTTCAAAAGCATAAGTATGTAGGAAGGATGTTCCAGTGGTCGGGGTCGTGCTTATTTTCATTTTACTTTTTTATACGCCATCACTTTTATTTCAATAATCAAATCGGGGTGAGGTAATTGGTGTACGGCAACTGTGGTACGTGTTGGACCAGTTTCCGTATTGAAAAATTCGGCGTAAGCCTTATTGTATCCTGCAAAATCATTCATATTAACTAAAAAGGTTGTTACATCCACGACATCATCTAAAGTGGCGTTTTCCTGTTCTAAAAGGTGTTCTATATTTTTTAAAACTTCATGGGTTTGAATCTCAATATTTAAGTGTTTGGTGCCTAGATTGTCAATAATATCAACCCCAGCAATACTGTTGTCAGGACGTCTAGAGCTCGTGCCTGAAACAAAAATAAAATCGCCTACGCGTTTAGTGAGCGGATAGGCACCTCGTGGTGTTACAGCTTTTTTCATAGTAGTTAGTATCTTAAATCAGCATTTCTATGGTCTTCTAGAATTTTGTTCGTATCGTGGTTTATTTTATCTAATGCCTCTTGTAATTCGTCCAAGGTTGCTTTGGAGTTTACAGAAATCTCGCCGTTTGCTAATAAGTTCAAAATCGCACGATCCTGTGCACGACCTCTAAGCATCGCTACTTCATAGCCTATGTTCTCATTAAAGGTCACCATAGCGTATTTGGAGTTGTACTGAAGCGGGAACTTTTTTTCAAGTAGCATTTCTAATTTTCTTTTTTCCTGAAAAATAGGGTCTGCAACATGTTCTTTCATTTCATGAAAATTGTCAATGGCCAAATCGGCAATAGCATCGGTGTCTTTTCTACGATGTTTTTCATAGGTTTTAAAAGTGGCCTCCCAGTTTTCTAAATTCAAATTTAAAACCGAATCCAGTACTACAACATCTTCAAAAGCAGCATTCATACCCTGACCGTAAAACGGAACAATAGCATGGGCCGCATCACCCATTAAAAGGGTATTGCCTTTATAATGCCAAGGCGAACATTTAATCGTGCCTAGTGGTGAAGTAGGGTTTTTGAAAAATTCGGTTGCCAAATTTGGCATGACTAGTAGGGCATCGGGGAACTCTTCTTTGAAAAAATCGAGAACTTTTTGCTCGGTATCCAGATTATTAAAATTATAAGTGCCTTCAGTGTAACTTAAAAATAGGGTTACCGTAAAGCTGCCATCAAGATTTGGTAATGCAATAAGCATAAAACTTTGCCTAGGCCAAATATGAAGGGCATTTTTGTGAGCGAGATATTCACCGTTTTCATTAGGTAAAATACTCAGTTCTTTATAACCATAGCTGAGGTAGTCCTGAGAAAAACTAAACAGAAAATCACGATCCTGAAAATAACTTTTCCTAAGAGCAGAGCCAGCCCCATCGGCGGAAATAATAACGTCGGCATCTTCTATGAAATCTTTTTGTGTTTCGCCATCTGTAAACAAAGCTGTAGTTTTTTCTAAATCAACAGACTGACACGTTTTATCAAAATAAAAATTGACATTTTCATGTTTTTCAGCTTCATCTAAAAGAAGGGCATTTAAATCGTTTCTTGATACAGAATTGATGTATTCATGTTTTCTTCCGCTATAATTTGATTGTACCGTATCACCATTTTTATCGTGGAGCATGCGGCCATGCATGGGAATACAAAGCTTCTTTACTTTTTCTTCTAAACCCACTAGTTTCATGGCTTTATTACCACGATCTGAAAAGGCTAAGTTTATTGAACGGCCAGAGCTTAATTTGGTTGTTCTTAGGTCTGGACGCTTTTCGTAAACTGCAACATTAAAACCGCGCTGCCCCAAACGCAAAGCGAGTAGTGCGCCACAAAGTCCAGCGCCAATAATAAGTATGTTTTGTTGTTTGTTATCCATGTTGTTTCACTTTTTGTGCGGTGACCGGGTTTAAATTATGGCGTACTTAAAATAGTTTTCAACTGCTCAACCAAAAGATATACATCATGAAAGCTGTTATAGAAAGGCGTTGGAGCGCATCGAATAACATCGGGTTTGCGCCAATCACTTATAATACCTGCTTCTGTTAATTGGTCATGTAGTGTTTTATTGGCGTTTTTTACCTGAATAGATAGTTGGGCACCTCGCGAATTAGGGTTCGTAGGTGTGATAATGCGGATGGTATCTTCACCTAATTGTTTCAGTAAAAACTCAAAATAACTGGTTAGTTTTTGTGATTTCTCCACAAGCCTTTCAATACCGACTTCTTCGAACAGGTCTAACGAGGCTTTTATGGCGGCCATAGATAGGATAGGCGGGTTGCTAAGTTGCCAACCTTCTGCTCCCGGAAGCTGATCAAAGTCATCACGCATGTTAAACCTAGTAGCTTTATTGTGGCTCCACCAGCCTGTAAAGCGATTTAGGTTTTTGTTATGTGCATGACGTTCGTGAATAAAACAACCTGCAAGACTTCCAGGTCCTGAGTTTAGATATTTATAGGTACACCAAACAGCAAAATCGGCTCCAGAGTCATGCAGATTTAATACCACATTCCCTGCGGCATGAGCACAATCAAATCCTACTTTGCATCCGTATTGATGACCAAGTTTGGTTATGCGTTTTAAGTCGAAATATTGTCCTGTATAGTAATTAATACCGCCAATTAAGATGAGTTCAATTTGATCGCCTTCATTTTGGAGAATCGATTCTAAATCTTCGTAACGTAGTAACTCTTCATGCTCTCTAGGTTTCCATTGGATAACGCCTTCTTGGTCGTCAAACCCATGATGCCTGAGCTGCGATTCAACAGCATATTTGTCTGAAGGAAACGCATCGCTTTCAATTAAAATTTTATAGCGAGATTTTGTGGGCTTGTAAAAGGAAACCATCATCAAATGAAGGTTGGTGGTAAGCGTATTCATAACAATAACTTCAATCGGTTTTGCACCGACTACATCAGCCATGTTTTGCGTTAAAAATTCATGATAGGGTAACCATGGTGTATCGCCTGTAGTATGACCTTCAACGCCTAGTTTTGCCCAATCCTCAAGCTCTTTATGTACATATGCACTGGTTTGTTTAGGTTGCAGGCCTAAGGAATTACCCGTCATGTAGATGAGATTGTTTCCGTGCTTATCCTTAGGAAGATGAAATTGATTTCTATAAGATTTTAATTCGTCGCTTTCATCTTGTTCTAAAGCATATTCAAGACCTAGTTTATGAGTGAACACAGTGGAAATGTTTAGGGTTTATAACAAAAATACGGATTATAATGTTAGAAAAGAAGCTACTTTAAAGCACTTGTCAGTTTAGAAACGAGACTGTTTTAAAAAGGAAAAGCGCTTAAACCATTGATTTAAGCGCTTTAATATATATAGACGCATGACGCGGAATATTTAAAACTATACCTTATATACGTATATATAACACGTTTTAGACGTCGAGTAACTGATTATTTATTTGGTTACCACGTTGACATCCGAAAAGTAAAGACGCCAAGAGTCTTCAGGCTTTTTGTGTTCTAAGGCCAATTTAAGCCCATTAAAATCTTGATAATTTTCAAATGTGGTTATCATAGATGGTTCTTCTTGATTGGCTTTTCTGAAAATCCACTCGCGAATTAAATAATCATCATCATAAAAAATATCATAAGCATCGCCAGGGGTATAGCCACCTTTGTTAGGGTAGGTGATGGTTAATTTGTTAAGTTGCTTTTTGCTTATTGGTGCTTCCGTTTTTGTCACTTCTGAAAAAGTTATATCGGAATCCCATACCAGTTGAAAAGGGATAAGCAACCAGAATTTATCGTTTATAAAACCGCGATCTGTTTGTGCTAATGTCGAATCTATTTTAGATTTGTTGTATTGTATAGAATCTCTTCTTTTATAATGTGTTATTTCATTCGTTTTCGGGTTCCATTTCCAAGCTCTTTCAAAATGCATGCTGTCTTTATCAACATTGAAAGTGAATTGAATTTCTGACACTTGGCTCCAGTTTTCGAAACCATGGGCATCTGCTATGTTTTGTGCGATGTCTTGAGATGTTAATTCTTTTTTACATGCAAAGCACAACAAGGCTAAACATGAGATTATAAAAATATTTTTCATGGTTATTTTTTTTCAAAGTTAAAAGAATTTTAGTGTCTTGAAACCATGAAAAAGATTAATGGCTGTCTTTTAATAGTTCTTTAGGAAACTTAGCTTTAAATCTATTAAGACGGGGAATCGATACATTTTTAATATAAGGGTTGTTAGGGTGGTTTTTTTCATAATCTTGATGGTAATCTTCTGCTACCCAAAATTTTTGAAAAGGGTAAACCTCTGCAGCAATTTTTACACCAAGTTGTTTTGCTAACGCCGATTTCTTTTCTAAGATAATTTGTTTTTGTGCTTCGTTCTGATAAAAAATGATAGATCGATATTGGGAGCCTTTGTCGTTTCCTTGTCCGTTTACCTGAGTGACATCTTGTGAAGCGAAATACACATCAACCAGTGTTTCAAAAGACACAATTTTAGGGTTATATATAATTTCAACGGCCTCGGCATGGCCTGTGCTTCCAGTGTTGCTTGCTGCGTAAGTCGGGTTTTTGGTGTGTCCACCAGAATAGCCTGAAATAGACTCTTCCACGCCTTTTACACTTTCGTAAATGGCTTCAACACACCAGAAGCAACCGCTAGCAAAGTAGGCTTTTGCTTTGCCGTTTTCTATGGGTATTTCTACGGGGTTGGAGTTTATAACTTCTTGTTGTGCTGTGTTGCTTTGAGCGGAATTTTGACAACTAAAAAATAGGATAAAAGTTAAAAGTGGTAATATCTGTTTCATCATAAATAAGTTTCTTAAAGTATAGACGAAAAAATATAGGAAACCTTATTCTGATTTTAGTTTTATAGTTAAGTGATATGATGAGAAAGCTGTCATCTATAGCGCCTTTTAATGGCGTGTTCGTTAGGTTGAGCCTGTCAAAACCCTTATTCGTTATGGATTAAGAGATATTTCGACAGACCCAATATGACATATAATAGAATATTTATTTAAGCCTCAATTTAGGTTCTAATTGATGCTATTTAGTTTCAACCAAAGGAACATCTAGTGCTAGTTCTGCATTAATTAAGTCGTCAATTTTATTGATGGCTTGAAGAAATTTTGCTGCTTCTGTCGCGGGAATAATCTTTTTCATTTTCTTATAATATTTCTTCTTAAGTTTGAGGTCTTCTGCCTTAAATGCAAGAAGGTCATTTACTAATTCATCTGCTTTTTCGTTAGAAATACTTTCGTAATTTTTAGCATAATCTTTTATTAAAGCTATTCTTTTGTTTTTAACAGAATGATTTTCAGTTTCGTATTGGTTGTATACTTCCCAAAAGGGTGCGCTTTGCGTTTCGTTTAAAGTCATGACTTCAGCAATAGCCTCTTTTGTTTCAACGTCTAAGATAGAACGCGTCAATTCAACATAATCATTAGTTTGGGCATAGTTTATATAACTACTTAAAATGGCGGTAAGAATGAATAGTTTTTTCATTTAAAATGGATTTATTAATTAGTTTAGTAAATATAAGGGAAATAAAAAAAGCCTCCACAAAGTGAAGGCTTTAATATTTACAGGTGAAAACGGATTATTACAGTTTAGAAAACAGTTTTTCCATTTTTTCTCTTTGTTCTTCAGCTAAAATAGCGTCAACTAAAATACGACCACTATGCTCGTCGGTAATTACTTTTTTACGTGAAGCAATTTCAACTTGTACTTGTGGTGGAATCGTAAAGAATGATCCTCCAGAAGCACCTCTTTCAATTGGCACTACAGCTAAACCATTTTTTACATTAGTTCTAATTCTAATATAAGCGGCAACTAATCTATCATCAATTTGCTCTTTATATTCTTCAGATTTTTGAATTAAAGCCTGCTCTTCTTTCTCTGTTTCAGATAAAATAGCATCTAATTCACCTTTTTTGTGCTTAAGGTGGTTTTCACGCTCTTTTAAACGCTCTTTAGTTTCAGCGATAACTTCTTTCTTTTGCTCGATTTGAGCTTTGAATTCTTTAATATGCTTTTCAGCCAATTCAATTTCTAATTCTTGAAATTCAACTTCTTTAGTTAAAGAATTAAATTCTCTGTTATTTCTAACATTTTTTTGTTGCTCGGTATATTTCTTAATTAAAGATTTAGATTCTTCAATTAAGTTTTTCTTTCCTGCGATATCGTTGTCAATTACTTCTAAATTAGAAATAAGTTTATCTAATCTAATGTTTAATCCAGCAACTTCATCTTCTAAATCACGAACTTCTAAAGGAAGTTCACCACGAACATTTCTTATTTCGTCTACACGAGAATCTATGAGTTGTAAATCGTATAAAGCTCTTAAGCGCTCTTCAACAGTTACTTCTTTCTTTTTGGCCATACTTTAAAAATACTTAACAGGATTGGTATTTGTCTTTGATAAAATGATTGCAAAATTAGTAATTTTTTTCTTAAGATATGCTACTAAAAGGTTTTTTGTGTACTGTTCACTTTCATAATGTCCGATATCTGTGAGAAGAATGTTATTTTCAGCAGTAAAAAAATCATGATATTTTAAATCGGCTGTTATAAAGGCATCAGCACCAGCCGCTTTAGCCGCAGAAATAGCAAAACTACCCGAGCCGCCTAAAACCGCTACTTTTTTAATGCTTTTATTGAGAAAGGCAGAGTGTCGAATACATTCTGTATTCATTTTATCCTTAACATATGCTAGAAATTTTTCTTCTTCCATAGCGGTTTCTAGTTCGCCAATCATACCAATACCTATGTCCTGATTTTTGTTTTCTAAAGTGGTAATTTCGTAAGCCACTTCTTCATACGAATGGGTGTCGAAAAGGGTGTCTAGTATTTTCGACTCCAAATGCTTGGCGAATGTTACCGATATTTTTGTTTCTTCTTCGGTATGTATTAGGCCTTTTTCTCCTAAGGTTGGGTTGGAATCTTCGTTACCATTATAGGTTCCGTAACCATCGACGTTGAAACTGCATTCGCTGTAATTACCAATATTTCCTGCGCCGGCTTCAAATAAAGCACTGCGTAATAAATGTGCTTCGTATTTTGGGACGTAAGTTACTAATTTTTTAATAGTGGCGTTTTGCGGAATTAAAACTTGTTTACTTTTTAATTTTAATTGGTTGCAAATCATGTCGTTCACCCCTAACAAAGTATTATCCAATGCGGTATGTAAGGTGTAAATAGCAATATCGTGCTTAATGGCTTTTAAAACCACGCGCTCCACATAGGTTTTTCCGGTAATCTTTTTGAGACCTTTAAAAATAATGGGATGAAAACTAACAATGAGGTTACAGTTCTCTTGTATGGCTTCATCAACAACAGCTTCAAGCGTGTCTAAAGCGACTAAAATCCCTGTAATTTCCGACTGTTTATCGCCTACTAAGAGGCCTACGTTGTCAAAATCTTCAGCGTAAGCTAAAGGGGCTAACGCTTCTAAATGATTGATGACGTCTTGAACGATCATATAATTTAATGGTATTGGTGTTAATTACCATTTTACCATAAAAATAACATTTTAAAATTTGTTCTTTTTCGCTTATACTTCAAAATAAAACTTAACCGTAGTTATGGCTATGCTTGCGTTTTCTTTTTAGTCTAAACAAAAAATACCTGCTTTTTATTAAAGTCATTTTACAGTGAAAATGGTATAACAAATATAAATATTATATTTTCGTTGTCATGAAAATTTTAAGATACCTATTGCTTCCTGTGGTTCCCATTTATTTTATGGTGACATGGCTGCGGAATAAATTATACGATTTGGAGATTAAAAAGTCTAAATTTTATAATTTTCCTGTGATATGTGTTGGGAATTTAAGTGCTGGCGGCACCGGAAAAACCCCCATGATTGAGTACTTGGTAAGGTTTTTGAAAAGCGATTATAAGGTGGCTACCTTAAGCCGTGGTTATAAACGTAAAACAGAAGGTTTCGTGTTGGCCGATGCCCATGCTTCGGCTGAAGCCATAGGTGATGAGCCGTTTCAGTTTTACAATAAATTTAAAGCAGACATTCAGGTTGCTGTAGATTCTAACCGGCAACATGGTATTTCTAAACTGCAAGAATTGCCATCTAAACCAGACATTGTTTTGTTGGATGATGCCTATCAGCACAGAGAAGTGAAAGCAGGGTTTAATGTGCTTTTAACCACTTTTTCTAATCCTTATTTTAACGATATCGTTTTACCAACGGGCGACTTAAGAGAGCCGAGATCAGGAGCAAATCGTGCCAATATTATTGTAGTAACTAAATGTCCTTCGGATTTAAATGCGACCCAAAAGGAAACGTTTATAAAACGAATTAATCCTGAAAAACATCAGCACGTTTTTTTTAGTACCATTGCCTATTCTGAAACTTTATATTCTCAAACGAATACCATAACTCTTGATGATTTAAAAACCTTTACTCTGGTTACAGGTATAGCAAACGCAACGCCTTTAGTTCAATTCTTAAATAAACAAGGTGTAAACTTTGAACATTTAAATTTTAGTGATCATCACGATTTTACAGCTCAAGAAATTGAGCGACTTCGCGAAAAGCAACACATTGTAACTACTGAAAAGGATTTTATGCGATTAAAGCAGTATGATGTTTTAAAGGATAAACTGTATTATCTGCCTATTCAGGTTAAGATAGATAACGATGAGAAATTTGATGCCATAATTAACGAATTTATTAAGCGTTATTAGACGTCTTTTTTTTTGAAGCTAAAGCATTATATAGTTTTTTCTCAAACTCATCTTGCTTAAATGGTTTCGGGATAATATCGGTAAATCCAGCGTCTTCAAATTCTTGCATTTTATCTTCTATCGTCACGGCAGTAAGGGCAAAAATGGTTAAGTCTTTATCAAATTCTCGAATACGCTTGGTCGCTTCAATACCACTTATGCCAGGCATATGAATATCCATAAGGATGATATTATAGTCATTCTGACGTATCATTTCAACAGCTTCTTCACCATTATCGATAACATCACAAGATAATTCCATTTTAGAAAGGATTTTTCTTGTAATCATTTGATTAATTTTATTGTCTTCTACCACAAGTATCTTAACCGTAGAGAGGTCTAGTTGCGATTTATCTATTTCAGGGTAGTTTGATTTGCCTTCTAAAGCTTCTTCAACCGTTGTGTGTTCTAAAGGTATTTCAAAAAAGAAAGTGGTGCCCTTATTCAGCTCACTTTTTACGTAAATTTTACCTTTTAAAATATCTATTAAACCTTTAACTATAGAAAGTCCTAAACCGGTACCACCATATTTTCTGTTGATTTGAATGGAACCTTGAGAAAAACTTTCAAACATATGATCTTGTTTTTCCTGACTGATACCTATACCGTTATCTTCGATTTCAAAGCGTAAGGTGTATATTTTATCATTTTGGGCTATTTTATTTACACGAATCCAAATGTCACCACCTTTCGTAAATTTTATAGAGTTACCGATAAGGTTAATTAGAATTTGTGAAATTTTTAGCTGATCGGCAATGAAATTTTCAGCGAGATCGGTTGGGTATTCAAAATGAATTTTAATATCGTTGTCTTCAGCTGAATTATTTAAAGCCAAAATAATATTGGTAATTTTCTTTTTTAAATTGAATGGTTCGGGCTCAATATCGACCTTATTGGCTTCAATTTTGTTAATTTGAAGGATGTCGTTTATAAAGGTGAGTAAATAATCTCCCGAAAACTTTAAGGATTTTAAATGAGGTATTTGTTCTGGCTTGGGGTCTTCCTCGAGCAACATGTTGCTAAGTCCCGTTACAGCATATAATGGTGTTCGGAGTTCGTGGGTTACTGTAGAAAGGAAATTTGCTTTAGTTTTTGAAGCTAGTTCCGCTTTTTCTTTAGCTATTATTAATTCTCCATTTTTTTTATGGAGCATCGTGTTGGTTTTTAACCTAATGTTGTTGTTTTTATATAGAGATAAGGTTAAAAGGGAAAGGATGGTAATTAATGCCACACTCAAAATAGAAATCAGTGTTCCTAAGTTTTTGTCTTCTTCGGCTTTTTCTAACTTTTCAACAATCTCGTTATTTTTTTCAATTTCCTCATTCAGAAGGTATTGTGTTTCTTGACTATTCGAAGAGTAGGTTCTGCTTAAACTACGAATGGAATCCGAGAGTTTTAGGTGGTCTTTCAAGTATTTTCTAGAAAGCTTATAATTGCCAATACTGTTGTATAAGTCACTAATTATTAGGTAGCTATCGTTGGTAACATCCATATATTTATGATTGTTCGCAATATTTAAACCTTCTAAAGCCGAAACAATGGCTTTTTCTGTGTTGCCAAGCTTGCTATAAATAATCGCATGGTTGTTTAAAGCTTCACTTTGAGTTTTATAAAAATCGTAGTTTTTAGAAATCGCTAAGGCTTGTTCTGTAACGTCTCGAGATTTTTTGTAATTTCTTAATTGAAAATATACTTTACCTTCGTGTAAGAGGGTTTCGGCAAGTTCTCGATATAAATTTTCTTCTTGGAATTTAGATTTTGCTGCGGTATAAGAATCTAAAGCTGCGTAATAATCTTGTTTGGAAAAATATACATCACCGTAAATTTTATACGATGTACCCAAGTTTTTATTATCGTTAATAATGCGTTGGATTTCAATTGCTTTGTTTAAGGATTTTAAGGCTTTGTCTTCTTGTTGTATGATAAGTTGTAACCGGCCTTTTAGTGCATATATGACACCTACACTTTTTTTATTGCCTACTTTTTCTGCAAGTTCTAGGGCTTCGTCAAGGTTTTTTTGGGCGTTGTAATAGTGGTAGTTTTCTAGTTCGGTTTGAGACTGACTAATGCGGTAATTGATGTTATTTTGAACAATTTCAGGGTCTTGTTCAATAGGTATTTGCGCCGAGACTCTCGCGTTCAAGAGCAATACGATGATGTAAAGGTAGGTCTTAAATTTTGTCATGACGGTTGGTATTCAAAACAAATATAAACTTTTTACCGAGTAGGAGTTTCTTTTTCCGACAAATAACAAATTAAATCAATTATTCGTTTAGAATAGCCAGTTTCATTGTCATACCAACCAATTATT
Organism: Pseudotamlana agarivorans; assembly: GCF_001642835.1. Lineage (GTDB taxonomy): Bacteria > Bacteroidota > Bacteroidia > Flavobacteriales > Flavobacteriaceae > Pseudotamlana > Pseudotamlana agarivorans. The sequence goes on from NZ_LXEI01000012.1 coordinate 21,957, forward strand.
TTAACCATATTTCCTATTACAGAAGTCATTTGAGCATCAAAAACACACGAATGGGTATTGCCAACAACATCTATAGAAACAATGGAATCTTCGGTGTATTCTAAAATGTTTTTATATTGATTTTGTGAAGCTTCTTTAAAAGCACGATTAATGTCTTCTGGAGAAACTGTTTTTTTTACATTAAAAGTAATATCTGTTAACGAGCCATTAATAACAGGAACACGAATACCACAGCCCCCAATAACATTTGAAATTTCAGGAAATATTTTAGTAAGTGCTTTAGCTGCCCCAGTTGTGGTAGGCACAATAGATTGTGCTGCCGCTCGCGACCTACGTAAATCACGGTGTGGAACATCATGTAAACTTTGATCGGTAGTGTAGGAGTGAACCGTGGTTATATAGGCCTGATCGATACCACAAAGTTTGTTGATGATATCAATCATGGGCGCCGCGTTATTGGTCGTACATGAGGCATTTGAAATGATGGTTTCACTGCCATCAAGTTCATCGGTGTTTACGCCTAATACAATGGTTTTTATGTCGTCATCTATAGGCGGAACACTTAATATAACACGTTTTGCACCATTTTTTATATGTTCGTTTAATTCTGATTTGGTTTTGAACTTCCCTGTGGATTCAATAACAAAATCGATGGCAAAGGGTTGCCAATTGATATCTTTTGGGTGAGCGGCACTTGTTAAAGGTATTTTTTTATCGTTATAAATAATGTGAGCTTCGTCTGAAGCAAATTCACCTTTTAAAATACCATGTACGCTATCGTATTTTAATAAATGTGCTAAAGTTTTTGAATCTGATAAGTCGTTTATTGCAACAACTTTAATGTTTTCTTGCTCTTGAAGGAGTCGAAAAACACGTCTTCCAATTCTACCAAAACCATTGATAGCAACCCGTATCATGATTAGTTAATGTGTTTTTGTGCTTTGTAAGAAGATCTCACCAAAGCACTACTTTCAACATGTCGGAATCCTAATTCTAAACCAATTTCTTCAAACTCTTTAAATTCATCTGGGTTGATGAATTTTTTAACAGGAAGGTGTTTTTTTGAAGGTTGTAGGTATTGACCAATAGTTACCACATCAACATCTTGCTCTTTTAAATCGTGAAGGGTCTGGATCACTTCTTCTCGAGTTTCCCCCAAGCCAAGCATAATGCCTGATTTTGTTCTACGCTGACCTTGTTGTTTTAAGTATTTTAAAACACCCATACTACGATCGTACTGTGCTTGAATACGTACATCACGAGTTAAACGACGCACGGTTTCAATGTTGTGAGACACCACTTCTGGCGCGACGTCTATAATACGGTCAATGTGTTTTTCTATACCTTGAAAATCAGGAATTAGAGTCTCTAAGGTGGTTTCTGGGTTCATGCGTCGTACAGCTTTTACTGTTTCAGACCACATGATGCTACCCATGTCTTTTAAATCATCACGATCTACGCTGGTTAAAACGGCGTGTTTGATGTTCATGATTTTAATAGAACGTCCTACTTTTTCAGGCTCATCCCAGTCTACCGTTTCTGGTCGTCCTGTTTTTACACCACAAAATCCGCAAGAACGGGTACAAACGTTACCTAAAATCATAAAGGTTGCAGTACCTTCACCCCAGCATTCTCCCATATTTGGACAGCTTCCAGAGGTACAAATCGTATTTAATTTATACTTGTCCACTAAGCCTCTTAATTCAGTGTATTTTTTTCCTGTTGGAAGTTTAACACGAAGCCATTTTGGTTTTGGTGTACGTTCTGCTGGTAATATATTCGAGGTGATTTCGTTATTCATAATCTGAAAAAATAGAATGCAAAGATACAAAGTATTCTATAAAAATACGCTTATATGGTAGCGAGATACCAAACACTAAAAAAGATTAGAAATAATACGCCAATCGAACTAAGAACCTGAAGTTTTATTGAAGTATAACCTAATTTTTGGAGTATACTTATTACAAATTAATGTATGATTTATGAAGGGGGAAAAGATGCCGTTATAAAGGAACGTTAGATGTATTTTATAAAGAAGCAAGCAGGAGTTTTAGTAAATAATAGTCCCGGTCCTAGGTTTTTAAACTTAAAAGGCTTTATTTTTTAAGAATGATTTCGGCTAGAAGTTTTTTGGCTCGCAGTAATTTTACTTTAACGTTATTGATAGGATCATTAAGTTCATCCGAAATTTCTTTGTAACTCAATTCTTGAAAATAACGCAAGTTTATAATTTCTTGATAATGCGGTTTCAGCTTTTTAATATCCCTTAATAATTTGGCCAAATGTTGCTCGGTGATGAGTTTGTCTTCTGGAGATGGCGATTCGTCTAGAATATCAAAAACTTCGCGGTTGTATTTCAATCCCACTTGCGAAATAGAATTCTTTTCTTTTCGAAGTAAATCAATATGGATGTTTTTGGAAATGGTAATGAGCCAAGTTTTAAATGTATAAGCTTCATTAAACGTTTCAATGCGGTCAAAGGCTCTAGAGAAAGTTTGAATGGTAATATCTTCAGCGTCATTTTCATTCTGTGTACGCTTAAGTTGAAACCCGTAAACATCATCCCAAAACATATCTAACAAATGATTAAAGGCTTTTTGGTCCTTTTGTTTGGCACTTTTGATAATGAGATCTATTTCCAATGCTTGGGTTTTGAAATGATATTATTTATAAAGATAGTTAATTGTGTAATGACTAGGAAAAATTCTAATAAAGGAAATAAAAGAATTAAATCGGTCTCTTTTAGCTTTTTTGAAGCCAGACCTAATATCAAATACTGTAAACTTAATCGAAATGCAAAGGCTCCTAGAATAATTTGCCACTTTATTTGGGCGATAAATAAAACAAGTGCTAAAACCCAAAACAGAAAATTTGATATGTATAATAAGGCTAGAAGAACCTTATGTGAAGACTTGTAATGCTGTGCAGTCGAAACATGACGACGTTTTTGAAGATACCAGGCTTTATAGCTTTTTTTTGGAACTGAAAGCGTAAAGCTATTTTCTGAAAAAGCACAGGCTGTATTTTTTGGAGTAGCGACTTGGTTAACAAATAAATCATCATCGCCAGAGCGTACCTTAATGTGATTAATAAATCCGTTAGCATTAAAGAACTCCTCTTTGGTATAAGCTAAGTTTCTACCAACTCCCATGTATGGAATCCCAGATAATGCAAACGAAAAATAATTTACTGCAGTGATAAGGGTTTCGTAGCGGATAAGTTTGTTTAAAAATGAATTCTTAATTTTCAAATAGCCACCATAACCTAGTACAATACTTTTTTCTTTTGAAAAATGGTTGCTCATTTCTGAAATCCAATGCGTAGAAACAGGCTTGCAGTCAGCATCAGAAAATAATAAGCATTCGTTTTTTGCGGCTTTAATACCTAGAGTTAAAGCATATTTTTTATTGCCCCAGAATGCTTCAATGCTCTTTACGTTAACTATTTTAATGTTGCTGTATTGACTTGCTAATGCTTCGATAACGTCTAAAGTATCATCCGTTGAATCGTCGTTTATAAGAACAATCTCAAAGTTTGGATAATCTTGTTCACAAATTGAAGGTAAAAATGTTTTTAAGTTTTCAGCCTCGTTTTTGGCACAAATAATAACCGAAACAGGAAGGCTTGAATTATCATTCTGTTCTTCTTTTGAAAACACAAATTTTGTGTAAACGCCTAAGAAAAATATGGCTTGAATAGCTACTACCACTAAAAAAATGTAGAGCAGTACAACAAGTAGGGGCATAGACTAGTTACGAATGTGAAGTTTCATTACAATCGGCAAACTGATCTGGTGTTTTTCCACAAAAACCACAAGACTCACCTTCTTTATTAAGCATAGGGTTTTGACTTGCACAAGTACCAGCAAATTTGCCATCTTTTTTGGCCCAAATTTTAATCGCAATACCTGCAACTCCTAATCCTAACAGAACAATAGTAATTAATAAAAGTTTCATTTTAATCTTGTAATTGTTTGTGCAAAGATACGATTTTTAGATCATGATTATTGAAAGATAGTCTCCAAAAAAATGTTAAGACACTATTAAAAAAGTAAGTATTTGTTTATTAATTATTTGTACATTTAAAACACTAATCGAATAAAACATTATTATGAAAAAATTATTTGCAGAGTTTTTTGGAACATTTTGGCTTGTTTTTGGAGGCTGTGGTAGTGCTGTGTTTGCAGCTGGATTTCCCGAGCTTGGTATTGGGTTTGCAGGCGTAGCCCTAGCCTTCGGATTAACAGTTTTAACAATGGCTTACGCTGTAGGGCATATTTCTGGTGGACATTTTAATCCAGCCGTATCCTTTGGCTTATGGGCTGGAGGGAAATTTGAAACAAAAGACTTGTTTGGCTATATTATAGCGCAATTACTAGGAGGTATTGCGGCAGCAGGAGCTTTGTATGTTATTGTTACAGGGAAATCTGATTTTGAAACTATTGGAGGTTTTGCTTCAAATGGCTATGGGAATCTGTCGCCTGGAGGGTATTCTATGATGTCTGGATTTATAGCTGAATTTCTTTTAACCATGTTTTTCCTTCTTATTATTTTAGGAAGTACAAATGAACGAGCGCCTAAAGGTTTTGCGCCAATAGCTATTGGTTTAGGACTCACTTTAATACATTTAATAAGTATCCCTATAACAAATACGTCTGTTAACCCTGCGAGGTCTACAAGTCAGGCTTTATTTGCAGGCGGTGCGTATATCACACAATTATGGTTGTTTTGGTTGGCGCCAATAGCGGGAGCGCTTGTGGCAGGCTTTGTGCATAAAGCTTTATTTGATAAAGAATAAAATTGTGATATTTCTATAATGAAAAAGCCTCGTTCTGTATAGAGCGAGGCTTTTTTTGAGAGTTATCAATGGATTAATGTAAACTAATTTCTGCAACTGAGTTTTCTTTAGAGGCTACATTGTTGCCTCCTTTAGGTTCAATAGTAATACTTAAACCTTGAACATCTTCCATGTAAGGGATGTTTCTTAATTTTCTGTCAGCTTTATCTAAAATACCTAGATTTACCATTTTACCTTGTAATTCTGCCCAAATTTGGTAACATTGTTCTTCCGGTAACTGTGGTAGAGAAACCACATCAATCATGGATGTTTTTTCTTTAGCATTAATGTATGCTACCGTTTTTAAATCTTTAGCACGCTCATTTCCTGAAATAATGTACTTTTCTGTTTCTGGATTATTGAGCTTTAAAAGCTGTCTCATCATACTGTCAAGCATCTCATTGTGCTTATCAATATCACTACGTAAATCAAAAATTTCTTCAACAACCACTTGGTTCTCTTGTGAAAGCTTTTGATTTTGATTGTAAAAGATAAACGATGTTCCAGCAAAAATTAACGCTGCAATACTAGCTGCAACACTAAATTTGTACCATTTCTTGTATTTTTTCTGAGGCTTTAATTCAATAACAGGCTTCTCGTCTAATTCATCTAAAATAGAATCTAAGATGTGCTTAGGCGCTTCAATAGCCTGACTTTTTGCAACAACCTCAAGATTAAACTGCAAGGTGTTGTAGGCATTCTGTACTTCTGGATATCTTGAAATATAGGATTCTACTTGTTTCGTTTCTTCAGAAGAAGTATCCCCTAATAGATATTTGTCTAGTAGGCCAGAATTTAAAAAAGCTTGTACTTTCTCATTCATGACTTAAATGTATTAAGGATTGTAAATTTTTTTCAATTCACGCAATCCAATTTTTAATCTTGATTTTATTGTTCCTAACGGAATATCTAATTCTTCGCTAGCTTCTTGCTGCGTCATACCTTCAAAAAAGAGGGCGTTAATCACTATTTGATACTTTTCATCTAAAGTGTTTAGATGTTTTTTGATATCTAAAACATCCTGATTTAGTTCATTGGATGTTACCTTATATACGGTTGAAGTCTCCATCTGGACTTCATTATTTGTTTTATTTTTTAGAGATCTAACTTTATCAATAGCAGTGTTATACGCTATTCTGTAAAGCCAAGTGAACAACTTTGCTTTAGTAGCATCGTATTTTTTGGCATAGCGCCATACTTTAACAAAGGTTTCTTGAAGTACATCTTGGGCCATGTCATCGTCGGTAATCACCTTTCGGATAACTCCCAATAGGGCATCGGCATAGTTTTCATAAAGTAAACTTATGGCCCTTTTGTCTTCTTTTTTTAAAAGACTGATTATTTCTTTTTCTATTGCTGAAATCAATTTATAATGACATTATGTAATACTTGCCAAAGCCAAGCGAACAAAGTTAGAAATTTCTTTTTGATTATAGGATATTAACTTCGGCCTCAATAATGATGTTAAAAATACGTTTAACCGTTTTTTGAATTAGTTTAGACAGATTTAAGACTTCTTCTCCTTTAGCACCTCCGTAATTTACTAGGACTAAGGCTTGATTTTTGTGAATGCCATAATTTCCAAATGTTTTGCCTTTAAAACCAGCTTTTTCAATGAGCCAACCAGCAGGAACTTTAACTTCATCATCTGAAACAGGATAGGATGGCATGTCTTCAAAATTCTTTAAAAGCAATTGGTATTGGGCAGTAGAGATGACAGGGTTTTTGAAAAAACTACCGCAATTTCCTATAATTTTCGGATTGGGGAGTTTGCTTTCCCGAATAGTAATGACAGCTTTTGAAATAGCTTGAATGCTCGGTGTTTTGATACCTTCTTTTTCGAGCTCTGAAGTAATGGCTCCATAATGCACATGAAGTTTGTGATTTCGTTTTGTTAATTTGAAATTAACGCTTGTAATGATAAATTTACCTTTAGCTTCTTGTTTAAAGATAGAATTTCTATATCCAAAATGGCAATCTTCCTTGGTGAAGGTATGTAGCTCTTGTGTTTCTACAGAAATGGCTTTGCAAGACTCAAAGCTGTCTTTAAGCTCAACACCATAGGCTCCAATATTTTGAATGGGTGCTGTACCAACATTTCCTGGGATCAAAGATAAATTTTCTAATCCGCCATAGTCGTTTTTAATAGTCCAAAGGACTAAGTCGTGCCAAACTTCACCAGCCTGAACCTTTAATGTTACAAAGTCTGAATCTTCTGAAAGAACTTCAATACCCTTTAATTCGACCTTGATCACTAGTCCGTTAAAATCTTGGGTAAGAAGCATATTACTTCCGCCTCCTAAAATGAGTTTGTTGGGGTGATTTTCAAGTGATAACACCTCTTTAAGGTCTTCAATTGAATGTACAACTACAAACTGTTTAGCTTTTACATCAATGCCAAAAGTATTGTAGGGCTTTAAGGAAGTATTTTGTTCAATTTGCACAGGATTTAGTCTTTATAGATTTTCAGGGCTTCTTTTAATATATGTACGGCTTTTATCAAGCTGTCTTTGTTAAGTACGTATGCAATTCTAATTTGGTTTAAACCTACATGTGGTGTTGAGTAAAATCCGTTTGCAGGAGCAACCATAATAGTTTCACCATTAATATCGAATTTTTCTAATAACCATTGTGCAAAATGATCAGAATTTTTAATTGGCAATTCAACAATGCAATAAAAAGCACCTTTAGGTTTCGCCACTTTTATTCCTTCAATTTTCTGTAGTTCAGAAATTAAAGTATTTCTGCGGTCTACATATTCGTGTATCACTTCATCAAAATAGCTCTGTGGAGTATCTAATGCTGCTTCACTAGCAATTTGTGCATAGGTTGGCGGACTTAATCTTGCCTGCGCAAATTTAAGTACCGTTTGCATCACCAGTTTGTTTTTTGAAACTAGGCAGCCAATTCGAGCACCACACATACTGTAGCGTTTGGAAACAGAATCGATCATTACGGCATGTTCCTTCAAATTCTCAACTTGCATGATGGAGTAGTGAGTTTCTCCATCATAAATAAACTCCCTGTAAACTTCATCAGCAACTAAAAATAAATCGTGTTTAATGGCTAAGTTGGCAAGTTGTTGTATTTCCTCCTTTGAGTATAAAGAACCCGTAGGGTTTCCTGGGTTACAAATTAGGATCGCTTTTGTTTTTGGCGAAATTAATTTTTCAAACGTTTCTACAGATGGTAATGCAAAATTATCATCAATATTACAAATGGCAGGCACTACTTTAACACCACTCGCTGTTGAAAAGGCTATGTAATTTGCGTAAAAGGGTTCCGAGATGATAACTTCATCATCAGGATCCATAATACTACTAAACAAAAAAAGTAAGGCTTCACTAGCTCCAGTGGTTACAATGATATCTTCATGAGATATTGGAATATCATGGTTTTTATAATAATTTGCTAGTTTAACACGGTATTCTTCAGAACCTTCAGATCTGGAATACGATAATATATCTATATCATTTTGCTTTACTGCATTAAGGGCGACTTCAGGCGTTTTTATGTCTGGTTGTCCTATGTTTAAGTAGTAAATATGCTTTCCGTTTTTAATAGCTTGTTCAGCATAAGGAACAAGTTTTCTAATAGGAGAAGCAGGCATTTGGTGGCCTTTTCTAGATATGGTTGGCATTTAAAAAAATTTAGAGTGTAAAGTTGAGAAAATAATATGAAGTTTTTCAATAAACTATCCGAAAATAGCGTGTATGCTTAAGGAATTGAATACTTTTTTAAGAAAAGGCCTAATCTTTTGTTAATTTGTTTTAAACAAAGGGATTAAATGAAAAAGGCTTAAACATGTGTTTAAGCCTTTTAAAAGTTTTTAATAGAATTGCTTCTATTGCATCACGCTTTTACTTTTTTTTTCCATAACACTAGATTTTTCAACAACTAAGCCTTTTATTTTAAGGGCTACTGTTGGAGTCTCCGCGTTGGAAATAACGGTAATCGTTTTTCTAATTGGATTCACACGATTAGTGTCATATTTTACTTCAATTTCTCCAGTTTTTCCTGGTAAAATAGGATCTTTTGGTTTTTTAGGAATGGTACAACCACAACTAGAAGAAACTTTAGAGATGATTAGAGGTTCATTACCTGTATTTGTGAACTTGAAAACACGTACGCCATCAGAACCTTTTTCAATGGTTCCATAATCTATGGTGTCTGATTCAAAGTTAATTTTAGCTTGAGCCTGAACTGACAAACTTATTAATCCGATAAATAAAATTGTAAATAAAGATTTCATTTTTTAAAGTTTTAATGTTTCGTTTTGTATCCTTTTTTTGATTTTGCTTTCTGTCTTTACTTGGTAGAAGTTCTTCAAACATACTTACTTTTCCGATAATCTGCAAAAATAAAAGATGAAATGCTGTTTTATGGCATCTCATTAGTCATGTCAAATGTACGGATCACTTCTAAATGAAACCTTATAATAATGTTAAAATATCGCATGAACTTAAGGTTAACTAAGTCTTTAAAAGTTTCACAGAAAAAGAAATATAAGTACTTTTGCGCTTTATTATTTAAAATTTTACAAAAACCATTCCGAAGCATGCAAATTCCATCAAAATATGATGCCCATAAGGTAGAAGACAAGTGGTACAACTATTGGATGAAACATAATTATTTTCATTCAGAACCCGATGAAAGAGAACCTTACACGATAGTCATTCCGCCACCAAATGTTACTGGTGTTTTACACATGGGGCACATGCTTAATAATACGATTCAAGATGTATTAATACGTCGTGCAAGACTATTGGGTAAAAATGCCTGTTGGGTACCAGGAACAGATCATGCTTCCATTGCTACTGAAGCCAAAGTGGTTGCTAAATTAAAAGAACAGGGTATCGATAAAAATGACTTATCTCGAGAAGAGTTTTTAAGTCATGCATGGGACTGGACTCATGAATACGGTGGTGTGATTTTAGAACAACTTAAAAAATTAGGTTGTTCTTGTGATTGGGATCGTACGAAGTTTACCATGGATGATGAGATGAGTGAAGCTGTAATCAAGGTTTTCGTTGATTTATATCAAAAAGGGCTCATTTACAGAGGTTATCGTATGGTAAATTGGGATCCTGAGGCCAAAACAACGCTTTCTGATGAGGAAGTGGTACATGAAGAGCGTCAAGGAAATCTATACTATTTAGAATATAAAGTTGAAGGTAGTGATGAAAAGCTTACTATAGCTACCACCCGTCCTGAAACGATTTTTGGGGATACAGCTATTTGTATCAATCCTAATGATGAACGTTTTAATCATTTAAAAGGTAAAAAAGCCATTGTGCCTATTTGTAACCGTATCATCCCAATTATTGAAGATGAATATGTGGACATGGAGTTTGGAACAGGTTGTTTAAAAGTGACTCCAGCTCACGATGAGAACGATAAAAATCTAGGTGATAAACACAAACTAGAAGTTATTGATATTTTTCATGATGATGCCTCTTTAAATAGTTTCGGATTACATTATGAAGGTAAAGATCGTTTTGTTGTTAGAAAAGAGATTACTAAAGAGTTAGAAGATAAAGGCATTTTAGTAAAAACAGAAAGTCATATTAATAAAGTTGGTACTTCTGAAAGAACCAAAGCAGTAATCGAGCCTCGTTTGAGTGATCAGTGGTTTTTAAAGATGGAGGAATTGGTGAAGCCAGCTATTGAAGCTGTTTTAGGTGAAGATGCCGACATCAACTTATTTCCAAAAAAGTTTGAAAACACTTATCGACACTGGATGGAGAATATTCGGGATTGGAATATTTCTCGTCAGTTAATGTGGGGGCAACAAATTCCAGCATATTATTACGGTGATGGTAAAAATGATTTTGTAGTGGCTGAAACTGCTGAAAAAGCCCTAGAACTTGCCAAAGAAGCTACTAAAAATCAAGAATTAAAAATTGAAGATTTACAACAAGATAAAGATGCCTTAGATACTTGGTTTTCTTCATGGTTGTGGCCAATGAGTGTGTTTGATGGTATTCGAAATCCTGAAAATGAAGAAATAAAATATTACTATCCTACTAACGATCTAGTTACAGGTCCAGATATTTTATTCTTTTGGGTAGCACGTATGATTATTGCTGGTTACGAGTATAAAGGAGAAAAACCGTTTAACAATGTATACCTAACAGGGTTAGTTCGTGATAAGCAGCGTCGAAAAATGAGTAAATCCTTAGGAAACTCGCCAGATGCTTTAAAACTTATTGAAGAATATGGGGCAGATGGTGTTCGTGTAGGCTTGCTTTTAAGTTCGGCAGCTGGAAACGATTTGATGTTTGATGAAGCCCTATGTCAGCAAGGGAAAGGTTTCGGAAACAAGATTTGGAATGCTTTCCGTTTAATTCAAGGCTGGGAAATCGATGAAAATATACCGCAGCCAGAAACCTCAAAAATCGGATTGGAATGGTATGAAGCTAAATTCCAAAGTGCTTTAGTGGAAATTGAAGACCATTTTAGTAAGTACAGATTGAGCGATGCTTTGATGGCGATTTATAAATTAATCATGGACGATTTTTCATCATGGTTGCTAGAAATTATAAAACCTGCTTATCAAAAACCAATTGATGTACATACTTATAAAGCGGTGATAGAAGCTTTTGAAAATAACTTAAAAGTGTTGCATCCGTTTATGCCGTTTTTATCAGAAGAAATCTGGCAATATATCTCGGAAAGAACACCAGAAGAAGCTTTAATAGTAGCAAAATGGCCTGTTTTCAAGGATATTAATGAAGAATTAATCTCTGAGTTTGAATTTGCTTCAGAGGTTATTTCGGGAATTAGAAACATTAGAAAACAAAAGAATATTCCTTTTAAAGATGCGATTAGTTTTTCTGTTATTAATAATGGAAATACTAGTAAAACCTTTGATGGCGTTATTGCAAAAATTGGCAACTTAGAAAACATTGAATATACCGAGGAAACGGTAGAGGGGGCTTTAACCTTTAGAGTAAAATCTAATGAGTATTTTATTCCCATGGTAGGCGCTATTGATATTGAAGCTGAGGTTGTAAAACTTAGCGAAGAGTTAAAATACACCGAAGGGTTCTTGAAATCGGTTCAAAAGAAGTTATCTAACGAACGCTTTGTTGCTGGTGCTCCAGAACAGGTGGTTGCAGCTGAACAGAAAAAGGAAGCTGATGCTTTAGCAAAAATTGAAACGTTAAAAGCGAGTTTAGCAAGTTTGAATTAGGAATTCATTTTTGTAACAGATCTAATAGTTTTAAAGTTCTTCAATGTGGCTAGTGTCTGCATTGAAGAACTTTTTGTTTTCTGTCTCCAAAATCAAAAGTCTTTTTGCTATTGTGATTATACATTTAATCCTTGTTTAGTGATTATTTATTAAAATGAAGGCAAAAATATCGATTTGTAAATTTGTCTTTGTGTAAATTGCACATTTAGTAAATGTTTCGGTTTTAGGTCTTTATTTTTTAATTTATTAAAGATTTTTAAGAATTTGCTGGGAATAATCTTACCAGTTTTCTATATTTGATACTCAAATCAAGTAACAACGGCACAATAGACTCACTGTTGATAGTCAGTTATTTACATTAATTAATTCATTATGAAAAAAATTTACTTATTTAGTTTACTCATGCTTATCATGGGGTCCCTTTCGACTATCACTGCTCAATCGAGTGGAGAAAGTAAAGAAAGCGGTTGGTTTTTTGGCTTAGGATATAACTTTATTGATGATTCAGGGTCAGCAGGAAAAGATGCTTTTAAATTTGACAATTGGCATACAACAGCTTATCCGAATAGATTAAACATTGGCTATGAATTGGGTGCCGGTTTTACTATTCAAGCTATTGGAACCATTAACAAATTAAAAGAGGGAAAGCCTGCTCAAGGAATGATCTTAACACAAGACGAAGACTATTGGGCTGTTGATGGTATGCTTACTTACCAATTAAATAAGTTCTTTGCAAAGCAAGGATGGTTTGATCCATACTTACAAGTAGGTATGGGAGGTTCTTCTCTTATCAATAACCGAGTTTTAACTTTTAATGCTGGAGCAGGATCTAATTTTTGGTTAAGTAAAAATTTCGCTATTAACCTAAATACCATGGGTAAATGGGGAATAAACAAAAATGATAAAGGTAATAATCATATCCAACATTCAGCGGGTATTGTATTTAAACCAGGTCTTTTTGCTAAGAAAAAACCAGCACCAGTACCACCTCCAGTTGAAGAAGAGCCAACTCCAGAGCCAGAACCAGTTGTTGAGCCAACTCCAGTAGTAGAGCCAACTCCTGAGCCTGAAGTAGATCAAGAAGCTATTTTACGTGAAAATATGGAATCAGATCTTAGTGAATTACGTCGTGTGTACTACCACTTCGATTCTTCAACGTTAACATCTGATGATAAAGATATCGTTGATGAATTAGTAGAGTACATGAATAAGTATCCTACGGCTGTTCTAGATATTAAATCTCACGCAGATAGTAGAGGAGCTAAAGATTACAACCTTAACTTATCTCAAAAAAGATCGAAAAGTATCTTAGAGTATGCTGTAAGTAAAGGTATTGATCGTTCAAGATTCCAAGCTGAAGGATTCGGTGAAACTCAATTAAACAACGGATGTTCAGATGGTGTTAAGTGTACCTCTGCAGAACACAGAGAAAACCGTAGAACAGATTATGAATTAATCTGGAAGTAATAAACAAGAATAAATTTTAAGTAGAAAAAGGCTTTCTGGTTCACCAGAAAGCCTTTTTTATTTGGAACTTATGTGCCTTCAAAATTTTTATTGTCAAAGTCTTGAACTAAATGTTTTTATAATAGAGGGGCCTTCTGAATAATATAAGTGAATGGAAATTATTTTTTATATATATGTATCTGAAGGTGGTTGTCTAGTTTTGAATAAAGCGTAATTGTGATAGATTTCGATTTCAATATTAGTAGCAAAGTATGCTAAATTTCAAAAGGAATTTAAAAGAGTTTTTATTGGATGCTTGTTATTACATATAAAAAACGATACCACAAGGAGTAGGCTCTTGATATGGATATAAATCTGCTATACGGTTAGATTGAAGAAGTGTAATGATACGATGTTGTTTACTCCTGAAAATCTAGATCGAGCATAATTTTAACCAAACCCAATGATTTCGCATAGTGAGCGTTCTAGATAAAGGAATTTTAAATAGCGTGTGCCGAACTATTTTCGGTATAAAAAATAGCTGTTAACTAAGTCGATATAGCGTTGTTTGGCTTCGTCTTCAGTCAGACCTTTCGCTTGAAACAATGCATTCGTTTTAAAAGCATTTATGATTGGTTTCTTACTTTTAGGGCGGCCATAATCGTTTGTAGCTTTCTTGTAGTAAGCATATAGTTTCAGTAGCGTATCGGCTGGAAATGGTTCTGTATAGGCATTTACCCGATCAACGGCCTGATTAAACTCTATATCTAAATCACTTTTACTCATTATTTTAATTCGGCAATAACACTTTCGCCTCCTCTTACTTTTTGGTTCAATGTCACGTTAATTTTTGTGTCTAAAGGTAAAAATAAGTCGACACGAGAACCAAATTTGATAAAGCCAGAATCGGTACCTTGGGTAACCTTATCATTTAACTGTGCATAATTTACGATACGTTTTGCTAATGCTCCAGCAATTTGTCTGAATAAAACCTTTCCATAGGTTTCGTTTTCCACAACCACAGTAGTACGTTCGTTTTCTTCACTTGCTTTTGGATGCCATGCTACTAAGTATTTTCCAGGGTGGTATTTGCTAAAAATAACATTTCCACCAATAGGATAACGGGTAACATGCACATTTATTGGAGACATAAATACACTGACTTGTAATCGTTTTTCTTTGAAGTATTCTTTTTCAAAAACTTCTTCAATAACGACAACTTTTCCATCTACAGGAGATAAAACCTGAGCATTATTTAAGACAGTATGTCTTTTTGGGTTTCTAAAAAACTGAAGAATCAGGATTAAGAATATGATTAGAGCAACGAGTATGCTCGTTTTAAGCCAGTTTATATCAATAAATCGATCAACAAGTAAAGCTGTGCCTACAACAATAACAAACGTTACTAAAATGATTTTATACCCTTCTTTATGAAACATAATGTAAAATTCTTAAAAATAAATATATAAAAGGAGCAGCAAAAATAATACTATCCAATCGGTCTAACAAGCCTCCATGCCCAGGCATAATGACGCCACTATCTTTTACATTTGCTTGCCTTTTAAACTTAGATTCGATTAAGTCACCCAACGTTCCAAAAACACTAACAATGATGCTTAAAACTAGCCAGCTAGCCGAGTTTAAAGATTGTGTAAAGGTAGCAATAAAATAACTTGCTACGCAGGAAAAAAATAGGCCACCAAGAAAACCTTCTACTGTTTTTTTGGGTGAAATAGATTCAAAAAGTTTTTGTTTTCCAAAATTTTTACCCACCAAATAAGCAAAAGTATCATTAACCCAAATTAGAATAAATGCTCCTAATAATATTTTAGGATTGTATTCTTGATGGTTGGTGGTGATTAGTATTAGAAAGACGAAGGCACTTGATAGATAGAATGTTGTCAGTAAAAATCTTTTAGTACTAAAAAGAGGGATGGTTTTTTCTGAAAACAAATCTTTTATTAAAAAGAGGTTGACAAATATGGAAAGCACCAGGAGTATTTGTGTTGCCTCAGTTAAGCCCTCGTTAGTATTTAAAACAGTTTGCCAATATCCAAAGAAAATATAAAGTATAATAAATATAATATAAGGGATATTACTTTTTAACTGAATGAGCTTTTGAAATTCGGCCAAACACAGTAAGCCAAATATGGCAAATAAAGCAATTAATAAATGCTCAAAATATAATGAAACAAGTAAAATGGATATATAAAGTAATCCAGAAAGTGATCGAATAACTATTTCTTTCATTCTATAAATCTTCTAAGAGTAGGAGGTATAGGTTTTTAGCGCTACTGCCATAACTTAGGAAGTTATTATCTTCGCCAGATTTAAAGTGTTTTATAGTTGTGATATTTGTAGGTATTTGTTTGCTATTTTTAGATTTGATTCCTTTTAAACCTTCGCCTATAGTTTCCACTAATTGACTTGTTGTGGCAAAAACGATAAAGCTGAATGGTAATTCAAGAAGTTTTTTCTCAAAAATCTGTTTTGATGAAATTAAAATAGAACCATCGTTAGCAATAAGATTTTCGCATGTTGTTAAGAAAAATGGTGCTTGATTGAGTTTTTTAGTTGCTTTAAGTTTTAAGCTTTTAAACTTGTTTTCTAATTCAGAATCCAATAATAGCACGTCTTCTTCTTGCCACTCATTCTCGTTAATAATCAGTTTGAGGTTTTGGTAAACTTCATTGATGTCTTCACAGTAAAGAAATTTACCTCCATTACCTTTAAAATTTATAGTAAACCTCTCGTCTATAGGAAGCTTAAGCTCTGGCATGTATTTGCCTCTATCATCTGATGTAATCTCCTCGTCAGGTTTCTTAGATTTTGAACCAAAAATTTTTTTAAAAAGACTCATTAAATACCGCTATTATAAAGAATTTGTGTTGAGAAGGAACACCAAATATAAAAAATCTTAAATTAATCATATGATTAATTTAAGATTTTTGTTTTGTACTTAATTTTTAAAAGCTATTACGCCTCTTCTTCAGTGTTATTGATGGCTGATTTAGAAGTGATAGCTTCCTCTTTTAGGAAGGCACGTTTACCAAATATTTTTTCAAGGTTGTCTTTGAAAATTACCTCTTTTTCTAGAAGTACTTCAGCAAGTTCGGTAAGCTTGTCTTTGTTCTCTTCTAATAATTTGATAGCACGTTGGTATTGTTCTTCAATAATTTTAGAAATTTCTTTATCAATCAGAACCGCCGTTTCTTCACTGTATGGCTTAGTAAAACCGTGATCACTTTGGCCCGAATCGTAATAGGTTAAATTACCTATTTGATCACTTAATCCATAAATGGTTACCATGGCTCTAGCTTGTTTTGTAACTTTTTCTAAATCACTTAAAGCACCAGTAGAAATCTTGTTGAAGATTACTTTTTCAGCAGCACGACCACCTAGGGCAGCACACATTTCATCAAGCATTTGTTCAGGACGCACAATAAGTCTTTCCTCTGGTAAGTACCAAGCAGCTCCTAAAGATCGTCCACGAGGAACAATGGTTACTTTTACTAAAGGAGCAGCATGCTCTAGCATCCAACTTACTGTGGCATGACCCGCTTCGTGATAAGCTACAGCTTTTTTCTCGCTAGGAGTAATGATTTTATTTTTCTTCTCAAGACCACCTATAATACGGTCTACAGCATCTAAAAAGTCTTGTTTATCCACCGCTTTTTTGTTGTTTCTTGCAGCAATTAAAGCCGCTTCGTTACAAACGTTAGCGATATCGGCACCTGAAAAACCAGGAGTTTGTTTAGACAGGAAGTCTAAATCTAAGTTCTCTGCTTTTTTTAACGGTCTTAGGTGAACTTCAAAAATTTCTTCACGTTCTCTTACATCCGGTAAATCAACAAAAATTTGTCTATCAAAACGTCCAGCACGCATAAGAGCTTTGTCTAAAATGTCAGCTCTATTGGTTGCAGCGATTACAATCACATTGGTATTGGTTCCAAAACCATCCATTTCAGTTAATAGCTGATTTAGCGTGTTTTCACGTTCATCGTTACTTCCCGACATGGCATTCTTTCCTCTCGCACGACCTATGGCGTCAATCTCGTCAATAAAGATGATTGACGGCGATTTTTCTTTGGCCTGCTTAAATAAATCTCTAACTCGAGATGCTCCAACACCAACAAACATTTCAACAAAATCTGAACCTGATAACGAGAAGAAAGGCACTTTAGCTTCACCCGCAACGGCTTTTGCTAATAAAGTTTTTCCTGTTCCTGGAGGTCCTACAAGTAAGGCCCCTTTTGGAATTTTACCACCTAAGGTTGTATATTTCTCAGGGAATTTAAGGAAATCTACAATTTCTTGTACTTCTTCTTTAGCACCTTCAAGTCCTGCTACATCTTTGAATGTTGTTTTAACTTCAGTTTTTTCATCAAAAAGCTTGGCTTTCGATTTCCCGATGTTAAAAATTTGTCCGCCAGCACCTCCGCCAGCACCACCAGACATACGTCTCATGATAAAAATCCAAACTCCAATAAGTAAGATAAAAGGAAGAATTCCCATTAATAAGTTGCCTAATTCATTGGTTTCTGTATCGAAAGTTACCTTCGGTTTGGGTTTGCTAGGTAAATCTTTAATGATAAGATTAACTTCATTTTCAAAGTTTTGAAGATCACCGAATTCAAATTTATAGTTAGGTAATTCTGTTGCCGAAGGAATTATAGATTGCGGCTTTGAACCTTTATGAATTTCTTTAGTTTGAGCTTCAGGGGTTAAATATACTTTGGCAACACGAGTGTTTTTTACAATATTAACACGAGCAACATCACCTTCTTTTAAATAGTTGAAAAAATCTTGTGGTGTTATGGTGTTACCACCCTCGTAACTATCGCCACTAAATAGTTGAAATCCTAAAAATAAAGCTATTAATGCTCCGTAAACCCAGTACGGACTAAATTTTGGTTTTTTGTCTTTTGGTTTTTTATTGTCTTTTGCCATTTGATTTTTTTAGTAATTGGTTTCTATTACGGTAGTTTTTGCATCACCCCAAAGACTTTCGATGTCGTAAAACTCTCTAATGTGTTTTTGGAATACATGAACAACTACATTGACGTAATCAATTAAAACCCACTCGGCGTTATCCATACCTTCAGTATGCCATGGGTTATCCTTAAGTTCTTTGCTTACTTTTTTCTGAATGGAGTTAACAATAGCGCTTACTTGTGTATTTGACGTTCCTTCGCAAATAATAAAGTAATCACAAACCGTATTTTCAATCTCTCTTAAATCTAGAATATTTATTTCTTTTCCCTTAACATCCTCAATTCCACTAATTATAACGGATATTAACTGGTCTGCGCTTATTTCTTCTTTCGCCATTAAATTTATTTAATTTGTGCAAAGTTATTATTTTTTTAGTTCTTTATACTTGAAAAATATGATAAGATTTCTTCATATCCTAATAACTTGTTTATGACTATTATCAAACTTGGTGCCACCGATTCTACTAATAGCTATTTGAAACGCCTTCAAGCGACTGAAAACGTTGAAGATTTTACGACAGTTATTGCTGAAAAGCAAACGCATGGCCGCGGACAAATGGGAGCAGAATGGGAGTCGCAAGCTTCAAAAAACCTTACGTTTAGTGTGTTTAAAGACCTAAGTGATTTTTCATTAGAAACTACCTTTGGTATCAGTTTAGCGGTGTCCTTAGCGATAAGAAAGGCGCTTCAGTCGTTTTTAATTCCGCAATTAAGTGTGAAATGGCCAAACGACATTTTGTCAGTAGACAAGAAGATTTGTGGCGTATTGATAGAAAATGTCATAAAACAAAATACCATTACGGGATCAATTATTGGTATTGGGCTAAATGTGAATCAGGTTGACTTTGATAATTTACCAAGAGCGTCCTCATTAAAAGTGATAACGGGAACTCTTTTTGATTTGGATGAAGTTGCTCATGCGATCTTAAATCAATTACAAGTTCATTTTGATCTTTTAAAAAGAGGAGAGTTTACAGCTCTAAAGGCGGATTATGAATCGTGTTTATTTCGAAAAAATAAGCCTTCAACATTTAAAGATGCTGAAGGCTCACTGTTTTCTGGTTTTATAAAAGGGGTTTCTAATTTTGGTCATCTTCAGGTTTTAGTTGAAGATAATATCATCAAAGAATTTGATTTAAAAGAAGTCACCTTAATGTATTAAACGTTTTGAGGGATATTCGTGGCTAACGTTTCAATGAATTTTGTAATCGGATTTTTAATCATCATGGCCATCATCGGATTGATATCTCCAGTAAAATGAAGTTGCACTTCGCTAGAGGCATCATCAATATTATCGATATTCACGGTTAAGGCAAAATCAATTTTCCCACCTGCAGCTCCTAGAACAATTTTATTTGGAGGAATAACCTCTTTCTTTTTAAGTACAATTTCTGGCATACCTTTTAGAGCAAAGAGAAATTTGTCATCTTCAAGAAGTTCAAATTTGCTAATATTTTCAGGCATTAACGATTCGAAGTTTTTAACATCAGAAAGCGCTTTAAAAACGGCTTCAGGTGATTTACTAACTTTAACTTTTGGGGATTGTAAATTCATAATATCTTAATCTTTTATTCCTTATGTGATTTCTAATTAATATGTTTTAATGGTACTTTAAATTAAAGTGCCAATATAAAATGTATCAATTAGCGTTCCATTCACTAGGATTAGTATTCCATTCTGATAAAGTTTTCACTTCTTTTTCAGAAATGTAATTGGTGTCTAAGGCTTGCTCTAGCAAGTTTTCGTAATTACTTAAAGTGTTTAAATCTACGTTTTCTTGCTTAAAGTTTTCTGCAGCGACATCAAACCCATAGGTAAAAATAGCCACCATGCCTTTTACATTAACTTGAGCTTCTTTAAGCGCTTTAACAGCATTCAAGCTGCTTTTTCCAGTGCTTATCAAGTCTTCTACAACCACCACGTTTTGACCTTTTTCAATAAAACCTTCAATTTGGTTTTTTCTACCATGGCCTTTTGCATCTGGTCGAACATAAATAAAAGGGAGTCCCAAATATTCGGCAACTAGGATGCCGATACCGATAGCCCCAGTAGCTACACCTGCGATAACATCAGGTTTGCCATAGTGGTTTTCGATATATTTACCCATGGTTTCTCGAATATAGTTACGCACAGG
Source organism: Pseudotamlana agarivorans (assembly GCF_001642835.1). GTDB lineage: Bacteria > Bacteroidota > Bacteroidia > Flavobacteriales > Flavobacteriaceae > Pseudotamlana > Pseudotamlana agarivorans. The sequence continues at coordinate 42,562 of NZ_LXEI01000012.1, forward strand.
AGGGAAAGATAAAATAATACGGTTATCGCAATAAATTGGCGATTTCCAGCCCGATGCCCACGTAAAAGGTTCTTGCGGACTCAGTTTTATAGCATTTATTTGCAATAGAACTTCGGCTGTTTTTTTAGCTGTGTCTTTGTTAAAAATCATGTTGGCAAAATTACGGATAAATTTAATTTTAATTGAATCGAGTTTTATTTTTAATGAAAATATTTTTTGAACAACGCTGGCAATGTGAACAAAATTAATATTTTTACCTTAAAGAAATTGTTAATTAAAATTGGCTATGTATAAAGTTTTTGTTGGAGATAAACCTATGATTTTGACCTCTATTGTAGAGCAAGAAACCAATTTTAAAAACTATTTGCTTAACACCGTTAACCTTGTTAAAGTAATAAGAAAACTTAATTCTGGAGCTTTGCAAGAGGCACGCTTAATTCATAAAAACCCAGATAAGTTACTTAAAAAGTTTTTAAAGAAGCTTCCTAATGTCGTTGCTGGAGGTGGCAAAGTATATAATGCAGAAGGAGATATTCTATTTATTTATAGAAATGATAAATGGGATTTGCCAAAAGGAAAGGCTGAACGCAACGAATCTATTGAAGAAACTGCTATTCGTGAAGTCACCGAAGAAACTGGGGTTGCGGGCCTTACGATCACCAAACCTTTAGATACGACTTACCATATATTTAAACGTAATGGACGTTATAAAATTAAAATAACACATTGGTTTGAAATGAAAACCAGCTTCACGGGAAATTTATATGCTCAGGAAGAAGAAGGCATCACCAAAGTTTCATGGCTAAATAATGAAGAAGCTCATGAAGCGCTTAATAATTCTTATGCGAATATTAAGTTGTTGGTTTAGTTTGTTTTAGAAGAAGTAAAGCCGTAGATGAATTAAAAATTTAAAATCTTTGAACCTAAATGGATTTAATATTCGAACAAATACATATTAAGGACATTGAAGCGGTTTTAAAATTATTTAAAGAAGCAGCTGAAAAAATTTCAAAAAAGAAAATTGACCATTGGCAATATTGGACAAACCCGCCCATTGAGAAAATTAAATGGGTAGAAGCAGGTATTAAAAATGGAGAATTCTACTTTATTAAAAACAAAGATGCTGTAACTATTGGCATGGTTAGAGTTTTAGATGAAGATGAATTGTATTGGGGTAAAAAGGACGATCTATCGAAATATATTCATTCTTTAGTGGTAATTGAAACGTTTGAAGGACAAGGTATTGGTAAACTGGTGCTTCAAAAAATTGAGAATGAGGCTAAAAATAACGGATTTGATTATTTAAGATTGGATGCTGATTCTAAAAACCCAAAGCTTTGTAAATATTATGAAAATCAAGGTTTTGAAAAGGTAGGTGTAAAAGAATTGCCACTTTCAATCTATAATTTATATCAAAAGGAAATACGTTAATGTTAATGCTCTAAACCTATTGCCGTTTTTTAAAAATGAATTGGATTTTATTAATTATAGCAGGTTTATTTGAAGTGGCTTTTGCGGCCTGTCTTGGGAAAGCGAAAACAGCCTCTGGAGCTGAAACCACCTATTGGTATTTGGGTTTTTTGCTCTGCTTATGCATCAGCATGTATCTTCTAGTAAAAGTAACTCAAGAATTACCTATTGGAACAGCTTATGCCGTTTGGACGGGTATAGGCGCTGTGGGTACTGTGCTTGTAGGGATTTTTGTGTTTAAGGAACCCGCTACATTCTGGCGCTTGTTCTTTATTACCACCTTAATAGCTTCCATTGTAGGACTGAAATTTGTTTCTAATTAGAAGTGATTTTTCTTTATCCTAGCTTATAGTTTAGAGAAGATGTCATTCAAATGGGGGTACGACTGAAGAATCTTTTTGAGCATGTTTTGAACACTTAACCGAACACCCCTATGGTCCCCTTATTAGGGGACAAGGCTCTTTCCTATTTTTGGAGCATTAATGGTTTAGTAATGTACTTTATCCTTTAGAAGGAGGTACGACTGAAGAATCTCTAGTCGAAAATTTACGGCATTTATCCAAAATTTTATACAAAGTCCCAATTGAAAGGTTACGCTAGTATCCCCTAAAAAGGGATTACAGGGGTGTTTTTAGGAAAGGTTAATATTGAGAAATTGTGTAGCTGAAAAGAGATTCTTCACTGCGATCAGAATGATAGTGGCGTTTAGCAACAGTATTTTTCCTAACCTTCAACCTTCAACTTTTAATTTTTAATTTTTCACTATTCACTATTCACTATTCACTATTCACTATTCACTATTCACTATTCACTATTCACTATTCACTATTCACTATTCACTAATGATAAATCAAACGTTATAGTTTCTACTTCTTGTAAATTAAATAGGTATGTCTTGCTAAACAAGATTTTAAACTTATTTTTGCAGCCTCAACAAACGAACCATGACCGATTTTATTATTAAGCGTGCGGCCAACGCAAAAAACGATGTTTTAGCCGGAATTACGGTGTCTTTAGCAATGGTACCCGAAGTGGTAGCTTTTGCTTTTGTGGCACAAATAGATCCTTTAATGGCACTATCGGGTGCTTTTATAATAGGACTGGTAGCCGCTATTTTCGGAGGTCGACCAGGATTAATTTCTGGTGCAGCAGGAGCAGTAGCCGTTATTTTTGTTGGTATGATTGCCGAAGGGCATACCCGTGGCATGTTGTTCGATCAGCCTATAGAGAATATGGGCTTTTTCTATTTAATGGCCTGTGTGATCTTAATGGGGATTATACAAATATTCGCAGGCGTCTTCAAGTTAGGACGTTTTGTTAGGTTAATTCCGCACCCCGTAATGATGGGCTTTGTTAACGGATTGGCCATTGTTATCTTTTGGGCTCAGGTTAAAATGTTTTCTCATAAAAGCTTACATGTTTCAGCCGAAGGCGTTAAAGAATATGTTAATACGTTTATGCAGGGCGCCGAACTGTACACCATGATTGGCTTAGTAGCTTTAACCATGGGAATTATCTGGTTATTACCAAAAATTACTACTAAAATTCCAGCAGCTTTAACAGCCATATTGGTTACCTCATTAGTCGTTGTTGGTTTCGGTATGGATGTTTCAACCGTAGGGTCGTATATTATAGAAGGTGGCGGAACGGGCCTAAAAGGTGAGTTGCCAATGCCTAATTTAGAATTGTGGGATAAGTTACCTTTCAATTTAGACACCTTAAGTTTTATTTTGCCATATGCCTTTTTAGCGGCCTGTGTGGGATTAATTGAGTCGTTAATGACCATGAATTTAGTTGATGAACTTATCGACAGTCGTGGTGATGGTAACAGAGAATGTATCGCTCAAGGTGCAGGAAATATCATGTCCGGACTCTTTGGTGGTACCGGAGGTTGTGGTATGATCGGGCAAACCGTAATTAATATTAAAGCAGGCGGACGTGGAAGACTGTCTGGAATCATGATGGCTCTAGCCTTACTTACCTTCATTTTATTTACTGATAAATTAATCGAGCAAGTGCCAATAGCCGCTTTAATTGGTGTCATGTTCATGATGGTTATCGAAACTTTTGCTTGGTCTAGTTTCCGTATTATGCGAAAAATTCCAAAATCAGATGCTGTGGTGCTTATTGTGGTTTCTGCTGTAACGGTAATTTTCGATTTGGCCATTGCGGTTTTCGTAGGGGTGATTATTTCTGCCTTAGCCTTTGCTTGGGAAAACGCCAAACGTATTCGTGCGCGTAAGCGTATGCGGGAAGATGGTACAAAGGTTTATGAAATTTGGGGACCTTTATTCTTCGGTTCAATTACCGCTTTCAACGAGAAATTTGATGTAAAAAATGATCCGGATAAGGTGGAAATCGATTTTGTAGAATCCCGTGTTAGTGATCATTCTGCCATGGAAGCCATTTTTAATTTGGTGAATAAATATGAAGAAGCAGGAAAACAAATCAAACTGAAACATCTTAGCGAAGATTGTAAATTACTGCTTTATAAATCGAATCCTAAATTTAGAGAAGTGGTTATTGAAGATATCGACGATCCAAGGTACCATTTGGCCGAAAACCCAGAAGCATTTACAAAAGGTTTATCGGAGTATAAATTTTAGATTTTTGTGGGCGTTACCCAAGGGGCGGACTTTCCGCTATATCTTTTTTTATTAAGAGTCCTTGATTAATTTGTCGTTTTTTATACATGAAACGTATCCCAGTTCCATCAACTTTTTTGCTAAAAAAAGGATGCCGCTGCAATCCCTAACGCGGAGGATTCCACTATTTAACTTTACTCTTTTATCGTATAATATTTTAAACAAGCGTAGTTATAAAAGTGTTGTTGCGTTTTAAAAATAAATTTCTACGGTTTTTTTAGGAATGACTTTATATTTTTGAAACATGTAATTTGTTAGTTGGTTGATTTTGTGATGTTTAATTATTTTTTTTATTTTAGAGAAAACTAATCTTAAAACATTTAATTAATGAAAACAAAATTACATCAAAACCGTACTAACCATCATAGGTTACATTTTACTTATTTATTCATTTTATTTAGTCTTTTTGCCTTTTCTCAAACGCCAGTAGCTACAACTAACACTTTAATCTCAGGAGTAAGCGTCGCATCCGTTTGGCATGAGGAGATTACTGGCGGAAAAACAAACTATGCCATAAATGTTCTAGATGGTGATCCCGCAACAAACTGGGCAGGACAAAGTGCCGCAATGATGGCCGATCGTGGCGAACCGTTTATTTTTGATTTAGGTGGTACTTACGACTTGGCTGAGCTTCAGTATTTGACAGTTACAAGAACACCGCCTTACGAATTTCAAATTTGGGTTTCTACCAATACTGAAAGTACAGGAGATTTTGTAAATGTTTATCCTGGTCAAGGAAACCACTTTAGTGCCACCGATAACACGTATAAGAGTTTTACGTTTACTCCGATTGCTGGTGCAAAATACGTGATGCTTAAGTGTTATGGACGTTCAGACAGTTTTTGGAATACCATAAGCGAATTACTTTTTTATTCGGCGAGTACAGCTTCAGTTGAGGACAATGAATTAAGCGGATTTGCCCTATATCCAAACCCAGCCAAGTATTCCTTTACATTAAGTAATTTAAGTGACAAAGTAGCCAAAGTTCAGGTTGTCGATTTACTAGGTAAATCAGTATTAACTAAAACCATCGACAGTTTTTCTAAGGAGCTAAGCATAAACACTTCCAATTTAGTAAATGGTATTTATTTAGTAAGATTGTCAGGTGCTTCTGGAGGTTTAAGTGCTTCTAGAAAAATGGTTGTACAGCACTAAATTTACTTATTTTATTTTATGATAGACATATGCTGTCATTTAAAAAAGGGATACGATTTAAAATAAATCGCATCCCTTTTTTATTAAATTATAATATTTTGAAGGTACCTACGAATTGGCGTTATTTCATACGGACACTTGTAGGAACCAATTTAGTGTAATCACCATGGTTTCTTATCACATCACGAACAATATTGGAAGCGATGTATGAGGTTTGGGCGGAGGTTAAAAGAAATATGGTTTCTATAGGCGCTAAATCTCTGTTGGTATGCGCTATGGTTTTTGTTTTGAATTTTAGTAATAGAAAACGATATATGAAAGGATTAAATTAACTTGACCTAGGGTTTTATTTTCATGTTGACATCATAAAATGCTGATTTATAAAATACTGGAAAAGTAGGATTGTGTATGATAATTTGGTTAGTAGAATTATCTTCAAATGAAATGTCATCAGTTTTCTTAAAATATATTTGTTACTGTATTAATCTATAAGTTAGCGATTTTAAGTTTGGTGTAGGAGAGTAAGCTGAGTATAATTTAAAATTGAAATAATCAAATATAATTTGAATTTTGTCCTTTGTATTGGAGTCTAGTGAATCAATATTTTTGCTCAACTGTAATTGAGGAGATTTTTTTAGATTTTTACTAAAATCTGTAGAGCTTGGTTTTCTGAAGTCTATTTTTTCTAAAGGGCCACTTATTTTATGAAGATTAGTTTCTTTTAGAATCCTCTGAACCTCTTTTTTAGGGGTTGATATTAAATCAGAATAAAAAACGACACATAATTTATTAGTATCCAAATTTTCAAGTGTGGTGCAATTATTTAAACACCAAAAAGCGATATACCACTCTAAATCCGATTCAAGCTGGTTTAAGAAGGTGGTATGTTCAATGAATCTTTTATTGTCTTTATGTTGAAATATTTTAGAATGTAATTCATTTTTAGATTGCTTAAAAGCTTTAATTTGTGAAACACACGTGTCTATAGGATGTCTGATTAGAAATATCGGTTTGAATTTAAAATTAAAGTTTTTTAATAAATAAGGTACAAGCATATTGGCTCGAACATATTTTGTAAGTACAAGTTCTGCGTTAAAAATTTGTGTTGGGGTTAGGTATTTTCTAGTCCAATCTGAATGAATTTTAAACTCATGTGTCTTTTTAAAGAAATGATAGTAATCTGGATTTGTTTCTATTGCAGGAATGTAGGGTCTAAAACCAAATCCTTCCTTGTTTGGTAATTTGCCTTTATCTAAGTGGAGGGGTTCCCAGTTAATACATACCGGTAATAGCATGGTTAAAATCTCCATTAACCATGTGCTGCCTCCTCTAGGTTCGCTGAAAATAATTATACTTTCAGAAGGCTTAAATCGCTTAGTTGTTAAAATGACTTTGAGGAAGGTGTCTTTTGCGGATTTTATAATTTTATTCTTGTTCATACTATGTTTTTGTAAACGTTATTTAACTCTAACACTATCAGGAACCAATTTAGTATAATCACCATGGTTTCTTATCACATCACGAACAATATTGGAAGCGATGTATGAGGTTTGGGCGGAGGTTAAAAGAAATATGGTTTCTATAGGAGCTAAATCTCTGTTGGTATGCGCTATAGCCTTTTCAAATTCGAAGTCTGCCGGATTTCTAAGCCCTCTTAAAATAAATTCTACCCCAATTTCTTTACAAAAATCGACGGTTAAGCCTTGGTACGTAGCCACCTTGATTTTTGGATTGTGAGCAAAAGTCTCTTCAATAAACGTTTTACGTTGATCTAATGAAAACATGTATTTTTTATCGGCATTGACACCAATAGCCACTATAATTTCATCAAATAAAGTGGACGCCCGTGTTATGATGTCTACATGACCTAATGTTAGTGGGTCAAACGAACCTGGAAATAATGCTTTTTTCATAGTTTAAACTTTTAATTCCCACGAAAGCGGGAATCTTAATTTATTAAATATAGAGTTTTAATATTTATTTACCTGGAGGCTTCTCAGTCTATAGGAATTAGGCACCCTTCAAAGCTTCCTCAATGGCATTCGAGAATAAATCAGCTAATGAAATATTCGCAGCCGCAGCCTGTTGAGGCAAAATGCTCTCACGGGTTAAACCTGGAATGGTATTCATTTCTAACATATGAGGTTCACCATCTTTAAAAATAAACTCACTGCGACTAAAGCCTTTCATTTTTAAAATCTCGTAAACTTTTTTGGCTTCGGTACTCACTTTTTCTTCTTGTTCTTTTGATAATCGCGCTGGCGTTATTTCTTGAGATTTGCCTTCATACTTGGCTTGGTAATCGAAAAAGTCATTTTCAGAAACAATTTCAGTAATAGGAAGCACTATAATTTCTCCTTTGTAGCTAATCACTCCTACTGAAACTTCTGTACCTTCTAAAAAGGATTCAATAATAATTTCATCATCTTCTTTAAAAGCCACATCAATAGCATCTTGTAACTCGGTTTTTTTGTACACTTTACTCACACCAAAACTACTGCCTGCTTTATTAGCCTTTACAAAGCAAGGTAATCCTACTTTAGCAACAATGGCTTCTGTGTCCACAGCATCACCAAGGTTTAGGTAGTAAGATTCGGCGGTTTTTATACCATAGGGTTTTAAAACACTTAGTAAATCACGTTTGTTATAGGTCAAGGCTGCTTGATACATATTACAGCTGGTATGCGGTAAATTAAGCATTTGAAAATAGGCTTGCATAAAACCATCTTCTCCTGGAGATCCGTGAATGGCGTTAAAAACACAATCAAAGGTATATTTTTCGCCATGTGCAGTAGTCGAAAAATCATTTTTATCTATAGGGTGTTCAAGCCCTTCTTCATCAACGTAAACCCATCTGTCTTTAAAAATATGAATACGGAAAGGCGTGTATTTCGATTTATCTAAAGTCTCGTAAACCACATTTCCGCTGGTTAGAGAGATCTTATATTCGCTGGAATAACCTCCCATAATGATGGCAATGTTTTTTTTCATTGTTACTTTTATTATAGTTTCCATTAGTTTACACCTTAATCTTGCAATAAATGGTGTTTATTATAAGTTAAGCTAAAATATCATATAAATGGCAAAAGAAAAAACAGTTCTGTTTTTATATATTTGCCTAATCGAAATTTCTGTAAATGAGCTTAGTTAAATTTATTACGAGTAAAACATTTTTAAAACAAATAGGCTTAGCATTAGTCGCTTTATTTGTATTGTGCTATGTTATTTTAAAATGGTTAAATATCACCACAAATCATGGTGAATTTGAAACCGTTCCAGACTTAAAAGGCAAGTCTATTAACGTGGCTAAATTGGAATTAGAGGATAATAACTTGGTTATGAAAATTCAGGATTCAGCGAATTATAATCCTGAATATCCAAAGTTTTCGGTAATAGAACAAGAGCCTGCTTCGGGTACGAAAGTTAAAGAAGATAGAAAAATATACATCACACTAAATCCTTCAGGATATCGTAAAATAACCATTCCTGATGGTTTGATTGACAAAACGTTCCGACAAGTAAAACCAACGCTAGAAGCCTTTGGGTTTAAAATTGGTAAAATCACTTACGTTGATAATATCGGAAAAGACATGGTTTTAAAATTAACCCACAAAGGTACCACGCTTAATGCTGGCGATAAATTAGCAAAAACTTCGGTAATCGACTTACAACTTGGTAACGGTAACCGCCCTTAATTATGGATGACTATACGCCTCAACTTCCCGACGAAGACAACCTGTTCGAACATCATGCTTTTACAGTAGATAAAGGGCAGACCCCCCTTCGTATCGATAAATATTTAATGAATTTTGTTGAAAATGCCACCCGTAATAAAATTCAAGCTGCTGCAAAAAATGGCAGTATTCATGTGAATGGCGAACCTGTAAAATCGAATTACAAGGTGAAGCCCAACGATAATATTCGTGTGTTATTTGCACATCCGCCTCATGAAAATTTATTGGTAGGGGAAGACATTCCGCTTGATGTCGTTTATGAAGATGACGATCTACTAGTTGTGAATAAGCCTGCTGGCATGGTGGTTCATCCTGGTCATGGTAATTATTCTGGAACGCTTATCAACGGATTAATTCACCGTTTTGAAAACTTACCCAACAATTCTAGTGAGCGCCCTGGTTTGGTACATCGTATCGATAAGGATACCAGTGGCTTGTTAGTCATTGCCAAAACAGAAGAAGCGATGGCGCATTTATCTATGCAGTTTGCCGAAAAAACCAGCGAGCGCGAATACGTAGCTTTGGTTTGGGGAAATGTTGAAGAAGAAGAAGGAACCGTGGAAGGCAATATTGGCCGTCATCCTAAAAACAGACTTCAAAACACGGTTTTCACAGATGATGAAGCGGATAAAGGAAAGCCGGCCGTAACGCATTATAAAGTCATTGAACGCTTGGGCTATGTGACCTTAGTATCATGTAAGTTAGAGACGGGGCGAACCCATCAAATACGTGTACATATGAAACATATTGGTCATACGCTATTTAACGACGAACGCTACGGTGGTGAAAAAATACTAAAAGGCACCACATTTACCAAGTATAAACAATTTGTAGATAATTGCTTTAAAGTCTTACCAAGACAAGCTCTGCATGCTAAAACCTTAGGTTTTGTACACCCTAGAACAGGAAAATTCATGAGTTTTGATAGTCCGATCCCAGAGGACATCGTTGCCTGCGTTGAAAAATGGCGCGGCTATGCGAAGCATGTAGGGGATTAAGGAGATTGTTGAAGGGGAGGTTGATTCGTTAAACTGTTGAAATGTGTAATTGTAGCTTCAACAGTTTGATTTGTTATTCAGAAGGAGGCATGACTGGAGAATCTGTTTGTATAGAGTTACAAAGTTTCAAAGCTACAAAGTTTCAGAGTTATAACACAGCGATTCACAGAGCTGGTGTTGAGGTCCGCGGAGGATGAAACCTACGGTCTTCGAGCGGAGTCGAGAAGTTTTGTATAATCAAAGTTTTAATGTTCTCGACTCCGCCCGAACTCCGTATTTTGTGATGTTTTTGCTGTTGGGAGTAATTGGGTTTTTGGAGGAGATGCTTCACTGCGTTCTGCATGACAGGGCTGATTCTATGCGACAGGAGATTTGTCATTCTGAAGGAGGTACGGCTGAAGAATCTGTTTGTATAGAGTTACAAAGTCTCAAAGTTACAAAGTTTTAAAGTCTGTGCTATCTGTTTAGTCTTCGACAACCCTTCGACAAGTTCAGTGTGACATAGGAGAGCCATATGCCTTAAGCTATAGGCAAGGACATCACGTTAATTATTAAACGCAAGCTGAACTTTAAACTTTAAACTTTCCACTTTTAACTTCTAATATCTAATTAAACCACTTCTCAGTAATGGTTTTTTCAACATTCAAATGATTTTTATGGATGTATTCATTTTTGGAGGCGTGGTATTCGTAATCTTCACCCCAAGCTTTATGATTTTTAGAAACTTCAGCAATAGCATCGCAGATGAAGGTTATTTCAGCATTGGTCATAGTTGGGTGAATAGACATTCTAATCCAACCTGGACGCTCTATTAAACAGCCCTCTAAAATTTTCTTTTCGATGGATTTTGAAGTGGATTCATCTACATTCAAAAGGTAATGGCCATAGGTTCCAGCACAAGAGCAGCCGCCACGTGTTTGTATACCGAATCTATCGTTTAATAGTTTTACTATTAAATTATAATGTACATTTTCAATATAGAAAGAGAAAACACCCAGCCTGTCGGTGTGGTTTGGTGCTAAAATGTTAAGGTTGGCTATTTTTGAAAGCTTCTTAAATACGATAGCGTTTAATTCGTGCTCTCTATCTAGGATATTTTTAGTACCCATCTCTTCTTTCAATTGAATAGCCAAGGCCACTTTTATGGCTTGTAAAAAACCTGGTGTACCACCGTCTTCGCGAGTTTCAATATCATCAATATAATCGTGGTCTCCCCATGGGTTGGTATAGCTAACGGTACCTCCGCCTGGGTTATCTGGAACCAAGTTTTTATAAAGTTTTTTATTAAAAACTAAAACGCCTGATGTTCCCGGGCCACCAAGAAATTTATGAGGCGAAAAGGTAATAGCATCTAAATAGGCGTCGTCATTTTTTGGATGCATATCGATATCGACGTAAGGGGCAGAACAGGCAAAATCGACAAAACATAAACCGTTATTTTGGTGCATGATTTCAGCAATTTCATGATAGTTGGTTCTAATACCAGTCACGTTAGAACAGCCAGTTACCGCGGCTATTTTTAGAGGTGTTTCACTATATTCTTCAAGTAATTTTTTTAAGCCTTTTGTACATGGAATCCCTTCTTTATTGGAAGGAATAACCTTTACACGCGCAATGGTCTCTAACCAAGAGGTTTGATTCGAGTGGTGCTCCATGTGAGACACAAAAATAATAGGGCGTTTCTCTTCAGGGATATTGGTGTGCTCTTTTAGGTTTTCACTTAGTTTAAGCCCTAGAATACGCTGAAACTTGTTTATAGCACCAGTCATTCCTGTTCCTACGGTGATTAAAACATCGTCCTTAGAAGCATTGACATGATTTTTAATAATCTGTCTTGCATCATGATAAGCCAGGGTCATCGCTGAACCCGTTATAGATGTTTCCGTATGGGTGTTGGCCACAAAAGGTCCAATATCGTTGACTAGCTTGTCTTCAATAGGTCTATATAAGCGTCCGCTTGCGGTCCAATCGGCATAAATGATTTTTTGTTTGCCATAAGGTGAATCAAAATACGTGTCATTACCCACTATTTGTTCTCTAAACGGCGTAAAATAGGTTTCTAATTTACTTGGTTTTATGTTTTTATTTATAAGGTTGGATAGGAAACTCATGTTGATAGTTGTTAGGTACTTGGTTGATAAATAAATGTGTTGTGTTAGGTCGGTTCGCTTGCAGTTAAGGGGTGATTTTTGATGGTGTTAAGTTCTCGACTCCGCCTGTCTGCCGACAGGCAGGCTCGAACACCGCGTTGTGTGACCTACTTTTTAAACGATGAAATGCCAGCCTTCAACCAATTGTAATATTCATCGGCATCGGGAGTATACGCAACAGGCTCTATTAAGTTTTCTTCATCATGCCCCATCAGCACATAAAAAGGTTGCGAATTGGTTTTGTATTTAATGGTTTGTAATTCACTCCATTTCTGACCGATGTACTTTAACTGTTTTCCAGGTTTTAGCTTGGAATCAACAATCTCATCATCTTCCAGTTTGCGTTTGTCATCAACATACAATGAAATTAAAATCACATCATTTTTTAAAATACTCAGTATGTTTGGTTTTACCCATACATTTTGTTCCATTTTTCTGCAGTTTACACATGCGTGTCCTGTAAAATCTAGCATCACTGGTTTTCCAACTTTTTTGGCATAAGCAAGGCCTTTATCGTAATCGACGAAAGCTAAAATATTGTGTGGAGGCATTAAGTGTGCACCTTCAGGAACTTCTTCATGATGTCCTCCAGGCACATTTGAAGAACCTAATTGCGTATAGCCAACACCATAAGGCGATTCACTATAATGTTGTGGTGGAGGGAAGGCACTAATTAAATTTAGTGGTGCGCCCCAAAGTCCAGGAATCATATAAATGGTAAACGATAAGGTTATAAGTGCTAAAGACAAACGACCTACAGATATGTGTGTTATTGGTGAATCGTGAGGCAGCTGTATTTTTCCAAATAAATAGAAGGCTAATGCTCCAAAAACAGCAATCCAAATGGCAATAAACACTTCACGCTCTAACCAATGTAATTGTAGTACTAAATCGGCATTTGATAAAAATTTAAACGCTAAAGCCAATTCTAAGAATCCTAAAACCACTTTCACGGTGTTTAACCAGCCGCCCGATTTTGGTAAAGAATTTAACCAACCAGGAAAGGCTGCAAAAAGTGCAAATGGTAAAGCAATGGCGAATGAAAATCCTAACATCCCTACAATAGGTCCAATCTGACTTCCACCAGCAGCGGCTTGAACAAGTAAGGTTCCTACAATAGGACCCGTACAAGAAAAAGAAACAATAGCTAAAGCTAATGCCATAAAAAAGATACCAATTAATCCGCCTCTATCTGCTTGACTATCTACTTTATTCGCCCAAGAGTTAGGAAGCATAATTTCGAAAGCACCTAAAAAAGAAGCTGCAAAAACGAGTAATAGTAAGAAGAAAATAATATTAAACCATACGTTTGTTGATAAGGCATTTAGGGCATCGGCACCAAAAATCAGGCTCACTAGAATCCCTAAAAGCACGTAAATAACAATAATAGACAACCCGTAAATTACAGCATTTTTAATACCTGCGGCTTTGTTTTTACTTTGTTTAGTAAAGAAACTTACCGTCATAGGGATCATCGGGAATACACAAGGTGTTAATAAGGCTGCAAATCCAGAAAAGAAGGCGATAAAAAAGATACCCCATAAGGTTTTTTCTGATTTTTTAGCAGGCACCTTAGCGGTGTTACCTTCTGAAGTATTGTTATCAGTTTTTGTGATTTCAGAAGTCGAAGCGGTTGCAGTAGCACTGCTTTCCTCAAGATTAAAGATTAGATCCACTTCGGTAGGAGGTAAGCAACGGGTATCGTCGCAAACCATATATTCTACAAAGCCATTGATAGTTTTTTCATCTCCAGAAACGGCTATTTTTTGTTCAAAAACTGCGGAACCTTCAAAAAAGGTGATTTCCATTTCAAAAACAGGATCGTTAATGGTATGACCTTTTTCTTCTGTAGTATTTCCTATAATTTTAAACTGCCCATTAGCATCATCATATATAAAGCTTGTAGGAACCGGACCGTTTTCAGGGACGTTTTGCGAATATAAGTGCCAGCCTTTTTCTATGGTTGCTTTTGAAATTAACTTGTATTCGGTGTCCGATAGTTTCTCAACTGATGTGCTCCATTTTACCGGGTTGAAAATTTGAGCGTGCCCTAGTATGGTAATTAAGAAAGCACAGAGTAGAAATATTTTTTTCATAGTTAATGGGTATGTTAAAAAATGGTTGTTAGCGTATATTAAGCAGCTGTGTTAAAAATGTGTATTTCTGTTTTTTACAAAGCTACCAATTGTCATTTAATTTTTAGGGCTGACTATTTTGACCTAGCAAGCCTGATTTTAATATATAATATTTTAATGAAGCCTTCAGTTATTGAAACAATTATGAGGGGATTTGTTTCACTCTATGCTTAAGGCTACATATAAGAGATGACAAAAATCGTGTTTACCCTTATTAATGAAATGTTAAATATTGGGTTTTGATGTTAAAGTTGTGGTTTTGTGGTGGTATTGTCACCCAGAAGGAGGCACGACTGAAGGATCTTTTTTGTTGAGTTTTACGGTAACTGTTAAATTTTACAACTGTAGCCTTCCCTAAAAATGGGATAGGCTACACCCTGAGGTCCCCTTTTTAGGGGACAAGGCTCCGTTCTATTTTTTAGCGATTAGGTTAAAATGGAAGTATTTTGGGATTGTCATCCAGAGGGAGGAACGACGGAAGGATCTTTATGTTGAGTTTTACGGTAACTGTTAAATTTTACAACGGAATTGAATTGAAGTCGAAACGCAATATCCCCTAGAGGGGATTATAGGGGTGTTCCCTAAGAATAGCTAAACAAAACCTAATTTTATTTAAAAACAACACACCCTCTGAAGGCAATTAAAAGTCTTCAGAGGGTGTGTTATTAAGAAGGGGAACTAATATAAAAAACTAGCTTCTAAATTTCCACCACGGTTTTTTGGTTTCTTCTACTTCTCCATAGCCGTAGCCGCCATATCCGTAGCCATAACCTTTTTTAGGATCTGTGCCATTCATGACTAAGGCCATGTTTTGAACGCGTTTTTCATTATATAAATGTTTTGGAATATCTAGTAGACGCTTATCAAGGTAATTAGCTCTAACCACATATAAAAACAAGTCGGCTTTAGAGGCAATTTGCATAGTGTCGGTTACGGCATTAACAGGTGCCGTATCTACGATAATAAAGTCGTAGTTTGCTTTACCGTAGGCCAGCAATTCATCTAATCGGCCATTCATTAGTAATTCGGCTGGGTTAGGAGGGATGGCTCCTGATTGAATCATATCAAAGCCCCATTGTTGAGGTGAAATAATGTCTAGGGGGTCTATGGTTTTATCAGCTAAGTACTCGGTAAGTCCCATTTTGGCTGTTTCAACGTTTAGGTACTCTATAAATTTAGGTTTACGAATATCAGCTCCAATAAGCAATATCTTTTTATTGGTCATGGCAAAAACGGTCGACAAATTAATGGAAACAAACGTTTTTCCTTCTCCAGGAATGGTAGAGGTGACAAAAATAGTTTGGCCAGTGTTTTCGGTATTGCCTAAAAGAAAATTAACATTAGTCCTAAGCATTCTAAAGGCTTCAGCTAGACTACCTCTATCGTCCTTGCTTACCATACGATCTTGTTTGACGGTTGTTGGCACATCGCCAACAAAAGGCGCTTTTACAAGGGCTTCCAGTTCCTTAGGTGTATGTATTTTGTTGTCTAAAATTTGGATTAAAAATATAATGCTAAAAGGCACTAAAACTCCTAAAATGATAGCTCCCAAATATACGACCTGACGCTTCGGACTTACGGGCCCACCAGTACTTTGTGCTTTATCAATTAATTTGGCATTTGGAGCGGTTACGGCTAAAGAAATCGCATTTTCTTCACGCTTTTGCAATAAGAAAAGGTAAAGGGTTTCAATGATCTGTTGTTGCCTTTGGATGTCGCGGTATTCACGTTCTTGTTTAGGAGCTGAGGTAATACGGGAGGCAATTTGTTGCTCTTGACGTTTAGCTTCGTTTAAAGAGACCTTTAAACTCGATTTTAAGTTTACTAGTCCTTGAGTAATACTTTCTTTAATTTGCTCGAGCTGGGTATCTAAATTGATTAAAACCGGATTGTTTTTACCTGAACTTTTAGCAATTCTAGTACGCTCTAGTAAAATTTCATTATAGCGACTACTATTAGAATTGATGTCAGATTCAGATAAGCCAATGCTTTCAGGAATTAATTCATTTGAGTTTTCGGAGATATGACTCATAACCAGATCTACTAACTTTAACTGGGTACTTAGTTCAATGATCTCTTGTTCTATTGCTGAGTTTTTTTCAAGTACAATACCGGTTTCTGTTGAAATGTCGGTAAGTTTGTTTGAGGTTTTAAAAGTTTCAGCAGACTTATCAACTTTCACCAGTTCCTTTTCGATCAATGCTAAACGCTCTTTGATAAAAGCATCGGTGTTTTTTCCAATAAGACTTTTGTATTCAATAGCATTTTTATTGTACTGTCGCACCCACTCATCCAGTATGACCTGCGATTTTTTAATGGAACGACTTTGAAGTTTCAATTCTACAACACTCGCATTGGCATTTAATAAATTGACCTGGATACGATTTCTTAAGTTTTGTACGACATTTTTAAGTGGTGTAATGGCCACCAAGTAACTGTGAGAAACAGAAGAGTTCGTTTTTTTGTTTGGCGTTAAAATCATATCAATGCCATGAAAGGAGACTTTTTCTCCAAAAGTATATTGGTTTTCAACATCGTCATTTGGATTTATCAAATTATATGTTGTAGGTGAAGTCACTTTTATGTTGAAAGAAGCGCCCAAATGAATGAAATTATTTTCATCATTTAAAAAATTTATTTTAAAAGGAACGTCTGATTTAAATATTTCCGTATGACGAATTTGACCTTCCTTAAAATAAGATACATTCAAGTTTAAGTTCTTGGCAACTTGTTCCGTTAAGCTTCTTGATTTCAGAATGGTAATTTCGTTCTGAAGATTTTTCTTGTTTTCACCCATGCCGAGTTCTTCAAAAACAGCGAGTTCGGGAGCCATGCCACCTTTAGAGCCATCATCTATAAGAATGGTAGTTGAAACTTCATAGGCATTCGGAGTATAGCGTAAGTATAAGTAGGCTCCAATAAGAGCCAAGACTAAGCTTAAAATAAACCACTTCCAGTAGTATAGATATTTTTCAAGCTCCTGTCTAATATTGGTTGTTTCTTCCTCCATGAACATGATGTTTGAAGGTTGGTCTTGATTTTGCATGCTTGTCATTTTATAAGAGGATCGCTATAACAGCGAATAAAACAGATATTGTTGAAAAGATCACACTAGTGTTAGGTCCCACACGAGTTGAATTAACTTTCGTTTTATTAGGTGCTACGTAAATAATGTCGTTTTGTCTTAGGTAAAAATAAGGGGAATTTAAAATATCTTCTTTTGTTAAATCGAGATTTACCTGTGTTTTTTCACCATTGACCGTACGAATTAATAAAATGGATTCACGTTTGCCATAAGTGGTCAAGTCACCTGCCAAACTAATAGCTTCAATAATGGACATGTGTTCATTTAGGATGGGATAGGCCCCAGGGTTATTCACTTCACCAAGTACTGAAATCCTAAAATTAGCAAAGCGGATGTTGATTACAGGATCGCTAATATACCCTACCAAAAGGTCTTCTAGTTTTTTAGTAAGCGCTTTTGTTGTTAGGCCTACAATTTCCAGTTTGCCAAGTATAGGGAAGTTTATTTGTCCATCGGTATCTACAAGGTATGGTAAAGGTTCGCCTCTCGAATTTTCTCCTACAAGTGGTGTTGTATACAAGTTAAAAGGTATAGCGGCCTCGTTATTGGCAGCTGTGATGGTGATGTTGATTAAATCGCCAATTTGAATTTGTGGATCTTCAAGCGTAACTTCTTTTTGTTGTTCCTGTGTGTCGTTATGTTGAAAATATTCAATTTTTTTTGAGGAAACACAGGCGCTTAATAAAAGAATACAAGAGAGAGAGAATAAATGGATTAATCGTTTTTTCATTTTATAAGTGGCTCTAAATAATAAAGATGGTTTATGTTGGGATGGTTGTTTTTAGTTTATAAAAAAAGCCTAGAAGTACCGTGAATATTAGAATCAATACCGTAAGCATGTACCAGCTGTTTAACCAAGTTGACAAATATATGATTAAAATGGCTAAGGCATAATTTAAGCCGCCTAATACAATGGCAATTTTATAGTGAGGCCAACCTAAACTTAGTAAAACATGATGGATATGATTTTTATCGGCTATGAAAGGGCTTTTTTTCTGCATGAGGCGTATGCCTATAACACGAACAAGATCAAATAGCGGTACCGCCAAAATGGCAATTAATATAAAAAGTTTGTTTTCAGGTTTAAAAGCAAAGGTTTCAAAATGGATGCTGTCTAAGGTTAAAAATCTAATGAATAAAAAGGCTATGCAGAACCCAATAACTAAAGAGCCGGTATCACCCATGAATATTTTCTTTTGATGTGAAAAGTTATATTTTAAAAAAGCCATGAGCATGCTTATCAGGCTAACACATAGCAGAAAGTAAAACATCAGGTTTAACCTGAAGAAAATAAGTCCTAAAATTGAAAAAATACTTATGCCAATGCAAGAGGCTAATCCATCAATGCCGTCGATAAGATTAAAAGCATTGATGATGGTTAAAGCAATAAAGATGTGTAAAATCTCTAATATGAGCTGTGGGGCATCATAAAAACCTAAAAAACCTTCAAAAGATTCGATGTGGAAATTGATATTAAATAAAATGATTAGAATAGCAATAATTTCCATCAGGATACGCGCTCTTGGTGTAGAAACCGATAAATCATCCTTGAAACCAATTATAAAAATAAGGGTTAAAGCGGCACTAAGGTTTAAACCTATAGCATCGTTATCCACATGTTTGAATAAAAATAAATTTAAAATAAGCGCTACAAAAAAAGCCAAGCCCCCCATGGTAGGTGTGGCTCTTAAGTGAGAACTTCGTGCCCCAGGTGCTTCACTAAGGTTATGATGATTCACCATAAAGATGATTTTTGGAATCATATAATGCACGAGACCAAACGACCCTAGGCAGCTTATTAAGGCTAATATGTACGTGTTAGAAAGGAAGTTTGTTAACATACTATTTTTTATAAAACTGACTTAATTTAGACGTGTTTTTAATTATTAAGGTTTGCCATGAACCAACTTCATTATTACGAATGGCCTTATAATCTTCTTTAGATTTTAATATGATATTCTTTAAACTTCTATTGCTCGCACCACCTACACGCATTTTCGTAATCACTAAGGGTAAATATGTAAAGTCTAGCGCTCTGTCTTTGAAAATACGCAATATGAAATCATAATCGGCTGCTATTTTAAAATTCAAATCAAATATACCATGTTTTTTGTAAACATCTTTTCTCAAAAATAGGGTAGGATGAGCTGGCATCCAACCTTTTTTTAACATGTCTTGTGAAAAATCGGCACTTTTCCAATAACGAATGACTTTGTTGGTGCTTTGTTTATCAACATATTCCAAATCACCATAGACCCCGTCACACTTGTCTTTTTTAAATTGTGTAGCTATTTGACTTACCACATCTTCTGAAGCTAAAAAGTCATCGGAGTGCACAAAACCAATCACATTACCAGTTGCTTTAGAAATGCCTTTGTTTAAAGCATCATAAATCCCTTGATCAGGCTCGGAAATTAAGGTAATATGGTCATGCTTTTTTTGTAGGTCCTTTACAATATTGAGGGTGTTATCACTTGAAGCACCATCAATAATAAGGTGCTCCAAGTTTGGGTAATCTTGATTTAACACGGACTGGATACAGGACGCTATAACTTGTTCACTGTTATAAGTGGCTGTAATAAGGGTTATTTTCATTGGTGATACTCCAAAATTACAATTTGGTTTCGAAATATTTAATGGTTTTAGTCAGGCCTTCTTCCAATTCAATTTGAGGTTTCCATCCTTCTAATTTTTCTTTGGCTAAATTAATGTCTGGTTGGCGTTGCTTGGGGTCGTCCTGTGGTAGCGGCATAAAGATGAGTTTCGATTTAGAATGGGTTAATCGAATCACGGCTTCAGCCAATTCTAACATGGTAAACTCATTAGGGTTACCTAAGTTTACAGGACCTAAGAACTTAGGGTCGGAATTCATCATTCTAATGGTGCCTTCTACCAAATCATCCACATATTGAAAACTCCTAGTTTGTTTACCATCTCCAAAAATGGTGATGTCTTCGCCTTGTAAAGCCTGCATGATAAAATTAGATACCACACGACCATCGTTAGGGTTCATTCTAGGGCCGTAGGTGTTAAAGATTCTAATAATTTTTATGGCCACATCGTTCTGACTGTGGTAATCCATAAATAAAGTTTCTGCACAACGCTTGCCTTCATCATAGCAAGAGCGGATACCAATCGGGTTAACATTACCCCAATAGCTTTCAGGTTGCGGGTGCACCGTAGGATCGCCATACACTTCGGAAGTAGAAGCTTGTAAAACTTTAGCCTTAACACGCTTAGCTAAACCTAAAGTGTTTATGGCTCCCATCACCGAGGTTTTTATGGTTTTAATGGGGTTGTATTGGTAGTGCACTGGTGAGGCAGGACAGGCCATGTTGTAAATTTCATCCACTTCAGCAAAATAAGGCTCGGTAATGTCGTGACGTACCAATTCAAAAAATGGATTATCTAGTAAGTGAACTACATTTTCTTTACTTCCTGTAAAATAATTGTCTAAACAAATGACATCGTTGCCTTCATTTAATAAGCGTTCGCATAAATGAGAGCCAACAAAACCGGCGCCTCCAGTTACTAAAATTCGTTTCATATTTTTTATGTTAGATTAATTTCTTGATCGTATTTTTATGGCAGGATTGCCTTGGTAAATCATATTAGCGTCTAAATCCTTGGTCGCCACCGATCCAACGGTTAATACAGCATGCGAATTTAAGGTAACTCCA
Source organism: Pseudotamlana agarivorans (assembly GCF_001642835.1). GTDB lineage: Bacteria > Bacteroidota > Bacteroidia > Flavobacteriales > Flavobacteriaceae > Pseudotamlana > Pseudotamlana agarivorans. The sequence continues at coordinate 63,614 of NZ_LXEI01000012.1, forward strand.
GGACAAACGACTGCTTTAGCGCCTACCCAAGCGCCTTTTTTTAAAGTGATTTTTCCCAGAATTAAATTAAATTCGGGACACTTATAGTTGTGATTGCCACATAACAATAGGGCATTTTGTGAAATACAGACATGATCTTCAATCGTGACTTGTGTTAAATTATCTATCCATACGTTCTCGCCAATCCAGCAATGATTTCCAACAGACAAGAACCACGGGTATTTAATATTCACCCCTGGTTTTATAACCACACCATCGCCTAGTTTAGCACCAAAGCATTTTAGTAGGATAACTTTTATTTTTGATGATGGGTTCAAAGGATTTATAAAGAAAAGGACATTGGTGAAATACCACAGTAATAGTTTTAGTCTATTACCAGGCTTATACCAAGCATTATTGTAGCTAGATAAATCGACTTCCATACGATTATAATGACATTTTCTTAAAGGTTTTCATTTGTTTCAGATGGCAAGTTATTGAAAAAGCGCTTTTGTTTTAGTGATAAGTTCTGGGTTTTCGGTAAAATCTTTAGCGAAATGAAAGCTAGATTTAGACAAAACATCGAAGGTATCTTGGTTCATAGCTGCGAAATAGGAGATGGCCTTAACAAAATCATGATGACTTTCTATATCTAAATCAAAGCCTGTTTTTTTAATTTCCAAATCTTGCCAAGGTGTGTTTTTAGAAATAATTACTGGACACCCATTTTGCCAGGCCTCCATAATCACATGTCCGAAATTCTCATGCTGTGTTGGTAAAATTAAAACATGTAAGTTTTTCAAGGTGTTTTTCAATTCTTGGTTAGGAATGGCTCCTAGGTATTCGTAATTGATATGTTGAGGCAATTGGTTTAGCAAATTAAGGCATTGAGTCCAATAGTGCTTTTCTTCAATAGGGCCAATAATTTTAAAATTAATGCTGTAGGCTTTCGGTACTTTATGCAGGGCTTCTATTATAAGTAATAGATTTTTTTTAATCGAAATTCTTGAAAGAAAAAACAGGTTTAAGGCGTTTTCTTTCTTTTGTTTTACTGGAGCATGATCAGGCATTTTTGCCGATAAGTTAGGGACTACTTGTATATGCATGTTTTTGCCAAACGTTGTGATAATCTCCTGCTCTTCACTACTGTCTGTGGCATGCCATTCTATTTTATTTGGAAGGTTTAACATTTTAAATCCTTTTAAAAACACCTTCTTTTTAGTAGGTTTAATCGCTAAAGCCCCTTTGCCAAGCATGCCTCTAGGTGCTAATACTTTTTTTACAGGACTATTTTTGGTCATCCACAAAGGAATTAATGTAAATTTTAAAGAAAACAGTGAATTAAAATATACAGCATGTACTGGAACATCGTTAAATATTTGCTTGTAGGTGTTACTATTTTGGTGTTGTATGTCTAAATACATCACTTGGTAACCTTCCTTTCGAACCCAAGTATTTAAAAGGGTTTTATCGATATTTAATTCTTCATCGATATCGCTATTTGATGTGACTACCCATATCGCATAAGTTTCTTTTAAATGGTTGGTGAGGTTGGCAATAGATTGTATGGGCCCGCCCGCTTTATAGGCAGGTAAAAACCAATCGGTAAAAATGATGATATTTTTTTTTGATTTAGGCATGGAGAACCGCATTAAGTTTAGCAGACCACTCTTCAAGATTGATTTTGTTGGCTAGTGCTTTACTTCCTTTAGAAAGGAGGAGATAGTCTTCTTCGGGTAAGTTACTATATTTTAGTAAAAGTTCTTTCAATGCCTGACTATCTTGAGCATCATAAGTGCAACCATTGTAATTATTAATCACAAAAGCGGAGGCAGCTCCTGTTTCTTTAGTGGTAATTATTGGTAACCCAGCCAGAGCTGCTTCATGAATTACCACGCCCCAGGCTTCATATAAGCTCGGTAGTATCATATAACCCGCATTGGCCATGAGTTGGGGTAAATCATTTGGGTTTACAAAAGGCGTATGTTTTATATTGGCATGTACGGGGATTAGCGGCCCTAAAGGACCATTGCCTATAATATGCACCTTGAAATTTAATTTGTTTTCTGCTATTAGTTGCTCTAGCACCTTAAATAGTATTTTTAAACCTTTATGCTCAACCAGTCGTCCAATAAACAGGAATTGATTTGTTTTATGAGTTTGTGCTATGTTTTTAAATAGGTTTTGATTGGCACAGTAGAGTCCCGTTAGGATGTTTTCTGTTTTAAAACCCAATTTTTTAGCAAAGTAATATTGTGGGATGCCCGCTACCCAGATGTAATTAAAATGGGGCTTGACATAAAAAGGGCTTAACAAGCTTGCAAGGTGTTGTTTAGGGGTGCCTAGCCATTGGTTGTCCATACCCGTAATTACGGGTATACCCTGTTTTTTATAGTGTTTGGCTATTTTTAAATAGCGTTTATCCGTCCACCCCGAAATATAAATGATATGTGGTTTAAATTCTTCTGCTCTTTGTTGTAAGTTGGAGCTACTTAGACCATCGGCATCTTTAATGGTGATTTTGTTTTCTGAATGTATTTTGAAAGGGGCTTCTGGACTAGGGGCTTTTCTAAAAACGAGGTAGTTGTTGTTTTTAGTAGCTACATCATGCTGCATGCAAGCCATCCAGTAATCGGTTAATTTGGTGTATAAGACTAATATGTTCATGTGGTTTTTCTTAAAGGCTGATTTTGTATGGCCCAATATAAAAAGAAAAGTGGGGTAAAAGGGTTCATAGATGCGGCCATCCAGGATTCTGTGAAACCAACTAAAAAAACCATGACCATAAAAATAAGGCCAATTGGTTTAATTTGTGCTTTTTTATAAAAATTAACGACCATAAGGATATAGCATAGCAGTCCTATGATACCTACGTTTAAAAGAAGAGATAAATAAGAACTCCAGACCCCATTCCATTGACGAGCTGCAACGCCTGGTATATACCTATCGGCATAATCCTTTATAAAAAAGTTGTCATAGGTAAAACCTTGACCAAACCAGAAATTATTTTTTATTTCTTCCCAGGCCACTATCCAGACTTCTTTTCTCCCACTGGCACTCTCCAGCGAGTTTAATCTGATATAATTCTCTAAGCCTACACTTCTAATTAAATCGTTTAAATCGAGATTAAAAAAAACAACTAAGGCTAATGTCACTAAGAGCAGCATAGGTATTCTAAGTTTTACTTTATTAGAAAACGATTTTAAAACAACATAACATATTATAGCGATAAGAGCCGTTCTAGAACCAGTAAGCACTATCATAAACCAGATGGCTATATTTAATAGTTTAATTTTTTTTTCTAAATAAGGTAATTCTTTTCTTGTTTTTAATAAGTCCGTAATACCATAAATGAATACGAGTAGCATTGCTAAACCATTGGGGTTACCAAGAAGCCCTTTAAAACGGCCTACTAAATAAAACGAAGGAATAAATATGAGAATTCCATGGACTAGTATAAAAACAAAAAAGAAGTTGAAAAGTATTATAGGGAATTTAGTATTTCGTAAATATATGATTGGTGTTATTTTAAAAACGGCGAAAGCAATTAAAAAATAAGCCAAGCATTTTAAAAGAGCTACAGCTCCTAAAAAAGAAAATAGTAGTGTTACAATTAAACTTATAGAGACAAAAGGAATGGTGTATAGTCCTAAATTAATATGTTTTATTTTGTATCGATACAGATAAATGAGCGTAATCCCTAATATGGAAAATCTTAGGCTTTCATTATAACTCAAGGGGCCTGAAAAATTATTAGCAAGGATAAATGTGAGTAAGAAGCTAAAGAATATTAATTCAAGTTTGTACTGGGTGGATTTTAAAAAAAGGAGTATCGCAAAAAAAACTGATGCTCCAATGAAACCTGTAAACACCCCTATGACTATAGAAATCAGGAAGGTCGAATAGATGTATTTCTCTATTTTCAAGAGTTTAATTTGGAGCACAATATTGGTATCTTTTATTAAATTTTGTTTTCAGTATAATAATTATACTTTTCATTATATTTATTAAAGGCATTAGCTTTATTAAATCTTTTTTTTGCATCAACTTTAGCATTTCGCGATAGGGTATGGCGGAGGTCTATATCATGTATGAGGTCTGCCAATTTTTCTGCGTATTTTTCAGTATTAAAGGCAGGAACTAAAAGTCCTGTTTCATTATTTTTAATCACTTCATTTAAACCAGGGACATCAAAGGCCAATGCTGCTGTGCCAGACATGGCAGCTTCTGCTGCAGTTAAGCCAAAACCTTCCCATCTTGAAGTTAGCATAATGATGTCAGCCATGTTATAATATTTATAAACGTTTTTCTTGTATCCCTCAAAATTAAAATAATTGTGTAGTTTATTTTCTGATACTAGTTGTTCCAGTTTTACTCTATCTGGGCCATCTCCTACAATATTAATTTTAAATGTTGTTACCTTTAGGTTGTATACTAAATATGAAATAATACTAATAACAAGATCAAGTCCCTTTTTTTGCATATCTAGTCTAGTAATCATGTAAATTTCAACTATTTCACTTTTAGGCTTTTCAAGCTGGTTTTTGTATATGTAAGGTTCTACAAAGTTGTATATTACTTCAACTTTAGAACTAGGTACGTTTAAATGTTTTTTTACGCCGTCTCTTACGTTTTTACTTATTGCAACTATATAGGTAGCTTTTTTGTTAGCAAAATATTTTTCAATTGAAGTTTTTAGTTTGTTATTAGCACCTCTACTAGTCCACCAAGGAGACATATCATGCTGCGTGTCAATAATAGGAGCTTTATGTTTAATTAAATTAAATGAAAGTAGGAGTTTCGTCAAAAATAAGTGTGTATGAATGAGGTCTGGATTAATTAACTTAATGTTATTTTTGAGTTTTTTACTAAGATTTAGTACCATGAATGGATTGCTAAAACTATAATTAAATTTTAGATTAACAACTTTAGCATCAATGTTAGATAATCTATCGGAATACAGATTAGACCCGAAAAACGATATAAAATAGATGGAATAACCTTTGAGATAGGCCTCTTCTGCTAAACCTACTGCAATGTTTTGGGCTCCACCAAAATCAAGAGTCGGAATTATCATTAAAATTTTCATAACGTTATAAATGTAAAATTAGGAAGGAGTTTATAATATAATTAATTGAGTTAAATAAAGTATAACTCGTCTACAATACATTCTGATAGTTTTTCAAATACACCTCAAAAGTTCTTTTAAAACTATGATTTAAGAGTATTTTTTTTCTAGCGTTTATACCTAACTTAAGAATTAAGTTCCTGTCATTTAATAATTTTTCAATTTCTTCAAATAAAATTTCACTATCTCTATTGGGAACTTCAATCCCACTATTTAAATGATCAAACCATTCACAAGTTCCTCCAGCATCAAAAGCAACAACAGCTAAACTAGCAAGCATAGATTCTGCTACACTATTAGGAAAAGTGTCTGGATAGGTTGATGGAATAACAGAAATATGCGCTTTTTTATAATTAGCTACAAGGAAGTCTCTATCTACCCAACCAAAAAATCTAATTAAATTATTTAGTCCAAGCTCCGAAGTTAGTTGTTTTAAATAATTTTCATCTGGTCCTTTACCAAAAATAAGCACTTCAAAGTTGCAGTAGCCTTTCTTTTTTAATTTTGAAACCACTTCTATGAGATATTTTACTCCTTTTTGTTTGGAAAGTCTACCGCTGTAAATAATTTTTATGGTTTCATTATCTATTTTTTTATTATCATCAAAATAGTCATGTTGTGGTGATGGAACTTTTATTAATTTATTTTTATCAATATTAGCTTTTGTGGCTTCATTTTTTACGTAATCTGAACAGTGAAATATACCTCTATATTTATGGACAGCTTCATTAATTTCAAACTTAACATTATTATAAGCATTAATTAATTGAATTGGATTTCTTGATTTTGTACACTTTTTTGTATAAGCATTTTTTATACAAACCAAGCCAAAATTTACATTGCAAGGCATATCATCACTCAACCAGTATTTAGCCCAACCCGGACAAACCAACATCGGTTCATGCATAGATCTAAAAGTTGGTAGATTAAGCTTTAATAATTTTTTAGTAATATTTGGGTAGGGTAGCGTATGAATATGAATTAATTTAATGTTTAGTCTGGCGATTAATTTGTTTAAAAATTGAGGTAAATCAGATATTTTATTGAGATAAGTAATATTTTCCTCATCATGAAGTTTTAGTTTTATTTTACTTTCTTTTTCTTCGATAAGTAATAAATAATTTTTCCATCCCGTTCCGCCATATTGGTTGAAAACATCTATCAGTTTTATAATATGATATTCGGCTCCTCCTCCTTTTAAATCGAAATTATAATGTACTCTTAATATCATTTATGTATTTATTTTAATTTATAGTTACGTTTTAGACTAATTAAAAACATAAATATTATTGGTTTAAAAGTTTTAAAATAGATTCAATACCAACAATGATGTCGCTATTAATATTATTAGAATTCATTTCTATTTTATTATAATTAAGATCTAATGTTTTAGCATGCTTAGAGTAAAATTCTTTAGACTCACTGTTAACCGGAAAAATTTCAATTATTCTGCATTGCTTCGGATTAACCCATAGTAAATTAGTGAGAGCGGCGCCGTGCATACAAATTATATTCTTTGCAGATCTAAATATTTCAATTTGTTGTTTAAGAGTTTTACCGCTAAGTGTATGTTTTTCAAAATGGTACGGCTTTAAGGCTTCAAGTAGTTCTTTTTCATTTATAACCCTTCTAATTTTTGCGTCTTCTCGACTGATTAAAATATTTTTCTTCGGAACAATAGTTTCAGATACATTGAATTGACTAATAGCAGAATTCTTTAAAAAGTCAAGATATTCGTTTGGTATATATCCAGCAGAGGGTATTTTATTATTTGTTTTAATTCTAGGTTGACTTAGATATGGTAAGTGTATGTAATTTTTACAAAAATAGCGCTTATATTTCGAAGCTTTATTTATAATTACATTTTCTGGAATTAAAGATCTTATTAAAGTCAAAATATCATTATTCCTTTCATGAGGCAATAATAAAGTGATTTCTTTGTCCTCAAAAAACGGATGTCTTAATGCCCATAGCCTTGGTAAGGTATCAATAAGTATGTGGAAATAATTTGAGGCAGAAAAGCATTTATCAATCGATGTAACAAATTCTGTGTTTATTTTTGAAATGTAATATTTTTTTAGGAATTTATTTTTGAAGTGTCTATCAATTAAAGTCTCATTAACAAATGTGTTTTCTATGATATCTTTTTTTGCAGCGACACTAAATTCAGGAAATAATATAACATTTTTAAATATACTTACTTCAATAATTCCTTTTTGGATTTCCTTGTTGTTATCCTCAATATAGAGGTCTTTATTGTTGTTTAGTGTTATAATAGCATCTGGTTTTAAATACGAAGCTTTATTATACACACCAATAAAATTACCAATTAAAAGATTTATTATTTTTTTAGCTTTTACTTTATTCATTTCAATTTGTGTAAACTCTGATTTATAATAGATACTTTGTTTTTAAATATTTGGTCCCAGGTAAATTGAGTTATAATTTTTTCTTGTAAGTTTCTGCCATACTTTGAATGTAGCCCAGAATAAGGAACAATGGATTCAAGTTGTTCTGAAAAATTTTTTGGTGTTCCATCAAAAAAAAGAAGTTCGTTTGGAAACCATAATTTCAAATTATGAATGTTAGGTGCTAACACAGTACAGCCTGCTGCACCATAATCGAATAATTTCATACAAGATTGGAAGGTTGGCGAACCGCAAATCAATCCAATTTGAAATTTACTAATTAGCGGCATGATATTGGTTCTGTCTACAAAGCCATGGTTTATAACCTGTATATTTAAATCTTTAATTCGCTTTTCAATACCTTGTAGGCCTGTTCCAATAAGATTAATTCTAATTAAAGATTTTTTACTAAAAATTTTTAATCCGTCTATTAAAACATCTAATCTTTGATGTTTAGCATACCTACCTATAAAACAAATTTCAGTAACTGCTGGAGAGGTTTCTTTTAAAGTTATTGAATTTATTTTTTTTAATTCTACACCATTTTCAACATTCGTCCAATTATTTTTCTTAATTCTCCAATAATCTCCATAACTTCCTACAAAGAAGGTGTGTCTAGAGTGAAAGTATGCTAGTTTTTCGAGAAATTTAGCAATGCTAAAAAAGTATGATTTATAATATTTGTTTCTACTCTTAAATTGTAGACCATTAGCTTCATAAAAGTGAGGAATACCTAATATATTACAGGCAATTAAGCCAGAATAGTTAAGATATGATGCTCTTTCGTATACAAAATTCGGTTTTTCGGTTTTTATGAGTTTTATTAAACTAGGAATTTGTATTAAAGTTTTAATTAAAATTTGAAAATCTTTAAGAGTGCCATAAATATTACCTTTCTTCACACTCGGTTTAATTACTTCTTGTTTGTTTTCTCTAGTTATATCGACTTTATAAGTTTCTATTTGAAATTTTTGCGTATTTAAATATGTCTTAATATCAAAATGATTGGATAAATGTTTAACACCCATTGAGATATGTTGAAAAGCTCCGGAATAGGGGTTTAAACAACCTTGTTCTTGAATTAAATAAATTCCATTTGATTTATGAGTGCTCAACTTTTATAAATTATTTGATTGATTTAATTATAAATTAGCTTAAAAGTATTTTAAGAAAAGATACTTTCGTTTTATTTCCTATATATGTTATTTAAATTTAAATACTATATTAAAGCATGCTTTATCTTTTAGTGTAGGAGGGATATAATATGTACCTTTGGTAGCGTCTAGTTTATACATAATCATGTTTAAACCATGATCTCCATTATGAATATCATATTTGGGAGTGTCTTCATATAATGACCATCCACCTAAACTTTTAAAAATTTCAGTATAACCACCATCAACTGAGTGATGAAAAAAGAAGAAAACTAATGCTGGTTTAAAAAGTTCTATTTTAATTGATAATCCCTTTTTAGGTCTATGTATCCCTTGAAATATTATTCCCCCTTCCAATTCCTGAGGTATGTAGTCGTAAGTATAATTTCTATCCAAATGTTGTATGACTCCAGGATTCATAAAATCATAATTATATTTTATTTTGGGATTAGTCGTAACCAACACATTCTTTTCTATTTTACTTACAAATTCGTTATTTGGCTTATATAAAAGTTTAAGATTCTTCGACTTACCATGAATTAGCTGTTTTGTTATTAAAAAGACAGTTGTAATTAGGAATAACAGGAATAGTATTTTATTAATTTTCATGAGGAATGGAATACAGTGCTTCAGTTTTTTTATTCATAAGGAAATTTCTTCTTAAAAGAATGTTCTTGATTGAATATTACACAATAATTACTTATTACTATTTGCCTCCCTTTAAATGGTTATTGTTGTTAATAATGGTGTTTAGCATTAATGATAGTTTTTTTGCTCCATTGCTATTTAAATGGTCGGCATCCTTAAAATCAGAATTTAAAAACAAATCATGATTCATGAAATTATAATAATTCACATTGTCAAATTTCAAAGCTAATTTAGTACCAGATGTGATAGCTTTATTTAACTGTTTTTTATTCATAAATTTTCTATATCCTTCATGAAGTGGTGTTGAAATAATAATCACCTTAACTCCTTTACTATGTTGTTCAGAAATAAAACTGCTTAACATTTCTAAGTTAGAATTTAACCACCTGTAGTCTATTGCAGTATCTTGTCTTGCAACTTCTTTCATTCGTGATAAATTAAGATCATATTTTGTTGAAGTTTCGGTGTACCAACCAACGTCATTAGTTTTTATATAAGGAGACTCTTTTTTTAAAAAATAATAAGTATAAAAATCATTTATTAAATTTATCCAATTCCTGTTTAAAATCTCTAAATTATCAACAGGAAAATCGTTGATATCCAGGTTGTAATATATATTGTAATTATATTTACCTAAAATCATAGTTTTTTTAAACAAATTAGCATAACTAATAGGAATTATTATTGTTTTAACATTTTTGAGATCTTCTTTAAACTTAGTAAAAATTCTAATATTGTAATCTAATGATTCACCTACTTGGGCTAAGTTAAAGCATTTAGACGTAATAAATTCTGGGTTTACTCCTAAATATGTATGTGAGTTTCCTAAAACAAGTGTCTCAATGTCTTGGGAATTTAAAGTCATATAGCTATTCTTAAAGCTATAATCATTTGGGATATTTCTAGCTCCCAACTCTAATAAAAATAAAGGAATGATTATAGGTAAGACTACAATTGAAAACTTTAGTATAAACTTTTTCATAATTTAAAATTGAAAGTAAATAAAATCACCTCCTGTTCTTCCACTAGCCCAAATAATAGCAAAAATTAAAAGGTAGTATGCAAGTATTCTTAGTGAAGGTTTTGCAGATAAACCTAGGTTTTCAATAGCATATTGGTCCTTTCTACCTAACCATTCTATTATTAGAAAAACGGCTAAAAATGCAAGAATAGGTATAGCTAGTGTTCCATCTTTAAAGTAAGGTACC
>NZ_LXEI01000013.1 GCF_001642835.1 Pseudotamlana agarivorans
TTTTTAGGGAAGGCTACAGTAGGTAAGCGGTATAAACAAAATCTCTAATAAAAAAAAGATAGAAAAATCTATTTAGGCGCATTCTACAAAAAAGGTAAACAGGGAGACATACAAATAAAGCTAATAAACTTTAAGTAATAATGACATTGATTCGGCAGCTTAATCAAGATCTTTTTATACCATATTTTTAAAACTGTTACTACAACTATTTATAGTCTCGGTGGTTATCGATAATTCCATGGTGAGTTGAGTACCCTAGAAACATTAATTAATATACAGCGCTCTTAAACATTAAAATTATTTACACTTTTATGATTAGCATATCCATATATCGTTAAAAACGAAAATAAAACAACAACCTACTAAATCAAAAATTTAAACCTACTCAACACGCTCCAAACCAGCGAAGTCGATAATTCGAATGTATTTCCCAACCGATTCGATTAAACCTTCTTTTTTAAATTGAGAAAGAACGCGAATAGCCGATTCTGTAGCGGTTCCTACAATACCTGCATAGTCTTCTCGAGACAGGAGAATACTTAAGGTGTCATCTGGATTGGTTCCAAAATTCTCATGAATATACAGTAAAGTTTCAGCCAAACGTTGACGAACTGATTTTTGAGCCATGTTCACGATAATATCATCAGAATCACGTAAATCGTGCGCCATGTCTTTTAATACCTCGAATGAAAACTTCGGGTTTTTCTGTAAATCGGCAATAATTTCACTCTTAGGTATGAAGCATACTTCCATATCATTCAAGGCCGTAGCTTGTAAATTAGAACTTTCTTCGCTAATTAGCGAACGCTGCCCCAATAACTGTCCCTTAACCACCATTTTTACAATTTGATCTTTGCCGTTTTCACTAAGTTTCGATAACTTACAAATACCATCTTTTATACAGTAAACACCGTTTAAAACTTCGCCTTCTTCAAAAATTACTTCGCCTTTTTTTATAGAATGTGATGTTTTGCACGCAGATATACGCACCAACTCATCTTTTGTTAATGCTTTTAAAGAGTTAAACTGTTTAATTATACACTGTTCGCACTTGCCCATACTTATAAATTTGTATTTTGTAAAAGTAATTAAATCATGACAATTATCATATGCTGTAAATTGTTGAATTTTCATTTTTGTTAATAAGAATTAATGAACGAACTTTCTATGGAACATAAAACGTGTTTCCACTGTGGATTAGATGCTACCGAAGCTGATATCACATTTGACGAAAAACCCTTTTGCTGCAACGGTTGTAAAACCGTTTACGAGATTTTCTCTGAAAATGATTTAACGTCATACTACGATTTACAACAGGCTCCCGGAGCAACACCTAAAGACGTTGAAGGCAAATACAATTTCCTAGACAATGCTAAAATTGTAGAAAATCTACTCGAATTTAACGATGATAATACTCAAATTGTAAGTCTATACATACCCCACATTCACTGTAGCTCATGCATATGGGTTTTAGAAAACTTGCACAAGCTTAATCCTGCTGTATCATCGTCCATGGTGAATTTCGGAAAGAAAACGGCTCGTATTACTTATAATGCTCACGAACTATCATTAAAAAACTTAGTTCAGCTACTAAGTCGTATAGGTTATGAACCATTTATTAGCTTAGACGATTATTCAGTTGGCAAAAAAAATGTAGATCGCTCGCTAATATACAAACTTGGAGTAGCAGGGTTTGCCTTTGGAAACATCATGTTTTTATCTTTTCCGGAATATTTTCAAGTAGAAGAATTTTGGCTCGAACAGTTCAAACACCTTTTTAGATGGTTGATGTTTGCATTTTCATTACCCGTTGTTTTCTATTCGGCACAGGATTATTTTATTTCAGCTTACAAAGGGTTAAAATCACGAATTTTAAATATTGATGTCCCTATAGCTCTCGGTGCAGCTGTCCTTTTTATTAGAAGTACTGCTGAGATTATTTTAGATATTGGCACGGGCTTTTTTGATAGCCTTGCGGGACTTATCTTTTTTCTCCTTCTCGGCAAGTTTTTTCAGCAAAAAACATATAGCTTTTTATCGTTTGAACGCGATTATAAATCCTATTTCCCTATCGGAATAACAAAAATATCTGCTGATGGCGATGAATCATCTATTCAGGTTTACGATATTGAAAAAGGCGATCGTTTACTAATTAGAAACGAAGAACTCATTCCTGTTGATAGCATTTTAATAAAAGGAAAAGCACGAATTGATTATAGTTTTGTAACCGGTGAATCTGAAGCCGTATCAAAAAAATCGGGCGACAAACTTTACGCTGGCGGCAAACAAGTAGAAGGTAGCATCGAAATTGAAGTTTTAAAAAGTGTAGAACAGAGCTATTTAACACAGTTATGGAGTAACGATGTGTTTAACAAAAACAAAGAGGATGCTTTTACCACATTAACCAACGCGATAAGCAAACGGTTTACCGTAGCGATTTTAAGCATTGCATTTCTAGCCACGAGCTATTGGCTTTTCACCGACTCGTCCAAAGCCTTAAATGTGTTTACAGCCGTACTTATTATTGCTTGTCCTTGTGCTATTGCCCTAGCTGCCCCTTTCACATTAGGCAATATGCTTCGTATTTTCGGACGCCAAAAGTTTTATGCAAAAAACGCATCGGTTATTGAACAATTAGCCAATATAAACACCATTATTTTTGATAAAACAGGCACCATAACAGCCAATAAAGAAACCGCCATTTCCTATGAAGGTTCACAGCTTTCTAATGCCGAGGAAGATTTCTTAAAAAGTACTTTACGGAATTCCAACCACCCCTTAAGCCGTTCGTTATATACCTTATTAAAGGAGAACAATATTGTACCTATAGAAAATTATGAAGAACATATAGGGAAAGGCATTGAAGCCCAATACAATGAGAGTTTTATGAAAATTGGCTCGGCACCCTTTGTTGGTTTACAGTCGGATGTCAAAAATTTAAATACCGAAGTTCACGTAAGCACCAATAACACCTACAAAGGCAAGTTTACCTTCTATAATCGCTACCGCAAAGGGCTTTCAAAGCTCTTCAATCAGCTTAAAGCGACATATGATTTGGTGATATTATCTGGAGACAACGCCGGAGAACAAGAAAATCTCACCAAATTACTTCCTGCTAAAACCAAATTGCTTTTTAACCAGAAACCAGAAGACAAACTGGAGTACATTAAACATCATCAAAATTCGGGCGCAAAGGTTTTAATGGTAGGCGACGGATTAAATGATGCTGGTGCTTTAGCACAGAGTGATGTAGGTATTGCCATTTCAGAAAATGTGAATGTATTCTCTCCAGCTTGTGATGCTATTTTAGATGCGTCAAATTTTAATAGCCTATATTATTTCATAAAAGCATCAAAATCAGCTATAACCATTATAAAATGGAGTTTTCTTCTATCTTTAGTATATAATTCCATAGGCCTTTATTTTGCGGTTACCGGACAATTAGCACCAGTGATAGCCGCTATTTTGATGCCATTAAGTTCAATAAGCATAGTTGTATTTACGACAATTAGTACTAACTTAGTAGGAAAAAAAATTCAACAGAAGGTTGAAAAAACATGATAAATGTCATATTTTAGGATGGCATTTAAAAATATTTTTGATTTCTAAACTTTAATCGAGCACGCCTAAATGAGTGTTATTTATATTCTACTAGCAATCAGTATCCTAGTTGCCATAAGCTTCTTCATCGCATTTGTTGTTGCCGTAAAAAGCGGTCAGTACGACGACAGCTATACCCCTTCAGTGCGCATGCTCTTTGAAGATGAACTTGTAAAAGAAAAACCAAAAAAAATAAGCACTAACCAAAAGACTAATTCTTAACTATGGAAATGCAACAGTTTCATTACGATAACAAAATCGTTACTAAATTTATCTACGCTACAATAGTTTTCGGTGTAGTTGGCATGGCAGTAGGTTTACTACTTGCCTTTTTGTTTTTATTCCCTAATCTAACCGACGGTATTTCATGGTTAAGTTTTGGGCGATTAAGACCTCTACACACCAATGCAGTTATTTTTGCCTTTGTGGGTAATGCCATGTTTGCAGGTATTTATTATTCACTTCAGCGTTTATTAAAAGCGCGTATGGCCAGTGATTTACTTAGTAATATTAATTTCTGGGGCTGGCAGCTTATTATCGTTGCTGCTGCGATATCACTGCCTTTAGGCTACACATCATCTAAGGAATATGCCGAATTGGAATGGCCTATCGATATTGCCATAGCAGTCATTTGGGTGGTTTTTGGTATCAATATGATCTGGACCATTTTAAAACGTAGACAGCGTCATTTATATGTAGCCATTTGGTTTTATATTGCCACATTCGTAACCGTTGCTGTGCTTCATATATTTAATAATATTGAGTTACCGGTTAGCGCTATGAAAAGTTACTCAGTTTATGCCGGAGTTCAAGATGCCTTAGTACAATGGTGGTACGGCCACAATGCGGTAGCATTCTTTTTAACGACGCCGTTTTTAGGATTAATGTATTACTTTGTTCCTAAAGCGGCTAATAGACCTGTATACTCTTACAGACTTTCTATTGTTCACTTTTGGTCTTTAATCTTTATCTATATCTGGGCAGGGCCTCACCACTTATTATATACCGCTTTACCTGAATGGGCTCAAAATTTAGGTGTTGCCTTTTCGGTAATGTTACTTATGCCTTCTTGGGGTGGTATGATAAACGGACTTCTAACCCTTCGTGGTGCTTGGGATAAGGTACGTACCGATCCTGTTTTAAAATTTATGGTAGTCGCCATAACAGGTTATGGTATGGCCACCTTTGAAGGTCCGATGCTATCATTAAAAAATGTAAACGCCGTGGCCCACTTTACCGATTGGATTATTGCCCACGTTCACGTAGGTGCACTAGCATGGAACGGTTTCATGGCTTTTGGTATTATTTACTACCTCATCCCACGATTATTTAAAACGAAACTTTATTCTTTAGCTCTTGCAAATCTTCATTTTTGGTTAGGAACTTTAGGTATTATCATGTATGCCTTACCGTTATATGTTGCTGGATTTACACAGTATTCTATGTGGCAACAATTTAACCCTGATGGCACTTTAGTTTACGGAAACTTCTTAGAAACCGTTACCGAAATTATGCCAATGTACTGGATGCGTGCCATTGGTGGTAGTTTATACATTATAGGCATGTTTGTTTTGGTTTACAATATTATTGTAACCATTAAGCAAGGAACGCCTGTTGAGGATGAATTGGCCCAAGCTCCTGCTTTAGAAAAAGTAACCAACAAAAGAACAGCTAATGAAGGATGGCACACATGGTTAGAGCGTAGACCAATTCAACTTACCATTTTAGCCACCGTAGCTATTTTAATTGGAGGTATCATTCAAATTGTACCTACGATTATGGTGAAATCAAATATTCCTACCATTGCCAGCGTAAAACCTTATACACCTTTAGAACTAGAAGGTCGTGATATCTATATTAGAGAAGGTTGTGTGAGCTGTCACTCTCAAATGATTCGTCCGTTTAGACACGAAGTAGAGCGTTACGGTGAATACTCTAAAGCGGGTGAATATGTTTACGATCACCCATTCCTATGGGGAAGTAAACGTACTGGACCGGATTTACATCGTATTGGTCAAAAGTACTCCGACAACTGGCACTTTAACCATATGTACGACCCACAAAGTACATCTTCGGGTTCTATCATGCCACGTTACCCTTGGTTAATTACTGGTGAAAGCAGCCGATTAGACAAATCGATGACTGAGACTAAAATGAAAGCCATGGTGTCTCTAGGGGTACCTTACACCGAAGAAGAGATTGCCAATGCGCAACAACACATGAATGAACAAGGTGCTCAAATTGAAAAGAATTTATATTCCGATCCTGACTTTGTAACAGCCTATGAAGCTGATAAAAAATCGGCCGCCCAAAACGGAGAAGATTTTATAGAAATGAAAGACAGAGAAATTGTTGCTATGATTGCTTATTTACAGCGATTAGGAACCGACATTAAAGTGGAAACCACACAACAATAATGATCTAAAACAAGCAACCATGTTAAAATATATAAAAAACCATATGGAGAGTATTGCCGGTATAGAAATATACCCAATCATCTCTTTATTAATCTTTTTCATCTTTTTTGTAGCCTTATTTTGGTGGGTTATTACCGCTAAAAAAGATTACATTAATAGAGTGAGTAATTTACCTTTAGACAACCACCAAAACGACGACATATTATGAGAAATTTAGTACCATCTTGGATTCGAGTTCCACTCCTATTTTTTATCGTAGCTGGAACTGTTGAATTCTTTGTAGATTCTGGAAATCAGCCGGCCTTTATTAAATACCCAGCCGTTTTAATGTTCTTACTTCTGGTGTTGTTTATATTAATTTCCATTGAAGGTATTGTGGGCTCGCTAGAGAATGTCATGTTTCAAAAACTGGATCCTGAAGCAAAGGCGCGTTTTATTGCCGACAAAGAAAAAGCATCACAGTTTCCATGGTTAAAGAAAACCTACCTGAAACTATTAGGTTCAAAACCTTTAGAGAAAGAAGATGAAATTATTTTAGACCATAGTTACGATGGCATTAAAGAATTAGATAATGATTTACCACCATGGTGGAAATATGCCTTCTACATATCTATTGTTTTTGCTGTTATTTACCTTTTAAGATACGAAGTGTTTAGTGGCCCATCACAAATTGAAGAATTTGACACTGAATTGGCTGAAGCTAAAGTCGCGATTGAAGCTTATAAGAAAACAGCCAAAGGTTTGGTTGATGTAAATACCGTAACCGTACTTACTGAAACAGCCGATTTAGCCGCAGGTAAAACCATTTTTGAAACCAACTGTGTGGCCTGTCATATGGCCGATGGCGGCGGTGGTATTGGTCCGAATTTAACCGATAATCACTGGATTCTAGGTGGCGATATTAAAAGCATTTTCCATACCGTTTCTGAAGGTGGTCGTGCAGGAAAAGGGATGATTGCTTGGAAAGCACAATTAAAACCTTTAGAAATTGCACAGGTAGCCAGTTATGTACTAACATTTCAAGGTACGACACCGGCAAATCCTAAAGCACCTGAAGGCGATATTATTGTAGACCATACAGCTGAAGCCGTAGAAGCAGTAACAGATACCACTGAAACAACAGCATCAGAAGTGAAAGCTGATAGCATCGCTTTACCCGATGCTACACCAGCTGATATGCCTACGGAATAAACGCATTGATTGTAAAAATTAAATTGACCTCTTGAGTTATCAAACCAGGAGGTCTTAAATACTAAAACCTTGGAAACCCCAGACAACGAAACATTTAGAGATTCAATTGGAACGGTAACCAAAGAAGGTAAACGTGCTTGGGTATTTCCTAAAAAACCAAACGGAAAATTTTACAAATACCGTAAGTACGTCAGTTATGTATTATTGATATTTTTACTGGTTTCGCCTTTTATAAAAGTAAACGGCAATCAGTTTTTAATGTTCAATGTTTTAGAACGCCGCTTTAATATTTTCGGGTTTCCTTTTTGGCCTCAAGATTTTTATTTGTTTGTAATTTCCATGCTTATCGGGGTCATCTTCATTGCCCTCTTTACCGTGGCTTTTGGTAGGATTTTTTGCGGATGGATTTGTCCGCAAACCATTTTCATGGAAATGGTATTTCGTCGTATAGAATTTTGGATTGAAGGCGATCGCGGAAAACAAATGCGCTTGGCCAAGCAACCTTGGAATGCCGAAAAAATAAGAAAGAAGGGATTAAAACTTATCATTTTTTTAGCCATCTCGTTTATTATCGCTAATGTTTTTCTTGCTTATCTTATTGGTAGCGATAAGCTTTTAAGCTATATCAAATCAGGCCCAACCGACCATCTAAGCACACTGGTTTCGTTAATTATTTTTACCGCTGTATTTTATTTTGTTTTTGCTTGGTTTAGAGAGCAAGTCTGTATTATAGCTTGCCCCTACGGCAGATTGCAAGGCACCCTTTTAGATAACAAATCTATAGTTGTAGCTTACGACCATAAACGTGGTGAAGCTGAAAATGGCAGAAAAAAATTCAAGAAAAATGAAGATCGCGAAGCCCTAGGTTTTGGCGATTGTATTGATTGCAAGCAGTGTGTAAACGTGTGCCCTACTGGTATTGATATTCGAAATGGCACCCAATTAGAATGTGTTAATTGTACGGCATGTATTGACGAATGCGATCATATCATGGAAAGCGTCAATTTACCAAAAGGACTTATTCGATATGCTAGTGAAGAAGAAATAGAAAATAAAGCGACCTTTAAGCTAACACCAAGAATGAAAGGCTACGCGGCCGTTTTAGTCATATTAGTAGGCTTACTTACAGGCATGTTGTTCTTAAGAAACGATATTGAAGCCAATGTTTTAAGGCTACCAGGACAACTTTACGAACATAAAGACAACAACATCATTAGTAATGTGTTCACTTATAAACTCGTGAATAAAACTACACACGATTTTAATAACGTCACGCTAAAACTGATGTCACATAAGGGTACTTTAAAAATCGTAGCGACTAGCGACACCCTTTTTGTGCCAAGCCAAGGTCTTGCGGAAGGCACTTTATTTGTTGAGATTAACAATAATGACTTATCAGGAGATCGCAATAAAATTGAAATTGGCGTTTATAAAGACAACGATTTAATTGAAACGACTACAGCAAACTTTTTAGGACCAAGAAGCTTTAAGTAGGATAACTAAGAAGGAATTAAACACAGGTTCTCGTTCTCACGAGAAAAAAAAAACAAAGAACAGCGATGAAAATAAATTGGGGAACAGGCATTGTATTAGCATTCATAGGATTCATTTCCTTTATCATGTACTTTATCGTGACTATGAATGTGAACAAAGATTTTGAACACGAATTGGTCACAGAAGATTATTATGGTGTCGAATTAGCCTATCAGAATGATATCGATAAGCTAAACAACGCGAATACACTTTCAGAAAATATTAGCTACACAAAAACCAAAGAAGGTCTGCTTATTACTTTTCCAAAAGACCTTAATTATAAAAATATAACAGGCAAAGTCATCCTATACAGACCTTCAAATAAAAAATTAGATTTTGAAGAACCCATTGCCTTAAAAGATTCCAAAATGTTTATAGTAAATGAACGCTTAATTGACGGACGTTGGAACCTGAGGATAGACTGGAACTACAACGGTACTTCATACTTGTTTAAAGAAGCCGTACATTTTTAATATGCTTGCTTCAGCATTCATATTAGGGTTATTAGGAAGTTTTCACTGTGTGGGCATGTGTGGCCCCATTGCTTTTATGCTACCCGTTGACCATAACAATTCCTTAAAAAAAGTATCTCAAATCTTTATTTATCATGTTGGTCGTCTGCTCTCTTATGCTATAATCGGACTCATTTTCGGTTTCATTGGGAAGCAATTCTACCTTTTTGGATTTCAGCAACAGCTATCTATTGTTATTGGAATCCTTATGATATTAATTGCTATAATTCCTCAAAAAACACTTAATAGCTACTCCATTTCAAAACCTATTTATAGAATTATTTCAAAAGTAAAATCATCGTTAGGCAAGGCCTTTAAAAAGAAAACCTACGACACCTTTTTAACCATCGGTTTTTTGAATGGTTTTTTGCCTTGCGGATTAGTTTACGTCGCTGTTTTTGCCGCTATAGCCAGCGGAAATACCGCTTCAGGAAGTTTGTACATGGCTGTATTTGGATTAGGTACCATTCCGTTAATGACTACGGCTATATATTTCAGTCAGTTTTTAAAAGGAAAAGCCAGACAACGCATTCAAAATTTAATACCCGTTTTCATAGTCATTATAGGTCTTCTATTTATCATTCGAGGCCTCGGATTAGGTATACCTTACCTCTCTCCCAGCCCTATACACGATCATGTTTCGAGTGAAATTGAATGTCATTGATTCAATCATATTCATTTAGCATATCATATTTAATTTTGAAGATAGATTAAATCTATGTTAAGGCAATCACTTTTAATAGTAATACTATTATATTTGCAACCAAAATATACAAGCATGTATAGTTTACTATCAAATGTAAAAATTTCTGTACCTGAAAAAATCTATGTGAAAGACCCTGAGTCATCAGATTTAGGTAAACGCATCATCCAAGAAAGTATTTTATTAATACATGACATTGGCTTTGAAGCTTTCACTTTTAAAAAACTAGGATCTAAAATAGGATCTAATGAAAGTTCGGTATACAGATATTTTGAAAACAAACATAAATTACTGCTATACCTTTCATCTTGGTACTGGGCTTGGATTGAGTACCAGATTGTATTAGAAACGCATAGTATTCAAGATAATAAAGAAAAATTAATCAAAGCCATTGAGGTTTTATGTCGTACTATTGAAGAAGACTCTAATTTTTCACATATTAATGAGGTGGTTTTAAACGCCATTATCATCAACGAAAATTCAAAGTCATTTTTAACCAAAGCTGTTGACGCACAAAATAAAGAAGGTTATTTCAACATTTACAAACGTGTTGTAAACCGCCTAAAAGACATCATTGTAGAGAATGCACCTATTTATAAATACCCTGCCTCTTTAGCTAGTACCATTATAGAAGGCAGTTTACATCAGCATTATTTAAAAGATCATTTTTGGTCTATTACCGATTGTAAAGAAAATGTATCACCTGCATCTTTTTTTAAAAACCTAACCCTTAACGTTTTAAACTTACACGAATGAATCAACCCGAAATAACGCCGTGGCAGCGCCTTTTAGGCTTGTTAGAATTAGATAAAAAAGAAATCTTCCAAGTTTTTTATTACGCCATTTTCTCGGGAATCATTTCCTTAACGCTTCCCTTGGGAATCCAAGCGATTATCAACCTCATTCAAGGGGCTCAAGTGAGTACATCTTGGATCGTCCTTATCGTTTTAGTAACTTTAGGTGTGGCATTTGATGGTGGTTTAAAACTCATGCAACTTCGTATTATTGAAACCATACAACAACGTATTTTTACGCGTACTTCATTCGAGTTAAGTTTTAGGTTTCCAAAAATTAAAATGTCAGAATTACGAAATAACTATCCACCAGAATTGGCCAATCGTTTTTTTGACACCTTAACCATTCAAAAAAGTTTATCTAAAATACTTATTGATGTACCTTCGGCGGTACTTCAAATTATTTTTGCGCTTATTTTACTTTCGTTTTACCACGCATTCTTTATCATATTTGGACTATTATTACTACTTCTTATTTTCATAGTATTCAAATTTACCGCTAAAAAGGGTTTAGACACCAGTTTATATGAGTCCAAATACAAGTATAAAGTAGCGCACTGGATACAGGAAATTGCTAGATCTGTTATTAGTTTTAAACTATCTGGAAGCACTAATTTAGGAGTTACTAAAAATGATAATTTAGTTGACGATTACCTTAATGCTAGAGAAAGTCATTTTAAAATTTTAATGCTTCAATTTATTCAAATGGTAAGTTTTAAGGTGATTGTAACTGCCAGCTTACTGCTTATTGGAGGTGCGTTAGTACTTAATCAGGAGATGAATATTGGACAGTTTGTCGCTGCAGAAATCATTATTCTACTTATCATTGCTTCGGTAGAAAAACTAATTATTGGGTTAGAATCCTTTTATGACACCCTAACTTCTTTAGAAAAAATAGGTCAAATAGCTGATAAGGATATCGAAAACCAAACTGGTGAAACACCAACATTTAAAAACGGTATTCATATTGAATTAGACAACGTTTCGTATAATGTTTCCGACCGAGAAAAACATATTTTACACGATATTTCATTAAAAATAAACCCAGATAGCCGTATTCTTATTAGAGGAGAAAGTGGTTCTGGTAAATCAACTTTACTTCGTTTAATTTCGGGTGTTATTGAACCTACCTCAGGAAATATCTATGTTAATGATATGGCGATTCAAAGTTTACAACTAAATTTCTATCGATCGAAGTTAGGATTATCACTTTCCGATGAAACACCGTTTGAAGGTACTATCAAGGAAAACTTAACATTTGGAAACCCATCAATAACCGATGAAGACATCCATGAGGTATTAAATACCGTAGGATTAAAATCTTTTTTAAAGGAACAACCCGAAGGACTTAACACCATATTATACCCCGACGGCAAACAAATGTCCTTTACCATTTCTAAAAAAATAGTACTTGCTAGAGCCATTTTAAAGAAACCACATGTACTCATTCTAGAAGATGCATTAGATCGCTTTAACATGGAGGAAACCACAGAGATCATTAGTTATTTAACCGACAAAAAACGTCCGTGGGCCCTGGTTGTAGTTGGACATAATAAACGTTGGATTGGCCAATGTGACGAGGTAGTTATTCTAGAAAAAGGTAAAATTCAAAAATAAGCGAGGTTTATGTTAAATATTTCAAACAACAAATTAAATAGTTCGATAGACCTAAACAAGTTTAAATCTGGTAAAAAGGTGATGAATAAAACCTATTTCAAGTATTTTAATAGGTTTTTACTGGGTGCAGCCATCATTTTTTTCATCGTGCTTTTTTTACCATGGACACAAAACATCACCGGACAAGGAGTGGTTACTACTTTAAAGCCTAACCAGCGTCCGCAACACATCATGTCGCAAATTCCAGGACGTATTGAAGCCTGGTATGTTCAAGAAGGTGACCTCGTTAATGCAGGTGATACGATTTTACGTATCTCTGAGGTTAAAAGTGAATATTTTGATGATCAACTTGTATCACGAACTCAGGATCAAATAGATGCTAAAAGCGCATCGGCAAAAGCATACCTCAATAAAATTGATGCTTTAAACCGCCAAATAGTGGCTTTACGAAATGAACAACGTCTTAAGTTACAACAAACAGAAAACAAATTGATACAAGCCGAACTAAAGGTTAAAAGCGACAGTATCGATTTGGAGGCTTCAAAAACAAATTTAACCATTGCCGAACGCCAGCATGAGCGAACATTGACTTTACAAGAAGAAGGTTTAAAGGCGATGAAAGATGTGGAAGAAAAACGTTTAAAACTTCAAGAAACTCAAGCTAAGTTAATCGCTCAAGAGAATAAGTTTATTGCAAGTAAAAATGAAGTTCTCAATGCACAAATTGAGTTATCACGTGTTAATGCGACCTTTTCCGATAAAATCTCAAAGGCACAAAGTGATATGCACACGGCGCAATCTAACAGCTTTGAAAACGACGTGCAAGTCTCTAAACTTGAAAACAGCTATAGTAATTACAAGAAACGTAGCAGTTTACTTTACGTTACTGCGCCACAAAAAGGCTACATAAACAAGGTGATTACCGATGGTATTGGTACGACTTTTAAAGAGGGTGCCGAGTTGGTTGGTATCATGCCTGCTGACTACCAATTAGCCGTTGAAACCTATGTAGAACCAATAAACCTGCCGCTACTACATATAGGAGAAAAAGCCCGTGTTCAATTTGATGGGTGGCCTGCGATTGTTTTTAGTGGATGGCCTAATGTGTCATACGGTACCTACGGCGCCCAAGTAATCGCAATTGAGCAATTTATTAGTCCGAATGGAAAGTATAGAATTCTCCTTGTTCCCGATGAAAGCGAGCATCCATGGCCTGATGCAATTCGCGTTGGTTCTGGTGCAAGAACGATGGCACTTTTACAAGATGTGCCTATTTGGTTTGAAATTTGGCGTCAAATTAATAGTTTCCCTCCAAACTACTACCAACCTCAAAGTGGGAGCAAAAAAGATAAAAAATGAAACGTATCATATTAAGTTTAATATTAATAGCTACTTGTAATTTATACGCACAAGATAGCTTATCGACCATTAGTTTGGCTGAATACTTAGGGTATGTTAAATCGTTTCACCCCATTGTAAAACAGGCCAATCTAATTTTAACTGAAAGTGAAGCGAAGCTTTTAAAATCGAGAGGCGCTTTCGATCCAAAATTGGGTGTGGATTATGGAAGAAAAAAGTTTAAAGGCACCGAATATTACGATAAGCTTAATGCCAGTTTTAAAATACCAACATGGTATGGTATAGAACTTAAAGGAAACTTTGAAGAAAACACAGGTCAGTATCTTAACCCAGAATCGAACGTACCTATCGACGGACTCTATAGTGCTGGGGTTTCTGTCTCTCTTGCTAAAGGCCTCCTGATTAATGAACGCATGGCCACTTTAAAGCAAGCCAAATTATTTGTTAACCAAGCCAAAGCAGATCGTACCCTTTTAGTTAACGATATTGTATTTCAAGCCTCTGTAAGCTATTTCGAATGGCTAAAAAGCTATAATGAAAAGCGTATTTATGAAAACTTTTTAGACAATGCTCAAGAGCGATTAGATGGTATTAAAACAAGCTTTGAAGTTGGCGAAAGACCGGCCATTGACACTGTAGAAGCACGTATCACCCTAAATACGAGAAGATTAAACTTAGAAAAAGCCAGAATAAAATACATTAAAGCGACTCTAGAACTGTCTAATTATTTATGGCTAAATGAAAATACGCCTATTGAATTAAAGGATAATATTATTCCAGATATTAGCACCATCGATCACATTGATGAGATTTTCAAAACCAGTGATTTAAATATTGAAAGCATCAATTTAGAAGAACACCCGAAGATGCTATCACTTCAAAATAAATATAAAAGTTTAGAAGTTGAAAAAAGGCTTAAAACAAACAACCTATTACCTAAAATAGATTTACAATACAACTTTTTGTCACAAACGCCAGATCAAATAAATACATTTAATACAGCTAATTATAAAAGCTATGTTAATGTGAGTTTTCCTTTATTTCTAAGAAA
The DNA here is from genome assembly GCF_001642835.1 of Pseudotamlana agarivorans. Classification (GTDB taxonomy): domain Bacteria; phylum Bacteroidota; class Bacteroidia; order Flavobacteriales; family Flavobacteriaceae; genus Pseudotamlana; species Pseudotamlana agarivorans. The sequence goes on from NZ_LXEI01000013.1 coordinate 14,778, forward strand.
AGAACGTGGTGATTTACAATTGGCTAAAATGAAGCTTCAAAACACCAATCTAGATATTAGTGCGACACGAGTAACGCTTCAAAATAAAATTAATGCGGTAAATCAGGAAATTGAATCGTATGACATTCAAACCATGCATACTTCAGAGATTATTTCCGATTATAAAATCATGCTTAATGCCGAAGAACGAAAATTTTCATTAGGTGAAAGCTCTTTGTTTTTAGTGAACTCCCGAGAATCTAAATTGATTGATGCCGAATTAAAAGGCGTGTCTATCGAATACGATTTATTACAAACTAAGGCTAGACTTTCTAATATTTTAGCCTCTGAAATAGACTAAAACAGGATAATATCAATTTAGCTTAGAGTTTTTTCTTCTGTCGTTTCTCATTCTTTCGAAATGACAAATGCAAAAAAAAGAAAAAGGCTTTCCGTCAAAAGCCTCTTTCCAAGGTAGTCCAGTAGTTATTAGATTGTTAGATCGTCATAGAAAACAACTGGGTGTGCGGCTTATTTCTTTGTAATAACACATCAAAAGCCATACAAATATTACGGACAAATGGTTGACCTTTTTGCGTGACTTCAACACTATTTTTTGTTCTTATAAGCAATCCATCCTGTTCCATTTCTTCTAATTTAATAAGCATATCTGGCAAGTCATCAAAGTACAAATGCGTTGCTGTCCATGAGGTTTTAAAACGACACATTAAATTGAGTATATGCTGACGTACCACTAAATCTTCTTCATTTAAAATATGACCACGGTAAACCGGAATAGTGTCACTGTCAAGTAATTTATAGTACGCTTCAATAGACTTCACATTCTGTGCAAAACCAAACCAACTATCACTTATAGCGGATACGCCCAAACCAATCATAGCCAAAGTTTTGGAATCGGAATACCCCATGAAATTCCGATGTAAATCACCAGAAATCATGGATTTGTATAGACTATCTGATTTCAATGCGAAATGATCCATGCCAATTTCTTCATAACCAACATCAGATAACAATTGCTTTCCTATTTCGTACTGTTTTCTTTTTAATTCCCCGGAAGGCACATCGGAATCTTTAAATCCGCGTTGCCCATTCCCTTTTACCCATGGCACATGTGCATAACTATAAAAAGCCAAGCGATCTGGTAAAAGCGATTTGGTTTTTAAAATCGTTTCTTTAACATGTTCCAAACTCTGAAAAGGTAAACCATAAATAATATCATGACTCACCGAGGTGTAACCTATTGCTCTGGCCTGTTCGGTAACACGTTTTACATTTTCAAAAGGTTGAATGCGGTGAATCGCTTTTTGAACCGTGTCATTATAATCCTGAACCCCATAACTTACACGTCTAAAGCCTACATCGTATAGGGCTTGTAAATGTTCCTTGGTGGTATTATTAGGGTGACCTTCAAAGCTAAATTCATAATTTTCGGCAACAATTGCATGCTCCAAAATACCATTTATGAGCGTTTTTAAGTTTTGCGGACTGAAAAACGTGGGTGTACCGCCTCCAAGATGAAGCGCTTTAATAACAGGTTTTTCATCAAACATATTTAAATACAGTTGCCATTCCTTTAAAACCGCATTGATGTATGGAGATTCTACACTATGTTGCTTCGTAATGCGCTTATTACAACCACAAAAGGTGCATAAACTTTCGCAAAATGGCAGGTGAATGTAGAGACTAATTCCTTCTTCGGAGTTACTAGAACTAAAGGCCTTGTGCAAAGATTTTTTCCAATCGTTTAACGAGAAAGACGTATTATCCCAGTAAGGTACCGTTGGGTAACTCGTGTATCGTGGCCCTGGAATGTTATATTTATTTACTAAAGCGTTTGACATACCCAAAAATACCTCAATTCGCGATTGTAAAATATGACATTTGTCATAACTGTTATTGGGATATTCTTTAATAATCACTAACTTTCGGAGAAATAAAAACATTTTAAAATGAAAAAAATAAGCTTATTTTTTATTGCTATAGCGCTTAGTTTAACAGCTTGTAAACAAGAGAAAAAGGAATCAAAAACAGAAACTGCTACTGAAGTGGCATCCACTGCAAAATTTGTGGTAAAACCAGAAGCTACTTCTGTAAAATTTACCGCTTACAAAACCACCGATAAAGTTGGGGTTGGCGGAGAATTTACCTCTGTTAAGTTTGAAGAGCAATCGGGAGACACACCAGAAGAAGCTTTAAACAACTTGAATTTTTCAATTCCAGTAAGTAGTTTATTTACTAATGATCCAACAAACACGCGCGATGCCAAAATTAAAGCAGCGTTTTTTGGAGCGATGTTAGATACCGAATTAATTTCAGGAACGCTAAAGTTTGTAAATGGCTCTGCTATTGCTACTGTTAAAATGAATGGCGAAACACAAAACTTACCTATGGATGTTACCATTACAGACGAAAGACGCGTAACACTAACGGGTGTTATGAATCTTGCCGAATGGAACGCACTAGAGGCTTTAGCTTCATTAAACAAAGCTTGTGAAGCTTTACATACCGGAGCTGATGGTGTTAGTAAAACTTGGGAAGATGTTGCTATTGAAGTGAGTACATTTCTTCGTGAAAACTAGTTCAATTAACGCTCATATTTATAAAATGAATTAATCCTGTCATATTGAGCTTGTCGAAATATTTATACTATAAAAATTAGCAAAAGCTTCGACAAGCTCAGCCTGACAAATAAAATTTAAATCTCCATACAAACAATTTAACTATTAAGCATTGTAAACATCCTTCCATATATGGATTTAGACATTCTTGTTGAAAATTTTAAGAAAAAAGATGAGAAAGCTTTTGAGGCTTTATATAATATGTATAAAGACAGTATGCTAGGTGTTATCTACAATATAGTAAGGGATCATGATATTGCTGAAGAAGTGATGCAGGATGTTTTTATAAAAGCCTGGCATAAATCGGATACCTATTCTAGTCAAAAAGGGCGGTTTTTCACATGGATTTTAAACATTTCAAGAAACGCCGCCATTGATAAAACACGCTCCAAAAACTTTAAAAATTCCAAACAAAACCTAGATTCTAATTTTTTCGTAGATATACTTGAAACCAGTGAAAATTTAAATGATTCAACGGATGCCATTGGTATCTCTCAATATGTGGGTAAGCTTGCTAAAAAGTGTATTGAAGTTATAGAACTTCTCTATTTTAAAGGCTATACCCAAAATGAAGCGTCCGAAACCCTTGATATGCCTATTGGCACAATAAAAACACGAAATAGAAATTGTATTAAGGAACTTAGAAACATGGTTTTAAATTGATTATGGATATTAATGCATACATAGAATCCGGAATTTTAGAGCTATATGTAGCTGGAACCCTTTCTGAAAAAGAAAATCAAGAGGTTTATGCGCTTATGCAAAAACATCCTGAAATTCGTCAAGAAGTTTTAAATATTGAAGCCGCTATTGTTAAACTTACGGCAGCGACTTCACAAGGAAGTAATAACTTGAGTTATCAAAATATTAAACAAAAACTAGGTTTTGATGATTCTGAAACCCAAGTTATTCCTATTAGCAAACCAAAAAACAACTGGATTAGTTATTCTGGCTGGGCAGCAGCGCTTGTGTTGGGTGTTGGTTTACTATGGCTTATCAACCAGAATAATCAATTAAAATCTAGTATTCAAACCGCTGAAACACAGCAATCATTATTAGAAACTCAAATTGAAAATTCTAAAAATAATTTAGAAGAAGCCCATACGTTAATCTCTGTTTTACGTGATGATAATATTGCCAGAATTCCACTAAACGGACAAGGGAATTTTTCTAACACGTACGCCAAAGTATATTGGGATAAAAATGAGAATCGTATCTTTTTAGATGCTCAAGGCTTACCTGAACCTCCTGAAGGCAAAGTTTACCAGGTTTGGTCCTTAAAAATGAGTCCGCTAACCCCAACAAGTTTAGGTACTATTGACAGCTTTAAAACAGACGACAATAAGATTTTTGAAATAGAAAACAGCCACGAAAGTGAAGCGTTTGGTATTACTTTAGAACCTGCTGGCGGAAGCAAAACGCCAACCATGGAACAACTATATACCCTTGGTGTTGTTAATGCCACTTAATATCTTTTTGTAGTTTCCATTTAGGAAATAGGAATAAAAATTCTGTTTAAAACAGGATGAACCACTAAAGTAGTGTTTGCCTACTAAGTATCCTATTTTACTGAATAAGATACACCTAAGCGAAACCAAAAAATAGGATACGCCCTGTTCTTACGATCTCTGGATTGCCCCCTTGAACCTTATAATTTAATTGTTGAAGGAACCGAATTGAACATCCAGCAATGAAAATAGAAAATAAAATAAAGTCTATTTCACTGCGAGAATCAAGCTTCATTCATAAACAATCGGCGAATAGCAAAAGTACTTATAATCGTTTTTAAATCTTATTCAAAAAAAGTGATCTATGGACATTAACAACTTACTAAAACAACAGCAAGCTTTTTTTAATGCCAATAGCACTAAAAATATCGCCTTTAGAATTGAGCAGCTCAAAAAAATAGAATCCCTTTTACGCTCCAACGAAGCCTTACTTTACGAAGCCATTTATGAAGATTTCGGCAAATCGGAATTTGAAACCTATGCCACAGAACTAGCTCTCGTTTATCATGAACTAGCAAATTTCATTAAGAATATTGGTAAATGGAGTAAAAAACAAAACGTCTCCACTGGTTTTGTAAACTGGCCAGGAAGAAGCTACGTTATTCCCGAACCTTTAGGTAACGTATTAGTTATAGGTGCCTGGAATTACCCTTATCAATTATCATTATTACCCGCCATAACAGCCTTGGCAGCAGGAAACACGGTTATTTTAAAGCCAAGTGAACTTCCTAAGAAAACCTCGGAAGTGATGGCCAATCTCATTAACAATAATTTTCCAAGTAATTATTTTTGCGTCGTTGAAGGTGGTGTAGAAGAAACCACGGCATTACTAAAACACCGCTTTGATAAAATTTTCTTTACAGGAAGTACTACTGTTGGAAAAATAATTTATAAAGCTGCTGCTGAAAATTTAACGCCTGTAACACTCGAACTGGGAGGCAAAAGCCCCACGTTTGTGATGGCCGATGCCGATATAAAAATGACTGCTAAACGTATGGTTTGGGCCAAATTTTTAAATGCCGGACAAACCTGTGTGGCTCCAGATTATGTTTTGGTAGAAAAAGCGATTGAAGCTGAACTTCTTGAAGCTATAAAAACTGAAATTACCGAACACTATAACAGTGATTCAATCGAGGACAATTATTTACAAATTATAAATACGGCTAATTATGAACGCCTTGTTAAACTTCTGAATACCGATAACATTTATTTCGGCGGACAAACCAATAGTGAAAACAGGTTTATTAGTCCGAGTATTTTACACCAAGTCACCTTTGAAGACGAAGTGATGCAAGATGAGATATTTGGCCCCATTTTACCCGTTATCGCATTCACAAATCTGGATGATGCCATAAAAAAAGTTAAGGAACGCCCGAAGCCTTTATCTTGTTATATCTATTCAAAAAACAAGAAAACCATTAATAAAATACTTCATGAAGTCTCATTTGGTGGCGGTGCCATTAATGATAGTCTCATGCATTTATCAAACAGTCATTTACCATTTGGAGGAGTTGGTTTAAGTGGTATAGGAGCTTATCATGGAAAAACTGGTTTCGATACTTTTACGCATCAAAAAAGCATTTTACAAAAACCCTTTTGGCTAGAGCCCAATTTAAAATATGCGCCCTACTCCGATTTTAAATTGAAAATTATTAAATGGCTTATGGGATAAATACTTAACTTTAAAAAATCTGAAAAGCCAACCACAATCATAAAAAACACCATGAATTACATCATAAACCCTTTAGTAAAAGTCTTTGATTTTAACGGAAAAGCGACTTTAAAAGAGTTTTGGCTGTTCTTTTTATTTTACTTGATTTCTGGTTTCATCGCTGTTATTCTGTCAGCCGAATTTCATATTGAAGCGTTAAAAACCACCTACCGATATCTCATTCTTATTCCTTTAACTAGTTTAGGTTTTAGGCGATTAAATGATGCTGGTTTTAATAAGTGGTTGTTTTTAGTTCCGTTTGTAAACTTAATTTTAGCTGGAATTAACCGAAACAACTAAACGGTATCGTATAACTTTCAGTTTCGGTTATATTAGGTTTTATTTTTGGTTTATCACAAGCCTTAGCAATTCCGAATGGATTCGGACGTAGTCGAATCTGCCGTAATTGCGGTTATACATTGTTGAAAAACGTTTTTTTTATTTTATTCGAACAAATTTTCCAGAATGAGAAATTACGTGCAAATTCACGCGCATGGTAAAGTCAATCGTATCTTTTTTGCAATCAGTAATTACATAATATGGTTTTCCGTTTGACATTAATGCTTTTTGAAATTCCGTTAGCGAGTCAGTTTGTTTTTCAATTGATTTAAGTCGAAAAGAATTCTCTCCGAATGTTTCAATCGTGTATTTCCGATTCGAGTCAGAATTTATTTCCGTCAAATTTTGTCCATTTATTACAAATTCAAATTTTGGATAATCCGTAAACTTTTTGTCATAAACAACTTTATATTTTCCGTTTTCTAATAGGCAATTATTATTCGCGCATTTAAATCCGAAACTTACCAAAATCAGTATGTAGAGTATTTTTTTCAAATGTTTTACAACAAAGAGGTATCGTTATTTAACTTCATAACATCATTCACTTCAGCAAAACCGTATTCTTAACCATCACTATTTTAGCATCTTGAAGAAAAGCTTGTTCTTCTTCTAAAAATTGATTGATTTTCTCTTCGGAGTCCATGATTTCAATAAGATGTGGATGTTTATGATGTTTGATTTCATGTTTCCCCCAATGCACACTTTGGTCGTTTAAATAACCTTTATTCACATTTAGGTGTAAAACCTGTTGCAGTCTGAAATTTTTAGCTCGTTTCATCAATTCTTCCGAAAAATCGGCACCAAAATGACGCTTCCAAAACGAACTATTCCTCATTTTTTGTCCGTATTCAAAATAAATTCGAAGTGTGGTTAATGTCTTCATTTTTTAGTCCGTTTATTTTTTATTTCAGATAAATGCAAGCCTTTTTCCTTTATAAAGACGTTATTCTTAGGGCTTCCAATAATTTGAGAAGCATATACCCCCGAGTGTCCCGAAAACAGATAGGCTGTAGAACAAGCTAAGGCGATAAAAACACCAGATTCAATACCAAAAAGCTCAATACCCATAACAGTACAGGCAATAGGTGTATTGGTGGCTCCGGCAAAAACTGCCACAAACCCCATACCCGCGAGTAACCCCATAGGTAAAGGTATAAACCAAATTAAAACATTCCCTAAAGTTGCTCCAATAAAAAACAAAGGTGTGACTTCGCCACCTTTAAATCCGGCGCCAAGCGTAAAGGATGTAAAAAGTAATTTTAAGAGAAAATCGTAGGAATTCAAGTCTACGTTAAAGGCATCAACGATGGTGGGAATCCCCAAACCAATGTATTTTGTGGTTCCCATAAGGTAGATCGTAATCGCTAATATAACCCCACCTACAACAGGTCGTAATGGCGGATATTTAATAAACTTACCAAAAAGATGTCCCCAAAAATGTGTTGATTTGGAAAACAGCATCGCCACTAATCCGAAAATAATCCCAGCCAACAAACACCAAAGTAAATTTACTGGGGTCATTTCGGCAACTTCGTTAATGTTATAATGTGTGTGAGACACGTTCCAAATTTCACAAAAATAGTTTGAAAAAACGGCTGCCATAAAACTAGGAATAATGGCATCTAAGCGAATACGCCCTAAAACCAGTACTTCTAAAGCAAAAATTCCGCCTGCTAAAGGCGTTCCAAAAACCGAAGCAAAACCAGCACTAATTCCCGCAATTAAAACGATTTTTCTATCGCGGCTAGAAAGTTTTAAAACTTTAGTAAATCGATCGGCAATAGCCCCACCAATTTGCACCGCGGTCCCCTCTCGCCCAGCCGATCCACCAAACAAATGGGTTAAAATGGTCCCGAAAAGCACCAAAGGCGCCATCCGAAAAGGAATGATTTTTTTAGGCGAATGAAATTCTTCAAGCAACAAATTATTGCCCTTCACGACGCTATTGCCATAAAGGTGGTAGGACAAGCCAATAATAAATCCTCCAAGAGGTAAAAACCAAATAATCCATTGGTGCGATTCCCTATAATCGGTGGCCCAATTTAAACTTATTAGAAAAAAGGCAGAAACACCCCCTACAATAACGCCTAAAACCAGACAGATTAACACCCACTTCATGAGGTACAACAAAGATGGAATTTGCTCTACGGACAACAAAAAATCTTTGATTTCATTTTTTTCCATATAGATTATATGATCGACTTATTTATTTTAACATGCTGTAAAACAACCATTAAAATCATCTAACAGATTCGTTACATGTAAAACGTATGGCTTACTTGTAAGACAAATATAGGCTAAATAAATATTTTCGCTGAACACTAAAATTAGGCTGCTATTCTATTTTAAAATAAAGAACCTTACATTCGAATTAAATTGTTTAGCTTAATTTTGGCTATAATAGGATATCACAATGAACAACCAAAACTTCTTTCTTAATCAAAACGAACCAAACAAAGCCTGCTTAATCGCCATGCGCGATATCGTACTAAATTTTGATAAAGACATAACAGAAACTACAAAATACGGCATGCCTTGTTATTGCTATAGAGGCAAAATGTTCTGTTATATTTGGACTGATAAAAAAACTTCAGAACCATATTATTTGGTCGTTGAGGGGAAACGTATTGATCATCCGGAATTAGAAACCGGAAGTCGTTCTCGCATGAAAATATTACGAATAAATCCGAACAAAGATCTCCCCATAAACACCATAAAAGACATTATGACTATAGCTTTAGATTTATACAAAAATGGTATTATAAAAATTAAGTAGAAACTATATTTCGCTTAGAAAGATTAAAGACCACTTCTCTGTAAGAATCAAGACTTGATTATCAATAAATGATAAAAGAGCATCATATTTACTAAAAACTATAAAATCTTATTCAAAAAAAAAGTGCTCAACACTTTTCAGCATTGAACACTTTTCCACCTAACAAAAACCCTAAAAACAAACACAATAATTAAGGTTTAGTAATATTTTTATTTTAACAGAATCCCGTTTTCACGGAAATGGAATTAAAAACGATATGTTACAGTGCCTTTAGCATAAAATGGTGTTCCTGGTGTGAAATGAATTTCGGTAACCGACTGTGGTTCATTTTGAAGTCTAGATTCTGTAGCAAACTGTGTTTCATTCCAGTCAACATCAAAAAGATTCTCTATTGCAACACCTAAGGAAACTTTACCAATCGTATAATTCAGGTTAAAATCGGTTACAAAATAGCCTTCAGCTACAATACTATTATCTTCATTAGCTGGTCTATCATCAATAAATCGGTATCGAATGGCGCCAGAAAACCCTTTCCAGTTATTTAGCGCAAGCCCTCCTGTAAGCGTAAAGCTAGGTGCTAAAGGAATATAATCTTCTCCTTTAGGTTCATCAATACTTCTGGCTTTTGTTAGCGTGGCATCGGTATCGAAAAATAAAAAGTCATTGAACTGGTAACGCAAACCAAAATCCAAACCGTAGCGCTCTGTTCTTCCGCTAGGCTCCACAATTCCAGCATCTCCAACATACACAAATTCTTGCTCTAAAAATAAATACCACAGCGCCGTATTTAATACAAATTTAGAAGTAGGCTTCCAAATATGCCCCACATCAACGCCATAAGCTCTTGGTAAGATATCTTCAACTTGATTGCTTAACACCACTCTGCTGTCGTTTGAATGAAAACCTAATCCCGATTTCACGTATAACTGTAAATTATCTTTCGCTGCGTAGAAAAAATTAAGCTTTGGTGACGCTATGGTTTTTGTATCAGCAAGCGTTTGGTAATTTGTTTGAAGTTCATCATTATACATAAACTTAAAGTAATCGAATCGTAAAGCAGGAGCTATAGTTAGTTTACCAAACTCGAAATCGGCATTTACAAAAGCGCTAATATTGGTTTGATTGATATCGCCCAGTTGGATATATTTCAATGTAGTCGTTCGGTTTAAGGTATGAGACAACTCGGTATCGTTAGTAATATCTTGTCTCAAAGCAAAGCCCGATTCAAGTTTAACATCGGTATCACCTAGACGGGTATCATGATTTAAAGCTGCATTAAATCCGAAGACATCCCTGTTCTCCACTTGCTTAATTTGATCACCATTGATAGGATCTTCAAGAAAAAAAGTAAAGTTAGAATATAGTTCAAAAGCATTTCTTAAGTAGAACGCGTTCGTTTTTAACAGACTGTTATCTGAAAGTTGTTTGCTATATTCAACATTGATATTGGTACGTTGTGTATTTCCGCCTTCGGTATCGTCTATAGCGCCAAAACGGGTGATGTTACCATTATCAACTTCACGCTGTGGAATTTGTCCAGAAGCATCCCAACGGCTTGTGAAATGAGAAACGGTTAACGATAATTTATCGTTTTCAGGCGAAAACATCACGTACTTTCCAAAAACATTAAGGCGGTTAAAATTTTGAGGAGACTCAAAAGGGCCATCTGTTGCTAAATATTCTACCGCCATGTAAGCATTTTGATTTTTGGTACCCTCCATCAAATCGAACATTCCTAAGGTTCTTAAGGAGTTGAATTGCCCAACCGATAAGGTTACCGAGCTGTCCCCTAAATAATCTTTAGTTGAAAAATCGATATAACCCGCGGTATCAAAATCACCTTTATCACCGTAATACGGTCCTTTGCCAAAATCTACTCCTTTTACGGTTTCTGGAATTAAAAAATGTAAATCGCTGTAACCTTGTCCGTGTGCATGTGACACCATATTTACCGGCATTCCATCGACTGAAATAGCCACATCGGTACCATGATCGATATCAAACCCTCTTAAAAATATTTGTTCTGCCTTTCCACCGCCGGCATGCTGACCAATTATTAACCCTGGAACTTTACGCAAAATCTCTTGTGATGAATTTACAGGATTGATATTCAAATCTAACCGAGCTATGGTATTTAATGGATTTAATTCCTCTCGGATAACCAATTCCTCCAATTGAAACAATTTTTCTTTTAAAACTATCTGTAATTTGGCATCAAAGGAAGCAGGTGCTAAAACTAAAATCTGATTTTGATAGCCTAATAATCCAAATTTAATAGAGTCGCCAACCTTCGTGTTTTCTAAGATAAAACTACCTGTTTCAGAAGAATGCGCATGACTTTTAGAATTCAAATTATAAATATAAGCGGCTTCAAGAGGCTGTTTTGATTCGTTGATAACAAAACCCTTAACTTGCTGAGCATGCAGCTTATTAAAAATTAAAATAACAACTAAAAAAACAAATGCGTTTAGGGTTTTCATACAATTCAAGGTTATATTTTATTTATGTTTACAGCCATTAGTGGGCCTAGTTCAAAAGTGCTTTCTAACAGTTCCTTTTTTAATGCTTTAGCTTCACTTAATTTTCCGTTAGCTTTATAAATTTGGGCTAAATGAAACAATATATTAGGCTCTGAAGTTTTCATTACGATATGGTTTTCGGCAACCGTTAATGCATTTTTATAATCGCCTTGGTTAAAATAAGTCCAAGCCAATAAATCGTAAGACTCTGGCGTTGGTCTATTTTCAATTTCATGTAAAGCCATTAATAAAGCTTCGGCGTTTTTTTCGGGAACTTCAGCAAATAGCAAAGCATTGTAAGCATTATACATATCACCATACAACGGGTTTTTAACCGCTTGTTTATACAAGTCTAGCTGCTGTTTTTCAAGCGTAGAATCTGCTTTAAACTGAGCAATTTCAGATTTCAACAAATAATAATCTGGCGCCATATAATGTGCTGTAATACTGTTTAATATGCGTAATGCTTCGTCTGGTCTTTTTTCATGGGAATACACAATCCACGCAATGCCTTTTTTGGCATATGCATCATTCGCATCAATTTTTAATGCTTTTAGGTAGTACTTGTAAGCTATTTCCACCTCCCCTGCATGTCCGTAAAAGTCGGCTAAATTAGTATAAATCCATTTATTTTTAAAAGGAATATTAGAAGATTCTATAATAGTTTTGGCTTGTTCCAAATATTTTATGGCGGCATCTAAATTTCCTTTGTGATCGGACCATTTTGAGAGTCGGATTAAATAATCGAAATCGGATGCTTTTCTAATCTTTTCAAGGTAAACCATTGCTTGATCATACTCGCCCAATTCCATATACACATCGAATAGCATTTTTTCTGAAGCTTTTAAATCTTCACCCTGCGATTCTGCTTGCTTTAATAACTCAAGCGCTTCTTTAAATTTGTGCTGAGAAATGTAATTTCTAGCCAAAGCCCTTAAATATCCTGCTTTAGAATAATGGGTAGCCTCATTAGCTTTTATTAAATAATTTTCGGCTGCAACTAAGGCTTCAATGCGTCCTGTTTTTTGAAATATTTGAGATTGTGATGCTGAAGCTTTTACTAAATAAGGAAACTGATTCGGGGCTTTTTCCAGCTTTGTTTCCCAAAAGTTGAAATCCTGAATCGTTTTTTCCAACATTTTATTCTCATCCGTTTCTAAATAGGCTTGATAGTCTTTTGTGCTGGTTATTTGCTTAGGTTGCATGTTACAGCTAAATTGAAGTAGCAGTAAAAATGCAAAGCCAGTAAGTTGAAAAGGTTTCATAATGTTTGTGTTTTAAGTTTTTGTATAGGTTAAAAAAAAGAGGCCATCTGAAAAGTATTTCTTCTACCATTTTAAGCCATTCGAAAAAAGCAAGTTGTAGAAAACCAGTAACAGTTTCAACAAGCTCATCTTGACAAATCAAATTAAAATGGTATTCAGACAGCCTCTACCTTATTTAGTGAGGAGATGCTAAATAAGGGAATGAGGACAAAAAGGCTTTGTCGTTGGCATCAACATTATCATTAGACAAACCTGGATTTTCCATAAAATCTTCACCACCAAAAATTAATAGCAGTTCAACAGTGATTACATCGTCGGCCAAGGCTCTACCAGTTAACACATTGGTTCCATCGTAAAAAGTAGTGGTTCCGTCTAAAGACACATTTAAAACATCGGTTGCTAATAATCCTGTAAATGCAGCAGCATCTTGACCTAAGGCATTCATGTCGCCATCGTTTGCAAAGGCTGGACTTAAAGCCATTAAGTTGGCTTGAAATTTACTTTGAAATGCCGCATCTTGGTTAGACGGGACCGTAACATTAAACATATCTTTGTCGGCCGAAGCTACAAACACCGTGTTTACAGCAGGGCGTCCCATTTGATCCTCTTGAGTAAAGGTTCCAGAAAAATCAGGTCCAGGAGTTATAGATTGATTATCATCGTCGTTAGAACAATTGAATGCTGCTAGCGAAACGACTAAAGTTGCTAATACTATTTTTAAAGTTTTCATTTTAGTATATTTTTAAGTTGTTGTTATTATTTTCTTTTAGATTCTACCCAAGTATTGATTGAACCCGAGTTTCCAATCATTGCTTTTGGAACTTCTACTACTATAGACATTACATTAGTTCCTGCGAAAGTATCTGCTCCAGGCGTGTTGAAACTTGATGCGTTACCTGCAATAATTTCTGAGTACTGTGCAAAATCCATAAAAAACGGATCGTCACGTGGCCCTGCGAAAAAAGACATGCCTGCATTTGATGTTATTTTCGGACTAGACCCATAAGCTGAAATATCAACTACGCCACCTGTAATAGCATTGGTTTGAATGGTACTTTTTAATCCTGTTTGAGAGGGTGCTACCGGACCAAAAAACCACATTTTACCATCTTTTGGAATGGCCTGAATAACGAGGTCTTCAACAAAATCGTTGTTGGTATCGATATTAAATTCTACCAATACATTTTCATCAAACATGGCTGTATCTGTCATAGCCGGACTCAATAAGCCTTGAAGGTTAGCTACAAAAACCAAATTATCTGTATTCTCGCCTTGAAAGGCATAAAAATCGGTAATGTCGCTATTACCACCTTGTACCGCAGGCGCATCAATATGATCGGCTGCAATAATGAAGAAACCAGCTATTGCGATGACTCCAATTCCTAATACTACTTTTAAATTTTTCATAATTTGTTGAGATTTTTAAGGTTATTTTTTCACTCTCAAGCATACCTACGAAAAAAAGGAAATAGCGGTTTTGTTAAAATTATGTTAAAGAAATTACTTCGGTGATAATTTTGAAAAGCCTTACTTTTACAGCAAAATAGATTGTAGCAAACCATGAACCCATCATCTGCAGGCTGGATAAATAAATTACTTAAAGAGCTTTCTAAATTCAACCTCTTTTTAAAATATGATGAAGAGGAATTTTACATGACGTTAAGGTCTTGTGGATTTATTTATGGAAATAACCTAGATGTTGTTGCACAAAGTCTTCCCAAGCGCGATTTAACTGAAGAAGAAGTTTGTAAAACCAACTTGGTTTTAGCCTTGCTATATGCGCATGAAAATTCTAAAAGCAAGCAACTTTTTATTGAAAGTGTTATTAATTTTTACACCGACATTAATGAAATAAAAACATCTTTATTTCAAGATATTTTAGGTGGAAAAAAGTCTAGCGAACAACTGGAACGCCTCATCCATAAACGCATCCATATTAACGACAATATCCTGACTAAAAACTTCAACTATTTTGTTATTAATGCGTTATTATATGTTGATGTTTTAGCCTATACCGAATATTTAAAAAACAACCGTATTTCTGTTGAATACCTAAAAGATATTGAAGCTTCTATTGTGGCCATAACTTTGGGCGTTTTAAATTCTAAAGAAATTAAAAACAAATATGATGCGAGTTTGATCAAGCTGTTTGAATCTTCACTTAGATATCATGATAACAGCCATATTGATTACAACAAAGCCTTAAATCATCTTCATACCATCCGAGAAAAGCAGTATATTCTAGATTTAGCTTGTATGGCTACATGGGCAGATGAAATGATTGATACCGACGAACACTTATTTTTAGAAAAATTAGGTTTGGATATGGGGTTGCGATTATCTTTTATCCACCAATCTATAAAATCTGTAAATCAATTTTACACAAAAAACAAAGCTCATATTGCCCTTTTAGCGTCTTCCAATATTGTACAGACCTTTTACAACAACTCGAGTAAAATGGTTTTCAAACTCATTACTAGAAACAGCAAGCGTTTATACCATGAAATAAGAGAAAGCAAGGAACTTATGGTACTCATTACCCAGTCTACGGTTAGAGATTTAACCAAGGAAGAGCAAAAAAAGGTTCAGGAACAGCTTTTAGATATTTTTAAATCCATACCAAGTTTAGCTATATTTTTATTGCCTGGAGGCGCTATTTTACTTCCCTTAGTGATTAAATTCATCCCTAATTTATTGCCCTCTGCCTTTGATGAAAATAGGATTGAAGAGTAAATAGTCGCCATAATCGAAATTTTTCGTTTAGATTTACGGCAACAAGTAAACTAAATCGAACACATGGCCTCATACACTATTCAAGAAATTAATGCTATTATTAAAGGCGAATTAATTGGTAACACGGATATCCTTATTGAAGGTCCGGAGCAATTAAAAAATGCCAAAAATCATCATATTACTTTTATTGGAAGTGCAAAATACGCTAAACTTTGGGAAACTACGGAAGCAAGTGCTGCCGTTATAAATGACAATTTAAACATTGAACCGGGCGATAATCGGGCGTTAATTAAAGTTCCTAATGCCGATTTGGCTATGGCTAAAATATTAGAGATGTTTAGTCCGCCAACACCAGAATTTGAAGTTGAAATACACCCAACAGCGGTAATACATGAAACTGTAGTTATTGGTGGTGGTTGTAAAATTGGAGCGAACTGTTATATTGGTCCTAATGTGGTTTTAGGTGATAGCGTAACTTTATACCCTAACGTTTGTATTTTCGACGAAACCATTATTGGAGATTCTACAACCATTTGGTCTGGAACGGTTATTAGAGAGCGTTGTATTATAGGAAGTCATTGTATTTTCCATACCAACGTAAGCATTGGTGCCGACGGATTTGGTTACCGACCAAGTGACGATGGCCGCGGATTGACTAAAATCCCACAAATTGGAAACGTTATTATTGGTCATTATGTAGAAATTGGAGCCAATTCTTGTGTCGATCGTGCCAAATTTAGTGCTACGATTATTGGCGATGGTTGTAAAATAGACAATTTAGTACAAATTGCTCATAACAGCGTTATGGGACGTTCTTGTATTATGGCTGGACATAGTGGCCTTGCAGGTTCGGTTACCCTTGGAGATGGTGTTATTATTGGAGGTAGTGCTTCTATTAAAGACCATACCACTATAGAATCTGGAGCAACTGTTGGTGCTGGTTCTGGGGTTATTGGTGATGTTAAAGCGGGTCAAACCGTATTAGGTTACCCTGCACAAGACTCTAGAGAAATGCTAAAACAGTGGGTTGCTTTGAAAAGACTTACTAAAAAATAGAAAACTACCCTATTAGTATAAACAAAAAAAAACCGTTTAAGATGATAATCCATCCTAAACGGGGCTATTTTCATAGTGACTAACTACAAAATTTTTATAAAACTTAATTAAAGTTCTAGGGTTTCAAGCATGGTTACCAAGCTCGGTTCTGATGGTCTTGGCGCATTAGATGTTACGATACGTCCTTGTGGATCTAACAGAATGAACTTTGGTATCGCTTTTATAAAATAATCTTGAATAAATTGTGATTCAAAATCCTTATCGGCCATAATTTGAACCCCTTCTAATTCCATATCCTTAACCATTTTCTCCCATTTGTGGGTGTTTTTGGCTTGATCTACAGAAATACTAACAAATTCGATGTTTTTATCATGGTATTTCTTTTCAATTTCCTTTAAAAAAGGAATTTCAGCTTTACATGGCGCACACCAAGTCGCCCAAACATCGATGTAAACATATTTCCCTTTAAAATCGTCTAAGGAAGTGGTGCTTCCATCAATATTTTTATAATTTGTGAATTTTGGAGATGGATTTCCACTAGCTACTTTCAATTGTAATTCATAACTTTTTCTAACATTTTCATTGTTAGCTTCATTGGTACTTGCTTTTAAGTACTCTGAAAAATACTGCTCCAAGTCTGCCGTAATAGTGATACCAAACTCTGCCTTTTTATAACTTACAATGTTTTTAATTTTTTGATTCTCTAAAGTATTTAAGGCTTTCATGTAAGCCACATCCTGCTCTATACCAAGGGAATCAGCTATTTTTTTAGCTTCTTTGTCTAAATGCTTATATAGTAAATTTGAATAACTATAAGAAAAAACAAAATCTGTAAAATTATTATAATCTATGTCTTCCAACCCGTTTAAAAACGAACTAGTAACCTTATAATCGGCATTTTTAGTATAGTGCCCATGATTAGACTCGTAGTCGTTTAACTGCTTTAAATACCCATATTTTATATTTCTTTCCTCTCTTTTAATATATTCTTGAGGTAAATTTTTAGTGTTACTTAATAACTCAAGTAATTTAGCCTCTTGTTTTTCGCTGACAATTTTATACTCACTTTCATTTAATAAATAGATATTATCATATTCAGCCATACCCTCTTTTATGAGTGCCGATTTCTCTAACAAATAGGTATTATAGGCAGCACCTTTTCCTGAAAATTTAATACTGTTATTAAAGTCTTCCATATCAAAAGAAACATTGATATCATCTCCAGCTTCTAAATACATATATAACAATCTACCTCCATGGAAAAGCATGACATTTTCGGCGTCTACATGTAGTGTATCTATAAAAGTCCCATCTTCATTTACAGGGATATTACTTCGATTTCCATAACACAAACTACTAAGTTGTACTTTGTCTTTATCTTTATCTTTATTTAAAATTTTTCCTCGCAATACAATATAATCTGGCTTGGACTCGGTAGTACAAGACATCACAGATACCAGTATGGTAAGGAGTAGGATGATTTTTTTCATTAGTCTATATTTTAGAGTTATCAACGGATTACAAATCAATTATTAGGGTTAGAGAAAATAGAGTCTAACATTTTGTACATGTCTTTTTTCTCTGGGTTTTTGGAACTGTAAATCATTTTCCCTTCTGGATCTATCACTATCTTTGTTGGGAATGACTGTACATTGAAAGGGATTAATAGATTGTTTTCTTTTGTGGTCTGGATATGCGTCCAATTGTAGTTATTATCAGCGATAACTTTTTTCCATCTTAGGGCTGTATCTCCAGAGTTTACACCAACCACTACAAAGTTTTTATCGGCATACTTATCGTTATAAGCTTTTATTTTAGGAATTTCGGACATACACGGTCCACACCAAGTACCCCAGTAATCTAAAAGCACATAATTGCCTTTTAAAGCAGAGAGGTCAAACGTAGAACCATCTAATGTGTTGGTGGTTTTTAATTCTGGTACAAGACCTCCAAGAGTTGCTTTCGACTCAGCATCCAAACGCAACTTTACTTCATCATAAAACGGAGTTCCTGCTAATGTGGTACTGTCTAAATTATCAAATAAAACTTGAGACTCTGCTCCTGTAAAGTAGTGACGATAGTATGAATCCTTTAAAACATAGGATGCAGCAATAGATTTTGGATGACTTTCAACAAAGCTACGTTTTATCTCTACAGTTTTTTTATGAATTTCTGATCTATAGGCATTCAATTCTTTACGTTCTTCAGGGCTATAATCATTGGTTGCCGAAGCAACTGTAATAGAATCAACTTTATTAACTAATGGAAAGATTTGTTTATGAATTTTAGCTAAATCGTTATTTATGCCATCCGTATCGCTAGGATAGGCATCAACCATAAACTCATCGACTTTTCCATTATAGATGATTTCGGCACCTGGATATCCTATGAACCACATTCTGCTTAAGAAGGCTTTTACTGAAACTTTAAATTCTTTACCTCCAGCCTTTGCCATATAACTCCTATTCGCTTCAGGAATCGTGATATAATACATTTTATAGTCGGTAATAGAATCGGTAAAAGTGAATTTACCTTGATCTACCCATAAAGTATCTCTTCTATATCCATTGGCAAAACTATCGTCCTTTTCTGTATAAATTAGATATTTTGCGTTTAGACCGTTTAAATCTGCTTTTAAAGTAAACGTATTTGCAGGCTCAGCCTTAATACTGTGTTCTTCTTTAGTTTTACAGCCTAAAATAAGGGCAGAAACTGCCATTATAAAAACCATTTTATACATGTTTTTCATTCAATAAAATTTAGTAAAGTTTAATAATATGCCTTAATGGAAGTATTTTTTGCTTACTGATATAGACTCATAATAGTCTATATCAGTAACAAAAAATGTGATTTTAGTTATATCAATTATTCGGTGTGAATATTTGCAGGCCAGTCTTGACCATCGGTTCTCGTAAGTGTAAATGTTCCATACTCATCATAACCTGCAGAATAGCTATAGCTAAAGTCTATGGTTAATGTTGGGCCATCTACTTTGGTGATATCCCATTTTTGAGCATCTATTCCTGATATTTTTACTAAACCTGTTTCATAATTATAGTCGAGTGTTCCTCCACTTCCATAAAAGTAATCTGCCGACAAGTGACTCACATCGTAAATAGTAAAATACCCTGGTTTAAGCGTCATAGTCATGGTTCCTACTTGTCCTACGGATATTCTACCGTAAATTTCGGCATTGGTAGTCGCAGCAATCCACTCATAATTAAAGGTTCCTTCCCAAATTGGTGGCGCTACATAAATAATATTTGTTCCTATACCGTAAGTACAAGTAAAACCTAAACAATCCCTTCTAGTATCTACTACTGAACCGTCTTTTGCTGTTATTACCCATTTTAATTCAAAAAAATCATCGGCAAGCACCATACCGTTATGGTTTGAGGAAAAATCGTTAGTAAATAAACTTTCTAATTTATCTTTAGATAGATGTAACATCATCGTATCTGAAACATCAGTGAATGTATCATATAATTTACCTTCTTCGCCGCCTATATATTTATAGCTATCGCCATGAGTTTCTTCTGCAAAGGCATAAAACTCTATTTTAGCAATTTGTGATAAATCGGCATCATCTAGATTAAACGCCACATTAAAATCTACATCGGTAGAATTCCAATACTCCTGTCCGCCAGCTCCCGACTCGATGTAATATTCGAAAGCTCTTACATCTGGTACCGCTGGTGTAAAGATAAGGGCTACCTCATCTTTCCAAGTTTCAGTATAGGCATCAGGAACTACAATTTCATCTTCTTCTACACATGAAACAAACACGGGAAGAAACAGTAGAAAACTTAAGTAATACAATATTATTTTTTTCATATTTCCATATATTTTGAACTAAAAAGCTTGAGTTATCATCAAACTAAAGCTTTTTAGTAAGTTTGATTAATAATTATAAGTTAGGATTTTGATCTCTTACCGCTGGTGCTATATTCACCACATAGCCATCGTCTCCAGGACTTAATGTAAACGTTTCATTTGTTACAGGGTTAACGCGCGTATAAGTTGGAACCACATCTCCATATACATGATATCTTTTTTGATCAAATAGATTAAGTGAAGACCCTGCTAACTCTTTGCGTCTTTCATCTTTTACTAACTTTAAAGTAGTCGCATCATCGTTATGTGTAAGCGGCGTAAATGTTGCCAATCTTTTTTCTAGAAGTTTATTCAAGTTGCTCACTGCTCCAGCACCATCACCAGTTCTAACTTTAGCTTCGGCATTGGTTAATAATAACCTTGGTACCGTTAAACCATTACAACGATATGCTCTTGAATACACATAAATATAATCTGGAGCGACATCAACGCCGGCATTTGACTCTTGAGTAGAAAACAAATACCATCTTCTGTCATTAGACTTATCATACAAGGCAGTTAAATCTGGAGAATACAATTGAAAAGGATTAGAAAATCCCCACTCTATATATCGGTTCCAAAGCACTTCCTTGTTTAGTGTATTAACAGCCCAATCAGGATTATCGTATCCACTCCATTTATTTGAAGGGTCTACAAAATCTACGGTATTATAATCTTCTATGTAATCGTATAAAGCAAGTGCGCTATTCGAATAACTTAAGGCCTGATCAAAATCACCCTTATACAAGTAAATTTCTGCTAAAAGAGCATAAATAGATGCTCTTCCTGGTTTAAAATTAGCATAAGAATTAACTGCAGGAAATGAGTTATCCACCAAACTAAGTGCACTATTTAAATCCTCTATAATTTGGTCGTATACCTGAACTACCGAAGATCGGGGAGTGTGCGCTTGTAAATCTACTGTTAAAGGCATGGCAACCCCTGGTAGATCTGTATTTGCAGGATCGTAATGGTGCGCATATTCATTCACTGTTAAAAAGTACTCATAAGCTCGTTGAGCTAAGGCTTCGGCTTTAAGTGTATTTCTTTTTGATTCGCTAAAATTTCCTGTATCAGCATTATCAACATCACTTAAAACATAATTCATAACATGAATGTAATAGTAAAAGTTGTTATAGTCTAAATCAGTCGTAGCTGGATCAAACAAATCGTATTGCCATGTATAAGCATTCACACTAGGCGTATATCCAGAGATTGTACTAAAACTAGCTGAATTATGATATACATCTGGATCCATATAGCGCACATTAGTTCCTACAGCACGCAGAATGGCATAATCCATTAACAGTTTATCATAATCTTCTAAAGTTGATGGAATAATAAATCCCGTAGGCTCTACATCTAAAAAGTCGTCTGGACTTTGGCAAGAAGCCAAAACCAAAAGCGGTAATAATAAATAATATATATATGTTCTCATCGTATATTCTTTTTTTAATATGGTTATTAAAATGAAGCTCTTAACCCTAAGGTATAACGCGTTAAATTTGTATAAGCCTCTGTAGTTGGTGCTAGTGGGTCAACCCCCAAATCGTTAGCAACCCAAAGGAAAGGATTTGCTACCTGCATGGTTAAACGTAAACTTTTAAAGAAGGTAGAATCTAGCACTTTAGATGGCATGGTATATCCTAAAATGATATCCTGCACTCTTATATAATCCCCTTTATGTACATTTCTAGTAGATTGGTTCCATATACGATGCATAGCAGCTGTATCGAATCTATTTTCCGTAGTTCCCGTTGTTGGATTTAAGCCGCTATAAAATATTTTAGGAACATCGGTAACGGCTTCGTCTCCTGGTTGCATCCAACGATTTGCCCACTCACTATGTAGTCTAATATTTGAAAATTCGTTTTCGAAATTATTGTAAGTACCATTACCAACAGATGCATAGTTGTAAGACATTTTAAACACATAATCTGCTTGGTAGTTCATGTTAACCGTTAAGTCTAATGCTTTGTATTTAAATGTGGTAGACAAACCGCCATAATGTTGTGGTGTTCTAGGACCTACATATTCTAACTCTTCGATTGGCACATTACCTTTCCAAGATCTAGTATTACCGTCTGCATCATAAAGCATCACTTCACCATTGTTATCTAAACCAGCAAACTTATAAGCATATGTTGCTCCAATAGGTAAGCCTTCTTCATAACCATTCCCTGACGTATAAGTATCGGCTGAAGGTGTAGTATTGATTTTTGCAGTGGCTAAAATGTTTTTATTATGGTTCACATTCGCGCGCAGGGTCCAATTAAAATCCTTCGTTTTAACAAGCTCTGCATTTAACTGCAGCTCAATACCTTTATTATCGATATCGGCATAATTAACATTACCATATGCCCATCCTACAGTCGGATCTAAGGGTCTAGACGTATAAACATCGGTACTCTTTTTAATATAATAATCAAAACTACCTGATAGTCTATTATTTAAAAATGCAAAATCAAGCCCAAAATTTGTTGTTGCGGTTTCTTCCCATTTTAAATCTGGGTTAGCAGGCTGATTTAATACGAGACTTTTATAATTATTTCCCCAATTAACATTACGAACACGAGCTGTAGCTTCTGGGTAAACCCCCACTAGGCTATTTCCACCTAATCCATATGTTCCTCTTAATCTTAAACGGTTAACCCAGTTTGCATTATCCATAAAAGATTCGTTTGAAATATCCCAAGAACCTCCTACAGACCATAATGGCTTGTACCTAAAGTCTGGATTACTACCAAAAATATTGGCTTGATCAACTCTAAAACTTCCATTAAAAGTATATTTTTCTTTAAAGGTGTAAGCCATGTTTGAAAAATAACTCACAAATCTATTATCTTGATTTTCTACATCAAAAATCTGTCTATCATTGTACCTTCTAAATCTATCTCCAACCCAGTTTATTAATCCATAGTTTACCAAATCGATTTCATTAATCGGAACGTATGTAGTAGATTCTTGATCGTATCCAAAAGTTCTATTCCTAGTCAATTCGTTAAACCTTCTTGAATATTCACCACCAGCGAATGCTGTAAGTTGATGATCTCCCCAAACTTTATCCCAAGAAATGGTGTTTTTAAATACCCAACCTTCAGTATAGCTATATTCTTGTAAATATTCATCACCAGGAGGAATACCATACTCATAATCCATTGAAATTGGATCTTGTACATAATGATCGTTAACCATATTCCTCCAAGACGGCATATTCATAGATTTAAATGCATTTAAATCGTCGGTGTTTCTTTCATATCTAAATGAACTACTAGCTAATAGTCCTTCAACTATCTCTACATCCAATTTAATATCGGCTCTAATATCTACAAGCTTGCTTGTATTTTTCATATTTCTTTGCTCTTCTAAAGCATTGTAGGTGTATGGAGAATCAACTAAAGCTTCTCTATCTTGAGACATCCAAGGATTCCATTGGTAATACTTTTGAATATATTGTCCGTTTTCATCTATAAGTTGATCGTAAGGTTGTGCTAGTGTAACCATGTCAATAGGGTTACCTGCACCATACTGACCTACTAAAACGTTATTTTTTTCATTTCTTATTATAGCATTCATCCCTGTGGTGAATGATATCTTATCATTGAAATCGAATACATTACGTACGTTCATCGTAATACGATCATCTTCTTCTCCAATCAATTGTCCTTCACGATCTACATAAGATAATGAACCAAAAAATGAATTTCTTTCTCCTCCACCTGACAGCGATAAGTTATACGTGTTTTGCATAGCACTTCGTAACAAATATTTCTCCCATTGATCGTTGATATTTCTGTTTTTAAGTGCATTAATATAAGTATCGAAAGTATTTTGAGACCACTTTACACCATCTGGGCCTAAACCATTTTTATAAATGTGAGCCATATGGAAATCGTTTATACTTCTAGTATCTGACACCAATGCATTGATGTCGGTCCATGACTTATCAATATACTCTTGGTCTAAATCTAATTCTTGTGCTGTAGACATCAGATTCATATCATCTAAATCTACTTTTCTTTCCATCTCCACAAACGTAGATAGATTTACTCTTAGAGGTGTATTTTTCCCTCCCTTTTTGGTAGTGACTACAACAACGCCATTCGCTGCTCTAGACCCCCAAATTGAAGAAGCGGCAGCATCTTTAAGTATCGTTATGGTTTCAACATCTTCAGGGTTTATGGACTCTATATTAGTTTGATCGGCTAAAGGAAATCCATCTACAACAATAAGTGGCTGAGAGTAAATGTTTAGAATAGAATTTCGTCCTCTAATTTCAAAAGTTCCTCCAAAAGCTGGATTTACATTTAAACCTGTAGTTTGCCCTAGCATTCGGTCAATAATGTTAGTACTACTTGGTCGTTGTTGCAGTTGATCTTCCCCTACTTGATCGAAAGACCCTGTTACACGTTCTTTAGAAAGTTCCTGATATCCAGTTACGACAACCTCATCTAATAAATTACTATCTTCTTTTAAGGCAATATTAACATTGGTATAATATACTAAATCGGTTACATTTACTAGTTCATCCTTAAAACCAAGAAAAGAAAACTCTAATACAGCATTGCTTTTTACTGAAATGGTATATACCCCATCGATGTTGGTTGAAACACCGTGAGTCGTCCCTTTTTCCAGCACCGTTACTCCAGGCATTGGCATACCAGATTCGTCGGTAACAGTTCCCGATATTTCAACTTTTTGTTGGCGTCTTTTATATACCGGAGTAGCCTTTCTTATTAAGATGGTATTATTTTCATCAACATCAAACTCGAGGTTGCTATTTGTTAACACTTTCTCTAATAAGCTGATTGCTAAGACCTCTCCTTTTTCCAAAGTGATATTAGGAGCATCTACAAACAATTTCTTAGGAAAAATAAAATGATACTGTGTTTGCTGTTGAATTAGGTTAAATACCTCGTCGATAGTGACGGTTTGATTATAGTTTATCATGACTTTTTCTTGCGAAAAAGAAGCTTTAGTTGATAAACCAAATACTGTGGTACACAATAGAAATACAATTACTCGCATAAGTAATAAGGATACCCGCTTAAACAAAAGGCAGCGGAGGTTAGTTAATTTAATTTTCATAAATTTGTTGTGTGTTAGTTAGACATTCATTTTAATTAATACGTGATAGAGGGAGCAAGTTTGTACACCGCCAAATGTTTTACTTAACTCCCTTTTTTTTTATTCAATAATGATCTTTTTTCCATCGAATTGATAGCTATTTAAAACTTTCAACTCTTTTAAATTTTCTAAAATATCTTCAATTTTTTCGTGTTTACCAAGGGTTCCTACAAATTGCTCGTTGGCAACTTTCTTATTTTTGAAGTCCACTTCAAAATCGTACCACCTCGATAATACTTGCATAATCTCACTTAAAGATTTATTGTTAAAGCTAAACTGCCCACTTTTCCATGATATATCATGAAAAACATCGACATTATTAACCGTAACAGTATGCGTTTCTTTATTTAAAATGGATTGTTGGTTTGGTTCCAGGCTATATGCATTTTCCTGAAAATTTATTTGAACCTTACCTTCTACTAAGGTGGTTTTAATAACTGATTCTTCTTTATAAGATTTCACATTAAACTCTGTACCTAGCACCTCAACCTCTTGGTTATCGCTAACTACAATAAAGGATGCTCCGTTATGCTGAGTACTAGGAGATACATCGAAGTAAGCCTCACCATAAACAAGCTCAACAACTCTACGTTCTCCTTCTGGAAACTCTACTGGAAATTTAAGCTGCGAATCGGAATTTAGCCACACTTGTGTGCCATCCGCCAAAACCACAGCATACTCTCCGCCACGAGGAACCGTTAAATAATTATATGAAACTTCTTTATTCTTTTGGGAATTCGATTGATAAACCAACTTCCCTTCTTGATTCACTACATTTGGTTTCTGAAATGTATTGCCGGTTAAAGCTACTGTAGAACCATCTTCCAAGGTCAAGCTTGCTTTTTCTGCTCCTATTTCTATAACACTATTAACTGTTACCTGAGAAGCATTACCGCCAAAAGAATTGTGATTTGCAAAAAACACGCCTAAAGAAACAAACAATAATACTGAAGCTGCAACGACCCACTTAAAGACAGGTCTTTTATGTAAAGGTATTATCTTTACAGGTGTGTTGGCGATCTCTTCTTTTATTTTAGTAAATAAGCTTGCTTCAATTTTATCTTTATCTAATGCTTCTGGCCAATCTTTATTTTTTTGATTGTTAAGAAAGAAATTAAATAATTTATCGCGATCTCGATTTTTTATCGAACCATCGAAAAGCTTATCAATTAACAATAAAAGATATTGTTTTTCTTTTTTACTCATGTGTCTTTTAGGTGTCTTTATATATTAAGACTACATAATTTTAAAATACACCTGCTCAAAAACAACTTTTTTTAAAAAAAAGTTTAAATTCATGTTAAAAGACACATAAAACATAGGGATATAAACAAAAAAAACACTAAACGAAAACACATTTATCTCAATAAATACAGGTAAACTGTGTGAGTTAAAAAAACAGTTTTATTTATTTTTTATGAGGAAGAAGATGAAATCAATACTTAAAGACACACTTAGCGACATTCTTAAAAATCGCAATGCCTTACTAATATGGCCTTCTACAGTGCGTAGTGAAATATTAAGTTGAGCAGCTATCGCTTTATTGCTTAGTCCCTCTTCTCTACTTAACCTAAACACCTCTTTACATTTTTCGGGAAGTGCATCAATAACCGACTCGACATGCTGAATCAGTTCTTTATGCATCAATTGGGTTTCTGGTGTAAGCGCTTGAATTTTTTCATTGAAGTTGGTTACCAGTTCAACTTCTATCATATTTTTATTTTTTCTAAAAAAATCGTACACCTTATATATAGTACTTGTATATAAATAACTTTTAAGTGAGGTTTTAACCAACAGTTTATCTCTTTTATTCCATAGGTTAACAAATACATCCTGCACAATATCTTCGGAAATCTCTTTATTTTTCACTAAATTATAGGCAGCCACATACATAACCTCCCAATATTCTTTATAAATAAGGGACAGTGCTAGTTCATCACCATCATGGAGGAGCTGTATTAAATAATCGTCGTTTTGTGATAGTCCTGACAATATTTATGATTTTGGATTCTGTAAAAAATCAAATAGAAGTATTTTAATTGTAATTTCATACTAAAAGTAACATTTTTTTATAAAAATCTTAGCCTTTAGAGCCAATTACAACAAGAAAAACAACATAACAATATTATAACAGGATTTATCTCAGTAGCTAAGAATCAGAATGTTTTAGAAAACACATTTTTATGTTTAAATACAAAAACAAATTTAAAGCTTATAAAAACCTATTCTAGCCACAACTTAAAATCCTTAACACGTTCTCTGGCCACTATAACCTCTTGATCATGATAACTGTTTAGTTTTATTTGTAGTCGGGAATTGGTATAACTTACCATATCTTTAATGGCGTTAATGTTTACAAAGAATTTGCGATTAATGCGGAAGAAGCTTTCAGGTTCTAATTCGTTTTCCAAGAAATCTAGGGTGTGGTCTAACAAATAATTCCGGCCTTCGGTGGTATGAATATAAGTGCCTTTATTTTCGCTGTAGATACATTCAATATCTTCTACTTGAATAAGCTTTATGTGCTGCCCCACTTTTACCGAAAACCTTTTTTTATAAGCCCGATCTATTGGGTTTATAAGTAACTTTTTGATATCATTAAAATCTAAGGTTACATCCTGAGACCGGGTAGTTCGGTTTTTAAATTTTTCTACGGCTAGTAATAGCTCATCCTCATCGATGGGTTTTAACAAATAATCGATACTATTTAATTTGAAGGCTTTAAGCGCATATTCATCGTAAGCCGTGGTGAAGATAATAGCTGACTTGATATCGACCGTTTCAAAAATCTCAAATGAGAGTCCGTCGCTTAATTGAATATCCAAAAATATTAAATCGGGATGCGGATTATTTTGAAACCATGTTATAGACTCTTCAACCGAATGTAAAAGCACATGAGCTTCAAGATTACAACCTTCTAACAAACGTTGTAAACGTCGTGCCGATGGTTTTTCGTCTTCTATAATAATAATGTTCATTGTGTAAAACTATAAATTAAACAGGGACTAGGCTTTGCGTTAGGCCTGCCGGCAGGCAGGGATTACTCATTGCTTTTTAATTTTGTCTTTTGGAAATCGTGAATGCACAGCATTTGCAGTGGAAATCCTTTTTTTTATTTCTAAAAAAAGATTGTAACGTAAAGCCCGACCCTTGTGGTAACGCCCTTATAAGATCCAAACTTATTCCCATCGTTTTATTTGGTTGTCGGTTTCCATGAATTCGCGTATTTTTTTGGATTCCCAATCTTTTTTAAAGAAGATTTTACCTCTAAACACGTTCCAACCATGTATAACTATAAAGGCTGTCCAAGCCACTAAAATACAAATATCAAACCATTGAAAAAATGGTTTATAGGGACCTGACATGATGTATAAATTATAACTAAGGAGCGCAACAACTACAAAATACCCAACCAAATGAATGTAGAATATTTTTAGGTTTCTAAGCTTTTTCTTGGCTTCAAATAATAACAGTTCATTTTTGTCTTCTGGTTTCATGTGCCTATAAATTAAAAGTTTTGTCGTTCCTTATCCATGTACTCCTTAATTTTTCGCTCTTCCCAAGCTTTCCCGAAAAGCAAGTCTACGCCAAACACGGTCATGGCGTGGAATGCGAGTCCTATACCCCAAAACAAAGGGGTTGCGAAAGTGCCAAAACTAAAGAAATCACCGCCATTAAATACAATCATACAAATGATAAAAACATTTACTACGATGTACCAGAAGGCGTGCCAGTAAAAGCCTTTAAGTTCTTTTAAGCGCTTTTCCGCTCGTAAATAAGCCTCCTCACGACGAAATTTTTCGCTCCTATAATCCTGTGGGTTTTGTGTTTCCATAATGTTTTGATTTATTGCCATTTATTTTCATCTTCTTGCATAAACTGCTCAATTTTACGCTTTTCCCAGTTGCGCCCAAAGGCGCCATCGTCTACAAAAACACGAAAGGCCTGAACAACTAAACCTATACCCCAGCCAAACATGGGGAACCAAAACCACTGGAAGCCCCAATAGGTTTTAAAGTTTACAAAAATTAAAAAAGGAATAACTACGAGATAAGAGCCTAGGCTATAATAAAATCCTTTAAGTTCCTCGACGTGCTTGCGTGCGCGTACGTAACTGTCGTCTAAATGTGATTGTGATGTATGTGTTCTCATGATTGATATTTGTTTGGTAAGCATTGGTATTGCTACAGCAAAACGGTTTGCTTCTTTAATGATATTTATTTTTCTATGGGTAAGTAAGTTGTAGCGTTGGTTGATGTTATTTAAACCTACACCACTACTCTTTTTTACAATTTGTTTTGGCTGAAAGTTATTTTCGACCACCAAATCGTTTCCGTCTTCAAAAATGGTTATATGCAAAGGTTTACTTGGCGTAACCATATTGTGTTTTACCGCATTTTCTAGTAACAATTGCAGCGATAAAGGCACGACTTTACTTTCGGGGTTTGTAGCTTGCTCTGGCATATTGAATACGATGCTATCTTCGAAACGCATTTTTAATAAAGACATGTAGGTTTTGGCAAACTGCAACTCCTCGTCTACCGTTACCAATTCTTTATTTTTTTGTTCTAAAACATAACGATAGACTTTGGATAGACCCGTTGTAAATTTTTGTGCGTTTTTCGGATTTTCTTCAATTAAACTAGTTAGTACATTTAAACTATTGAATAGAAAATGTGGGTCTAATTGATTTTTTAAAGCATCGAATTTCGCACTTGCAGTGCCCGCGATAACCTTTTGTTCTTTAAGCTTGTTTTGCTGATACCTATTGTAGTAATAAATAACATTAAAAACCGCGATGATGCTTAAGGTTATCCAAAGTCCAAATTGATAATATTCCAGTTTTTCACGCTCCAAAAAGGTACTAAAATCTACCCCATAATACAGAGTAGCCGTAATGGCTCTAAGCAGAAAAAGCCCAACTATAGTAATAAGGACAGCGCCTATGACACTTATTGCAATACGTTTTTTCCATTTTCCCTCTTTCCAATTTACGCGGTCTAAATATGCAAAGAAATATATATTTGAAAACCCTAGTACAAAAGCATACAATTGATAAAACACAAAATCTATAAAGATTTCACTAGTATTATTTCCATCAAAACCACCAGAAATTAAAGTGCCCATTACAAAAACGACACTACCTATTACAAAGGTTAGAATGATATTTTTTAGGAGTTTTGACATGGATAAAGAATGGTATATAAAAATTGGACGTTTAAATTTAGTAAAAAGAAAATTGGAAGCTTGAATTGGCTAAAAGTTTCAATTTAAATGATCATGTGTTCTTGTTTCATATTTTAAGTTTTAAAGGTTAATATGAGACAAATATCTAAACGAAGGGGGCTTTTAAAAAAAAACAAGTACCCAATTGTAAAATAAAGGAGATGAACTGTTGATGGTTGATATTTTAATCACAAAAGCTGCCTTAAAA
This sequence comes from Pseudotamlana agarivorans, assembly GCF_001642835.1. Classification (GTDB taxonomy): domain Bacteria; phylum Bacteroidota; class Bacteroidia; order Flavobacteriales; family Flavobacteriaceae; genus Pseudotamlana; species Pseudotamlana agarivorans. Next base: position 45,737 of record NZ_LXEI01000013.1, read on the forward strand.
GTCGGTTTTTCGTCAATCTGAAATAATTTCAGATCCTCATCATCATGGCCATTCCATGTGATGAGATTCAGTGTCAAGCAAAGCATGACGATTGTTTTAACTTTTCAGACAGCTTCTTACTATTGAGTACAACCAGCTTTTACTATTTTGATCTATACTTAAAAAAGATAGGTACGGCATATGATACTTTTACAGGCACACCGCGTTGCGTTCCAGGGGTCATTTTCGGCAACAAACTAATAATACGCTCAGCTTCATTCTCTAAAATCTTATCGGGTCCTCTTGATTTTATGGATGAGATACGCCCTTGACTATCAATAACAAAAATAACAGAAACACGCCCCTGAATCTCTAAATCTAAAGCGGCTTGGGGATACCTAAAGTTTTTCGTGACGTGCTCTGTTACCTTATTTTTAAAACAATCTATGGCAGCCTGTTTAGTAAGACCTTCGCAACCAGGAAACACAGGAACCTTCTCGATAACAGCAAAAGGCACTTCAACCTCTTCTTCTACTTCCTCTACTTCTACGGCTTGAACAGCAACAGGAATGGACTCTACACTAACAGCATCTTCGAGCCCAATTTCAGAGCTTTCGACAACAGTTTCTTCTACCTCAACAACATCTTCAACTATTTTAATAGCCTCTGTTATAGATGCTGGAGGTGGTGGTGGCGGTGGGGTATTCAATTGTACAATTGGGATGTCTTCCTCAAATTGTTTTTCAACAACCAAAGCTTCGATACTTACTTCCTTAGAATCGTAAGTCTTATACTCTAAAGCTTGCCAAGTAAAAAACAACATCAAATTTAATCCTATAGCAAAATAAATGCTGCTATGTCTCCCAATTTCGATCTCAGGATTCTTCTTAGCTTTCATGACGATATAGTTTAGAAATTACTTTTTAACCTTCTTAAAGCTAGTAAATAACCTCTAAAAAAACCATGACAAAAATCATAATAACAAACTATTTCACAAGTATTTACACTAATCACCAATTAACTTTATCCCTTATAAAAACAAGCCTATTTGCTTAAGGTGCTTTCCTTAATTTATGGCATCAATTCTGGCCATGAAACAAACATTTTAAAAGCCAAACCCTGCCTTTAAACAAAAAAAACAGCCTGTGTAGCATTATAAAAACACTCTAAATCTTACCTTTAATGCTATCATAAATAGAATTCAAAAAAATATTTTTACGAAAGTGTAACAAATTAAAAGTTTCTGCATCTTATCTATTGAACTGATTTAAACCTTTTGCGTTTATGTAATAATTGGTTTTTAGCAAACGAAAAAATGTAAACCAGTTCAAAAACTAATCCAATCCATTGAATAAAGAACTCGAACATAATTTTGTAGAATTACTGGAAAAGCATCAAAATATTGTGCACAAGGTATGCCGTTTATACACCAATAATTATGATGCGCATAACGATCTATTTCAAGAAATTACGATTCAATTGTGGAAAGCCTATCCAAAATTTAGAGGCGATGCTAAATTTAGTACTTGGATGTACCGCGTTGGGTTAAATACAGCGATTACCCTCTATAGAAAATCGAAGCGCACCATAAACACACAAGATTTTGATGGTGTGGCTTTCAAAATAAAAGCTGATTACTACGACGATACAGAAGAGCAACAATTAAAGATCCTCTACCAAGCCGTACACCAATTGAATGACATTGAAAAAGCATTGGTGTTTTTGTACTTAGAAGACAAAGATTACAGAGAAATAAGTGAAACTTTAGGTATAAGTGAAGTGAATGCCAGAGTGAAGATGAATAGAATTAAAACGAAACTTAAAACCATTTTAAATCCGTAAACCTATGGATGAATTAGATTTATTAAAAAAGGACTGGAACAAAAAGTCTGATAGCACTAAAATTTCTGCTAAAGAAATTTACGCTATGCTGCATAAAAAATCGTCTTCTATAGTTAAAACCTTGTTTTACATTAGTATAGGCGAACTTGTGTTTTGGATACTTATAAACGTGCTACCCTATTTTTTTTCGCAGGCATACAACAACCAGATAGACCTTGTTTACAGTGATAAAAACGTATTGACGCTCATAAACGTTTTTAGCTATTCCATAATCCTCATTTTTGTTTATTTACTTTTTAAAGCTCACAAAAGCATTTCGGTAACCGATAACGCAAAAAAACTGATGGAAAGCATTTTAAAAACCCGAAAAATCATAAAATATTATGTTTTATATAACCTTATCGTGGCTTCTATTGCCATGTTAATGGGACTGTATTTCGGAATTAAATTTACCCCAGAAGTATCAGATAAGCTAGCCGATGCTAGCAGCACCGAATTATTTATCATTTATGGAGTATGTTTTTTAATGACCGCTATTTTTGTGCTTTGTTTTTGGTTGTTTTACAAGCTCCTTTACGGCCTATTATTAAAACGTTTGAATAGAAATTACAAGGAATTGAAGGAGTTGGAGGTTTGAAGTTAAGAATTAAGAATTAAGAATTAAGAATTAAGAATTAAGAATTAAGAATTAAGAATTAAGAATTAAGAGAAAACTACAAATTGAAAATTGTACCTCGCGATAATATAAATAAACATATCAACAATTTCTCTACTATTTTGAAGACGATAAACTCTAAGCAGGAAGCTATTTAAACCATGTGTAATCTTTGAAACTTTGAAGCTTAGCAACTTTGAGGCTTTTATACCTTGACTTCCCGATTACACAATTAAACCATTCAACGATTAAACATTTACCTCATCTACCTTTCTGTCATGTCGAACGTAGTGAGACATCTTTTAAACTATAACCTTATTTGGTGAGATACCTCCTATCGTCGGTATGACAAACCTACGCAAGTGAAACCTTCGATTACACAGTTAAACAATTCAACGATTAAACATTTACCTCATCTACCTCTCTGTCATGTCGAACGCAGTGAGACATCTTTAAAGCGACATTCTTATTTGGTGAGATACCTCTAATCGTCGGTACGACAAGTCTACGCAAGTGAAAACCCTCGATTAAACAATTCAACGATTAAACATTAACACATTTAAACCCTCAAATCATCAACCTCAACAACATCACCAGGCTGCATCTTATTTAAAAGAATATCACCTACACGAACACGTACTAAACGCAATGTGGGATGCCCAACGGCTGAAGTCATTTTTCGAACTTGACGAAATTTCCCTTCCTTTAAGGTTACTGAAATCCATGGCGCTGGTCCGTGGCGCTCGTCTCTTATTTTTTTCGAGCGGGTGGGTAATTCTGGAATACCTTCTAAAGCAAAAACTTTACAGGGCTTGGTTTGGTATTTTTTTCCATTAAAACCAATTTCGACACCTTCACTCATTTTTGTTATCGCTTCCGCGGAAATAGCGCCGTCTACTTGAGCATAATATTCCTTTTCCACTTTGCGACTGTTTATATAATCGCTCATTTTTCCATCGGTGGTAAGTAATAGCAAGCCTTCCGACTTCTCATCTAACCTTCCAATAGCCATAATACCCTCTGGAAAATCGTGAAGCGCACCCAAGAAATTTTTAGATTGCTGTTTTGAGTCATGACTTTTAAACTGACTCAAAAAACCGTAGGGTTTGTAGATGATAAAGTGTCTATGATGCGTTTTAGATGCTTCCATTTAATATTTGATGCACCAAGGCTTTGGTAGGTTTTTGGCCGTTCATAGCGGTTCTCACGGCATCGAAAGTCATTTTAAAATCACAACCTGTCTTGTACGCACTGCAACCGTAGGCTGTTTTGCCTTTTAGTACCGTGCCCTTTTTACATTTCGGACATACCAATTCATCTGAACTTGGTTTAGGTGTCGCTTTCGCGGAAGTTTTTTTAGGCTCTAATTTTAATTTGAAATTATCATCAAAACGTAACAAACCTTCAACCGAAGCGCCGTCTATTTTAAAACCTTTTAAATTCACAGTAGAACCTTTTTGAAGCAAGCGTATCCACTGTTTTTCAGAGATTTTTTTATCAGCAAAATTAAAGGGCAACACAAAATCGCATCCAGCTTTATAACCGCTACAACCATAAGCAGTTTTCCCCTTTAAAAGTTTTGCTTTTTTACATTTCGGACAATCTTCATTCAAAATGCCTGCAACTTTTTTCTTGGCAGCTTTAGCTTCACGGTTTTTAACGGCAACAAATTGTGAAATATTAGCGCGTTTGGTTTCGCTACGCACTTCATACACTAAAGCATCCACCATCTGCTTCATATTTCTAATAAAAGCAGCTGCACTAAACTCGCCTTTCTCAATATCTTTGAGTTGTTTTTCCCAAGACCCTGTCAATTCTGCCGATTTCAATAAATCATTCTGAATCGTATCTATCAACTGAATGCCTGTAACCGTTGGTAAAACTTGTTTTTTATTTCGTTTTATATATTTTCTTCTAAAAAGGGTTTCAATAATATTGGCTCGAGTAGAAGGTCGTCCAATACCATTTTCCTTCATTAAATCACGTAACTCTTCATCGTCCACCTGCTTACCTGCGGTTTCCATAGCTCGAAGTAACGAAGCTTCTGTATATTGATTTGGCGGCTTGGTTTCCTTTTCTAAAAATGAAGGTTCGTGTGGCCCTTTTTCCCCTTTTACAAAAGTTGGTAAAATACCCGATTCTTTTTCTTTAGCATTTGGATTTTCAAAAACAACACGCCAACCTTTTTCTATAATTTCTTTACCTGTAGTTTTAAACACAATTTTAGCTGCGTTTCCTAAAACGGTGGTGTTCGAAACCGTACAATCGTCATAAAAAACAGCAATAAATCGTTTTACAATAATATCGTAAACCTGCTGCTGGTTGTATTGCAAATTGGTTTGCATACCCGTTGGAATAATGGCATGGTGATCGGTTACTTTTTTATCGTTAAAAACCTTAGACGATTTTTTAATTTTTTTTCCTAAAAGCGGTTGTGTTAAAGCTGCATAATTAGTTAGCTTCTGAAGAATCCCAGGTACTTTCGGATAAATATCGTTTGGTAAAAAAGTGGTATCTACTCTAGGGTAAGTCACCACTTTTCGTTCATATAAGGCCTGAACAATTTTTAAAGTTTCATCGGCCGAAAATCCGAATTTGGTATTACAATACACTTGCAACCCTGTTAAATCGAATAATTTTGGCGCGTATTCTTTTCCTTTCTTTTTGGTGATGGAATCAATTTCAAAGTCACTTTCCTTAACTTTATTAGCCAAAGCTTCACCGTCTTCTTTCTTTAAAAAACGCCCTTCTTCATAACTAAAAAGCGTATCGCGATATAAGGTTTGTAGCTCCCAATACGGCTGTGGTTTAAAGTTTTCAATTTCCTTAAAACGATTTACCACCATCGCCAAAGTTGGAGTTTGAACACGACCTACCGATAAGACTTGTTTATATCCACCGTGTTTCACTGTGTATAACCGTGTGGCATTCATACCGAGTAACCAGTCGCCAATCGCTCTTGAAAACCCAGCGTAGTACAAATTATCATAATCTGACGCTGGTTTTAAACTTTCAAAACCTTCTTTAATGGCTTCAGTGGTTAACGACGAAATCCACAAACGCTGTACTTCGCCTTTGTAGTTGGCCTCATTCATCACCCATCGCTGAATAAGTTCTCCCTCCTGCCCGGCATCGCCACAATTTATAACCAATTCGGCTTTATCAAATAAACTTTTTACAATCTTAAATTGCTTCTGAATCCCTGAATTAGAAACCACTTTGGTTTCAAACTTTTCTGGAAGCATGGGGAGGTTATTTAAATCCCAACTTTTCCAATAAGGCTTATAATCGTTGGGTTCTTTTAGCGTGCATAAATGTCCGAATGTATAAGTTACCGCATAACCGTTACCTTCATAATAACCATCACGCTGAGTATTTGCTCCTAAAACAGAAGCAATTTCTCTGGCAACACTAGGTTTTTCAGCAATACAGACTTTCATTTATACCATTTAAAACAGGCATGCAAAATAGAACTTTATAATAGCTTTTAAAAAGGATATTATGAGTAGTTATTAACGGTCTTTAAACCCTTTAATTTAAATAAAACGACATTGAATTTTACTATTTGGGCTGAATATCTTATAGTCAGCCATATTAACTTTAAACTTCTCATTGACATTTTGTGTTCACTTCAGGTAAATTATGCTTTTACCAGTAAAACATCAGAGAAATAATGTTTACAATCTAAAAAATGTTTTTCAACCTTTAAATTTGAATGTTTTGCCAGGGCTTCAATTTCTTCGAAATCGTACTTTTTGGAAACTTCTGTCCAAATCAATTCATTGTAATCAAAATTAAAACTCTTATTTAACTTATTTAAAACTACGGTTTGCTTTCGCAGGCTAACCATATAACTTCTCACCTCTCCATTTGTTGGATTGTAATGGCAATAAAAGTCAAAGTCGTCAATTTTAAAATCACCATCAAATGTTGTATTAATGCGATGCAAAAGATTTAAGTTAAACCGCTTTGTTATATTTTGTGCATCATCATAAGCCTTTTGTATGGTTATTGGATTTTTCTTCAAATCCATGCCTAATAACAGTTTGTCTTGCGGTTTCATGTTCTGATTTAAAAGGCGCAACAAATCTTTAGCTTCTTCTTTAGCATAATTACCAATGTTACTCCCCAAAAACAATAATAAACTCGGTATATTAGTTTGTAGATTTTCTTTGGAAAGCACTTCAAAATAGTCCCCAACCCGAGGATGAATGGAAAGACTAGGCAAACGCTCCTTTAATCGCTCTAATAAACTATTCATAGCGCCTTGACAAATATCAATAGGAACGTAATGAAAATCGATATCATTATTCACCAAATATTCCAACAATTTAAATGTTTTAAAGCCATCACCTGCTCCTAGTTCTACGATATTAAAAGGCTCTTTAAAATTTACAGTATCTATAATTTGTTTAGGTTGAAGGGATAATATTTCAAATTCACTATCGGTTAAGTAATACTCTGGCATATGCATAATTTCTTGAAAAATTTTACTACCATTAGCATCATAAAAATATTTAGAAGAAAGATATTTATCCTGGGCCGTTAACCCTTCAATGATGTCGTTTGCAAATGTTTTATTCATCTTGGCTTTTCATTTAATTTAAAAACTGTACTCAAACCGTTATACACCATACCTTTGTGTTTTCGATTGCGATGTATACCCTACCAAAAAAGTGGACATGTGTTTTAGTAATAAACTCACTTTACTAGTCTTACTCCAGAAAACAGCCAACGCATATCGGTCTGGAAGAAGTTCCTATACGTATGTCGTTTGTGGTTTTTTGCGGTTGCTATCGAAGCACCTCTAAGCACCTGCTGGTTTACCATAAACTTTCCATTGTATTCACCCAATGCCCCTTTCGCTGTTTTAAAATTAGGGTAAGGCAAATACGCACTGCTCGTCCACTCCCAGAGCTGCCCCCAGTTAAAATACTTAGAAGCCACTTCCCACTCAAACTCTGTAGGCAAACGCATACCAGCCCATTGCGCATAAGCATAAGCCTCAAAATAACTAATGTGAGTTAGCGGTTTATTTTTGTCCACTGGTAAAAATCCATTATAAGTGTAATAATGATAAACACCTTCAATGTCGTGCCAATACATAGGTGCAGAAATTTGATTTTCGTTTATAAAATCCCAACCATCTGCATGCCATAAATTAAAATTTTTATATCCTCCAGATTCTATAAATGCCATATACTCCCCATTGGTAATGAGTTTATTTGATATTTCAAACGGCTGTATATAGGTTTTATGAACGCCTAATTCATTATCAAAACAAAAGGAGTCTTTTTGATGACCAATGGTATATACGCCTTCTTCAATAGCAATAAACTCTTGTTTCTGTGTTTCTTCTTCTAATAAAAGATCAAGTTGTATGGTTGGTTGGGTCGCTTGGTTACCTAAAATGTATTTTATATCATAAGCCAGTAATTCTTGATGCTGTTGCTCATGATTAATACCTATCTCGACTACGTCTAGTAATTCTTTTTTGTTAGTCTCGTCAAGCAATTTTTCAACATTTGTGGTAACATACTTTCTATACTGGAGCACATCGTTAACCGTTGGCCGTGTCATTAAACCACGATTAGGCCGTAAAACACGTTCTCCAACATTATTGTAGTAACTATTGAATAAGTAAGCATAATCCGCATTGAATAATTTATAATGTATATCAAAATCCTTTAAAACAAATTGTTCGAAAAACCAAGTAGAATGGGCCAAATGCCATTTTGGAGGCGAAACGAAATCAGCCGGTTGCACCGAAAAATCTTCAATTTCTAAATTTTGAATTAGCTTTTCAGATTGGCGTCTAGTTTCAAGAAATTTTTGCTTCATTTTACTCATTAACAAAGAAATTTGCTTTTCGTTAGCACACATTGATAAATTACTTTTGACAGGCCTAAAACGCTACCAACAACTGTAGCAATTCCCTTTAATTATTGCCTCAACTTTTTGATACATCTTGCAGGAGATACTAGAAATTCAGAGGAAATACAGCTTTATGACACCTACCAATACGCCAATTTAAAGAGTATAAAACAGAGATGTTTACTTATATAATCTTTTTTTGAACTCAATCCATCTTAGACAAGATGAATCTTAAGAAAAACACTCCATAAATCAATATAAAACAACGACTTACACACAAATAACTTCTTAATTATTCAAAAAATAATGTAAATTTATATCAGTATACTATTAAACATTTGTCTAACCTAAATTATCCTAATTATTATGAAACGACTGATTCCTCTTATCTTAATCACTTTTTTAGCATTTAGCTGTAGTAATGATGACGATTCTTACTACCACGATTACCATTTAGAATATATTGGTGCCGTTGATGCAAACGTACCTTCTGAGTTCGTTTTTGGAAGAACTTATCGCATAGAAGTCACTATCGAGTTACCAAATAGCTGTTACTTTTACTATAATCAATACGATTATTTCTATGAAGGAACTTCCAGGCTAATTTATCCTATTGCGCACGTAGATGATGGTGTGTCTTGTACTGAAGACATTCGAGAAGTTACATTCTCTATCCCTGTACAAGCCTTGCAGCAAGAAACTTATACTTTTAAATTTTATCAAGGACAAGATTCAAGCGGTCAAGACACCTTCTTTACTATTGATGTTCCTGTGGTTAATTAGTTATCCTAGAAACACTAAACAGGTATAAATTATAAAACTTAGTCATAATCTAAAATAAAAAGAGGCTGTTTAAAAGTTGAAACAATCGTCACGCTGTGCTCGACACAACATCTCATTCAGTGACATGCGGTGATTATGAGAATCTGAAATAAATTCAGATTGACGAAAAAGTAACTTTTTAAACAGCCTCTTTTTTACTATTAAAACCTTTACTCAATACACTTAAGTTTATCTATAAAGAATTCTGAATAATCTACTTCTGACATTTGAACACTCCCTTTTGTCCCTTTTAGTTTTATGGATGCTATAGGCGACTCTTGCAACATGAGTATTTGAGTTTTAGACAAGTTGCCTTTAAACTCAAAACTACCACACTCCATATTCCAAGAATGATAAAAAACGACATTTTTTCCATTTTCTAAAGTAACCTTTACCGACGAACGATTATGTGAATAATGACTAACACAGCCTAAATCTTCTTTCGCATTAAAAAACACATTAACCTTGTGACCTTGTCGGTACAACTCCACGGTTAGCACATCATTAAGCACATATTTACTGGTTCTCATAGTATGCACATTGTAAAACACATCAAAATCGTTAATCTCATAACTGCAAGAATCTTTAAACTTGATGCGTTCAAGTTTTAGTCTTTCTTTTTTACCCATTTCCTCGCTTGCTTCAACAACATTTGTGACGCTTTTCTTTTCTGCAGATAACACTCGAATTAAGGAGTCTTTGATACGTTTTTCATACTGCCTTTTTTGAATAGCCATACTTCTAACTAAAGAATCCTTTATTTGTTTTTCATATAAGGCTTGAGGATTATTTGCTTCTAAATTCTGTTGCACTGTTAAGGATTTCTGCTTTGCTAAATAAACCTCATTCTGTCGTTTTATCTGTAGAGCAGCTTCAATTTCTTTTTGCTTAGCTAAATTTTTCTGGATAGTATCTTTTACCCGCTGCTCCTCAAAAGCTTTCTCTTTGGCCACAATTAAAGCTATGGAATCTTGTTTTTGTTGCTCTTTCAAGGCCTTTTGTTTGGCAAAATAAACTTCATTCTGATGCTTAATCGCTAGAGCGGATTCAATTTGCTTTTGATTAGCTAAACGTTTCTCAATGGAATCTTTTACACGCTGTTCCTTAATCGCTTCCGCTTTAGCCTCGATTACAGCTATGGAATCTTTTTTTCGCTGCTCTTCCAAAACCTTTTGCTTGGCAAAATAAACTTCATTTTGATGTTTAATTGCTAGAGCGGATTCAATCTGCTTTTGATTGGCTAAACGTTTTTCAATGGAATCTTGTTTTCTCTGATCTATTTCGCCTTTTTCCGAAATTTGATACACCTTATTTTTCCGCGCTTCTTCTGCCTGAATTAATTTCAATCTTTCCTCCTCCTGATAGGCATAATACAAGTCCATCATACCCTCGGTGACCTCTAAATCATCCATTTTCACAATACCAACCTGATCATTATATTTTATTTTATAATTATCACGTCCTAAGAAATCCACTACTTCACAAGGTTCATTTTCGGAAAATTGACCTATGGGATTTGTAAGCTCGTTTAAATTTTCATTCAATTCTTTATAAATTTTTCCGTCTTGAAAAAACTGAGTGGATATTTGAGCGTTTTGAGAAAATAAGCTTAATGAAAATAAAAATAAATAACAATATTTTATCAAAGTCTTGGGGTTTAATAAAGTTTAGAATTAAGGCCTAAAAAGCCTTTTATATAGGTTATGTGACCAAAATATATTTATATTAAAATTTTTAAAAATTTATTGGATTAAATTCTTTATTATTAGGTTTAACGTCCTATTTAAGGATAAATACATAACCCAAAATATGACCATCGAAGCGTTAGTCGGCAACTACACTATAACTGGACACAATCAAAATGCGGAAAAAAGCCCCTATAAAGGAAAGCTAAGTTTAAGTCTAGACTCTTATAAGCGGATAAAGGCCGAATGGATTATAAATGATGAACAACTTCAATGGGGCGTGGGCGTTTATCAAGACCATATCCTTGTTATTAATTTTCATTATGAAGGAGACCAAGGCGCTATTTATAATGGTGTAGTGGTTTACAAATGCATTACTGAAAATATCCTTGAAGGCTTTTGGTACGAAGAACATGGTGATCCTGAATACCTGGGGCATGAACAATGCATAAAAACCATCTCAACAAACACTTTGTTCAATTAAAGCTTCGGATTCTACTCCGCTAATCAAAGTCTGAAAAATTTAGTTAAAAAAATATCACCGTAACACCCTAAACTGTATTTTTGTTATCGATTACATTTTTAACTTAACTAACATCTTATGACTACAAAAACCACACAATGCAACCTTATTTTAGCATGTTTTATGCTTTGGCAAATTAGCTGTTTTGCCTTTACTGATATTACGGTAAATAATGCTTCACAATTTAACACAGCCGTATCAAGTGCCAGTGCTGGCGACAACATTTATGTTCGCGGTGGCCATTACAGTTTCAATACTGTGGTAAGCATCAATAACAGCGGCACAAGCTCAAACCTTATTTCTATCCTACCTCACCCTGACAACACTTCTAGACCTGTTTTTGATTTTTCTAGTATGATTGAACATAGTAGTAATCGTGCCATATCCTTACAAGGCAGTTATTGGCATATTAAAGGCATTGATATTTTTGGTGCTGGCGATAATGGGATGCACATTCGAGGTCATAATAATTTAATCGAATATTGCACCTTTAGCGAGTGTAGTGATTCTGGATTACAAATAGACAACGGCGGTTCGTTTAACACCATTCTAAATTGTGACTCCTATAACAATGCCGATTCTTCTATTGAAAATGCCGATGGTTTTGCCTGTAAATTGACTGCTGGTACTGGCAATAAATTTATAGGTTGTCGTGCTTGGAACAATTTAGATGATGGCTGGGATGGTTACCTTAGAGGCATCGACAACATTACCACCACCTACGAAAACTGTTGGGCTATTAATAATGGCTATTTAAAAGATGGTACTGCAGGAGGCGGCGATGGTAACGGTTTTAAGACTGGTGGTAGTGACGACAAAGACTTAAAACACCATGCCGTTTTTAAAAATTGTATTGCTGCTGGAAACATTGTTGATGGCTTTGATCATAATAGTAATAGAGGCACCATCACCATGTATAATTGTGGTGCATACCAAAATGGTAGAAACATAAACTTTAGCAGCTCTAATATTGCTGAAAAACTGGAAATTAAAAACACCATTAGTTATGATGGAAATAGTAATGATAGCTTTAGAGCAACAACCCTTATCATAGAAAACAACAGTTGGCAAAACGGATTGACTACAAATGCTAATGATTTTGAAAGTCTGGACATCAATTCATTGCTAGCAAATAGAAAAACCGATGGTAGTCTTCCTGATGTTCAATTTTTTAAGCTTGTTGCTGGTAGTGATTTAATAGATGCTGGCGTAGATGTTGGAATATCATTTAACGGCTCTGCTCCCGACATAGGGCCTTTTGAAACGGCCGCCCTAAGTATTAACGATTTTGTTTTTGAAAACGGTGTAGCTAATTATCCGAATCCATTTTCAGAAGAAACTCAAATTGTTTTCAACTTAAAACAAGAAGCAAACTTAAATGTAGCCATTTACAGTTTAACAGGAGCAAAACTGATGGAATTTAAAGAAAACAAATATAATTCTGGTAAAAACACCTTAACCCTAAAGCGTCACAGTTTAGCTTCTGGGAATTACCTACTTACCATAAGTGGACCAAATAACTTAAGTACAAGTAAATTAATTACTGTAAACTAAATTAATTGCTGGTTATCATCTATAAAAAAAGGAAGGCCCATTTTTCATAAAAGGCTTTCCTTTTTGTTTTTCGATACAATTTCAAATAACTTCAACAAATAAAACGCTTAAACTATGGGCTTAAAAAAAATCATATTAAAAATCATTTTCATGGGGAGCATTTTTGGTAGTTCAGTGATTACAAATGGTCAAGAACACGACATTGAACTTTGGGCAACAGTTCCAAATGCGATTGAAAATAAAGATTATCAAGAAGAATTTCGATTAAATAATAAAGGTGTTGCTACAGGTATTAGAAAAGTAACCGAGCCCACTATAAAAGTTTATTTAGCGAAACACCATGATGCAGAGACTACTCCAGCCATTATTATTTGTCCTGGAGGCGGCTACAAACATTTGTCTCATGTAAAGGAAGGCGAAAAAGTTGCAGAATGGCTTAATTCTATAGGCATTTCAGCATTTGTACTTAAATACAGATTACCCAGTGATGCTATCATGGTTAATAAAACCATTGGGCCTTTGCAAGACGCTCAAGAAGCCATTAGAACAGTAAGACGCCGATCGAAAGAATGGCACATCGACCCTAACAAAATTGGTGTTATGGGCTTTTCGGCAGGCGGACATCTAGCAGCAACACTATCAACCCATTATAAGGATTCTATTTACAACCACGACAATACTTCGGCACGACCAGATTTTTCTATATTAATCTACCCAGTTATTTCGATGAAAGATGATATAACACACCAAGGCTCGAAAACTAACCTACTGGGTGAAACGCCATCGCAAAATTTAATAAACCAATATTCTAATGAAGATCAAGTGACTCCATCCACTCCACCCACGTTTTTAATCCATGCTACCGACGACCAATCGGTTCCTGTTGAAAACAGCATCAATTACTACCTGGGATTAAAGGAAAATAACGTCCCCGTTGAAATGCACATATATGAAAATGGTGGTCATGGCTTCGGACTTGGTACAACAGGCACAAATGCAAATTGGCCTAGAGTCTGTGAAGCTTGGCTTAATGTTCAGGTCTCAAATTCTCAACCATAGTTTAAATAGCTTACAAAAAAGCCCATGTATACTGATATACATGGGCTTTGATACGAGGTTAATAAAATAAATTATTAACTTACTTTTTGGCTCTCTTTCATTTCTTTCAATAGCTTCAATTCTCTCTGAATTTCTTCACTTCTTTTAGCTATCTTATTAACTTTTTCATCTATGACCGCTTGATGTCTAAGCCGACGCTCACGTCGAAGTTCTTCTTTTTCTTTACGCATCTGGCGTTCCTTCATCATCTTCGCCTTTTCTTGAGCTACAGATATATATGAATAGCCATACATGCTTAAAAACAATAAAGCCACAATTCCTAATACTACAAAACCGTATTCCATTTTAAAATGCTATTAATTAAGTTCTATTATAAACCTAAAATTATTAAATCACCAATATTTTGGCAAACTTTATAATAAAGGTATAAAAAGACCCCACTTATTTTAAAATAAAAAAGACGAAAGACTTAAAAAACAGTTAAACGTTTAACAAACAACATTTAGGCTACGGTGCAGTAAAAATTAATTATTCTGTTCGAAGTAAAATTATCTCTAGAAAAATCATAAAAATAAAGTCGCTACTCGTTAACTTTATAAGGCAAACCGTTGGACTTCCAACCTAAAAAACCATCTTTTAGATTATAAATGGTAGTAAATCCTGCTTTTTTAAAATAAGGAACACTTTTTTTGCTTCGCTTTCCTGTACGACAATAGATATAAACAGGTTTATCGGAGTTTAGTTTTTCTATATTGTTCAAAAAGTCATCGGATTTAAAATCGACATTAATGGCGTGGTATAAATGGCCTTCATCAAATTCTTTAGGCGTACGAACATCTATAAGTTGAACAAAGTCATGACTCACATCCATTTGAAATTGTTTTGCTGGCATAAGAACATAATCATCTGACACACATTGATTACAGCCGCTTAAAACAACACTTAAAAAACATAATAGATATAATGGATAATACTTCATAGGAGTGTTTATTTTTCAACCACATCTCCTGTCCACTCCAGCATACCGCCTTCAAGGTTATAAGCGTTTTCGAAACCTAACTGTTCCATGATCTGACAAGCTTTCCCAGAGCGATTACCAGAACGGCAATACACATAATAATTTTTCGACTTATCTAAAGCTTCAATCTCATCAACAAACTCTTGCCCCTTATAAATATCGATATGAATGGCATTTTCTATAATACCTTCAGCTACTTCTGCATCGGTTCTTACATCTAAAACAACAGCATTATCATCGTTTGCTAATTGTTCTACCCATTCTTCTTGTGTTAAATCTTCCATAGTTATAAATATAAAATGTTTAGCGCATCTACATTAAAATTAAATCTCCTCAATATATAAGGATATGCTTTAAGTTTTAATGTTAGTGATTATACAAAATTAAGGCTTATAAAATTATAGACGAAAAAAAATCCGAAGAATTAGCTCCTCGGATTTTTTTTGAAAACGCATATTCCTTTAGACTTTTATAGAACACCCTATGGCTTTGGTTTCTGTTTCTGGCACCGGATTACCTTTCAATAAAGCATCGACAGCGGCTTCTACATACTTCGTGGTCACAGCCGATGGATCTTTATAATTGTCATCGATAGCGCCAATATACTTAACAACATTCCCCTTGTTAGTTTTCTCTAAAACAAATATATGTGGTGTTTTAGTCGCACCAAATTTTGGGTATACCGACTGTTTTTCATCTATTAAATAAGGAAAGTTGAATCCTTTTTCTTCGGCACGTTTTTTCATTTCTGGTAAGGCATCACCAGGCTTAACGGCTATATTATTAGGCATAATAGCAATAACAGGATAGCCTTTTGGGGCGTATTTTTTATTTAACTCTACAATGCGATCCTCATACATCACTGCATACGGACAGGTATTACAGGTAAACGTTATAATGTATCCTTTGGCTTTTTTATAATCGGCCATGGATACCATCTTTCCATCTATATTTTTAAGCGAAAAATCTTCGGCGACATCACCAATTTTATAACCGTCGCTAATGGTTTTGTTTACGGTAAAAGCACTTACTAAAAGTATTAATAAGCCTCCTGAAATAAATTTGACTACTTTTTTCATAATGTTTGGTTTATTTTAAAAATGGTTTGATTTCTTTTTCTAAAGATTCGAAAGTGAAAGATTGCTCAAAAAAGGCGCTTTGATCATTTTTATAGATTATAGTGGCGGGAAGCGCTCCAGACCATGTAGGGTCTACTTTTGGAATCCATGTGTTCATATCGGGATCATCTAAAGCAATGACTTTCGATTTTAATTTTTTATCCTTTATAAAAGGTTTCAGTTTAGAGTCGTATTGATGAGGAAAATCTAAACTTACTAATAACACTTCTACATTTTTATCTTTATAGGTTTCGTGTATTTTTTCAAAGTACGGGAGCTCCTTGACACAAGGCCCGCACCAAGTTGCCCAAAAATTTATCACATGAATTTTACCATCCTTTTGATTTAAAAACTTTTCGAAACCATCAAAATCATAAATCTTAAGATCGTTATTTTTAATTTGAGTTTTCTTTTGAACAGATTCATTAATGGCCAATTGAGATAGGCCTTCTTTCTTTTTAACTTTCGAACAACTCGCCATTATCAAAATAGCAAAGAATAGGACTTTTAACTTCATAAGCATAAAACTAATTAATACTTCATTGAATTTCTTTTAGTTTAACAAACTTTTAATTAAAAAATTGTTTTAAAGTTTTGCGTAATGGGTTATCATTTTTATATTTGGTCAGATAAAAATAAGAAAATGAATACTTTTTTAAACAATACTTGGTGGTGGTGCTTTCGAAACTAATCTTCGTGAAGTAAAATCCTAGTATATTTAAAACTCAAAATATCAAAAGGCTTGTCATTCACGACAAGCCTTTTTTATGTCATATATGAAAAAATTTAGCCTTTATACCCATCACAAAAGAATTTTAACCGATACCATTACACCTGTAACCGTGTACTATAAAATTCGTGATAAATACCCTAATAGTATCCTGCTGGAAAGTGGTGATTACCATAGAAGTCATAAAAACTTCTCGTACATCTGCTTCAACCCTATTGCAAGCATTAAAGTTGAAAATGAAGTGATTTCTGAAACCTACCCCGATGGTAGTACTACCCATATTAATATAGACGAAAATGTCAATGTGGTAGATGAAATCCATAACTTCACAAAGCGTTTTGATGTAAACACTGATGAAGATTTCAAGTTTATAAACAATGGTATTTTCGGTTATACAGCCTATGATGCTGTACGTTATTTTGAAGATATTCAAATTAGCAAAAAAGATGATTCGGTAACGGTTCCAGACATGTATTATGCGGTTTACAAGAATATTATCGCTATTAATCATTATAAAAATGAAGCTTACATTTTCGCGCATTGTTATGAAGATCAAGAAAACAACATTGATGCTATTGATAAGCTTATTAATACTCAAAACTTTGCTGAATATGACTTCAGCTCAAAAGGAGATATTCACTCTAATTTAACAGATGATGAATTCAGAAAACAAGTTGAAGTAGCGAAAAAACACGCTGGCCGTGGCGACGTTTTTCAACTGGTATTATCACGTCGTTTTTCTCAAGAATTTACCGGTGATGATTTTAATGTTTATCGCGCCTTAAGAAGTATTAATCCTTCACCATATTTATTCTATTTTGATTATGGTGATTTTAGAATCTTTGGAAGTTCGCCAGAAGCACAACTTGTGGTTACTGAAGGTCTTGCCGAAATCCACCCTATTGCTGGTACATTTAAACGTACTGGAAACGATGAACAAGACGAAAAATTAGCAGAAGAATTAAAAGCCGACGATAAAGAAAATGCCGAGCATGTGATGCTTGTCGACCTAGCAAGAAACGATTTAAGTCGTCATGGTAGCGGCGTCAAAGTGGTTACCTATCGTGAAGTCCAATTCTTTTCTCACGTGATTCACTTAGTAAGTAAAGTTACAGGTAACAAGCATGATACAACACCAACCATGCAGGTGGTTGCCGATACTTTTCCAGCAGGTACTTTAAGTGGTGCGCCTAAACATATGGCGATGCAACTTATTGAAAAATATGAAAAAACAAGTCGTGGCTACTACGGTGGTGCTATTGGTTTCATGGATTTCGACGGAAACTTTAATCACGCCATTATGATACGAACATTTTTAAGCAAAGACTATAAATTAAATTGGCAAGCCGGAGCAGGCATGGTTTCTAAATCGGATGCCGAAAGTGAATTGCAAGAGGTTTTTAACAAACTTGGCGCACTCACAAAAGCGATAACCTTGGCTGAAGAGATTTGATATTGGTTATTGGTTAAAAAACAAAAAAATCAATTGAAAGAAAATAATAAAATAAAGAATCAAGTCCCTAATTTCGACGCAGTCGGAAACATCATTCTGAAGAAATAATGAGTGAAGGAATGAAGATGCGAAGCGGAGCTTCAAGCACGAAATTCCGAGAACGAATGTTCCGCAGGAATTTCCTTAGATTGATTTGATTTTTTGGTTCGTTTTGTATCAAGACAAAATGAACAGAAATAAATATATAGATTAACTAAAAACAGATTCCTGCCTACGCAGGAATATAAGAGATGAGTAAGAAAGTATTAGTTATAGATAATTACGACAGTTTCACATACAATTTGGTTCATTATTTAGAAGATTTAGATTGTGATGTTACTGTAGTTAGAAACGATAAATTAACCTTAGAGTATGTAGAACCTTTTGATAAAATTGTATTATCGCCAGGTCCTGGAATTCCTGATGAAGCTGGTTTACTAAAAGCCATTATTGAAAAATATGCCCCAACAAAAAGTATTTTCGGAGTTTGTTTAGGACAACAAGCCATAGGCGAAGTATTTGGTGGTTCGTTAAGCAATTTAGACGAAGTTTATCACGGTGTGGCAACACCTGTTGAGCTTTGTGTAGACGATGAAATCCTTTTTAAAAACTTAAACAAAAACTTTGATGTTGGCCGCTACCACTCATGGGTTGTGGATGCCAATTTACCCGATTGTTTGGAAGCGACTTCTATTGATTCTAACGGACAAGTCATGTCCCTCAGACATAAAACTTATGATGTTAGAGGTGTGCAATATCATCCAGAATCGGTATTAACACCAGATGGTAAGAAGATTTTAGAAAATTGGGTTAATAGTTAATAGTTAATAGTTAATAGTTAATAGTTAATAGTTAATAGTTAATAGTTAATAGTTAATAGTTAATAGTTAATAGTTAAAAAAAATCAATCTAATCTGGATAACAATAACTTTGGATGTAATATTCCGAAGAAATTCTATCAAATTAAATTGATTTTTGGCTTGGTTTATTAAACCTGATAATATTAGTAGAGAAAATATATTCCCGCTTTCGCGAGAATGAAAATTGAAATTAATGAAAGACGTATTAAATAGATTAATAAATCACGAAACCCTGTCTAGTGAAGAAGCCAAACAAGTATTGGTAAACATCTCTAAAGGGATGTACAACCGAAGTCAGATTGTTTGTTTTCTATCCGTTTACATGATGCGTAGTATCACCTTAAACGAATTAAACGGATTTAGAGATGCGCTTTTAGATTTATGTATTGCGGTAGATTTAAACGAATATAACCCCATTGATTTATGTGGTACTGGTGGTGATGGTAAAGATACTTTTAACATTTCAACTTTAGCCTCTTTTATTACTGCAGGCGCTGGTGTTCATGTTACCAAACATGGAAATTATGGTGTTTCCTCTTCTTGCGGATCATCCAATGTTATGGAGCATTTGGGTATTAAATTTTCTAACGATATCGATTTCCTAAAACGTTCTATCGATCAAGCCGGAATATGTGTTTTACACGCCCCCCTATTCCACCCGGCCATGAAGGAAGTAGGCCCAATACGTAAAGAACTTGGAGTAAAAACCTTTTTTAATATGTTAGGCCCGATGGTTAATCCGGCATTTCCTAAAAATCAAATGGTTGGTGTTTTCAATTTAGAATTACAACGTTTGTACGGTTATTTATATCAGAAAACCGATAAAAATTATAGCATCATCCACGCTTTAGATGGTTACGATGAAATTTCCTTAACGGGAAAAGCTAAAATCATTTCCAATAACGCCGAAACGCTTTTTACCCCAGAAACTTTAGGTTTAAAAGCCATTACTCAAGAATCAATTTTTGGAGGAAGTTCTGTGGAAGAATCGGCCAAAATATTTAAAAAAGTAATAAACGGCGAAGGTACCGACGCACAACATAATGTGGTTTGTGCCAATGCTGGTTTAGCTATTGCAACAACAAATCAAATTTCACATCAAGAAGGGTTTGAAATGGCTAAAGAATCGTTATTCTCGGGAAAAGCGAGAGCTAGTTTAGAAAAGTTAATTGCTCTTAGTAGATAGTTGTTGCTTGGTAGTTGTTGGTTAACAAAAAAAGTAAATAAGTTTAAAATAAAAATTAAAAAGTTTTCAGTCACAGTTTTCGGTATGCAGACAACAGACTAAAAATTACAGACTTATAAAAATGAATATATTAGATAAAATCACATTAGATAAACGCAAAGAAGTTGAACTTAGAAAAAGTTTAATTCCCACGTCACAATTAGAACAGTCTGTTTTATTCGAAAGACCAACCGTTTCCTTATCTGACAAACTACGTAACAGTAAAACAGGAATCATCGCCGAACACAAACGCCGATCGCCATCAAAATCGGTTATTAACCACACTTTAAGCGTTCAAGATGTGGCAAAAGGTTATGAAGATGCCGGTGTTTGCGGGATGTCGGTTTTAACAGACGGCAAATATTTTGGAGGTTCTTTAGACGATTTACTTACCGCTAGAGCAAGCTGTAACCTACCGCTTTTAAGGAAAGAATTTATTATAGATGAATATCAGCTTCTAGAAGCCAAAGCTTATGGTGCCGACGTTATCCTATTAATCGCAGCGATTTTAAGTCGCGACGAGATTAAAAAATATTCAGAATTTGCAAAAAGCCTAAATCTAGACGTGCTTTTGGAAGTGCATAACGAAGAAGAATTACACAAGTCCATCATGCCGAGCCTAGACATGCTTGGTGTAAACAACAGAAATTTAAAAACCTTTGATGTTAGCTTAAACACGAGCAAATCTTTAAGCAAACTAATTCCAAACGATTTCGTCAAAGTTTCCGAAAGCGGTATCAGTAATATTGAAGCCATTAAAGAATTACAACCTTACGGATACCAAGGGTTTTTAATTGGTGAAAATTTCATGAAAACCGATAACCCAGGAGCAAGTGCAACAGAATTTATAAAGAGTCTCCTCTAGCTCCTCCAATGAAGAAGGACGCTTACTCATGTGAATAATCACTGTTATGAATAAAAAAGACAAACAACATACACCGCAATCAATACTCTCCCCAAAGGGTAGTGAGGGACTTCATCTCAAGATTTGCGGCATGAAGTACTCAGATAATATCGAAGAAGTTGCCGCATTGCAACCCGATTATCTAGGATTTATTTTTTATGAAGATTCAGCTAGAAACTTTGACGAAAGCAGCATTCCAGAAATACCTAGTACGATAAAAAAAACAGGCGTTTTTGTTAATGCCGACATCAATTTTGTAATTGAAAAAGTTACCACTCTTGGCCTACAAGCCGTTCAATTACACGGTCATGAATCTCCAGAATACTGCGATACCTTGCGACACACGCAATATATACTTGATGATGTGCTGCTTAAAAAACCAGAAATCATCAAAGTTTTTTCAATAAAAGACAGCTTCAATTTTGAAGAATTAAAGCCTTATGAAACGGTTTGCGATTACTTTCTATTTGATACCAAAGGAAAATTACCAGGTGGAAACGGTTATACCTTCGATTGGAATGTTTTAAACGACTACCCGTCTACAAAACCATTCTTTTTAAGTGGTGGTATTGGTCCAGATCAAGCTGAAGATGTTAAGAAATTTATTGAAAGTCCAGCTTCAAAGTACTGCTACGCTTTAGATGTAAACAGTAAATTTGAAATCCAGCCCGGATTAAAAAATATAGAATTATTAAAAGAATTTATAAAAAGTTTGTCATTTCGTAAATAAAACGGGATCCATACTTCGAAGGAATATTAAAGATTATGAATAATTACAACGTAAACGAAAAAGGTTATTATGGCGAATTTGGAGGCGCTTTTATTCCAGAAATGCTATATCCTAATGTAGAAGAATTACGCCAAAACTATCTAAAAGTGATGGCCGAACCCGATTTTAAAGCAGAATTCGATAAACTTTTAAAGGATTACGTAGGTCGGCCCTCGCCGCTTTATTTCGCGAAGCGTCTTTCAGAAAAATACAATACCAAAATATATTTAAAACGCGAAGATTTAAACCATACAGGAGCGCATAAAATCAACAATACTATTGGTCAGATTTTAATGGCGAAACGCCTTGGTAAAACCCGCATTATTGCCGAAACTGGTGCCGGACAGCACGGTGTGGCAACAGCAACGGTTTGTGCTTTAATGGGACTGGAGTGTATCGTGTATATGGGCGAAATTGACATTGCTAGACAGGCACCAAACGTGGCTAGAATGAAAATGCTTGGCGCGACGGTTGTTCCTGCAAAATCTGGAAGCCGTACCCTTAAAGATGCAACTAACGAAGCTATTCGCGATTGGATTAATAACCCTGTAGACACCCATTACATCATTGGTTCAGCTATTGGTCCGCACCCCTACCCAGACATGGTAACGCGTTTTCAAGCTGTGATTTCCGAAGAAATTAAATGGCAATTAAAAGAACAAGAAGGCCGTGAAAACCCCGATTATGTGGTGGCTTGTATTGGTGGTGGATCGAATGCCGCTGGAACCTATTACCACTATTTACACGAGGAAGAAGTAGGTATTATTGCCGTTGAAGCTGCCGGTTTGGGCGTCGATTCTGGTGAAAGTGCAGCCACTTCTGTTTTAGGAAAAGAAGGGATTATTCACGGCTGTAAAACCATGTTAATGCAAACCAAAGACGGACAAATAACCGAGCCATATTCAATTTCAGCAGGATTGGATTACCCTGGTGTTGGCCCGATGCACGCACATCTTTGTAAAACAGGACGTGCCGAATTTATGGCCATTACCGACGATCAAGCAATGAATGCAGGACTGGATTTATGTAAGTTAGAAGGCATTATTCCAGCCATCGAAAGTTCGCACGCTTTAGCCATTTTTGAGCAACGCAAATTTAAACCTAGCGATGTGGTTGTCGTGAGTTTATCTGGTCGTGGTGATAAGGATTTACAGAATTATATTGAGTATTTCAAGATTTAATTTTTTTCATTTCCGCGAAGGCGGAAATCTCATTAATTAATATGGATGTTCATTATGTTTACATATTAACAAATAAAAATCATACTGTTCTATATGTTGGGCGATCAAAACAATTAAAAGTTAGATTGAATCAACATAAAAATAACAGCTTAAAATCCTTCACAGGAAGATATAACGTAACGAAACTAGTTTATTTCGAAACTACCAAATATGTAAACAACTCGATAAAAAGAGAGCGACAAATAAAAAAATGGAATCGAGAATGGAAAATAAATTTAATTAACGGATTGAATCCAGATTGGAAAGACCTTTCAGAATACATTTAAATTAGAAATTAAAAAGATTCCCTCCTTCGAGGGAATTAAAAAAACTATTCATTAACAATGAACAGAATAAATAAAAAACTAAGCGAAGACAAAAAATTACTGTCTATCTATTTTACAGCAGGTTACCCAAGCCTTAACGATACCGTATCAATCATTGAAGATTTAGAAAAAAGCGGTGTCGATATGATTGAAATTGGCTTGCCTTTTAGCGATCCTTTAGCCGATGGACCAACCATTCAGGAAAGTTCAACCAAGGCTTTAAAAAATGGTATGACCACCGAAATTCTTTTCGACCAATTAAAAGACATTCGAAAAACGGTGAATATTCCATTAATCATCATGGGGTATTTTAACCCTATGTTTCAATATGGTGTGGAAGCTTTCTGTAAAAAATGTCAGGAAATTGGAATCGACGGACTTATCATTCCGGATTTACCAGTAGATGTGTATCACGAAGAATACCAAGCTATTTTTGAAAAATACGGCTTAATTAATGTCTTCCTTATCACACCACAAACGAGTGACGAGCGTATTCGTTATATCGATTCTATTTCAAACGGATTTATATACATGGTAAGTAGTGCCAGCACAACGGGAGCACAATCAGGTTTTGGCGACGAGCAAACACAGTATTTCGAGCGTATCGATAAAATGAAGCTTAATAATCCGCAAATTATTGGTTTCGGTATTAGTAACAACGAGACCTTTACGCAAGCCACACAATACGCTAAAGGCGCCATTATAGGCAGTGCTTTTGTAAAACATGTGACTCTAGAGGGCACTAAAAGTTTAAATAAATTTATAGATTCTATATTAAATTAAATATATTGACCTACTAATTATTAACTAACCCCAAACCAAAAATTTATGAAATATTATTTAAAAGTAGTTCGTGATAACTATGCAAATTTTAACGGTAGAGCTAGACGCGAAGAGTATTGGATGTTCACATTGTTTAATATCATTTTTATAATAGCTATCATGACTGTTTTTGGTGGCATTGCTGCTGCAACAGACACCCCTGCTTTATTGGGGATATATGGTATCTACATTTTAGGAATTTTCATTCCTACCTTAGCTGTAATAGTTAGAAGATTGCACGATGTTGGTAAAAGTGGCTGGTTTTATTTAGTTGGTGCCATCCCTTTTATTGGTCCTATTTGGATTTTCGTTTTATTAGTAACCGAAGGTGATAAAGGGAATAACCAATATGGCCCAGACCCTAAATTAGAACATACAGACGAAATTAACGAAATAGGAAAAACTCAAATTGAAGCTTAATCCCTAATAAAATCATTTTTAAAGCCTATTCTATAAACAGGAATAGGCTTTTTACATTCAAATAGTCAATAACATGCCTCTAAACATCGTACTTATAGAACCTGAAATACCTAACAATACTGGAAACATTGGACGTTTAGCCTTAGGATCAGGCTCCAATTTACATATCGTAAAACCTCTTGGGTTTGAAATTACAGACGCCCGTTTAAAACGCGCTGGTTTAGATTATTGGCCACATCTTTCGGTGACTTACTACGATAATACCGAAGCCTTTTTTAATAAGCATCAAGGTAAGAGCATGGCTTTTCTATCTAGTAAAGGCGCTAAAAACCATTGGGATATTCCTTTTGAAGACGACATGTTTTTAATCTTCGGAAAAGAATCCGTGGGGTTAGCTCCAGAAATTATTGATGCTAACACGGAAAGGTTATTTAAAATTCCGCTTTATAGCGAACATGTAAGAAGTTTAAATCTAGCCAATGCAGTAAGCATTGTTATATATGAAGGTTTGAAAGGCTTGAATCCATAAGCTAAAAATAAAAGCTATTAATTTTCCGGAAAACCATTAAGTGCCAAAGTTTCTATTTCTTGATTGTCATTTTCAAAAATCAAAAAAACTTTAAGTTCAGGATGGTCTTTTAAAAAGGCTTTTACCTTCTCTACCCCCATCGCCTTAAAAGCTGTTGCATAGGCATCGGCCGTCATGCAAGTTTTATCAATAACAGAAATACTAAGTAAGCTCGTTTTACTAGGAAAACCAGTTTTAGGATCAATAATATGAGCGTAGCGTTTGCCTTCTTTGTCAACCTTAAATTTTCTATAGGTTCCAGAAGTTGCCATAGCTTCATCTTTAAGCTCCACGACATCAGAAATCATATGTTCGCCTTCAAAATTCGGACTCTCAATTCCAACTTTCCATAAGTGGTTTTTTTCAGCATTCATGCCTCGCACTCTTATTTCTCCACCAATTTCAACCAAATAATCATTTATATTTTGTGATTCTAAAAACTCACCTATCACATCAACCCCATAACCTTTTGCAATGGCATTGAAGTCTAAAAAGGTACCCTTAGGTTTAATTATTTTATTGTCTAATAATGTCACCTGCTTTAATCCCACCGAACGCATTAGCCAGTCTATTTTAAGGGTGTCTAACTGTTCTATTTCTCCTTTTGGTCCAAAGTCCCAAGCATTAACAACAGCTCCAATAGTAGGGTCGAAAGCGCCATCGGTTTCTTCATATATGTTTTTTGCAGCCTCATAGACCTTTATAAAGTGATCATCGACTTCAACCAACTCATTTTCATTTAATTTAGAAATGATGGAATTCTCCTGATAGGTGGACATTGAATGATTCAATACAGCAAACAAACTATCAAATTCTTTAGAATAATTCTTTTCTGAATTATAAATCACAGAATAAGTCGTTCCAAATACGCTTCCAGCTAATTTGGTGTTTCTTATCTCCTTTTTACATGAAACAAAAAATAGAAGAGCAATAACAATGGCTATATTTTTCATACGATCGCACAGGTTTAATTTAAATTGGTTTCTAAAAATTGAATGCCATTATACTCTAATAAGTAATCGGTGTTGAGATAAATTGGTGCTTGTTCCCCCTCTAAACTTCCAATACCTACCCCTGCATATAAAACTTTAGCATTTTGTTCTCTAGCATGATTTTTAAAGGACTCCATCCAAACAACATCATAATTATTCGGGTTTTCAGGTAGAATTACGGCTCTTACAATCACAAAAAAATATTGATTGTTTTTATCAATACATACAAATTGAGGATGCTTTTTTAGCTTACTGTTAATCGCTATAAATTCAAAACCACGTTCTTCTAAATCTTTACCAACATGATTCATGGCTAAATTATGTAATTCTTGTTCTGTAAGCGGTTTACTCATATGCAATTATTTTTCTTTAGACAAACTTAATAATATTTTAAACAAATACAGATATACATCTTAATAATGATTTCCAAAGAACTTCCTTAAACAACTAAAGACTAAACTGTTAAAATAATAATTACCAATTTTTTATTAACTTAGAAGTAAAAAACATGAAAACGACCAAACGATTCGATGCGGCCATACATAAATTATATACCGCTTTTCACAGTAACCAGTTAAATCCAGCATGTTGCAAACAATGTGCTGTGGGTAATATTTTAGATAAAACGGATGGCTGGAAACACCTTTCTGATTCTCACGGTAGCTTAAACTTAAATTATGTTGGCCAGGCGCATCAATCTATGGGACGGAAATTTAATGGCTATACGCCTTTAGAATTACTTCAAATAGAGCAGGCTTTTTTAGAAGCTTGTGGATTTGAAACACCACTTCATCACCGTCATAAAAAACCTTCGAACCCAACCGATAAAGATGTTTTGTTTCAAGGGCTATCAGCGGTAATAACGCTTCTGTGTAATTTCGACAACATACCAAACGTGATGGATTACAAACGTGTATTTAAATCATCAGAAATGGCAATCACGAAAAAAATAAAGGCATAAAAAAACCGACACTTTCGTATCGGTTTTCTGTATAATATATTCTTATAATTGGTATAAGAAGTTTTTTACTATCCTCCAAAGTCATCAAAACGGATGTGCTCATCAGGAATTCCAAAATCTTCTCCCATTTTCTGAACCGCATTATTCATTAATGGTGGTCCACAGAAATATAATTCAATATCCTCTGGAGCTTCGTGTTTACTTAGGTAATTATCAATCACACAATTGTGAATGAAACCAACGAAACCATCTCCTGGAGAGTCAATATCTGCTTTTACTTGCCAATTATCTTCTGGTAAAGGTTCAGATAAAGCTAAGAAAAATCTAAAGTTAGGGAACTCTTTTTCTAAATCACGGAAGTGCTCTAAATAGAATAACTCACGTTTAGAACGTCCACCGTACCAATACGTTACTTTTCTACCTGTTTTCAAGGTTTTGAATAGGTGATAAAGGTGCGAACGCATTGGTGCCATACCGGCTCCACCACCAACGTAAAGCATTTCGCTTTCAGACTCATTGATAAAGAATTCACCGTAAGGTCCTGATATAGTTACTTTATCTCCTTGTTTTTGATTAAAGATATAAGATGAAGCTACCCCTGGGTTTACATCCATCCAACCGTTTTTAGCACGATCCCAAGGCGGCGTTGCAATACGTACGTTTAGCATAATTTCACGTCCTTCGGCAGGGTAAGAAGCCATAGAGTATGCACGCTCAACAGTATCATCATTTTTCATCGTTAAGTCCCAAAGTCCGAATTTATCCCATTCTGCTTGGAATTTATCTGGTGTTTCATGCTCTTCTGGGTGTGCAGTAATATCTATGTCAGAATATTTCACTTGGCATGGTGGGATTTCAATTTGAATGTATCCACCAGCTTTGTAGCCCATATCTTCAGGAATCTCTACAACAAATTCTTTAATGAAAGATGCCACATTGTAGTTACGCACTACAGTAGCTTCCCATTTTTTAATTCCGAATACTTCTTCAGGAATCGTGATATTCATGTCTTGCTTCACTTTAACTTGACAAGCTAAACGTGCGCCATGTTGTAATTCTTTTCTTGTGAAATGAGGTACTTCAGTAGGAAGTGCTTCTCCACCACCTTCTAAAACATGACATTCACACTGGATACAAGTTCCACCACCACCACAAGCTGATGGTAAGAATATTTTTGAATTTCCTAAAGTTGAAAGTAAACTTCCACCTGAAGCTACTTCTATTTCCTTTTCACCATTAATCGTGATCTTTACAGGACCAGAAGGTGATAATTTTTGTTTTACAACTAATAATAAAGTAACCAATAAAAGCGTAATAATTAAAAAGGCGATTACCGTTACTACAATAGTTCCTGTTGTACTTGCTGCTAAAATCATACTACTCATTTACTTTTATGTTGTTAGCGATCACTTCGTTGTTCTCTGATTGTTCCTTAGCAGGTTCAACTTGAGCTGTTTTTTCTTCCTTAGGTGCTTCATCGTCACCTCCAGTTAACATACCTCCGAAACTCATAAATCCGATAGCCATTAAGCCAGTAATGATAAAGGTAATACCTAAACCACGTAATGCTGGTGGTACGTTTGAATATCTAATTTTCTCACGGATAGCGGCAATAGCAAGAATCGCTAAAAACCATCCAATTCCAGAACCGATACCATAAGTGGCAGCCAATCCTATAGTTTGAATTTCACGAGATTGCATGAATAACGACCCACCTAAAATCGCACAGTTTACAGCGATAAGCGGTAAAAAGATACCTAATGAGTTATATAATGAAGGTGAAAACTTTTCAACAACAATTTCTACCAATTGTACCATGGTTGCAATAGTAGCGATAAACATGATAAAAGATAAAAAGCTTAAATCGTAGCTCGCATATTCTTCGCCTAACCATTTTAAAGCACCTGGTTGTAGTAAATATTGATCCAATAACCAGTTTAATGGTACGGTGATAGCAAGTACGAAAATTACCGCTGCACCAAGTCCAACTGCTGTACTTACTTTTTTAGATACAGCAAGGTAAGAACACATCCCTAAGAACGTGGCAAATACCATGTTATCTATAAATATTGATTTTAAAAATAATTCTAAATGTTCCATATTTTTTAGTTTTTAGTTTTTTGTTTTTAATTAGTGGTAAATGACTATCAACCAATAACTATCAACTATCAACTATTTAATGATCTTCTACTAAAGCTTTATTTCTTGTACGTTGCACCCAAATAATGATACCTACAACAATTAAGGCCATTGGTGATAATAACATAAACCCGTTATTCTCGTAACCTATAGCGTATAATCCTGTTTTCGCAATTGGATCACCCAATACAGGGAAACCTAATAAAGTTCCAGAACCTAATAATTCTCTAAAGAAACCAACGATGATAAGAATAACACCATATCCTAAAGAGTTACCAATACCATCTAGGAAAGATTTCCAAGGGCCATTTGCTAAAGCGAAAGCCTCAAAACGTCCCATGATAATACAGTTGGTAATAATTAATCCTACGAAAACCGAAAGTGTCTTACTCAACTCGTAAGCAAAAGCTTTAAGTACCTGATCTACTATAATTACTAAAGCAGCTACAACAGTTAACTGTACAATAATTCTAATTTTAGAAGGAATGATGTTACGCATTAAAGAAATAACAACATTACCTAACCCTAATACAAACATTACAGAAATGGACATTACTATTGAAGCTTTTAACTCTGCTGTAATAGCCAGTGCTGAACAAATCCCTAATACTTGAATAGTAATTGGGTTATTATCTGCTAATGGGTCTGTGATTAACTTTGTGTCTTTTTTTGATAAAAGTCCCATAGATTAATTATTTTTTAAATTATCGAAATAAGGTTTGTAAAGCTTTAAATCACTTTTAATCATTGCTGTTACTCCATCACCTGTGATAGTAGCTCCTGCAATGGCATCAACCTCGTTATCTGTTTTATTTTCGTTTGTTGGATCGGCATTTCCTTTAGCCACGGTAACACCTTTAAAGTTTCCGTTATCATCTAAAATATGCTCTCCAATAAAGTCATCCATAAAGTAACGTTGCTTAATGTTCGCTCCTAATCCAGGTGTTTCACCTTTGTGATCGAAATAAGCTCCTTGAATAACCATGTTTTCATCTAAAGAAACATAGCCCCAGATCGCATCCCATAATCCTTTTCCATAAATTGGAATGATATAATGGGTCACCCCATCTTTTTCACCAACAAATAAAGGTAAGTTACGCTTAGTAGCATCTCCTCCAGAAGCGGCTTTATCCTTTTTAAGGTCTATTAAATAAGCTTGGTCATCTTCTGAAACCTCACCATTTTTAATCACTAATTGTTTAGAGATGTATTTTGTAAATAATTCTGGTGCATCTTTTGTTGAAACAAAAATGGCACTAGATTCATCATTATCATTTACACCCATCGCATACAAAATATTTTGTTGCTTTTCTATACGTTGGTTTTCTGAAATTTTCGGACTTAAAGAAGACGCCGTAAATGCTAATAATGCGCCAACCACGATAACCATGGCTATGGCAAATATTATAGTATATGAATTTTTATCCGTTCTATTTTCCATTGTTAAGCCGTTTTTACTTTTAAACGTTTCTTTCTTTTCTTCACATTACCTTGTACTACGTAATGATCGATTGTTGGTGCAAAAACATTCATTAAAAGAATGGCTAACATCACACCTTCTGGGTAGGCTGGATTGAATACACGGATTAAGATAGAAATGAATCCTACAAAGAAACCGTAATACCATTTACCTTTATTGGTTTGTGCTGCTGTTACAGGATCGGTAGCCATAAACACGGTACCAAAGGCAAAACCACCAATTAGTAAATGATGCCAAAATGGTGTACTCATTAAACCGTAAAACTTACTAGTTTCGGTAATAACACCAGCATCAACAACTTGGTTAAAAATAAGTCCTACAGCAAGGGCTCCAAGAACTGATGATAACATGATTCTCCAGCTTCCTATTTTAGCAAAGATTAAGAACAATCCTCCTAAAATTATTAATAAGGTAGAAGTCTCTCCGATGGAACCTGGAATAAATCCGAAGAACATATCGGCAACCGAATGGGCTACTTCTTTACCTTGGGCTAAGCTTCCTAAAATGGTTTCACCAGAAACGGCATCTAGATTCTCTCCCGCTGCAATCGCGCGATCTCTAGCTACAGCACCTTCAACCCATACTTTATCTCCCGACATCCAAGTTGGGTAAGCGAAGAATAGGAAAGCTCTAATAGTTAATGCAGGATTTAAAATATTCATCCCTGTTCCTCCAAAAACTTCTTTACCTATTACAACACCAAAAACTACAGCTACTGCAAGCATCCATAATGGAATATCGATAGGAACAATTAACGGTACTAACATACCTGTTACTAAGTATCCTTCTTCTACTTCATGTCCTTTTATGATGGCGAAAATAAATTCAATACCTAAACCAACACCGTAAGACACGATGACTAGTGGTAATATTTTCCAAAAACCAACTAAAAAGTTATCTAGCGTCCAGAACTCGGCGCTAAAAAAACCACCTGAAACCGCTTGAATACCATCAAAAGCTAAATGATGTTGATATCCTGCGTTGAACATACCAAAAATTAAACATGGTACCATAGCCATAATTACGGTATTCATGGTACGTTTTAAATCATCGGCTGCTTTAATATGCGTTCCGTTATGAGTAACCTCATTAGGTAAAAATAAAAATGTATGAATGGCAGAAAAAGCAGGTAGCCACTTCTTCCCTTTATTTTTAACTTTAAAATTATGTAAATTTTCTTTTAAACCCATTATCCTATCTCTTTTAGCATTAAGTCTAAACCTTCTCTAATTATTTTTTGATGTGGTTGTTTAGACACACAAACAAATTCTGTTAAGGCAAAATCTTCGGGAGCAACTTCGTACATCCCTAAAGCTTCCATTTCATCTAAATCTTTATACAAACATGCTTTTAAGATTTGTAATGGATAAATATCAAGAGGAAAAACTTCTTCATAAGTACCTGTCGTTACAAAAGCTCTATGCTCACCATTTGTATTGGTATTTAAATCGTAAACTTTTTTAGGATTTAACCATGAAAAAGTAAACGCTCTTGAGGTAGAAACTTTATTAAAAATAGGTTTGTTCCATCCGAAGAACTCATAATCATCACCTTCAGGGATAACAGAAATCACATTGCAATAGTAACCTAAACTACCATCGGCTTTAATTTCTTTTCCTGATAATACATTACCAGAAATAATACGATCATGACCAGCTTTATCGATACCTTTATCGTAGATCATAGTGGAAACTTCACTACCAATAAGGGTTTTGAAATATCTTGGTTTTTGAACTGAAGATCCTACCAAGGCAACAATACGCTCGGCATTGAATTTCCCTGTTAGCAATAGCTCACCGATAATTACTAAATCTTGAGCGCCTATCGTCCAAACAACCTCTCCTTTATTTACAGGATCAATTTTGTTGATTTGCGTTCCAACATTTCCAGAAGGATGCGGACCAGAAACCTTATGTAAGGTAATGCCCTTCAATCCTGAAAGTGGCGAATTAGCAGTTTGACCAACTGAAACATGTACTTTACCTTCGGTAAGTTTACCTAAAGCAGTAACCGCAGCTTGCAGCTCGGCTTCTTTACCTTGAAGGGTAAAGTCTAAATCGGCAGCTAAAGGAGCACTGGCATATCCTGAAATAAAAATCGCTTTTGGCGATCGCTCAGGGTTTGCAACCACGTCGTAAGGACGTTGTTTTACAAACGGCCAACATCCTGAAGCAAGCAAATGTGCTTTAACTTCTTCTGGTTGTGCAGTTTCAACAGCAATCTTTCCAAAATCTTTGTAAGACTGTGTTTTATCGGCTTCAATTTTAATAGCGTCAATGCGCCTCTTAGGTCCACGAATAACCTCAACGACTTTACCTGAAACAGGAGAAACAAAAATTAGTTTTTCGTTGGACTTATCATGAAAAAGGGTGTCTCCAGCTTGGACTGTAGTACCTTCTTTCGCAATAAGTTTAGGGATAATTCCATGGAAGTCTTCTGGTCTTATGGTACAGTAGTTGCTGATAATCGCTTGCTCGACCGTTTTATCAGCTGCACCCTTAAGTTTAATATCCAGACCTTTTTTAATACGAATGTCGTTTGACATATTTATATTTATTGAAATTAGTTGTCTAAAAATTGCTGCAAATTTACAGAATTTCTTTAGTATTAATATCCATTGTATTCGTATTGTTTCGTTATTTGTATTTATTCTAAATAACAACGTAAAACCTCGGTATGAAATTTGTTATCTTTACCCATTAATAAAAAACACCCCATGAAAAATAGCCTTCTTTTGCTTATTATTTTTTGCCTTAATATTTCATTAAGTCTTGCTCAAACACAAGAAACACCACCTCCGGAATATATAAAAACGATACAATTTAAAGGGGCTTCAACCGACAACCAACTCCCCATCATTCGCTTAGGAGACCCAATAACTATTGAATTTGACGCCTTAAATGGCAACGAAGAAGACTTTTACTATAAAATAAAATATTACAATAGAGACTGGACCCCCTCTGTACTTATTCAAACGGAATATATGGATGGTTTAGACAACCAACGTATTAGAGAATATGAAAACTCCTTTAATACGTACCAGATTTTTTCTCATTACAAACTAACCATTCCTAACGATCAAACTAAAGGATTAAAGGTTTCAGGAAACTATATGTTGTTCATTTATAATAGTGACAATGAACTTATGTTTTCTCAAAAATTTATGATTTATGAAAATTTAGCTGATGTGGGTATTGTACTCAAACGTGCAAGGGATCTTTCTAATATTCAAGAAAAACAACGTGTTGAAATTCTTGTGGTTTCCAACCGCATTCAATTTAATAATCCAACCCAAACCGTTAATGCCGTAATTATTCAGAATAACAATTTAAATACTGCAATAACAGATGTAAAACCACAATATGTATTAGGGAATCAATTGGTTTATAAATATGATTCTGAAACCAGCTTTTGGGGAGGGAACGAGTATTTCTTTTTTGAAAACAAAGATATTCGAGGTGCGAACAACAACATTCAGTTTGTTGATTTACAAGATCTGTATCACAATTATTTATTTACAAACTCCATTCGCGCCAACCAAATTTACACTTATAATCCAGACATTAATGGCAACTATGTTATTAACAACATGGATGCTTCCGATCCCAGCATTGAAGCCGATTACGTTTGGGTTCACTTTTCTCTAGCTGCAGACGAAAACATAAAAAACAAAGACATCTATGTTTATGGCACCTTCAACAATTTTACAATTGAAGAATCAACACGCCTAACATACGATGCCGCAAAAAACATCTTTAAAGGGAGTCTTTTGCTCAAGCAAGGGTTTTACAATTATAAATATGTTGCTGTAGATTCTAATGGTACTATTAATGAGAATTTAATAAGCGGTAATTTTTGGCAAACAGAAAATAGCTACAAAGTTTTAGTGTACTACAGAGACCTTGGAGCACGATATGATAGAATTGTAGGTGCTAACGAAGGGACTTCCGTAAATATTAGCGACTAAAATTGTAAATTATCTAATTTTTTCATCTCAGACGTTAAAATTTATGATTGGCATTTATAATTTACTACATTAGCTACCATTAACACGTGGTATATCAGTATTTAACATGGTTCAACAGGTTACAAAGGGCATTAAAATTTCCGTAAAAACGACTTACGAAGGTTCATTTTATAAAAACTATAAGATACAATATGCTTTTGGGTATACTATAACCATTGAAAACCAAAGTAAAGATTCTGTCCAACTATTTGCTAGACATTGGGAAATTTTAGATGCCTTAAACAATATTGAAACCGTTTCTGGAGAAGGTGTTGTTGGCAAAAAACCAGTTTTAAAACCAGGTGAATCTCACACCTATTCATCAGGATGTTTACTTACATCGCCATTAGGTGCCATGCATGGGCATTACAGTATGGTAAACTTCACAACAACCAAAAAGTTTCAAGTTACCATTCCTACATTTAAATTAAGTGCTCCTTTTGCCATGAATTAAATTGATGTCTTTATTTCCTTATTATTGAGTAACGACCAAATAATTACATTCAACCCAAAATACCCCCTCTAGTAATAATTGATTATTTTTAGCAAGTATTTAATCTATATTCGCTATCACTATGATTAACGTACTGATTACTGGAGCAACAGGAAACATTGGTCGAGAATTAATTACTTATTTATGTCAATCGGACCAACAGATTATAGTGACTGCAGCTGTAAGAAGCCTCACTAATGCAAAACAACTTTTTGCAGAACAACAAAAGCTAAAATTTACAACATTCGATTTTGAGGACCAGTCCACCTTTAACACTGCGTTTGAAAATATCGACATTCTTTTTCTCCTCAGACCTCCTCATATTTCACATATCGAAGAGTATTTCAACCCCTTGTTAAAGTCTGCTCAGAAAAAAGGGATTAAAAAAATTGTTTTTCTCTCTGTTCAAGGTGCCGAGAAGAGTAAAGTCATTCCGCATAACAAAATCGAATCTTTAATTAAAGATTATAATTTCGAATATATTTTTCTGCGCCCAAGCTATTTTATGCAGAACTTAATCACCACCTTACTTCCCGAAATTTTAAAATCGCAAAGTATTACACTGCCTTCAAGCCATGCTAAATTTAACTGGATTGATATAAAAAACATAGCCGAAATAGCGTCTATAGTACTTACTACATTTGACACTCACAAAAATAGTATCATCGAACTTACAGGATCTGAGAACAAAAGTTTTTATGAAGCTACCGCTTTATTGAATCAAGTGACGGGCTTACACATAAGTTTCAACAGTATAAATCCGATAAGATTCTATTTCAAAAAAAGAAAAGACGGTCTCAATAAGGACTTCGCCATGGTCATGACATTATTGCACTTTTTACCCAGAATAGAAAAAGCTCCTAAAATTTCTAACAACTACCAGCAGTTCACAGGAAAGGAACCTATAACTTTAACCGAATTCTTTAAAAGAGAAAAAGCACAGTTTACACAAAGCCTATGAAAAAGTTAAAATTTCCTTCAGCACAAACCTTATTATTCATTATCGCTGGCTTAGTAGCTTTGTTAACACGGGTTGTTCCGGCCGGAAAATATGACAGCCTTTCTTACAACGCTTCAAGTCAAACTTTTACTAAAACCAGTCTTGAAGCCACCTACGAATTTCCTGCCACCACAGAAACATTAAACAATCTCGGCATAAAAATTCCTTTGGAAAAATTTACTAGCGGTGCCATCTATAAACCTATCGGGATTCCTCATTCATACAAAGCACTTCCAGCGAACTCTCAAGGATTTTTCGATTTAGTGAAAGCCCCAATAAAAGGTATTATTGAAGCAGCAGATATCATTTTTCTTATATTAATTATTGGCGGATTAATTGGCATTATGAACTTAACAGGCGCCTTTGATGCCGGCATTGCTTGGACAGCCAAAATACTTAAGGGGAACGAATACCTTTTAATTATTTTAGTAACCACCATCATAGCATTAGGAGGAACTACATTTGGACTTGCTGAAGAAACCATGGCTTTCTACCCTATTTTAATTCCCGTTTTTTTAGCTGCAAAATATGATGCCCTTGTTGGAGTGAGCTGTATATTTCTGGGTTCAGCAATCGGTACCATGTGCTCTACGGTTAATCCGTTTTCAACAATAATCGCTTCAGATGCTGCAGGAATCAACTGGACCACTGGTTTACAAAGTCGGTTAATTATGCTTGTGCTTTGTTTAAGTATTACTATAGTTTACATTCTTCGTTATGCCAAACGCGTAAAAAACAATCCTTCAAAATCTATCATATACAATCAAAAAGAAGATATTGAAGCTCGTTTTAAAATAAAAACCAATAGTTATACTAAGTTTTCGGGACGCTTAAAAGCGATTACCTTTGTGTTTTCAGCATCCTTTGTGGTTATGATTATTGGTGTATCGTTTTTAGATTGGTGGTTTATTGAAATGACCACAACATTTTTAATAAGCGCCATTATTATAGGATTTCTAGCGAAAATCAAAGAAAGAACATTCATTGAAACTTTTGTTAAAGGCGCAGCAGACTTATTAAGCGTCGCTTTTATTGTTGGTATTGCCAGGGGTGTCACCATTCTTATGCAAGATGGCCTTATTAGCGACACCCTTTTATTTCACGCCAGCACTATTACTGAAGGCATGCCCAAAGCCCTTTTTACAAATTTCATGCTGTTTATTTATGCGGGACTTTCGTTTTTTATGCCATCATCTTCAGGAATGGCTGTATTAACTATGCCTGTGATGGCTCCACTTGCCGACACTGTTAACTTAGGTAGAGAAGTTATAGTAAACACCTATCAGTATGGGATGGGACTTCTTTATTTGATTAGTCCTACAGGATTAATTTTGGCCGCTTTAGCTATTGTTAATATCGGATTTAACAAATGGCTAAAGTTTGTAACCCCCTTACTCATCATATTAACGTTAACAACTATGGCCTTTTTAAGCCTCTCTGTTTAATTATAATTAAGAAGAAGGTACCCGTTGAAAATTATAAACAGATGTATTTTGTTTTACCTGAAAGCTTTTACAGTTAGAAAAAGGCATAAACTCATAGTCTGAATCGTAACAAAACGTCTTTTTATCAACTTGAAAATAGGCGTCACAATCCACCCTTCCGTAAGGAGAAATGCGTCTGAATCTATAATTAATATCGTCATCGGTTTTGTGAAGTTCAAACCAAGCTCCTCCGCCTATTCCAGACAAATATTGGGCATTATCACTTAATCCCACCACCTCTTTTGACAACAGGTTACCTTCCAAGTTCGGCTGAAAACCTTTCAACCTATCTAAAAAACACCTTAGGTTCTCACTTTTTTGAGAACCTTTAAACTTGGAGATATCGCCGTTTTCTAAAACTTTAAAAATGGTATTCTCCGTATCACTTAACAGAACATTTCCAACGGTGCTTGAGGTAAACCTTTGCATTTTTTTGAGTTGTTTACGTATTCGAGCATCGGTTACTGAAGCCAACAAGGTATCGGCAACGAAACGCGCACAGTTAGAAGCTTCCCGTTTAAAAGCAGCATAGCGAACTGCCTTATGACCTTGTAAATTTAATATGAATGACCGCGCCATATTGTAATCAACAGAACTGCAAACGGAAGCTAACATCGTCCCCTCTCCATGGGTGATTTTGGGATGCGTTGCTAAATATTTTAAAATGTCATCTAAATTTTTGATAACACCTTTTTCCATATCTGCCATGAAAGGCATTTGCAATTCGTTATCGGTTTCATGGCTACGAACGCGACCAAATGGGGCTGGTACGATATAGCGGCCAAAATCGTAATAATCTAAAGCACCGGTTTCTTTTTCAACTAAAACTAAAGCAGCATGTCCGGCTCTCACATAATTTTTAGTACCTATACCAAAAAATCGTAAATAGGGTGCATACCATTCTTTTGGCAACCTAACCACCGTATCGGGGTAAGCTAGAGTTATAACAATTCCCGTATTAACCATGCATAGCAGATTTTTGGAAATCAAACACCTCTTCAGAAATCAATTCGTTTTCAAGGGATTCATATCTCATTTTCACCATATAATGACATTTTTCAACCTGAGTGATGCTCGTCGTTTTCACAAAACCACGATCCATGATCACGCCATAATCGCGATTTGTTCCTCCTGCAGTTTTATGAAATTTCAAGATTTGCTCTGCACGCCTATCACCTTCAGTTAAAAAATCATGAAACCAACACTGGCGTTCCTTTTTCATGGCTTCGGTATATAAGGTTGAAGAGGACCAAATTCTTGGTTTTAAAGGCAACTTTTCAAAATGCCTTTCTTCGCCATCCCAAACCAATTCAAAAAATTGAAGATGTGTGCTCCAGTCTACCATAACAATAGTAAATGGTTCAATATCCTTAAAATTGTAGTTTTCAACATCCTCGACAACATCCTGCATAAGCATCAAGTCTTTGGCTACAAGTCCGCGACTTTTACGATACGTCGCTTTTCGTTCATGTAACGCAAAACCACCATTAAGCACACATACCAATCGTTTTTTTTCGCTAACACCAATCCAAGTTCCACCAGACAAAGGGTCTTTTGGGTATAAAAGTTTTGTGTTTTCAACAGAAGAAAAGCTAGGATTAACCGCTGGCCGATCGGGAGATTCATCACGATTTGATGTCAATATAAAATCGGTAGCATGGACTGGAAATAAACTTACGGTACACATAAAATGATTGGTCAGAAAAAAGTTGAGCCAACTTACAAAAAATATTTAACAGACAACTGATTCAGCATGACACATAAACCTATAATCCCAAGTCTTATAAGTATTCACCAAACATAACACCCTACAAGATTATTGAAATCTTACTCCCTATCTTTAAAATTATGCTTAATTTTATTCTTTAAAACAGCATTTTTTTGCTTATTCAATTTTCAATGAAAAAATTACTATTCACCCTATGCATAGCTTTGCCACTATTAACTTTCGGACAAGCTAGCAAACTATACAGACAAGCCTTAAGATCTTCCGATTTATCTGAAAGAATTTCGTTATTAAATGAAGTTATCAAATTAGAACCTAAAAACTTAGATGCTTATTTTCAACGTGCCTTGGCTAAAAACAATTCGGAAGACTTCTACGGAGCCATAGTAGATTACTCTAAAATTATTGCCGACCAACCAGATGCCGATTCCTATTATAACCGTGGAAATTCTAGGTATAATGTTAAAGATTACGCTGAAGCTAAAGAAGATTATGCTAAAGCCTACCTTTTAGATGATAGTTTTATTGACGCCCTTTACAGTTTAGCCTGTGTGCGCTTAGATTTAGAAGAATACGACAAAGCTATTAGCGATTTCAATAAGGTGATTAAAAAAATTCCTGGGAATCCAAAAACCTATGTTTTAAGAGCTACAGCCTACAAAGCCTTAGAGAATCACCAAAAGGCCTTTGAAGATTATTCCACAGCGATTTTAATTTACCCCAGTTCAGAAAATTTTTATGAAAGAGGCGTATTTTTTATGGACATAACACGCTACCAAGATGCTAACAACGATTTAACCAAAAGCATCAGTTTAAACGACAATAATCCCTTTGCCTACTTCTACAGAGGAGCTTCTAGCTTGTTTCTAGGGAATGACATGAATTCAATTTCCGATTTTGAAAAAGTTTTAAAATTTGATTCCAATGATTTTGATGCCCACCTTGGACTTGCTATAGCCTATATAAACTTAAACGATAAGATAAAAGCCAAGCAGCATTTTAATAAAGCCAACAGTATTTTAAATTTAGGAGCCAACATAACGAGTATCGAAGCCTATAGTGATACGTACTGGTTTCAACACCAATATTACTTTTTCAATAAAGGAATTACAGCACTGGTAAAACTATAAATTTAGCCGCGGTACTTTAAAGGCAAATGCACTACTTTTTTTGTTTCAAAAAAGTCTTCCTCATAAAAATCACTTAAATTATAAATGGTCGTGGTACGATAATCTTTTAGTTCTTCGGTTAAATCACCACCTTTTAAATATAGAATACCATTTTTTAATTCATGCTTTTCTTCTTTGGCGATTTTCCCTTTTACCCAATGCACAAAAGTTGGCATAATAGCAACGGCACGACTTACTATAAAATCAAATTGCTCATCAATAGCTTCAACGCGACTATGAGTCGTTCTCACATTCGTTAACCCTAAGCCTTCCACAACTTCATTTACCACTTTAAGTTTTTTAGCGATACTATCAACCAAATGAAAAGAACATTCAGGAAACATAATAGCTAATGGGATACCTGGAAATCCACCACCTGTACCAACATCTAAAATGTTACTACCGTCCTTAAACGAAATCACTTTTGCTATTCCCAAAGCATGCAAAACGTGGCGTAAATACAATTCATCAATATCTTTTCTTGACACCACATTAATTTTTAAATTCCAGTCTTGATACAGCGATTCTAATTGCGTAAACTTATTGATCTGGTCTTCTGTAAGATTAGGAAAGTACTTTAAGATGAGTTCCATGTATTGTTAAATTTTCAACAAAAATATAGCTTTTAAACCCATTTTTTTACAAAATTTTGGTAATACTTAACTTTGTTTATTCCTATCTTTGCGCAGAATATGGCGTAACGAATTGATTTTTACGTCATATTAATTTAATTATAGCATGACAAAACAAGCATTATCATTTTCAAGAACAGATTCGGCAAAATTTTTCCGAACATTAAATAAACGCGTTAATGATTATTTCAAAGAAAATAATATTAAACGTACTGGAAACTGGAAACTGTACCTAAAAGCAGTGGTTATGTTTGCCTTACTTATTGTACCAGTTGTTTTAGTTTTAAGCCTTGATTTACCTTGGTGGGCACAAATTTTATGCATGATTACTACGGGAATCGGAATGGCTGGAGTTGGTATGAACGTGATGCACGACGCTAATCACGGATCTTTTTCAAGCAAAAAATGGGTTAATAAATTAATGGGAAGCAGCATATATATTTTAGCTGGAAACGATTATAACTGGAAAGTACAACACAATGTTCTTCATCACACATATACCAATATCCAAGGTCATGATGAAGATATTGACGCAGGAAGAATCATCCGTTTTTCGAAACACACCAAATGGTTAAGAATTCATAAATACCAACGTTTTTATGCCTTCTTTTTATACGGATTATTAACTGCAAACTGGGCTATTACGACCGATTTCATCCAAACGTATAAATACCTAAAAAGAAAATTAGCTTACGGAAAACTTCCTCACCCAGCTACGCAATGGACCAAGCTTATTATTGGTAAAATCGTTTACTATACCATTTGGATTGTCCTCCCCTTATCTTTAGGGTTTGCTTGGTGGCAAGTTTTAATTGGTTTCTTCGTAATGCATTATACTGCAGGTATCATTTTAAGTGTTATTTTTCAATTAGCGCATGTGATGCCGAATACAGAAATGCCTGTACCTGATGAAGATGGCAACATGAAAAATACGTGGGCTATTCATCAATTATTTACCACCTCTAACTTTTCACCAAAAAGTTGGTTTGCCGAGTTTTATACAGGTG
The DNA here is from genome assembly GCF_001642835.1 of Pseudotamlana agarivorans. Lineage (GTDB taxonomy): Bacteria > Bacteroidota > Bacteroidia > Flavobacteriales > Flavobacteriaceae > Pseudotamlana > Pseudotamlana agarivorans. Next base: position 88,291 of record NZ_LXEI01000013.1, read on the forward strand.
GGTTAAACAGACAAGTAGAGCACCATTTATTTGCTCATATTAGCCATATTCATTACAGTAAAATCGCTAAAATCGTAAAAGAAACAGCGAATGAATACCGTTTACCTTACAACGAATATTCTACCTTTTGGCAAGCCGTTTCCGAACACTACAACCAACTAAAAGTTTTAGGTAAAAAACCTAATTTCGCATAAATTTTCAAACCACACTATAACAAATAATTTACATGCAATTACTATCTGATAGAATTTTAAACATGGCAACCTCTGCAACATTGGCAATGGCTGCTAAAGCAAGAGAGCTTAGAGGAGAAGGAAAAGATATCATAGGATTAAGTCTTGGAGAGCCAGATTTTAACACTCCAGATTTCATTAAAGACGCTGCGATTCAAGCGATTAATGAAAACTACAACTCTTACTCGCCTGTTGATGGTTATGCCGATTTAAAGGAAGCCATCATCACTAAATTCAAACGTGATAACAATTTAACCTATACACCTGCTCAAATTGTAGTTTCTACAGGCGCAAAACAAGCACTAGCTAATATTGCTGGTGTGATGTTAAACCAAGGTGATGAAGTTATTTTACCATGTCCTTACTGGGTAAGTTACGCTGATATTGTAAAATTAAATGATGGTGTGCCAGTAGAAGTAAAAACAACTATTGACACAGACTTCAAAATGACTCCAGAGCAGCTTGAAGCAGCGATTACACCTCAAACAAAAATGATTTGGTTCAGTTCACCATGTAACCCAAGTGGATCGGTTTATAGCAAATCTGAGTTAAGAGCTTTAGCTGATGTACTAGTAAAACACCCAAATATTTACGTAGTTTCAGATGAGATTTACGAACACATCAACTACGGTGAAGGTCATGCTAGTATCGCCGAGTTTGAAGACATGTACAACAATACCATTACAGTTAACGGGGTTTCAAAAGCCTTTGCAATGACAGGATGGCGTGTTGGGTACATTGGTGCTCCAGAGAAAATCGCTCGTGCTTGTAACAAATTACAAGGACAAATAACAAGTGGAACTAACTGTATCGCACAACGTGCCGTAATTACAGCTTTAAACGAGCCACCAACTCGCGTACAATACATGATTGACGAATTTAAAGTACGTCGTGATTTAATCTTAGACCTTTTAAATGATGTTGAAGGTTTTAAAACAAACACTCCTGAAGGTGCTTTTTATGTTTTCCCTAACGTAACACATTACTTCGGAAAGACTTTAAGAGGAAAGAAAATTAACAACGCTACAGATTTCTCTTTATACTTATTAGAAGAAGCGCTTGTTGCTACTGTTACAGGTGAAGCTTTTGGAAATCCAGATTGTATCCGAATTTCTTATGCTGCCTCTCAAGAGCAAATTATTGAAGCTATAAAAAGAATTAAAGCAGCTGTAACTGAATAATCATTTACACAGCAATTCATACTATAAAGCCGTTAATTCAATTTAACGGCTTTTTTTTTGTTTAAATTTTAATTAAAAGATAATGAAAAAACCTAAATTATAGCTTATATTTAAAAACACAAAACACCTAAAATCAAACAGTTAACCATATACAGATTCATGTGAATAAAAAAAATCAAACGGTGGGAGGAATTTCAGGAATCATAGAAGCCAGCCTTTACATATTTGGTATTATTTTATTATTTTCCAGCTTACACCCCGCTATTGATCAAGCCCAAACAGCCGCTGAAAAGTTACAATTCATTATAGAAAATAAAGCCAAATATCAATTATGGATGTTGCTTATTTATGTCATATTTGGAATTGTTTTAATCCCTCTTACAATTGCTATACACGAAATTTTTGAAAATAATTCAACTCTTTTTTCTAAAGCAATGCCTGTATTTGGTTTTATCTGGTCAGGACTCGTAATTGCAAGTGGTATGATTGCAGTTGTTGGAATAAACGCTGTTGGGGAAACTTATAACACAGACCCCAATTCTGCAATAACTTCCTGGAAAACCATTGAAACGATTCAAAACGGCCTTGGTGGAGGAGTAGAAATTATTGGTGGAATATGGGTTTTACTTATAAGCATAATGGGTTTGACGCAATCTATATTTAACAAAGGTCTAAATTACTTAGGATTAATCGTAGGAAGCGCAGGAATTTTAACAATAATCCCAGCACTAACAGACTTAGGAGTTGTATTTGGCCTCACTCAGATTTTTTGGTTTCTCTGGATAGGTATCGCTATGATAAAAAACGGAAAAACTTAATCTTCAACGTTATTTAAGCAGTCTAGTAGGGTCTACCTGTTCCGCCAAAAGAACGGTGTAAATAAGATAAGTACTGTAAACAGCTCAAGCCTTCCTATAAGCATTAAAAAGGACGCCCACCACTTTCCTAACCCTGGCAATAAAGCGTAGTTATTAACCGGTCCGAAATCGCCAAATGCAGGTCCTACGTTTCCTAAAGTAGATGCTGCTAAACCTATAGCCGATTTAAACTCCAAGCCAAACATGGAGAACACTAAGGCTCCAATAATAAAGGACAACATGTAAAGAATAAAAAAGGCCAATACATTAAATACAATAAATCGGTTAATCGCCTTTCCGTTATATCTTACTGGTACAATTGCATTTGGATGTAGGGTACGTTTAAATTCTAAAAACCCATTTTTTATTAAGATGAGATGGCGCACCACTTTCACACCACCAGAAGTACTTCCTGCCGAACCACCTAAAAACATGAGTCCAAAAAAGAAAACAACCAAAAATGGCGTCCATAAAGTATAATCGGCAGAAACAAAACCTGTTGTTGTAACTATTGATAATACCTGAAAAAGCGCATGCCTAAATGAACTTTCTGCCTGTCCCCAAACGATTGGGTGATGTATCGAGGAGATACTCAAATCGGCATGTAAATAAATGATAACTCCAGCTATTAAGGTAAAAATAGTGATGAATTTAAAGTACAATTTAAACTCTTCATCATGTAATATTTTTTGAAATTTCCCTTTGAATGCAAAATAACTTAATACAAAATTGGAACCTGCCAGAAACATAAATAAGCAAATAATGTATTGTATTATAGGCTGATGGTTCCAATATGCTACACTAGCGTTTTTAGTTGAAAACCCTCCAGTAGACAAGGTACACATGGCATGATTAATCGCATCAAAAAACGACATACCCGCAATGTTTAACAGGATGGTTTCAGCAGCAGTATAACTAAAATAAATAAGCCATAAACGCTTTGCAGTATCGGTTATACGTGGATGAAGCTTATCACCACTCGGTCCTGGGGCTTCAGCAGCAAAAAGTTGCATCCCTCCAATACCCAACAAAGGAAGAATGGCAATAGCTAAAACGATAATCCCCATACCTCCTATCCAGTGCGTTAAACTCCTCCAAAATAAAATCCCTTTCGGAATGACTTCAATATCGTTTAAAATAGAAGCCCCTGTAGTAGTATAACCCGACATGGTTTCAAAAAAAGCATCGGTAAAACTCGGAATACTTTCCGTTATCACATAAGGTAAGGTGCCCGAAAGCGACATGATTATCCAACCAAAGGCCACAACAATATACCCTTCTCGCTTATTCATAACTTTCTCATGGTTTCTTGTAAATACCATTGTGATAGCACCAACAACCATAGTTAATAAGCCTGCTAAAAATATTTGCGAAGTAACGCCGTCTTTGTAAAGTAAGCTAACCAGTGAAGAAACTAGCATAAAACCGCCATTAAACAATAATAGCAATCCTAAAAAGTGAAAAATAATTTTAAAATTGAGTTTCAAAATAAGTACCGATTAATGGGCAAATTTATATAAATAATTTTTCAACGCGTTTTATAGATTTCAATAAACAACAAACCACCACGCGATCCCCGGCCTGAATTTTAAAATTACCTAAAGCAATCATACCAACACCGTTTCTTATAACCCCGCCTATAATAGCCGATCTAGGAAAATCGATAGATTTAATAGATTTGTTACAAACGGCCGAAGAACTTTTAACTTCAAATTCCAAAAGTTCGGCGTTTAAGTTACTCAGTTTGGTCATGGCAACCACTTCGCCACGTCTAATGTATCTAAAGATATTATTGGCTGCTAATAATTTTTTATTGATTAAAGTATCGATACCGATCGAATGCGACAGATCGAAATAATCCATGTTTTCAACCAAAGCGATGGTTTTTTTAACCCCTTTCGATTTAGCTACTAAACAGGACATGATGTTCGTTTCTGAATTTGGACCAACCGCAATAAAGGCATCCATATCACCAATATTTTCTTCTTCTAACAAATCAGCATTTCGTCCATCACTATTAATCACCAGAACTTTGGTTAATACATCTGCAATATCAAAAGCACGATCTCTATTCCCTTCTATCAACTTCACATTAAACCCTTTCTCACTTAAATCACGGGCTGTTTTAAATCCAATTTGTCCACCACCTAAAATCATAACGTTTTTAATCTCGCGATTGATTTTACCAGTAAGTTTACAAAGCTCGTCGGCACCACCTTCCGAAGTAATAAAAACTACATTGTCTCCTCTTTTAAAAACGGTATCTCCTCGTGGAATTATAGTGTATTGGGTACCAAATCGTTGAATAGCGATAGGCACAAAGTGAATTTCAGGAAAAACCTCGGCTGCTTCCTTAACTGTTTTTCCAACAAAAGTAGCTGTTCTAGATAAGGTAAGACCTGCCATGGTAAGCGCACCTTCTTCAAACTCGTAGTTTTCGTTAAATGACGACTGTTTTAATGACAACTCAATCTCTGAGGCTGCTAACGCTTCTGGAGAAATTAATTCATCGATACCAAATTTGGTAAAACCAACTTCATCTTTAAAACGAATAAATTCGGTATTAGAAATTCTCGCAATGGTTCGCATAGCACCAAGTTGCTTAGCTAAAACACAAATGGTAATATTCGTCGTTTCGCTAGAAGTTACCGCTATAAATAGATCACAAGTATCCACTCGTGCTTCTCGTAAAATAGCGATAGATGTTGCATCACCTTTAACAACGCGTATGTCTAATTGATTATCGGCGTGTGCTAAACTTTTTTTATTTGGGTCTATTAATGTTATTTCTTGAGATTCGTAAGACAATAATTTTGCCAAATGAAATCCAACCTCACCTGCTCCCGCAATTATTATTTTCATTTTTCTGTCATCATAAAAAAGTAGCACAAATATAGTATAAAATAAAGGGCACTACATAAAATTGAAACAATATAATTATTTGGTTAGCTATTGTGTAAACCTTTGTTAAAAGTTTATATTTGTCAAAAATTTTTTCAACTTGTCAAAAGTAAAACCATACAAAAACAGCGCTTTAGGTAAAAAAGAACAAGTCACTAAAATGTTTGATAATATTTCTAGTGATTATGATGGCTTAAACCGAGTTATTTCCTTCGGAATTGACATTAAATGGCGTAAGAAAGTAGTTAATATCGTAAAAAACAGTAATCCTGAAAGCATCTTAGACATTGCTACGGGAACAGGTGATTTAGCGATTAACCTTGCTGAAACTGATGCTACCAAAATTGTGGGATTAGACATTAGCAGTGGGATGCTAGAAATCGGCAAGGAAAAAATTAAAAAGAAAGGCTTAGACTCTAAAATTGAAATGGTTTTAGGTGATAGCGAAAATCTACCGTTTAAAAATGACACGTTCGATGCCATTACCGTAGCTTTTGGAGTTAGAAATTTTGAAACTTTAGAAAACGGCCTCAAAGAAATATACCGCGTTTTAAAACCTAATGGAACTTTTGTGATTTTAGAAACCTCTGTTCCTACGAAAACACCTTTTAAACAAGGATATAGTTTATACACGAAAAACATTTTACCACTAATAGGAAAAATATTTTCTAAGGACCGAAGTGCCTACAGATACTTATCGGAATCGGCTTCTGTTTTTCCTTATGGTGAAGCCTTGAACAATATTTTAAGAAAAATTGGGTTTATTAATGTTGAAGATTTTCCACAAACTTTGGGTGTGGCAACTATTTACAAATCATCTAAGTAAACATATGAAGCATTTTTTTGCACTAATCGCTTTCCTACTCATATTCCAAACCTCATACGCTCAGCTTTTTACACGAGAAAAAGTAACCTATGATGCCAATCAAGGACGCGGCTCTACCGATAACGATTTATTACGTTGGGGCTATTATTTAGGAATGAACAGCTACGACTTTAATTTCGATTACTACGAAGACCTCACCGATATATACGTAAAAAGAGAACCAGGCTTTAGTGTCGGACTAATTGGAAACTTACGCATCAATAGTTTTATTGATTTACGTTTGGAACCTGGTCTTAATATTACAACTCGAGAATTGCGTTATAGCGAAGATTATTTTGATGGCATGAGTTATACCGATGCAGACTTAGTTAGGGAAGTAAAATCAACATACATACACGTTCCTTTACTGATAAAAGTATCAACAAAGCGTATTAATAACTTTAAACCTTTTGTTGTGGGTGGTTTTTCTACCGCTATTAACTTATCGAGTAACCAAGATAACCCTGAAGACAATTCTAGCGGGCAATTTAGAACTAAAACAACCCCTATCTTTTATGAATTAGGCTTCGGAATTGATTTTTACTTATATAATTTTAAGTTCACACCTTCGGTACGTGGTGTTTTTGCCATTAGTGATGAACTGGTTAGAGATGAAGATCCTAACAGTCCGTGGACAAGCAACATTGCTAGTATGAAAACACGTGGGGTATTTTTAAACTTCACCTTTCAGTAAGAAGAATTGTTATTGATTAAAGGGTATTAGTTATTGGCTAAAAAAATAGTTCTTCATCAAGAACGTTTAAATTCACTTAACAAAATAGCAGTTGCTGTAGCAACATTTAAACTTTCTGTAGCCTGCAAATCTCCAAATCGAGGTATTGATACTTTTTGGGTAATTACGTTTTCTATAATTTCAGAAATACCATTAGCCTCGTTACCCATTACCAAAACACCTTGTTTTGGTAGCGCACTTCTATAAACGTTTTCACCTTCCATAAAAGCTCCAAAAACGGGAATGGTTTGTTTCTGTAGAAAGTTTTCTAATTCCAAATAACTCACATTAACACGAGTTATCGAGCCCATGGTGGCCTGTATGACCTTCGGATTAAAACAGTCGACCGTATTTTTACTACAAACCAAATCTTTAACACCAAACCAATCACACAACCGTATAATCGTTCCTAAATTCCCAGGATCTCTCACATCATCGAGGGCTACTACCAATCCCTCGGCTTGTATGATTTTAGGCTCAGGAATCCTAAAAAGGGCTAGCGCTTTATTTGGTGTGGTTAAGAAACTAATTTTTTTTAATTCGGCAGCAGTAATTATAACTTCTTTTTCAGATTTATCACCGAAGGATTCCGTGGTAAAAAGTTGATAGAGTTCCAATTCAGAATCCAATAATTCAGCAATCGTTTTAAGTCCTTCAACCACAAAAAAACCATGTTGAAGCCTATATTTTTTTTGCTTTAAACTCGTTATTAATTTAATCTGACTCTTAGATAGCATGTTCCTTTTAAAAATTTGTATAAAGAAAAGAAAATAATTAAAAGATTTACTTAGTCTCGAATTAATTAAATTCAATTTCTAGCTGAAATACCTTATTTTTGAACCATTATTAGCTGCAAAAACCAAAATCATTCATAAAACCTGAATTAACTACACTTCATTTGAAAAAACAGCACTTTAAAATATTCATTTTAGCATTATTTATAGGACAGTTTTTCTCGTGCGATACTGTAAAAAGAGTTAATGAAGGTGAATTGTTGTTAACAGAAAACGAGGTATTTGTAAATGATAAAAAAGACAACTCAGAAACAGCTGAAAATCTACTCTATCAACATCCCAACCGAAAGGCTTTAGGCGTTCCTTTACGATTACATTTATACAACACAGCTCGCCCTAACCGCGATTCTTTATTTGAAGCTTGGTTAGATAAAAACCCGAAACGGCGTGAGCGTTTAAAAAGAATGTATTCACAAAAGCAGGTGGATAACTTAAAAAAATCTGCACTTAGCTTTAACAATTGGCTTAAAGAAACCGGTGAAGCACCAGTAATAGTCAGTGAAGCAAAATCTAAAAAATCAACCAACCGTTTGGAGGCCTATTATATTAATCACGGATGGTTTAACGCTAAAGCGGAATACGACGTCATTAAAAAAGATGACAAACGCGCTGAAATTAAGTACAGTGTTAATACAGGAACCCCTTTTATAATTGATTCGATATCCGAAACTATTAAATCCCCTAAAGTACAGTCGCTTTATGAGCGCCACAAATCGGAGTCCTTTATAAAATCAAACGAACAATATCAAACCGCCAATTTTGATGAGGAACGCAAAAGAATTTCAACAAGTCTGAGGAATTCTGGGGTATATCATTTTAATCAAGATTACATCACCTTCGAAATTGACACCATTGGCACGAACAAAAAGGTGAATGTTGGACTAACTATTCAGGATCGATCTATAAGAGATCATGACTCGATTATTCGCCAGCCTTTTGATGTTTATACCATTAGAGATGTTAACGTTATTACAGATTATAGCTATGAAAACCGAGGTAAACCATTTCAAGATTCGACGTCTTTTAATGGTTATAAATTTTACAGTTATAACAAAATGCGACACAGCCCAAAAGCCATAGCTGATGCCATTTTTATAAAACCAGGAGATGTTTTTAGAGACCGCGATATGATAAACACATACCGGCACTTAAAAGAACTACGAACATTTAGATACCCTAATATTGAAGTCACAGAAAGACTTGATAATACCATTACAGATACCATTTTATTAACACCTTTAAAGCGATTTAGTTTAGGGTTTAGTACCGACGTTTCTACGAGTAATATTCAAACGCTAGGTTTTTCCTTAAATCCAAGTTTGCTCATGCGAAATATTTTTAGAGGGGCAGAAACACTAGAAATTGCGGGTAAAGGTTCTATTGGGTCTTCAAAAGATAAAAATAACCCGAATGATGCTTTTTTCGACATTGTTGAATATGGTGTCGATTTAAGGCTTACCATTCCAAGGTTCTTCTCTCCTTTTTACACCAAACACCTTATTCCCAAATACATGTCGCCAACAACTAATATTAGTTTAGCCATGACCAGCCAAACCAATATTGGCCTCGATAAACAAACTTTTGGAGGTGTATTTAATTACAATTGGGTGCCTAACAAAACGGTAACCAATAGAGTTGATGTCTTTAACATGCAGTATGTGCAAAACTTAAATGTTGATGCTTATTTCGATGTGTATCAAAACTCATATGAATCATTAAATGAAATCGCTCATGAAGTTGATTACATCCCACCCGATCAAAATTTAGAAATTCCAGACGGAGCCAATGATTTTATAGATTATGCGACAAGTGTACCGCCACCGTCTGAGTTTTCCAATAGCCAGTTGACTACCGTAAATAGTATTAGTGAGCGAAAAGACCGATTAACCGAAAATAACTTAATCTTTTCTTCTAGCTGGAGCGTTATTGTAAATGAGCGAACGAGCCTTTTTGATGAAGACTATTACATTTTACGTTTTAAACTCGAACCTGCAGGTAACTTACTTTCTCTCGGTGCTGGTTTATTAAACCTAGACAAAGATGATGAAGGCAGATATAAACTCTTTGATGTCGCTTATTCTCAATTTATAAAAACGGAAATTGAATATACCAAGCACTGGGACTTAGGTAAAAAAAATGTACTTGCCTTCCGTAGTTTTCTTGGGATCGCTATTCCTTATGGCAATTCAAACAGTATTCCATTTTCTCGAAGTTTTTTTGCTGGAGGCCCTAACGATAACAGAGCATGGACTGCTTATAGCCTCGGCCCTGGAAGTTCACAAACCACGGACGAGTTTAATGAAGCCAATTTAAAACTTGCTTTTAATGCAGAACAGCGTTTTCATATCTTAGAAAACTTTTATGGCGCCGTATTTGTTGACGTTGGTAACATCTGGAACGTTTTAGATAACGTAACCGATGAAGGTGCAACATTTACCGGGTTTAAGTCGCTAGAGGATTTAGCCGTTGGCTCTGGATTCGGACTTCGATACGACTTTAGCTTTTTTGTATTTCGATTTGATGTAGGTTTTAAAACACACGACCCTTCTTACAACAAAAAGAACAGATGGTTTAACGATTTTAATTTCTCTAATGCGGTATATAATATAGGTATTAATTACCCTTTTTAAACGGCTTTTTAAGCCTGTATCACTACAACGTTTTAGTATCATTTTTGCTTTTTATCAAAACAAAAGACCAATAAAATACTTAAAAAATGATTACTTTTATACTTTACTAACTTTGAATTATATTTATTAAAAATGGGACACAATATTAAACCAGGAGTAGCTACGGGACAGGAAGTTCAAGCTATATTCAAACATGCAAAAGATAATAACTACGCACTTCCAGCTGTTAACGTTATAGGATCAGATACCATTAATGGTGTTTTAGAAACAGCAAGAGACTTGAACGCTCCTGTAATCATTCAGTTTTCTAATGGTGGTGCTCAATTTAATGCAGGTAAAGGTTTAAATAACGACGGACAAAAAGCTGCTATTGCTGGTGGTGTTGCAGGTGCAAAACACGTTCATACACTAGCTGAAGCCTATGGTGTACCAGTAATTCTACATACTGACCACTGTGCTAAAAAATTATTACCATGGATTGATGGTTTATTAGATGCTAGTGAAAAACATTTTGCTGAAACTGGAAAACCTTTATTCAGTTCTCATATGATTGATTTATCTGAAGAACCTCTTGTTGAAAATATAGCCATTTGCAAAACGTATTTAGAGCGTATGAGTAAAATGGGTATGACTTTAGAAATCGAGTTAGGTATTACTGGTGGTGAAGAAGATGGTGTAGATAATTCTGATGTTGATGATTCTAAATTATACACGCAACCTGAAGAAGTTGCTTATGCGTATGAAGAACTAAGTAAAGTTAGTCCTCAATTTACAATCGCTGCTGCTTTTGGTAACGTTCACGGCGTATACAAACCTGGAAACGTAAAATTAACGCCAAAAATCTTAAAGAATTCACAGGAATACATTTCTAAGAAATATAATGTAGAGCATAACCATATCGACTTTGTATTTCATGGTGGTTCTGGTTCAACAGTAGAAGAAATTCGTGAAGGTATTAGCTATGGCGTAATAAAAATGAATATTGATACCGACTTGCAATACGCATTCATGACTGGTATTAGAGATTATATGGGAGAAAAATCAGAATACCTAAAATCTCAAATCGGAAACCCTGATGGAGAAGATTCTCCTAATAAAAAACATTACGACCCAAGAGTTTGGTTACGTGAAGGAGAAAAAACATTCGTAGCACGTTTAAAAAAGGCTTTCGAAGATTTAAATAACGTAAATACTTTATAGTGTCTAGATGATTACACTACAAATATCAATTAAAGGTTTTGCTTAACGCAGAACCTTTTTTTTTGCATTATAGAGTTCTTTTTCAGTAAATTACACCTATACCTTAAGAAAACATGCATGTGGTTACTAGAAATTTAAAAAAAGGCTTAATTTTGTATCCAGACTTTTTCTAAATAGTTTAAAGTGAAATCATTTCAGTTTAATACTTATAAGTGAGAAAAAGCAGCCCTAAACATTTAAAATTGAAAACCTTTTTTAGCCCAGCTGAAAAAACTAAAATATATTAAGTAATATGACTTGGTTTAAAAGAACAACAAAAGGTATCACAACCACTACCGAAGAGAAAAAAGACACTCCAAAAGGACTTTGGTACAAATCTCCAACTGGTAAAATTGTTGATACTGAAGAACTAGAGAAAAACTTCTATGTAAGCCCAGAAGATGGTTACCATGTTAGAATAGGAAGTAAAGAATACTTCGAAATCCTTTTTGATGATAACAAATTTAAAGAGCTTGATACGAACCTAGAATCTAAAGACCCTTTAAAATTCGAGGATACCAAAAAATACCCAGAGCGTTTAAAATCGGCTCAAAACAAAACCAACTTAAAAGATGCCGTAAGAACTGCTGTAGGCAAATCAAAAGGAAAAGATTTAGTTGTAGCCTGTATGGATTTCGCTTTTATTGGAGGATCGATGGGGAGTGTTGTAGGTGAAAAAATTGCTAGAGCAGCAGATTATTCTCTAAAGAATAACATTCCTTTAATGGTTATTTCTAAATCTGGAGGAGCTCGTATGATGGAAGCTGCCCTATCCTTAATGCAACTTGCAAAAACTTCAGTAAAACTAGCTCAATTAGCAGATGCTGGAATACCATATATATCACTTTGTACAGACCCTACTACAGGTGGAATTACAGCTTCTTTTGCTATGTTAGGTGATATTAATATTGCAGAGCCAGGTGCTTTAATCGGTTTTGCAGGACCTAGAATTGTAAAAGATACTACTGGAAAAGATTTACCAGATGGGTTCCAAACTTCTGAGTTTTTATTAGAACACGGATTTTTAGATTTTATTACCCAACGTAAAGAATTAAAGAATAAAGTGAATCAATATTTAGATTTAGTTTTAAATCAGCCTTTAAGAGCTTAATTTTATATCGAACAAAATTTAAAAAGCCTGTTTTATCAAATAAAACAGGCTTTTTTATGCACTTTTAAAAGCTATTGAAAACACAGTACCTTCACCTACGACACTGGATACTTTAACCTGACCTCCCAAAGATTCTATATGATTTTTAGTTATAAACAAACCTATTCCAATAGCATCTTTATTACAGTGAAAGGTTTTGTACATCTGAAAAAGCTTATCCCCATATTTTTCTAGGTCTATGCCCTTACCGTTATCTTTAATATTTAAAATAACAAACCCCTCCTCTTTTGTTGTGCTTAAATTAATTTGAGGCTTCCTGTTTTCATCTCTATATTTAATCGCGTTGGTTAGAAAGTTCAAAATAATACTATCTAAATAAGCAGGTAATCCTTTAATAATTAAATCATCGTCTACATTATTTAAAATAGTAGTATTGGTGTTTTTGGCAAAAGCGGCTACAGTATAAATAGCCTTATCAACATAATCGTATAAGTTTAAATGTTTAATCTCACTAGATTCTACCTGCTTTATTTTAGCAACTTCCGTTAAGTGCGACACGGTTTCTTCAAGGTTTTCGATAGCGTGAGATAAGAGCTCAAAATTTTCATTACCTGCTAACCAACTAAATTCTTCTTCTAAAAACCCTTTAATGGTTGATAAATTTCCTGAATGCGACCTTAAATTATGGGTGATAATATCAGCAAATGCAGTGAGTCGTTCATTTTGCTCACGAACAACACGTAACATTAATTTCAACTTGTCTTGATTTCTTTTACGGTTGGTAATATCCGAAAACTGCCAAATCATTTGTCCAGGAGAACCATCGACATTCGCAATTAACGACACCGAAATAAGCACCCATATAATGGAGCCATCTTTATGAAAATAGCGTTGCCTGACCCGGTACCTACTAATTTTTCCCTGAAGTAAACGCTCATATTTGATCTGATGAACCCCTAAATCCTCCCTAAAAATAATAGTTTCAATGTTCATATTGAACAACTCTAGCCGGGTATACCCAAAAAGTTCACAAACACTATCATTTACTTTTATCCAATCGCCATCCAAAGTAAGAATAGCAATACCATTATAAGTATTATTAAATATTCTCTCTAAAGAATCGTAAGTATCTGGAAAGTTGTTGTGAGAAAATAGAGCTTTCATAGTTTATCCTAAACATTTTTTAATCCATAAAAATTTAGCATGTTATATAATCTTTATTCTTAAGGAGTTCATTTAAACCATTAGGGACTTAAAATTCTAACGAGGTAAATAACATTTCAAATCGTAACCCATTTAATTAGTAAAAGTTACGCAAAAAAACCATCAAACCCAAAAAAGTTAGTATATTTGCCGCTCGAAAGAAAATCTTTCGTGTACATAAAAATCATTTACAATAATATTAGCATGTATTTAGCAAAAGAAGCAAAGGAAGAACTTTTCGCAAAACACGGTAAAGGAAAAAACGATACTGGTTCTGCAGAAGGTCAAATCGCGTTATTTACGCACAGAATTAATCACTTAACTGAGCACTTAAAAAAGAATCGTAAAGATTTCAACACCGAGCGTTCGTTAGTAAAATTAGTAGGTAAGCGTAGAGCTTTACTAGATTACTTAACTAAGAAAGATATCTTAAGATATCGTGCCATAGTAAAAGAACTAGGATTAAGAAAATAACATTAAAAAGGGGCTAATTTAGCCCCTTTTTTTTATCTTAGCCATTCGTTTTTGACTTTCCTATTTTCGAACTAAGATTTTCAAAAAACAGCTCTAACGTAAGAGTTTAAAGCACGTATTGAAGAAGCTAATTACAGTTTTTCATTGGTCACACAACAACTACACACAACAACACAACGACCATTGTTTAATTTAGTATAAAATATTTATGATTCCACAAGTTTTTAAAGAGGTCATAGACCTAGGGGACGGTAGAGAAATCTCTATTGAAACTGGAAAATTAGCAAAACAGGCACATGGTTCTGTTGTTGTTCAATCGGGAAAATGTATGTTATTATGTACAGTTGTTTCCAATTATAAATCTTCTGATGTAGACTTTTTACCGTTAACAGTTGATTATCGTGAAAAATTTGCTGCTGCAGGACGCTACCCAGGTGGTTTCTTTAAAAGAGAAGCACGCCCAAGTGATGGTGAAGTATTAACGATGCGTTTAGTGGATCGTGTTTTACGTCCGTTATTCCCAAAAGATTACCATTCAGAAACTCAGGTAATGATTCAATTGATGTCTCATGACCCAGAAGTTATGCCTGATGCTATGGCTGGTTTAGCTGCATCAGCTGCAATTCAATTATCAGATTTCCCTTTTGAATGCCCTATCTCTGAAGTAAGAGTAGGTAGAATAAATGGAGAATTCATCATTAACCCTTCTTATGCGCAACTTGCAGAAAGTGATATCGATATGGTTATCGGTGCATCAGCTGACTCTGTGATGATGGTAGAAGGTGAAATGGATGAAATTTCTGAAGAAGAAATGACAGAAGCTATCAAATTTGCACACGAAGCTATCAAAGTGCAATGTGAAGCCCAAGTAAAATTGGCTGAAGCTTTTGGTAAAAAAGAAACACGCGAATATGAGCCAGAACGTGAAGATGCTGAATTAGCACAAAAAATTCACGATATGGCATATGATAAAGTTTATGCTGTAGCTAAAGCAGGATCTTCAAAACATGAAAGAAGTGCTGCATTTGCAGAAATAAAAGAAGAAATAATCGCTTCATTTTCGGAAGAAGAATTAGAAAATTTTGGAGGATTAGTATCTAAATACTACAGCAAAGCAGAGAAAAATGCTGTAAGAGACTTAACGTTAAATGAAGGTTTACGTTTAGATGGCCGTAAAACAACAGACATCAGACCAATCTGGTGTGAAGTGGACTATTTACCATCTACACATGGTTCTTCTATTTTTACACGTGGGGAAACTCAAGCTTTAGCAACCGTTACTTTAGGAACTTCTAGAGAAGCTAATCAAATTGATATGCCATCTTTTGAAGGTGAAGAGCGTTTCTATTTACACTATAACTTCCCTCCTTTTTCTACAGGTGAAGCAAGACCAATTCGTGGAACATCTCGTCGTGAGGTAGGTCACGGTAACTTAGCTCAACGTGCATTAAAAGGAATGGTTCCAGAAGATTGTCCTTACACAGTAAGAGTAGTTTCTGAAATCTTAGAATCTAATGGTTCTTCTTCTATGGCAACAGTTTGTGCTGGTACTATGGCTATGATGGATGCAGGTGTACAATTAAAGAAACCTGTTTCTGGTATCGCTATGGGATTAATTTCTGATGCAGATTCTGGAAAATATGCTGTTTTATCTGATATTTTAGGTGATGAAGATCATTTAGGTGACATGGACTTTAAAGTTACTGGTACTGCCGATGGTATTACGGCATGTCAAATGGATATTAAAGTAAAAGGACTTTCTTATGAAATTCTTGTAAATGCTTTAAAACAAGCCAGAGATGGTCGTTTGCATATTTTAGGAAAAATTACGGAGACTATTGCAACACCTAATTCAGGAGTTAAAGATCACGCTCCAACGATGATTACACGTCGTATTCCTAATGAATTTATCGGTGCCTTAATCGGTCCTGGTGGAAAAGTAATTCAAGAATTACAAAAAGAAACTGACACAACTATCGTAATTAATGAAGATCCAGTTACAGAAGAAGGTGTTGTTGAAGTACTTGGTGTAGGTAGTAAAGGTATTGATGCCGTTAATGCTAAAATCGATGCTTTAATGTTTAAGCCTGAAGTTGGAAAGGTTTACCAAGTTAAAGTTATTAAAATGCTTGATTTTGGTGCTGTTGTAGAATATACTGAAGCTCCAGGAAATGAGGTTTTATTACACGTAAGTGAATTAGCTTGGGAACGTACCGAAAACGTAACTGATGTGGTTAATATGGGTGATGTTTTTGATGTGAAATACTTTGGTGTAGATCCAAGAACTCGTAAAGAGAAAGTATCTCGTAAAGCAATTTTGCCAAAACCTGAAGGTTATGTTGCAAGACCACCAAGAGACGATAAACGTTCAGGTGGACGTGATAACAGAGGTAATGATAATCGCGGACGTGATAATCGTCGTGACGATAGAAAACCTAAAGGAGACAGATAACATTTGATTCCTATATAGATTAAACCCCATAAAGTTAGCTTTATGGGGTTTCTTTTTGAGAGGTGTTTTTTAATTGAAAATAGCTTTTTTGTTGTACTAGACTACTAGAAAATTATACTATTATACTTAGAAACAATATCTAAATATTAATAAGAAAATTAATAATAAATAACCGATAGCCAGGAAACTTCCAAAAAACAAAAGCCAAGACTTATGGTGTACATTTTTGAATAATTTGGTTGTCATAATATAATCAGTTTTGAGAGTAATTAAGTAAATTTTAATCGTATTTAAAATTTAAAAGATTTACCAAACTAGATTAAATCAGTTGGATAGCAATCATTTTAATTTTTAAACCTTTTTAATTTCTTTACTACAAATTAAGCTCTAAAAACAAAGTAAACCGCCAACACCTAGGGAGACAAATGGGAGACATTTGAATTTTTGTACTAATTTTCTACACCTATTGCGTTCTGAACCCTTATAAAACATAATCCCCTTCCAAATTAATAAAATTTCAAACTGCTAAGAAGCTAAGTCGATTTCTCCGTTTAAACTATAACAGGCACTAGTATTTAACTTCGACTAAAAGTCATAAAATGCCTAAATTTTAAATATAAATTCTCTTAAGGAGCCGTGAGGAGGAATTTTTAATTTTTGCTTCATTCTTTGAATCCCTTTTTTTACAGCTGCAAGCGATACATTTAAAAAGAAAGAAATTTCAGAATTACTAAAACCCATCTTAATAAAAGATGCTAATTTTAAGTTACTATCCGAAAATGAGTTATCAATTTCTAGTAGTCGTTTATAAAACAAAGGATGAACTTCTTCGAAATGCACTTTAAACAATTGATATTGATATTCATCTTTAAGATGCTTTTCAATAGAATCACTTAACTTTTGGAGCTGGAGTGTCGTGGTTTTTATATCATCAGAAATTAACTTTTCTAAACGCTTATTAGTCTGCTCTAAAAATTGATTTTTAGTATCCAAAGTGAGATAGTTGGTACTTAAAAGCCTATTCAGCTCATTGTTTTTTAACCTATCATCATAAGATTTAACAAATTGATTATGCGCTGAATTTAAAGACACAACCGCAGTAGCATTAGTTAACGAATTAAGAACACTAAAAATTTTATATTTCAGAACGATATTTAAAACTGTATCTACACGATTTGATGTCAAAAGTATAATTGAAATACTAAGGGCTTCAGGCATCTCATTTATTTCTGAAGTTACTTCATCTAGATCAGAAATACTATCGTAATCAATGATTATTACATTTGGAGTATAACGTTTAAGATCCTCAACGGAAGCAATAGTAATCAACTTAAAATTAAAGCCATCTAAATACGTTTTTTCCTTATCAAAACTATTTCTAGTAATAATAACAACGCTACATTTAATCTGTTCACTTTTGTTCTCCTTTATCACCTTAATCACTTGTTAAGTATTCTAAAGCCACATCCATATCTGTAAAAAACTTAATTTTACTACCAGTTTGTGAGGTATAAATCTTTACAAGAAGCGACAAAAAACCACTAGAACCTACCAATACCGATTTTTTAATTTTGGGTTGTACCATTTTACCCAGAATAGCCATCTTTCTCGTTGTTCCAGGATTTGTTCTAGTCCCCTTAATATGCACCAAAGCTCTAACTGACTTATCTGGTCGTTCCAACCCCATCGCAACGGCTGTTTCAATTTGATTTAAAATTTCTCGATCGGTTGTTAATCCTGAAAAATTAATAAAAATGTACTCTGTATTTAAATGGTGTTTCCATACTGGTGGTGTTATATTGGCATTACTCATTTACTAACATTAAGTTGGTTTTTAAAAGGGAGAAATTTATTTCAAATTTAAAATTTATTAATGCTTATAAAAGCTTTACTTCCAAAAAATCAATTCTTTCTACCAAACATGTTTGTATAAAATATAAAAAGTACATAATTGCGACTCTGGTATTAATCAGCTTAAGTCCACCCCCTAAAAATCGTAAACGAAAAAAATAAATCATATAAAATTCATCCATAAATCATTATTCTATGCTTTAATTCCTAATAAATAGTTAAAATTAAAATTAAAAGGATCTAGATTACTATTCCTCGCGTATAAGAAACAAAAGGTAAAAACAAAACAGGAATTAGATATGGGAACAAAACAAACTAACGTTGACGAAAAACCGAACCAATTAAAAAATTTAACGACTGGATTAAAAAATTTAATCACAAATAAAACGGGGAGAACTTGGGGCTTTCTTGTATTAGTAAGCACTTTTTTATTGATGGCAAATGCTGTTTACCTCTTTTATTTATTGCAAAGTGATTTTTATGAATTCAACATAAAACAATCATCTTCTACGTTTGGGATGATTTTCTTAGCTATAGGTACAGGACTACTTGTATTTAAAGTTAGTTTTTTCATATACACCTTATATAAATATTTCTGCTATAAACCCATTGAATCAGTTTCAGATGAAGAACTTCCAACTTGTACAGTCATTGTACCAGCCTACAATGAAGGTAAACAAGTATGGGACACTTTAATCAGTTTAGCTGAGAGCGATTTCCCTGAAAACAAACTACAGTT
Source organism: Pseudotamlana agarivorans (assembly GCF_001642835.1). Lineage (GTDB taxonomy): Bacteria > Bacteroidota > Bacteroidia > Flavobacteriales > Flavobacteriaceae > Pseudotamlana > Pseudotamlana agarivorans. The sequence continues at coordinate 107,554 of NZ_LXEI01000013.1, forward strand.
ATTAGCCATTGATGATGGTAGTAAAGATGACACTTGGGAATGGATGCTTAAAGCCAAAAACACGTTAGGTGATCGTTTAGAAATTTTTCAACAGCCTAAAAACCAAGGAAAGCGTCATGCCTTATACCGTGGGTTCAACCATGGAACAGGCGAAGTATTTGTTACTGTAGATAGCGACTCTATAGTAAACAAGGACACCATTAGACTTTTAGTTAGTCCTTTTGTTCATAATGAAAAATGTGGCGCTGTTGCTGGAAATATTCGAGTTCTAAATAACAAAAAGGCCTTATTACCAAAAATGCTTGATGTTAGTTTTGTTTTAAGTTTCGAATTTGTAAGATCGGCAGAAAGTACGCTAAACTCGGTACTTTGTACACCTGGAGCACTAGCTGCTTATAGAAGTTCAGCTGTATTTGCTTGCTTACCAGAATGGATTAATCAAACTTTTATGGGCAAGCCGTCTGATATCGGTGAGGATCGTGCTATGACCAACATGATTTTAAAACAAGGTAAACACGTATTGTTTCAAAGAAACGCATATGCCTATACGAACGTACCAGAAAAATACAAAGGCCTTTATAAGATGTTTATTAGATGGGGACGAAGCAATGTTCGTGAAAACATAGAGATGTCTAAATACGTATTCACAAATTTCAAAAAAGATTCTAAAGTTGGAACGCGATTATTATTTCTTAGTCAGTCATCAGAGATTATTATGACGTATCCGTTCTTAATCTTTATGCTATTTTTTGTAATTGCACATCCTTTACTTTTCATTAGTTCAACTTTAGTAAGCACCCTAATTATTTCAACCTTCTCGATGTTATTTTACGCCAATCGTTATAAGGTTTCAGAATCATTTTGGGCCTACAGTTACAGTGTTTTATATACTTTTGCATTGTTTTGGATTACGCCTTACGCCATTGCAACAGCAAGTAAGAGTGGGTGGTTAACACGTGAGCTGGCAGTGAAAAAATAAAATATTTTCAGTAATTTAAATGAAGTCTTAGAGCACTCAAATATTAATTTCAGAAAAAAAGATAAACTTTTTTGTAACATTATCTTTTATACCTACGTATAACTATTGAATGCCCTATTATTCACAAATTAAATTACAGGAGAATATTAAATGAGACAGCTAAAAATTACGAAGCAGGTTACTAATAGAGAAACGGCTTCGTTAGATAAATATTTACAAGAAATTGGTAAAGTAGATTTAATTACTGCCGATGAAGAAGTAGAATTAGCACAACGTATTAAAGCTGGAGATCAAATTGCTTTAGAAAAATTGACAAAGGCTAATTTACGTTTTGTTGTATCGGTAGCGAAACAATACCAAAACCAAGGTTTAACTTTACCAGATTTAATTAATGAAGGGAACTTGGGTTTAATTAAAGCGGCACAACGTTTTGATGAAACTCGTGGTTTTAAGTTTATTTCTTATGCTGTATGGTGGATTCGTCAATCGATTCTTCAAGCTTTAGCTGAACAATCACGTATTGTACGTTTACCTTTAAATAAAATTGGATCCATTAATAAAATCAACAAAACATTTGCCTTTTTAGAGCAAAGTCATGAACGTCCACCTTCTGCTGAAGAAATTGCAAAAGAATTGGATATGACTATTAATGATGTTAAGGAGTCCATGAAAAACTCAGGCCGTCACGTAAGTATGGATGCGCCTTTAGTTGAGGGTGAAGATTCAAACTTATATGATGTATTAAATAGTGGAGAATCTCCAAATCCTGATAAAGAGTTGTTACATGAATCTTTACGCACTGAAATTGAGCGTGCTTTAGAAACCTTAACTCCTCGTGAAGCAGACGTTATTCGTTTATACTTCGGCTTAGGAAATCAACACCCAATGACCCTAGAAGAAATTGGTGAAACTTTTGATTTAACACGTGAACGTGTTAGACAGATTAAAGAAAAAGCCATTAGACGATTAAAACACACGTCTAGAAGTAAAATTTTAAAGACGTATTTAGGTTAGTATTTCATAATTAATACGACTAAATTACCATAACAAACAGTTACTCATAACTGTTCGTTTTTTGATTGATGAAAGAACCCTCGGCTGATTACCGGGGGTTTATTTTTTAAAAAATTATTAAAAATATCCTATTCAGACTAAATCTATCATCAATTCTGGAATTTAAACTCTTAAATTAGCACTCAAATTTCATTTATGCCATCAAAATCATATATAGACTTTTTGGAACTATTAGAAGATGTTGATTCTTTAACCGATACTCATTTTCATTTATCAAAAGGTAAAGTAGGTCGAAAGAAATTAGGTTTTTTAACTAGAAGTGCAGTTGTGATGTTATGCGCTGCATGGGAAAGGTATAATGAAAATTTACTTCTTGAATCAATTAATATCATTTTAAATTCAAACATTCAAGCTAAAGATCTCCCCATAACAATTAAACAAAACATCAGTGAAAAGGTAAAACTAAACAAAAACAACATATACCCAATTGAACTAGCAGATGAAGGATGGCGAAACTTATGGCTAGGTTTTGCTATTAATGATACAGAAAGTTTACATACTCCAAATTCTGACAAGCTAAATCTTTTGTTTAAAAGGCATTTGGGTATATTAAACTATAGTACTTTATGGATAGGAGGCTCAAGTGTAAAAATAGATAACTTTATAAAAGTGAGAGGAGAGATTGCTCATAACGGGGGTAAGTCTAAATATGTTAGAATTAGTTCTTTGAAAAAATATATTGATTTAACCACAGATAATGCTATTGAGATTGACTTCAAAATCTCTCACCTATTGAAAGACCAATATAATATACCCACATGGGATGAAAATTATCATAGGACAATTGAAAAATATATAAGAAAGAAGTAAAACAATATCGCTATATTTATAAACAATAAATTGAATGCCCCCAAAAACAATCATGCTTAAAACCATATGTTACATTAGCGATTCAAATAGAGATGTTACTATCAACAACCTAAATGAATTATATTCAGCAGCTAAGGCTAATAATTCTAAAAATCATATTACAGGTGTATTGGTGTATAAAAACCATAATTTTTTACAGGTTCTAGAAGGCTCTCAAGAATTAGTCGATCAAACTTTCGATCGCATAAAGAAAGATTCACGCCATAGCAATATTTTTAAAGTCATTAACACTAATATTGAAGGACGCATTTTTGAAGATTATAATTTCGGTTTTACAGTGATTGATGACAAAACAGAACTTAAAAACCTCTATGAGTATCTAGAATGGTTAAAACTAGGACACAATAAACTCGCCAACGAAGTTATAGGAATGGTAGAAAATTTTATTGAAAACTAATCTCTTACCTAACTCAAAACCATTAAATTTGTCGAAATTTAAATAAACAGTTTAATGAGTTCTAAATTAATAGCTCCTTCGGTTTTAGCGGCAGATTTTGCCAATCTTCAACGTGATATAGAAATGGTTAATGAAAGTGATGCCGATTGGTTTCATATTGACATTATGGACGGTGTTTTTGTACCAAACATCTCGTTTGGTATGCCTGTTCTACAAGCTATTTCTAAACATGCAAAAAAAACAATTGATGTACATTTAATGATTGTTGATCCTGATCGCTACATTAAAACCTTTGCTGAATTGGGTAGTAATATTTTAACCGTACACTACGAAGCTTGCACGCACTTACACAGAACCCTACAAGCTATTAAAGCAGAAGGCATGAAAGCTGGCGTTGCTCTTAACCCACATACAAACGTTAATGTTTTAGAGGATGTTATTCAAGATATTGATTTGGTTTGTATCATGAGTGTTAATCCTGGTTTTGGTGGACAAAGTTTTATCGAGAACACTTATAAAAAAGTAAGACAGCTGAAAGAATTAATCGTTACGAGAGGCGCTAACACCTTAATAGAAATTGATGGCGGTGTTACCAACAAAAACGCAAAAGCACTAACAGATGCTGGCGCGGATGTTTTAGTTGCAGGAAGCTATGTTTTTAAAAGCAGCACACAAATTGAAACCATCAAAGATTTAAAAGCCATTGCTAATTCATAGAATAGCTTAAAATTACAAATAATAAAAAAGCCCCGAATTGGTTTACTTAAACTTTTTCGGGGCCTTCTTTTTAATAATATTTCAAAACAAAGTATTATCTTTCTAAAAGTAAAGTCTCAAGGCAATTTATACCCCATTTCATAGTAGAACTTATATGTCAAAACACTTAAAAAAAATAATCTTTTTATTATTTATAATTGGATGTGGAACACAAAAAAATACAGGGTTTGATAGCTATGTGTTTCAATCGAAGAAGCAACAAGACAATTATATTAAAGCGTACAATCAAGCTTTAAAGCTTTGGGACACACCTTATTCCGAAGAAGACATTCAAACAAAATACGGTAAGGCACATGTTATTATTTCTGGAAAAAAAAATAACAAAGCGTTAGTTTTATTACACGGTATGGATGCCAGCTCAACCATGTGGTACCCCAACATTAAAGCTTTGTCCAAAACACATCGTATTTATGCTATAGACTTTTTAATAGAGCCAGGGAAATCAACTTTAACTACTGAAGCTTTATCTAAAGAAGAAATTGTAGAATGGTATCAAAGTATTTTCAGCCACTACCAATTAAAAAACTTTGATATTGTTGCGGCCTCACGAGGTGGATGGATGGCTACTTTATTAGCTACACAGGAGAATAATAGTATCGATAAAATAGCATTATTAAGCCCTGCCCAAACTTTTGAATATGTAGACGCGCCTGCAAAGACATCAAAGGCACTATTTTTAAAGCTTTTCCCAAGTAAAAATCAATTTAAAAAGACTTTAGACGTATTTTCAAAATACCCTAATAAAATCAATTCAGTTTATAAAAATCAGTTTTATTTAGCCAATAAATATGCGAAATCAAATACGAGTTTACTTCAAATGCAACCTTTTTCGGAAGATGAGTTAAAATCAATTAGTAACCCGGTACTTGTTTTAATAGGCGATCAGGATGTTATTAATTCTGAGGAAGCCCTTGAAAAAGCTAAAGAAAACTTGGAAAATAGTACAACGAAAGTCATCAAGGACGCCGGCCATTTTTTAAGTATTGATCAGTCCGAAATCGTAAATAAAACCATTACTGAATTTCTAAATCCTTAGACTTTATAAGGTGTTTAGTTTATAATCCGAGTGCAGCTTTATCGGCGTCACTAAATTTTTTAGAATTCGAGATATAGTCACCAATATGCATTTTTAAATGAGAACTTTTAATCTCATTGTAGTGCTTAATTACAAAAGCCTTGTCGCTTTCTATTTCCTGATTATATTTTAAAATTTTAGGTACATTCTGTTGAATGCTTAAACGGATAAAGCGTACTTCAATATTACTCGTATCCTTTTCAACGGCATATTCAACAAGGTTCACGCCTTCCATAAAACCTTCTTTTTTCTCTTTTATGGTTTTAGCACTTTTAGCCATAAGCGCTATTGAAGCCCCTTTGTAGGCAACCAATTCATTTCTATTTTTTTTAGTAACACCCTGTAAATCGTTAAAAAAAGCATTTACTTTATTAGCATCCTGAGCAGCTAGCTTATAAGCCTCTCGTGTTTTTTGTAAATCAACAGTCTGCACACTAATGAATACGCCAAAAAATAATGCTAATAGAAATTTCATAATATTAAATGACTTTATAGTTACTTGATAATTTTAAAGCAATAGTTTCATCAAAGCGTGTCGTATTTTTAACCCTATACCCTTCTTCTGTTTCAGAAATATCCAATTCTAAGACTAAATCGGGTGTTTTCTCAGGATTAATAATAGCCATGAATTTTATATTGCTTGAAGTTGTCATAAACAAATCCTTTTCTACGACTTTTTCTGTCAATTCCTTTATAATTTGCATCATGCAAACACCAGGAGTTACAGGGTTCCCTGGAAAATGTCCTTTAAAAATATCGTGTTTACTATTTATAGTAATTTGCGCGGTTGCTAAATGTCCGTCTACCGACAAGTCTTTTACCGTATAAAAATCTTTTAATTGCATCTATTAAAAATTGAATTGATAAAAAAGTCCCAATTGAATACCGGAATTCAATTGCGTTTCATAATCTAATTGCTCCGATTCAAAACTATTAAAAGTTCCTGAAAAAACATCAACCGCCCCCTGTATATATCGTGCTTCAAATCCGAGTCCATTGTTTAAAACATAACCCACACCTAATCCAAGCGTAACATCTATAAACGACACGTTATTTCCTTCCGTTCTATTGGCTAATCCAACTAAAGTATCATCCGTATCAAAATACAAGCCTGGTGCTACTATAAAATGAAAACCTGAATTTTTAACAAAAAACTTATTAGCTACTGATAAAGAAATATAATGTAAATCGATGTTCGCTTCCGACATAAGGTCTGATTCTCCTCCATGAAGAGCATAACCTAATTCGGGTTGTAAAGCATAAAACTCTGATAATTTAAAATTTCCAAAAAGTCCCAAATAGAAGCCAGTTTTTGTATCTAAATTAGCATTCGAAACCTGGGTAAATTGGGTGCCGCCTCTAAAACCGAAGGTTTTTTGTCGTTGTGCTTCACATATACTAACTGTGGTAATAAAGCATAATAAAAGAATGCATTTTTTCATAACAAATAAAAAGGTGTTAATTGATGGATTTGAGGGTCATTTTAAACTCAATATTTAAATGTTCAATAAGGATGTGTTTTGAAACATGATCTTCAATTTTATAAAATTCAAATACTATTTTTTCCTTACCGTGTTTTACGTTTACAATTTTATGAAGTTTTTCACCTATAAAATAATAATAGTCCTGGTTGTCAATAATGGTTTGATGTACTGTATCTTCAGCTGAATTATAAGCTTTCATACTCCTAATATCTTCGGTAACTAAAACTTTAAAATCCTTTTTTAAGAGATTAATAAGTATTTTTTTGTCGAGATCTTTTAAAATATAATTTACTTTAAACACCTCTTTTTCAAAAGAAAAATCAAAGATCTTATTTCCCATTTCGGTAGTAAATACGATTCTATGACTTCCAGAACCCATTTTTTTTACAATAAAAAGTCCGCCAAAAACTTTATCATAAACCTCTATCTGGGCTTTATAAACATAATCTTTATCTAGGTTGGAAAAATAAGGATTAATAATCGAGTCTTCAGAATCAATAACCGTAAAGCCTTGCTTTTTTGAGTACGAAGCACAGGCCGAAAAAATACATATCAGACTAATGGTTAAAAACCGCTTCATCAATGGGCTGGTTTAAAGATTTATTAGAAAATATAATTTTCGTGTAATCATTAGAGTGCTCTATCATTTTAACTTCAATAACATCGGCATGTTCATTAAACGTGATGTGAAAAGACTTTATGAATTGTGCTAGTTTTTCATCTTTCGGACTAAAATACACTAAGCTGCCATCTTCCGTTTTAAAGTATTCCATGTGAAATTTATCCTCGTCAAACATATCCCCTTTTACACTACTAATAATCAGATTATTTAATTGTTTAAACAATTTATTACGACCAACATCAATATCACTTTTACGGCCTTCATCATTAATAAAAATCTTGCTTTCTTTAAATATAATAGCATACTCAAAAGGTGCGGTATAAGCCCACTTTACCCAATCGGGCGCTTTAAAAGTCAAATGGCCTGACGATTTAATGTCGTTATCTAAAAAATCTAGGTGCTTAAATTGTACAAAATCACTAGAAATTGTTTGAACATTATTGGCAAGCGTTTTTACTTTCATTTTTAAGTCAGAAGCCTCAGCTGCCGTCATTTTAGTCTGTGCTTGTGCCGATAACACCACAAAAAACATAAGAAATATAATTTTACGCATAAGCTTTAATGTCAAATAAGGTATCGATGGTTACCGCTGAAAGTTTCTGTTGCCGCAAAAATAACAATAACTGTTCCAAAACCCGTATTGTTTTTTCACTGGTATCGTGTAGCAAAATAACATCTCCTGGTTTTAAATCATTTATAATGCGTTTTAAAACCGCTTTTTCATCACGGCCTGTAGTATCCAAAGAACGTTTACTCCACCCCACCGAATGTAAGCCCATTTGGTGAGTAGCTTTTTTAATATTTGGATTAGTTACGCCAAAAGCTGGACGATATAACTTTACTTTTAATCCTGAAATTTTTTCGATAATTCTATTAGTACTCTCAAGCTCATTAATAACTCTTTGTGTTCCAAAAAAGCCAAAATAATTACTATGAGAATAGGTGTGATTACCAACAACATGGCCTTCACACAAAAGGGTTTTAAACACTTCTGGATGGGCTTCTACATGTTTTCCAATGCAGAAAAAAGTTGCTTTGGCATCATATTGCTTCAAAAGATGTAATACTTTAGGCGTAAACGTGGCGTTAGGACCATCATCAAAGGTGATGGCTATTTGTTTTTTTTTAGTGTTATAATTCGCATTTAGGGATTTAAAAAAATAATTCCACCCAATAAAAGCCGAACCAAAACCCGTGATTAAAAACCAAAAAAATAAACTAAAACCAAAATAAAGTGGGGAAATGACATCAATAAAAAATAGAATGAACAAACCCATGCTAGTAAGGCCTGCTATTATATTTACTGATTTAAAATTTAGCATTGTTTAAGCAATGTAAAACTATGATTTTCATTACGGTATTGATTATACAGTAAAACGGTTTTAAATCCTGTTGATTTTAAATCATTACGTTTTACCACGGCTGGTAATATTTGAGATTGAATTGTTTTAGCAGCCAACCAAAACCCGAATGAAGAAGCCGTATTAAACTCTCCTGAAATATGCTTGTAATAAGCCTGCTGTGTTTCTTTAAAAACTCCCTGACTTAAAATATCATAGTAGTCGTCGTAATCAGCATCACCGTTAGCTCCTAAAATAACTAAATCGATATCACTAATTTTTAGATTATGTGAAGCTAAAAAGGTTTCAATAGTTTCTGTAAGTTGATCTTTAGGTAAAGTATTAAACATTTTCACTCTTACTAATTCAGCATAGGAGTTGTTTTGTTTTTCATTTGAAAGCACAAAAAAATTGGCCCCTTCACCATATACAGCACCAGAGGTATTACTTTCAAACAACTCTGAAGCTTTTACAGGTTCTTTTTTAACATGACCAACTAATTCTTGAAGCTTGAATGTATGCTCCCCTATTTCATCTACACCACCAACAAGAATATTATTTTCTTCTTCATTGGACAATAGTAATTTGGTATCTAATAAAGCAGATTCAAAAGAATTACTAGCGTGTACATAGGTAAAATTATAACCTTTGCACTGTAATTCTAAAGCCACCTGACCACCAACGGTGTTATGTGTTGATTGAATGAAGGCTGTTGGAGTAAGGTATTGCTCGTCGTTATCAATAAGAGCACTTAGAAATTTTTCAGAATCACGAAGACATCCCATCCCTGTTCCGGTAATGATCGCATCAACTTGATCTAAGCCAGATTCTTGAAGTGCTATTTTTGATGCCACAATACTCATTTTTATCCCTTTAGCCATACGTCTGGCGGCAGCAGGCGGAATAAATGCCTTATAATCGGGATTTACAACAGGAAATACAACAGCTTCATGATCGATAAAATCATTTAAAAACTCGGCATTATCAAAAGTTTTTTGAGCCGAAATGGATGCCACGCTATTTATATAAACCTGTTTCAAATTGTATTTTTTTATGGCGTTTTAGAGAAAATGACCGTAGAACAATTTCCACCAAAACCAAAAGAATTAGACATCACGGCATTTAAAGGCTTATGCTTCAGCTCTAATTGCGGGGTAATTTCAAATTCCTTCATTTGAGTCTTAAAATTCAAATTAGGATAAATCACATTGTTTTGTAAAGCTAAAATAGAGAAAACTGCCTCTATAGCACCTGCAGCTGCAAGCGTATGCCCGGTATAGGCTTTCGTTGAACTAAAGCAAGGTACCTTATCTTCAAAAACTCTAATAATAGCTCTTCCTTCAGACAAATCATTATTTCCAGTAGCCGTACCATGCGCATTGATGTAGTCAATATTATCAGGGTTAAAATCGGCAACCTTTAAGGCTTTTTCCATAGCTAAAGTCGCGCCATCACCATGATCGGAGGAAGCCGTTTGATGAAAAGCATCATTAGCATTACCATAACCCTTTACGTAAGCAAGAACCTTTTTATTGTCTTTTTTTACAAGTTCATCAGATTCTAAAACCAAATAAGCCGCAGCTTCACCTAGGTTTAGCCCTTTTCTATTGTCATCGAAAGGTGTGTTATAGGTATCTGATAAAATCATTAGCGTTTTAAAACCATTAATGGTAAACTTCGACAAGCAATCTGCGCCACCAACAACAACACGATCTAGTTCGCCCGATTTGATTAATCGCGCCCCTAACATGATAGCATTTGCTGCAGAAGAACAAGCCGTACTAATAGTCGTTACTAGACTTTTATCTATGCCTAATTGTTCTGCTATTTTTTGTGAAGAATCACCTGCATGATGACTTTCAATATATTTCTGAACACTTTTATTATCGAAGGATTCGTAATAATACTTCTCGGTCATATCCATACCACCAACACTGGTTGAAGAGATTAAACCCGTATTATAGGCGTTTATATCATCTATTCCCGCGTTAGCAACCGCTTCTTTTGCAGCTACAGCTCCTAATAAAGCGGTTCTTGTAAAACTGTTATCGGAATTTAACCCTAACATTTCAACAAGGTCTTCATTCGTATAGGCGATTTCACCAACCATAATATCGTTTACATGATTGGTTTGGATTTTAGAAATTCTAGAAATTCCTTTTTTACCCTCTATTAAGGACTGAAAATTTTCTGCCACATTGTTTCCAATGGCAGATATTATACCCATTCCCGTTATAGCAACGCCTTTACTCATAAACCTCTTCGATAAAAAAATATGAGTTATTAGTTTGCTCTGTGCTCGGTGATGTAAGCCGCCATGGTATCGATAGATTCGAAAATAGCTCTTCCCTGTTTTGGGTCGGTTAATTTAATACCGTAATTTTTATCTAACATCACAATAAGTTCTAGAGCATCGATAGAATCTAAGCCTAAACCATCTCCAAAAAGAGGATCGTCATTCGCGATATCTTCAACATTAACATCCTCTAAATTTAATTGTTCTATGATAAACTCTTTCAATTCTTGCTTTAAAGCATCCATATTAAATATTGTATAATTTATTAATTTCGTGTTCGTTATGATCCGTATTCCCTTCTAGAGAAACCAAATATAAAAAGGCTTCATAATGGGAATCATCTTCAAAATCTACCCATCCACAAAGCACCTCATCAGCTTTCTTATTAGACAATAAAATATCTGAATAAATCTTTAAATGACGGGCATTCAAGCTGTCAAAGATAAAGAAACTATTTTCGGAATTCAACTTATATTTTATGCTTACTTCTCCAATACAAATATTGGGTAAAGTGTAAACAAAAACCGCTGGACTGGGGTAATAATTTGATGGATCTTGAATGGTTTCTTGGTGTTTTCTATCGGTGTCTAAACTAGACGATTTGTTAGAGAACACTAAGGCTATATTTTGTTCTACTTCAGGATCGAAATTTTCATTTTTCAATAAAACATCCGCAGCCAAAAAAGCCAATTTACTGAGGTTGTCCATTTTAAAAAACTTCGGATATTTTGTTTTTTCAGATTTATAAGCGGCTTTTATAAATTCTGAAAATGTATTTGAATCGTTCGCATAAATCACCTTCCCATTTAAAGACACTTCATGAGCTTTAATATGACAATATGATTTTATTTTATACGACTGCGACATGCTTATTTTTTATTAAAAGTAAACATAGTATGATATTCTCCTATGGCCAAATCCTCTTGAAGATCTAACCCTGCTGCACTAGCAATATCCATAAACTCAGTAGCCTTATACATTTTTGAATTACCATTGGCTAAAGCTGTAAAATAGATGGACGTTGCTTCCAAAACAAACTTTGCATTATCGAATTTTTGCCTATCGGTAAATGTTTCAACGATAATAAGTTCTGCATCCTCATCCATAGAGTCCACACAAGTTTTTAGAACTTTATAAATTTCTTCTTTAGAAAAACAATCTAAAAACTGACTCATCCATATGGTATCGGCACCTGTTGGAATTTGTGGGTTATCAGATAACCAATCTATTTCATGCCCCTTAACTCGGTTTTCAAACCCCGCATCTTTAACATTCTTTAAAGCTTTGTTTAACTGGCCAGGAAGATCAATCATGGTGATGTTTACAGAAGCATTATTTTGGCAACATTTCATAGTGAACTTACCTGTATTGGCACCAATATCAAAAATGTGTTTTCTTTCTTTTTGAAATAAAACATGTATTGCTTCGCTAAAAATATCATCGGAATAATGATGATCAAAATCAAACCAAGATTTCTGTTGTAAAGGTGATAATTGCGACAAGCCTTCGTAAATCGTTTTCCAGTCACCAAGCTCCTTTAGCCCTTCTGGTTTACCCGTTTTAATGGCTTCGTCTAGATGAAACAAGCCTTTGTAGCACACTTCATTTGTAAAGTTAATATTTACATTAACCGTCTCGTTAAATGCTAAAAAATATCCCGTAGTTGTAATCTCGTAATGATCGGTTTCATTACGGTTTACAATACTAGATGACTCTGCAATTTCAAGTAAAACGCCTATGCCGTAAGTACTAATTCCCAGCTTTTCTGAAAGCGCTTCCAAAGTGATTCCTCCTTTCCTTCTATGATCGAAGATAACTTGAAACACACCTAGTTTTCTTAATGCCACTACGGCCTGAAATACAAAAGGTGCAAAAGCTATTTTTTGAGCTTCCTGAATAGCATCTATGGCTTTAATACTTTGATTTGACATATTTTATTTTACTTTTTTAAAAATTACAGCCGTATTACACCCTCCAAAACCAGAGGCTGTTTTTAAAAATATCTGTAACGGCTTTTCAATTGTTTTATCTATTAAGTTTAAAGGTTTTGAGACCCCTAAGGATTCAAAGCCTAAAGACTTATATAAGGTTTCATTTTTTAAAGACTGCATTCCAACGATCGTTTCTACAAGCCCTGAAGCTCCTAGTGTATGACCGAAATAACCTTTTAAACTATTAAGTGGCACTTCACCTAAACCCATACGATTAAAGGCTATAGCTTCCATTTCGTCGTTAAAAGGCGTTGCGGTTCCATGTGCAGAAATATAATCGATAGCGTTGGCATTTAATTGTGCTTCTTTGAAGGCCGATTGCATACTTCTATACAAACCTTCTCCTGTTCGAGATGGTCCTGAAATATGATTGGCATCATTACACGATCCTTCACTTAAAACCTCAACAGCATCTTCAGAAAGATGGTTTGAACTTCGTGTTACCAAGGCTGAGGCAGCTACTTCACCTATATTTATACCTACCCTGTTAGCGTCATATGGCTTACAAGGCGTTTTACTTAATGCTTGAAAGGAATGAAAACCAGACAAAGTAAATGCACTTACAATATCGCCACTTACAATAAAAACGTGATCGTAAATGCCGTGATTGATATAACGCTTAGCAATAGCTACCGATAGAATTCCAGAAACGCAGGCATTTGAAACCACAATGGCTTCGTTTTCAAAATTGAAGTACGTTCGAATTTCACGGCCTAAAGCACTTAAATAGGCTCGGCTTTTATCAAAAGCTTGATCTACTTCTAGAACATCTACATTCCCTTTTGTGGTTGAAATTATGAGTCCTACGCGGTCATCCAATGGTATACCTGCAGCTTCAATCACCTCTGTTAAAGAGGAAATCATCATCTGTTCCAAACGGGTGTAGGCTTTACTCGAATTTAATTTATTAAACCTCGATGTTAGTTGCACCTTGTCAATTAAAGCACCACAGAATGTTTCTTGAAAAACTTGTTCGTCATCAATAACTTTTAATCCTGTTTTACCAGAAGTTATATTTTTAACCACCTCATCGGTTGAAAACCCTAAGGGAGCTAGTATATGATTATATGAAAGGTAAACACTACTCAATCGTAAAATAATTATCGGGTTATATTAGTCCTACTTGTTTTTTCCAATTCATAAAAAACTCTGGAACATTAAGCGATAATTCGCCATTTCCAATATCATCAACAAATACCTGAGTGGTTTCGCCAGTACAAACTAAGAGTTCTTCTTGGTTGTAAATTTCATATCTAAAAATCATTTTTGCTGCGGGACTATCCACATAAATGGTTTTAATAGTGGCTATATCGCCATATTTTAAGGGTCTTTTATGCTCGGTACTCGATTTTACAATAGGCGTGGCAAAACCATGTTGTTTCTGATCTAAATATGAAATACCATGTTTTCTACCGAATGATTCTCTGCCATCTTCAAAATACTGAATGTAATTTCCATGCCATACAATGCCAAGCGGATCGGTTTCAACAAAACGAACCCTCACCTGATTAGTATGTACGATTTCTTTATTTTTAGACGGCATTTTTCTTTTCATTATAAACTATGGCAATTAATGTGGTTGTGATAAAAAACAAAAATAACAGACTTATCTCTGGCAAAATCTCAACTACACTGGTATTTCTTAAAAAGATATCAAGATAGGCATTTAATCCCCAATTCATAGGAGAAATATTTGATAAAACCTGCATAATTTCAGGCATAATAAAAACAGGTACCCATACACCGCCAAGTGCCGCAAGGATAACCACTAACGTTGCTCCAAAAGGAGCTGATTGTTCTTGAGTTGTAGCGATGGTTCCTAAAAGTAAACCTAAACCAATAGCGGCTAAACCTGTAAAAACGGTTACAAGTAAGAGTAAAGGCAATCTGCCAGACACATCTAAAGTTGGTAATCCAATTTCGGGAAATACGAATAAGCCTACTAACAACATCAAAACAAATTGAATAATGCATACGACAAGATAAACCAATGTTTTTCCTGCTAAAACGGTAGCATAAGAAACCGGATTTGTACGCAAACGCACAAAAGTTCCTTGACTTTTTTCTTTAACTATATTGATAGAAAGCGGTACTATAATGAAGAAAATAGCAAAAAGCGTCCACGCTGGTACGTTGTGCTGAACAGAATTTGGCAATATTTCCTGATCGCCATTTTTTGCCACAATTTCTTTGAAAGTTATGAAGTTTTCAGTTTCGAAAATAACCTCTGAAGGATCGTCGGTGATTTGCTTTTGAAAAGCCTTATAAATAGATTCTGTTTCGATTTTTGAAACCATTTTATCGATACCGTTTTTCACTGAAGCTTTAAAAGACTGCTGTGTTGCAGGATCGAAATATAAGCGTACCTCTTTATTCGGAATGGCTACCGTGTCGGTGGTCGCTTCTTCTAAACCTATTTTAGCAATAATGCTGTTTACATTTTGATTGACTTTACGCTCTAAATCGGCTGATAAATTTTCAGGAATAACAATCGCCAACTGATAGGTACCTTTATAAACCAACTCCTTCGCTTCTTCTTCCGTTTTATCTAAAACCATTTTAAAAGCATTGGCAGTTTCCAGACCTTTTTCAATAGTTTTTGAGACTTCACCATTATCATTATTCACCAATAGAATGGGAATGTTCGTATCGGCAATGGTCTTAAATGTACTATCCTGAATTAGTGTTACGGTAATTATTAGTACCATTGGCATGACGAATAGTATGGCTACACCACCAATATCACGACTTAAAAGCAAAAGTTCCTTGTATGTAGACGCCCAGAGTTTATGCACTATCCCTTAATCCTTTACCGGTTAAACTTAAAAATACATCCTCTAAATTTTTAGCGCTATCAAACTTATCAATAAGTGCTTTTGGCTTGCCTTTTACGATAAGTGTTCCTTGATCTATAATGGCCACTTGGGTACAGAACAATTCAGCTTCATTTAGGTGATGTGATGTGTAAATAATAGTCGTTCCCTTAGCATTTAAACTTTGAAGAAAATCGATAATAACATTTTTAGATTGCACATCAACACCTACGGTAGGCTCATCTAAAAACAAAACCTTTGGATCGTGTAAAATACTAGCGATAAGGTTAACACGTCTTTTCATACCTCCAGAAAACGTTTCAATTTTTTTATTAGCAAAAGCTAAAAGTCCCAATTGATCTAATTTTTCATAAATCTGATGATCAAGCTCTTTTCCCTTTAAGCCATACATACTTCCAAAATATTTTAAGTTTTCAAAAGCTGTAAGTGTCGGGTATAAAGCATACTCTTGTGGTACGATACCAATAAGTTGTTTGAGTTGATTTTTATTTTTTTTATAGGTAAGGCCGTTAATCGTAAACGATCCTGAGGTAGGTTTTATTAACGAACACAGCATAGAAATTAAGGTCGTTTTCCCAGCTCCGTTTGGGCCTAGGAGTCCGAATATCTCATTTTCAGCAATAAACAAATCTAAATCCTTAACCGAATATGATTCGGCCATTTTATATTTTTTAGAAATTTGTTCGATATTAATCATACTATACTGCTTTTCTTAAAGCCTTAAAAAATGTACGTTCTTTCTCGGCAATTGTTTCCAATTGCGAAGCCACATCATTATAAGCATCTAATTTAGCCTTTCTGTTTCTATATATTCTTGAAGCATCAAGAGCAAAATCACGCCATAAATCACCAATAACGGTCATTTCTTCCGACAATTCTGCTAGCTTTTCATTTTTCAATATCTTACTAGATTCTTGCAAAAAGGCTGCAAAAATATAACGAAAACCGCCGCCTCCTGTACCAATTTCTTCTTGCATTCTAACGATTTGACCAAGATAGTGGTTTGCCTTTCTTACGCCATGCTTTTTAGGCCATTTTCTAATTAGTCGCGCCACCATTTTTATTCCCTTTACACCAACAATTGGCACTGGTGCTAGCATGTCTTTACAAGTATGTTTTATCCCTTTAACAATGGCTTTTTCTAAATCTAATTTCTCAGGAAATGCTTTCGGATAGTAAATGTGTCCCTTAGGGGCCAATGCGCCTTTAGCAAAACGTACTTTTTCCAGTTCTTTATCGGTTAAGGTAGTTACCGTTTCCATCACAGGGTCACTAATCAGGTAATTATCTCCTTCCTTACCATAAACCACCAAATTATGAGCATTAAAATGAAAACGATATTCATCAGGAAAATAAACTAAGTTATACACCCCTACTTGCAAGCCAACAGGATTATTATTTTCTAAATTCTCATCTAAGCGTGCTTTGGCTTTGGCAGGATTTTTAAATTTCTCATGCTGAATTTTCACACCAACACGTTTTGCAAAACGCTTAAAAATCGCTCCAGGCATCGCTCTATAGGTTATCGCTGGGGCATGATTTACTTTTAAAAAAGGAAGATAGCAATACAACAAACCAGAACCAATACCAAACACCATAGGCTCGCTAATATCAAAACCATTATGCTTCATCAGGTTGGATACCACACCATTTTCGCAATGTGCAGATTGGTGGTGTGTAAAATTAATCTCCATGCTTAATCTCTTTTAATTCTGTGATAGTAATTTCAAAAACATCGGCATATTTTTGAAGTATTTTATTGGAAAGCTTAGCAAAAACTCTAGGTTTAAAATGACGTTTTACACGCCACTGCCACATGCCTACATAGCTTGCTAGAATAGGGATATCCATTTTATGAACTTCCATATAGTACTCTAACGGACTCGTTTTATTATTTATAACGTTTTGTCTGGCATTTTCAATACGGGCATTAACCTCTGCTATCGCATTATCTAAGGCTATTGTTTTAGGCTCCCACCCCGAACTATGTGCGGTCGTGTATTCGCCTTTTTCATTTACAGCGTAGCACAACTCTTTGGACTTTGTAGACTCTAAATTACTTTTATCTTGAGGGACGTCGTGTTTTTTCATCTTGAAACTATTATTCTAGTTTTTGAATAAACAAATTTAACACACAAGATAGTAATTCTTTGTTTGAGGATAAAACCGTGCAAGACAGGGTGCAAATACTGTAATTATCCGCATCAAATCTAGACTGTAAATGTGCGTTAGACGTAATCGTTTCACCTACTTTTGGGCAGGCCGTAACTTTGATACTTTTTATAGCGCTAATAAAACCAATAAGTTTTGCTCCTTTACCTTCCACATCATCTTCATCAAAATAACTTTTACCTACAATAGAGGAGCAGGTTTGCGCCGCGTTTTCAATTAAACCGACTTCACTAAACTCGCCATTTACAACAAAAATATCATCTGTTCTGATTTCAAAAGAAGTAGACACATGTTCTTCATCTATTGAAATCACTTTATCCACCATTAAAAATGGTGCCCTATGTGGTAAAAAATTTTGTATATCAAGGGATTGGATGTTACGCATCGGTAGCAATTACGGTTTTCATTTCTGCGTTAGCAAGCTTTTCTCCAAGGGCATTAACCACTTCGACAGCCACCATGGTAACTCCGTTAAACTCATGAAGGATATTCACTTTTGTTGTTATTATATCATTTAGACAGGGTAAGGCATATACTTCTGCTTTTTTTACAGCTCCAATGTAACCTGTTGGAGCTTCCGAGCCTTTTAGAAAATAATCATACCCAGTATGAAGGGCTACGGTTTGCGCCATATTTTCTATCAGCCCAGCTTCTAACAACTGGCCTTCTTCCAAAAAGATATTATCTTCTAAAACTTTAAAGCTCGACACCACAGCTTCAGCAGAAAACTGAAGTAAAGTATCCACCATAACAAACGGCCATTTTTGAGGAATCAAATGTCCTATATTTTGAAGTGGTAATTGCAGCTTTTCCATATATTAACAAACAGTTAAATAGGCGTAAGCGAATGAAAATCTTGCACTTTCTGGAACCGAAAGTAATATTTTATCGCCTTTTTTAAGTTTTCCTGAAGCCACTAATTCTTCTAACATCAAATAAATAGAACCGGCACCAACATTACCAACCTTGCTTAAATTCATGAACCAGTTTTCCCAAGGAATTTCCACGCCTTGACCTACCATTTCTTGATATAAACGTTCTTTAAAGTAATAAGATGAAATATGTGGTAAGTAATAGTCGATCTCACTAGGTTTTAAATCATGTTTTTTCAGTAGCTTTTTAAAACTATCAACACCTTTCACGAGAATGTTTTCACTTAATAGTTTAACGTCTTGCTTAACGGCAAACAATGATTTTTTACTCCATTCAGCTGAAGGGTAATCGGTCCAAGATTTTAGACGACCATCTTCTTGTTTGTCACCACCGGCATACATACAAGTTTCCATTTCAAAGGCGTATGAATAGCCTTCCATCCATTCAATTTTAAGTGGCTGTTTCCCTTTAGGCTCGTTTTCTAATAAGAAAGCACCAGCCCCATCGGAAAGCATCCAACGTAAAAAATCTTTTTCAAAAGCTAAAATCGGATCACTTTCTAGAGATTTAAGATGATTAATTTCCTCTTCGTAAGTGCTAGACATCAGCCAAGATGAAGATCGTTCTGATCCTGTACAAACAGCATTATTCGTTTGTTCAGATTTCACAGACATAAAGCCATACTTTAAGGCATTCATACCCGAACAGCAAGCACCAGAAGGCGAATTAACTTCTAAATTTCCATTTTTTAAAGCCCCATGCACCATAGAAGCATGCGATGGAATAAGCTGATCTGGACTAGTCGTACCACAAGATAATAACTCTATATTTTCTAATTTAAAATCGGAGTCACATAAATTGACTACGGCTTCTTTGGTAAGCTCGGCATTATTATGCGTCATCTCACCTTTTTCATTTATAGCGTAATATCTGGTTGTAATTTTATTATTTCTTAATACTATACGTCTTCCTTTTGAAGCTTTACCATTAAGTATACCCAATTTAGACTCCATCTCCTCATTACTTACAGGATGATTTGGTAAAAACTTAGATATTCTAGTAATGTAAACGTCTTTCATACTTTAAAGTCTTCTATTTTAATTCTACCGATTCGTAATAGACTTTCTCTCGCTTGATTCTCCCTAAACTTGGTAGATAAGTAAGCAAAAATAAGATAAAAACGATAGGAGCAATAACCCAGATAGCAATTAACAAATATTTCGTGAATATTTTGATCCAAAACTTACGATTTGGGTTATCTATTTCACCTTTCGATTTTAAAAACTTAGCCCATTTACTAAAAATAGCGTTACCTCTTTGGTCTGTAACGACTAAGAACGGTTTGATTTTTACAGCATCTTTTTTCAAAAGATTTTCTTGTAACATGCTATAATCATCGGTCTTTACGTGATTCAAAATAACCGCTCCAAACTTAGAAGCTTCATCAATATCGGTTTGGGAAACCCCAGGCTTTGGAAAAATTTTCATGAAGCGTTCTTTTTTCCCTGAGAACATCCACTGCACAATGGTTATGACGCTTATATGATTAATATGTCGATCTACCAACGCAATATTCCCTACCAATTTGGCTTGCAAATCTTTAAGTTCGCGTTTTACTTTTTCTTGAGCCATAATCCACATATTTCGACTACCACTAACCGTAATAACCGGAGTGTTTTTTAGTAGTTTTTCGGCATCGGCACTTTTAAGAAAAGAATTGACTGGAATTGATGGTGTTAGGTACCACACTTGATACCCTAGAATAATTAAATCGTAGGTTTTATTTAAAATATCTTGAGATACGGGATGTATTTTTGCGGGTTCTTGAAGGAAAGATTCAGGAAAAACCCCCATAAATTTTTCTTTAGTCCACGGAAATGGAAAATCCTGCTCCATTCTAATATTGTGAAAATCGACAGTTATGGCATCATCCTTTTGTAAGGGAGCTACAATATTTTGTAGGATTTCGGTAAGTTGCCCAGATTGGGAATAATGTATAACTAAAATATTTCTCAATTGTAACTATTTTTTGTGTGTGTTCCAAAAGTAAAAATAGTTAAACCATTGTAAAGGATACTGGTTTAAAATCCAACTTAAGCTTTCTATATATTCTTTTAATAAAGCCTGGGCATCACGTTGTTTAAATTCGGCTTTTCTTGTATATAGATGATAATGTGTTCGTGTTTCTTTCATCACATAAACAAACAACACAGGAACGCGCAGGCGCGAAGATATTAAAAAAGGCCCTGCCGGAAAGGCTGCTTCTTCATTTAAAAAGATTTCTGATAAATATTTAGCTCCCTTAACGTAACGATCGCCCGTTATACAGACCAATTCATTTCTTGCTAGGGCAGCATTAATTTCGAAAATATGAGATAAATCTTCTTGAATATAAATGAGGTTTACATTAGGTTTATCTGTAACAGATTCTAGATACGTTTTAATATCGGAATGCTCAGAATCGGTAGTTAGAATATTAATAGCTGCTTTCTCTTCTAGCTCGCCAAAAAAGTATTCGGCTATTTCAAAATTTCCAACATGAGCACTAATTAGAATCCCTCCCTTTTTATTTCTTAAGGTTTCATTAATAAGCTCTACGCCGTCAAAATGATAACTAAATTTATCTCGTAACCCCGAAGGAATGGCAATTTTATCTATAATGGTTTGTCCAAAAACATAATAACTCCTAAAGATGCTTATGATACTTTTTAAACTAGAAAACTGTTGTCGCTTCCTGAAGTAATTGTAATTCGCTTTGGTGTTTCCCCAAGCAAAAAAGAAAAAATAAGATGACACAAAATACAAGACAAAATAAGCAACGCCTAAGCCTAATTTCTTAATACAAAATACAAAAATTTTATACCCAAGAACGGTGCCTCTCGACTGCCCTCGCCATTCTTTTAACATAGAATAATTAGCTTAGTTTATTTTCAATGAGGTTATAGAAGTCTTGTAAAGTGGACACCCCTTCAAAATCGTCACCTTTCAGTTTTACTCCGAAATTAGCTTCTATAGCTACTACCAGATCAACAAAATCTAAACTATCAAGCTCTAAAGTATCTTTAAGGTTAGCACGGGGACTCAAATCGTTTTCATCCACTTCAAATTCATCAACAAGAAAGTCGTTTATTTTTTCAACAATAACGGCTCTATCCATTCTATAACATATTATTTACTACAATTAACGCCTTATCTGCGTCAACTTAAAAATGAGATTGACAAAAGTACATCATTTTTTTATCTTAGGATTTGTGTATTGAATTTAATTGTACCCTCTAGGATTTCGTGTTAAAAACAGCGGAAAGAATGTGTGTTTTTTGTAATGAACAAAGTCATAAAACACCTTTACCAATAAAAGAAATAGCTATCTAAAAATCCACAAACACCTTTTTTATGGACTTTCAGACAGCTATTTAATTAACTTTATTAATTGAAAAGCTCTAAATTATCGTACCAAGTATTATTTAAGACATTACCCTCTTTATCGATAAAGCCCCACTTTTTCTTCAATTTTACACGCGCCAAGCCATCAACAAAGCCTTTCACACTATTTTTTTGAAACATACTCATTCCAAAAGCTGAGATATCATATTGATCTTTGATTACCAATTTACCAGATTTATCTATAAAGCCCCATTCTTTTTTAGGTTTAGCAGGCGCTAAGCCATCGGTACTAAAAATTTCCATATCATCAAATTCAAAAGGTACCACTACCTCTCCGCTTTTATTAATACATCCCCAATTTTTACCATCATAAACCGGCGCCAAATCATTTACAAAGGCCCGAACTTTATCATATTCTGGTTTTATAACCCACTCACCTTCTCCGTTAATAAAACCAACCTTATCGTCTTTTTTAGCAAAGGTTAAATCTTCATTAAGTGAAAAATCCCAAATTTTTTCCACGCCATCAAGCGTTTTAAAATCGCCCTTAATAATTAACCCATGAACATCGCCTTTATTAGCAACTACATGTCCGTTATAGTAATTGCTTACCCCATCATATTCTGGTTTCACCAAGTAAGCTCCTGTTTTATCAATTAAGCCCCACTTATCATCTATCTGCACTTTAGCATAACCGTTAACATATTCAAATACTTTGTCGAACTTTGTAGGGACAACGGTTTCACCATTGGTATTTATAAATCCGACTTTATCACCATTTCTAACAATAGCCATCCCCTCACTAAAGTCATACAATTTATCGGTTTCTACGTTTGTAAGCGCTTTTTCACCTTTATCATTAATAAAAAACCACGTTTTATCCTTATACACTATAGCATATCCAGAATTAAAAGGTTTGGTTTTTTCGAATTGTGGTTGAATGACCCATTCGCCTTTTCTATTAATAAACCCCCATTCTTTATTATCGTTCATAGCCTCAGCTAAATCGCCAGAAAAACTTTTAGCTTCCTTAAATTTAGCTTCAATAGCCCAATTTCCTGTTTTGGATATGTATCCTGATTTCTTACCTAAACTGGCTAGAGCCAATTCTTGAGCGTAACCAAAAAGCGTGCAGATTAGAAAAACGCCCAAAAGTACTTTAGTTTTCATAATTGAATTATTTTAATGTTAATTGATTCAAATTTAACACTATAATTATTCATAGAGAGAGATTTACAAGTAGTAAATATAACGACTAATTCTTTAAAAAACTCAATCCTAGATATTTTCACATCTATATTTAACACAAAAACAACCAACAAAACCAATTAATTTTCAATTATAGCTGATTGCTCGAATTCTATTGCTAAATTTCGCTTAATTTTGAGTTCTCATACAATGCTCACATAATTTTATAATATGAAATTAAATCAAATCGCCGTTGATGTTTTAGTTATAGGCGCAGGACCTTCAGGCTGTGTAGCCTCAGCTTACCTTAACAAGAAAGGCATCAAAGTTAAAGTTGTAGAAAAAAGCAAATTCCCTCGCTTTGTAATTGGAGAAAGTTTACTTCCCAAATGCATGGAACATTTTGAAGAGGCTGGATTACTAAAAGTTCTAACAGACCACGGATTTGAGATTAAAAGAGGAGCGCGATTTTTAAGCCATGACATTGTATGTAACTTTGATTTCAGTAAAAAACACACGCCTGGTTGGGATTGGACTTGGCAAGTACCTCGTGCTGATTTTGATCAATTATTGGCAGATGAAATTCAAGAACAAGGTGTTGATTTGAGTTTTGAGCATGAAGTTGTAGATACAAAGTTTAATGATGAAGGCATTTCGATAACCACCATAAAAGACGAAAACGGTCAGCCGTATGAAGTTAAAGCAAAATACATTATTGACTCAAGTGGTTATGGGCGTGTATTACCGCGATTATTAGGTCTTGACAAACCTTCGTCTATTCCGGAACACTCTTCGATGTTTACCCATGTTAAGGACATCAATAGACCTGAAGGAGAAGAAGGCACTTTAATTACATTTGATGTTTTAGATCGCGATACCTGGTTTTGGGTGATTCCTTTCTCTAACGGTGATACTAGTATTGGTTTTGTTGGAAAAACTGAACTTATTGAATCCTACGAAGGCGATATGAAAAACATGCTGAAGCTATCAAAATACTACCATAAGCGTTTTGAGAATGTGGATTTTAAGTTTGCTCCTATCAGCATAAAAAACTATGCTAAATCGGTAACACAACTGTTTGGAAAAGGCTATGTTTTAACCGGAAATAGTGCTGAATTTTTAGATCCTGTTTTTTCTTCGGGTGTTACTTTCGCTACCGAATCGGCTTTAAAATCGGCAAAATTAATTGTTACCGAATTAACTGAACGTCCTGTAGATTGGCAAACGGAATACAGCGATTATATCATGAAAGGCGTAAATGTTTTTGCCACATACGTTAAAGAATGGTACACCGGAAATCTGCAAACTTTATTTTTTCACCGACCAGAGAACCCTGAAATAAAAAAACAAATTTGTGCTGTTTTAGCTGGCTATGTTTGGGATGAGACTAATCCGTTTGTAAAAAAACACGATAGATTGGTGAAAAATTTAGCGCATATCATTCACATGAATCAAGAACAGGAAAAGTAAGATTAAAGCTTAGGAAGCCATGAATTATACCAACGTTTTATTTTGAATTTTAAAGCGTTGTAAAATATTATGAATAAATTCTAATTTTTCTTTCACCTTATCGGAAATCACAAAAGGATACACATCTTTAATTCCCATAGATCGATTAATGCTATTTACAGCATAAAACAGTGGTGTTGTTTTTTCTAAAATGGTTTTAAAGGACAAATCCCCTTCATAAGGATTAACTACTGAGAGCTTCATATGCGAAGCATTTTTAAAATTAGGATCTACTTCTAAACCAAAATAAAAAGCGGTTTCCATCGTATCCATTATATGTAAATAGTGCGACCATGTTTCGGCCCAATCCTCCCAAGGGTGTGAGGAAGCGTATTCACTTATAAAATTAGATTTCCAATTTGTTGGCGCGCCGTTTTCGTAGTGATTGGACAAGGCTTGACTGTAATCAAGACGCTCATCACCAAACAGCTTTCTAAAATCGACAGTAAAATCTTCGTTATTTTTAAAAATAAGATCCCAATAATAATGTCCCACCTCATGCCTAAAATGCCCAATTAGCGTGCGATATTTTTCATTTAGAGAGACCCTCATTTTTTCTCGACTTACAGCATCGGCTTCCGCTAGAAGAATGGTTACTACGCCATTGGCATGCCCCGTCATTACCTTGTCCCCATTCACATAAGTGTTGTTGGGTAAAAAATCGAAGAACAAACCAGTATCAGGATTTGTAAACTGGCTAACAACAGGAAGACCTAAACGCTCTAAAGCATATACAAGTCTGTGTTTAGCGACTTCCATATTTTTAAAACGACTTGAATATTCTGGAACAGACAGATCTGGAATGGTTCTGTTTAAATGACAAGATTTACAGAAAGTAGAATCCTCTTCTGTTGCAACCAACCAATTACATACCTCTAATTCGTGGTTCTCACAATACTTATATGACTTACCTTTTATTTCCCAAGATACATTTTCGGGTTGCTTAGCAAAAATTTCATTTTCAGCACTCAAATACCCCAAAATAGCATCGCAATTTTCGCAGGAGGTATTTTCAAAAAACACAGGAAAATCGCAAGAACTACATTGAAAAACTTTCATTACAGAATGGTTTATAAATGAAAAACTTAAATCAGAAATTTAAAAATTACCTTATCAAATATAAACTAAATATCAATCAGAAAAACAGCAAGTTAACCTTAATATCCCGCAAAATGAAAGTTAAGCATTTGTTTGGTTTTTCCGTAAACTTCGGGAAACTTAGCTTTAAACTCGGTAGGCGTTTCAATAAAAGTTTCCATAATGACAGCTAAGAATTCAAACTGATTCGTAAAGGCATATTTTCTAAAATAGTGTGAATTAACCAGAGCCTCTCTTAGATTTGGCTCATTAAGTAAGAGCTCGGTAAGTTCTTTAAAGGTATCACTAAAAATAGTGGAGCTGATGTCGCGTTCTTTCATACTATTTATATGAATCGCATGTGTAAACTCATGAATGCCTAAATTTAGATTATCATTATCTACATCCAGGCCCAATTTAAAATCTTTCCAACACAGCACCAGCGTGTTTAATCTCGGGTTAAATTCCCCCTTATGATAGGTATTATTCAGTTTTGAATAATAGACATCGGGATACACGATAATTTTAGATATGATACCAATGTAGAAATCCCGAAATCCAAAAGTAAGCATCACGGCTGTCGCTGAAATTAAAACCTCAACTTCATCGGTAATTTTAAACTGATCTCTTCCAATGAAATCTTTATCTTTTATAAAACAAGCCACGCGATGCTCGAAATAACTTTGATGTTTTTTACTTAATCGGTTATAAAAAGGAAAGCTCTTTTTTAGAATATTTTTCTGATCCCTATTTAATTTTTTCTGAAAGAAATAAAAATGGGTATACCAAGGACGCATATTTCTTAACACATACCCCATTTCTAAGGTTTTAACCAAAAAATGCAAAATCATGTAAAACAATATGGCAAATAAAATACCTAATATAATTTGGCCACCTAAGGCTTCGTTTTGGATGATTATGGGGTAATACATAAAACTTAGTAAAACTCAATATTAAGCTAATTTTTACAATTTAACGAACTTATGTAACCTATTTATTCACTTGAAAAACAATTAACGGTCCTATTAATGAATTTAAGCAGAAGTTTCAATACACCATAAATTAAAGCCAAAACAGCTTTAAAACATTTAATTTCTATTAAAAACACATGATAACTTTATAAAAATTAAAGTGTTTATTTATTGAAAAAAATTCAAAAAACCAAGTAGGAAATTATACGCAGAAACCCCTACCTATTTTATATTTTTTATATTTTTACACCTTTAATTATTAATCCACTTAAACCCTTTTACCATGAAACATTTTGCTGCTGCAAAATTAACTTCAATTATGAGGTTATTTTTTTTATCGTCCGTACTCCTTCTTGCCTTAGGATGTTACCCCGAAGGCGGACAGAATGTAGACGATTTTGATCTTGTCTACACCGATTATAGTGCTGACTTTAATTTTGACACGAATTACACCTATTCGTTGCCAGATAAAGTTATCGATCTTGATAGTGATGAAGACGACCCAACTTACATTGACGAGGAATACAGCGATGCTATTTTAGGAACCGTTAAAACTAACCTCAACAGTTTAGGTTGGACCGAGGTATCTGCTCAAGATGCCGATATCGTTATTGTTACAGGTGCCTTTGATGAAAATTTTATTTACTTCCAACCATGGTGGTGGGATTGGTATTACCCATGGTATGGCCCAGATTGGGGTTGGTACTATCCAGGATATTACCCAGGATATATTAGCGGTTACAGCACAGGTTCTGTTCTTATACAAATGACTTACCCAGCCGACACTAATAGTGATAATGAGATTCCTGTTGTGTGGTTAGGCGCGCTAAACGGATTGCTTCAAGGAGGTCAAGCCAGTATTGTCAATAGAATTGACTCCAACATAGATCAAGCTTTTAATCAACCTCCGTTCAACAACTAAATTTACATTTTATGAAACTTAAATTTATCATGCTTGTCGGTACATTGGTATTAACATTATCGACATTCGCTCAAGAAAAATACAGTCTTAGTTATATTATTGGAATTCCTAGTGGTCCAACCGCCGATTTTACACCATCTACAAGTTTTAGAGGTGTAGGTTTTGACTTTACTTATATGCTTTCGAAAGAATTAGGGATTGGTGCTAGTGTTGGATTACAGACCTTCTACGACGATTTAGGAAAACAAACCATTACAGACGGCACCGAAACAACTACAGCAACACGTTATCACTACATTAATAGTCTTCCTGTGTATGCGACTGCAAGTTACTTTTTTAACAACTCTAACAATGTAACACCCTTTGTGTCTTTAGGCATTGGACTTATGTACAACCAAATCGATGAAGAAATAGGTGTATATACACTAGAAGATGATGCTTGGCAATTTAGTATGCGTCCAGAAATTGGCTTAGAGTACACTATAAACTACGGTGTTTCTCTTCGTGCTGCTGGGAGATACAACTATGCTGCTAAATCAGGTGATGTTGATGGCCTATCGCACTTCGGAATTGCTCTAGGTGTTACTTGGTCAAACTAATAGAAATTCTATTTTGAATCTAAAAAAGAGGTTTTGTGCTTATGGTACAGAACCTCTTTTTTTATAATTGCTCTTCTCGAAGGCAGATCTCGGGTCAAGGCCTTTACTAAACACAAAATACTCAACACGCCGTGTTGAAAATAAAAAAGCTTCACTTACAAATTCAAGTAAACTTGATTTGACGTGAAGCGTTTTTATTTATCCGTGACCGCGAAGGGATTCGAACCCCCAACCCTCAGAGCCGAAATCTGATATTCTATCCAGTTGAACTACGCAGCCATTATTAGTTAATGGTTATTCGTTAATGGTTAATGGCTTATAACCAACTTAAAACCTCTATTCTAAATATAGTTGTTTAAGAAGCCCTTTAAACTTTAAAAACTTAAGATAATCGTGCTTTTACAACGCTAGAAATGGTTTTGCCATCAGCTTTTCCTGCTAACTCTTGAGTTACCACACCCATAACTTTACCCATATCTTTCATACCTACAGCACCTAATTTCGAAATCGTGGCATCAACAATTTTCACGATTTCTTCTTCTGGCATGGCTTCAGGTAAAAATTGTGCGATAACCTCTGCTTCTGCTAACTCTGGATCAGCTAAGTCTTGTCGGCCTTGCTCAATATAAATAGCCGCACTATCGCGACGTTGTTTTACTTGTTTTTGAAGTATTTTTAACTCTTGTTCTTCAGTTAAATCCTCTTTAGCACTACTTTCAGTTTGGGCTAATAAAATGGCAGATTTTACTGCGCGTAAGGCTGTTAAAGCGGTTTGATTTTTAGATTTCATGGCTTCCTTTAAAGCCTTCATTATTTCTGCTTGTAAACTCATTTCAATCGTGTATTGGAGTATGCGAAGATACTAAGAAAAAATGAAGCTCTTATACCTACGATTATCAAATTTTACCCATAAAAAAACCGAAAAGTTATTTTTATTACTTTTCGGTTTTCAACAAAGTTAGTCACCTCGTTCTAATCTACATTGTCATGTAAAAAAGAGTTATTGCTTCTTAATTTGATATCATCGTTATCGTCAAAACCAATACTTGTTCTAGACATATTGGTCTCAGAAGAATGTTTTGCAGCTTTTAAATCGACACCTTGACGTTTATAAGCCGGAACTTTTTCAATATCATCAATTTTAGAACTGTTAAACTTGTAATTGAAGTCTTTCATTTTGCGTCGGCGCTCTTCAGCACGTTCTTTAAGCAATTCTGAAATTGGCGTGTTCATGGGATCTACTTCTTCAACCTCTTCTACTTTAGGCGTTTTAGCAGGCACCGTAATTCTTTCAAAAACAACATCCTCTTCTTCGATATCTAAAACATGTGATATCTTAGATTTAGATGTGCTCTTTGAAGGCTCTTCATCATCGTAATCATCTAAGGCATAACGCACATCACCATTTTGGTTTGTTTCATTTACAGGAACTACCTCTACAAAACTTTTTACGGGAATATCCTTAACATCGTCTTCAATTAATTCGTGAGAGATGATGTCTTCAACTTCTTCTTCTATCTCCTCTGTTTTAGACGAAATAGGCATATCAAAAGTCAACGTGATTTGTTGCTCTTCTTCAATAAAATCGGAAACCACCTCGATTTCTTTTTCTTCTGAAGGTGTAGACACATCACGAGACACGGTATTAATCACAAAATCATCCTCATCATCAATAAGTTCTTCACGTAGCTTATCGGTTACTTCTTCATAAGTCACCCCAATATTTCTAATGATTTCTGACGTAGGAATTAAATCAATATTTTTTTTTGGAGCTGCTTGTCTCGGTACTTGTGGTTTAGTTTCCTGTACATCGTCCTCTAAAGTATGACGCACCACAACAGGCTCTTTTTTCACCTTCATTTCTACCTGAGGCGGAATAACTATCGGGTCCTTGTCTTGAGCCTCTGTTTCTTTATCTTCACCAAGAATATGTTTTACTTTTTTGGTTTCGGTATTAGAAATTTCATCTTGCTGTTCGATATTAAAACCCGTAGCGATAATGGTTACAGCGATAGATTCTTCTAAACCTTCATCTTCACCAACTCCCATAATAATTTCAGCACTGTGTCCGGCTTCATTTTGGATGTGGTCGTTAATTTCACCAATTTCATCAATAGTAATTTCCTGAGTACCAGAAACAATAAGCAGCAATACTTTTTTGGCACCAGTAATTTTATTATCGTTTAATAAAGGTGAATCAAGCGCTTTTCTAATAGCTTCTTGCGCACGATTTTGCCCTGAAGCTAATGAAGATCCCATAATAGCCGTTCCGCTATTACTTAACACTGTTTTAGCATCACGTAAATCAATATTTTGCGTGTAGTGGTGTGTAATAACTTCGGCTATACCACGAGCAGCTGTAGCTAAAACTTCATCTGCTTTCGAGAATCCAGCTTTAAAACCTAAATTACCATAAACTTCACGTAGTTTATTGTTGTTAATTACAATTAACGAATCGACAACAGCTCTAAGGTTTTCGATACCTTTTTGAGATTGTTCAAGACGCATTTTACCCTCAAACTGAAATGGCATCGTCACAATACCTACCGTTAAAATGTTTCTATCCTTAGCCATTTTAGCGATAATTGGAGCCGCTCCAGTACCTGTTCCACCACCCATTCCTGCTGTGATGAACACCATTTTGGTATTAGAGTCTAACATTTCAGCAATTTCTTCTACACTCTCTTCAGCTGATTTCTCTCCAATTTCAGGATTAGCCCCGGCTCCCAAACCTTCGGTGAGATGTAATCCTAATTGAATTTTGTTTGGAACACCACTATTTTCAAGAGCTTGAGCATCAGTATTACAGATATAAAAATCTACGCCTTTAATACCTTGCTGGAACATGTGATTGATAGCATTGCTTCCGCCGCCACCAACGCCTATTACTTTAATAACATTCGACCTGTTTTTAGGGAGATCAAATGCGATGTTTGTTTCGAATTTTTCATTGCTGCTCATAAATTCTGTTTTACTAGGGTTTGTACTTAATATTTTATTCTATGGATCAATATAAATGCCTCACGGCAAAATCTTAAAATTGTTAACTAGACAATTTTTACTTTCTTATTCGGCGTCGTCTAAAAAATCTTTAAGACGATCGGTTAATTTATCGAGAAACGAACGGCGCTCTTTTGGAGCTTTTACCACAGGCTCCTCCTCTATTTCTGGTTGCTCATTAACAACCTCTACTTCCTCAATAATCTCTTCTTCTTGTTGTTCTACTTTTTTTCTTTCTTGGCGTTTTAGTCCGTCTAAAACTAAACCAACTGCTGTGGCATACAAGGGACTTGTAATATCATCATCACTATCGCCAGCTAGATGTTCGTTAGGATACCCTATACGCGTATCCATACCAGTAATGTATTCCACCAATTGTTTTAGGTGTTTCAATTGACTTCCACCACCTGTTAAAACAATACCGCCTATGAGTTTTTTCTTTTGTTCCTCATGACCGTAGTTTTTAATTTCGGCATATACTTGCTCTATAATTTCCACAACACGAGCATGGATGATTTTAGACAAGTTTTTAAGAGTAATCTCCTTCGGTTCACGACCTCTTAAACCAGGAATGGAAACGATTTCGTTATCTTTATTTTCACCTGGCCAGGCTGACCCGAATTTTATTTTTAATAGTTCAGCTTGCTTTTCAATAATCGAGCAACCTTCTTTAATATCTTCAGTAATTACGTTTCCTCCAAAAGGAATTACTGCAGTGTGACGAATAATACCATCTCTAAAAATGGCTAAATCTGTGGTTCCGCCACCTATATCAATTAAAGCCACACCGGCTTCTTTTTCTTCCTGAGTTAACACAGCATTAGAAGATGCTAATGGCTCTAAAGTGATGCCTTCTAAATTAAGACCGGCACTTTTAATACAGCGCCCCACATTTCTAATTGATGACACTTGACCTACAACCACATGAAAATTAGCTTCTAAGCGTCCGCCATACATTCCTATGGGCTCTTTTATTTCAGCTTGACCATCAACTTTATATTCTTGAGGCAAAACATGAATAATTTCTTCCCCTGGAAGCATCACCAATTTATGCACCTGATTGATAAGCATTTCTATATCGTTATCATCAATAACCGTTTCGGAATTTGATCTCGTGATATAATCGCTATGCTGCAAACTTCTGATATGCTGACCTGCAATACCCACAGTTACATCTTCGATTTTTATATCTGAAGAAGCTTCAGCTTCCTGAACAGCCTGTTGAATGGACTGAATGGTTTGTGTAATATTATTTACAACACCACGATGTACCCCTAAGCTTTTAGACTTTCCTATACCTAAAATCTCTAATTTTCCGTAGTCATTTTTACGGCCAATCATGGCCACAATTTTTGTGGTTCCTATGTCTAATCCTACTGCTAAATTATGCTCCATAGTCTAAATTTTGGTACATATTACTTGGTTATCAAACTGTAAATTAACTTTACTATAGTCTTTCAATATATTATCCTTAAGCGCTTTTTTGTAAAAAGCTTTTAGGTTATTAATTTTTTTATCTAAAGCGTTTACCGAGCCTATCTGTACGGTAAAATCACACTTTCTAAGTTTTAGAAAAAGTTGTTTACTTTCGTCTTGTCGAATCTCATAAACATGCTTTTTTAAAAAGTCGTCATTGTTTATTTTTAAGGCAATTTGATAGACACTTTTCAAACTATTTTTTTCAACATAACCCGTAACCAAAGGTACTCTTGCAGAATAATTGTTGGACAACGGCATGTATTGTCCGTCGGCATCAACATAATAAGACGCATTCGTGTTAACTCTTGCAATAGGTGTTTTTTGTTCTATTTCGGCATTAAGTGTCCCGTTTATAGCAACATACACTTCTGCAGTCTTAATCATGGGATTAGATTTGAGCGCTTTCTCTAATTCATTCAAAGCTAAAGTTTCTTTCGCCACGTTTGAAGCGTTACCATAATTTTGTATTAACAATTTACTAACAGCCTTACTGGTTATAAAAAGATTGTTTTCGCCCACGAACTTCACCTGTGGTTCGGATACAGGCCGCACTGCATTTCTTCCTGACGCAAAAGCGAAAAGAAAAATCACTAAGCCAAAAATGCCAATCATTTTTATGTAATTCCAATTAATTTTCAAGGCTAAACTCGTTTTTAATACGTTTTACTTCGGCGCCAATATCTCCTGCTCCAATGGTTAAAACCACCTGAGCGTCACTCTCATGAATCGCGTTTAACAACTGCGCTTTTGATACAAGTTGTTTTTTATCATTATTAATTTTTCCTAACAACCAGTTTGAGTTTACACCTTCGATAGGCAACTCTCTTGCCGGGTAAATATCGAGTAATAATAACTCGTCAAATTTCGACAAACTTTCGGCAAAATCATCAATAAAATCGCGTGTTCTGCTAAATAAATGAGGTTGAAAAATGGCTAACACTTTTTTATTTGGATACATTTCTCTAACCGCCTGATGCACTGCACTTATTTCCTGCGGATGATGGGCATAATCATCAATAAAAACAAAATCTTCGGTTTTTATCTGATAAGAAAACCTACGCTTCACCCCTTTGTAAGTTGCCAATCCCTTGGCGAGCTGTTGGTAGGAGCAACCATATTCTACAGCCATCGCCAAGGCTATTAAGGCGTTCGACAAATTATGTCGACCTGGTAGGTTAAATTCTAAATCCTTAATCGTGTCCTTTGGTGTTTTTACATCAAAAATGTAAGCACCGTTTTGTATTCTAATATTTTGAACTGTATAATCTGAATCATCTTCAATACCATAGGTTATCCCATCCAAAGGCAGTCCATTTTTTATAAATAGTTTACCGTTTGGTTTCAATCTTTCTGAAAAAGCTACAAACGATTTTTTTAATTCTGCTGCATCGCCATAAATATCTAAATGATCGGCATCCATAGAAGTGATACAGGCAAAATCTGGTGACAAGGTTAAAAACGAACGATCAAATTCATCGGCCTCAACCACCGATACTTCCGTACCGTTTAATATGAGGTTTGAATTGTAATTTTCACTTATTCCCCCTAAAAATGCGGTTAAAGGTACCTCACAAGTATTGAGCAAATGCCCTAAAATACTCGTTGTTGTCGTTTTTCCGTGCGTCCCTGCAACAGCCAAACAGAACGTATGCTCGGTAATTAACCCCAAAATCTGAGAACGCTTCACTACATCAAATCCACTGTCTTTAAAGAAATTTAATTCTTTATGGTCTTTAGGCACTGCTGGTGTATAGACTACAAGTGTATGTTCTGGGCTTAGAAACGCCTTATCAACAAGTTCGATATTGTCTTCAAAATGCACGTCCATACCCAAATCTACCAGGGTGTTTGTGATGTCGGTTTGCGTTTTATCGTAACCCGCTACTTGTTTCTTATTAGCAAGAAAATAACGTGCAATAGCGCTCATGCCGATACCGCCAATACCAATAAAATAGACCCTATGTATGGTGTTTAAATTCATTTATTTCTTGAGTAGTTTTTCAACTTCATTAACAATATCTTTTGTCGCATCAACCAATGCTAATTTTCTTATATTTTGACCTAATTCTTTCTTTCTTTCAGGCTGAGCGATAAGTTGCGAAAACTTATTTTCAAAATCAGCTTTTAAATCTTCTTCCTTAATTATCAAGGCGGCATCCTGATTAACAACAGCCATAGCATTTTTCGTTTGATGATCTTCAGCCACATTAGGCGAAGGGATAAAAACTACAGGTTTACCAACAATACAAAGCTCTGAAACCGAACCTGCCCCTGCTCTAGATATGACCACATCTGCAGCAGCATAAGCAAAATCCATATTGTTTAAAAACTCATGAACTTGCACGTTTTTGGTATTGTCATACAATTTATATTTATCGTAGTACAATTTCCCGCACTGCCATATGATTTGCACATTCTGAGTATCAAAAAAATCAAGTTCCTTTTCAATCAATTCATTGATACGTCTTGCTCCCAAACTACCACCAATAACTAAAAGCGTGCATTTGCCTTCTTTAAGGTCGAAAAACTTTTTAGCCTCCTCTACTTTATTATCAATATGCAATAAACCTTTACGAACAGGGTTTCCGGTTTTTACAATTTTTTCTTTTGGAAAAAAACGATCCAAACCATCGTAAGCCACACAAATTTTGTTAGCCTTTTTTGCTAACAACTTATTAGTAATACCAGGGTAGGAATTCTGCTCCTGAATAAGAACAGGAATGTTGGCTAATTCGGCCATCTTCAATAAAGGTCCACTAGCAAAACCTCCTGTACCAATCACCACATCCGGTTTAAATGATTTGATGATTTTTCTAGCTCCCCATAAACTACTAATCACTTTAAAAGGAAAACTCAAATTCTTTAAGGTAAAACTACGTTGAACCCCCGTTATCCAAAGTCCTTTTATAGGATACCCCGCTTGAGGCACTTTTTCCATTTCCATTCTATCCTTGGCTCCAACGAACAAAATTTCGGAATCAGGATATCGCGACTTGATCTCATTGGCAATCGCAATGGCAGGATAAATATGCCCCCCTGTACCTCCGCCTGACATTATAACTCTATACATACGCTTTTAAATTGCTTCTGATAAAACATCTAAAGGATTTTCTTCTCCTAATTCTTTTTCTTTTATTTCTTCTCTTTTGGCACTTACACTTAGAATAATGCCAACAGCCAAGCAGGTCATCCAAATTGAAGTTCCCCCGCTACTCAACAACGGCAATGTTTGCCCAGTTACGGGAAATAATTCAACAGCGACAGCCATGTTTATTATTGCCTGAAAAACGATTGGCAACCCAACACCGAGCACTACTAATTTTCCGAAAACAGATTCTGATTTTTGAGCTACTATGACAATTCTAAATAAGAACCACAAATACAAAAACATAACAAAAAACCCGCCCAGCAAACCATATTCCTCAATAATGATTGCAAAAATAAAATCTGATGACGATTGTGGCAAGAAGTTCTTCTGTGAACTTTTACCAGGACCAACACCCCAAATTTCACCAGATGCTATGGCTATTTTAGCTTTTTCTATTTGATAATCGGCTTCGGTATCTTCCGGATTAGAAAAACTTTCAATACGTCCCATCCAAGTATCAATTCTATTAGGCATAGCTTCCGGAAATGCTTTCGCTATTAAAATAAACAACGACAAAACCAATACCCCAGTACCAATAATAACCGCCAAATACCGCAATGGATATCCGCCTAAAAAAACCAACACAACAACCATGGTAAACATGATGGCTGTGGTAGAAAAATTTGCTGGTAAGATGAGAATCAACACTAAAAACACAGGCATCCACAAAGGCAAAATAGTCTCTTTAAAACTTATTTTTTTATCGTAAACTTTAGATAAATAACGTGCGATATAAACCATTAATACCACTCCTGCAAGAGTGGAAGTCTGAAACGACATCCCCACAAAAGGTATTTGAATCCATCGGCTAGCATTAGCACCTCCAATCGTAGTTCCTTGTAACATGGTTAACACCAACAAAAGCAAAACAATTGGCACCATAACAAGCGACAACCCCTTAAAATAGTTATAAGGAATTTTATGCACCCCATAAATGATGGCAAAACCCAAAGCCAAGTGAAAAAAGTGCTTTATAAAAAATGAGAAGGTATTTGTACCCACTCCTTTATAAGCCAAATTACTGGCCGCACTATACACAGGCAAAAATGACACTATTGCCAAAAGCGCCACAATAGCCCAAATTAACCGATCACCTTTTATGTTTTTAAATATGGATTGCAAATTTTTATTTTTTACAGATTTCTTACCGCTTCTTTAAATTGACGTCCTCGATCTTCATAATTTTCAAATAAATCGAAGCTTGCACAAGCAGGTGACAATAGTACATTATCCCCTGTTTCAGCTAATTTGTAAGCTATTTTTACTGCTTCACTCATATACTGAGTTTCAACAATAACATCGACCATATTACCAAAAGTGTTTAATAATTTCTCATTATCAACACCTAAGCAAATGATAGCTTTGACTTTTTCATTGACGAAAGAAAACAACTCTTGATAATTATTTCCTTTATCAACACCTCCCACTATCCAAACGGTAGGAGCTCCCATGCTCTCTAAAGCATAGTATGTTGCATTAACATTAGTTGCTTTAGAATCGTTAATATATTGTACTTTATTTATTTTAAGAACTTGTTCCAAACGGTGTTCTACACCTTGAAAGTTCTCTAAACTCTCACGAATGGTTTGTTTTCTGATCTTTAATAGGTGCGCCACAGTAGAAGCTGCCATAGCATTTTTAACGTTGTGCTTTCCTTCTAATGTAAGATTTGATGTTGGCATAATGATCTGATTATTATTTATTGTTATTTTAATATTCTCTTTTTCTAAACATGCACCATTTTCTATATTTTTTTCTAATGAAAACGGCAATAAAATGGCTTTAACCGGGTACTTTTTAAGATGATTTACAATGACTTCATCATCGGCATCATAAATCAAATAATCTTCTTCTGTTTGATTCTCTGTAATTCTAAATTTTGATTCGATATAATTTTCAAACTTGTAATCATAGCGATCTAAATGATCTGGTGTTATGTTTGTAATCACGGCGATATACGGCCTGAAATCGATGATATCATCCAACTGAAAACTACTGATCTCTAACACGTAATTCGGATAATCATCTTCCAGAATTTGCTTAGCAAAACTATCGCCAATATTACCTGCCAGCCCCACATTTAGCTCTTGCTTTAACAAGTGATGCGTTAAAGTAGCAGTAGTCGTTTTTCCGTTACTACCTGTGATACCTACAAGGGTTGCCTCAGTGAAATTTGAAGCAAATTCAATTTCTGAAACTACTTTAATTCCAGCCTTTCTAATCTGCTTAATCAACGCCACCTTATCAGGAATGCCAGGGCTTTTCATAACCACATCGGCCTTCAATATTTTAGATTCGGTATGATTCTCATCCTCCCAATCAATCTCATTTTGTATAAGAACTTCTTTATACTTGTCTTTTATTTTCCCCTTATCGGAAACAAAAACATCATAACCCTTTGCCTTTCCCAAAAGCGCCGTACCTACACCACTCTCGCCACCTCCTAAAACGACTAAAAAGCCTTTTCCAACTCCTCCTGTTAAGGAACTCTGCTCACTATCTTGTTTTATTTGATCCTTTTTCATTTTATAAAGCTTACACTTTCGTGGAAATGGTAAATTGGTTATCTAATTTTTAATGTTACTATTGAAAGAATAGCTAATATGATTCCTACAATCCAAAATCGTGTTACAATTTTACTTTCGTGATAACCTTCCTTCTGATAATGATGATGCAAAGGTGACATTTTCAACAATCGCCTGCCTTCTCCATACTTTTTCTTAGTGTATTTAAACCACCCCACCTGCATAACAACCGATAAATTTTCTGCTAAAAACACACCACAAAGCACAGGAATCAACCACTCTTTTCTTACCGCAATAGCTATAACTGCTATAATACCTCCAATAGTTAAACTCCCTGTATCCCCCATAAAAACTTGAGCCGGATAGGTGTTGTACCATAAGAATCCGATTAACGCTCCCACAAAGGCCGCGATGTAAATCGTTATTTCTTCAACACGAGGGATGTACATGATGTTTAAGTAATCGGCAAAAACAATATTACCCGAGACCCAGGCAAAAATCCCCAGCGTCAATACAATAATTGACGACGTTCCTGCTGCTAAACCATCAATCCCATCGGTTAAATTTGCTCCATTAGAAACGGCTGTGATGATGAAAATTGTTACCAACACAAAAACGATCCATGCATATTTTTCTAAAGAAGGATCGATCCAGGTGATGACTTTAGCATAGTCAAATTCATTATTTTTTATAAATGGGATGGTGGTATACGCCGATTTCGTTTCTGGTTTAAATAATTTTGAAGCTGCAATATTTGGATTTTGAATTAATAGCTCCTGACGCACCTCTGGTGGAACTTGCTCCTTCATGGTTACATCTTTATGAAAATACAAGGTTGCCCCTACAATAAGTCCTAAACCAACTTGCCCTAATACCTTAAACTTTCCTTTAAGACCTTCTTTATCATTTTTAAACTTCTTAATATAATCATCTAGAAACCCAATAACCCCCATCCAAACGGTTGTAACAATTAAAAGAATGATGTAAATATTACTTAGTTTACAAAGTAAAAGCACCGGAATTAGCGTAGCCAGAATGATAATAATTCCACCCATGGTTGGCGTTCCTGCCTTTTCCTGCTGCCCTTCTAAACCTAAATCACGAATTGTCTCACCTACTTGTTGCCTCATTAACATATTAATGATACGCTTACCATAAATCGTTGAAATTAAAAGAGACAAAATCACAGCCAAGGCAGCTCTAAAAGTTATAAAACCAAAAAGCGAAGCCCCAGGTAACTGAAACTGCTTTTCTAGATACTCAAACAAGTAGTACAACATCTTTTTTCTATTTTTTGGTTACTTTAGTTTACTTACCTCTTTTACTTTTCCAACTGATTTAATAATTCCCGAACGGTTTCCAAATCGTCAAAATGAGAACGCACTCCATTTATTTCTTGATAAGTCTCATGACCTTTACCCGCTATTAAAATGATATCATTAGGGTTCGCCATTTGACAAGCGGTTTTTATAGCCTGCCTTCTATCCTGAATGGTTAATGTTTTTTTAA
Organism: Pseudotamlana agarivorans; assembly: GCF_001642835.1. Taxonomy (GTDB): domain Bacteria; phylum Bacteroidota; class Bacteroidia; order Flavobacteriales; family Flavobacteriaceae; genus Pseudotamlana; species Pseudotamlana agarivorans. The sequence continues at coordinate 147,649 of NZ_LXEI01000013.1, forward strand.
AATTTTGTGGTTCAACGCCATTTTCTATTTCTCTTAAAATATCTTCTGGGTTTTCAGTTCTAGGGTTATCACTTGTAAAAATGACTTTATCACTTAAAACCGAAGCGATGTTTCCCATTTCAGGGCGTTTTGTCCGATCTCTATCACCTCCACAACCCACTACAGTAAAAAGCTCTTCATTTTTTGTACGAATGCCGTTTATGGTTTCTAACACATTTTTCAAGGCATCGGGCGTATGTGCATAATCAACAATAGCCGTTATTTTTTGATCAGACACTATATATTGAAAACGCCCACTTACACTCTCTAAATCGCTTATCAAACGCAGTATCTCGACTTTTTCAAGACCTAATAATTCTGCTGTAGCATAAATAGCTAACACATTGTAGGCATTAAACTTACCAATTAGGCGAGTCCACAGCTCACTATCATTCACCTTTAAAAGCAATCCGCTAAATTGATTTTCTAGAATCTGACATTTATAATCTGCATACTGTTTTAAAGCGTAAGTAAATTTTCTTGCTTTAGTATTTTGCAGCATGAACAAACCATTTTTATCATCCACATTAACAACAGCAAAAGCGTCTTTTGATAGTCCGTCAAAAAAACGTTTTTTCACATCTCTATATTCAGCAAACGTTTTATGGTAGTCTAAATGATCGTGGGTGATGTTTGTAAAAATTCCGCCTTCAAAATTCAACCCTTCTGTACGACACTGGTGAATACCATGAGAACTCACTTCCATAAAGCAAAATTCAACACCAGTTTCATTCATTTCTTTCAAATAAGCATTGATTGTTAATGAATCGGGCGTTGTGTGCGTCGCTTTATACTCTTTAGCGTCTACCATAATTTTTACCGTAGACAACAACCCTACTTTATAGCCAGCCTTTTTAAACAACTGATACAACAAACTCGCGATGGTCGTTTTACCATTAGTTCCCGTTACTCCAACCAGTCTTAAATTCTCTGATGGATTACCGTAATAATTTGCTGCTATAACAGCTAATGCCTTATGTGAATTATCAACTTCAACATAGGCAACCCCTTCCTCTAAATGTTCTGGAAGCACTTCGCAAACGATGCTTTTAGCGCCATTTTTAATAGCTACATCAATAAACTTATGTCCATCTACTACAACACCATTTATAGCTACAAATAAATCGTTAGCCCCAATGTTACGTGAATCAAACGCTACAGCATTAACTTCTGTGTTGGTTCCACCTGTAACAGAATTTATTGCAACCTTATATAATATGTCTTTTAATGCGATCATGATGCTTTTAAAACAATGGTTTGGTTATTTTTCAGTTTGGTATCTTTTGAAATAGACTGTCCGTCAATCACACCATCACCATCCAGTTCTACGCGAACATCAACCTGCATATTTTCAAGCAATGCAACAGCATCCATAGCAGGCATACCTACTACATTTGGCATAATGGTTTTATAGGTTTGAGCCGTTTCATAAAAATGCTCATAGTCTTTTTCTACAGCTACAGACTCTACACCCAAAGACTCTACTTCGTCTGTAATTGGAGTCGCCGTAAAGATTTTTTGTGCTACTTTTTTAAAGACCGGTCCAGAAACATCGGCACCATAATAACCCACACTCTTATCAGGCTCATGAACCACTACAATACAAGAGTACTTCGGGTTTTCAGCTGGGAAATAACCAGCAAAAGATGAGATATAAGCAAGCTTGGATTTATCGGAATAATTTTTCTGACAAGTCCCCGTTTTCCCCGCCATAGAAAAGTTTTCAGAATACAATCGATGTCCAGTCCCATGATCTTTTTCAACAACATGTTTCAACAATGCTTGCAACTTTCCAATAGTTTCATCCGAACAGATTTTTTCGTTTATCACCTCACTATCAAAAGTTTCAATAACCTTATCAAAAGATTTAACTTCTTTTAAAAATCGAGGCTTAACCATAACACCATTATTCGCCACAGCATTATAGAAGGTAAGCGTTTGCAAAGGCGTAAAAGACACACCGTAGCCATAAGCCATCCATTGCAATGCGATACCACTCCATCTGTTATTTTTCACGCGTGGATCTGGGATAACAGGTTCTGGCTCCCCTATAATTGGTAAATCCAAGTTTTTATTCAGACTCATTTCATAAAGTCTATCCACAAATTTCTCTGGATTTTTACTATACCCTTTATCTACAACTTTTACAATACCTGTATTAGAAGATACTTCGAATGCTTTTGACACCGTTATTTTTCCGTAACCACCGTGCTTAGAATCACGCACCTTCTTTCCGTAAAAAGTAAGAATACCATTTTCGGTATCTACCACATCACTCGTATCGGCAACTTTATCTTCAAACGCCGCTGCTAAAGCCATTAATTTAAAGGTCGATCCCGACTCATGACTCTCACCCACCGCATAATTTAAACGTTCGTAATACTTACCATTTTTATTTCTACCTAAGTTAGAAATAGCACGAATCTCACCTGTTTTGGTCTCCATAACCACCACACAACCGTGATCGGCTTTATACTTTTCTAATTGCTCCAACAAAGCATGGTGCGCTATATCTTGAATATTCACATCGATGGTAGTATACACATCATAACCATCTTTTGGCTCAATTTCATTGGCATCTGTTAAAGGCTTCCATTGCCCTTTACCAATGCGTTGTTTTTTACGTTGACCATCGACACCTCTCAAATAACGAATACCAAAAGCTCCATCAATCCCTGGTCGCGTCACATTACCTTTTTCATCGATACGCTCATACCCTATAGTACGCTCGGCAATCCCTCCCATTGGATGTTCGCGCTTGGTAGTTTGCTCTACAATCAACCCTCCTTTAAAAGCACCAAGCTCTAAAAGTGGAAATTTTCTTAAACGTATATAATCGGAGTAACCAATATTTCTAGCCAACAGATAATATCTGTTTTTATTAGCTCTTGCTCGTCTCAAGCGTGCTTCTATCTGAGCAGAAGAACGATTTCCTTTGTATTTAGCAAGCGAATCAGATAGTGCTTTAATATCTCTCTCAAAAACTCGAGCCGAAGGTGTTATGGCGTCAAAGCGTATATCATACTTTGGGATTGAGGTTGCCAACAAATTCCCGTTTACAGAATACACATTGCCTCGATTGGCAGGAATTACAACATTTTTAACAACACGTTTTGTCGCAAGGGCCTTATATTTTTCACCTTGAACAAACTGAATCGTCAATAATTTAAACACGACAGCAACAGCAAAGATGAACATACATCCTGCTATAAAATACAAACGGTTTAATATGTTTTTATCGTTAGCTGCCATTTGTTTAAATCAATCGTTTTGTCTTCCTGTTACCTTTATTTTTTTAGGAGGCGTCTCAGAACTCGATAAGCCCTTTTTATTCATGACACCTACAACATGCGACTCCATTTTAAGCCTCATCAATCTTGATCGGCCATCCACAAATTGTGATCTTATTTCTTTCACTTCATTTTTTAAGTTCGCAATCTCATATACTTTTTTATCAGCATTATGAGAACTCGCAATCATAACTATTGCCAAGCCCGAGATAAAAAGAATGACACGCCAATTCTTAAACGAATCATCGCTAACTAAAAAAGTACCTCGCAATATGTGATAAATGCTTTGCTTCATTATCTTTTCTCTGCCAGCCTTAACTTGGCACTTCTTGCTCTATTATTTTCTTTAATCTCTGCTTTTGACGGCACTATCAATCCATTCACTTTTTTTAGAGGCACCTCAAAATTTCCAAAAATGTCGCGCTCAGGCTCCCCTTCAAACATCCCGTTTCTAATAAACCTTTTCACGAGACGATCCTCAAGTGAGTGATAAGAGATAAAACTCAACCTACCTTGTTCATTCAACAATTCTGGTGTTTGCATTAAAAACTCCTTTAACACCTCAATTTCTTGATTCACCTCTATACGTATGGCCTGATATATTTGAGCCAACACTTTATTAGCATGACGTGGCGGTAAAAACTTTTTAAGCACCGTTTTTAATTGCTCACTGGTTACAATCGACTCAACAGTTTCTCGATACTCTACAATTAACCGAGCCATTGCCGGCGCAGCACGCAACTCTCCATATTGATAAAACACATTTTTGAGCCGCTCTTCATCATATTCATTAACCACATTAAACGCCGACAGCACACTACTTTGATTCATTCGCATATCCAAATCAGCTTCAAATCGTGTTGAAAATCCGCGTTCAGCGACATCAAACTGATGCGAAGACACTCCAAAATCAGCAAGAATACCATCTACTTTTTTCACGCCATGAAATCTTAAAAAGCGTTTTATATACCTGAAGTTTTCATGAATCAAAGTAAATCGCGAATCATCAAGCGCATTTTCAAGCGCGTCAGCATCCTGATCGAAAGCAAAAAGTTTTCCCTGGTCATTTAACCTTGACAAAATCTCTTTACTGTGACCACCACCACCAAAAGTCACATCAACATACACTCCATCAGGCTTAATATTTAAACCATCAACCGATTCTTTTAATAGTACTGGATTATGATATTCCATAGTCTTCTTCGTCTTGTCCCATTACTTCTTCAGCTAAATCTGCAAAATCAATCGCTGCATCATCAATAGCCTTTTCATATAAATCCTTATCCCAAATTTCAATGATATTGATCGCAGATGCTACTACAATATTTTTTGAAATATTCGCAAACACAATTAAATCTTTAGGCACCAACAAACGACCATTCACATCAACCTCCACCATTTTCGCTCCTGCGGTAAACCTTCTAATAAAATCGTTGTTCTTTTTCTTGAACTTATTTAGCTTATTCATTTTTCGCATAAGCGCCTGCCATTCAGCCATTGGATAAAGCTCTAAACACTGCTGAAACACAGATCGGCGTAATACAAATCCTTCTTCCAAAACACCAGACAGCTGTTTTTTGATGGAAGCAGGCATCATTAATCGCCCTTTTGCATCAACCTTACAATCGTATGTACCTGTTATTAAGTCCAAAGCAGTTCAATAAAAATCTAAACGTTTAAGTGTCAAATATATTGAAAAATATACCACAATTTACCACATTATACCACATTGTTAATAAATTCTCGACTAACTAAGCATTAAAACCCACGAAAAACGAAACCAACACCCCACCAGCACTATTATTCTGTTGCAACCTTACCTGAAATGCTCATTTTTACAGATTGTTAACATCTCAATACCGCCTTAACCCATTTTAATTCAATTTCTTAGGCATTAGATTTTCTTGACACCAATTATTTTGGTGGAAATATGAATGAAATACCTATATTTGTTTTTAATGATACACTACTAGATTAATGACGAATCATTTAAAAAAAGAAGGCAAATTCAGTTATATCGAAGCCGGAGAAGGCACTCCTATAATCCTATTACATGGACTTATGGGTGGGCTAAGTAACTTTGAAGCAGTGATTGAATTTTTCAGCAATAAAGGCTACAAAGTTCTTATACCAGAACTTCCGCTATATTCATTATCCTTACTAAAAACAAACGTTAAAACCTTTGCAAATTATTTGCATGAGTTTATCCTATTTAAAGGATATGATAGCGCCATTCTTTTAGGAAACTCGCTAGGTGGTCACATTGGTTTATACCATACAAAAATGTATCCCGAAAGCGTTAAAGCCCTTATTATAACAGGTAGTTCTGGACTATACGAAAGTGCTATGGGTAGTGGCTATACAAAAAGAAGTGATTACGAAGTCATTAAAAAGAAAGCCCAAGATGTGTTTTATGATCCCGCGGTAGCAACTAAAGAAATTGTTGATGAAGTATACGAAACAGTTAATGACCGTAACAAGCTAGTAAAAACACTCGCCATCGCTAAAAGCGCTATTAGACACAATATGTCTAAAGATTTACCCAACATGAAAACCCCTACTTGTATTATCTGGGGAAAAAATGATCAGGTAACTCCGCCAGAAGTAGGAGAAGAATTTAACGACCTATTGCCAGACTCTGATTTATTTTGGATTGATAAATGCGGACATGCTGCTATGATGGAGCATCCAGAAGAATTTAACCAAATAATGAGTGCTTGGTTAGAAAAAAGAGGGTTTTAAAACAACCTACTTTCTAATTAGTTAACTAAAATTAATATTCCGTTTTGAAAATTAAGTCTGCCGAATTTGTAATGAGTAATTCTGATGTTGCAAAATGTCCAAAAAGTAGACTTCCAGAATATGCTTTTATAGGTCGAAGTAATGTTGGTAAATCATCACTCATCAATATGTTGACGAGTCGAAAAAGTCTCGCAAAAACTTCGGGGCGACCAGGAAAAACACAACTTATTAATCATTTTTTAATTAATAAGAATTGGCATCTGGTTGACTTACCGGGCTATGGTTATGCTCGAGTTTCTAAAAGTTCTAAAAAAGTATTTCAAAAATTTATCACTCAATATTTCGGATTACGCGAACAACTCGTTACTGCGTTTATTCTAGTTGACATCCGTCACAACCCGCAACCTATCGATTTAGAATTCATGCAATGGATGGGAGAAAACGGCATCCCTTTTTCCATCATTTTCACTAAGGCCGACAAATTAAAACCCAAAGCCATTGAAAATCATGTTGAAGACTATAAAAACATCTTACTGCAGCACTGGGAAGATATGCCTAACTATTTTATTACCTCATCGAGCAACGAAACAGGTAAAGATGATGTACTAGATTATATAGATGATCTTAACAACAATATGGAGCTTGACAATTAAAAACACGCGTTTTTTAAAGTTCCTTTCTAACTTACCTTCTACCCCTTTACATCTAAGGCATCGCGCAAAGCGTTACCAATTAGCATAAAAGCCATCACCAAACTCATAATGCAAAGACCAGGAATTATCGCCAAATAAGGTTTTCCTAAAATAATATAATTATAATGATCCTTGATCATAGCACCCCAACTCGCCATAGGTGATTGCGCACCAATACCTAAAAAGCTTAAACCACTTTCAATTAAAATTGCTGATGCGAAATTAGCTGCTGATATCACAATAACTGGAGCCATAATATTTGGCAATATGTGTTTAGTGATAATTCTAAAATCGTTGTAACCTAACGCCCTAGCAGCCGTAACGTATTGCATTTCTTTCACACTAATAATTTGCCCCCTAACCACTCTTGCCACCTCAACCCACATAGTTAGTCCGACAGCAATAAAAACTTGCCAAAAACCTTTTCCTAACGCTAGGGTAATAGCTATCACTAATAATAATGTAGGAATAGACCAAGTTACATTAATCACCCACATAATAATAGCATCTACTTTACCTCCAAAATATCCTGCCAGACTCCCCATAAAAAGTCCAATCACCAAAGCAATAAAAACAGCTACAAAACCAATAAAAAAAGATATGCGCGCACCAACTAAAATCCTACTTAATAAGTCGCGTCCATATTTATCGGTACCAAAAAAGAAAGTTTTCTCATTAATAAATGCTCCTATAGACTTATCTGTAAAATGACTGAGCTCTATTGATTTTTCTGCACCTTCAAGTCCGTCGGGAGCATATTCGGCATACACCAAACGATCGTCTTCGACTCTATATTTAGAAATTGGTATTTCGGTATCTGTATTTTTTCTTCCAAAGAAAATCTTATCAAGACCACTTTGCTCCACATGTAATTGAGAAGGTATGGTAAGCATCGTGACTTTAAAACCTGGTTTTTTGGAGTGAATGGCCAGGTGCATTTGATTAGCATGCTGTGTATTATCAGGTGCTATAACATATGCAAAAACAGAAATTAACCCCACCAGACCAATAAAACATAAACTAAAGACGCCCCAAAAATCCTTTTTGAACTTTTGGAGCGCTAATTGTTTAAGTGATTTTGATTTATGATTCATTTAGCAAAACTACTTTTTTTCTGATGCTCTATTAGTAGCTGCTACTTTTTTTGTTGGATAGGTTAATTGTAAATCCTCTAAGACATGAAGTGCTTCTTCAACATAAACATCCTGACTTAAATTCTCATGCCAACGTTCTCTTTTCTCCTTTAAATCGGTTGTATCTTGAGTAAACAACGATTTCTCATATGAAGTCGAATTAAATGTTAAGTTAGTTTGATAATCTGATATCGCGTCAAACCTAGCAGCTTCGGCCTCATTACGCTCATTATCGGCATTGTACGTATCGTAATTTAATGAATAAACACTTTCATCTATTTTTGTTTTTACCCATTTAGCGTTCTCAGCGATAAGTTTTAGTTGCTGATTATGACTCATACGCTTTTTACTTCTTTTTATAGTTTCATCATAATCATAATAACTTTTCCATGGAGTAAAAGGAGCTGCGTCAATTTCATCCCATGGCAAAGGATTTTCTTTATCCTTTTCACCCACATCTATATAACTAAATCGTCCAGGTACTTCCACATCACTTTTAACCCCTTCTAACTGAACAGAGCCTCCAGTAATTCTATAATATTTTTGTGTGGTTACTGCTAAAGCACCTAAGTCACCACTGGTATTATTTCTAAGCATGTTATTCAAATTAATAACATTTTGAACGGTTCCTTTTCCGTAGGTTTGTTTTCCTCCTATAATAATAGCACGTTTATAATCTTGCATGGCAGCCGACATAATTTCTGATGCAGAGGCAGAGATTTCATTTACTAAAATAACTAAAGGTCCCTCCCATGAGATAGACTTATCTTTATCTTTTAATATTTCTTTAGATTCTCCAGAAGAACGCACTTGCACAACGGGCCCATCTTTTATAAACAAACCTGCCATCTCAACAACAGTTGGCAAAGATCCGCCTCCATTATTACGAAGATCTAAAACCAGCCCTTCCATACCATCTGCTTTCAGGTGTTCTATTTCTTCCTTAACATCTTTAGCGGCGTTTACATTTTTGTAGTCTTTAAAATCAACATAAAATGCTGGTAAATTTATAATTCCAAACTTCTTACCATCTTTTTCTACCAAAGAAGATTTTGCATAAGTTTCAACCAATTCGACAACATCCCTAACAATTTCCACATCTTTAATCGTACCGTCAACTTTTTTAATTGTCAAAATCACTTTAGTTCCCTTAGGTCCTTTTATATATTTGATAGCATCGCCAATACGCATGCCTACAATACTTACAGGGTGCTCTTCATATTCTTGACGCACTTTTAAAATCACATCTTCAACATCTAGCTTTTTACTACGCCAAGCAGGTCCACCTGAAATAAGTTCAACAATTTTAATGTAATCCATACGCTTTTGCAGTCTAGCACCTATACCTTCTAATTTCCCAGACATGCGCTGATCAAAATCTTCCTTGCTTTTTGGGGCAAGATAATAGGTATGTGGATCATACTCTTCAACAATAGAATTTACGTAAACTGCAAAATAATCTTCGCGGTTTAAATCATCGATATTATCGTGATAATGAATATCAATAGACCTTAAAGTTGATTCTCTGGCTTCCTTTTCAATTTCTTCATTGGTTTTCATGACATAATTAGGATCTTTTTCCTTAGCCAATTTTTCTTGTTTTAAAAGATCATCATAATTAGAAATGGTAGAAAACTTTAACAATTGTCTCCAACGTTCACGCATTTGTTGCTTGTATCTTACAAATGATGTTTTCTCATAATCAGTTTCATAAGATTCATCGATTGAATAATCAAAAGGCTTAGAAAGAACATCCTTATACATCGCTTCTCCTTCAGCAATACGTTCTAATAATCGCTCGTGAACAACATCAAAAAAAGTGATTTCTTTATTTTTAATTTGTTCATCTAATAAGAACTTATATTTCTCGAAATACTCAATATCGGAAGCATAAAAATAACGCTTAACCGGGTCTACAGCTTGAATATAATGATTGAATAACTTTTCAGAAAAAGTATCGTCTAATGCAATCGGGTCAACATGTCCTTGTTCTAAAACAAAGGTTATTATTTGAATAAGTAATTTATCTTTATCAGGATTGCTAAATTTTTTAGTGGTAAAACTACAGGACGCAAATGCCAATAAAAGCAATAGCGAAAACACTTTATAATTCCTTTTCATAATTTTCTTCATCATTAAAATATTTGGTTGCCATTTTCAGGCAAAGCTTATTTTGTCACTAAAATAAAGAAAAAACTATGCCGTCCTTTACATTTGTAACTAATTTTTTGTTAAACCAAAGAAATTAAGGCTAAACAGACGAAATTACGTATTTTAGCCCAGCTATTTAAAAGATAAAAATGACAAAAAGACCGCTTATTTTAGTGACCAACGATGATGGCATTAGCGCACCCGGTATAAGGCAGTTAATCGCCATCATGAATAAGATTGGAGATGTTGTTGTGGTAGCTCCAGACAGTGCTCAGAGTGGTATGGGACATGCTATCACCCTTAACTCAACACTTTACGCCGAAGAAGTTTTCATAGACGATGGCCCACAAAAGGAATTTAGTTGTTCTGGAACACCTGCCGATTGCGTGAAAATTGCCCATAGGGAAATTTTAGATCGTAAACCAGATCTTTGCGTTTCTGGTATAAATCATGGATCTAACGCTTCAATAAACGTCATTTATTCTGGAACGATGAGTGCGGCTATTGAAGCAGGCATAGAAGGCATTCCTGCCATAGGTTTTTCGCTTTTAGATTATAGTTGGAATGCGAATTTCGAGGGTTGTGATAATTTCGTAAAAACCATAACGGAAAACGTTTTAGAAAACGGCATCCCCGAAGGTGTCGTCCTTAACGTTAACTTACCTAATTTACCCAGAGAAGAGATTAAAGGCATAAAAGTGTGCCGACAAGCCAAGGCTAACTGGGTGGAAGAATTTGACAAACGAAAAACGCCTCAAGGAAAAGACTATTACTGGTTAACTGGTAAATTTGTTAATTTAGATGGCGGAGAAGATACTGATGAATGGGCTTTAGAAAACGGATATGTGTCGGTAGTACCAACGCAATTTGACCTTACCGCCCATCATTTTATAAAAGACTTAAACACTTGGAATTTAAATGATTAAAAAAGATGTTTTTATAGGAATGCTTGTTGGTTTAATTGCCAATGCTATCGGGCTCTACTTTACAGCGACTTTGCTTGGACAGGGAGACGATTTTTTAACCGTAATTAAAGCAGCAGCAAATGAAGGGTTTCTTGGGAAACTAATCAGTTTAGGCGCTATTTTGAACCTCATTGCATTTTTTATTTTTATAAGAAAAAAACAAGATTATAGAGCCAGAGGCGTTTTATTAATCACAGTTTTTATTGCTGTGTTCACCTTTGTTTTTAAGTTGTTTTAATTGGTAAGCGTTCCTTATAATAACGACTCATTCAATACTATGACCTTATGAAATATTACATTATAGCTGGAGAAGCATCGGGCGACTTACATGGGTCCAATTTAATTAAAGCTTTGCTTAGCATTGACAAGCAAGCCGATATTAGATGTTGGGGCGGCGATTTAATGCAAGAAGCTGGTGGCAACTTAGTAAAACACTATAAGGAACGTGCTTTTATGGGGTTTTCTGAAGTCATTTTGAACCTCAATAAAATTTTCAAGTTGATATCTTTTTGTAAAACCGATATTGAAAATTTTAATCCAGATGTGGTTGTTTTTATTGATAATTCGGGGTTTAATTTACGAATTGCCAAATGGGCTAAAGAAAAGGGGTTTAGAACCAATTACTACATTTCTCCTCAAGTTTGGGCATCTAGAGCCAGTAGAGTTCAAACTATAAAACGTGATATTGACGACATGTTTGTCATTCTTCCTTTTGTGAAAGATTTTTACAAAAAATATGATTACAAAGTCAACTTTGTTGGACATCCTTTAATTGACGCGATTGCTAACAGAAACCCTGTTAATGAATTCGATTTTAGAATAGCTAATAACCTGAGCGACAAACCCATTATTGCACTTCTTCCAGGAAGCCGCAAACAAGAAATTACCAAAATGCTTTCTGTAATGTTGAGCTTAGTAGAAAACTATCCCGACTATCAATTTGTGATCGCAGGAGCTCCTAGTCAGGAGTACGAGTTTTACAAAGGCTTTATCAAATCTGACAATGTTAAATTCATAGCTAATAAAACCTACGACTTGCTAAGTATTTCCTATGCAGCTCTAGTTACTTCTGGAACAGCAACTTTAGAAACCGCACTATTTAAAGTACCTCAAGTGGTTTGCTATAAAGGTAGCGCTATCTCATACCATATTGCTAAACGCATTATCACCTTAAAATTTATTTCACTTGTGAATTTAATCATGGATCGTGAAGTTGTTACTGAACTGATTCAAAATGATTTTAATAAAGAAAAGCTCCGCGTAGAGCTCGACAAAATCTTAGACCACAACGTTCGAGAAAAACTCTTTTTAGATTACTATGAATTAGAGCGTGCTTTAGGCGGAAAAGGTGCTAGTTTAAAAACAGCTCAATTAATATACGACGGTATTAAAGCCTAAATATTTATGAAAAAAAGCCTTCTTATCTTACTTATAGTTATCAGTTTTAGCAGCTGCAAATCATCTAAATCTGCTAAACGCAAAAAAAGCACCCCAGATCGTGTTGAAATAAAAACAGATACTGAAGTCGCTACAGACTACTATATCGAACCCAAAGAGACTGTTGAAAAACGATCGAAAAAAACGCCTCCTACAGAATCTAAAGCCGAACAAATTATTGACTATGCTTTAGAATTTGAAGGCACGCGATACAAATGGGGAGGTACTACAAAATCTGGAATGGACTGCTCGGGTTTAGTTTTTGAATCTTTTAGAACTCACGATATTTTGTTGCCTAGAATATCAAGAGATATGGCAAAAAAAGGTACCAAAATCCCTTTAAAAAAAGTCACTCAAGGTGATTTATTATTTTTTAAAACAGGTGGGAGAAGAAATTCCATCAACCATGTTGGTTTGATTGTAGCCATTCGTAATAACGATATTGAATTTATTCACGCCACAAGTAGTAAAGGTGTTATCATTTCACACTTAAACGAATCCTACTGGCAAAATGCCTTCGAAGAAGCTAGACGTATTTTGTAAGAATATTTGTATATTTCGCAGCCATGAAGCTGCTTAATTTCACTATAATAAAATTATTAATTTGCCTTGTAACAGGCATACTTATCGGTTATTATTTCGACATCAAGTTCTTATACTTGATAATCATCAGTACAGTTGTTTTCATTGGTACTTTCACAACTTATTACAGAGCGAAGCGACAGTTTATAAAAACCATTTGGTTTGGTGTTTTTTCATTTCTATCCATGATTAACATTGGGATTCTAACTACCCACTTTCATGAAGAAAAAAACTTCTCGAACCATTATTCGCATAATATTACTTCTAATAGCGATTCCATACCTACCATAACCTTTAGAGTTAAGGAAATACTGAAACCCTCGGTTTATTATGACAAGTTTATCGTAGATATTTTAAAACTTGACCAAAAGAAAGTCGTAGGCAAAACGTTATTAAACATTAAAAAAGACAGTATCGCTTCGGAGGTTAATATCGACGACATTTTAGTTGGTCGCACTTCATTTGAAACCATTCCTAAGCCTTTAAATCCCCATCAATTTAATTATAGCAGATATTTATCAAGACAATATATTTATCATCAAATCACATTAAACCCATCTGAATTATTAAAAGGAATACCATCTAAACCTACGATATATGGTATTTCTGAAAATATTAGAAAACACATCAACACTAGTTTAAAGTGTTATAATTTCAAACATGAAGAACTTGGCATCATTAACGCCTTATTTTTGGGGCAACGGCAAAGCATAAGCAAGGAAGTTTACAATCAATACACTAATGCCGGAGCCGTACATATTTTAGCCGTTTCAGGTTTGCATGTGGGCATTATTTTAATGCTATTTAACTTCATATTAAGCCCCATAGAACGTTTTAGAAATGGCAAACTCATTAAAACCTTTTTACTAGTAAGCTTACTATGGTGTTTTGCAGTTATAGCAGGACTATCCGCATCTGTGACTCGGGCGGTAACCATGTTTAGTATTATTAGCATTGCTATGAATTTAAAACGTCTAACCAATATTTACAACACACTGGCGATTAGCATGTTTGTTTTGTTACTTTTTAAGCCGCTATATCTCTTCGATGTTGGCTTTCAGCTAAGTTATATAACTGTATTAGCCATTGTAAGCATCGATCCATATTTGTACAAATTATGGCAACCTAAAAACAAACTCATTGCTATCTACTGGCATACATTAACTGTTACAGTGGCCGCACAAATAGGTATTCTTCCCCTGAGTTTGTATTATTTTCATCAGTTTCCTGGTTTATTTTTTATAACTAACTTAGTGATTATTCCGATTTTGGGAGGTATTCTCGGCCTTGGCGTTGTTGTTATTCTTTTAGCTTCCTTTAAAATACTGCCCCATTTTATCGCGGTTCTATTTGGAAAAACGATAAGTTTAATGAATGCCTTCATTGCTTGGATATCGCATCAAGATGTTTTTGTTTTTCATGATATCCCTTTCGGATGGTCACATGTAATAGCATCCTATCTCATCATTTGTACTGGTTTTATATTTTTACTGAAGAAACATTACAAATCGGTTTTGGCTCTACTAGTCGCCATCATATTAATTCAAATCACATGGATTTATACGAAATTAGATGCCGTTTCAAATGAGTTTGTCATTTTCCACAAAAACAGACATAGTCTGATAAGTCATACCCAAAAGCGCCACATTTTTATAGCTCATGATCTTGACAGCTTAGCAGCTAAAAAAGACCAAACCATTACAAACTATGTATTAGGCAATCACACTAACAAGGTCCGCAACGAGCCGTTGAAACCCGTTTATCAATTCAATGACAAACTACTATTCGTTATAGATAGCTTAGGAGTTTACGATATAAAACAGAGTCATCCAGAATACATTTTGCTCCGCCAGTCGCCGAAAATTAATTTAAATAGACTTATAGAAACCTTATCGCCCAAATACATTATAGCCGATGGCAGTAATTATAAGAGCTATGTTAATCAATGGGAAATGATATGTAAAAAGCACAAACTTCCCTTTCATGACACCGGTAAAAAGGGCGCTTTTATTTTAGAGTATTGATTTTTTTAAAGAACAAAAAAACACTGCTCCAAAACACATAACTATCCTTTAAACTCTGGTTTAAAGGCTTCGTAATATTCATTAAATTGTTCTTGAGTTGTGATGTTTTTATGTTCGTCTTTGTAAAACATTTTTAGATACAACTCCAATTGATTAGGTTGTTGATAACCACGAATTGGGGCTATAACTTCGGAGTTTTCATCAAAAAACACAACGGTTGGGTAAGCACTTACTTGTAAGTAGCGTGTTAAATCATGAACAGCATTTCTCCTATTCGCCAACTTAGGGTCATATTTAGGGTTTTCAAAAACCTTCCCTTTGTATGATACTTGTGAGTCACCTTCTGCATTAAATTTTACGGCGTAATAGTTTTTATTGATATAATTAGCCACATCAGCATTCTGAAAGGTATTCTTATCCAACATTTTACAAGGACCACACCAATTGGTGTAAACGTCCATCATGATTTTTTTAGGTGTTTTTTTCTGTAGTTCTAAAGCTTCATTAAGCGATATCCAATTAATCTCTTGTCCTGTACTTTTAAAGCTTATAAAACCTAAAAACAGAATAAATAATATCGTATTTTTCATATGATGTTTGTTGTAAAACGAGTTTCGAACTTACAAAAAATGCTCCTAAAAAGGAGCATTTTAAATAAATTTATATGTTTAAGTACTTATTTCACACCGTGCATAAGTTTTTTCATAACTGGAGTTAATCCCATTACAATTAACCCGGCTACAATAGGCACTATAGTAAAGATTAAGAAAAAGGTAGCTAAGTCATATTGAGCTGTAATCTTATCAATCATACCTCCCATAGTACCTGCTGCTTTATTTCCTAGTCCCACGGCAATGTACCAAAGTCCGAACATCATACCAATTTTAGCTGCCGGAACTAATTTACTCACATAAGATAGCCCAACAGGAGATAAAGAAAGTTCTCCTAGTGTATGTAATAAATACGCTAAAATTAACCACACAATACTCACTGAAGCCGTTTGAGCCCCTTGAGGTATTCCCGAAGACCCATAAGCTAATACGCCAAATCCGAGACCTAGTAATACTAGACCTATACCAAATTTAACGGTAGCTGGTGGATTGTATTTACTTTCCCAAATTTTCGAAATCAGCGGTGCAAAGGCGATAATATAGAAGGAATTCAAAATGGAGAACCAAGAAGCAGGAACTTCAGTTTCAACTTCTGAAAATTGATTCTTAAGCATCCAAATTACAATACCCCAAATAATCACAAAACTAGTTCCTAAGAAAATATTGGATAAGGCATATTTACTGAATGTAATTCTAAATAACTGCCACAAAACATAAGTAATAATTAAAAGAGGCACGACGGTAAGCAGTGTATTGGCTACTCTAAAAATATTGGCTGCATTCCCCTCTAAAACACGGTCTGTATAATCTGCCGCGAAAATAGTCATAGAACCACCAGCTTGTTCAAAGGCTGCCCAAAAGAAAATAGTAAAGAAGGCTAAAATTCCAACCACAATGTAACGATCACGTTGTACGTTGGCAGGTACAACTGCTTCTTCAACAACAGGATCTTCACTCTGAGTTTCTATAGCATCATCATATTCTATGGAATCTGAAGGTGACAATCCGATACGCCCAAAAATCTTTTGAGAAAACCAAAATTGTAGCATTCCGAAAAACATAAAAATTCCTGCTAGTCCAAATCCATAATGCCAACCTACCATTTCACCGATATAACCACAAAGTAAAATACCTAAAAAGGCACCTGCATTCACACCCATATAAAAAATGGTAAAAGCGCCATCCTTTTTGTCTTGTGCATTTTTATAAACGCCGTTAATAATAGAAGTAATATTTGGTTTAAATAATCCGTTACCTGCTACCAGTAAACCAATACCTAAATATAAACTCCATGGTGTATCTAAAGCCATGGCTGCATGGCCTGAAGTCATCACAAAAGCACCTATAGCAACGGCTTTTCTATACCCTAGAAATTTATCAGCTATTAAACCTCCCAAGATTGGTGAGAAATATACTAACATGGTATAAGTTCCGTAAAGTCCTAGAGCTTCTTCCCTAGACCATGCCCAACCGCCATCAATTAAAGATGATGTTAAAAATAACACTAAAATAGCACGCATCCCGTAGTACGAAAAACGCTCCCACATTTCAGTAAAGAATAAAACAAATAAACCAGATGGGTGGCCCATTAAAAGTTTACGGTTCATATCGGAACCTTCGAATCTCACTTTAGTCATTTCCATTAATTATGTATCTGTTAGTTTTCTGCAATTTCTATTTCCTCAGCTTCAATAACGTGCTCGTTATCTTCTGCCCCGTGTGTTAAACGTTTTAAAGGTTTTAATATTAAGATGAATAAACCACCAATAACCACTGTAAATACAAAGATGCCTGCGAATATCGCGTATTCACCAAAATCTGATGCCGACTCTCCTAGAATTCCCGCTACTTTATTTCCTAAACCAGAAGACGCAAAATAGACTCCCATCATCAAGGATGCGTATTTTGCTGGAGCTAATTTTGTGATAAACGAAAGTGCTACTGGCGATAAACATAATTCACCAAGCGTATGGAATAAATATGCTAAAACTAACCAGATCATACTAGAAGCACCAGATTTTTCGAATTCCATTACGGCAAATACCATAAACAAAAAACCAAAGCCCATAATGATGATTCCCATAGCCATTTTAAACAAAGAGGAAGCTTCTTTACCCTTAAGTTTTCGCTTAGCCCAAAAACCAGCAACAGCCGTTGCAAATAAAATAATGAATCCTGCATTTAAGCTTTGAAACATAATCGTAGGCACTTGCCAACCCCCAATCATTCTATTGGTTTTTGTATCGGTATAAATATTCATTAATCCTCCGGCTTGCTCGAAAGCACCCCAGAATATAATTACCATAATAAAGGAGAGTAATAACACAATAAATCGGTCTTTAAAAACCTGTGATTCTAGCTCCCTATAGATCATCATTAAAAGTGCCGCAATAGCTGTTAAAAACAAGAACAACAAACCATAGCCCCAATCCATGAAATACCAGCCTATAAAAGATGCTACTACTAAGATGGCTGTAATTATAAGATGTTTTGGAGAATTGAATAACTGGCCATATAACTTCCCGTAAGACACTTCATCTTCAGGGTTTTCAACTTCGGTATGATTACCAACTTGTACTAAGTATTTCTGTCCTGCTATATAGTTAATTAAACCCAGAACCATCACGACTCCAGCTAATCCAAAACCAGCATGCCATCCATAATTGGCCACAACAACACCAACAATTAAGGTTGCTAAAAGTGACCCTAAGTTGATACCTATATAAAAAATACTAAAACCTTTATCGCGACGAATATCGCCCTGTTGGTATAAGCCACCAACCATGGTCGAAATATTCGGTTTTAATAACCCAACACCTAAAATAACTAATCCTAGCCCTGTATAAAAGGCCCAAATATCGGTAAGAACTAAAACGCCATGCCCTAAACATAGAATTATAGCGCCATATAAAACGGCCTTTTTCTGTCCGATGAGTTTATCGGCAATCATACCTCCAGGAATGGCTATTATGTAAACCAACATGGTGTACCAACCATATAAAGCTAGCGCTTCTTTGCTGGTCCAACCTAGACCAACTCCCCTAGCGTCGGCTCCTAGTTCTGATGAGGCTACCATATATAATACTAAAATGGCACGCATCCCATAATAGGAGAAACGCTCCCACATTTCAGTTAAAAATAAAATATACAACCCTATTGGTTGTCCGAATAGTTCCTTTTGATGTGGTTTTATTACCGTATTAGACATAGGTTTCTTTATTGGTTGTGGTTTCTGATTAATAGTTATTTGTTATTCGTTGTTTGTCAGCAATGTATCTTCTATAAATGTAGACATTTTTTTAAACAAGTGCAGTCTGGTATTGCCGCCGTAAATCCCGTGATTTTTATCTGGATAGATCGCCCAATCAAATTGTTTATCGGCTTGAATTAAAGCCTCTGCTAAACGCATGGTATTTTGTACATGCACATTATCATCAGCAGAACCATGAATTAAAAGAAAATCGCCCTTTAACTTGTTGACATGATTTATTGGAGAATTATCGTCATAACCACTCGGGTTTTCTTGAGGGGTTGTCATGTAGCGTTCGGTATAAATAGAGTCGTAAAATCGCCAGCTGGTAACAGGTGCCACAGCAACAGCCATTGAAAACACATCATTACCTTTAAACAAACAGTTACTACTCATAAAACCACCAAAACTCCAGCCCCAAATACCAATTTTATCTTTATTTATATATGGGAGATTACCTAACTCCTTGGCTGCAGCTATTTGATCTTCTACTTCGTATTTTCCTAATTCTTTCTGGGTTACCTTTTTAAACTTGGCGCCTTTAAACCCTGTTCCTCGGCCATCAATGCAAACCACAATGATTCCCTTTTGTGCTAAATACTGATACCAGTAATCGTTTGAAGAATTCCAATGGTTTGCAACCTCTTGAGATCCTGGTCCAGAATACTGCGTCATGAATAAGGGATACTGCCTGCTTTTATCAAAATTAGCAGGTTTTATCATCCACATATTTAAATCGTTTCCATTTATTGAAATGGTACTGAATTCTTTTACTGAGGTTTGATAATCCTTTAATTTATCAGTTAAAGCCTTATTATTTTTAATGTCTTTAATAACGGCACCTGTTTTAGAATTGTTCAAAGTGTATTCTGGTGCTATAGATACATTAGAAAACGTATTAATAAAGAATGAAAAATCGGCACTAAACGCGGCTTCATTCGTTCCTTCTTTTTCAGACAATCGTTTTTTATTGCGGCCATTTAATTTAATAGCATATACATCTCTATTAATCGACCCATTTTCAACAGATTGATAGTAAATCACATCTTTATCTTCATTATATCCGTAGTAATCGGTCACTTCCCAGTTGCCCTTGGTAACTTGATTTATCAGTTTTCCTTTTTTATCGTAGTGGTAAATATGATTAAATCCATCTTGCTCGCTGGTCCAAATAAAACTATTATCTTCTAAAAAAGTTAAATTATCGGTAACATCAACATAGGCTTCATCTGTTTCAGCTAAAACCAAATGGGATGTCATTTTCTTGGTATCAACCATCCATAAATCCAAGGCATTTTGATGTCTGTTTAAAAACTGTGCACTTAACACATCGGCATCCTTGGTCCAGGCTAATCTGGCGATATAAAAATCTTCATACTTTTTATTCACAGCAATATCGGTAAGAGCTTCCGATTTCAAATCATATAAATGAAGAGACACTTTAGAGTTGGCTTCTCCGGCCTTAGGATATTTAAAAACTTGTTGCGTTGGGTAAAGCTGTTTTCCATAAACATCCATTGAAAATTCTGGAACTTCAGTTTCATCGAATTTAATAAAGGCTATCTTATTACTATCGGCATTCCAATCGAAAGCCCTAACAAAGGCAAATTCTTCTTCGTAAACCCAGTCGGTAATACCGTTAATGATTTTATTCTTTTCGCCATCAAAAGTGATTTGCTTAACGGTATTTGATGTTAAATCCTTTACAAACAGGTTGTTTCCTTTGGCAAATGCCACTTTTGTACCATCGGGAGAAAAAGTAGGTTCTTGAATACCTTCTTCAGAAATGAGGGTTAAATCTTGGGAATTAACATCGTAAACATAGTAGTGACCAATGGAAGAACGACGATAAATAGCCTGTTCATTAGTAGCCAAAATGACTTTTTGTTCATCGGCACTAAAGGTATAATTAGTAAAATATGCCAAATCCTTTAAATCGGTTGAAGTCACTAAAGTTTTTACTTTTTCAAGTGTTTCATAATCGTAAATATCTACTGAAGTACTTCGTGAAGCGCGATCGAAATTTAGCACAGAATACTGTTTACCATTAGCCATGGAATGTAAAGCATCCATATATTCTGTTCTAAAACTGCCGTGTTTCCAAATGTCTTCGAGGGTAATGTTTTTGGTTTGCGCAGATATTAATGAAGTGACAAATAAGCAAACACAAAAAGATAATTTAAGATGATTCATGTATTATTTTGGTTGATTAAGAAACTCATAAAACGAACAAAACCATCATTAATAGCATAACATTTTGTCGGTTGTAGGTGTTTCTATAAAAAATATTTTTTCTTCAAAAATGATGTCAAGGTTACTAAAAATTATGCAAAAAACAAGCATTATTAACAGTTAAATAACATGATTGAAACAAGTTTCCTGTATTTTAGTTATAATATGTTACTAGACTTCTTGATATAAAATTGATTTAAACACCTGTTTGTAAACCAATAATCATATCATTCAACAAATATTTCTATAAGTAAAAAATCCTATGAAATACGAATAAGGTCTTATATTCAAAAGTGAGATGCCGAAATTTCTAGCAAGAACACTATCTTTGCCAGGCAAATTACAGGTTATGAGTAAAACAATTTCTGGCTTTTCAAAACTCTCCAAATCAAAAAAAATAGATTGGATAGTTGACACCTATTTTTCAAATGCTGAAGACGCCAAAACCATATTAAAACAATATTGGAACACGAATGATAAGCTGCAACAGCTTCATGATGAATTTATAGAAAACACCATAACCAATTACTACTTGCCTCTTGGTGTTGCGCCTAATTTTTTAATAAACAACAAGCTTTATACCATTCCCATGGCCATTGAAGAAAGCTCTGTTGTTGCCGCAGCTAGTAAAGCGGCTAAATTTTGGTTGGATCGTGGCGGATTTAAAACTACAGTTATTTCTACTACAAAAATTGGTCAGGTACATTTTATGTACAGCGGGGATACCGAAAAACTGAAACGCTTTTTTCAAGATGTAAAGCCTAAGCTATTTAAAGACTCAGAGGAGATAACCAAGAACATGACTAAGCGTGGTGGAGGTATTTTAGATATTGAGTTAAGAGATAAAACATCTGAAATTGATAATTACTTTCAGTTGCATGTGTCGTTTGAGACCTTAAATGCCATGGGTGCTAATTTTATCAATTCCTGTTTAGAACAATTTGCTAAAACTTTTAAAAATGAAGCTTTAAATTTTGATTTGTTTTCGGAAACCGAGCAACAAATTGAAATAGTCATGAGTATTCTTTCCAATTATGTTCCCGATTGCTTAGTACGTGCCGAAGTGAGCTGTCCTGTTGAAAAACTAAGCGATAATCCTGCGATTTCTGGTGAAGCTTTTGCTCGCAAATTCATTCAAGCCGTAAATATTGCTGAAATAGAACCATACCGCGCCGTAACCCATAACAAAGGCGTAATGAACGGTATTGATGCTGTAGTACTTGCTACGGGTAACGATTTTAGAGCGGTTGAAGCTGGCGTACACGCTTATGCTGCAAGAAACGGACGCTATAGCAGTTTATCACACGCTAAAATTGAAGATGGTATTTTTAAATTTTGGATGGAAATTCCATTGGCTCTAGGTACTGTTGGCGGACTTACAGGTTTACATCCTTTAGTGAAGTTAGCCTTAGAAATGCTTCATAAACCATCAGCTCCAGAATTGATGCAAATTGTTGCCGTTGCTGGGCTTGCACAAAATTTTGCTGCCTTACGTTCTTTAACCACAACAGGTATTCAGCAAGGTCATATGAAAATGCATTTAATGAACATTCTCAATCAGTTTGAAGCTAACGACGAAGAAAAGCTAAAACTCACAGACTATTTTAAAACCAAAACCGTAACGCATAATGCCGTTATTGAAGCTTTAAAGTCCTTAAGAAACTAAATGGTGACTAATAAAACCTTTTATAGTAACGGTAAATTATTGTTATCTGGTGAATATGTCGTTCTAGATGGCGCCGTTTCATTGGCAGTACCTACCAAGTACGGACAATCTTTAGACATTATACCAACAGATGAAAAAAAGATTATTTGGACCAGTTTAGATGAAAAAGGCGACACTTGGTTTGAAGGTGCCTTTGACTTAAATCTATTTTCTTCGGAAGAAGTCTGTGACATCTCACAGCGTATAACTCAAATTTTGAAGGCTGCGAAACAATTAAATCCGCTTTTTTTAGATTCAAATGAAGGGTTTCATGTGACTACCAGGTTAGATTTTCCAAGAAATTGGGGACTAGGCACATCGTCAACCTTAATAAATAATATTGCAAATTGGGCAGACGTAAATGCTTTTCAGCTTCTAGAAAAAACTTTTGGTGGCAGCGGTTACGATATTGGCTGCGCTCAAAATAATAGCGCTATAACCTATCAATTAGAAAACAACGTGCCGCTTGTTCTTCCTGTTGAATTTAATCCGTCGTTTAAAAACAACCTCTATTTTGTTCATCTGAATAAAAAACAAAACAGTCGCGAGGGTATTAAACAATACAATGAGACTAAAGTTCAGTCGAATTTTTCGGTTGAAGAGATGAACGCTATCACTTCTGAAATGATTTCATGCGATTCGTTAGAAGATTTTAAAGCATTGATTATACTTCATGAAAACTACATATCGAAAATCACAAAACAAACGCCTGTAAAAGATTTATATTTTGAAGATTTTGATGGCGCCATAAAAAGTTTAGGAGCCTGGGGCGGTGATTTTATTATGGTGGCTTCAGATGAAAATCCGACTTCATATTTTAAAGCCAAAGGATATCACACTATTATACCCTATGGAAAGATGGTGCTTTAACTAAGGTATTTATTCCTCTTGAGAATCGACTGGTTTTTTGTGCCAATACGAGGCCAATATTGATCCTGTAATATTCATAAGCGGACCAAAAACAGCGGGTGCAAGCCCCATGGTGGCTATCTTCCCTAATGAATTGGCAATACCAGAAGCTAAACCTCCGTTTTGCATACCGACTTCCAAGGCAATGGTTCTACAATCCTGAATACTAAGTCGTAACAATCTCGCATACCAATACCCCAAAAAGTAGCCAAATAAATTGTGAATGAGTACTAACACCATTAAAAGAACACCCATTTCCAATAAATTTTCACGGCCAGCTGCAGTGATAATCACAATGATAGCTCCAATACCAAACATAGAAATTAGGGGTAAAATACGTCTAAAGCCATCCATTTTCTCTTTAAGAAGTTGATTGACTAGCAAACCAGCACCGATGGGTAGAATAATCATTTTAACAATACTCCACATCATGGCGTACACATCAATTTCAACAAACTCACCAGCAAAAACTTTCATTAAAAGTGGGGTAACAAAAGGTGCGATTAAAGTCGCAATGGAGGTAATCGTGATGGATAGTGCTAAATTTGCTTTCGCTAAATAAGCCATGACATTGGAAGCGACTCCACTTGGCGAAGACCCAATTAATACAATTCCTGCTGCAATTTCGGGAGGAAAACCACTAAACTTAGCCAACAGAAACCCCATTATAGGCATGATACCCAGCTGAGCTGATACACCAACAAAAACGCCTTTGGGTGATTTAATAACCGCTCCAAAATCGCGGATACTCATAGAAGTTCCCATGCCAAACATAATAAGTTGAATGAGTGGGATAATAAGTATCGTTAATTCTACATCTCCTATGCTTAAAAAGTATTCCGGATAAAATAAAGCTAAAGTTACCCCAGCAAAAATTACTGCTGTAAACACAAATCCGTTTAACAAATCGTACCCCTTAAATCCGATAGCTAAAAAACTAAAGAAAGCTACTAAAAAGATACCTGATTGCTGAATATTACCCGATAAAATAAATCCGAAGAAGATTAGTAAAAGTATAACTGAGATTCCTAGGGCAAGTTTATGAATATTAAAATTTTTCATAATGGGCTTTATGAGTCTAAAAAATGAATTAATATTTAAAATTCTAAAAAAATAAGAAAAATCAGCATTAAAAAAAACTAAATACAATACTTAGTCATTCAAAATTAGACATAAAAAAATCTCAGATTAAAAAATTTAATCTGAGATTTACAAACTTTAAGACTTTATAATCCGTGTACACGAATTAAACTAAGTCACATTTTGGCTATTTCTACTTTACTTTAAATACCAAATCTACTTCGGTAGGTGGAAGACATTGCGTATCATTACACACCATAAACTCTACAACGCCTTTAATTTCAAAACTGCCTTTGTTTTTTAACTTTACACGTTGTTTAAATTGAGTTTTAGTATCAAAGTATTTAATGGTCATTTCAAATACAGGATCATTTACGGTATGACCCTCTTCTTCTTTGGTGTTACCTTTTTTTAAATAGTTCCCATTACCTTCAAAAGTAAAACTCGTTGGAATAGGTCCGTTTTCAGGAACTGATTGCGAATACAAATGCCAACCATCTTGAATTTGAGCTGTAGCTACTAGCTCTGCTTCAGTTTCTGAAATTTTATTTACCGAAGTTTCCCATGTTACAGGATTATGGATCTGAGAAAAAGCGAAGCTACTTATAGCTAATGCTAAAATTAGAACAATTTTTTTCATACGTTTTTTTATTTTATAGGTTTAATTACAACTTCATAAGTTTCACCCTTCTTAATGACATGCTTAACAAAAGCTTTCACATCTTTAACAGTAATGTTATTTACGATGTCTTCGAAATTTTCTGGACTATTCATATTATAACCTTCACGGTAGAAATTTGTAAGTAAACTCATGTCGTACCTGTTATAATCTTGTTGTTGTTTGCGTTCTTTTAAATAATTAGTTGTTGTTTTATCTAAATCAACTTGATTAATATCACCGTTCGCAATTTTTTGTAATTCATCATGAACAATAGCAATTAACTTTTCTACTTTATCTGGATTACAATCGAAGCTTACAGCAATATAGGCTTGCTCTTTAGGACGTTTAACCACATCTGCGGAAGCACCAGCACCATAAGTTCCACCTTCCTGTTCTCTTAAGGTTTCTGTAAATCTAAGTGTTAGTATATCTCCAACAGTTTGAGCAACCAAATTATTTTTCAAGCTATATTTCATATCATTTTTATACGCGATACGAACTGAGCTTTTAGGATCTTCCATTTTCAAAAAGACATCTTTATCAATTTTATGACTTACCCATTCTACTGAATTATCTTTCCATTGTTCTTTTTTATCGGTAGTTGGAATACTAGCAATATACTTTTCTAATAACGGTTTTAAGGTTTCCTTATCAATGTCTCCAACAATAAAGAATTCAAAATCTGCTGCATTATTAAAACGATCTAGATAAATAGCTTTCATTTTATCCATCGAAACTTTAGCCACATATTCTTTAGTAAACAAAGCTTTTTTAGGATTATTTTTACCGTAAATCGATACCGTAACGCTATCGTTTATTTTCTGATTGATATCATTACTTTTTCTAATGATATAACTATCGATATTACCCATAAGAACATCATAGGCATCGGCATCAAAGCGAGGTTTCACAAAACGCAAGTAAGCCATTTGAAGCATGGTTTCAACATCTTTAGCTGTTGATGACCCACTAACACTTTCAGTTAAGCCATTTACTTTAACTCTTGATGAAGCAGATTTACCGGCTAAGACTTTTTCTAAATCTGTAGCTGAATAATCTCCTAACCCTGATGCTGAAACAAAATTACCTAATAAACTCGCCGAAGGTAAATCGGCATCACTAAGCAAAGAAGTTCCTCCATAGCTTAAAGCGTTTAGGCTCACATCGTTTTTATTTTTATCAGCAAATTTATAATGCACTTTGATACCATTGTCTAAAACAAAGGTTGTTGCTCCAATGGCTTCGTTATGTTCTTCCTTAATAATTTTACCAGGTTTAAGAGAAATACCAGACATTAAAGATTTCCCAGCGAATTCATCTGAATAAGCTACTAAATTGGGATTAGTCTCAGCATTATGAATAATACTTAAAGCCTCATCCTCTGTTAAATTTTTATTTCCTTTAACACCGGTAACGAAAACAGAACGATTTTTTTGCGTGTATAGCGATTTTAAATGGTTGTGTATTTCTTCAGGAGTTAGACTAGCAAAAATCTGTTTAACGAGTTCAAAATCTTTAGTTATATCCGTCATTGCAGAATTCTCTAAATAATTGTTTTGAATGTCTGAAGCAATTCTAGCATGAGATTGATCGTCAATTTTAGAAATTTGATTTTCGTAATACGTTGTAAATTCAGTTTCTGTACGTTCAATTTCTGAAGGTGTAAATCCAAATTTAACCGCACGATTTAATTCTTCCATAGCTGATTTGAAAGCTTCGTGTTGCTGATTTGGTTTCGGATAAACATTCACACTAAAGTTATTAGCTGTTCTTGAAAGGCTTCCGTATCCCATTCGAACTCCTAAAAATGGTGCGTCTGGCTTTTGAGTGAGTTCTTTAATACGATTTGATAGCATTGAACTAATCATGCTATTTAGAAGGGATTCTTTTAAGTCACCTACCGTTTCATCTTTTAATGATTTAGGGTGACGAATAGTAAAGCTAATGTTCGAGGTAGTAACTTCATCATCCATAGCTATACCATACAGCATCTTTTCATTATCTGGGATATTAACTTCAGTACGTGGTTTAGGATTTTTAATAGGTGCAATTGGAGAAAACAGTTTTATGATTTTCTGTTCCATTTCATCAACATCAATATCACCAACAACAGCAATGGCTTGTAAATCGGTTCTATACCAATCATGATAGAAATCACGTAGCACTTGATATTTGAAATTCTCAACAATCGACATTAAACCAATAGGCATACGATCGGCGTAAATGGTATTATTATAACGCACATCAAGAGATTGCTGTAGAATTCGCATGCCTCCATTTTGTCTTGTACGCCATTCTTCTTTAATCACGCCACGTTCTGCATCAATTTCATCTTCTGTTAAAAGCAAATCATCTGCCCAATCATGTAAAACCAACAAACAAGTATCGATTAATTCTGGCGTAGTAGGAATGTTATTCATATTATAAACAGTCTCATCAAAAGCTGTATATGCATTAATATCTTTTCCAAAAACAGCACCATGCTTTTGAAGTGTATTTAGTACTTCTTTACCTTCAAAGTGCTTTGTCCCGTTAAACGCCATATGCTCCAAAAAGTGCGCTAAACCTTGTTGATCATCATTCTCTAATACAGATCCCACATTTTGAATAATGTAGTAGCTTGCTGCGTCTTTAGTCACATCGGTACTCGAGATATAGTATGTTAAACCATTAGGGAGTACGCCTTTCTTAATTTTAGAATTTGTAGATAGAGGTTCGTTAAGATTTAAAGTTTGTGCTGTAGCATTAAAACTTACAGCAACAAGAAATAGGTATTGTAAAATACGCTTCATGGACCAGAATTTAATTATTTATATGAAATGATTGATATTGATTACAAAATGGGTTAAGAAAACCATACTAAACTTATTTTAAAGCATAAAAACACAAATTAATGAGTAATAATCCTCTTAATGAAACATTTATGATGCCTTTAACAGGAATAAGGTAATCAAAGAAAATGAATTATAATTAATGTAATGTAACCTTTATTACACTGAAGGAGAATAATGTGTAACGAATTGGTTATTTCATGATGGTTCTTGCTACTACTGTGCCCCAATAACTATCAAGCTCA
>NZ_LXEI01000014.1 GCF_001642835.1 Pseudotamlana agarivorans
TTTTTAGGGAAGGCTACATTTTTAGGGAAGGCTACAGAAATGCAGGGAAATGTACTGAAATGAACTATTAATAATACGTTGCATGAGGGGTAGCAGCGGCATCCTTTTGTGATTCCTAAAAATCACAAAAGATATAGCGGATAACCCGGCCCACTTACATTTTACATTTAAAAATGCAAGTGGCGTCATGCCCAAATAAAAATCCCCTCAATAACTTGAAGGGATGCTATAATTCCAAAAAATAAAATTTTTTATTTTTTGGACTCCTCTAAAGATACCTTACGAAATTCTTTCATAAGCTTAGTCATTTCTAAAGTGGCTTTACGAGCTCTGGTTCCTGCGGCTTTATTTCCACTATCTAACTGAGCATTAGCATCTTTGGCGAATGCTTCGAATTGTGCATTGATTTGTTCTACAAGTTCTTTCATAATGTGTTCCTTTTTTATTTTATCACTGCTAATGTAACATAAAATAAGAATATCTAAAGCCTATTCAAACACTTCATCTGAGATATTTCTGAAACCTCCCGCTTCTATAACTACAAGATAATAAACGCTTTTATATTATAAACAACATTATTGATAAACGAAATAAAAAATCACAATTTACCTATAAAACTTAGGCAACAATTTCTTTTCAAGATACATAACAAAACATTCTACAATTTCAACTTGAATTTCACGTTTTAGCAACCTAATTATATCCAATAAATGTTCTTTCTTCAAAGACAA
This sequence comes from Pseudotamlana agarivorans, assembly GCF_001642835.1. Lineage (GTDB taxonomy): Bacteria > Bacteroidota > Bacteroidia > Flavobacteriales > Flavobacteriaceae > Pseudotamlana > Pseudotamlana agarivorans. Next base: position 732 of record NZ_LXEI01000014.1, read on the forward strand.
TTTTCCAATTGCCATTGCGTATAAAAACTCTAACAAAGCTTCTCCTTGATCATCATCATAATATTTAATAATTGTTTCCAACACTCCTTTCATTTCATAAGATAAATCATCATCTATAAAATAACTTAGTTCAGTAGAAAAAGCACTTCTTAAAATTGAAGCTTGAATAATCCCGTCATTGAAACGGTTAAAATTATTGGGAGAAAATAGATTTCTCACAAAAGGTGTTTGGTTTAAAGATTTATCAATTTTACTAGAATTTCTTAAATCATTTATAACATTATTAAAGGTAAAATAAATGTCTGATTGAGTTACGTGATTGACATAACCTTCAAAATTAAAAAAGGCAAAATTATTTCTAATCTGCAACACATCTTTCAAATTTTTAATTGGTGGAAAAAACAAATTATTAGATAATCCTTTTATCTCTTTTGAATAACTTTTATTTATAACATTCTTTCTTATCTCAAAAAACTTAAGTGAGGAATCATATTTCTCTTCATCTTTCAGTAAATCAATTATACTTTTCAAAAACTCCAATTCTTGTTGCCAATTATTATTTTTCGAAATGTTTGAACAATATATATTTTCTACCTCAATATATGTGCTTGTTTCAGGACCATACATACCCTGCTTTAGGTTAGATTTCAAAACTCTATGTAAAGAAGCATTTGTAACTCTAGTAATTCCGACAAAATAAACCACTCTTAATCCTTCATAGTTCCTCAATGCTCTACTTAAGTACAAAAGGTTTTTTCCATTAGATATACATGAACCAACAACCAAAACACTTCCCTCTGGACTTCTTTGAACCACTTTCGAAAATTCATCTTGGCTTACCACCTCTGGGATTGAATTATTGTTGTAATTCATTTTTATTTTATCTAGAATATAATTAGACAAATCTTTCGAAGAATCATCATTTAAATGAATTATGCACCGTGTATTACTAGGAACAAATTGATTTATATATGCATTTAACTTCTTTTTATAGTCACAAAACCTACCACTGTCACTCCTAATTCCTTTTAAAATTTCAGAATATTCTATATAGATATCATACTTATTTGAAGTTTCACTTTCTTCCTTATAATTTACTTTCAGAACAGTATCTTTCTTAGAGTATGACATAAATTCTTCTACAAAAGAGGAAAGCCTTTTATTTGCATCTGCAATTCCAATTAGAACAGGATTAATTTTTGGTTTTTCTAACAAGAAAACATCTCCGGAGACTTCAACTGGATAAGACCCTCGTTTACAATGCAAACAATCATCTTCTGTGTATGAATTATAAGCTTTAACCCCATTGGGGTTTGTTGTTTCATCATAAGTTAAATTACAAAGAACATTATCCCTTATATCAGAGTAATTTCCTTTTAAATCCAAGTAGTAAAGTACAACAATATTAGACCTTGCTATTTCCTTATGCTTACTGGTAATATAATTTAATATATTTCCTGATGTGGAGGCTGATATTATTAATAAAGCATTATTCTTATAATTAAGTTTATTTGAATACAACCCTTCATAAGAACTAAAACTTTCAATAGAGACTTGTGAGTCAACACCCTTTAAAAATCTACTTTTCAAACTTGACAAAGCTAAACCTATAGAATTTATAGATGAACTATCACAATAAATCTGACTATGTATTTCATCATTAAAATAATTTAACATTGAAAAAGCAATAAAGTTTATCTCGCAGCTATGCAAAAGTATATTTCCCGTTCTTAAAAATTTATCACAATGCTTACCTGATGGGAATACATAGTGGTGGCTTCCTTCTGTTTCTACTAATCCTCCTCTATTTATAAAAATATTTTGCAATCCTTCATTAAGAAATCCTTCCTTAAATTTTCGGGTAATATTTTTCCCTTTTAATTCTCTCAATTCTCCTTGCTTACCAAAGGTCAAAATGTAAATATTATCAAACAAAGAAGTTTCGTCTCTTTTTGGAATTTTTTTAAATGTTTTCTCCTTTCCTGTATCAAAAACCTCCAACAATCGACCCTCTAAATATTCACCACCTAACGCATAAATTTCATCTGTTTGAGAAAAACACTCATAAAACCTTCCTATTTCATCTATTAATATACTTTGATCAATTATTGTATTATCACAAAATATAACAGTGGTTGAAACTGTAACTAAATTAGATTCCCTTAATTTTTTATAATCGTATTTATATATATAAAAATTGTGCATAATATTAGCGATTAATAGATAATGGGTATATTATTGTTATTACTGAACCAGAAACATTTTGATAGTCTGAAAATTTTACATCAGAATTTTTAGACCAATCAAACAATTTCATTTCTTCAATTTTATCCGTTTCAATATTTATATATGGTTCTGTTATCAAATTTCTATAAACACAACTTTTCCCTGTTTTAATTCTTAACCAACCTTTTCCATTTAAAATTTGAAGAATTCTATCCAAACCTATCCCCTTATCAGATTTATTTAATCCTTTTGCTGAAGTATTATGCTTTATTAAACATTTCTTTATTATTTCTAGCTCTGTTAAATCTTCATTCCCCTTATTAAGAGATTTAAACTTCTTTATAAAGCCAGAACCACTATCAAAAACAGAAATTTCTAAAAAATAAACTTCTCCTTTATCATTCTCTTTTAAACGCTTGTTCTCAAAAAAATTTGAAATAGCTTTACTGGAAGAATAATGGTCTAACAATTTTGTACGTACCCTTTTATTCATTTTAATCAACACACCTCGTATATTAGGGTCAAATGGAACTCCTTCTTCATCTGTTTTAGCCCATTCAAAAGTATTCTTCATCAATTCGTAAACAATACTATTCAAATCTTTTTTTACTTCTTTATAAATAGTATGAATATCATTTCCGTAATTTCTTAATACATCATCTATCATCACTTTTTCTAAACTTATAGCCAAATCCCTTTCATTTGATATATAACTGCCATTTGATTCAAAGCATGGTAACCCCCCCATATCTCCAGGAAGGTGATCCAAATTAGTTAATAACAACTTATCACCTTTTAAAGCCTCTACTTTTGCCATTTTAATAAAGACTTTATTTAATTCAGTCCTCAATTGTTTCCTTAAACTATTTCCATCTAAATCATAAACTCCATTATTATTCCAAACTAATCCAATCAAAGGAAATAGATAATCGTTCCTACTGATACTTTCTAAAAACTTGGAATAATCTTTTTTTACGTCGATTATTAATTTTCCACTATTTTCACTTCTCAACCATGTAGATACAAACTGAATAATATTTGGAGTTAAACCCAAATAATCATTTTTCATTTCATAAGGAATAATAAGATCAATTAAAATTTCCTTTCGCTTTTTTAAAGTAGCTAACTCAACATATAATTTGTCAAGTTCTAGAAGATCAATATCCTTATTAATTTTTATTTTATTATTTGCCATAAATTTAAGTTTTACTCTCCTATTTAGTTAACAATAATACATTCAGTATAAAAATTATACAGAACAGGCTTTAATAGTTAAACAATCTAATACAGAGAAACAATCTATTTTAATTCACTAATAAGCTTCGTATACTAACAGTTTCAACCACTGTAATTTTTTATCATAAATCCATTATTAACAAACCGTCTTTCTTTATGTCCTTTGATTGGATTAGTTTCGAATAATTAAAATTAAAAACATATTTAGAAAACATCCTAAATCAGTCTACTTTTTACCTTCAACAATTCTTCTTTCTGCTTGTTTATTAGGGATTCCAATTCATCAAATATAAATTCAACTCTTTGCAAATTATCATCTGACACTTCGAAATTGTTAAAATCTATAACATCATTTTTAGTACGGGTTTTATCCATAACGTCAATAAGTTCAAGAAAATTGACTTGTTCTTTGTTAAGAAACGTTTTGTTCTCTTTCATCCACTCTTTATCCTTGCCCAAAATATCCTTATGCAAATTCATCTGAACAACTTTACTAAAAATTTTTTCAGAGTTATTCTTAACAATATCAACAAAAGTTGCCCATTCATTTTCTCGTTGAAGCGGATTATATTCTAACCATCGAGGTAATATCCTCAATTCTTTTTCTTCATTTATAATTTGTAAAATCTCTATTACAGGCTTTAAATCGTCTAAAGGTTTTCTAATTGGAACATTTTCTTTTTGAGCCCATATTTTTAAAATTATGTCGCAACATTCCGTTTGCAATAGTTTCTTCTCTTCTTTGGACTTTGTCTTTTCAACTTCTTGGATTAACTCTGCAATGTAGTGAGACATCCATCGCGCTAAGGTATTTAGAGAATATTCTAAATCTAATTCCTTTACTATTTTTTCACCCAATTTTAAAATCTCTTCCTCTGAGTGTTTTGACTGTTCCATCTGGCTTTATTAAAAAAAGTTTAACTTTATTTCTGTTATCATCATAATTTTTGCGATAAATTCTTTCTTCAAGCTGCCTTTCAATTACGCATTTAATTATTAATGATTTCTGTTCTGCTTTCAAAAATCTTATCAAGAAATCACTACTCACTTGAAATATACTTCCTGAGGTTAAAACTTGTGAATTGTATTTGCGATTTTCATATTCGTCATCTGTTATTTCGTTCCAATTTTTGTATTCACAGATAAGTTCATTTTCCATATACCCTTTTCTATATAGTACATTATAATCAATATCAAAATAACTATGAACTGTATTGCCAAACCGTATAAAACCTTTTGAAGTACCATTGAATAATGGGTCGTGTTTATCAATTCCTTCGTATTCACTCGTTATATCCAATAGCCATCCCTTTAAAGAAAAACCGTTTTCATCAATTGCCTTATCATCATATCTATACTCATCGTCGAAATCAACCTCTTCATAAGGAATCACATAATCATGACTGTCTTTTGTTGTTTGCAAGGCACGAAGCAGGGCGTCAGCTCCTTTATTGGATACTAAACAAGACTGGACACTCAATGACTCTTCATTAACTCCAATATGTTTGGTTGTTCCTCCGCAAACGATTAACCATTCATTTTCTACAGTGCTAATAAATCCTATCTTTTCATCGAAATACTCGTCTGCAATATTACCCCTCCACTCTTTATCAAACTTATCTATTTCGCTTTTCCAATACTGTGATTCAAGGGGAATAGGGTCTCTTAAATCAGATAACCATAAATCATCAAAAGCGTTAGCCTCAGAATCTAACCAATATTCCCAACTGTCCCAAGATTCTGTTTTTAGTAAGGGTTCTTTTTCTAACAAAAAATTAGCGGAACAGAACATTGCGTGATATTCAAAGTAACTCTCTAAATCCTCGATTTCAGGATTATTTCCGTGTCTTCTATACATTTTGCTCCAATCTCTTTCATATAACTGTCCTCTCAAATAATCATCATCTAAGCAATCGCCTGTGTATCCCCATTTTTCTGTAATAAACTTATCTGCCACATCTGCTACATCATATTCTGATAAATTAAAACACCTTCCAAGCCTACTATACCAGTATGGTAAAGTATCCATTGAATCGAACTTAAATTGCCAATCTTTTTCTGATTTTGATGAATATTTCCTTTGTTCTCTACTTAATGTTTTTTCTTCAACATATCCTAATTTTGTTTGATTTATAGATTTTATGTTTTGAACCTCAATATGTGTAAATAAGCTATCATCATAAGCATTAAGATTTAAGCAGGTCTTCTTAATGAATTGTCTTATTAATACATGAGGTAAATCTTCGTTCATCAATTCATCATAAAAGACATCTTTAAATTGAATAAGAATATTAGGGTTTTCGAGAGAAATTCTATCTATTGCTATCCAAAGGTACAACTTTGCAGACATACAATAATAGATATACTCCTTGTTCTGAAAAGGAAAACAATCTTTCTCGTTTTGTTTTTCTAATAAAACTTTAAGTATTTCTGTTTTATCGAGTTTTGCTAGTCTTCTAATCGAATGAATGGCTCTCCATCGTAATTTCTTATCAGGATAACCTAAAAGGAATCTCAAAAAATAAGCTATGTTTTGATTACTATCTGTTGGAGGTGTTAGTTCATCACGCCAACCACCATCTGCAAAACCGGGCTTAATTTTAGCATTCCATCTTTCAAGAATCCACTCTAATAACTCTTCATTTTCTCTTGGTTTGAGTTTATGTTTAATAACCTCAAAAGAACTATATATTGATTCATCTGAAAGTAAATCTATTTTTTGAGGCAAAATTTCTATCATAACATCTGCCAGTTTTTTAGCATCAATAGAAAATAAGTTAGCGAATTTCTTTAAAGACCAAATACTTAAAGCAATACCATAATCAAAGTGTTGAAGTTTATTCAACAAGATATATTTAAACTTTTCTTGCTTCCATTTTTTAATTTCTGGATAATAATCCCATTCATTTATAGCCTTTTCTATAATATTTTCAAATGTGTGAAAATCGAGTAATTTCTCATTGACATCAACTAAAGCGTTTAGAAATTGGGTGTATTCATTCGGAGCACATTTATCTACAATGTCTGATAGAAAATTTTCAATACCCCAACGATGATTGTAGCTATTAGCACTATTAACAATAATAGAATCAATTGCTTTTTCCAATTCTTTTGTTGAGGAAGTATCTATTGCTGATAGAACGATAATATGCTTAAAATCTCCTTTATTAAAACCGCTGATATTTGTTTCTTTATCATTTTTCTTCTCAAGTGAATCTAAAAAATCTATATAATTTTTGATTTCTGATACTGTGTTTTTATCTATGAACTTTCCAGACTTTACTTCATTATATATCTTTCTCACAAAGTGTTTGTCCTTATCCAATCGCAGATTATGAAATTCTGACTTTATGAATATGTCTTTAGTTTCTGGATTGCCTACCTCATCAAACTTCTGAATAAGCAACTTATATAATTGTTCTAATTCTTCATAATTGTAATTTGTTTTTATGGGGAGTAAAGATGCTGCCGTTATATGGTCAATATATTCATTTTCCAACGCCCTCTTGGACAGGTAATTTATTCTACTACCAATTGAAGCAATATTTCTATGATGCCATCTGCAAATTGTTGCAAACATTGAGGAAGTGTCTATATTACCAATGCCTAACAAACCTTCTAAATATGGAAAGTGCTTTTTATCATAATAGCCCAATTTCACATCACAATATTCAATGAAACGAGCATACTCGTAAGCTAATTTAGGATTTGGTTTCGTTATTCCAGTTCCTGACAAATAATATATAGATAAAATTTGAGTGAATGCCTCGTAATCAATCTCAGAAGTTGCCTTTATTGCTTCGTCAAAGAAATATTGCCCAAATGAATCATCTATTTTGCTACTCAAAAGCAAGCATTTAATATAATTCTCTACCATCTCATTAGCCGATAGTTCAGAGTCCTTAATTATTTTGTCTGATTGGTCTATTAATTGATATGATGTTTTCTCTATATCTCTTTGTAATATTATTTTATTCAGAACTTCAAAACGAAGCCTTAGTTTGTCTGTTTGACTGTCAAAAGAACTAATTACTACATCTATTAACTTAGTTCTATTTTTAAATAACAGAGCCACATCTGCTAATTTTCCAGATAAAAACAATAGTCTGTCATTTGACCAATGCCTGTTTTCATATTTGAAGTGATAATCATTTTTAATTTCACTACAAATGCTTTTAAATTTCGCTAAGCAAACTTTTTCATTAATTCTGTTAGTTAAAATGTCTGAATATAGTTGAAAAACAGGAATAGCGTATTTATAGAATCCTGTAAACTCCCTTTTATCACTTTCTAAATAATTTCTCTTCTCATAGTCTTCAATCTTATCTAAATCATTAAACTTCTCTGGATAGAAATTTTCTAAATCGGCTTCTTCTTCATTTAATGAAAGTATTAAAGTTTCCATGTTTAAAAAGTTACTCATTACTTTTTCTTCATCTTTATCAGAATAGCTATTGTAGAAATATGGAATCCTTTCTAATGGCTTGGTTTTTATTTTTTCCAAAATACCAAGTATTGTCTCTGTATCTATTTTGTGGTATGCTAATATTCCACAAAACTGTATAATTAACTGCTTGAAATTTTCTTTAAATTCAGTTTGAACTCTTGGTAATACATTTGCTAAGCGAATGGCAATAGAATTGATGTCGTAATTTATAGGAATACCATATTGAAAGGATTTGCAAATAATGAATACTTGAGAAACCAAACGAAACTTTGGGTATTTCAACCACGAATTAATTTCTTCATCTTTAGAATAGCTAATAATATTTTCAACTAAATAGTTGCCTACAGAAAGTCTAATCTCTTTTGGTCTCCATCTATTAATCGTTTCAATAGCTTTTTCAATACCAAATATTCTTAAAACAGCCTCCACCTCATATACTATATCAATAGTTTCAATAGTATAGTCTCTTAACTCTTCGTCCTTTTTCGACCTTCTCCAGTTAATCCATTCGCGGGCTGTTCTTAGGTGTTTTAAAACTATTTCTTTGTTTTCTACTCTACGTGAATATATTCCTGCTAATTTTAAATGAAATGAACCACCCCAAGGTTTTTCATTTGATTTCAGCTTAAGTCTGGATAATGAAACTTCATCTCCAAATCTGGAAACTAAGTCTGGATAATCAATTAATAACCGTGTAAGAGCCTTATCTGTTTTAGATTCCTCTGCTGCAATAAATAACAACTTGAAATAGGTTAGACTATCTTGAATATCCTTACTTACTTTTAAAGCCAACTTTGTTCTATTGGCATAAACTTCTTTATTTCGTATAGTGTCTTTTGGAAACTCTAATAATTCTCTCTTTAGAACTATTTCAACTAACTCTTTTTTGTAGTCGGCAGTAAACAGAAGACTTCCTAAATTAATTGAGGCATACTCATCTGTTTTTGATTTACTTAGTAATAACTTAGCTATTTGTTTTAATTCTTCCTTTGTGCTTTGATAAGTTTGCTTTACATAATTCTCGAAGTCCTCGTCTCTAAAACGAAACAAACCATCTTCTAAAATCAGACCGTTCCAAATATCAGACGAAAGGTCGCTTAAGAAACTTATTTCAACATTTAATATTTCTGATAGGTATTCAATAGGAACTGGTCTTGGAAGAGAAATTAATAGTTTAAAAAACTCCTCGACAAGAGGTCTTTTTTCTTTTCCTATTCTAATTACAGCCTGTTCAATCTTGTCTAAAATCAAATCTTCTACGACTTTTCCATTTGGTTTAAGGTAGTTTATAATTTCATTTATTCCCTGCTCTCTAAGGTCTAATGAATAGAATTGAACACGTGGAATGCCCTTTGTATATTTATGAAATTCTAAAATTTCTTCATCTGTAATGTCAGGAAAACTCTTTTTTATAAATAAAGTTGTTTCGTCTAAACTAAATGGCTTTAATTCAATATCAAGATATTTATCTGGTAGGTTAAGAGACTCCTTTCGGTAAGTTCTTGATGTCGCAATAAAATGACATCCATCTGGAATATCAATATTAAAAAGGTCTTCTATAAAACTCTTTTCCCCAAAATTTTGGGCAGCCGTTACACTATTATCTGCTGCATCTATTATGAATACAAGAGAAGCAAGGGGATTTCTATTTCGTAATATTTCTACACCTTTTTCTATTCTCCTAATAAATTCTGTCAAATAAACATCATCAGATTCATTCTGTACAAGTAAGAAATCAGTCCCAACATTCTTGGCTAGTTCATTTGCTATTTGGGTAATAGCGTTCTTATGCAGATGCCTCTTGTCTTCGGGATTTTGATATTTGCCTGCTCCGTAACTATCAAATAAAATACATTCTGAATATTCAGGAAGTCTATTTTTAGCTTGATTGATAATCGTTGATTTTCCTATTCCTGCTCCTCCGTGAATACAGATTGGTAAGTAGGTCGTATTCTGTTGTATTGCAAAAACGATATCATCCAATTGTTCTCGATTTACAACCTTGGAGTTTTTTTCAAAATTTTGTGATACTGGAAATAGGTTGTCAATACTACTAAACCCAAAATTAGTAACAACATCAATCAAAGTTATTGTTCTTTCTCCATCACTTTCAGGCATCATTTTCCTCCAAATCATTTGAAATAATGAATTGAATTGATTTTGAGACTTGATGCTTGTTTCAGCTATTGATTTTATTAACTCAAAATTTAATTTTTGTCTTGAATCTGCTCCGCAATCTTCAAAATCAAGCAATCTAATAAAGTCAGTAAACTCTGTTAAATTCAATCCAGAAGCCTGTCTCAATTCATCAAATGGTTTTCTGGATAAATTAGGCAACTTATTTAGAACAACATTAAAACTTAGAGGTCTTTTATTCTTACGTAGAAAACTATGTATTTGAGTAAATTGATTAAAGAGGGTAGTGTTAACACCTCTATTACTAACCAATTTTATAATTGTTTTTCTAATTACTTCATTTCTTCCGTATTCGTCTAAAAACACTTTAAAAGTTGTTGCTAACCTATGAATAATAGACCCTTTTTTAGATTTCTTTCCATTGTAAAGTTTAGAGTAAGTAAGACTCTCATTTGCTCTCCTTGTGCTGTATTTCAACTGAGAAATAATTACCGAGTTTGCGGTTTCAAAATCAATGCCTCCATAATATTCGGTAAGGTCTATTCCTAAAAATTTTTCGCCAGTAGGGTCTAATTTTTTTGAGGCATTCTCTTCAACACCTTCAATAGTTACAGCTTTCAATCCTTTCTCATCAAAATTTAATAAATCAAGAGATTTTTTGATGGCCCATAATATATGAAAGTCATCTCCTGCACTTGATAAATCCGCATCTGGTATTCTTTTGTTTTGACTCATTTGGTAGAACGATAAATTATAAGTTGTTCAATTGAAGATATTTTTTTAAATGTAAGAAAACCAACAAAAACCCATAAGCTAATTGAAATATTTTTGAACAATACAACTCATAATAAACCCTTAGCTTTACTCCGTAGGTACAATAATAGTCATTTAGAAAATATTACCTAATTACATTAAACAAAGAAGATTTATGGTTTTTACCCAAAAAAAACAACCTATACTTTCAAAAAAAAGATTCAAAATTCACAAAACTTATTTTTATAAGATCTATCTTCTAAATTACGACGTTTGACTGGCCGTATAGAATTATAAAACTCAAATCATCTGTAGTAAATTATAAAGAATTAAACAATCCGTAAATGAACAGATTCGAACTTAGGCGGCTTTACATTATTCTTATGCTCATTTTCTTTTAATACTTGCTTAAGCCGCGAAATATCCTTACTAATTTTTTTCTCCATTACTCGCGCGTATTTTTGAGTAGTAGATAATTTTGTATGACCAAGTAATTTGGAAACAGTTTCCAGAGGCACATCATTCAATAGTGTTACGGTAGTTGCAAATGTGTGTCTAGCAACATGAAAAGTAATATTCTTATCTATATCGACTTCTTTGATAATTGTTTTTAAGTATTTATTTACTGTTTGATTTGAAAAAACAGGTAATAAACCAGAAAATCTATCATTTTCGGCATTACTCAGATACTTATTAAGAATTTCAAGTGCCTGAGGTAAAAGAGGCACTTTCACCTTCGTTTTAGTCTTTTTTCGCCTTACATCTATCCATAATTTACCATCAACACCTTCAACAATACCTTCTTTCGTTAAACTTTTAATTTCAATGTAACTCAGACCAGTATAACAAGCAAACAAAAACATATCTTTTACAGTCATTAGACTAGAGTCATTTGAATTGAATCCATTTAAACATTTTAATTCCTCCGGTTCTAAAAAATCACTATCGTAATTTTCAAATTTTAATGAATACATATTAAATGGGTTTGTAATGATGCAACCTAATTTAACAGCTATATTAATTAACTTTTGAAAGCGCTCCATATGTTTCATTATCCCATTATTACTTAAAGGCTGTGATGCTTTCAACGAAGGTGTGGTTCTAAGAAATTGCTCAAACTCAACAATAAACTGGTAATCTATAAAATTTAGATGCAAATCATCTTTTTTATATTTATGCCGTATAAACCTCTTTAAATATTTCTCGGTTGCATTATAATTTTTAAGAGTTCCTTTTTCCAATTTAGTAGACTCTACTTCCCAATGGTACTTAATAATATCACATAGAGTGTCGAGTGATTTATCAGTCCCTAAATACCTTGACTTAATGGCTTGCGCAGAAATAGGTTTACCCTCAAAATACAATTGTCTATGACATTCAATTAGATTGGCATACACCTCATCAAGATAAAAGTTCACATTTTCGGAGCCTTTAATTCGTGGATTTAAACGAGAAGTTTCTAAACACCAGTCTGACTCAAGTGTTGATCTTTTAACACTTAAATCAACTCGCACTCCTTCAACATGAATACGGGCATAAATAGGAATATGACCATTTGGTCTAATGGATCTTTTTTTTAACCAGAAGGTTACACTGAACGTTTTTGGGCTTTTCATCACATTTCACTTTAGTTAAACAAAACATTAAAGTGAAAGTCAAATCTAATTTTACATGCTAATAGCCTGATGATTAGTACATATCTTCTATTAATGAGGACACCTATTAGGCATCTAAACAACAAGAAAACAAACTAACACAATTCATTAACATTCAGCAATTTATAAAAAATATCCTTTATAAAAAAGGACACCTAATAGGACACAGTTATATTCGATTTCAAATGAAATCAAACAAAACCAAAAAATATTAAAACACTGAAAATCATTTAATTAAGATTTTATTAGTTTTAAAAAATCGGTTTTTGTCGGGATGACAGGATTTGAACCTGCGACCACACGGCCCCCAGCCGTGTACGCTAACCGGACTGCGCCACATCCCGATATAAATCATTAAATAAAAGTATTGTGAGATTTTAATAAAATTGATTTAAAAGTCGTTAACTTGATATTATTTGTCAGGTTGAGCTTGTCGAAACCCACAATTGGTGTGGGTACAAGAAGATATTTCGACAAGCTCAATATGACACAGTCTTGAACTTTTAAATCAATTTTAGATTTTATTTTAATTGTAAGTTGAAGTCGCTACTTCAAAATCGGCATCCTTAGACGCTAAATAGCGTTCTGCATCAAGAGCTGCCATACAACCAGTACCAGCCGCTGTAATAGCTTGTCTGTATACATGATCGGCTGCATCACCAGAAACAAATACACCTTCAATATTCGTTTTAGAAGTACCAGGCACATTAATAATGTATCCTGTTTCATCCAAATCTAAGAATCCTTTAAAAATATCGGTGTTTGGTTTGTGTCCAATGGCTACGAAGAAACCAGTTGCTGGAATCTCATGTTTTTCTTTAGTCACTTTATTATAAACTCGCACACCGTTTACAACTTGTCCGTCACCTAAAACTTCATCAGTCTCCGTGTTAAACAAAATCTCGATGTTTTCGGTATTCTTAACACGATTAGCCATAATTTTAGAGGCTCTAAACTCATCTCTACGAACAAGCATCGTTACTTTTTTACAAAGTTTTGATAAATAATGAGCTTCCTCACAAGCTGAATCTCCTGCACCTACAATTACAACTTCTTGATTTCTATAAAAGAATCCGTCGCAAACCGCACAAGCAGAAACTCCGCCACCTAGTTTTAAATATTTTTGTTCTGAATCTAATCCTAAATATTTAGCAGAAGCACCTGTTGAAATAATAACCGTATCACAGTGAATTTCTTTTTCGTCGTTTACCCATACTTTATGTACATCGCCAGAGAAATCAACTTTGGTAATCCAACCATCGCGAACATCAGCCTCGAAACGCTCTGCTTGCTTTTGCAATTCCATCATCATTTCCGGACCTGTAACACCTTGTGGATATCCAGGAAAATTCTCAACTTCATTCGTTGTTGTTAATTGACCTCCTGGTTGCGTACCTTGATATAAAACAGGATTCATGTTAGCACGAGCTGCATAAATGGCTGCTGTGTAACCAGCAGGTCCCGATCCTATAATAAGGCATTTTACTTTTTCTATTGTTTCAGACATAATCTTAACTTTTTAACATCACAAAAGTAGCTTTTTTGTTAGAAAACTTACAGTTAATTTATCAACAGTTTTTATATGTTGATAATAATAACTTATAGCTACAAAAAAGCCCCGAAAAACGGGGCCTTTTAAATTTATATTTTAAAGTAATAACTTTTACTGAATTTGCGCTTCAGCTCTGTTATCTTCAATCTCGGCAGCATCTTTTAAAGCATTGTAAAGTCTCGCATTTACGATACTCGTTTTTTGTTGCTCAACACGATTAGCAGCTGCTTGATAATTTTCTAATTTTACTGCTGGTGTTACTTTAGTAACCTGTACAGCATACACCCCTTTTTCACCTTCTAATAAACCAGAAGTTTCACCTTCATTCAATCCGAAAGCAGCACCTACAATAAAAGGCTCTCTTCCTGCCCCAGAAATTGTTGGGTTTTTCATATTGATTCCAGTAGCTGTTTTAACAGACGTTTTTTCCGCAGCAGCGATATCTTCTAAAGAAGTTGCTGAAATTCTATCTTTAATCATTTCAGCTTTCTTTTCTTTTCTAAGAATTGGTAAAACTCTAGCTGTAGCATCATCAACAGACATTAATCCTGCTTTATTTTGAGCAACAACCTGTGCGATAACATAACCTCCAGGAATATTAAAACGTTTGATATCTCCTACTTCAATATCTTTTTCAAATGCCCAACGTACAATTGGTCTTTGGTTTCCAACACCAGGAATACTTTCGTCTAACACTTTAATACCGTTAACAGGTCTAACTGTGAATTTATTTTCTTTAGCAACAGCTTCAAAATCACCTTCACCAGCTTTTATTTCGAAGTTAGAAGCGTCTCTAAACACTTTATCAGTAGTCGCTTCTGATGGCTCAATTTTTCTAGCAATCGTTCCTACTTGAACGGCTCTTTTTGGATCCTTAAGACCTTCAATTTCTATAATATGAAAACCGAATACGGTTTTAACGACACCTAAATCTCCTACTTTACCACCAAACTCAAAATCGTTGAATTCTGGTACCATAGATCCGTAAGCGTGCCAATCGTAACGCCCTTCATTTGAAACACTTCCTTGATCTGTAGAATATTCAGTAACAAATTCTGGGAATTTAGAACGATCTGTTTTTAAAACAGCTAATAAACTATCGGCTGTAGATTTCGCTTGCTCTTCAGTTTGTGTCACCTCAGCAGTAGCACTTCTAGACCCTAAGAAAGGGATTAAAATATGTCTAACTTTAGCTGAATCTGGAATTTGTTTTACTGCAACAACCTTTGAGATTTTGAAGAAACCTGATTCTTTGTATGGTCCGTAAACTTGACCTTCTTCTAAATTAAAAATATCATCAGCAAATTCTTCAGGTAAGTTTTCTTTAAATAAGAAACTCTTATTGAATTTAATATCTGAAGCAGCAACAGAGTTGATATAATCTTCATTATCGGTAGCTTCAGCAAAAGCTGTAATAACATTTTTTCTACCGTTAGCATCAACTAACTGTCCTTTTTTATATCTGTTAAGTTCTTCTTTAATCATGTTTTCATCTTCTACAGATGCTTCCTCTTTGAACTCAACAAAACGAATATCTCTTGAAGCCTCAACTTCAAATTGTTTTTTATTGTCATTAATATAATCAGAGATATCCGATTTACTAACTTTTACAAGGCTATCTGGAATAGTTGTATACGCCACTTGCACGTATTTCAAATCTACTTTATTACCTTCTAATTGGTGCTCTAATTCCCCTTCGGCTAAAGTTCCTGTTAAACCAGCTTTAACCATATTGTAATAGTTTTGGTTAAGCGCGTTTGCAGCGATTTGTTTTTCGTAATTCACCCAGCTTTCAAAACCTGCAGGCGAAGTTTCCTTAAGGTTAGCGATATATTCATTTAATTTATTCTCATCGAAAATGCCAGCCTCATTTAAAAACTCCGGGCTTGTAGCTAAAGATGTTCTTAACAAATCTCTCATTTGATCTTTCTCTACAGTAATTCCAAGCTCTTCAAACTGAGTTTCCATAATGGCTTGTCTTACTTCTTGCTCCCAAACACGGTTCATAACTTGAGTGTTTGTTGCTGTTGGTCCCGCTTGTCTTTGTGCGACTTCAACTTTTTGTAAAAAAGCTTCACGTGTAATTTCTTTACCGTTAACCGTAGCAATAACATTTTGAGATTTTGCGGTTAGCGCATCAGAGTTTCTGAACAAATCTGCTAATACAAAAGCAAAAAGTGCTAACGCAATAATTAATATTAAGAATAGTGAACGTTGTCTAATCTTGTTTAAAACTGCCATTTGTAAATTAAATTTTTAATGTCCCCATGGGGGAATTCTAGTTAAATTGCTGTCAATTATAGACTAACTGACAAAAATATCGTGCGCGAAAATACCATTTTCCTTTTAATAATAAAAGTAGAACTTTGTATTTTAATCGTCATCTAATACAATAAGTTCGACCAAATCAATTTTAGTATTGGAGACTTCTAAAATCGTGAATTGAAAGTTGTCTATTTTTACGATTTCATTTTGTGCGGGAATCTCTTCGGTATGGTTAACTATAAGCCCTCCTAGTGTTTCATAATTCTCACTTTCAGGAAGTTCGAGCTTATAATTTTCATTGAGATAATCAACTTCTAAACGCGCAGAGAATTTATAGGTTTCATCATCTAATACATCTTCAATAAGGTCTACCGAATCGTGTTCATCTTCAATTTCACCAAATAATTCTTCAACAATATCCTCTACAGTCATCATCCCTGAAGTTCCACCATACTCATCCAGCACCACAGCAATACTTCTTCTTTTTTTAGTAAGCACACTAAGCACATCTTTAATCAGTACCGTTTCTGGAACGAATTCAACAGGGGTAATCATCGATTTGATGTTTGTAGATTTTCTAAACAACTCGAAGGAATGCACGTAGCCAATAACATCGTCGATGGTTTCTTTATATACCAAAATTTTAGTACGCCCTGTTTCTGTAAATAAAGCGTTTAATGATTTAATGGAATCATTAATCTCAACGGCAATAATTTCTGTTCTAGGAATCATCACCTCTCTAGCTTTTACTTCTGAAAACTCTAGGGCATTTTGAAAAATCTGAATCTCACTATCAACATCATCATGCGCTTCAACAGACTGCATTTGTTCACTGATGTAATTCCCCAACTCGACTTTGGTAAACGCCAATTGAATTTGATCGCCTTCTGTTTTAAAAAATACTTTTAAAATGAAATCGGAAATCCAAATCACAAAATCGGACACTACTGAAAAAAAGAAATAGAAAAAATACGCTGGAATAGCCAAGGCTTTAATGAGGCTATTGGCATAAATTTGAAAAAAAACTTTAGGTAAAAATTCAGCTGTAATTAAGATTACTAAAGTGGAAATAATGGTTTGTGAGAGCAAACTTAAATCGGTTAATAGATAATCTAGAAAACCATAAGAAGTTGGTAATAAGGATTGAAACCAACTCACTAATAAATCGCCCATAAAAAAACCATATACTACTAGGGCAATATTATTACCAATAAGCATGGTAGTGATAAACTTTGATGGCTTGGCGGTAAGTTTTCTTAAAACCCTTGCCAATACACCATCCTGCTTCTTTTCAATCTCGACATGGATTTTATTTGAAGACACATAAGCAATCTCCATGCCTGAGAAAAAAGCAGAAAGTATTAAAGTTACAATGATAATGACCACGTAAATACTCATGTACTTTTACCTCTTATTATGGTTATCGTCGTATTTCTTTCGGAATTTAGATCGAAAAAAAAACATAAATACTGCTAAACCGGCTAAAGCAAAAGAGAGGTATGCCCCATTTTGGCTTACAGGCCATTTTGTAATACCGTCGTATATGAATAAAGCAGCAAAAACTAAATAAGCATATTGAAAAATCTTATAATATTTCATTATTAGTAGTGAATTGTAATAGAATGTAAAGGTAATTAAATTTGAATAGCTTAAGTTGAATAATAAAAATTACTCTTCTAAGGTAATGATTCCTGTTACTTCAAGCACTTCAGCATTTGTGAATTTTGTATTGGAATCGAAGCCATGACCATTAATAATATCTTGCTCCGATTTGAATGAAACAGCTTCATTAGTATACAGCCATTCATTTTTTTGATCGTAATACAATTGATCAGTTTTTAAAACACGATTATCGTGGGTAGTAATTACGACATTACTTTGCATGTCGATTAAGTCGGTATCGGTATATACAATAGCATAATCGGCTATCACGACACTTTTTTGATTTTTTTCATCGAAAATATCTAATTCAACACCATCAACAAACTCATGAAAAGGAAAATCTCGATTAGAATAATCTAAGGCCTTTGTACTAATTAAATTAGCTGTTACTCTTCCTGAATCAGTATATTTTAAATTCAGATTATAATCGACACCGATGGGTTCATTTTCAGAAATCCCAATTTTTTGTACTTCCTTGAAATTATCTTGGCATGAAAAAAACATAGCCACAGTAAAAACTGTGACTATGTTTAAAATTTTATATGAAATACATGTTTTCATTAGATACTTGGTACAGTTACCGAAGCACCAATCCAACAACCAATGTTGATTGTTTGACCTGCTCTTCCTGAACTGAAAATTTCAGATTTTTGTGGTGCTTTAGCTTCGTAACTTGCTGAAGACTTAGATGCCGCACTAGACATTGTAGGATCTACTTTAGAAGCTTTTCTTGCTTCACTTGCAGCTAACCAGTAAACAGCTCTTTTATCGAAGTTAGTCTCTCCACAGTTATTTGCACTCGCAGCATACATGGCAGCAATAGCGATGTGAGGTCTTCCGTTAGAAGGGTTCAAACTAAGAGCTTTTCTATAATAATCTCTTGCTTTAGAATAGCTGTGCTTTGCTTTAAACTTAGTTGCTACTCTGTAGTAAAGTTTAGATTTCTTAAAGCTATCTTTTTCTAAGCTAATCGCTTGTTCGTAAAACTTAATAGCTTCATTCGTTTTATTTTCTTTATCCTTTAAGATCCCTAAGTAATAAGCCGAGTTTGCAGACGGACTTAACTCATGGTAAGCATTTACCAATTTAAAGAATAATGGATCGTCTGTACATTCTTTTTCAGACATTTTTCCTGCAGCTCTTTGTAACCAAACAGCATTAGATTTGTTAGCTTCAAAGTCTTTTGTATATAAAGGAATAAGGTTTTCACAGTTTGCTCTATCTCCTAATTTTTGATCGATACCAGAAGCAATTTGATCGTAAGCTTTTAAGTAACTTTCATAGTACTTTTTATATTTAGCTTCCTTTTTAGTTAAAGCTGTACCAGCTTCTTCCTTTTCGATTAATTTGTTTAAGTCTTCAGAGTAATTTTGAATTTCTCCTTCAACTTTTTCAGCGATATCATCATATTTATTGAATAAATCGGCTGCAGGTTTTTTACCAGCATCATACAAATCAACCATTAAAGAGAAATAGGTATATAAACTCTTAGGGTTTGTAAAAGTATCTTTATCTAAGTTATAGGCGTCATCAAAACATTTGTATAACTCCTCATCAGTCTTCTTTAATACATCTCTGTTATCGTAAAGTAACTGACAAGATTTAGCTGCATACTCTCCCTTAGGTGTTTTAGAAGGATAGTGTAATGCACGCTCATCCCATAATTTTACAAGATCATTAATGTAAGCTATTTTATCTGCTCCAGTTGCGTTATCAATTTTATGGTTTAAAATTTTCTCCCCATCTGAATAAATAGCATTACTGTACTTTGGACATTTGTTTCTAACGGCCATCCAAGGCTCGTAAGCCGCGTCGTAATTTTTCGCTTTAGCATACTCATGAAATATTGAAAGTTTTGAGATGCACTCTTCATCTTGCTGTGCAAAACCAAAATTTAATCCAATAAATAAAAGTGTTAAAAATGTGATTTTTGTCTTCATAATTATTTTAATCTGTTAATCGTACTTTCTCTTTTGAAACCATCTATCGTTCAAAGATAGACTTATTTGAAAATTTATATAATTCTCTTGTATCAAATTGCTTTTTGTTGTTCCGCGTTTACCAAATTCAAGTCCTAGGTTTGCATTTGAAAAAAGTCTAGAATCTCCAACTGGTAATCCTGTTCCAAAAGATATGCCAAACTCTTTAATGGTCTCACCATTAATATTTAACCCTGTGTTTTCCAATCTTAAACCTCCCCTATAAACAATACGTTTAAAGTAGTTTGAGAATGAATTATACTGTGGGATAAAAAAACCTCCTAAAGAAAATCTGGAACCGTTTTCGTATACAGCTCCTGTGGTAGTATACAAAGGGTTTGAGAATTCACTCGTATTTTGAGCCATATATTCGGCTCCTAAAAACCAGCTTCTTGGCTGGCCAATCCCTACCCCAAAAGTAATTTTTGAAGGCAAAGTTAAATCGGTTTCTCTTAAACCTTTAGCCTCTAAATTGTCTTCAACCGTATTAAATATGGACTCTACCCCTGTACTTGAATTGATAATTATAGATGAGTAGCTACGTTCATTCACAGAATGTAAATTACTTTGAGCCGTATATGTTAATCCTGATACGATCTCTAATCTTTCGGTAATCTTTCTTTTGTAAGACACCCCAAGATTAAAATTAACGCCACTTAAATCCGATCGGTTATCTTCACGAGTTTGGAATTGTGTAGGTACATCGCCATCATATTGAAAAGCGATAATACTATTTTGAATATTCCCAAAATTATATTGTACATCAAAACCAACTGAAAGTCCGCTCATCACTTGGTAACCTACACCGACAAACACCTTGTTAATACCACCTTCACCTCTAAATCGATTTCCAATGTTACCATTATCATTTAAATTATCTAGTTTATATCCTACCGAGCTATACGGCATGATACCCACACCAAACCCGAACTTCCCTACTGGGAATGACATGGCTAAATAATTAAAAGTTGTAGATGATGTTTTTCCTGTATCAGTTTCACTCTTTAAGGTTGTACTTTGGTAAGACCCTCCAACCGTATACTTAACTGGCCTACTTTGTCCGCCCCAAGAAGCAAGATTCTCCCCTGCAAAAGAGGCTGGGTTTCGTAAGTTAACGTGAATACTATCGTTATAGATACTCAAACCACCCATACTCCTATTTTCTACTGTACCTTTAAAATTGAGATTACCAATCCCATAATATGAATACGGAGAAACTGTTGATTGCTGGCTATGACCTTTAATTGCAAAAATTACAATAAAAACTAATACAAGTTTTTTTATCATTCGTTTGAGTTAAGTTGTAAAATATAGTTCAATCCTTCCAAAAGAAAATTTGAATGGGCAAATATGCTACTTTTTAATTGTTTAGACAAGAATTTCGTGTCGCCTCCTGTTAAAATAACTGTTAAATCTGAATATTTATTTTTATAATTTGCTATAACACCTTCAATTTCATTAAGCACACCATATACCACACCCGAATGAATTGAAGCTGCTGTAGAGTTACCAATAAAATCTTCTGGAACCGTTAATTCTAACAACGGTAATTTTGCAGTTAAATTATTTAAAGCTTTGTAGCGCATGTTTAATCCTGGGGAAATAGCTCCACCCAAATACCTGTTTTTGGCTGTTATAAAATCGTAAGTAATACAAGTTCCAGCATCTATAATAAGCACATTTTTATGCAGAAAGTGTTTTACGGCGGCACAAACTAAAGCGATACGATCTACCCCTAAGGTATTAGGAGTCCCATAATCATTAATGAATGGAAGTTTTAATTGCGCGTCTAGAATTAATAAGTTGAATGTTTTTTTTAAGGTATCTATTTGGTCGGAATTTAAATGACCTACGGAAGAAACCACCGCTTTATTAAGCTGGGGCATATCTGCTTTTAAGGTACGAACAGCATTTAAAAGATTTTCTAACGCTACAATTCTTTTTTCCTGAAGCTCATCGGCATCAAATACCGCCAGTTTCACGAAAGAATTCCCAACATCAATAACTAAATTCATCTGTAAATCAAAAAAGGGTAAATTTACAAAAGAAGAAACAATAACAAAGGCATACCGTATTTAATTAACATTAAATTAGTTAGCTTTTGAATCAAAAAAAATTTAAAAATAATTGATTTTTTTAGCTTTTAGATTTGGCAGAATCTAAAATAGGATATATATTTGCAACCGCTTTAGCGAGGTACCTTAGCTCAGTTGGTAGAGCAAAGGACTGAAAATCCTTGTGTCCCTGGTTCGATTCCTGGAGGTACCACACAAGTTAACCCCTAATTACTTTATAGACAAGTTTTTAGGGGTTTTTTAATTCTTTCAAGGGACAACATTCGGGACAACATCTAATGATTTACCTAAAAATTAACCTACCTAAACCTATCCAGATTTAACACATTACCATTTCCTATAGCACCCCAATCCTATTCTCTTATCAAAAAACATTTTCTTAAAAATCTCAAAAAAATTTAATGTTTTACAATGAAAAGCAACGATTTAAAAAGTCTATTTTTTGATAGGGGGACGGTTCAGAAAATTGAACATGGGGGCGGCTTACATAATGGGTACCTTCTCCAGACCTTAGACGTGGTTCAAAAAAAATTTTATATTATTTTTTTTTTCAAGTCTATAATTTCAGAAAGGCTCACATTAAGAGCCTTAGCAATTTTTATTATTGTAATGATATTTGGAATATGCTCTCCTCTTTCAATCCTGCCTATTTGGTTTTTAACTACGTTAGCATCTACCTGTAATTGAAATTGACTTAAATGTCTTTCAAGCCGAAGTTGAGGAATATTATCGCCTATTTGCTTGATTATTTTCTTTTCAGACAATTGCATGTCCAAAAGTGACTCTATCTACAAAAATTATCAACCCTACATTTGTGGTATTTACTAATAATTCTTATCTCTGCATTAAATATTGGTAGTTAATCAGACAAGGGAAACCGTAAATCAATTCTACCGATTTATGTTATAATTGAATGCCTTAACTAAACCTTTTAATATGTTTTTTTAAAAAGAAAAAAGCCTCACTCAAAACATATATAATAAATGATTTGAATTCTGGTCTTAGAAAGATGATTAGAGATAGATTGATTGATATTAATAGTCCGTTGTCTGGGATGCATATTGTAAATTATATTAACCATATGAAAAAAACTATGCAGAAACAAGACCACTACTTCAAATAAAATATTCCTTAGATTGTATTGAGGTTTCCAAAAGAGTATTAGAAGTAGTAAACGAATTTAAAAATGAATGGATTGAACCTTAGATTATGCGCTACATTATCATACCAATCACCATATTTCTAGTATTCCTGTTTTTCAGAGACAAGCAGAACGAAGTAAGTCGAATCCAAAGTCAAGGAGGTTTTAATCTTAAATACGGAGTCTTAATCCATCATTATTTAAGTATACCAAGAATGCAAGTAGAAAGAAGAAGAAGTAAAAGCTCGATTACAATGTCAGTAAAAGATTCAACAGCCATAATCTGATTTCGGCAGCAAATCATCTTGATGATAACTATGTATCAGGATTCAATAGAATTGCGTCAATTATAAATAATTAATAATAAGAAACAAATGAGAAAAGTACTTACCTATAAATTAATATTGTTGTTTATATTTAGCCTGTCTTTTAATTTGCATTCTCAGACTAACAGCAATTATTTAGAAGTAAAAAATGGTTTCAAAATTTTCACTTTTGGAGATTTGTATACTACATACAGCAATAATTTAGTTAAGAGTAAAATATCATCAAGTTTAGACCCTTTTTATAGGACTACCTACTATTCATATACAGCATCTGTGCCCAATGAATTATTTGGTGTTAAATGGCATGATATCATATTAGGATTCACAAGAGGAAAACTGACAAATATCCGTGTTCAATGGAATTATAATAGCAGACATTTTGATGCGATAAAAAAAGACTTGGAAAGCATATTTGGCAGTTCAAAAGTGTCTGATAGTGGATATTTGACCTCCTGTTTATGGAGGAGTAAAAATATTATCATGAAATTTACTGGAAAAAGTTCCACATACCCGAAGGATTATGGAGATTTCAAACACTTCACTCTTACAATTGACAACATTGGGTTGAAAAACTATATCCTGAATAATAAAAAAAAAGATTTCTAGTTTAATTTAAAAACATCTTAATTATGGAGAGTGAGCTAATCAAATTAAAAATAAAGCTCAAGTCAGACACAAATTATATCAAAGAAACCTTCATAAAAGCTTGTCAAATCCTTGATGCGTCTATATTTGAACCACTTATTGATGAAGACCAGTATTTTGAGGAATTAGACAAATACCGCTTCCTCCATTCCATGAAGGAGCAGTTTGATTACCTAAAGGGAAATGGTGTAAAGAAAGCACATATGGCTATAGGAACCTGTAAAATGTGCTTCACTGGAGAGAAGGTCTACGAGTTTTATAAGGAACCTAAAAAAGGGAAACCTGCCTTTGCCTATAACATCCAGGAGCAAGATGGAAATATAAAGAACATATTTAGATGCAACTTCAGTGATGGATATCAGAGAGATGCAAGAACCAACAGAAATCCAGATATCACATACTTATTTTAGAACATAAACTCTCCGTTAATCCATTAACTAAAATTTAATGATGATATGAACAGGGCTTTTCTATACTTATTCTTATTGCTGGCACCAATTATAATATTGGTGATGGTTAATGAATCTGTTAGACCTACTCTAAAAGAAACACCATTTCAAATTAAAGGTGTGAAAGCTATGAATCCTTATGCGGCTAAATTGGACAGATGCACATGGCACTGCTACAGAGAAACAACCAGTCATTGTAAAAAATATCACACTACATTTGCTAGACCATATTTCAAACACATAGACCCACTATATTTTACAATTATTAAATCCATGCATTCTGGGGGAAACTATCAGCTAATGAATGTTGTATTCTTAGTGATTTTTATACCGTTGTTAACATTCTATCTATTGGTGAAGTCCATAGAAATGGGCTATTGTATTAAAGCTTTAAAAAAGAACCCATGATAGATATAATAAATAAAACCTTTGTCTACTGTACCGACTTTGTAATCAATCTAACAAGCCCATTAGGCATATCATATTATGAAGCAAACACTCTTATTTTTTGCATACTATATCCAGTAGCCCTGTCATTATGTCTGGTGCTATTTTTAAGAAACTGGTATATTCTCCGAAAACTAAATTAGTCACAAAATGTAATACATGTATACTATAGGGCAGTTTTTTTTTGTGAAATTTGGTTAAAAAAGAAAGGTTTGAGGTACGGTTGTCTTCCAAGGAGATAAGCAAGGTTGTTAAAGTCCTCGAATTTTTTACCTTTCATGGTCGTTGTAAATTAACTCTATTAGTTTTAAAATAAATCAACAAAACGGTACATTTCTTACAAAAAATACTTACATTTAAAATCTCCCCGCACAAAGACAATAATTAAGAGCAATAAATTATTTGTTAACCCTTATTTTTTTTCGATATGAATAAAAATCTATTCATTAGTTCGTTGCTACTAATTTTTACTTCAATTTCATTTAGCCAAATTGAAATTCAGAAATATAAAGACTTAGTGAGTCCTGAAGCTTACAGCAAAAAAATATCTGAAGATTTCAATTACTTATTACTTGGTGAAAACTCGCCAAATCAAGGTATAAGCGCCATTCTCAATGACGATAAAAGTAGTTTAAAAATAAACGGTTTACTCTATACAGGTAAATATGGGGTTTTAAACATAGAAGCTGACCTTAAAGCAAGTAATGGCATTTATTTTTTCGACCAAGAAAATGGAAGTGAGCAAGGAAAAATAACATTTAATTACTACAAGCCAGTAATAAGGTGGTCTGAATTTTACTCAATAAATGACTTTACCAAAGCAAATATAAAACTACAAACTTTAGAACTAATTACACAGGCTAAATCTGATTTTGAAGGTTTAGAAGAGTTGGTAAAAGAAGTCCTTGGTGAAGAAGTTAAAGAGGATAATAATGCCATAATCAAAAAACTTAAAAAATTGTCTGAAAAATACATCAATGAAGATGACGCTATTGGATTTCACAAATTAGAAGAAAGAAAGTTTGACAAAAGCAGTTACTATCTTAAAAGCGGCGAACCAAGCGAAAAAACAGAAAAAGAAGCAACTCAAATTATCATAAAGGATGGTATAGATTCAAAAAAAGACTTGATAATCAAGAACAAAGACAAAAAAAACATAACTAAAATATTAAGAGATTATGCTGCAAAAAAGAAGTTCATACTGAGAAAATTAGAAGATAGCATAAATAAACTGGAGCTGGAATCCGTCAAATCCCAGTGGGCTGGCAATCATATTATTTTTATGGGCGTTAGTCCTTTTTATGAAAGACAAAGTTTCAAGAGGTTTTTATACGATAACTCTAAGACCTTCTCAGATATGTTTACAAATGAAAGAGGAAATGTATATGGGATAACTCTTTCGTTGAATTATAGCTTAGAAAAAGGCAAAGGTTCCAGAAATATATACAAGCCTAAAAGTCTTTTCCTCAGGCTATCTACATCCCTAAATAGAGCATCAAATATAACAAATTTCAAAAGTAGCACACTAGACATTAGTACTCCTATCGGCAATGATGTAAATGGAAACCCTATAGAATTCACTAACTCAGACAAAGCATTCATTGGTGATTCAGAATACGAATATGGGTTCGGAAGTACATTTAGTTTTGAAGCTTACTACTACCCTTTTCCTGTTTCAGTTGGTGTATTTGGGAGGATAGCTTATAACAATATTAAGTTTAACAAAGGAAGTGTTTTAGATGATATTGAAGAATACCCAATGAGGCTTGGTATGTTATTCAGTCTAAAGAATAAAGAAGGGAAAAAACCTTTAATTACTATTCAGGCTTTTCTTGATAGAACCGATTTAAATTTAAGCCCTAATGGAACAGACAATGATTTAAGGTTTGGTCTAGGTATTGGGCTTCCGATTAACACAAAGTAGCTAATATGAAACGCTCTACAAAATAAAAAATATCAAAAAAATGTGATTTGAAACGCTCTACAATAAATATTTTTTATACATTTACACCAGAACAATGATAAAAAGTAGAGTGTTTTTATGATAAAAAAACTTGGAAATATTGCAGAAATACAGTTTGGTTCTTACGATAAGCCTAAAGAAGAAGGTAGCGTAAAGTACTTGCATGCTGGTCATTTTGACAAACTTTTTAAGCCAACAAAGTTTGAAAAAAGTTTTGTGGAGCTTGATGATAAAAATGACAAGTTCTTGTTACAACCCAACGATGTTATTTTAGCTGGTAAAGGACACCGCACTTTCGCTTGGGCTTACAATGTTAGCTTTGGTCAAGCCACCCCCTCTTCCCTATTTTATATAATCAGAACAAATTCTTCGGAAGTTTTAGGAGCATACCTTGCGCAATATCTAAATACAGAAAAAGTACAGTATAAGCTTAAGCTTATTGGAGCTGGAGCAACAATCACATCCATTCCTAAAAAGGAATTAGCACAGTTAAGTATTGTTTTGCCATCAATAGAAGAGCAAAAAAAAATAATTGATTTTATAGAGCTTCTAGATGAAGACTTAAAATTGACACAAGACTTATTAAATAAGAGAACAGCTCTTAAAAAAGGACTTGTCAATAGATTAATTAATAACCAAATAAAAATGAAGACATAAAAAAAAGCCTTAAAAAGTTAGTCCCTTTTTAAGACTTAGTATAAGGTATCGTTTTCTTTCAGTGGCTTGTCAACCGAACTGAAGCTAACAATGTTTGTGACAAAACAAAAGTATGCCTTATTAGTGACATATCAAAACAGAGATGTGTTTGGACTCGGAAAACGAGTTACCCTAATCCGTAAAAATTTTGGGTAGCATATTAAAAAATAAAAATTATGTCTAAAACAAGGCACGTAGTACCGAATCCTGATGGTGGTTGGGATTCAAAAAAAGGTGGAGCTGATAGAGCTTCTAAACATTTTGAAACTAAAAAGGATGCTGAAACCTATAGTCGGGATTTATCTCGTAAAGAAGGTTCTGAATTGTTTATCCATGGGAAAGATGGAAAAATTCAGAGAAAGGATTCTCATGGTAGCGATAAGTTTCCACCAAAAGGATAAGTTAAACCAATCTGAAGGGAGCAGCAACCCTGCTCTCTTCTTTTTAAAGAATATAAAAACATGAGTAAATCAACACAACAAGAAATAAACTATCAGGTTTGGAAAGCCTGTGATACGTTTAGAGGCACCATAGATGCAACCCAGTACAAAGATTACATTCTAACAATGCTCTTTATTAAATACATTTCTGATGTAAATAAGGAGAAAAGAGCAGATTATTTAAAGAAATACAACGGAGATAAGGAACGTGTTGAGCGTGCTATGAAGCATGAACGTTTTAAAGTACCCGAAGACAGCTCTTTTGATTTTCTATATGAAAATAGAAATGCCGACAACTTGGGTGAGCTAATCAATATTGCGTTAGAAAATATTGAAGATGCTAATCGTTCTAAGTTAGAAAAAGTATTTAGAAACATTGATTACAATTCCGAACCTAATTTAGGGCAAACTAAAGATCGTAATAGACGATTAAAGCACTTACTTACTGATTTTGAAGGATTGGATTTAAGACCTTCCAATCTTGAAGGTAATGATGTTATCGGTGACAGTTACGAGTACCTTATTGCAAACTTTGCTTCAGATGCAGGCAAAAAAGCGGGCGAGTTCTACACACCATCACAAGTCTCAACCTTATTAGCTAAACTGGTAGAACCAAAAGAAGGCAACAGAGTGTGTGACCCTACTTGTGGGAGTGGC
This sequence comes from Pseudotamlana agarivorans, assembly GCF_001642835.1. Lineage (GTDB taxonomy): Bacteria > Bacteroidota > Bacteroidia > Flavobacteriales > Flavobacteriaceae > Pseudotamlana > Pseudotamlana agarivorans. Next base: position 29,482 of record NZ_LXEI01000014.1, read on the forward strand.
TCATTATTATTAAAAGTTGCTGATGAAATAGGTAGTAAAAATGTTTCCCTTAATGGTCAGGAGTTAAACGGAAGCACTTGGGCATTAGCACGCATGAACATGTTCCTACACGAAATGGACAATGCTCACATACAATGGGGCGATACGCTAAATAATCCACTTTTAAGAGAAAATGATAGTGCTTTAACCAAGTATGATGTCGTGGTTGCAAATCCACCATTTTCATTAGATAAATGGGGAGCAGAAAATGCCAGTGCAGACAGATACCAAAGATTCCACAGAGGTGTTCCGCCAAAAAGTAAAGGAGACTATGCTTTTATAACCCATATGATTGAAACGTTGAATGAGCACGGAAAAGCTGGAGTCGTATTACCTCATGGCGTATTGTTTAGAGGGAGTTCAGAAGGTAAAATTAGAAAGCAACTTATTGATGAAAACCTTTTAAAAGCAGTCATTGGATTGCCAGCAAACTTGTTTTTTGGAACTGGTATTCCTGCTACTATCTTAGTGTTTGACAAGAACAAAGGAGACAATACAGATGTATTATTCATTGATGCAAGTAACGAGTTTGAGAATGCTAAAAACCAGAATAAGTTGACTGATGATAATATTGAAAAGATAATTTGCACTTACAAAAATTGGGAAATTGTTGATAAGTATAGCTATGTGGCAAGTTTAGATGAGATTATAGAGAACGAATACAATCTAAATATCCCTCGTTATGTAGACACTTTTGAAGAAGAAGAACCTGTTGATATTAAGGCTACGCAAGAAGAGATTAAAGCTATAAAGCTACAGATTGAAGAGGTAGAAAAGAAATTGGAACAGCATTTAGAAGCATTAGGGATATGAGTAGTTTACAAGATTATTTTTTAGCAATAGATGGTAAAATTAAAGGGCACATGCTGGAGATTGCAAGTTTGCATGATTTAAGAGTAAAATTTACAGGTTATTACATTGAAAATAATAGCAGGACAGGAAGCTTTTCACCACAGCCTTTTTATTTAACCTATAAAGAATATAGAGAAGAATGTCCTTACGAGGATGTTACGCATGTTAGATACTTTTTTGAGTTAACCAAAGGAGATGAAAAGCACGTTGCTACAGTTCATTTAGGAGCACCAGATTTTTACGATATTCATTTTTCTATTGAAGAATTAGTGGGTGGTGTTGAAATTAGAGACCCAGAACATACACACCTCTCTGATTTTGACCTTTTAATGTCATATGTTAAAACCAAGTTTAGTTAATCATGAGTGAGGTGATAAAAACATATGAAGAGGAACTTGAAACTAAAGAAGGTTTTAAGAAGACAAAAATTGGATGGATTCCGAGTAATTGGTCATTAAAAATATTAGATGAGCTTGGGAAAATATTTACTGGAGGCACCCCAAGTACAACTAATAACCTATACTGGAATGGAAGCACCAATTGGTTTACACCCTCAGAAATCTCTAAATCTGGAAAACATGTATACGAATCCTTAAGAAAGATATCCAAGGATGGGGTGAAAAAATCTTCAGCCACTTTAATGCCTAAAGGGACAATTATAGTTTGTACAAGAGCAACAATTGGTGATTTAGCTATCACTACAGAAGAATCCACAACAAATCAAGGATTTAAAAGCATATACCCACACGATAGTGTAGATACAGAGTTTTTGTACTATTTAATTGATAGTCAAAAAGCAAACCTAATTAGAAAATCATCAGGTAGTACTTTTTTAGAATTGTCAACCACCAATTTTAGAAGGTTTAAAGTTGCAGTTCCTTCACTTCCAGAACAACAAAAAATAGCCTCTATTTTATCGGATTGGGATAGGGCAATAGAAAACACGCAATTTCTCATTAATAAATTACAGCTACGCAAAAAAGGCTTAACACAACAGTTGTTAACTGGTAAAACTCGTTTAGCTGGATTTAATGATGAGTGGAAAGAAGTTAAGCTTGGAGATATAACAGATAGAATTACTAAAAAGAACGAAGAATTAGATGATACCGTCGTTACGATTTCAGCCCAAAGAGGATTTATTAAGCAAGAAGATTTTTTCAATAAAAGAGTAGCTAGTTCGACTCTTTCAGGTTATTATTTAATTGAAAAAGGGGATTTTGCCTATAACAAAAGTTACTCTAATGGCTATCCAATGGGTGCATTTAAGCGATTAGATGATTTTGATAAAGCAGTTGTAACCACATTATACATTTGCTTTTCCGTGAAAGACAATATCGATTCAGATTTTCTTATGAACTATTTCGAAGGAGGATTAATGGTTAAAAATCTCATGAAAATAGCGCAAGAGGGCGGACGAGCGCATGGGTTACTCAACATAGGACTTAATGATTTCTTTAACTTAAAGTTGACTATCCCATCAAAAGAAGAGCAAGCAGAAATAGCTAAAGTTGTTAACACGGTAGATGATGAAATTAAAAATTATCAAGATTATTTAGAGCAATTACAAGCCCAGAAAAAAGGCTTGATGCAACAGCTGCTAACAGGTAAAATTAGAGTTAAATTGTAAATAATTTAAGTATGGATTTAAAAGATATATATGGTGTTTGGAGACATGTTCATGGAGATGTAATAACAGACTTTGCAGTTCGTGTTTTTGATGTAAAAACAGGTAAAGGCTTATCTCGGTTTGGTATCCATGGTAAAGATGAAAACAGTAATGTAATTGACTATGCATGGGAAGGAATTATTGTTGGGTTAAATGATAATGGTGATGGGACTTTTACAATTGAAATTGAGCAAATAAAATTTACAGAAGATAACCCTAAATACCAAGAACTAAAGGTTTATATGCTCGCTGATAATGTCATGATGTTAGAACTTGCCAATGGTGACGTGGTAGAATTTGAAAAAATTCGATAATTAACAATAAGAAGCTTCGCTAAATGAAAAAAGAATTAGAAATATTAAACAGCTTAACACCAGCTCAAAAGGTAGAGTTAGACAACGATATGCAGCAATTATATGTTAAGTGCTACGAGCAAACCAAAGGTCAAATAGAAAAGCTAAAAGATGTAAGGGTGAATATGCGATTACAAGACAAAGTATTCCTAAAACTAACTTTTGAGTTTGATAGAGCTATTGGCGAAAAAGGTAAAGGTAGAATAATAGCTTTGTCTAAATATCCTAATAAAATAGCATATGAAGCTGCGGTTGCTGCTGAACAAAATTTGAATTAAAACTATGAGCAAAACTTTCAATCTATATTGTGACGAAAGCACACACTTACAACATGATGGCAAGCCATACATGGTGATAGCTTATATAAAATGTGCTTACCCTCAAATCAAGCAACACAAAGACTACATCAAACTACTTAAAGCCAAACATAAGTTTCATGGCGAAATGAAATGGTCTAAAATATCAAAATCCAATGCAGAGTTTTATGCCGATGTGATAGACTATTTTTTTGCTACAGACCTTAACTTTAGAGCTATTGTAGTTGATAAAACGCATATTGATGAAAATCGTGAAGGCTTTACCTATGACGATTTTTATTTTAGAATGTACTATCAATTGGTAGTTCAAAAAATGGCTACAAAATACACTTATAACCTTTATTTAGATGTAAAGGACACCAGAAGTCAAGCTAAATTATCAAGACTCAAAAATATACTGGATAACCACCACAACATTAGAAATATTCAGTTTATCAAATCTTACGAAAGCTATCTAATGCAAATAGCAGACATCATGATGGGTGCCATAAACTACCATATTAGAGGTTTAAATAGGGTTACGGCTAAAAATAGGGTTATTGAAAAAATGCAGTCCCATGCTAAAATCAACCTTAAAAAATCTACCCCAAAAGAAGCAGAGAAGTTTAACCTATTCTATATAGACTTAAGATAGTGGTATGCCTCATAATCAAATTAAAAAATATCCACAGCTATTAGAGATTATGCATCTTAATGAGTACGCAAGAAAAGCATCGTTAAGAGCCATTTTTGATAGAGACATAACCGAAAACGACAAATTCCTGTTCAATAATAAAGTCATTAGACCAACAAAATTGGATGGTGAAATAGATTTAGGCAACGTATTTACTCACCTGATTACAGAAGATATTTATGAGACTGATGAAAATGGGAAGGAGATTAAACGCAGGGAGTTTGAAAAAGATAGAGCGCACCGTTTACACTGGTTAATACCCCATATAGAAGCAAAAATTAAAGATGAAGTTCATTGTTTTTCTGTAGAGGAAAGAGACCAAAGAAAGCGTAAGGATCTAGTTAGAACCTATATTCTTAATGTAACCGAAAAGTATGTCATCGTGTTGGAACCACAGAACTCGAACAAAGACTACTATTTGATAACTGCCTACTATTTAAACAAGAAATACGGCTTAAAGCAGATGAAAAAGAAAATGAAACAAAAACTTGATGAACTCTATTAAAACCGCAAGGCTCGGTACAAATCTTGTTGTATCGAGCCTCGAAACTCTGTCTTCCTATATTCGGTAAGATGAGCGGAGCAAATTTATGATATTTTAGCTATAAAGCAAATAAATTAATAGTTTTTAACAAGTTATAAACAAAAATAACACCAAAATATTAACGTGTCGTGAGCAAAACACCATCATTTTTAGAAGACCATATATCTCAAATTCCAGCAATTCAATTGTTGGTTAATATGGGGTACGAGTATGTGTCACCAGAAAAAGCTTTAGAATGGAGAGGTGGCAAAAAGTCGCATGTTCTATTTGAAAATATTCTAAAGAAACAGCTTAAAGAAATAAATAGCATTAAACGTAAAGGACAGGTTTATGAGTTTTCAGATGCTAACATTAATTCGGCAGTTATATCTTTAAAAGACTTACCTATACATGAGGGTTTTTTAAATGCCAATGCTGCATTTTACGACTTAATCACATTAGGCAAGGCAATGGAACAAAGTATTGATGGTGATAAAAAGAGTCACACATTACAATACATAGATTGGAAGAATCCTGAAAATAATGTGTACCATGTAACAGAAGAATATGCTGTTTTACGAACTGGAAGAACAGACACTTATAGACCTGATGTGTTGCTATTTATAAATGGAATTCCTACTGTAATTATTGAGTGTAAAAGCCCATCGTTAAAAGGTACTAAATCGCCAACTGAATTAGCGATTGAGCAACACATAAGAAACTTTGGTAAAAAGGGAATTAGGTCTCTCTATATATACTCTAATTTATTACTAAGCATTGCAACTAATGACGGAAGTTATGCCACAACAGGAACTAGTAAAGAGTTCTGGGCGAAATGGAAAGAACAGTTTGCTACTAAACAAGCAGAATCAAATTATTGGAAGGAATTAAATGCTTTAAAAAACAAGCCATTAAAGGAATCTGTAAAAGATGATTTATTTGCAGACAGAACAAACGGATTTAATTATGCAAGACGCTATTTCGATGGTCTAGAGCAAGAAGATAGACTATTAACTAAACAAGATGAGTTATTGTATAGTTTATGCAGACCAGAGCGCATTATAGACATAATAAGAAACTTTACAATTTATGATGAAGGGATTAAAAAGGTTGCAAGATACCAGCAGTTCTTTGCAGTTAATGATACCTTAAATCGTGTTACTCGTTTTGATAATGCAGGAAGGCGACAAGGCGGTGTTATTTGGCACACTCAAGGAAGCGGAAAATCTCTAACCATGGTCATGCTAGCTCAAATGATTGCATCGAGTCCAGAAATATCAAACCCAAAAATACTTCTTGTAACTGATAGGATTGATTTAGATGACCAGATATCAGATACTTTCAAGAAATGCCAGAAAGAAGTTAAGCAAGCCAAAACAGGCTCTCATTTAACAGAGCTTTTAAATGATAAAAGTGATGCGATTATTACAACAATCATTAACAAGTTTGAGGCAGCTGTAAAACAATGCAAAAATCCATTTTTATCACCAGATATTTTTGTGATGATTGACGAAGGGCACCGTACTCAATACGGTAGTTTTAATGTAAGTATGCAACGTGTATTCCCAAATGCTTGTTTTTTAGCCTTTACAGGGACACCTTTAATGAAAAAGGAAAAAAGTACTGCGCATAAGTTTGGAGGCTATATAGGACTTCCTTACACGGTTAAGGATGCGGTTGAGGATGGTGCTGTAGTTCCGCTTTTGTATGAAGGCAGGCACAATTTAATTACAGTAGATGAAGACCCAATTAACAGGTATTTTGATAAATTATCTGAACCACTTTCAGATTATGGTAAAGCAAACCTAAAGAGAAAGTTCAATACTATTAATGAGCTTAATAAAACCGAAAAGGTTATCTATGCTAGAGCTTGGGATATTTCAGAGCATTATAGGAGTTTCTTTCAAACTGAAGGTGATAAGTATAAGCCTAAAGCTCAGTTGGTAGCACCAAGTATTAAAACCGCCTTATTATACAAGCAGTTTTTGGATGAAATTGGTATAGTAACTTCTGAAGTTGTAGTCACCCAATCAGACCCTCGTGAAGGCACTGAGGATGGTTTTTATAATGTAAATGAAGAAAAGGAGAGAGAGGATGCTTATTTTGATGCTATGATTGATAAGTATGGTGATTTGAAACGATTTGAGAAGAGCATTATCACACAGTTCAAAAAACGTGAACACCCAGAAATACTTATAGTGGTTGCTAAATTATTAACAGGTTTTGATGCACCAAATAATACCGTATTGTACCTATGTAGGTCTTTAAAAGAACACACATTATTACAAGCAGTTGCGAGAGTAAACAGGGTGTTCCCAGGGAAAGATTATGGTTACATCATTGATTACTATGGTAATTTAGAGAATTTGGATAATGCATTAAGCACATATTCTGGATTAGCTGAATTTGATGAGTCTGAATTGGAAGGAACCTTGACCAATCTAAATGAAGAAGTAAAAAAACTACCTCAAGCGCATTCTGAGCTTTGGGATATTTTCAAAACACTCAAAGACAAAAATCTGGAAACAACAGCTTATGAGGAGTTACTATCGCCTGAAGATGTTAGAAATAATTTTTATGAGAAGTTAAGTCATTTTGCTCGCTTATTGAAGATGGCTTTGTCATCAGTCGATTTTGTTAATAATACGGATGCTAAGAAAGTTGATATGTACAAAAGAGATGCAAAATTCTTTTTGAAACTTCGTGTTGATGTTAAGAGACGTTACAATGATGATTTATCATATAAAGAGTTTGAGCCTCAAATACAGAAATTAATCAATAAGCATATTTCTACAGAAGGTGAAATCATGAAAGTAACCGAATTGGTTAATATTTTTGATAAAGAGGAAAGGGAAGCTGAAATAGAAAAAATCACTGGAAAGTCAGCACAAGCAGACCACATTGCAAGCCGAACAATTAAGGCGATTAATGTTAAGATGCAAGAAGATCCAGTATATTATAAAAAGCTTGCAGACTTAATTAAAGAGACTATTGAAGAGTATTATTTAAAGCGAATTTCCGAAGCCGAATTTTTAAAACGTGCTAAAGAATATGAAGATAAGCTCTTACATGGAAGGTCTGAAGATGCTCCAGAAGAATTGGCAAACAATGATGCAGCATTAGCTTTTTACAACTTTAGTAAATCGGTATATGAAGATACTGAATTACTTAAAACACCATTTCATATTGAAGTAAGTTTGGCTATCGATAACATGGTTAAAGAGCATATTTATATAAATGGCAATAAAATTATTGAATGGCATAAAAACAATGATGTTACAGGAAAAATAAATATTGATTTAGGAGATGCCTTATATGAGCTTTTAAAGAAATTTGACTTGGACACGGATTGGGCAAAAATAGACCATTTGATTGATGAATGTATGAAAGTAGCCATATTGAAATATAAGTAGTTTATGAAAGACCAGATACAATACGGTAATACATTAATAGACTATAATTTAGAGTTTGCAGAACGTAAAACTTTAGGAATAAAAGTATACCCTGATAAATCTGTAAATGTTTCAGCGCCACATGAAAGTTCAATTGAAAAGGTAAGAGAAAAGGTTAAACATAAAGCTTCATGGATTATTAAGCAACAGGACTTCTTTTTATCCTTTCATCCGTTAACACCAGAGCGTAAATTTATAAGCGGAGAGACCCATCTATATTTAGGAAGGCAGTATAGATTAAAGCTACATTTAGCTAAAAATGAATCAGTAAAATTGGCTGGAGGCTACATTCATATTTATATAGATAACTTAGATGATAAAAATGCTATTCAGGATGTTTTAAAACGATGGTATAAAGAGAAAGCTGAACTACACTTCAATCAGTTGTTTAATGAGCTTAAACCTATCTCAAAAGGCTTTTATGAGCAAGAACCTCAATTAACTTACAGATGGATGAAGAAACGCTGGGGAAGCTGTGATAAAAACGGAAAAATACATCTTAATCTAGAACTTATTAAAACACCTAAAAAGTGCATTGAATATGTAATCATGCATGAACTTTGTCATCTTAAATATTTGAACCATAGTACTGCTTTTTACACGCTTTTAGAAAAGGTTTATCCAGATTGGAAGACTACAAAGGATAGGCTTGAGAGGTTGATGGTTTGAACTAAATAAGATTAAAACAGATTACCTAAAATGAAAAACAGCAAATTACAAAATTCAATAATTGAGTTGTTAAGCACGAATGTTATAAAAACACCAAAAGAGCAACTTGATTCTATTTATAGCGCATGGCAAAAAGGAGAAAAAGCTAGTGAAATAGAAATTGATGGACTCCCAATTACCACGCTACACAGAAATTCACTTATAAGTGACGAATTAATCCCCAAAGGCACGGGTTTATTAGGAGTTGATTTGCCTTATTGGGAAGGTGACTTTGAAAACTCCCAAAATAAAATAATGATTATAGGAATCGACCCATTGAGAGATGAAAATGCTTTTAAGAAAGCTGGTGCGAACACTTACAATCACGTGTTATTGAGTTCGCCATTTGCCTATCATGCTAATAAAAAATCTAGTTTTAAAACTTTTATTAACCATTTAGCAGAGAATAATTTCATTTATCTAACTGATGTGTATAAAACTTTTTTTTCAAAAGGTTTAAAAGCATATAAAAGCTATAATTACTATAATAAAAAGACTAAGGAATTTCCACAGATTACAAAAATGCTTTTTAACGAGATTAAACTTATAGAACCTGATTTGATAATTACTTTAGGAGCAGACACATATAAACAATTGACAAAGTCAAAAGGAATTACCTTAACACGTAATATAATGACTGAGCAACGCAGATATCATGAAGGTATCCCTACGCTTCCTTTGATGCATATTTCAGGCTGTTATGCTCATCATTTAAAATCATTTTTAGAAATTAATGAAATAGATTCTAAAATGAATATTGGATTAGCCTATTTTATATTGGTTAAAAAATTTCTGGATAATATGCCAATGAAATCACATTAACTAATATTTCACACTTTAATTATCCAGTATAAGTAACAAAATGGCAGAAAAGACAAACCAAGATTATTTACCACTTCTAACAATTTGACTTTATTCTATTACAGATAGGAAAGACAACTCAAATCTTCAGGCTAAGTATGATAAATAGTTTTGTTCTATAATAAAAGCTTACTTATTACCTAATTTAAGTTATCTTTCTCACCTTTCTCTAATTGTTGCAAAATTCATACAACTAATACATATAATGCATCTCTTCAAGCTGCTCAAACCAATCTTGTAGCTCTTCTAGAGTCTTTTCTTTAAAATTGGGATAACTAAACCAAATTTCATCAACCAAATCTAGTTGATTTTCAGCAAATATTCCTTTTGCTTTTTCCTCTTGTAAGTCTACAAAATTTAATACGTCTTGTAAGGTGCCAATTAATTCTGAAATTAGTGTTTCTCTTGTCATTTTATTAAGTTTTTAAATGCTAACACTCTAATTAGCAATGTTTTTATTTTTAGAGCATCAGGACAAGAAATTGATAGGATTGGTCATTTTTTTGACGAAGTCCGCATTCTAAACCACCTTTGCTTTTGTGCTAGGTTGGTACGCTAAAAGCGTTCCTGATGCTTTGTAGTTGTTATTTATACCCTACTTAAGAGCTTTATATGCTATTTTTAAGCTTTTGATTTTTTTATCAAAGTGACGATAATATTTATTAACGGTATTTTTACTCATGCCAAGTTTTTTTGCAAGTCTCAATTGAGATATTTTACCGTCAACTTTCGAATCCCAACCATTAATTCCTTCCTCTATTTTCCTAATGGAATTCTTGCTTTTAATCTTACCAACTACAGAACCTATCACTTTGTGCTTAACTTTTTTTGATAATTTAATTTCTGGATTAAAAGCAATCCTTCGTTCTTTGTTAAGAATAGGCTCTATATCCTTATTATTTAAAGTTCTCTGAATAATGATTTCTACTTCTTTGTCTGGAAGTGGTATATCGCACCTACTTCTATTAATTCGATAAATTAAACTTCTAAATCTTTCTTCCGATTGAGAAGGATTTAAAGCATAGCTCTGATGCGCAAGCAATGAAATAATATTATTTCGAGAGCCTTCATAAATTCTATAAGGAATATAAAATGATGCATATTTTAACTTTTCCTTCTCAAAAACCAAGAATGGTTGATTGTTGAATTCAATATCCCCTAAATTGTCATATCTTAAATTTACACCCAATTCGTTCACATCCTTCTCCTTCTTTTTTTTGTATGAATACGTAATGGGGGTGTTTTTATCAATACCAACATTGGTTGTACTAGTATCCCACACAATAGAATTTTCATTATAGTATAGATTTGGGTCATAGCTTTGTGCATTAAATTGAGATGCTTTACCTGCATAAACATCGGAGTAAATGTTTAATGCATTTGATATAGCTATATAACTCGATTTAAAGTTATTTAAGCTTAGTTTATCCACTTTCACCAGGATACCCATCCCAGTATTAGATAAAGACTTCCAAGAAGCACATATTAGCTTATTAGTCAAATCAATATTGGTACAATCATCTATGTCGATATAGATGTAGCCAGAAGGTGCTTTTATGTTTGAGTCCTTCTTGTACTTATCGTAACAAAAGTTAAGCGTGTAGCAAGGTAGTTCAGTAGTTTTAATAATATTATATTGTTCTTTACTAGCATTCTGGTATAGTTCCCTTGCTCTAAATATGACGTCCAATACTTTCGAGTTTGGACTGACAATTCTTTCCAAAAACTCTTCCATTTCTATCTCTCCTAATACTTGAGGGCTTTTTACATTGTTAAAGTAATTAAACATAACAACCTCCTTCCATTGCATCATCAATATCCTTTCTTTTATAGTATACCTTACTACCAATTTTTGTAGCTCGTAAAACACCATTTTTATTATACTTCCATAATGTTGCATAACTGACCTTTAATAAGTCCTTTGCCTCTTCTCTAGTAAAATACTCCTTATCTTCTCTTGGATTCTTTTGAACAATAGAATCCTTCTTTTCTATAAGGGACAATATCTCTTTTCTAAATACTTCAAAAAACTCCTCAGTAGTCATTTGAAAAATATGCTTCTTATTACTCATAATATTTACTTTTTAAATGTTGAACAAATAGTTCAGAATTTTTCTAAACCTTAAAAAGTTAATTGTGCACTAATAACTTGAAGACATAATTAATATTTTTAAATGCTAAAAACAACCACTTTGAAGACTTTAACAAATTGACAATCAGCATTTTAAATTAACTAATTCAATTTAACTAAAAAGCTCATAATTACTTGTTTTTTAGTTAGTTAAGAAGATTCTCAGATTAACTAATATGGAATAGACATTGAATTAACTAATCCTTTTAACATATAAACAATGCATTAACTAATTCAAAAACAGTTTGTAAGAATAAACATGTTAACTATTTATTGATTATTCTAGTTTTACTAATTGACTCAAAAAAACAAACAAAAAAAGAACTAATATTTAGTCCTTTTTTGATTATTATTCGCTTATGAATTTTAGAAAATTTTATACAGGAATACAAGAATTCTGAAATGCCTCCGTGGAAGTTATTTGAGAAGCTCTTTCTACCTTGGGATTACGAATATACTTCATGAATTCCTTAAGCGTAGAATGTCCACTAAGTTCCATAATAGAATGAACAGGAACTCCTGCCTTAAATTTTAGAGTACAAAATGTTCTTCTAGCTGTATGACCCATTATTAATTGATGCTTAGTTATTTTTCTTTCCTTACGCTTCCCTCCCCTAGTAATTTCAACTTTAATTTTTTTATCGATTTTAGCTTTTTCGCCAACTATTTTAATATAATCATTAAGCTTTTGTTCAGTAATTTTCGGAGGCAACTTACCTTCATATCTTTCATTCATAATGGCTTCAATTACAGGCGTAATTTTACACCAAACCGTCTTATCCGTTTTCTCTTGTCTAATCTTTATATATCTTTCGTTTTCACGAATCTCAATTTCATGTTCTCGCAAATTATGATAATCACTGATACGCTGACCAATCTCACAGCCAATAATAAAAACATCTCTTGCTAACTCTAAATGAGGCGTTTTACTTAAATCCAATTCATATATTCTTTTGAGTTCATCAATTTCCAAATGAATTGCTTTAGTTTCTTCAGTATGAACCTTGAACCTCTTATATTTCAAATTAGTATGATATTCATCCGCTAAAGCTGCTCCCATAAGAACTTTGAGATTTTTGATTTGTTTCCCTATCGTGTTGAGCGAATAATGCCTTTTCTCCGTTTTACTAAATTGATATGTTTTCAAATTCATATATTCAATAAAATCAGAATAGAATTCCCTGTCTAAGTCAAAACTTAAAACACATTCAAACTCTTTTTCAAAACCCTTTAAATGACCTAAAGTCTGTTCATAAGATTGTATCGTAGCATTTTTATGTCCTGTTTTAGGTTTAGGGAGTTCCTTTTCCTTTTGTTTAATATGCTTTTCAATAAATGGGATTAATGTTTTTATTTCGCTTTCCTGCTCTTCAATAACTTCTTCCTCTTCATTTCTAAAATCATCTAAACACGCTTTCATAATAGGGTTAGTCAAAGGAATCTGATTAGAATCACAATTCCTTATAAATTCTTTTAGTGTACGAGTTAAATCATCAATTCTATCATTTATAATTGTTGCATTAGCAACTGCACGAACATTTTTAACTCTTCCTTTGTCTCCAACCCAATAGTCTGGATTGACTGAATAACCTATAGAATACTTAAACCGCTTCTTTCTTCCATATGAATAATCAAGGAATATTGGCTTCTCTGGTCTGGTGGATGCTTTAAGTCTAAATACTGGTTCAGCTCCCTTAGTTCGTCTGGATTGAATCATTGAAGAAATCTTTTCACAAAGATAACTAAAAGGGACAACATTAGGGACGACATTTTTAAATTTATATAGGCTAATTAAATTCACTTACATTTAAAACCCTTATATTTACTACAATTAAAGATGTTATTAAAATTTATCAAATCCCATAAAACAACATATTGTGGTACTGGAGGTACCACACAAGTAAAAGCCCTGAAAATATTTTCAGGGCTTTTTTTATTTCTATTTAATTTTATATGGTTTCCAGTATTTCTTAGAGTGGTCTTGCTCGCCTAAGCACATACTTTTTAAATCATCCATACTAAGATTAAAACTATTACCATCGACATGCGTATCGATACCTGGAATTTTAACCGTTTCAGAAAACTGATGGAAGGTCCAGTTTACATCACTCACCCTACCTTTTCCTGAGTATGCTGCAATCCATAAAGGATAATCTTCAATATACCCTTTTAAATGCGTATCATAAAAATGTTTCCCTGTATAAACTACAGGTTTGATACCGTACTTAGCTTCCGCCAAATGCAACCAATTTAAAACACCTTCTCTCAATTTCTTATCACCAAACTTACTTCGCTCTTCGATGTCTAATATTGGTGGGAAATCACCATCTACTAAAGAAACCGTTTCTGCGAAATTTTGAAATTGCTCGGTAGAATCTTCATTCGGACGATAATAATGATAAGCTCCTCGAACAAAGTCATGCTCCTTAGCATCATCCCAGTTTTTGTGATAATGAGTATCCTTTCCATCCTTACCCATCGTTGAACGAATAAACACAAACTCTACAGGATGATCTGACCCTTTAACCTCATGCCATTTTATCTCACCTTGGTAGTGTGAAATATCAATTCCAAAAAGGTAGTGTGAATTTTCGTGACCGATATGCTCTAAACTCTCAATAGCCTCAATCTCTTCGGCAGTTCTCACAATTTGACCAGATTCATTCTGGCTATTTACCTCCAAAGCCGTAATACTCCCTATAATAATAGCTCCAATTAGAAGCGTAGAAAAGATTAAAGGAGATGCTTTTTTTTCACGAATATGCCTTATTCCTCGTTTCTTTCCAGATTTTTGAGTCACCAAAAACAAGAAAAAAACAGTCATTAACACTATAAAAAACCACATTAAAAATTTAACGGGATCTTCCACCCCAATTAAATCACCCATAAAAAGTTTCATCGTTTTATCATTTTACCTACTAACAAAATTAGTTTAAAGGCCCCTTTCTGATAACGACATACCGTGTCTTATTTGTTTTTAACCGTGTAAGATTATCATAACTAAATGTATAAATAAAAACATTTGAAAATGATAAAATTTTAATGATTGATGAAAATATTTTCACCCCTAAAACAAGTGATTATTTCCTGGGTTTTCACTGGGTTTCAGACAAAAAAAAAAGACCCCGGCTTTAAAGAATTTAGCCAAGGTCTTTTCATACTAACCAACCGATTCAAAGATAAAACTCTTATACAGTACTGATGTTCTCAATACATTTTATAATGAACTGTTTTAAACAAAAAAGAGCTGCCGATAAATTCGACAGCTCTTAAAATTAGTTTTCGGAACTAATAAGCTAAAAGATTACCTCAAATCTTCTAGTGTTTTGATGTTTGACAAATCGTTTTCAATTTGTTTCTTTTGATTTAACAGAAGTGATTTTGTGCTAGACGGTATAGACATATCGTTAAGCGCTTCCTGATATTCCTCAACCGCCGCACGTTCTCCTCGAATAGCTTCTTCTAGCATGGCTTCTTCACTATCCAGACTAAGAAAATCTTTTATATCCATCCAAACACGGTGTGCGGTTCCTGTAACACTACCGCCTTTATCGACATCGCCACCGTAGGATTTGATTTCGGTTTTTAAAGCGTGCCCGAAACTATAGCGTTCATCAGATTTTTTCGTGAAATAATTTTTTAATGCTGGGTTTTCAACATTTTCTGCAGCTGTTTTAAAACCTTTTTCAGCATCATAAGTTTTCTCTAATAAATCATTTAGCTTATCGCTAACTTTTTCTGTGTAAGTGCTCATAATAATTTTGATTTTAGTTTAATTTTTTCTCTTTTAGGCTTAAACACATCATGTTATTCACCTGTCACATATCAAAATTAAACCATAGAAAATCAACCCATTAACCCAATAAAACGAACTATTAATCCTTTTAAATAAAAAAAGACTTTCTAAAACTAAACGTTCTAGACAGTCTTCAATATTTTTGATCTAATTCGGGAAACTTTAAACATTTTCAGCCATATAGGCTTGGTAATCTTTTGCCAGCTCTGTTTTTTGTTTTTCTGTAAACACCTTTCCTGCTAATTGAAAAAAAGCATGCTCTTCATCTTCTAAATGGTGTTCCACTTTATGCTTTAAGTCTTTTGCTATTTTTAACCAAGCTGACGACGTATAGTCTGTTTCCTCTAAAGCTTCAATTAACTCATCAATTTCATGATGTTCTGCAATACCGTGTCTGGCTTTTTCTTGCATTTTATCGCTACTAATTAAAGGCTTGTAGAAGTGACGTTCTTCCGCATTGGCATGCATATCCAATTCGTGTTTCAACTGTTTAAATATCACATCTCTTGACTCGGTGTCGCCAGAGGTGGCCACCAAACGCTCCAATAAATTTCGTTGGGTATCGTGGTCTTTTCTTAAGGCTTCAAATATGGTTGTCATGTTTTTAAGTTTTAATGGATTGAAGAAGTTTTTATTATTTCAGAGGAAATTACAGAGTTACCTAGAAAGCTTTACCTATTCATTATTTTTTTAAATAAAAGCACGAGTCCATACTGACCTCCTAAACGAAGTGCCGTATGCAACCAGTGTTCTAATTTAAAATCTTCTTTATAGTCTTCCTTTAAGCCTTTAATTTCCTCCCATGCAATAGCCCGTTGTAATTTTAAAATTTTCAACTCCTGATCTACATGTTTCATATCCTTATATCGTCTCATTTATAAAGGTTTAAAAGATTAGCTAATTTTAGTGTCTAGTATTTAATCGAAGGTTAATCAAAGAAAAACTCCGATAATTTGCGAACTACCAAGTGATTGATGACCCGTCGAAATAGAAAAGCTAGGATTGATAAAACCATAAAACCCAAGGCTACAATAATGAATCCCAAGGGATAACTCTCGATAACCTCACCGATATACAAGGCCAAACTTACGGCGCTAAGTATTGCAAAAATCCCACATAAACACCCAATAAAAAGCACTTTAAGCATCAGACTAACTGACATAGAAAAATGCTTAAAAACTTTTAATCGATAGTATTTGTATGAGGATTCCGCATAACGTTCCCCCAAGTTCACAGCCTTATTATTAGTTTCATTTATAGCGTCTATCAATCCCATAATATATTATGATGTTTTTTGCAACTTTTTATTTTTAGCTTTTAACTCTGTAAGTTTCTTTTCCAAAGTGCCTATTACATCATCGGCTTTATGAGTTACATCTGAAACAATAGCATCAACCTGCTCCTCTAAAGTCTGTTTTTTAGCCGATGTATTAGTCAGAACACGGTCTTTTAAATCTACCGTTGTTTTAGCAATAACATCTTTCGCTGCGGCCAATTCGGCTTCAAGTTTAGTTTTTGCAGTAACAGCTTCGTCAGCTATCATTTGTCTTGTTTTACTTCCTTTATCTGGCGCAAACAACACACCTACAGCTGCTCCTACTAAGGTTCCTGCAATAATTCCTAATGCTGTACTCTCATTATTATTCATATTCATAAAATTTAAAGGTTAATATTAATTGTTACTATCACAAATTTAAAGACATCGCTAAAGCTTTATTAACGCAATTCAATAGAATATGAGCTGCTTTGAAAACATTTAAAATCGTTCACTTTTTTAATTATAACGTTAAACTCCACCCTTATAAATACCTATATTTAGACTTCAATTTTGAAAAGGAATTCCAGATGAAAAAAGCCATTACAACAACAAACCCCTATACCAACGATATTATAAAGTCTTACGATTATTTCTCTGAGCAAACCATAGCAGACATTTTAGAACAAGCTCAAGAAAGGTTTCATAAATGGAAAACCGTAAAGCTTTCTAAAAAAGCCCGTTTATTAAATAAAGTGGCCGACAATTTATGGGAGCATCGTGATAAGTACGCCAAACTGATTACTACAGAAATGGGCAAACCTATTAAGGAGAGTCATTCTGAAATTGAAAAATGCATTTTATTATGTGAATTCTACGCTAAAAACGCTGAAGATTTATTAGCCGACGAGCTTATTGAAACTGAAGCTCAAGAGAGTTTTGTATCTTACGACCCCTTAGGTGTTATTTTAGGCGTAATGCCATGGAATTACCCTTTTTGGCAAGCCTTTCGTTTTGCCCTTCCAACCCTAACAGCTGGAAACACCGCCATTTTAAAACACGCTTCTAATGTTACCGGTTGCGCCTTAGTTATTCAAGATATTTTTGAAGAAGCAGGCTATCCTAAAGGCTGTTTCACTACAGTTTTAGCCAATCACGATACGATTGAAAACCTTATTAAAAATGACATTATAAAAGCCGTCTCGCTAACTGGAAGTGAAGCTGCTGGTCGAAAAATTGCCGAAATCGCTGGTTCACAACTCAAAAAACTCGTTTTAGAGTTAGGCGGAAATAATGCCTGCGTGGTTTTAAATGACGCCGATTTAGACAAACACTTAGACACCATGGTCAATGCCCGTATGCAAAATGCAGGGCAAAGCTGCATAGCAGCGAAACGATTTATTGTTGAAAGTGGTATTTACGATGATTTTATTGAAAAGTTCACAGCAAAAATTAAAACCATAAAACATGGCGATCCGCTGTTAGACACAACGCAAATAAGCACTTTAGCTAAAGTTGATTTTGCCGACACACTTGAAGACCAAATAAAAAGATCGGTTGAAAAGGGCGCCAAAGTTTATTTTGGAAACCATAGAAATGGCGCTTATTACCAACCTACCATAATTACAGAAGTCACCGCAGATATGCCTGTTTTTAAGGAAGAGACTTTTGGCCCTGTAGCTGCTGTTATTAAAGTTGACAACCAAGAAGCAGCTTACGAGATGGTTAGTGACACCAGTTTTGGCTTAGGCACAATGATTTTTACCGAAAATATAGAGGATGCTAAGAAAAACATCATCCATATTGAAGATGGAGCCTTTTTTATCAATGAAATGGTTAAATCGGACCCGCGATTGCCTTTTGGTGGCACTAAAAATTCTGGTTACGGACGCGAACTTTCAAAAGAAGGCCTTTTGGCATTTACCAACAAAAAAACAGTATACATTAAATAATAAGCTAATCTTAAAAGAAAACAACATGGCTATTATAGGTAATATTATTAAAGGGGTTATCAATTTAAAAGAAGCGATAACTTTTGAAACCAATGCTGTTGAAGAACAACAAAAAGTACTCAAAGATTTACTTGAAAAAGCTAAAAACACAGCCTTTGGTAAACACTATAAATTTCAAGATATTCTGGACAGTGAAAATCCTGAACAGGCCTTTTCTGAAAATATTCCCTTTCACGATTATAATAAAATGAGTGAAGAGTGGTGGCATAAACTCGTAGAAGGCGAAAGTGATATTACCTGGCCAGGAAAACCAGATTATTTCGCGTTAAGCTCAGGAACTACAGGAAAAACAAGCAAACGCATTCCTGTAACCGACGATATGATTGAAGCCATACAACAAGCCGGAATCAAACAGGTTTTTGCGCTTAGTAATTTTGATTTGCCCGCCGAGTTTTTTGAAAAAGAAATTATGATGCTGGGTAGCTCTACCGATTTAAATCAGAACAAGGAACACCTGGAAGGTGAAATTAGCGGTATTAGCGCAAGCAGAATTCCCGATTGGTTTAGAGGTTACTACAAACCTGGAGAAAAAATTGCAAAAATAGACGACTGGGATGAACGGGTTAGCCATATTGCCAAAAATGCTAAAAACTGGGATATTGGCGCTTTAAGCGGAATTCCTTCATGGCTAGAGCTCATGTTATCAGAGGTTATTAAATACCATAACGCTAAGACCATTCACGATGTCTGGCCAAACTTACAGGTTTATACTTCGGGTGGCGTTGCTTTCGGGCCTTATGAAAAAAGTTTTAATGCCTTGTTAGAAAAACCCATTACTGTTATTGATACCTATTTAGCTTCTGAAGGTTTTATTGCCTATCAAGAACGTCCAGACACTAAGGCAATGAAACTTATTGTTGACAACGGCATTTACTTCGAGTTTGTACCATTCAAACCAGAGTACGTGAACCAAGATGGTTCTATTAAAGAAAGTGCCCCTTGTTTAAGTATTGCCGATGTTGAGTTAGATCAAGATTATGTGCTCATTATATCTACAGTAAGTGGTGCTTGGCGCTATTTAATTGGCGACACCATAGCATTTACGAATCTTGAAAAACACGAAATTGTTATCACGGGACGCACAAAATTCTTCCTGAATACCGTGGGATCTCAGCTTTCTGTAAACAAAATGGATGATGCGGTGCAATATTTGGAAGAAAAGTTGGATGTAAAAATTCCAGAATACACCCTAGCGGCTAAACGTATTAATGATGAATTTTATCACTGCTGGTATTTGGGTTCTGAAATGGACAATCCCGATACCGAACAAATCGCTAAATACCTAGATGACTTTCTTGCGGAAGCCAATAAGAATTATAAAGTTGCTCGATCTAAAGCTCTAAAAGGTGTTAAAGTGACTGTTGTAAAGCCAGCTGTTTTTCACGAGTGGAGTGGTTCTAACAAGAAAAAAGGTGGACAAGTAAAAATGGAGCGCGTAATGAATGAAGAAAAATTTGAAGCATGGGAAGACTTTGCAAAAGGCCATTAACTGGCCTCTTGTTCTGTTTCTTCCTTTTCTTTGGTTTTTTCTTCAACCATTTCCATGATTTCTTCGGGTGAGAGGTAATATTTCTTAATTCTTAGTTTATAAGTATTATCGATATCTGCATGGTTTAAAATGAAGTTTTTTGTAGCCACAATATAATCGGCCATACCATGTGAAACAGCAAAGGTATCGGCCGCGCGCTCGGCTTCAACAATGTGCTTATCAGACAATAAATAATTTACACCAAACCACATGAGTTGGGAATTACTCATATTCTGATAATCCATAATATGCCCCAATTCATGACCTATCCAACCCACCATAACGTCTTCAGGAATGTCTTCAGTTTTAAACTCGCGATCGGCAATCTTTATTCTTTCACTAATTCGTACTAAGTAAGAACGGTTTTTTCTACTTTTAAAAAAGCTACCAAACACCGGCTGAGCCTGCATGGTCGATTTTTTAATATTTTTTTTGAACTTAAACGTGATGGCAACATCACTGAGTTCTGGATAAAAAGACAAAGCTTTACTAACTTCTTTGGCAATACTATTTGGTATGGTGTGTTTAAGGTTTTGAGACATAGAACGGGTTACTGTACAGGTAAGAATGATAAAAATTAATAATGATTTCAGCTTGAGGTGAATTCCACTAAAACACACAGACCTGATGCCTGAAGTTTTATAAGTTTGAGAGAAGTCGCGCAATAGGTGAATCATTTCTAAATTAAAAAAAGATAATAATGTAACTGATATAAATCTAATCATATTTAAGTAATTATACCATATGCACTCTACATTCTTGTGCACATTTAACACAAGCCTCAGCACATTTTTGACAATGCTCATGCTCGTGTTGAGCGCATTGCTCGGCACACCATTCGCATACCTCCGCACATAAGCGGCTATATTTCTTAACAAATACCGAATCTGAAATCATAAATTTTATACAAACCATACAGGCTTCAATGCAAAGCATACAACAGGTTGGACAATCATTATCACTTGCTTTACCCATCATTTCCGAAAGGCATTTTTGACACTCGATTAAGCATGCTTGGCAAGCTTCAATACAATTTTCATAGCTACGTACCATAATTTCTAAGGTTTAAATTCATACTCTAGTAATTGACTCTTTCTTTTTAAACTTTCGATTAAAGAGCCTGTTTAAATCTAAACCTTTCAGGCAAAGCACCTTTGCTCTAAAACACAAATAATTAACGACATCAAACTCATTTTTAACACTTTACAATACCGCCGCGTTTGAGTTAAGGATCTTTTTATAAGCGCTAAAGGAAAGCACTCTAAAATTGTAATTTACACTTACATCAAAGTGATGTCATTTGATTAATAACTTAAAAACCTAAAATCATGGGAGATATAAAAGACAAAAAGAAATTTAAAAGTAAAATAGAGCAAAAACATCCTACCAACCCTAATGGTAATACCGATATAAAAAACAACACTTTTGATATTAATAAGAAAACCATTAAGGAACAACAAAATAAAAAGTAGCCAATAATCTTAAGGCCGTCTAGGACACCTAATTAATTAGTTGTCAAGTTGAGCTTGTTGAAACCTTCCATGGCATGTTGCCTATAAAGAAGTTTCACCAAGCTCAATATGGCATCTAAACTAATATTCCAGACAGCCATATCCTGAGCACCATTATAAATCACAAAAAAAAATTGATATGATAATTCCAAAAACAGAAGTACCAGAATTAAGTTTACCTCTAACCAATGGATCCTCATGGGATTTAAAATCTGAAAAAAGTGAAAACTTCACCATTTTAGTTTTTTATAGAGGTCTACACTGCCCCGTTTGTAAAATACAACTTAAGGCTTTAGAAGAAGATTATGAAAAATTTAGCGATCGAGGTGTAAACCTGATAGCTGTGAGTTGCGATAGTGAAAAACGCGCTAAAAAAGCAGCCGAAGAATGGGGGCTTTCAAAGTTACGTATTGCATATAACCTACCCATTAAGAAGGCAAGGTCATGGGATTTATTTATTTCTGAAGCCATTTCAGATAAAGAACCAGAGCAGTTTTCTGAGCCAGGATTATTTATAATTCGCCCAGATTTCACGTTATATGCGAGTTCTATTCAAACCATGCCCTTCGCCAGACCGCAATGGAACGATATTTTAAAAGCCATTGATTTTGTTACCGAAAATGACTACCCAGCAAGAGGAGGAAAATAAAATGGGTCCTGATGCATTAGTGCTGTCGCTTTAAAAATGGAAACAAAAGCACTAAAAACCTAGCCACTTTTAGTAATACAAATCTGAAACTTAAAATAAAAATCATGAAAAATATGTCGATTTTAGCAAGAGATAAAAACCAACTTACTTATATATACAGCTCTAAATCACACCTAGGAAAACAGGTTTTAGGTTATATTCAAGGGATAGACAAAAAGTTTGAAGCTATTGATATTAGCAACGAAAAAATAGGTGACACCATATGGATAGAACTTTGCGAGCAGTTAAATATGCCTTTCAAAAAACTTTTATCCATTGAAGATGATAATTTCGGAGACTCCGAAAATTTTCATGCCGAAGACTGGCTTAAAATTCTAAACAACAAACCCGAGTTATTACAAAAACCTATTGCGGTTCTTGGTAAAGAAGTTAAGCAAATACAGCATCGATCGGACATATTAACCTTTTTTGGTGTCGATTCGGCTGGGTTAGAAAAAAAGCAAAGTGGAGAAAACCCTACAACCTCATCAACTACCGAGGATGAGAGGTTTATATAAAAATTAAGACTTGAAATTGAAGCTGAATTCTAATTTAAAAACCAAATAATTCAGTTACTAAATTAAGGTTCTTCATTTTATGGAGAACCTTTTTTAGTTATTTAATTTAGCAAAGGGTTCTTCTTTTAAAGATTTAAACAATTGCCATCTGTGAGCAACAGAGATTCTCATAATATTGAAATCCAATGATTATGAGAATCTGAAATAAATTCAGATAGACGCGAACCGACTTTTATGGCAGTCCTCTTTTTTCCCTAAGGCATATCAACCAACATTGTCCTTTAGACTTTATATTTATTAAAGCCACGCCAATAATACTTATGCAATAAAAAACCACGCCATTAAGGCGTGGTTTTTACTTAAAATATATATCGTTTGGTTTATGCCGAAATAGGCATATCACGTTGTGCCATTTTGTATTCGCTAGGACTACAGTTATAGCTTTCTTTAAAAATTTTAGAGAAGTAACTTCTACTTGAAAAACCGATGCTGTAAACCACTTCTGAAATATTCATATCTGTATTTTTCAGATAGTCTTCAGCTTTTTGCACACGAACGGTTCTAATATGATCGGTAACGGTTTTACCATGCATCAATTTAAAACCTTCTTGAAGTTTTGATGGTGAAATTCCGAAATCTGAACACAGCATTGAAATTGAAATCTGACTATCAAAATTCTTATCAATATAAGCTGAAGCTTCTCTTATAGCTTCCATTTCTCTAGTCGTTAATGTACCTAATTGTTTGTCTTCATTTCTTAAATCCTCAGTATGTTGTTGTATTTCAAGAGCTAAAATAACATGAACCAAACCTTGAATTAGCAAGGTTTTTACGATACCTTCTTGCTTAATGGCATTAATTTGTTGAATTTTTTCAGCAATTTTTAAATTTTGAGAACCTACATAAACAAAATTCTCTACAGCCTCATCTTTATAGAACGTTTTATAAAGCTTGCCTTTTAAGCCTTCTTTATTAGAATTTTGTGCTTGTTTAGTCGTTTGAACCGTAATCAAGGCCACTTTTAAACGCTTATCTTTCTTAAAATGTAATAGGTTTTCATCTCCTGAAGGACTAGCGATAATACCTGTTTGAAAACTTTCTAAACTCACAGTAGGCTGCCCTGCACCAAAACTATGCTCTAATTGCCCCTCTGAACAGTAGGCAAAATAAATAGGATTTTTATTTGGTGTGCTTATTGAAATGGTAACATCTTCTGGAAACGTCATATCAAATTCAACAAACGAGATACCTCCAGCCAAGGCGATTCCTTGAATTTTTCCTGAAGCAATGTCACTATTTGTTTCTAAAATATACTCTTTAGCGTTTTTTACAACCGAACCTCCAAAACTAAGTTTCAATTGATTAAACATCGCATCTATTGTCGTGGTATTTAAATGTGTGGTTTTCATAATATGATATTTTAAGTTTGTTTTTTTTAATTTCTAAGTACTCTAATTGAAGCAATAACAACGGCAGCCAATAATAACAAATGAATTTCTACACCCAGACCGTAGACAAAGAAGCCTACTGCCCAAACGAATAAACACAAAATGATTAAAAATGCTGTTGCTCTAAACATGATATTACTTTTAAATTTTTAGTCTTATTTTTCAATTCGAGCACTGTGATTTCTGTTTATTCTCTCTAGAATTTTTTTTAGAAAATGTGTTTTCATAAACCCGGTACTCGGCCACGATTTACCAACTCTGGCAAATTGTTTTGTTGTTTTTAAAGTCCCTTCCATAATCTTATGTATTTAAATTTTTAATTATGTAGACTTACCAAAAACCTACATGACAAAGATCGCTAGGAAGAGAAGCTTATCTGTTATGCAACTTTTGGATTGTGTTATACAACTTTCGGATTCGAGTGAATTTTGTGTTAAAAAGAGTTAAAAAAGACGTTGAAAGGTATTGAAAGAGCAGGATTAAACCTGTAGAACGCCCTGTGTAAGTAATTATACCTTTATATTATGGAAACCTAAAGTTTCTGAAAGTATACCTTAAGACTAAGACATATAGTCCCTCAATGGCCCTTATAACCATAAAAGCATGTATTTATAAAATGTGATGATTAATAAGGAAGGATAGCTCTCTAAGAAAAGCTAATCTACTAAACTTTTAAAACGGTAAGTAAATAATAAAGGTCGCACCTACACCAGATTCGCCTTTAGCGCGAATAAAGCCATTATGGTTTTCTACAATTTTCTTGCAGATGGCCAGGCCGATGCCATTTCCTGAATATTCTGTCTTTTGATGAAGGCGCTGAAAAACTTCAAAGATTTTTTCGGCATGTTCTGCATCGAAACCAATGCCATTATCTATAAATGATATTTTATGATAACGCTTTTTTACTTTTAACACATGACCTGGTAACTTGGACGCTTTTACTTTCTTATAGCGTATTTCAAGTTTTGGCTCATCCGTTAGACTTCTATATTTTAAGGCATTAGAAATTAAATTGGTAAACAGTTGTTCCATTTGAAAAACCACTGCTTTTACCTGTGGAAGTTTATCAACAACAATCTCGGCGTTGGCATCATGTATTCGGGTGGCTAAATCGTCTTCAACTTTTTCGAGAATCTCGTTTAAATCGATTTTTTCAAAATTACTCTTACTGCTATCGATTCTAGAATAGGCTAACAAGTTTTTAATTAAGGATTCCATGCGTTTTACACCGCTAACCACCTTTTCAAAATAAAATCTTCCCTTTTCTGAAAAATGGTCACCTTCCCGATCCTCAATACGTGAAATAAACAGTTGTATTTTACGTAAAGGTTCTTGTAAATCGTGACTCGCCACACGGTTAAACGATTCCAATTCGGCATTACTTTGCTTTAATCGCAGGTTACT
This sequence comes from Pseudotamlana agarivorans, assembly GCF_001642835.1. Classification (GTDB taxonomy): domain Bacteria; phylum Bacteroidota; class Bacteroidia; order Flavobacteriales; family Flavobacteriaceae; genus Pseudotamlana; species Pseudotamlana agarivorans. The sequence goes on from NZ_LXEI01000014.1 coordinate 55,217, forward strand.
TTTTACCAAACGTTCTTCAGCTTCTATACTTTCGGTAACATCCTGAACCACACCAATCATAACCTTTTTGTCATTTTTAATAACAAACTGTCCGTTGGTTTTAAAATGTTTCACTTCGCCTTGCTTGGTAATAACACGGTACGTATGTTCGGAAGCCTTTAATTCAGAAACAATTTCAGCCCCTCGTTTTTCATAGAGTTCTACATCATCTGGATGAATAAAATCTTTATACCGCACTAGAGAAGACTTAAACTCATTAGCCTCACAACCAAGCATAGCATAAAAATTATCGGAGAGTTCCGAGGAATCACTACCCATATCCCAAATAAAACTACCAATTTTAGCCAAACTTTCGGCATCCGACAATATGGAATTCTGAATAACAAGCGTTTCATTAACCTGTTTTAACTCATCCGACTTTTTCTTTTCTTCGGTAATATCCCTAAGGGTTACCGTAACCCCATCGCCCAACTTAATAGCGGTAGCGCTAAACCATTGTGCGTAATCGTTACCATTATAAGGCACTTCATAAAACATGGGCTTATTCGTTTCAATAGCTTCTTTTAAATGTTTAAAAATTCCCGTTTCAAAAATGGAAGGATATACCTCAGAAACCTTTTTATTTTTAATATCCTCTGGTAAATCTCCTGTAACCGGATTGATACGTTCGTTAACAAATAGAATCTCGAAGTCTACAATATTATTTTCAGCATCTCGAATACTTTTAAAATGCATCACGATGTGGGAAATACTCTTAAAAATATTCCCTAAAAATGCGCGACTATCTAATAATTCTAAATTCTGACTTTCTAAACGTTTTTTAAAGATCTCCTGTGCCGCATCGGCCTCTTTTTCGAGAGTCGTGTTTCTTGCTGTTAACAAAACACCTTCTGTTAAGGGCGTTGCAAAACAGCTAAACCACATGTTTTTTTCATCAATAAAAACCTTTCTTTCAAAGTCGATTTTAGTTTGCTCATTATAAACTTGTAAAAGTTCGTCAAACTTACCATCAACATAGAAAAACGGAAAAACCTCAGAAACCCTTTTTCCTATAATAGCTTCGGGATCTATGCCTAAATAATCTCGATTACAATCGTTAGCATAAACAATTTTAAAGTCTTCAACCTGTTCGTTGGCATTAAAAATAGGTTCAAAATAATTTATAATGTTATCTGTAGTCGCTAGTATATTTTTTAAAAAGGCCTCAGATTGCCTGATCCTAAGCTTATTTTTATAAATTCTTGTAAAGGTTAGAACACAAATAAATAGTGCTAAAAAAGCTAAGATTAAAGAGGTTAATGGTGCTAAAAACTTATGTGATTCATAATCGGCCTGCCGTTCCTGCATCAGGTACTTTTCATTTTGCAGCACTTGATTTTTAAGCAAACGAATGTTACTTATCGTTTTATTAATTTCAAGTTTTTGGGCCTCTTTAGCTTTAAAAAATTCGGCTTCATCTTCAATATTAAGGGTGTCCAAAACAAGAAGCTGGTTGTTCATTTTATTCAACAAAGCCTCCATAGGTTGCAACCTGGCTTGTTGTAAATGATTATCTTGGGTTAATATTTTTAAACTATCTAAAACTAAACGTCCTTCGGCTTTGTAATTTTTAAGTGCATGACTTAGATAAGCATCCTCCAACAGAGCCTCACGAAACTCATCAGAATCGGCTTGCGAATAATGTTCGGCAAGACTTCCAATAGCGTTGTAAACCTTTAAGGTTTGCGCCACCATATCGGCAGATTCTTGCATACGCATGATTTGCTTGTATGCCGTACTAGCCGTAAATAAAAGCAGAGCGAGGGCTCCAATCAATAATATGATATAAGTTTTGGTGGAAGTATATACGCGTTTAAAATCCATAGAATTTAAATACGAAATAAAAAGGTATCTTTATTTAGGTTGGACGTATGGTACTGCCAATTTAGTTGCAGTACTTTCTCTATTGCTTCTCGCAATTTACTATAGTTATTGGGCTTATTCACATAAATATTTGCCCCATTTAAAAAAGTTTCTTCTATATCAACTTCCGAGGAAGATGTCGAATAAATAGCCACACACAAATCCTTTAAAACGGGATTATTACGAATCTCCTTTAAACATTGCATACCGTTTTTTATAGGCATGTTCAAGTCTAAAAATATCAAGTTTGGCAATTCTATTTTCGGCTGTGTTAAATAATCCATTAGCTCTTGCCCATGGTTAAACAGCATCAATTTAGTTTGTATGGCGATTTCTTCAATAGCTTCACTAAATAACATTCTGTCATCGTCGTCATCGTCTGCCAACGCTATGTTTAAAAGGGATGTACTCATGGATTACTTATAAATATTTAAGTGTTTTGCGTTTGTTTCTTATTCATAATACGCTTAAAAGCACTAGGTGTTAAGCCTGTTGTTTTTTTAAACTGGCCCGATAAATGAGCCACACTACTATAATCGAGTTTAAAGGCAATTTCGGTAAGGGTTAAATCCGTGTTACACAAATACTCCTTCACCAAATCTACACGTCTTAAAATCGCATAATTTTCAATAGACGTATACGTGCTTTCAGAAAAAACAGCCGATAAATGCGCGTAGGAATAATGTAAGGTTTCAGACAAATAAGTAGAAAGTGTTCCCGAAGTTTGCGACGAGTCTCGCAGCATACCATCAACCACGTTTTTTATACGATCTACCAAAGTCGACTTTTTATCGGTTTCAATACCAACACCACACTTTTTTAAAGCATCTATAAGAGCTGCTTGTTTCTCGTGTGACAATTCCTCTTCAATTGAGATCTCGTTAATGCTATGCAATGTGTATGAAATTCCTAAAGCATTTAAATGGGTTTCTAGGAACGTTTTACACAAGGTATTAAAATCATACTTTACAAAAAATGTCATTTAAATCTCGTGCTTTATATGTTAGCGTTTCGTTTACGAAAGATATACGAAAAATTCCTAAAAACGGCTTTTTTGTATACGAATCAATACAAAGTCAAAAAACAAGGCTAATTAATATTTAAAACCTTCTTTTTTAACCTAAAATCTACGAAATAACAAATGTACGAAAATCGCCAATATCTCAATTCATCTATTGGTGGGCGTTACCACAAGGGTCGGGCTATCCGTTGCAATCTTTTTCTCGTACCTCAAAAAAGGATTTCCACTACTATCCCTAACGCGGAAGTTTCATGGTAATACGATCATAGATACACCCGTTAAAGCTATGTAACCACATAACTTTGCTTCTTTTTAACTCTATAACTTTGTCTCTTTGTCTCTTTGCTACTTTGTAACTTTGTAACTTTGTAACTTTGTAACTTTTAAACAAAAAAAATACCCACCTCAATTTTAAAAAACCAAGGTGAGTATCATACCAGATTGCTACTAATCTAGAGTTAATAATCTATCAAACCGCTTAATTATTAATATTCGCTTTGTTTGAAATATTGGACTTAGGGATGTCCTTAAAGAATTCAGCAACTTCTAGGGCTGCACTAGGGCCGTAGCCCATTAAAAAAGTGCCCTTTTCATTTTTATTAGTTTCAAGCACATACAGTATAGATGAATCCGAAGGGTCACTCATCCCTTCATAACGATGCTCTGCTACAATATTAACATCCTCTGGAGTATAAGCTTCCTTCGTTTCATTATTTATAAGCTTATTATTTTCAACTCTAAAGTTCGCATCGTAACCCTTTTCCTCATATATTTTTATATAATCTTTTTCATTTTTTGCTAGTTCCATCGGTATATCTTTTTTGTTTATAATCTGTTTACTTACACAAGTTCTAACAAATATGCTTTAAACCGTAACTCTAGCGATTTAATGTTTAACGCAATCGGTTTTATTACAAATACTTACTCTTCTGGGCTATCACGATTAATTTGAAGGTTATTTTTGCCAAAATCCAACGTTCGAATAGGAAACGGAATGTTAATACCTTTGGCATTAAACTCAGATTTTATAAGTTTTATCGCCTTATGCTTGCCTTCGTATTCCTGTTTATTTTTCACCATATCAATCCAAAATCGGGTCATAAAATTAATCGAGCTATCTCCAAATTCGGTATAGAAAAACTCTACGTCCTCCCCGTTTTTTTGTTCAAAATTTTCAGAAATCACGCGTTTAACAACATCTTCCACTTCCTGTAAGTCACTTTCATAACCTACACCACAGCTTACCGAAATACGACTACGTTTACTTAATGAATAATTTGTAAAACTGTTGTCTACAAACTTCGAGTTGGGCACAATAGTGTAATTATTATCAGGTCGTCGCAACACAATGTTTCGCAAGCTTATTTCACTCACAAAACCTTTGGCTTCGCTGGTTTCAATATAATCGTTAATGCGAATTTTAGGCATAAAAGACAGCACCAAACCACCAACCGTATTACTTAATGTACCTTGAAGCGCCAAACCAACTGCAAGTCCTACCACACCGGCACCGGCTAAAATACTAGTAAGTATTTTATTGAGTTCTAAAACACCCAATGCGATAAAAAAACCAATCAAAATAATGCTTAAAAAAACCATTTTTGCAATGATATCCTGAATGGATTTCTGACTGATACGGTTTAGCAAAAATCGAAGTAGCAGTTTCCTCACGCCGCGAGCGATAAAGTAAAACAGAATCATAATAACAACCGCCAAAATAAAGTTAGGCAGTTTTAAAATAATGGTGCTAAACCAATCATCGAGTTTATCCCAAAGTTTGTTAAAGGCATCGCCTATTTTAAAATTATCTTTCATCTTATTTATTTTTACAACATATTCGTTAACAAAAACGTGGCTGTTAACCAAAGAATTATACTTAGTATTCCGCCAATTATAAAAAAGTGTTTAAACTTATAATTACCCACGCTATAAATTAAGGTATTGGTTTGATAGCCTACAGGTGTAAAAAAGCTAAAATTTGAAGCAAACAATACCGTAAGAATAAACGGTGTATAATCGAGATCCATTCCTTGAGCCACTGCCATAGCAATGGGTGTCATGATAATGGCTGTGGCATTATTACTAATACCACCACTCATAAACATGGTAATAAAAAACAACACGCCTATAATGACATATTTCGACTGACCGCTTAACAATCCTAATAGTTGTTCTGAAATCCACATATCGGCGCCTGTATTATGCATGGCTACACCTAAAGGAATCATGCCTGCCAACAGGAAAAATATTTGCCAATTAACCTTCTTGTAAACTTTTTCTAAATCCAAATTCTTGGTTAACAACAAAACCCCCACCCCGGTTAATGCACTAACCATAATGGACAACAAACCACTTGCCGCCATGCCTACCACGGCGACTAAAACCGCTAGTGAAAAGTATTTTTTAAACTTAGAAGGCTGTTCCACCTCATCAAACTCCTGAAGCATCACCACATTTTCCATACTTTCAAAGGCTAACATTTTTTCTTTAGAAACTTCTACAAGCAAACGATCGCCAGCTTTGAGCAACAATTTATCGGTGCTATTTCTAATCATGCGTTCTTTAAAGTGAGTAAGTGTTTTTCGTTTTTTAATAGCTATTGGCGTAGCATCCTGAAGCATAAAATAACGTAGCTCACCCAGAGTTTTCCCTAACAAAATAGCGCCTGGAAGCATGAGAAGCTCTACAAAAACGCGGTTATTTAACTCAAATTCTTCTGTTTCAGCTTGAACTTGATCTTCGTCTTTAGATGCTACTGCAGTCTGATAATAAACATCTACTTTATCTTTATCGCAAATATCTAGATTCTCCGACTGGTTAATACGCGATAAATTTTCCAAATCACAAACCAAAACCAATTCATCACCTGCTTTAAGTGTGATGTATTTACCTGGCGCATTGTGCACACGATTTTTACGTATAAGTTTTAACAGAGACACATCTGGATTGTTATACAGAAATCCATCTTTAATTTTTTTTCCAACGAGTGCAGATTCGGTATTAATTTTAACATGGGTAAAATATTCTTCGATATGATAATTCTCATTCAGGTTTTTCTGCTTTTCTCGAGGCAACCATTTTAAACAAATGGTTAAGTATACCATAGAAATCCCTAGAAAAGTAAGCCCAAGCCAGGTAAACTCAAAAAAGCCCAAACGTTCAGCTCCCAAATTACTAGATACCGAATTCACTATTAAATTGGTAGAGGTCCCCATTAAGGTACACGATCCTCCTAATATCCCTGCAAAAGAAATGGGCAACAGTAATTTAGACTGTGGGACATTAAATTTTTCGGATAGCTGATTTACAATTTTAATAAAAACAATAACAACAGCAGTAGTGCTAATAAATGCAGAAATACAGGCGCTTACAAACATAAAAATGGGTGCCATCACGGCGAGCGGTAGCGACTTCACCTTTCCCATGCCCGAAGTAAGCCAATGAATAACGCCGTTTTCCTCCATGGCAATGGCTAAAATCATAAGGGCCAAAACAGCAATAGTCGCACTGTTTGAAAAACCACTTATCCCCTCTTCTGGTGTAACTAACCCCAATAAAACAAGAGATATGATGATAAAAAAAGCGATTTTATCAATAGGAAATACTTCAAATACAAACAAGAGTATGGTTGTAAGAAGCACGACAAACATTAAAATAATTTCCCATGTCATAAGCTAAAACACATGTATTAGAACTCTATTATTTATCAAACAAACAACAATTTAGCCAACCCTCTAAAAAGTACGGGTGGCGTCCACCAAACGCTTTAATTCTGCATATTCTAAAGACTTCCCAAAAAGTGCTTGCTGCGGTTCCATGATATTCGAATGGCTTAAATCGCCAATATAAAACGCATCAAAACCTATATCTTCTATAAGTTGTATGGCTAATTTTTTTCCTTGTGACTCCTGAGTCGCAAACGGAATAGCCATTTTATGTTTACTTCGGAAAGCTTTCTGCTCCAAATCTTCAGGATTTAAAGAATTAAAAGCCTTAACCGTTTTGGCCGTTCCAAACTTAATGGCTGTATACTCTGAAGCATTGTAATTCGCGTTTAACACTTCTGTCGCCAACTCGCCATCGTTTTCAGGGTCTGGGTTTGTGGCATCAATAATTACATTATTTTCATAATTACCGGCATACAATTCGGCTATTTGATGCATAGTGTGAAATGGCATGGCCAATAAATAGGCATCCGTTTGGGCTTTAAAAATAGCATTCAAACTCAACCCTACAGCATCATGCCCCGCATTTTCCACCAATCCTCGTAACTCATCCGGATGTTTAGAACCAAACAATATCTCATGGCCTGCTTTCGCCCAATGTTTTCCTAAACTCCCTGCAATCTTTCCTTTTCCTATAATGCCTATTGTCATGATTTCTTTTCTAAAAATTACGCTCATAAAAGTTAATCATCATCTCTTAATCCCATTAGCTTGATGCCTTAAAATCTTAGTCCAAAAGAAGCATGCGATTTAAGTTTCTACAACGTATGCTCCTCACCTTTACCATATTCCTTCTTATAAATTCGAACAATAATTAAAAACAAGCTAATTAATAATGGTCCGAAAATTAATCCCACAAAACCAAATAATGGTAATCCAATTATAACCCCTAGAAGGGTAATTAAAGGATGCACATCGTCTAACCTTCTTAGCACGAATAAGCGAATTAAATTATCGGTAGACCCAACTACCACAATACCATAAATTAAAATACCCCAAGCTTGAAATGGACTTCCATTAGATAACATTAATATAAAAACAGGTAGTGTTCCCAACATACTACCAATAAAAGGAACCATAGATCCAAAAGTGACAATAGCACCCCAAAAAAACGGATTTTCAACACCAAAAATAAAAAAACCAACAAGGGCTACTACCCCTTGTGCTAAGGCTACTAATGGAATTCCTAAGGCATTGGCCTTAACCATTTGACGGGTTTCTGTTCCTATAATTTTCAGACTAGAATCACTAATAGGAATATAATCATACAAGGATTCTCTTAATTGTTTTCTATTGGTTAACATGTAATACAACAAAAAATACATGATGGAAATGGTGATAAACGTATTGAAGGTCCCGCCTACTAAACCTTGTAGGTTTTCAGAAAGCCAACCTGAGACCGCTTGAGGATCAAACTGTGAGGTTATGTCGTAACCAAATCGCGTTTCGATGGCATCTAATTGGGATTCAACAACAGCAATAACTTTCTCTGAATTATCTACAGCCGCACCAATTTTATTACCCAACATCATCACGATACCAGCTACTGGAAGTAAAATAACCATAAAAGACATAAACATGAGTAATCCTGCCGCCCAATTAGGAGACCAGCCCTTCTTTTTTACAAGTGTGGACATGAGTTTCCTAAGCAAAACATGCATGATAATTGCGCCCAAAACGCCTGACAAATAAGGCGCCATTTCTTTAAAAATTAAGCCCCCAATAAGCAGTATGAGAAGCAAAATAAAAATTTGACGAATTATTCTTGGTTGTATCATATTCATATATATGTGGTTAGTACTATTAATTAATGGTTTCTTAAAGCCTTTATAAGTTGTTGTTTATTCATTTTAGAACGCCCTTCGATGCCTATTTTTTTAGCTTGTTCATATAAATCTGCTTTGGTACGTTCCTCATAAGCCTTGGCTTTACCTCCCTTTACGCCAGCATCGGGAGTGTTGGCTATTCTTGCCGACTTTTCTTTACTGTACCCCTTTTCTCGTAAGGCTTCATATTGTGCTTCATTTTTTATAATCGCTGCCATATCGCTTCGTTTTTTAGTTCTTTTTAAGCTCGTAACTACAAATATTCATTTAAAATAGAAACCGCCTTAACCTTATCACACAAAACATGAACTGCCTTCAATATTCATGGCCATTAATTTTTTAGATTAAGATATTATTTTTTTGAGTCAATACAAGCATCTCTATGCAAGTAATTTAGCCCTAAACGAATATTAAACTAAAAGTTAGAAATTATGAACAGAGATCAGTTAGAAGGTAAGTGGAAACAAATTAAAGGTAACTTCAAACAAAAATATGGTGAAATTACCGACGATGACATTACCTATTCAGAAGGTAAATTTGATGAGATGTTAGGTAAACTACAAGAAAAAACAGGAAAGGAAAGAGAAGCTATTGAAAAAGAAATTGCCGAGTGGTAAACCTCTCAACAACATGCAAATTAATTAATCCTAGAGGCCATCTAAACATGATTTAGATGGCCTTATTTTTTTATTGCAACATTAGTAATCCTAAACTGTAAGTTTACTAAGCTTTTAAATCACTACGAATTCTCAATTATTTTAGCATTTGCATTTGGCTGTATACCTAAACCATAGCGTTTGGCATATACATAAGTAAACTCGGCGCCAAAAAACAAAATCAAACACGAATAGGACGCCCATAGTAAAATTAATACGATAGTTCCTGCTGCACCATAAGTCGATCCTGGATTAGCCGTCCCCAAATACAAACCAAGAATAAACTCTCCAAAAACAAAAAGTATGGCCGTTATGAGTCCGCCAATCCAAACGGTTTTCCATCTAATCTTCGCGTCTGGTAAATACTGAAACAACAGCGCAAACAAGACGGTTATAATACTAATAGACAAAACCGCATCCAATACAAAAGCGATATACACAATAAAATCGGGCATAAAACTTTGGATGTAATTATTTAATGAAGAAATCGCTGTAGTGATTAAAAAACTAATCAGTAACAAAAACCCAATCACTAAAATGAACGCAAAACTTCGTGTACGATCGAGAAGCATCTTCGTGAAACCAGAATCTTTATCTGGAACAATATTCCAAATTTGATTCAGTGAAAGTTGTAAATGGTAAAAAACACCTGTAGCGCCAAACAATAGCGACCCAATACCTGCAAGTGTTGCGGCAGTACTTTTTTCTTTGTTCTGCGTTTCAACCATCATAGTTTTAATGGCATCGGCAGCATCATGCCCTAAAGCATTCGATATTTCTTGGGTAAGCTTTCCTTGCACGATATCGGCACCCCAAAAATAACCAACCGTATTAACAATAATCACTAAAAGCCCAGGAAGCGATAAGACGGCATAATAAGCAACGACAGCACTTAATCGAAAAGGATCATCGGCGGTCCATGCTTTATAGGTATCTACTATAAGCGATGGAAAATGTTTTAATTTAAATTTTTCTGTAGTTTCTTGAGGCATCATAAATCACTATATCTTTTTATTTTCATTCCGACTACGAAGGCAACTAAAAATCACTTTCCTTCAAAAGGCAGCTTCAACTTTTTCTTAGAATTAAGCTTGTAACCAATGGCTATTTTAGCTTTGGTATTGCTAAACACATAGTCTAACCCATGGTCCAAACTACTCGTATAAACACAACTTCCGTACACAAACGTCACATAAAACCGTTTATAAACATAACCAACCCCAGCATTATAATCCAGCTTATAGATAAGCGGATTTGAAACGGTGTGTTTGTCTTCTTCGGTGAAGGTTCTTTTGTGCATCAAACCAATTCCCGGAATAACATTAAGAGTTACAAAAAAATTAGCTGGAAGTACGAAAACAGATAACACGCCAGCGGAAACGCCTACCCCCACACCTTTAAACTCATTTATATACGCATCACTGTCAAAAAAATCACGATCAGGAATAAGCGCATCGTTTGCTGAGAAATTATCGTAAATCATAAATCCACCTACACCATATGAGATGTAGTGTTTTTTTTCAGCTTTCATAAGGCCTGCTCTTAATGTAGCGGTGGAAAAGGAAATTTCATCAAAAGTATGCAAATAATTAACCCCCATAGAAAAGGAGGTGATATCACGGCTAAAAAACTCCGGTTCCCCAAAGTTATTGGTCACATTAAAACCCTTATAATGTTGAACATATAAACCAACCAAGTGATTATTACCTACAATAACTGCACCTTGTAAATCAAAACGTTCTGTAGGATTTTCTTCAAGCCCCTTTAAATTAAAAGCAACATCTACAATCAGCTTACTCGTCCCTAACCCTACACCAACCCCAGCCCTGTTATTGGGTTTAAATGACAATTTATTTTCACCATTTTTAAGATTAAAACTTTGCCCTTTATAGTTGGTAAACAACCGGATGGACCAATTTTTCAATTCTCTATCGATAAGTAAAGTATCTATGATCTGTTTGGTACTTAAAGAATCTAACTTCTTTGTTTGCGCGTTAGAAAACGGCACAAAAATGATCAAACAAAGCATGATAAGAAACGGCTTAAGCATAAAGATTGAGGTTGTTTTTTAAAATTTCAATGAAATTAATATTAATTTTTATTGTTAAGAAATAAAACAAGTGCTCTTTTAATCGGGGTTTACATTATTATTAACTCAAATAATGATTTTTGAAATGAAAATGCCATCCAAATTGACTGTTGAAATCCAACAATTGCCTGAAATGATTTTAAATTTTCCTATATTAAATTGTATTTTTAGTCACTAAAAATATTAAATAGCTAAAACAAAACATTAAATATGAATAAAAAACTGGTAACCTTTGGAGAAGTCATGATGCGCTTATCGCCTCCTGGATATTTAAAATTTTCACAAGCCAACTCTTTCGAATTGGTTTACGGTGGTGGTGAAGCAAATGTAGCTATATCATGTGCTTACCTAGGTATGAAAGCGGCACACATGACACGATTTCCTGATAATGCCTTAGGACGTGCGGCTACACAGTTTTTACGAAAAAACTGGTTGAGTAGTGATCAAATAATATATGGTGATGACAAACTAGGCATGTATTTCTTAGAAAAAGGTGCCGTGCATAGACCTAGTGTGGTTGTGTATGAAAGAGAAGGTTCGGCATTTTCCAAAATACAACCTGGCATGGTCGATTGGGAAGATGTTTTAAAAGACGCCGATTGGTTTCATTGGACAGGGATTACCCCTGCCATTTCTGAAGGTGCGGCCCAATGCTGCTTGGAGGCCATAAAAACGGCTAACAAAATGGGCATCATGGTTTCTGGCGATATTAACTCGCGAAAAAACATGTGGAAATATGGCAAAACCATGCAAGAAGTTATGCCTGAACTGGTACAACATTGTGATATTGTAATTACTAGTCCGCGTGGTATCAATGAAATGTTCGGACTTGGAGAAGTTGGTGGAAAGCTAAAAAATTCGGCTCAAGAACTTATGGACGCTTTTCCTAGAATTAAAAAAGTTGTAGGTAAAAAACGAAAATCTATAAGCGCATCCGAGCAGGAAATACAAGGTAGAATATGGACGGGCACCGAATACATTAAAACAGAAACCTTAAACATTTCACATGTGATTGATCGTGTTGGTACAGGCGATGCCTTTGCTGCCGGACTCATCTATGGCTTACTTCATTATGATACTGATCTTGAAGCCTTAGACTTTGCTACCGCTGCATGTGCCTTAAAACATACGGTAATCGGAGATGTTAATATGGTCTCATTAGAAAACATAAAAAGTTTAATGGGAGGTGATACCTCTGGAGCATTGAAACGATAATTGCACAAAAAGTTATGTAAAATGACTTAGTTTGACACCCATATTTTAAGAAAGCAGTTTAAAAAATAATGAATTTTAAACTGCTTTTTTTTAAACAAAATTGTAAATTACCACAAACATAACCACTTGAAAATGTTTCAATTAAAACATTCACTAAACAATCCCAAAAACCAAATTTATTATTTTTGTTTAAAACTGAATACCATGCTCTTTCAACCCTCAAAAAGAAGACACCTTAGTATTTTATTATTTTTACTGCCTCTCTTAATTTCAGCCAACAATCAAGAAGGTGGTGTAGAAGACACCATAGCCGAAGTTGTTAGTTGGATAGTTATTATTATTGTGCCTTTCGTTTGTATAGGCTTATTTCTTTTTGTTCACGTACTTCCAGAAAAAATCGCCGAAAAAAGAAATCATCCACAAGCTGAAGCTATAAAAGTCCTTTGTATCCTGTCCTTATTTTTTGGAGGACTGCTTTGGCCACTTGCATGGCTATGGGCTTACAGCAAACCTGTATTTTACAAAATGGCATATGGCACGGATAAAGGAGACTATCACGAGACCACTTTAAAAGAGTTTAAAAAAGGGAAAAGCCCCCAAGCAGAGACACAAAGTGACAAAAACGAAATATCCGAAACCGAAACAAATAACGAGCAACAAAAAAAATCTTAAATGGAAATACTATTACTCCTTATATACGGTGGCATTGTTTGGCTTATCTTTTTCAAATTTAAATTATTACCTTGGAATACAGTTACACAAGTCATAGCTTATATCATTCCTGTAGCAGCTATAACCCTACTTATACTTTTTCTTAATATTTTTGCACCTTCTTCACATGACGTTCGTGTTATGAATTACAATGTAGAAGTTGTACCTGCAGTTACTGGTCAGGTTACAGAAGTTCCTATTAAACCCAACCAGCATGTAAAAAAAGGAGACGTTTTATTCAAAATAGATCCCGAACCCTTCTTACTTAAGGTTAAAAACCTAAAATCTAAAATTCCTCTTTTAGAAGCCAAAGTAGTAAGTGCCAAAGCTTACGACCGAGAATTAGAAGATCAAATTACTACTGCAGAAAATAAAATCCAAGTTATTGATGCACAACTAAACTTAGCCATAAAAAGACAGCAACAAACTAAAGAATTAGCAGATTTAGGAGCGGGTTCAAAATTTGACTACGAACAAGCTCAAGCTAATCTGCAAAATTTACAAGCCCAAAAGGCCATGGCCCAATCTGAAAAATCTCAATATCTACAAAAAATTTCAGCAATTTCTTCGGAAGGAGAGCTATCGGAAATTACGCAAGCCAGAGCAGATTTAGAACAAGCCAAAGTTCAGCTAAAAGAAGCCGAATGGCATTTAGAACAAACCGTATATCGTGCCCCTGCCGATGGTCGCGTAATAAATTTACAATTACGTCCAGGAGCTATGGCGGTGCAGTTTCCCATTAAACCTGTATTAACTTTTATAGAAGATGAACAATGGCTAATTGCCTTGTTTAAACAAAATGAAATTCGCTATGTAAAAGATGGTGACCATGCTGAAATCGCCTTAAAAACACATCCTAATCACATCATTAAATGCGAAGTTGATCACATCGTTTGGGCCAACGCTCAAGGCCAATTAACAGCAAGTGGTAGATTGCCGGACACACAAGCAGATCACTCAGAAGAAGGGCGGTTTGCAGTGAGACTAAAAGTATCAGAATCTGATAAGGATATATTTCTAGCCCCTGGAGCAGTAGGTGTTGGCGCCATTTACACAGAAAGAGGCACTATCATTCACTTGGTTAGAAAGGTCATAATGCGTATAAACACGAAATTAGATTGGATCGTTCCTAAACTTCACTAAAAATGCAAGTTATTTTAAGAAACCTTTGTTTGATTACCCTCCTATTATCAAATTTTTGTTTGGTACAAAGTTGCGCTGTTAAAGCCCCTCCAACGGGTGAAGATTTACAGGAACTAGCTTATGCAAATTTCATTTTACCTTCTACGTGGCAAAACAGTGCCGATACAACAGCGGTAAACAACAATTGGCTCGATTCTTTTAATGATCCTGTCTTAGATACCTTAGTAAAAGAAGCCCTGCATTACAATCCCGACCTGCGCATTAGCAGCGCTCGTATAGAAGAAGCTATTGGTCATGTTGAAGTAGCTCAGGCTGCGTTACGACCAGCACTTTCTATTTTTGGACGAGAAACCACGAAATTAGGAGGCAACCTAGGCGGTGGCTTAAATGGTGCTATTTTCGAGGCTTCGTGGGAAATCGATATTTGGGGAAAATTACGTAACGCGCGAAACGCCGAACAAGCAAACCTTGCAGCTATTAAAAGTCAATATTCCTTTGCTAGACTTTCAATTGCTGCGCATGTAACCCGTACTTATTTTTTGGCTTCTTCAACATTTTTACAATTACAACTTGCACAACAAATGGTGATGTCTTCTGAAAATTTAAAAACCATCGCCCAACATAGATTAGATATTGGTACCGGAACTGAAATAGATGTCGTTATCGCTAAAGCAAACTTAAACCAGATTAAAGACGCTTATAAGCAATTAGAGTTGGCCTATAGTAACCAATTACGCGCACTGGAACTTTTACTTGGCAGATATCCCAAAGCTGAAATAGAAGTCAAAAACAAATTAATTGAACTTCATTCTAAAATACCCAATGGCATCCCATTACAAATTTTAGAACGCAGACCAGATGTCCTTGCAGCCCAATATCAATTTAATAGTTCCTTCTATCGCGTAGGTGAAGCTAAGGCTGCCAGATTACCTAGCCTCAATATAACGGCAGGTTTTGGTATATTAGATAGTCCTTTAATCCAACTTGCGGATGACTTTTCTAATCCGATTAGAAGTCTCGGTGGCGAATTAATAGCACCAGTTTATTTTGGAGGTCAATTAAAAGCTAATGTTACCATAAGAACAGCTCAGCAAAAACAAGCGGTAGAAAACTATGCTAGAACCGTTTTAAACGCCATGGCCGATGTGGAGAACACCTTAGATGCTGTTAAAAATATAGAGCAACGTGAAAATTATATTTTTGCTGCCACGAGTAGTAACAAAAGGGCTTTCGAGTTGGAAGAAATTAGATTTAAGGTTGGTAAAAGCGACATGAGGGATCTTTTAGATCAACAAATGGATTTATATAAAAGTGAAACAGACTTACTTCATCTTCAAACACAAAAAATTATTCAACGTGTAAATCTTTTTGTAGCCCTTGGAGGTAACATGTAATTAGATAGCAAAACCCTATAACGTCTTAAAATACTTCCGGCAAGAAATTCATAAAACCAATACCTTAAATATTTCTTAAATCATCCTATGCTTCTAAATAGGAAAGGCTTCTTTACTATTTTTACCTAAAACTTACCGTTACATATTTAAACAAGCCAGACGCATGCAAGATAAAAATATCGCCTACTCCATATTAGAACTCGCTATAGTATCCAAAGGCAGCACTTTAGCCGAAACTTTCGAGCATTCATTAGCTTTAGCACAAACAGCCGAAAAAGCAGGATACAAGCGCTTTTGGCTCGCCGAGCACCATAATTCTGATGCCATTGGCAGTAGTGCGTCATCCATTTTAATCGGTAAAATTGCTGAAGGCACGCAACACATACGCGTTGGTTCCGGTGGTATTATGTTACCCAACCACTCCCCTCTAATCATTGCTGAGCAATTTGGAACCTTAGGTATTTTGTACCCAGACCGCATTGACTTAGGCCTAGGGCGTGCCCCGGGAACAGATAGAGAAACGGCGAATGCCATTCGGTCGGACTTTTATCAAGCCGCTTTATCATTTCCTGAAGAAGTTCAAAAATTACAAGATTATTTTTCACCTTATAGTGCGTCTAAAAATGTACGCGCCAATGTTGCCGAAGGCATTAACGTTCCGTTATATATCTTAGGCTCTAGTCATGACAGCGCACATTTAGCAGCAAAAAAAGGCCTGCCTTATGCCTTTGCTAGCCACTTTGCTACGCCCCTACTTTATAGTGCCCTTGATGTTTATCGTAAGGAATTTAAGCCATCAGATGCTTTACAACAACCCTATACCTTGGCTGGGGTTAACATTATAATCGCCGATACCGATGAAGAAGCAGAACGCATTTCTACGTCACTCTATAAAATGATTATCAATTTAATTACAGGAAAACGTAATTATATGCAACCACCTTCTGATATGACCGAAGAACTTCGCAGTATGAGTAATCACCCCACCGTTCAACAAATGCTTAAGTATACTTTTATAGGGAGTAAAGCTACCGTTAAAAATAAAGTAAAAGCCTTTATTGCAGAAACACAAATAGACGAACTTATTGCCGTTTCTCATATTTATGATCATCAAGATCGCATAAAATCTTATGTTTTATTTGCTGAAATCATAAATGAAATAAATGATGCAAAATAACAAAGGTTTACAGCTGATGTTTCGAAAAGACAAGGCTTAGCGTTTTAATTTTAATCTATCACTGCAAAATTACATAAGAACAACCTTTTCTATGCTCAACCTAAAAAGCTGAATGAAAGAAGTGAAACATTTTAAAACTTATTACAAAAAAAGAAACCCCATAAACATGATGTTTACGGGATTTTTTGCGGAGAAAGAGGGATTCGAACCCCCGGAGGTGTGACCCTCAACAGTTTTCAAGACTGCCGCATTCGACCACTCTGCCATTTCTCCTGAGTGCCTCATCAGGTATTCCCTGAATGCGGGTGCAAATATAGAAACCTTTTTCAAATCTGTCAAACAAAAAATCATTTTTTTTAAAAATATTGATTCAGGCGCGAACTCACTTGTATTTTTTCGCTTTAATATGGTAAAATGCCATGTGCATATCTTATTTTTGCTCAAATTATTAAGCCAAAATGGATACGATAAAGCAGCTACAATGGCGATATGCTACCAAAAAATTTAATACAGAAAAAAAGCTTTCCGAAGAAAAATTAAACCTCATTAAGCAAGCTTTCAACCTAACAGCAACATCTTATGGGTTGCAAACCATTAAACTGGTGGTTGTAAAAGACCCAGAAACACGCCAATCACTTGTAAAAGCCTCTTTCAATCAAAAACAAGTCGTAGATGCGTCACATTTACTCGTAATCTGTGTGCAAACAGATATTACTAGCACCGATATCGATAATTATTACAAAAATATCAAAGGCATTCGCCAAACCTCCGAAACCATTTTAAAACCTTATCGCGAGGATTTGGTCAATATGATGTCCAATAAAACCATAGATCAACGTCTGCAATGGTCGGCCAACCAAGCCTACATCGCCCTAGGAAATTTAATGACGGTATGCGCCATGGAAGGCATCGATTCTTGCCCTATGGAAGGTTTCATACCTCAAGAATACGATCGTATTTTAGACCTCGAAAAACAAGGTTTAAAATCGGTTTTACTGTTACCTATTGGCTATCGCGCCGACGACGATATGTTTTCAACTTTTAAAAAAGTAAGACGCCCATTAAGCGAGGCGATTATAGAATTATAAATGATTAGGGCGTTACCACAAGGGTCGGGCTCTCGGCCGTCGCT
The DNA here is from genome assembly GCF_001642835.1 of Pseudotamlana agarivorans. Lineage (GTDB taxonomy): Bacteria > Bacteroidota > Bacteroidia > Flavobacteriales > Flavobacteriaceae > Pseudotamlana > Pseudotamlana agarivorans. The sequence continues at coordinate 73,208 of NZ_LXEI01000014.1, forward strand.
TTTTTGTATGTCATACCTACCTATCGGCAGGCAGGCCACACAAAAAGAGCTCCAACAAGGCCTCCATCCCTAACGCAGCGCACCGTACCTTAGAAACAAACCTTTAAGAATTAAATAAAATTATGCCAGGATTCGAATTATTTGGAGATTTAGAACGAAAAGAAGTAAACGATGTATTAGACAATGGCGTGCTCATGCGTTACGGATTCGACGGCATGCGTAATGGCCATTGGAAAGCTAAGGAACTAGAAAGCGCTTTACAAACGACACTTCAAACCAATCACGTACAACTTGTTTCCAGCGGAACGGCAGCCTTATCAGTAGCATTAGCTTCTGCCGGCATAGGCGCTGGCGATGAGGTTATTTTACCAACCTTTACTTTTGTGGCAAGTTTCGAAGCCGTGATGCAAGTTGGAGCAACACCAGTACTTGTAGATATCGATGACACATTAGGCCTCGATCCCGAAGCCATACAAAAAGCACTTACCCCAAATACAAAATGTATTATGGTAGTACAAATGTGTGGTGGTATGGCTGATATGCAAGCCATTCTAGATATCTGTAAAACGAATAACCTTTTACTTATAGAGGATGCCTGCCAAGCTATTGGAGCCACGTTCAATAATAAACCATTGGGAAGTATTGGCGATTTAGGGTGTTTTTCATTCGATTTTGTAAAAACCATTACTTGTGGTGAAGGTGGAGCCGTGATTACTAATAATGAATACTATTATGTAAATGCCGATCATTATAGCGATCATGGTCACGATCATGTTGGAAATGATAGAGGCGCCGAAACACATCCGTTTTTAGGTTACAATTATAGAATTTCAGAGCTTCATGCCGCTGTAGGTTTGGCTCAAGTTAAACGCCTTCCTGAAATTTTAAATATTCAAGAACGACACTTCAACATCATAAAAGAATCTTTAAAAAGCGTTTCCGGACTTACCTTCCGAACGGTACCGCAAGGTGGTGTAGAAAACTATTCTTTTTTAAGTTTCTTCTTAAAAGACTTGGAAACCACGCAAAAGGCGATGACTTTATTTAAAGAAAATGGCATTGATGGATGTTTCCATTATTTCGATAATAACTGGCATTATGTGAGAAGATGGCAGCATTTAACACAACAGAAATCATTGTTCCCGTTATCTCAAGAAATTAAAAATGGCTTACAAGATTTAGAAAATAAAACTTTCGAAGCTTCCGATGCGATTATAGCACGTAATATTTCCTGCTTAATTAAATTGTCATGGACTGAGGATGAAGTTAAAGCGCGTGCCCAAAAAATGGCCGAACTTTTAGGGAGTCTATAGTATTGTAAAACAAAATATTGAGGCTTTTCAAAAAGTCTTTTAATATTGTATTTGTCAGGTTGAGCCTGTCGAAACCCTTATGTTGTATACAATTAAAGAATAATATTATCAAAACAACGAACTAAAACAAAAAATATGATTTCAAGAGTAAAAGTTGATGGAAATTATCTCGAAACAATAGACGAAAAAGGTAAACGAATTAAAAGGTCATACAACAATGGCGATTTTTTAGGAAACTCATCTGAAATAGTTGTCGTTCAAGATGGAAATTATCTTGAAGTATTTGATGAAGATTTAAAAAGAATTTCAAGAACTTATCAGAAAATAGATAGATTTTTAGGTGCTTCGGGAACGACTTTTTCTGTTCAAGTTGGAAATTATGCAGAAACTTATGATGAAAAGGGTAAGAGAATTAGTCGCCAATACTCAAAATAGTTATGATAAAATCAAGCATTACAGATAGTCCAAGAAACCTATCAAATGGAGAATTAGATAATTTTGGAATTGAACCTTTTGAGAACGGACTCACCAAATTCATAAACCTTACTAATACACCAATTACAATAGCACTTCAAGGAGAATGGGGAAGCGGAAAAACCTCATTAATGAATAGTTTGAAAAAGAATTTAAGTGATAGTAATGATTCAAAATATTTTTCGATTTGGCTAAATACTTGGGAATATGCTTTAATGAAAGATGCGTCTTCTACCTTAATTGACATAATTTCTAAACTAATTGATGAAGTTTCTAAAATTGCAAACGTAGAAAAGGAAAGAAAAAACAAAATGCTTAAAAGCATCAGAAATATTGGTTTTTCAACACTAAAGGTTGCGAGTTCCTTAAATAGCATAACTAACTCTGCAATGAACGAGATTGAAAAATCTCTAAATCAAGAAGAAGATATTACAATAAGTCAAATTAGAGATGAACTCGAACAAATCATTGAAAAATGTATTCAAGATAAAAACAAACAAGGTATTATTTTCTTTATTGATGATTTGGACAGAATTGACCCACCAGTTGCAGTTCAACTTTTAGAGCTTTTAAAAAATATATTTACACTAAAAAATTGTGTTTTTGTTTTAGCAATAGATTATGACGTTGTAATAAAAGGATTAGAACCAAAATTTGGTAAATTATCAGAATTAAACGAAAGAGAATTTAGGTCTTTTTTCGATAAAATAATTCAAGTTCCTTTTTCTATGCCAGTTTCTAGGTATGAAACTGATAAATTTTTAAAAGAAAGTTTATTGTCAACTAACTACATTAATGAAGAAAATGCAAGTAACGTTGAGTTAATTGCAAAATTTTCGGAAATTTCAAATTTATCAGTTGGAAAAAACCCAAGAGCTTTGAAAAGGTTAATGAACTCCCTTTCATTAATTAGCTGTATAAATTCAACTAAAGTACTAACAGAAGAAAATGACCAGCTAAATAATGAATTAGAATTATTAGTAAACTTTGCTTTAGTAAGTATTCAGATTGCTTATCCTCCAGTTTACAGACTTTTATCACTTCATTCTGGCTTTGACAAATGGAACGAAAGTGTTGCGTTACAAATGAATTTAAAAGAGCTTGACCAACAAAGCATTGACAAATTAAATCAATCGGAAGAGTTTGATGAAGAATGGGAGAAAATTTTATTTCGTCTATGCGAGAATGACCATTATTTAAAAAAACGAGCTTTAAATATTTCAAGACTGTTAAATAGTTTAAAAAAATCAATAACGGAAAAAGAAGAAGAGATTGAAGATATTATTGGAGCAGTAATCTCTCTTTCATCTGTTACAAATCTTGAAGCGTTTGACAAGCCTGTTGTAGATTACCACAAAGGTTGGTTATTAAAAGAAATAAGGAATAGACTTTTTCCAGTTTTAAAGAAAAAAATACCAAATGCTAACGACATAAAACAGATTGGTACGAGAATACAAAGTAACTTTAAATTCTACATAAACAAGGGCGTTAACTTTCATATGAGTTCTTATCCAAAGGATGGGAAAATAAATCTATATATTAACACAAACGTTTGGTACGGAAATGATATTAATGATTTCAGAAAAGATTTAGAAAACAACAATTTACTTGCTGAATTTGAATCAATAAAAAATGAATTCGATACATACTCTAAAACAAGCAGTGATTTTATAACACAAAATTTATTTGATTTAGGAAATTGGAAAAATCACTATTATATTAATTTTCATAGCGACTTAATTCTGTCTAAACCAGAAGATTTTTTCACAGAAGAAACCATCGAAAAAATTAGTGATCATATTATTAAATTAAAGGAGTTTAGAACTAAAGTGCTGGTAATATCAAATAAAAGGAATAATAAATGATAAATTCTTTTGCAGCCATAGATTTTGAAAAAGCAACAAGACATCATGTTTGCTCTGTTGGAATAGTAACTGTAGAAAATGGAGAAATTATTGATGAATATCACGCATTAATAAAACCACCTAACAACGAGTATAATTGGCATAATGTCCAAGTTCACGGAATAACCGAAAATGACACTTTAAGCGTTCCGTTTTTTCCCGAAATATTTCCTGAAATAAAAAAACGTATTTATGGTAAAACACTAGTTGCACACAATGAAAGTTTTGATTGAAGTGTTTTATTTAAAACAATGCAAGATTATAATATCGCATATTCAGAGTTAAATATTTCAACTAAATGGGAATGTACTTTAAAAATATATAGAGCAAAAGGATATAATTCAGCAAGGTTAAATTCTTGTTGTGAAGTTCATAACATAGAATTAAAACATCACGAAGCATTATCTGACGCTCGTGCTTGTGCTTAACTTTTTCTAATTGCTCAACAAAACATAATATAATGAACAGTCATTTAAATATCTTCAAATCCTACACGAATACTAACCGTACTTACCAATTAGAAAATGATTTAACAAGAGCTTTAGCAATATCACTTCAAGAAGATTCTCTGTTTTTTCATGAAGTTTTTAAAGAAATATTAAAAGGCACGAATTTTTATAATCAGCTTTTTGAATCATTAGAAAGTGAAACTAATGTCAATATAAATATTCAAAAAAGAGCAAGTCAAATATCTAACTTTGACCATGTTTTCGCTATTTCCTTAAGTGAATCTGAAATTTCTGATTTTTGGGAACAAAATTATAATAAGAATTATGACCCAATTTGTGATTTAGTAATTCATATTAACAATATCGTACTTGTTTTTGAGGCAAAACGAGATAATGTTAACTGTACTGCTCAACTTTATAACCAAATACTAAATATTACAAATACAGAAAACGAACCACAAGAATTCAATAAAGCAAACTATGGAAAAGTAATTACACCATTTGATTTTAATTGGCCAAGACTTATGGCAATTGCTGTTAAAGTTTCGAGCTTTGAAAAAACTATGAATAGTCAGAATAGATTTTTATCTGACTTTATATCTTTAGTAAAACAACATAATTTCAGATGGCTACCAGAACCTTCAATATCTGCTCTACAACCGACAAATAAACATGCAATTTTAAGAAGACTTGAATCAACAATTGAGGAAGTTGCGAAAACTACGGAAATAAGTAAATTAAATTACAATGATAGACTAGGTCTTGAATTTTACAGAAATTGGGCAAAAGAAATTCTTTTCAGCATTAATGATAAGGGTAATTTAGGTGTTAGCATATATCCAGGAAATACAAAAGGTCAAGGATATAGTCTTTTTGAAAATAATCCAAAATTTAGTGAAAAGCTAAATATTTTAGGAAATGAATACAAAACTAAATACAGCTATCACGTTAAATTAACGAGTTTTCAAAAATATTTTCAAGGACTTTGGTTTTCAGAAACGGATTTAAAAAAACCACTTTACACAAAAGAGAATTTCAATAAATATACTGGACGCAAAAAAAGAGGGCATCAATGGGAACAATTATCATCATTATTGGATGAAAGTCTAAATTATGATTGGAAAAAACAATGCGATTGGGAAAATTCCGTAATAGGTTCAGGCAAAAATCAATTTGACATTTCATTCGGATATGAAGTTCATATTGAGATTCCATTCCAAAAGCTAAAAGAATTAGACCAAAAACAATCTGAATTGAATAATTTGATAAATTTAATAAAGGAAATACATAAAAGTTTCAGTAATGAATTATTATTGAGGAACTAAAGCAACTGCACACAACAATGCATATCCATGATAGTTAGTCAGTTGCTTAATCGGAAGTTCAGACATGTTTGCGAAGTCCGCCAAATTTTTTAATTGGCTTATTGAAAAGAAAAGGTAATAAAAAAATTCGGCTCGTGCTTAATCGAAAAATATCGCTAATTTAAACGCTACGAGCCATATACAAGACCGGCAAATACCTACTTTAAGCTCAATACGACAATAATTATAACTTTTTCAAACCGCCTTTTTCTTAAAAACTAAATTATCAATCGCACCCCTCCTAATTCTTCCACTTTATAAGGGAAACGGTCTCCAGGAGAGCCAATAAACATAAAGTTGATTGGAATTCCCCATTCTTTAGACAGTCGGTTGATGAGTTGTGGTCCAAATTTATCGTCAATTTCTACGAAATCGATACTAATAGCAGGGTATTCCCGATCTACCACCCGAATATCATTTCTAAATTGGTCGTTTATTTCATTGCCATGTCCTGTAACGGTAACCACTTTTATCTTTTTAGTATGTTCGTTTTTCTGAATATAAAGTAATACTTTGTTTAAAGTAGCAACGTCATCGTTTTTAGTGAAATACACAAATTCCTGGGAGTTAATCGTGTGTATTAAGGATAGAATTTTTTTATCAGATTTAAAGACAAAATTTCTAAAAGGATCGAATATCGAATGGATAAGTTTGAGTACGAATTTCAGTAATACGGTTCTATTTAGCATAATCACGATAAACAAGATCGAAGGCACAAAATACTCAAGGAATACCGATAAATTGCTAGGGACACCCTCTGCAGGCTTCATAATAATATTACCTATTAAAGCGACGATTACAGCAATAATGGCAAATATAATAGCGCCCCAACTGGCTTTTTCTGGGCGTGGTAAACGGTTTCTTTTAACTTTTAGTAGAATGTTTCCAATGCCAAATAGCGCCATCACCGATAAAAATGAAATCGTATAAACCCCTGCAAGAAGCTTAACGTTGCCATTTGTAATTAATAATACCGAAACGGTTAAAAGTAAAAAGACTAAAATGATACGGTACGAACTTCCTTTTTTGTTTTTCTTTAAAAAAAACTGAGGTAAAATTCTATCTAAAGCCATACGTTCCAATAAACCGGAAACACCAACAAAACTGGTTAATACGGCACCACTTAATACTAAAAAAGCATCTACGCCAATTACTATGGCTAACCAATCGCCACCTACATACGATGCCATTTCTATTAAAAGGGTGTTTTGGTAGGCATCACTTTGTAATACAGGTAAAGTGAATAAGGCCAAAGCAAAAATTGCTGTTAGCGGATTGATAACACTTACTACAATCCACATATTTTTAAGGGTTTTAGGGAATACCCCTTTTTTCTGTTCTTCAACAAAATTTGCCGAACTTTCAAAACCAGAAACTCCTAACATAGAAGCTGCAAAACCAAGAAAAATGGCATTGGTGATGCTACCCCCTGTCGTTGGTAAATGCCAGTTTTCAAAAAACAATCCGAAACCATTCTTTACAAGGAAAAACACTATAAACCCGCTTAATAAAATAAAAGAACCTAGGTGAAAAAGAAAAATACCTATGGCTACTTTAGCCGATTCTGAAACCCCTCCTATAGTTAATAGAGCAAAAATACTAAGTAGAACAATAGTGGCTAAAATGATTGGAATGGCTGGAATAAGATGATGTAAATAATGTATCGCTTCATTAGCAGAAATTACAGCTGTAGCCATATAAGAGAGTAAAGTTAAAGTAGCCGCAAAGGAGGCTACAGATTTACTTGTTGTATTCAATAAAGCGTTATAAGCACCACCATTAAGAGGTAAAGCACCAACTACTTCGCCATAAATTTTTCTGAATAGAAACAAAACCAGTGAAACAATTAATAAAGTGATCCAGGCATACTGTCCTGCAAAAGCAATAGCTAAGGCTGAAACATATAATACAGAAGAACTGATATCATTACCACAAATGGCAGTGGAAGCTAATTCAGAAAGTTTATTGTGTTTTTTCATTTATTATGAGGGTTAGTTATTGTGGTTAGCTAAAGGTTTTTCATAATACAAGTAAGTTTAATGGTATCGTGGTTTGGGATAAGCACCTAAGTGGTTAATATTCATAACTAATATAGTAAAACTAAAAAGAAGATAATGGTTTTGGCTATAAGCTATAGGTTTTATGTATTATACCTACCGCTTAAAGCCTATAACATAAAGCTTACTGCCTACTGCCTTCATTTTACAACGGATCCGCATTAAAAGTATCACCTTGAGAAAGATCACCGGTATCAAACCCTTTTTTAAACCAACGCATACGCTGCGCCGAGGTACCGTGGGTAAAAGAGTCGGGAACCACACGTCCTGATGCATTTTTCTGTAAACGATCGTCGCCAATGGCATTTGCTGCATTTAAGGCTTCTTCCAAATCACCTACTTCCATCATTTTTGTCATTTCTTGTGAGTGGTGTGCCCAAACCCCAGCTAGGAAATCAGCTTGAAGCTCTAATCTAACCGAGTATTTGTTGTATTCGGTCTGACTTATTGTTCCGCGTAAGCGATCTACTTTTTCGGTAATTCCCATAATTTTTTGAATGTGGTGTCCTACCTCGTGGGCAATAACATAAGCCTGCGCAAAATCACCCGGCGCGTTAAGCTGACGTTCCATATCACTAAAAAAGCTTAAATCGAGATAGAGTTTTTCATCTCCAGGGCAGTAAAAAGGTCCCGTAGCACTAGAGGCCGATCCGCAGGCAGAAGACACAGCTCCAGTAAAAAGCACAAGCGTAGGATTGCGGTAATTTTCTAACTGGGCATTCCAAACATCTTCGGTATTGGCTAAAATCGTAGCACTAAATGCGGCTAATTCGTTTTCCTTTTCGGTGCCTTGGTATGGAGCCGAATTTTCAGTTTGAATAGGAGCTCCGGTGAAAAACTGACTGATAATATTTAATGGATTGTTTCCTGTTAGAAAGGACCCAATTAGAAAGATACCAACAATAATTAAACCTGTTTTAGAAAATAAGAGTCTAATTAAAGGCCCTAAAATCATGGGATTAAATCCGCCAATTCCGCGACTAGAACCGCCGCCTTGGCCTCTGCGATCTTCAACATTAGAGCTTTGTCTTCTACCTTTCCATTTCATAACTGTATTTTTATAAGTAAAAATTAACGATTCAATTTACTCATAAATTTAGTAAATATACAGTATGTTTTACATCTTTTTTTTTGAGTGTGTATCGATGGTTTTTGCTAATAAGCTAACTGTGAGCAAGATTAAAAGGCATCATAAGGTGTCAACTATGACATTAGCCAATTAAAGAAGGTTAAAAGCTGAATGGAATTATTTCATCTGAATTTATGCATATTCAATGTGACGAAAGATTTAAGAGTAACGGATGAATGCGCCTTAAAAAGACTAAATATTTCTAAAATGCAAAATCAAGAAACTCATAAACCTAATTAACTATCCTGAAATATTTAAATAGTTATCAAGAGGCCCTAAAATATTATTGGTATCACTCATTTCAGCTGAAAGTGCTTGAGCCTCGGAAACCATCTCTGGGGTTAAACCTTGAGTAGATGAAATATTTTTTCGTGCTTGATTTTGAGGTGAAGTATCCATGCTTGATGACATGAGTAAAAGAGCAATGCCTGCAATTTTATTCACTTTAACACCCTGCCCACGAATATACAACATGCCTAAGTTACCAACAGCTAAGCCGTCACCTTGCTCGGATGCTTTTCTATACCATTCGTTGGCTTTACTAAAATCTACTGCGGTGCCTATACCATTTTCATAACATACACCAAGATTAAATTGTGCCGCCGAGTTTCCTTGCTCGGCAGATTTTTTATACCAGTTGACCGCTTGTTCGGCATTTTTGTCAATGCCCAGTCCCTGCTCGTACATGAGGCCGATGTTATATTGTGCAAACACATGACCTTCGTTTGCTGCTTCTAAAAACTCTTTATAAGCTAGTGGCATATTATTAGCATTAGCGGCTTCTAGACCTGCTTCAAAATGCGCGACAGCTTTATCGGAACTTACAGGAGTTTCTTCGGCAACACTAGAATGAGGTGTATTTGTTGTAGCTGGAGCAGATGAAGTTTCTTGTGTAGTATTAGCATCTTTAATTTTGTCTACAGGCGATTGGTCTTTACATGCCGTTATGCCTAGAAGTGCCGCAGAAAGCAAAAAAGTTTTAAATGTGATTGGTGGGATATTCAATGGTTTCATTAATGATGCGTTTTAATAATGATTCTAATGATTGATGTTGGACTATTTTTATTATTGAGAACAAAATCAGTGTTAACTCATTAATCAAAAGTAATTATTTTAAAACTAATTAAAGCGGTTAGGATATGCTTGTTTTTGAAGTTGGTTGAGAAATCCACCTTGATTTTTACTCATACCATCGATTGGATATTACGTATGTTTTCAAAAAAAAGCACTAGAATATAAAATGGTTATTCAAACACATTCTACATTCTAGTGCTATAAATTTTCAATGGAAATCTTTGAAAATAAAGCTAAAACAACCTTAAGGTTATTCGGTTACAGGAAATCCGCGATCTCTCATTAAAGCTTCAATTTTAGCATCACGGCCTCTAAATTGTCTGTAAGCTTCAGCCGGATCAACAGCATTTCTTGGAGCGAATAAGTACTTCACTAGTTTTTCAGCTAAAGCTTTATCGTAAAAGCCACCTTCCGATTCTTTAAACGCTTCCGAGGCATCGCTAGTTAAAACATCAGCCCACATATAACCGTAATATGCCGTAGCATAACCTTCGCCTGAAAACACATGACTAAATTGTGGCGTTCTGTGGCGCATAGGTAGTTCTTTAGGCATGTTTAAAGCATCTAAAGTTTCACTTTCAAATTTATCTACATCTAAATTTGAAGGATCTGCTAAATGAATTTTCATATCGATTAAGGCAGAAGCCAAATACTCGGTGGTACTAAATCCTTGATTAAAGGTTGACGCTTTCTTTATTTTTTCAACTAAACTAGCTGGAATAGGTTCCCCTGTTTTATAATGAACTAAGTAATTATTAATCACTTTATCGGTAGACAACCAACGTTCTAATAATTGCGATTGAAACTCGGTATAATCTCTAACACCGCCGTTTAAAGTTGGATACTTTACATCGGCAGAGAAGAAGTGTAAGGCATGTCCGAATTCATGAAAAAACGTGGTTGCATCATCCCAAGAAACCAAAACAGCTTCTCCAGGTGCTGGTTTAACAAAGTTTGAATTATTGGAAGCCAATACGTTGGTGTCGCCTTCAAAAGAAGATGAACTTCTATAAGTGGTTGCCCAAGCTCCTGAGCGTTTTCCTTGTCTGGCGTATGGATCCAAATACCAGAGTCCGATATTTTTTCCAGAATCCTTATCGGTAACTTCCCAAACTTTTACATCTTCTTGAAAAACAGGAACCGTACCTGCTTCGATAGGTGTGAAATTATAGTTGAATAATTCGCCAGCAACAAAAAACATGGCTTCTCTTAATTTATCCAATTGTAAGTACTGCTTAACTTCATCGCTATCTAAATCGTATTTCTTTTGACGCACTTTTTCGGCATAATATCTATAATCCCAAGGTTCTATAGTGATTTTGTCTCCAAGTTCGTTGGCAACCGTTTGCATGTCTTCAACCTCCTCATGCACTCTCGCAATGGCAGCTGGCCAAACAGCCATCATTAAATTCATTGCGTTTTCTGGTGTTTTGGCCATACGATCTTGTAAACGCCATTCGGCATAATTTTCGTAGCCCATTAAGCCCACGCGCTCTTTACGAAGTTGTAAAATTTTGGTGATAATCGCGTTGTTATCGTATTGATCACCATTGTCGCCACGCGAGTAATAGTTTTCCCAAACTTGTTTACGTAGCTCACGATTTGTAGAGTAAGTAAGGAATGGATCTATAGAGGAGCGGGTATTGGTAATGGCGTACTTGCCGTCTTCACCCTTATCGGAAGCTATTTTTGCGGCCGATTTTATAAATCCGTCCGATAAACCACCTAGTTGGTCTTCGTTTAAATAGGTGATGTAGTTTTCTTCGTCGTGTAAAACGTTGTTTGCAAAATCGGTGTAAAGTGAAGAGAGTTCCTTATTAATTTCAGCAAATCGTTTTTTCTTTTCGGCATCGAGATTAGCACCATTCATTTCGAAACCTTTATAGGTTAAATCGACCACACGTTGTGCTTGCGCTTCAAGAGGTGTTTTTTGTGAAGCTTCGTATACGGTTTTTATACGTTGAAAAAGTTTTTCGTTTTGTGAAATTTTAGATCTAAATTCTGAGAGTTTCGGTGCTAATTCAGCTTGAACATCACGAAATTCTGGCGTTGAAACATTAGATCCCATAACGCCATAATAAGCAAAAACACGATTTAGAGTTTTGCCAGCGCTTTCCATAGCTACGATCGTATTTTCGAAAGTAGGAGGTTCGGGGTTATTAGCAATGTTTTCAATCTCACTAAGATTCATAGCCATAGCTTCCTCAAGGGCAGGTTTTATGGCTTCAACAGACATTTTGTCGAAGGCAGGAACACCTCCGTAGGGCCCTGTCCATTCTTGAATAAGCACGTTGTCACTCATAGCTGTTTCTGTTTTTTTAGAGCTGTCCTCTTTACAGCTCGCAAATAAAATAATGCTACAACATAAGGTAGCTTTTAGAGAATTAGATATCATAGGTTGTGGATTTGATATGTAAATACAATTGGTTTTTTGATGATTTGCAAGGTACTCAAATTAATGACTACCCTTGGTTGTGGGACGAGGTGATAGCTTAATTTTATGAAAATTTTATGAAGTTTTTCTCCTTATAACGAGTCTGTATTTTGGGGTAAAGTAAAGTGAGTTTGCTTAAATCTAAAGTTATGGAATTGATATAAATATTAATAAAATTGATTGTCAATTGATTTCACAAGTACTAATTGGGGGTGATTTCTATTTTTTAGATTCTTTTTGGGAAGATTTTAAATTATTATTCCATAAATTAATAGGACAATTTTGACCATCATGATTTGGAGATTGAAAGGTAAGTAATAAGACACAAAAAAAACGGTTTAGCAGACACTAAACCGTTTTAATCCAATTGATGAATTTATGTTTTTACTTGGCAAATTTTAATACACCACTTTTAGTAGCAAAAACATATATACTGCCACTTTTTAATGTATTCAGACTAATTTGATTAGAGATAATACCTTTAGAAATTAATTTTCCGGTTAAACTATAAATCGCATAGTCTCCACTTATTTTGCTATCAACTACTAAAGCATCACTACTAGCGTTGTAGTAAGCTGCTAGTTTGTCTTTGTTAAAGTTGTTGGTAGATAAAGTAGATTGATCAAAATGGATAGTTACTGCTTCATTTCCATTAGCAGAACCTCCATTTAATGTCAGCACTATAAATTCAGAAACCGTTTGGCCACCACCAGTAAAAGTAAAATCAGAAGGCACAGTTACATTAAGAGTAACGGTACCCGATTGAACCGTACGACCAGCAAGGTTAATAAACGTATTGGTTGAACTAGAAGTATCTCCAAAAGCGCCTACAAATGCATTTAATTCAGCAGTAGTATTCGCTGCATCAATAGATACGGCACTACCCGCCAAATCAGGTCCGCCTGTAAAACCAACTTCGAAATTGCCATCGATACCAGTTAATGCTATTTCCAATGAAATAGTTTGACCTTGATAGAATTCTGTTCCAATAGTACCTAAATTGTTTAGGCTAATAGTTTGAGCAAATGTTACTGTGTTAATAACTAAAGCAACAAGTAATAAAGTAATTTTTTTCATAAGAATTTAAGTTTAGAATTATTAGTTCTTAAAACTACTGTTTAGTTCTTGTTTAGAAATAAGAAGGAACTAGACTTAAACTGCACAATATTGATTTTCATTACTTAATTAAAATTTTGATGTGACATTTATTAATTGGTTTTTGTTTCATATTTATAAAAACCAAATGTGTATTGGCTTAGTTTTAAATCAAACTTTCAAGCGCCTTTAATTTTGGTTTTTTATTCCCGGTCTAGCTCATGCATTGTTTTATTTAATGAATATGGTGTTTCTATAGTGATCGATAATTTTTACTAAAAAAAAGATGAAACTACCGTTATTAAGGAGGTGTGAGTATTTAATTTTTCGATTTTTTATTGAAGATTTGATAAAACTGACAATGAGTTTGTGTCAAGTTTTTATCGCGTAATAAAATTTGCGTTTAGAAATAAAAATGCGCTGTACAGTTTTAGTCAAGTTTGTATTCATGCGAATAATAATGGTTAACTATAAATTTAGGACAGAGAATACTAACTAAATTATTTACCATTATGAAAAAAACATTACTACTATTATTACTTCCCTTAGGTGTATTGGGGCAAGTTAACCACCCCGTAACAAATGGGGATTTCGAAACATCAACGGGAGGTGTTCCTGATAGCTGGACAGCGGGATTAGGAACTTTAACAGATGGCGATGCTTATGCTGGTGCTAATGGCGCCTTGCTAACGAGTTCTTCGGGGAGTCCGAATAACCATATTATAAACGATGAGACTTATAGTTTAACAGCTGGACTGCCAACTTATTTAACGGTATGGGTGAAGCCTACAGCTAATAACGACAGATCTGCTTTAAGGTTGATGGAATCCGACGGGACTACCGACCTGATTGGAGGACAAGCTGTAGTGTGGAATAATGCAGAATATATAGATTCATGGAATAAAATAATGATGATTCAGTATACGCCTGCATCAGACATTGATGTGAAAGTTCGTGTTGATAATCCTATAGCAAACGATATTATTAATTATGATGATGTTGAACTCGTTCAAAACCCATTAACAGTAAATGGCGATATGGAGATTCAGTTTTTGTCCAATAGTGCAACGACGTCTTATACACAGGTATATCAAAAGAATCAAATCAATCCTGTTTCTCGAGTAACTACCAATTTTAGAAGTGGAAGACATGCTTTGATGTGTAATACCGTTGGAGCTACTGCAACATTTAATCAAGGTCCAGCCTTTCGACATGTAAGAGAGTCAGCAGCTATGGATTACCAAGGCTCAATATGGGTACAATTAGATGCGGCATCCCCTACGGCAGATTTTTTTGCTGAATTATGGGTAGACAATGCTAAAGTAGCTACTGGCGCAATAACTACAATTGACTATGCTACAGAATCGGGATGGGTAGAAATAGAATCACCCACTTATACCTCTGATGATATAGGCGGAGGCAGTGTTTACTTGAGGTTAGTCTGTAAAAACAATGGTACAGATAGAGCGGTTTTTTATGTTGATGACTACACGCTTAATAAAGCACCGGCTAACAGTTTAACTACAGCTTCTAACGATTTTATTAAAAACAATTTTACAGTTTCTAAAACTGGCGTTAGCTTAAAATCTCTATCTGGAAATGTACAAGTATTTGATTTGCTAGGAAGACGTTTAGCGTCAAAGCAAGTAAGAGCTCAAGAAACTTTGGATTTTAATTTTGAAGAAGGAACAATTTATATTGTGGAAGTTACTGCAAAAGAAGGAACAGCTTCGAGAAAAGTTGTTTTTAATTAACAGATATAAAAATCAAAAATTAAAGGCTGTATAATAATTTTATGCAGCCTTATTTTTTGGAATTAATCATAAGGCTACTAGACGATTTTAGTCTTTACGAGATAACAACCATAGAAACTATTAAAGTTGTATTTACTTTATAGAAATTTTAAAAAATAGTCTGCAGTTTTATTTTAGATCATCATAAGTTACCGCATGATATAAAGTAACTTTAAAAGAAAGTGGTTCAACTATTAATAGTATGAATATTTATAAATAAAGAGGCTGCCTATAAAGTTGTAATTACGTCAATCTGAATTTATTTCAGATTCTCATTATCATTGAATTTCAATGTGATGAGATTCTGTGTCGAGCACAGAATGACGACTGTTTTAACTTTTCAGACAGCCTCTTGTTTTGAAATAATTATAAATGGACACCCATCTTTTGGGTGTTCAAGTTCACTAGTTTTTAATCAGCTTAGCAACACCGCCAGTATTTGTTTTTATAAAATAGATTCCTGCTTCTAAGTTGGAAATATCCATATCTTTTAGGTTTGTGAATTTTTTTACTTCAACTCCTGAGATGGTGTAAATTTTAACTTCTGTTGTGTTATGTATGGCCGAAAGGTTAAAAATACCTTTTGTTGGGTTTGGGTAAATCTTCACCTGCTTTAGTTTCCCGTTGCCTTCTACGCTTGCTGTATTTGGTGTGCGAATATCTCGATTGAAATTGAAGATTTGCATGGTTACACTACTTATATGTCCTCCTGCATCTGGATAAGTTACCTCAATCGTGTTATTAGCTTGAATCAGGTTAAATGGCACTGGTATTTCCAATACACCAAAAAAGCGTTCTCTTTGAGCTTGGTCGTATCCTCTCCAATCAGAAGGAATCGTAATTGCCGTATTATTAACGGTAATTGTAGAAGGATAAACAAGTCTGCTATGCGGTCTTCCAACACCTAAGCGTAAAACGGCTTCTCCATAAGTGTTTTTTGACACACCGTTAACTTGAAAAGTTTCAGTTTGATTAGCGACGATTGGTTTTAAATAGTCTGTTGCATAGTATTTCGTTTCTGTATTCGAGTCGTTAAGGGTTATTGCATTGTCAAAAGTAACCTCTAAAATCATGGTGCCTTCAGCTCCTACAGTTACTGTTGAAGTGGTTGTTGGAATGGATTCCTCCAATAAAACAGGAGTTACATTATTTAAATAAAAGTGTTTTTTATTTATGGAATTTATAGTACCGTATTGCGTGTCAATAAATTTTAAATCCACATCTTTTGAAACAAATTCTAAATTATTAAGAATAATGTAAGCCTTATTGCCATCAACATAGGCATCTACCTGAATATCTAAATCATCAGTCGTGGTATCTACTCTTGTACCTTTTACATCACTCCATAGTTGATAGAATTTAATCATATCAGAATACACCCAATTCCCAGTATATCCATAACCAGGTACAAAAGTAGCAGGTTCATTTTCTTGCCTCATTAACCTATTGTTATAAGGATTTCCTTGTGGTGTGCTTCCCCATTGTGCTTTTAAAACTAAAAACGGTAGTGCTTTAGCAATAATATTTGGGCGTTCCATCATAGACATGAGTTGCGCGTTAGCACTCTTCACCCAAAGCCAATCCCTGTATGGAGACCAATCTTGGTTTCTTTGACCATTCATAACACCACCCATTTCAGATACTATAATAGGCTTTACATTATTAAATAACATGGTGCTGTATTGCTCCATCATATCAAAAGTAGCCTCAATATTACTACCACTTCTTAAATCAATCGTGCCATCGGGTTTCGAAGCAATATCGTATAAATGAATTGAAAAGAAATCCATGTTAGCTCCGGCTACATCCATAAACAGTTTCCATCGTTTATTCCAACGTTGAAAATCTCCTTTTTCGAAATTAGGGAAAGCCGTTGTATAGCCACCAACCAAAGCGTTTGGTGTTTGTGTTTTAATAGCAGCAGCAACCTCATTATGAAAATCGGCAATATCTTGAATATCATGAGTAAAGTCTCCCGGACCACCGTACCCTTCATAAGCAGGTTCATTAATAACCTCTACCCAACTAGGTGCAGGTTCGCCATTTCCGCTGTGGAATTCATTAATATAGCGTCCCATATACTCGCCTGTTGCAGTTCCGTTTGCCAAAAGCCAGCCTTGCCCAGTTGGAACCTGATCATGACCTGTCCAAAACGGATTTAATTGTCCTGCAAGAATAAGCTCGTTTCTACTTTCATAAGGGTGTATAGCTGTTTTTGAAGCATAAGAATTTCTTGCGTTCAATCCTCTCGAAGCGATACTATTGGTACCAGTAGGCTTAGCAAATCCTGTTCGTGCAGGATCTTCATCCACTTGATTTAAATTATAGGTAATACCTCCAGTATCTCTACCCAAATACACATCTAAACCATTTAAAAGATCATCGCGTAAATCAATCGGGTTACCATTAGCATCAACGTTGTTACCGTCCCATTCTGCTTCCCCTTGGTTAGCATGAATACCAATATATTTCGATCGTTCGAAGGTTTCTTTTCCACCTACGATGTGTTTAGCATTTAGAGTAATGCTTACATTGGTATTAACCGTGTTTTCAGTGGTTAAATTAACATTTCTACTGTCATTTGCGCCACCATTACTTACAGTCCACATAAACATGTGTAAAAAGTAATAGTTCCCTGCAGGTAATGTTGTTGGCGCATTTGCAGCTATGGTATAGGTTGTAGAAAATGAATCTGAATCAGGTTGTTGTCCTGAATTTTCATTTCGTACATAATCACTGCCATAACTGTTTACAATGACATTTGATGAATTTTTTTCCTGTAATATCACCTGTATATAACTAAAGTCACCTGGGGTGCTATAGGACAAGGTCATATTTATTACTTGCCCAGGATAAAAGTTTTGTGAGCCCTTAGGGCCATAATCTGAGGAATTGTCCCAAGAAAATGTGTTTTGTCCATAACTAAAGACAGTAAATAATAATAGAGCTACTAGTAGTTTAATTTTTTTCATAGTTTTTATAATGTAGTTGAAAATGGGGTTTATTAGGTGTTAAAATGACTTACAAGTTGTGGTGGTTTTTAAACACCTTTAAGTTCATTTTTTATAACTCAAAATGTGAAATTACCCTTTTTCATGCCTGAGTCGTGGATTACCTACTCGATTTAAACTTGACATGCCCAATATTTGTTGAGTGATGATATTATTTTACGCCATAGAAATGGCATTTTTAAGAATTAGGAGAATATAGAGTTGGTAGGCTTAATTTAAGTTTTCAAGTCTCAAATGTACCATGGGTATTGAGAAACTTCAATAGTGTATAGTTTAAATCTAGTTGATTTTGAGAGCAGGTTATGTTTTATTAAATATATTATAATTATGAAAAAAAAGTTCAGACATTCCTCGATAAATTTAGTGCATCATGCGGTTGAAACTTTTAAAAAGGGATAAATTATGACATGGAAAACGATGTATTAATTCAAAATATCGAAAAAAGCATACAACTTTCTAAGTCAGAGTTGGAGCAATTATGTAGCTATTTTAAACCCAAGGTGATTCAGAAAAAAGAGTTTTTATTAACTCAGGGTAGTGTTTGTAAATTTGAAGGTTTTGTGTTAGATGGTTGTTTTAGGGTTTTTGTATTAGAAAATTAAGGCAACGCAAATAACAATATACCCTTAAAGCAAAAAACACCAATAATCTTTTAAGACTATTAGTGTTTTTTTGTCGGGGTGGCAGGATTCGAACCTGCGACCTCCGCGTCCCAAACGCGGCGCGATAACCGGGCTACGCTACACCCCGAATCATTGGTTATCTCTAACGGGATGCAAATATACTCTTTTTATTTGTTTCACAAATGTTTTTTTATATTTTATTTACTGTTTTAATTCCAGTCTAAAGCTCCAACTTTTTTAAACATGGTTACCATCAAATTCTCGCAAAATAATTTACTAAATTGCTTAACCTAGAACCGCACAAAATAGTCCATATGAAAAAGCAGCACATCACGTTCTTAATTATACTACTACTCACGCTCACCGCATGTTCGCAGCAAAAAGAGTCGATTCCCGCAACCACATCCCATTACAATTATAAAACCGAATTGATAGTCCCAGATTTAGACATCCCATGGGGCATGACTTTTCTTCCAGATGGCAGCATGCTCATCACCGAAAAATCGGGTGAGCTCATTCATTTTAAAGATAACACAAAACATAAAGTTTCAGGGGTCCCAGACATTTATGTGCGTGGCCAAGGCGGATTTTTAGACATTCAATTACATCCCAATTACGAGGAAACCGATTGGATTTATTTCTCTTACGCTTCCGCGGAAGGCGAAGGTGATGGAGGAAACACCGCCATTATGAGAGCCCATTTCGAAGCTGCCAACCATAAATTATTCGGAAACGAACGCTTATATAAAGCAGAACCCAATACTAGAAAAGGTCAGCACTGGGGTTCCCGAATCGCTTTCGACGACGACGGCTATCTGTACTTTTCAATTGGCGAACGCGGCCAACGCGATGTAAACCCTCAAGACATCACTAAAGATGGCGGCAAAATTTACCGTCTTCATGACGATGGACGCATCCCTTCAGACAATCCTTTCATAAATTCCAAACAAGCCAAAACAGCCATTTACAGTTACGGGCATCGCAATCCGCAAGGCCTTATTAAAAACCCTTTAACTGGCGAACTCTGGTCTCACGAACACGGTCCGCAAGGCGGAGACGAAATTAATATCATTAAAAAAGGCAAAAATTACGGCTGGCCGGTTATTTCATACGGAGTTAATTATGGTGGCACCTCTTTTACCGAGCTCACTCATAAAGACGGCATGGAACAACCACTTTTTTATTGGACGCCATCTATAGCTCCTAGTGGCATGACTTTAGTGACTTCGGATAAATATCCCGAATGGAAAAACCATCTGTTAGTTGGATCTTTAAAATTCAGCTATTTAGAACTACTTACTTTAAAAGACCAAAAAGTGATAAAACGCGAAAAATTATTTGAAGACATCGGACGATTACGCCATGTCGTACAAGATCCAGATGGGTACATTTATATAGCGGTAGAAGGTCAAGGCATTTATAAAATCATTCCTGAAAAAAAATAATCATACATATGAGAACCATTCTAGTAAGCATTTTAACTTTTACTACCTTTTTAACGGTGCATCTTACAGGCCAAGATCCGTTGGAAGTGAGTATCCAACGCGGAGAAGTGATATACGAAGACTTCTGTGTTACGTGTCACCTCCCCAATGGTCAAGGTATTAAAAACACCTATCCGCCTCTAGCAAAATCTGATTTTCTTATGGAAAACAGAAAGACGAGTATTCACCTTCTTAAATACGGCATCAATAAGAAAATTAAAGTAAATGGCATAACTTATAATGGTAATATGCCTGCTATGGGTTTAGACAATGATGAGATTGCCGATGTTATGAACTACATCACCAATTCATGGAGTAATACCAATTCTAAAATGATTACCGAAGCCGAAGTTGAATCTGTTAAAAAGTAAACATTTGCCCAATTTCATTTTTACATTTGAACGGATTTAACCTTTTTGCGTTTAAGCGAAAATTAGACATTTTTTGATAATTTGAACGTTTTTTTGAGTTCCATAGCTGAGCTACGGAAAGAAAAAAAGATGAAAAACAGGTGAAAAAGGACCATTTTTTAACAAATGGAAAAAGTTTCAATCAGTACTTTAACTAACTTTGCAAACTAGGGAACAAAACTAAAAATTATGCTTTTAATAGGAATTGCTGGCGGCACCGGTTGTGGAAAAACAACGGTTGTCAATAAAATACTTAACGAACTTCCCGATGGTGAGGTAGGCGTTATTTCTCAGGATTCTTACTATAAAGACACCACGCATTTAAGTTATGATGAGCGTGTTACCATTAATTTTGACCACCCCCGCTCTATCGATTTTGACCTGCTAACCAAGCATCTCAAAGATTTAAAAGACAATAAAGTTATTGAGCAGCCCATGTATTCTTTTGTGAAACACAATAGGACAGGCGACACCATTTTAACCCACCCTAGAAAGGTGATGATTGTAGAAGGCATTTTAATATTAACCAATCCAGAATTAAGAGATTTGTGCGATATTAAAATTTATGTACATGCCGATAGCGACGAACGCCTAATACGCCGATTAAAACGCGATATTGCCGAGCGTGGTCGTGATCTCGACGAGGTTTTAGCACGATACCAAAATACCCTAAAACCCATGCATACCCAATTTATAGAACCCACTAAGGAGTATGCCGATATAATAATACCAAACAACAAACACAACATTGTGGCTGTAGATATCATTAAAAACATTATTGCCCAAAAATTGTAGAATGAAACTCAAAAAAAACAAATATTTAAAACCCTTTAAAAATGTCTACCTCCTTATTGGAGCCGTTTTCATTGTTTGGATGCTTTTTTTTGATGCCAATTCATGGATCATTCACAGTGAATTAAACGAGGAAATAGACGACCTAGAAAACGAGAAGGAGTATTACAAAAAAGAAATTATAAAAGATAAAAAAGCCCTAAAAGAATTAGAAACAGCTAATGGTTTAGAAAAATTTGCTCGCGAAAAGTATTATATGAAATATGACAATGAAGAAATTTATATCATTGAATACGAAGACAGTTTAAAAACCAATGCAGATGACTAAAGGGCTATTCAGCGAATTCGAACCTGTATCTTCCAAACAATGGAAACAAAAAATACAGTATGATTTAATGGGCGCCGACTATAACAGCGCACTCATTTGGAATTCCAATGAAGATATTGCCGTAAAACCCTTTTATCATGCTGATGATTTTAGCGATTTCCCTGAAATTTCAAACACCAAAGCCACCGCTTGGAAAATAGCGCAGCAAATTTTTGTTGCCGATGTTGAAAAATCCAATCTTCATGCTATTGATGTATTAAATCGAGGAGCTGATAGCATAACTTTTATAATCCCTTCAGACAGCATTTCAGTTGAAAGATTAATTGAAAATATCGACACAGAAACCACAACAATTCTTTTTCAGCTTCAATTTCTTTCAGAATCTTACATTGATAACCTGCTAAAAATATGTCCTAACAGTAGTATTGACATAGACATTATCAATCGGCTTGCTGAAACAGGAAATTGGTTTGAAAATCTCCAATCGGACTTTCAGTCATTCAGAAAAATATCACCCAAAACCGCATCATTTTCAGTAGATGCATCGCTTTATCAAAATGCGGGTGCCAATATGGTACAGCAACTGGCCTACGCCTTAGCGCATGCTCATGAATACCTAACAAACCTTGACAACAATCAGGTTGACTTAACAAATTACCAAGTCACTTTCAAGGTTGCTATAGGGAGCAATTACTTTTTTGAAATCGCCAAGCTTAAAGCACTACGCCTACTTTGGGAAAGCCTCGCTTTAGAATACGGGATGACAAGCACATGTAAAATTACAGCAACCCCTACAAAGCGCAATAAAACCATATACGAAGCCTACAATAATTTACTACGAAGTACCACTGAATGCATGAGTGCCATATTGGGTGGCGCAGATACGATTTACAACCTACCCTATGACGATCTTTTTAAAAAAACCAATGAATTTAGCGAACGTATTGCTAGAAATCAATTGCTTATTTTAAAACACGAAAGTTATTTTAATGCGGTAAACAACCCTTCTGATGGCGCTTATTACGTAGAAAGTCTGACAAATCAACTTGCTGAAAAAGCCTTAAACTTATTTAAAGACATCGAAAGAAATGGCGGCTTTTTAAAACAGCTAAAAGCAGGAACGATTCAAAGAAAAATTAAAGAAAGTGAGCAAAAAGAAGTTCAGCAATTCGATGAAGGAGATCGTATTTTAATTGGCAGTAATTTACACCCAAACTCTGAGGATAAAATGAAGGATAAACTAGAACTTTATCCTTTTGTAAAAACAAATCCCAGAAAAACGCTAATTGAACCTATCATAGAAAAACGATTAGCAGCTTTGCATGAGCATAAACGTCTAAAAAATGAAAATTAAAAACATCTTAAACCTGATATTATTGACTTTATTTAATAGCGTAACCTATAGCTTTGCATACAAAAGCATGAAACACAAAATCAATCAAACCAAATAATGGTTTAGATTTGTCCTATACCCAACTGATAGACGCGAATTTAAATCAAATACAATAACAAAGACCTTGTAACAGCACCGTTTTGAGAAAAAACCTTCAACATATTACCATAAACAGAAAAGTATCTAGCGACACAAAAGGCGCAAACGATACTTTTAATACCCCTGAAGGCATTCCTCTAAAATCTCAATATACCAAAACGGACGTTGAATCATTAGAATTAAATTTCGCCGCTGGCCTCTCCCCATATCTTCGTGGACCTTACAGCACTATGTACGTCCATAAACCTTGGACTATCAGGCAATACGCTGGATTTTCTACAGCAGAAGAAAGTAATGCTTTTTACTTACGAAACTTAAAAGCGGGACAAAAAGGACTATCTGTAGCTTTTGATTTAGCGACACACCGCGGTTACGACTCCGATCATGAACGCGTCATTGGAGATGTTGGCAAGGCAGGTGTCGCCATTGATACGGTTGAAGACATGAAGCGCCTTTTCGACCAAATTCCTTTGGATAAAATATCGGTTTCTATGACTATGAATGGGGCTGTTTTACCCATTTTAGCCTTCTATATTGTAGCCGCTCAAGAGCAAGGCGTGGCTTTAAATGCATTAGAAGGCACCATTCAAAATGATATTCTCAAGGAATTTATGGTGCGTAACACGTACATCTATCCGCCGGAACCTTCCATGAAAATCATTTCAGATATTTTTGAGTACACCAGTAAACACATGCCTAAATTTAACAGCATTAGCATTTCTGGTTACCACATGCAAGAGGCTGGGGCCACCTGCGATATCGAACTGGCTTACACCCTAGCCGATGGTTTAGAATATGTAAGAACAGGCTTGGCTACTGGTATGAATATTGATGATTTCGCGCCGCGATTATCCTTCTTTTGGGGTATTGGCTTAAACCATTTCATGGAAATAGCCAAAATGCGAGCCGCAAGAATGTTGTGGGCCAAATTGATGAAACCTTTCAATCCGAAAAACCCAAAATCACTCATGCTTCGCACGCATTGTCAGACTTCGGGTTGGAGTTTAACCGAGCAAGACCCGTTTAATAATGTTACAAGAACCACAATTGAAGCGGCATCAACAGTTTTTGGAGGCACACAAAGTTTACATACCAACGCCTTGGATGAGGCTATGGCCTTACCCACCGATTTTTCGGCCCGAATAGCTAGAAATACCCAGTTATTTCTTCAAGAAGAAACACAAATTACCAAAACAGTTGATCCTTGGGCTGGTAGTTACTTTGTTGAAAAGCTAACCCATGATATTGCCGAAAAAGCTTGGCAACATATTGAAGAAATTGAAGCGCTAGGTGGTATGACCAAGGCTATTGAAGCCGGAATTCCAAAGATTAGGATTCAAGAAGCCGCTGCAAAAAAGCAAGCACGCATCGATTCGCAACAAGATATTATTGTTGGAGTGAACCAATACCAACCAAAAGTGGACACGCCTATTTCTACTTTAGAAGTAGATAACCACATGGTACGTGAGGCCCAAATTGAGCGGTTAAAAAAAATAAAAGCTGAAAGAAATTCTGAAAAAGTAGAAACCGCCCTATCCCAATTAACGGAAGCTGCAAAATTTTCAGTAAACTCGGAAAAACCGAAAACTTCAAACTTACTAGCCTTGGCGATTGAAGCCAGTAAAGCTAGAGCCACTTTAGGCGAAATAAGCGACGCTTTAGAAAGTGTTTTCGGCCGACATAAAGCAGAAACAAAATCATTTTCAGGCGTGTATAGCAAAGCCATAAATAACGACGTATCATTTTTAGAGGCACAAAAATTAGCCGACAAGTTTGCAGAACAGGACGGCAGACGCCCGCGTATTATGATTGCTAAAATAGGTCAAGACGGTCATGATCGCGGCGCAAGAGTTGTTGCCACAGCTTACGCCGATATAGGTTTTGATGTGGATATTGGCCCTTTATTCCAAACTCCAGAGGAAGCCGCCAAACAAGCCGTTGAAAATGATGTGCATATTTTAGGAATTTCATCCTTAGCTGCTGGACACAAAACCCTCGTACCTCAAGTTATTGACGCCTTAAAAAAATATGGCCGCGATGACATCATGGTTATTGTAGGTGGGGTGGTACCAAAGCTAGATTACCCGTTTTTATTTGAAGCAGGCACTGTAGCTGTTTTTGGTCCAGGCACTAAAATTAGTGATGCAGCCATAAATATTTTAAATATTTTAATTGATTAGCCTTTAATTATTCAAAAAAAAGCGCGAATTCTACTTACAATTTGTTAATAAGTTCAATTTTTATTCCTAATTAAATAATCGTATTTTTGGCGCTAATAAAACCAAATCACTTTATGGGTAAAATCATAGCGATCGCTAATCAAAAAGGAGGCGTAGGTAAAACAACGACTTCTATAAATTTAGCAGCTTCATTAGGCGTGCTTGAAAAAAAAGTATTATTAATTGATGCAGACCCTCAGGCAAACGCCACGTCTGGAATTGGTATAAACGTAGAAACCGTTGAAATCGGTACTTATCAACTTCTTGAGCACTCAAATATTGCGAAAGATGCCGTTGTAAAAACCGAAACGCCCAATTTAGACATTATTCCCGCACACATTGATTTGGTAGCCATCGAAATCGAACTTGTAGATAAAGATCAGCGTGAATACATGCTGAAAAATGCGCTACAAAACATTAGAGAAGATTACGATTATATCTTAATTGATTGCGCGCCTTCCCTAGGTTTATTAACCTTAAATGCGCTTACTGCTGCAGATTCGGTTATTATTCCAATTCAGTGTGAGTATTTTGCATTGGAAGGTTTAGGCAAACTTTTAAACACGATAAAAAGTGTTCAAAAAATACACAATTCAGAATTAGATATCGAAGGCCTTTTACTCACCATGTACGATGCTCGTTTACGATTATCGAACCAGGTGGTAGAAGAAGTTCAAAAACATTTCAACGATATGGTTTTCCAAACCATCATTCAAAGAAATGTACGTTTAAGTGAGGCACCTAGTTACGGCGAAAGCATCATTAATTATGACGCTGGCAGTAAAGGTGCTACAAATTACTTAAGTTTAGCAAAGGAAATTATCAATAAAAACTCTTAAAAAATTATGGCTAAGGCAACAAAAAAACAGGCTTTAGGAAGAGGTTTATCTGCTCTTTTAAACGATCCTAGTAACGATATACAATCGGCACAAGATAAAAACGCAGATAAAGTTGTTGGTAATATAGTGGAATTAGACATCGATTTTATTGAAGTCAACCCATTCCAGCCTAGAACCAATTTTAGCGAAGAGTCATTACGTGAATTAGCGTCTTCGATAAAAGAACTAGGGATTATTCAACCGATAACGGTTAGAAAATTAGATAGAAACGCCTACCAATTGGTGTCGGGTGAACGTCGTTTTAGAGCTTCTAAATTATTAGGTTTAGAAACCATTCCTGCCTATGTAAGAATTGCAAACGACCAGGAATCTTTAGAAATGGCTTTAGTTGAAAATATTCAACGCCAAGATTTAGACCCGATAGAAATTGCCTTGTCATACCAACGTTTAATCGATGAGATTAACTTAACGCAAGAGCAAATGAGTGAGCGTGTTGGAAAAAAGCGTTCTACCATTGCTAACTATTTACGTCTTTTAAAATTAGATCCTATTATTCAAACGGGCATGCGCGATGGTTTTCTTTCCATGGGTCATGGTCGTGCTTTAATTACAGTTGAAGATCAAAACATTCAACTCGATATTTACGAAAAAATTCTAGCCAATAAACTGTCTGTTCGAGAAACAGAACAATTGGTTCGAGATTATAATACTTCCGAACAAACTGAAACACCAGCCGCAAAACCTGTCAACAAAGATGGCATGCCAGATTTCGTAAAAACTGGGGTTAAGGCCTTTTCAGAATACTTTGGACATAAAATTGACGTTAAAGTCTCAAGAAATGGTAAAGGAAAAATCACTATTCCGTTTCATTCCGAAGAAGATTTTAACCGCATTAAAAAATTAGTTCAAGGTGATTCCAAATAAATCTCTATTAGTTTGTGCTTTCCTTTTTTTGTGCTGTTTTTCAATATTACAAGCTCAGGAAGAAAAAGACACAGCTATAAAAGAACCTACCAAAAAAAAATCGGAAGCCCCTAAAATTATTGCAACCGATTCTATTGTAGAAATTAGAGCCCCTATTAATCCTCTCGCTCCTGCCAAAGCTGCATTTTATTCGGCCATACTTCCTGGTTTAGGACAAGCTTACAATAAAAAGTACTGGAAAATCCCAATTGTTTGGGGAGCCATAGGTACTGGAATCTACTTTTACGTCGATAATAATAAAGAGTACCACCGTTACCGCGACGCCTATAAAAGTAGATTAGCAGGTTTTACAAACGATGAGTTTTACTATGACGGCAACGGCAATAAATTAACAACCCCAACAGTAACCGACGATGGTCTGGAACGCGGACAAAAATTCTACCGTCGTAACAAAGAGATATCACTTTTAGTTACCCTCGGTTTATACGCTTTAAATATCATAGATGCTAACGTAGACGCACACCTCATGCAATATAATATTGACGAAAACTTGTCGTTAGCGCCACATTATAGAATAAACGAATTTGATGCGTCTAGTAACCTCGGACTTACCCTTAATTTTAATTTTTAATATGAAAAAGGCCAAAAACACACCTGTTTAAAGGAGACGATTTAGGCCAATATGCATCCACTGTGATGTCTAATAAATAATATAACACATGAAAATAGCACTTTTAGGATACGGAAAAATGGGAAAAACAATTGAGCAAATCGCGATTAGTCGTGGGCATGAAATCGTTTTAACCATAGATAAAAACGACAGCGATTATGATATTACAAAAGCAGATGTCGCCATTGATTTTAGCATCCCTAATGTAGCCTTTAACAATATTTCTAATTGTTTAAACAATAACGTTCCTGTGATTTCTGGAACAACAGGTTGGCTAGACCGCTATGATGAAGCCGTAGCTTTATGTGAAGAAAAAAAGGGTGCTTTCATCTATGCGTCTAACTACAGTTTAGGTGTGAATATCTTTTTCGAACTGAATAAGACCCTAGCTAAAATGATGAGTTCTTTAAAGCAGTATAATGTGTCTATGGAAGAAATTCATCATACTCAAAAGCTTGATGCTCCTAGCGGAACAGCTATTTCATTGGCAAACGATGTGATTGAACAGAATGCGAACTATAGCCAATGGAAACTTGATGAAGGCGACGAAACAACCATTCCTATTGTAGCAAAACGTATTGAAGATGTTCCAGGAACGCATACCGTAACTTACGAAAGTGAGGTAGACACTATAAACATAGAGCATGTGGCTCACACACGTCAAGGTTTTGCTTTAGGCGCTGTCGTTGCCGCTGAATGGATTTTCGGAAAATCTGGTGTATTCACTATGAAAGACGTGTTAAACATAAGTTAATCACTTCTCATCCTGTAACATAAAGCAAGCGACATCTACCTACATAAAATAAAAACATTTAGATTATGACATTAACACAGTGGTTTATTTTCATCTTAATTATTCAGGTTATTCACGGCTTAGGCACCTGGAAATTATACATTAAAGCAGGAAGACAAGCTTGGGAGGCTTTTGTACCTATTTACAATGGCATCGTTTTAATGAAAATCATTAACCGACCTGTGTGGTGGGTTATTTTGCTATTCTTACCTATTGTAAACCTCATTATGTTCCCGGTGATTTGGGTAGAAACCGCTAGAAGTTTTGGCAAGAACCAAACCGTAGACACCTTTTTAGCTGTTATTTCGCTAGGTTTTTATAACTACTATTTAAACTATGTTGCCGATGTTAACTATATAGAAAACCGAAGCCTTACACCTAAAACAGGATCAGGCGATTGGATTAGCTCTATTTTGTTTGCTATTGTTGCTGCAACTATAGTTCACACGTATATTATTCAACCTTTTACTATTCCTTCGTCCTCTTTAGAGAAATCTTTATTAGTTGGTGACTTTCTGTTTGTTAGTAAATTTCACTACGGAGCTCGTGTGCCTATGACAACGGTAGCCGCTCCTATGGTTCATGATACCATTCCTGTTATTGGATCAAAATCGTATTTATTTGACGATCATTACGAAGATCGTAAAACGTCATTTAAAAATAAGTTTCAACTGCCTTATCTAAGGTTTCCAGGTTTTGAAGATATTGAACGTAACGACATTGTTGTGTTCAATCAACCAGCCGATACCTTGTTGGACATGAATAAATTCAAACCAGACAGAAACTACTACAAACCTATCGATAAAAAAACCAATTTGGTAAAACGTTGTGTTGGTGTAGCTGGTGACACTTTAGAAGTACGCAATGGGTTTGTTTATATTAACGGTAAGAAAAATGAATTACCTGATCGTGCACACTTACAATTCAGTTATTTTGTACAACCTAAAACCAATCAGTTTAATCCAGCTTACTTAAAAGAACGCTATGATATTACCGATGGTTTTGGCATTATAAACAATGAAAACACCTATTATTTCTCAGCCATTTCAGATGAAGCCTTAGCGAAGTTTAAAAACAACCCAAATGTGGCTAGTATTACGCCTAACATTCAGGAAAAAGGATTAAGAGACCCGAATATATTCCCTCATGATCCTGCGTACAACTGGAATGTAGATTTTTTCGGTCCGCTATACATTCCGGAGCAAGGCAAAAGCATCGCTATAACTGTAGAAAACTTACCACTTTACAAACGTGTTATCACGGAGTATGAAGGAAACGATTTGAAAGTTCAAGGCAATCAGATTTTAATTAATGGTGAAGTCGCTACAAATTATACCTTCAAGCAAAATTACTATTGGATGATGGGTGATAACCGCCACAACTCTATTGATGCTCGAGCTTGGGGCTTTGTTCCTTTCGATCACGTGGTAGGAAAACCGGTGTTTATTTGGATGAGCTGGGACGGTTCGAAACCAAGATGGGAGCGTTTCTTTACAACCGTTTGCGGTGAAGGAAAAGCGACCTCTTATTTAATTCCTTTCCTTATCCTACTTTTAGGTTGGTTCGGATTTAGCAAATGGCGTAATCATAAAAAATTAAATAGCTAAAATGACCTTCGGTTATGATGCTGCTGCACTGATTCAGCATCATAACTGTATTTTATAAGCCATGTCTGTACTCATTCACCCAACATATTTTCCGAATATCGCGCAGTGCGTAGCCATGGCCAATACCGATCTTGTCGTTTTTGAAACTGCCGATAATTTCCTAAAACAAACCTATAGAAATCGTACTTACATTTACGGAGCTAACGGAAAACTCACCTTGAACATCCCGGTGATACACAGCCAAAAAAATCGTCAGCTCTACAAAGATGTCCGCATTTTTAATGAAGAAAACTGGCAAAGTCTACATTGGAAATCCCTTTTATCGGCCTATCGTACTTCGCCCTTTTTTGAATATTATGAAGATGAACTTCAGCCTTTATTCACTACAAAATCGGAGTTCATTTTAGACCATAACCTTAAGTGTTTAGAGGTTATTTCAGACTGTTTACAACTCTATTTAAATACGACTAAAACGGAGGTTTACCACCCTGTTGAAGAGCAGCATGAAGACTTTCGGTTCTTAGTGCATGCTAAAAAAGAAATCCCTCAAGAGCTTGAAACATACACCCAGGTTTTTGCCGACAAACATGGTTTTATTCCTAATTTGAGTATTTTAGATTTACTTTTTAATGAAGGTCCAAACGCATTAAATTATTTAGAATCACAGACTGTTATAACACCTAAATGATTCAGCCTTTTATACATTACGGTTGTCATTTTTTACTACCACTTGCCGTAGCACTCATTTGGTATAAACCACAATGGAAAATGGCTTATATCATCATGATTTGTGGGATGCTTATCGACTTAGACCATCTCTTAGCCACCCCTATTTTTGAACCAAATCGCTGTAGTATTAATTTTCATCCGCTTCACTCCTATTATGCTATAGTCGTTTATGTGCTTTTACTTCTTCCGAAGAAAACCCGCTTAATAGGTTTGGGCTTAGTCATTCACATCATTTCCGATGCTGTTGATTGTGCTTTAATGTAACAATTTTACATCTGCTGAAACTAAAAATTGCTACACAAAGATGCGCGGAGTTTCACAGAGACGCACAGAGAGAAAAGTATTAAATTCTAAAACTAGATTTTCAAAACTGTAAACTGTAAACTGTGACTGAGCCTAAAATCTACTCCTCCAAACTCAAAGTCGCCATAATGGGATAATGATCGGAATAATGCACATCGTAGTTCTTAAAACCATTAATTTTAAAGGCTTTATCGGTTAAAATAAAATCGATTCGAATGGGGAAAAATCGAAAATCATAACTACGTCCGAAACCATTTCCAGCCTCATCAAAAGTATCATTTAAATCCCCTTTAATCGTTCGGTACACATACGAAAAGGCCGTATTATTAAAATCACCACAAATAACCACTTTATAGTGACATTGTTTTTGATGTTCTAAAATCAATTCGGCCTGAGATTGTTGCATTTTAAAACTCGTGCCTACCCGCTTTAGAAGTTTTTCGGAAGTTTCTTTGCGTAAACTATCCACTTGAGTATTGATATGCATAGATTCTAAATGCACATTATAAACACGAAAAGTATCTATACCCTTCACAATATCAGCAAAAATAGCATTGTTAGAGGTATTTGGAAATCCTAAAGAGCCCGAATTTATTATTGGAAATTTTGAAAAAATGGCTTGACCATGTTTAACCTTTTTTCCTGCTATTTTTTTATACTGATAATCATAAAAAGAAAAATCCAGGTTTTCACGCGGATGAAATTCTTCTATACAAATAATATCAGGAGATTCTTTTTTAATAAAAGCGACAATATTATCTGATGTATTATCTTCAGGAATCCAATCATACAAATCAAAGAGCCGCACATTATAATTCATGATTTTAATGTTTCCAGGGCTCTCTACTTCTGTAGTAGATGAAAATCGATATAAGGAACCGTATAAAAAATACCCTAAAAGCAGAATGATCATTGACATAAAACACTGGCGTTTTAATTTGATCAGCCAGTATAACACAAACAGAAAATTAATACCAATAAGGAAGCTAACACCAAGATTAAGCACCGCTAGCACGGCAAAAGTTTTGGGAGGCAAATAAGGTAAAATGAAAGACGACAAAAGCAATACAGCAAAAATCACATTGATGAAATAGATGATTTTATTTATAAAACTTAAGTTTTTCATCTGATTATTTTTCAGCTCTAAATAAAAATTCTTTCTCTTCAGCAGTTAAACTCTCATAACCACTTTTGCTAATTTTATCTAAAATAACATCAATTTTCTTTTGGTTATTAAAGGCATTAAAATCAGATTTGGAATAGCCACCAATTTTACTTTTATTTTTATGAACCGTTTTTAAAGGCCCTTTTTTAGAACTTTTAAACCAGCCAGAAACAGTATCGGCCATACTTTCGAAACCTTTTCCGATATCATTTCCTTTTAGTAGTTGTTGTGCATAAGCATAACCCAATAGCGATCCACCTAAATGCGCTAAACTACCGCCCGAATTGGCTCCAAAAAGTCCTAGAACATCTAAAGCAACGATAACCGCCCCGACATGCCATAATTTGATATTAAAAACAAACAAACGCACTTCTTGCTTAGGCATATATGCACAAAGGAAAATTAAAAGGGCGCGTACCGCACCAGAGGCCCCGACCAAAGTTGGGTTCCCTTTAAAAACAGTAGGTAACAAGCTGTAACAAACCACAAACAAAAAACCACCAGAAATAGCACCTAAAAAATAAACGTTTAAAGCCAGTTTGGGGTTAAACAAGTTTAAAAACATACGGCCTAAAAAGTAGAGCCATAACATATTAAACAGCAGGTGAATAAAATCGTAATGCAAAAAAGCATAGGTCATTATCGTCCACGGTACTGCAATAAACTCGAAAAATTGACTAGGAAGTTCAAACCAAACTAAAAAAGGTTTAAGTAATAAAGACAATACAAAGACCACCACATTAATGGCTATAATTTTCTCTAACACGTTTAGGTTAGAAAGCTTATATTTTATGTCGTCTACTAAGGTATTCATTAATACCAACGGTTTTGGTTAAACTGATTTTTTTTCCAGTACCACATTATAAAAAAGCCTGTTAATGCACCACCAACGTGTGCCATGTATGCGGTATTACTCGGACTAAAAAATGATTGTCCTGTGAGTCCTGAAATAAGATCTAAAATAATAATACCTGGAATAAAATACTTCGCTTTTATTGGGATAGGCAAAAATATCATCATGAGTTTAGCCTCTGGGTTCATCATACCAAAAGCGGCCATAATACCCATAATACAACCCGACGCACCAACCATACTGGCGTTATACGCTGAAAACACCGCTTTTAATGACTCCAACTGTGCTTGAGACACGCCGCTAGCTTGACCAGAAACAAGCGCACTTTTAATGTTTTCTGGAGAAAGACCAGACGCTATCAAAGCATTGTAATTGGGAATATATTGAAAATAATAAAAGCCTACTTGCAGTAAGACGGCTCCCAATCCTGCAGAAAGGTAAATAAAAAGAAACTTTTTAGAACCTAAAACCTGCTCTACCGGGGTTCCAAACATCCAAAGCGCAAACATATTAAACAAAATATGTGTCACGCTACCATGCATAAACATATGTGTAAAAATCTGCCATGGTTGAAAGGCATCATTTTTGGGAAAATACATAGCAAACCATTCGTAAAACAAATTTCCCTGACCAATAAACTTGGTTCCTAGAAACATAATCACGTTTATGATTATTAAATGCTTTACCGTTTCAGAAATCCTCATCATAATTTAAAATCTTAGTTATTAAAAGTACTGGCTGTTACAAAAGTGATAACATCTAAATAGACAACCAATAATTTTAGTATAATATTATATAAACTTTTTGTCTAACTCATCGACACTCATCGTTACAAAAGTAACACGATTACCGGGCGAAACATTGGGATCTTTACAAGCAAAAAGCTTGTTAACTAAATGTTCTTGCTCGTCTTTTTGTAAAGACTGTCCCGTTTTTATGGCTAAACTTTTTGCCATGGATTTCGCTAATAAATCGGTAGCACTAAAGTTACTATCAGGCACTTCGTGTTCTACATCGCTAATAAGCTGTTCTAATATGATAGACACTTCGCTTTCAGGAACGTTAACAGGAACACCCGTAATTTCAACCAATTCTTCATCAACGTTAGAAAACACAAATCCAGTATGTTCTAAATCGGCTTTTAGTTGGTTGACAATGTCGATATCTTGAGGCGAAAAATGGAGCTGTAATGGAAATAATAATTGCTGACTTACCCCTTCTCTACTCGTCATGTTTCTTAAAAACTCCTCATACAAAACACGTTGATGCGCTCGAAATTGATCGATAATTAACATGCCTGACTTTATCGTACTTACAATGTATTTATTGTGTAACTGATAGGTCGTGTGGGTTTGTTCAACCTGATGATCGCCATTAAAAATTGACAGTGTTTCTTCTTCACTCTCAAATTCCACTTCGCTAAAATCGACTTCACTCTCATTACTTTTGGATTCCAGTCCTACATACAAGCCTTCCCAATCGGATGAGCTTTTATGCCCCTCTTGACGACTAAACGACGAGGTATGGCTTGAGCGCTGCGTACTAGACACCGAAGGTTGTGACGCATCATTAAAGGGATTGAAACTTCTATCCACTTCAACCTTTGGCGTACTTATTACGGTTTCTTTGTAATTATAAGGTGTATCTAAATTAGGATCTCTTTCAAAATCAAGAACCGGCGCAATATTAAATTGCCCTAGACTGTGTTTTACAGCGGCTCTTAAAATGGCATAAAGTGTATGCTCATCATCAAATTTGATCTCCGTTTTTGTGGGATGAATATTAATATCAATAGACTGTGGGTCTACCTGTAAATTTAAAAAGTAACTGGCATGCATGCCTGGTTTTAACAAACCTTCAAAAGCTGAGGCAATGGCATGGTTTAGATAAGCGCTTTTAATAAAACGATCGTTCACAAAAAAATACTGCTCGCCTCTACTTTTTTTAGCGAATTCAGGTTTTCCTACAAACCCTGATATTTTAAGCACTTCGGTATCTTCATCAACAGGAACCAATTTTTCATTGGTTTTATTACCAAATATGTTGACAATACGTTGGCGGTAGTTGCTAATAGGCAAATTAAAGGATTCGCTCCCATTATTATACATCACAAAACTAATACTAGGATGTGCGAGGGCTACACGATAAAATTCATCGACAACATGGCGTAACTCCACCGTGTCAGACTTTAAAAAATTACGTCGAGCCGGAATATTAAAAAACAAGTTTTTAACAGCAACCGAAGTTCCAGTAGGTGTCACCACAACATCTTGTGAAACGACGTGACTACCTTCAATAACCAGTGTGTTTCCTACATCGTTGGATGCTTGTTTGGTTTTTAATTCTACATGTGCGATGGCCGCGATACTAGCAAGTGCTTCACCACGAAACCCTTTAGTATGCAGTTGAAATAAATCTTCTGCGCTTTTGATTTTAGAAGTCGCATGACGCTCAAAGCTCAGTCGTGCATCGGTAGGACTCATGCCTTTACCGTTGTCGATAACTTGAACGAGCGTTTTTCCTGCATCTTTAATAATAAGTTTTATCGTATCTGCACCAGCATCAATGGCATTTTCAAGAAGTTCCTTGACTACTGAAGCTGGGCGTTGTACAACTTCTCCTGCGGCAATTTGGTTTGCAACATGATCGGGTAAAAGCTGTATAATGTCTGCCATAAATTATTTTGAAAAGAAAATAGATAAATCGAATTCGATGATGAATAAAAATATTAAAACTAAAATGGCAATGATAATGATAAGGCGTCTGTTAACTTCTTTATCGCGATTGTTTTTTAAATCGTCTAAAGCATCAACAAACTTAGCTTTTAAGCCTTTATTATCACCAACGGTTTTTCGGTAATCATCGAACTTATGTTTAATTTCAAACGGACTCCCATCCTCTCCTTTATTATCGTAATAACGCGGGGTGTAGCTAAATTTTTTATTCTTACGTGTCTTTAAAATTCCCATGAGTTTTTAGTTTAGAGGTATTTTTTATCTAATATGTACATACAAATCAATAATAATACCAAGATTAAAACTAATATTTTCGTGGACATTGCCCCACGCATTTTAGGCTTAGAGCCACTGGATTTGCGCCATTTTGAAACAAAATCACGCGACGCATCAGCGTCTTTAGAATCAGACAAATCGCCTTGATTTTCTTTTGAAAACCTAGGCTGATAGTTGAACGTTTTATGTTTGCGTTGTTTAAACAAAATAAGGATACCGTTATCCTTCAAAAGTACTTAAAAATAGACAGATAATATGAACTGCAATGCTAAAAATTGTTAACAACAGCACATAAGTGAAGGGCATGACCTCATTCTAAAATCATTAAAATCAAACTACTGAAGTTACAAACCAATAGGCTTGAAAAATACTTTTAGTAAGGTGCTTAGTGATCTTGACGTAATTTCGCCATTTTAATAGCCGCAATAGCAGCTTCTGTTCCTTTGTTACCATGAATTCCGCCGGAGCGCTCTATAGATTGCTGCATGTTATTATCGGTAAGTACACAGAAAATAACAGGCGTTTCATGTAAAACATTAAGATCTTTAATCCCTTGAGTTACCCCTTCGCATACGAAGTCGAAGTGTTTGGTTTCCCCTTGAATAACGCTTCCAATAGCAATAACAGCATTAACCATCTGCTCTTGCATTTTTTTGCATCCATAGATCAACTCAAAACTCCCTGGCACATCCCAACGAATGATATTTTGGGCATCTACACCATTATCAATTAGCGCATCGTAAGCCCCTTTATAAAGTCCTTCAGTAATGGTATCGTTCCATTCTGAAACAACAATCCCAAACCGAAAGTTACTCGCGTTTGGGATTGTTGCTTTATCGTATTCTGATAAATTTTTATTTGCCGTAGCCATATAATAGCAATTTATTTGTTTGCCAACACTTCTGCTTTTCCAATAAACACTTCTACTTTAGCAGCTTCAGAAGAATTTGAATAATCATCTTTAATTCTTTCGAAGTAAGTTAAAGCTTTATCGGCTTGACCTAAATCTAAAGCGATAGTTCCAGCTTTAAATAAGTACATTGGCGTCGTGTATTCGTTGTCACGCATTTCAGCAGCTTCTTCATAATAACCTAAAGCATCTTCTTTTTGTCCTAATTGAACAAAAGCGTCACCAATATTACCTTTAGCTAAAGGTGCTAAAATTTCATCTTCACTATTAAAGTCATTTAAATACTTTACAGCATTCTTGTAATCCTTTAATCTTAGGTAAGCTGTACCTGCGTAATAGTTTGCTAAATTAGCAGAAGGCGTTCCACTGTATTGGTCGATAATATCAAGCATTCCAAATTTACCTTCACCACCGTTAAGTGCTAAATTGTATAAAGAATCTTTTTTTGTTCCTGTAACCGCCTGATCAAAATACTTTTGAGCTTGGAACATATCGTTCATTGCCGAAGTTTGCTTAGGCTTAGAAATAAATTCTTTATATCCTAAAGAACCCAAAACCACGATAGCTACTAAACCGATAATAATGAAAATGTATTTTTGATTTTTCGCAACAAAGTCTTCCGTTTTAGAAGCTGACTCATCAAGGGCGTTAAATACCTCGGCTGTAGTTGATTCTTCCTCAATATTCGTTTGCTTCTCTTCCTTTGTTTTTGGTTTGTAACCTCTTTTGTTATAAGTTGCCATGTATTCCGTCTAATTTAATGTCGCGCAAAAATATAATTTTTCTTTATAACTAAAAGCGTATTTATTTGATATTTTTCAATAATTTGCACTTCTTTTTATCGGTAAAGCTCCAAAACCTTCGTTAAGTTGCTATTTATATGATTTTAAAATCACTTTCTCTTCTCAATTATAAAAATTTCGACAGCAAATCGTTTGTTTTCAACGACAAAATAAATTGTATTGTTGGAAATAATGGTATTGGAAAAACAAATGTGTTGGATGCTATTTATCATTTATCCTTTGGAAAAAGTTATTTTAACCCTATTGCTTCACAAAATATTAAGCATGACGAAGCCTTTTTTGTGATTAATGGGGATTATGAAAAGGATGATAAAGTTGAAAAAATTGCCATTAGCTTAAAACGCGGTCAAAAAAAAGTGATTAAGCGTAACGGTAAAGTTTACGATAAGTTTAGTGAGCATATTGGCTTTTTGCCTTTAGTTATTATTTCGCCAGCCGATAGAGACCTTATTATTGAAGGCAGCGACACACGCAGAAAATTTATTGACAGTGTTATATCGCAAAGCGACAAAAACTACCTCAACCAATTAATAAGCTACAACAAAACCCTAGCACAGCGCAACGCTCTCCTAAAATATTTTGCTCTAAACCACACCTTTAACACAGACACCTTAGAAGTTTACAACGAACAGCTTAATAATTTTGGCGCCCAGATTTACGAAAAGCGCAAGCATTTTTTAGAAACCTTTATTCCGATATTTAAATCGCGTTACGAGGCCATAAGCAACGGGAAGGAACTCGTCAATTTAGTATATAGCAGTCAATTAGAAGAAAACGATTTACAAACACTTTTAAAAACAGCTTTAAGTAAGGACCGAGCACTACAATACACCAGTGTTGGCATTCATAAAGATGATTTAAATTTTAACATCGAGGAGCACCCTATTAAAAAGTTTGGTAGCCAAGGCCAACAAAAATCATTCTTAATCGCCCTAAAATTAGCGCAGTTCGATTTTTTAAAAAACCTAAGTGGTGTAAATCCCATTTTACTTTTAGATGATATTTTTGATAAACTTGACGAACAACGTGTCTCACAAATCATTAAATTAGTAGATGATGAAAATTTCGGACAGTTGTTTATTAGTGACACCCATGCTGATCGCACGGAAAAAGCCGTAAAACAAGTACATCAATCTTACGAAATATTTAAATTATAATCATGGCCAAACGCAACAACGAACACCTGAGTATTTCTGACGCCCTAAAAGAATTTGTAGAAACCAACAGATTAGAAAAAGGGCTAAACAAAGTAAATGTTGCCGATGCTTGGGCAAAACTTATGGGCAACGGCGTTAATAATTATACCTCTTCTGTAAACCTTGAACGAGACACGCTTTACATTCAACTGAACTCGAGTGTATTAAGAGAAGAATTAAGTTACGGCAAACAAAAAATAATTACCATGCTTAATGAAGAATTAGGGAAAGAAATAATTAAAAAATTGATTTTAAGATAATTACACAAAATAATAAATTTCAAAATATTTGATAAAAAACATCTTGGTACAATTATTTACATTATCTTTGAAACTTAAATTATTTTAATACAAATACAATGAGTAAAGGTACCGTAAAATTTTTCAACGATTCTAAAGGATTTGGTTTCATCGTTGAAGAAGACAACAACAAAGAACATTTCGTACACATTTCAGGACTTATCGATGAAATTCGTGAAGGTGATGTTGTAGAATTCGATCTTCAAGAAGGAAGAAAAGGATTAAACGCCGTAAACGTAAAAGTAGTCTAACGATATACTATTTAACAATTACAATAAAAGCCTATCAAATTTTGATAGGCTTTTTTTATGGACGCTTCTTCCCTAGATTATTTTTATCAGGCACAAAAAAAAATCCGAAACCAACTGGCTTCGGACTTTCAATATCTTTAGAGTTTTATTTATACTAAAACTGCTCTCTTCCTGCAAAGTGAAAAGCACCTTCAATAGCAGCGTTTTCATCGCTATCACTACCGTGAACGGCATTTTCTCCAATAGAGGCTGCGTATAATTTTCTAATAGTTCCTTCAGCAGCTTCAGCTGGGTTTGTTGCACCAATTAAAGTTCTAAAATCATCAACAGCATTTTCCTTTTCTAAAATGGCAGCTACAATAGGGCCACGAGTCATGAACTCTACCAACTCACCGAAAAACGGACGCTCACTATGAATAGCATAAAAAGCTTCGGCATCAGCCTTTGTCATTTGTGTTAATTTTAAGGCTGCAATTTTAAAGCCCGCAGAAGAAATTTTTTCTAAGATTGCTCCAATGTGTCCTTTTTCAACCGCATCTGGCTTAATCATTGTAAATGTTCTATTTGTTGCCATTTTTTAAATTTTATTTTTATTAATTTCTATGTAAATATGCTTTCATTAAATGATAATTTCCTGAAAACAAACCGATAAACCTTCTTACCGTTTCGGCTGCAAAAGTAACCTATTTATATAAAAAAGCAATAAATCCAGTTTTAAAAAATCGTATCTTCGCCCCCTATGAACAATCAAGATATTTCAAGCATAAAACAATTACTAGCAACCCCAAAAAAAATAGTCATTGTTGCCCATAAAAACCCTGATGGTGACGCTATTGGATCCACATTAGGACTTTACCATTATTTATTAAAGCACCAGCATAAAGCGCAAGTTATCGTACCAAACGACTACCCTAATTTTTTAAAATGGGTACCTGGAAATGATCATATCCTAATTTACGATGCGCAAACCAGTGCTTCCGAAGCTCTCATTAATGAGGCTGATATTATTTTTACTTTAGACTTCAATGCCTTTCATCGCACAGGAAACATGGAGCAGGTTTTATCTGAAAGTAAGGCTTTAAAAATTATGATTGACCACCACCAAGCGCCAGACGATTACGCCACTTATATGTATAGTGATGTTAGTATGAGTTCTACTTGCGAGATGGTTTACCATTTTATTGATTTATTAGGAGACGCAAACCTCATTGATGCCCAAATCGCAACTTGTTTATATGTAGGTATTATGACGGATACGGGATCATTTAGATTTTCATGTACGACGAGTACAACCCACCGTATTATTGCTGAGCTTATTGATAAAGGCGCACAAAACTCAGACATTCACAACAATGTATACGACACCAACAGCTACGAGCGCCTACAACTATTAGGCTGCGCTTTAACCAACTTAAAAGTGATTCCTGAATCGCGAGCGGCTTATATTACTTTATCTCAAGAGGAACTTAACCGTTTCAATTACAAAAAGGGCGATACCGAAGGCATTGTAAACTATGCACTATCTTTAGACGGCATCATCCTCGCAGCTATTTTCATTGAAGATAAACAGGAGGGTATTATAAAAATCTCGTTACGATCTAAAGGTGATTTTTCAGTAAACGATATGTCACGTACTCATTTTAACGGAGGTGGCCATACCAATGCTGCCGGTGGACGAAGTGAGATATCATTAAATAAAACAATTGAAAAATTTATTAGTATATTGCCTAGTTATAACCAAGCTTTAAACCATGCATAAACTTCTAATATTCGCTTTAGCACTCACTGTTTTAGGCTGCAAAACACCTGAACCACGTCGACCTGTTTCAGTAAAATCAGGTTCATTTATTAATGCCTCTGTAGAACGTAATAAAAAACTGAATGCTAAAGAACACGCTACTATCGAGAACCTTTTAAAGCAACAAGAACAAGACTATCTGGCTTCTGACAGCGGTTTTTGGTACTATTACAACAATAAAATTGAGGCCGATACTTTAGCAACACCCGATTTTGGTGATTTAGTGAATTATAACTACAATGTAAAAGCCCTAAATGGTAAGTTAATTTATTCTGCTGAAGAATTACGCACACAAAATTACGCCATGGATAAAGAAGAGCTATTCACAGGACTTCGTGAAGGTTTGAAGCTTATGAAGACAGGCGAAACCGTAACCTTTTACTTCCCTTCTCAAAAAGCATATGGTTATTATGGCGATAACAATAAAATTGGTAGCAATGTGCCACTAGTTTGTGAAGTCACTGTAAATTCAATCACCCAAAACGAATGAATCTCTTAAAAAAATCCATTAAAGTTTTCCTATTACTCCTTTGCATAGGCTTGAGTTCTTGCAAGGATCATTCCTACCCAGAACTTGAAGATGGCCTGTATGCGGAGCTTGAAACTTCAAAAGGAACCATGTTAGCGAAGCTTAGTTTTGAAAAAACACCTGTAACTGTAGCCAATTTCGTTTCACTTGCCGAAGGCACGAACACCTTGGTGAAAGCACCTTACAAAGACAAAAAATATTATGATGGCACCATTTTTCATCGTGTCATGAACGACTTTATCATTCAAGGGGGCGATCCAACCGGTACTGGTAAAGGAAATCCAGGTTACCGTTTTATGGATGAATTTCACTCCGATTTAAAACATGACAAACCTGGCATGCTTTCCATGGCCAATCCTGGAAAGAACAGCAATGGGAGTCAGTTTTTCATCACCGATATTGCCAAACCGCATCTAGACCATGTGCATACTGTTTTTGGTGAAGTGATAGAAGGTCTTGATGTTTTAGATTCTATTTCGAATGTTAAAACTAACGACAAGCACAGCCCCCTAACTGATGTGGTTTTAAAGCATGTTAGAATTATTCGAAAAGGAAAAGCTGCAGAATCGTTTAATGCACCAAAAGTTTTTCAAAAACATTTTGCTGAGCAAGAACGTCTCGAAAAGGAGAAAATTGAAAAAGCAGCTGCTATCTTAAAGGCTACTCACGATAAATTTGAAGCTCAAAAAGCAAAAGCGACTACCCTTGATTCTGGATTACAGTTTTATATCTCTGAAAAAGGCGAAGGAAAAAAACTTCCTAAAAACTCCAAAGCACTCGTGGACTATTCGGTGTTTTTTGTTGACGGAAAATTAATTGGCACTAGTAAATTAGATGTCGCTGAAGCCCTTGGTGCCGTAAATAAAAAACGTAAATTTGCCAACAAATATCATCCTATCACTGCCGAACTAAAACCCAATGCTCACATGATTCCCGGATTTAAAGAAGGTTTACAACAATTACATGTTGGCGATAAAGCTACTTTATTTATTCCGTATCATTTAGCATATGGCGATAGCGGTACTAAAGGGATCCCTGGTAAATCAAACCTCATTTTTGAAGTTGAAGTTTTAGAACTTTTAAAATAAAATAAGCTCAAAATCTATGCATGCATTAAAATTTGATTGGAATCCTATTTCTGGAATAGATATCGCAGGAAGTTTCAAAATTCACTTTTACAGCCTCATGTGGGTTACTGCGTTTATTCTAGGATGGTATATCATGAAACGCATTTTTACCAAAGAAAAAGTATCTCTAACTTATCTAGATC
This sequence comes from Pseudotamlana agarivorans, assembly GCF_001642835.1. GTDB lineage: Bacteria > Bacteroidota > Bacteroidia > Flavobacteriales > Flavobacteriaceae > Pseudotamlana > Pseudotamlana agarivorans. The sequence goes on from NZ_LXEI01000014.1 coordinate 116,603, forward strand.
CGCTTTTTATTTACACGGTTTTAGCCACCATGATTGGGGCTCGATTAGGCCACGTATTATTTTATCAATCGGAATTGATATCAGAAGACTTTTTTAGCATCTTTTTACCTTTCAAGTTCAAGGGTGGTTTTGAGTTTACAGGGTTTCAAGGACTTGCTAGTCATGGTGCTGCAATTGGAATTATTATTGGCATGTATCTATACCGTAAAAAGTATAACTACAAGTCACTGCTTTGGATTTTAGACCGCGTTGTAATTCCTGTAGCGTCTGGAGCCATTTTTATTCGTATTGGAAACTTTATAAACTCTGAAATTATAGGTAAGGTAACCGATTCTAATTTTGGAGTACGCTTTATTCAAGACCAATATTACAAGAGAGAAGTAATGCAGCTTACAGGTATCAATGACGTACAAAAAGCCTATGATGCCGTTGCCACGGACCCTAAATTCCAAAACTTATTAGATGCTGTGCCTTACAGACACCCTTCGCAACTTTACGAGTCGTTTTGTTACATTTTTGTCTTTTTAATTTTATGGTATTTCTATTCTAAAACCACTAAAAAAGATCAAACAGGATTTTTATTCGGCTTGTTTTTAGTCCTTTTATGGAGCATCCGATTCTTTATTGAGTTCACCAAAGAGCCTCAAGGCGAAGAATACATTAATTGGTTGAACCTTAACACAGGACAATGGTTAAGTATCCCGTTTGTATTAATAGGACTCTATTTCATGTTTGTTTACAAGCCAAAATCTCAAGTAAAATAATATGTTCCTCAAAAGACACCTTTGTTTTGTATTAGCTTTATTAGTCCTTTCAGCATGTAAAGACCAAAAAAAAGACATTAAACAAACCGAGGTGTCGTTTAGCAAAGAAGGTGAACTCACTATTTTTAGCACGGAAAACACACCAAAAACCACTTTGGACATAGAAATTGCAGACACCGATTTTGATATTCAAACTGGATTAATGTATAGAAATTCTATGCAAAAAAACCAAGGCATGCTTTTTGTTTTTGATGATGAACAAGAGCGCTTTTTTTACATGAAAAACACTAAGATCCCATTAGACTTAGTTTATATCGCCGCGAACAAAAAAATTGTAAGTTTTCAAGAAAACGCCAAGCCATTCGATGAATCTTCATTACCATCTAATGTTCCTGCACAGTTTGTTTTAGAAATTAATGCGGGATTGGTCAACATCTGGAATCTTAAAATTGGTGACAGCATTCAGTTCACTACAAAATAGCATTGAGACTACTAAAACAAACCTCTTTATCCTTTCAAAACACCGTTTATTGCCTTAAGCGGTAATTAAAGCTTTACATATCACGATTTTTCTTATATTTACAATACGCCATGGCTGTATGTCTACTATTTAATTTACAATCATTTAACAAGCTTTAGCACATGGCTTCAAATTAATTCATTAAAGTTGTTCATAAAACACTAAAAAACCTTCAAAAATTATGAAAAACCATTTATTCGCGCTTACCCTCCTCCTTATCACCTCCTTGGGGTTTGCTCAAACCACCAAAGAAATTGACTCGACAGCCATCTTCATTCTTGACAAAATGAGTGCTGTTATCGGGGATTTAGAGTCTGTTAATTTTCATTTAAGCAGTTCTAACGATAAAATTAATGAGGACAAAGACATTATAAAAGAATATCACGAAAGTAATATTTCAATTTCTGGACCAGACAAACTTCATATTCGTGTCAATGGGTCAGATGAAGACCTAGCTTATTGGTATGATGGCTCATTCATTACTTATTACAACTACAATGAAAACAACTATGTGACCTTAGAAGCTCCAGAAACCACACTAGAAATGATAGATGACATGCACCATCAATATGATTTCCAGTTTCCTGCAGCCGATTTTTTCTATCCTGCCTTTACTGATGACTTAATAGAAGCCTTTGATAGTATTAAATTCTTAGGAAGAAAAACATTAAAAGGAGAAGACTGCTACCACATTCAGGCCATCAATAAAAATTTAAATGTGCAAATATGGGTTTCAGCTCAACCCGACGTTTTACCAAAACACTTTGTTATTATTTATAAAAACAAATCTAATTTGCAATATGAGTCTACTTTTAGCAACTGGACATTAAATCCCGTTATCCCAGAATCGAAGTTTCATTTCTTAGCGCCTCCAAATGCAAAACTAATTAGCATATTAAAAAAGGGGAATTCTTAATCAATAAAACATCATTATCATGACCACATATTCATTAAACATAAAACATAAATTAGGCATTCTTCTCGTATTTTTAGCTTTAGCTTTTCCTACCGATCTGATAGCTCAACGCATGAGTCATGGCGCTTCACGTGGAGGCGGCAGAACCATGTCTAGAGGTGGTGGGGGTGCTAGCCACAGCATGTCGAGACCTAAAACCACGCCAAGCAGATCCAACAATAGAGCAACAACAACCAATAGAGCCACGCCTAAAAGAACTATTAATGGTGGAAGCGCTAATAAGAGTCGAAGCTTTTCTGGAAATTCAAAGGGAAAAGTTACGAATAAATCAACTACAAGACCTAACCTTAGTACTAATAGAAAAACCTCAACTGTAAAGCGTACCTCTAACAATAAAATAGGGAATAACAGCGGAAATAAAATTGGTAACAAAACGCATATCGGTAATAACAATGTTAATATTAACGTAAATAACAGCCACCATAACAACAATATTAGAAATACCCGTGTAAGATCAAGTCATGTGCGTTACACAAGACCTCCATATCGCTACGGTGGTCGTGGATATTATTGTCACCGACCATATTATTACCACCCTTACAGACCTTATTACTGGGGGCCTGTGTGGCATCCTTGGGGATATTTTGTAGCCTCTTTAGCAAGAACTGCTATCATTGTAGCTATTATTAGTGACAACGAAGAAGACAAAAAAGAAGAATATCATTATGATAATGGTACCTATTACCTAAAAACAGAAGAAGGCTTTGTTGCTGTTCAAGCACCTGTTGGCGCGCAAGTTCCTTCCATCCCAAAAGAAGCTCAAGAAGTTAAAGTTAACGAAACCAACAATTACTATTACGGTGGCGCTTTTTATGAGCAAAACAAAGATGGCTATATTGTAGTTCCTGCTACAGCTGGAACCATTGTTCCTGGATTACCAGAAGGTGGCGAGGAAGTAAAAATAGGTGATGTGACTTATGTACAATTTGGAGAAACCTATTACCAACCAATACAAGTAGACGGTAAAGACATGTATGAAATTGTTGAAGTAAAAGAAGAATAAATATCACTTAAATAAAGCATGCAATAGGTCAAAAAAAACAAGCTTATAATTATTTAAATAAGCTTGTTTTTTTTTATTACCAATGACTGAAAGCTTTTCTCATTTGAAATAATTCAAAAGGACTCGAATGAATAAAAAAACAAAAATCGTCATTCTTTCTATTTTAGGCGTTATTCTAATTGCGCTAGCCATACTTCCTACCCTAGTGAAAAACTACGCTATAAAAAATAGTAAAGCCCTCTTAGGTAGACAAATTAACATTGGAGATTTAAAGTACAACTACTTCACAAGTACAGTTAAGGTTTACGATTTTAAACTATTTGAGGCTAACGAACAAGATTATTTCGTTTCATTAGACACTTTTATTTTAAATTTAAACCCGCTTAAACTTATTAAAGATAAAGTTGAAATCGATAAACTTTACCTCAGCCATTTAACTGTAAATACAGTTATGAAAGATTCTACTTTTAATTTTGATGATCTTCTTGCCTTTCATTCTAGTACAGACACCATTACTGAGAAAGAAAAGGAACCACTAAAATTTAGCGTTTCAGATATTTCATTAAAACATGCTAATTTCTATTTCGATGATCAAAACATTAATAAGGAAACCCATATTGAAGACTTCGATTTTATCATCCCCTACGTTAGTTGGGATCAGGAAGAAAAAAGTAATGCCGACCTAAAATTCAATTTGAAAAATGGAGGTTATTTTAAATCTATATTAAATGTACATCCTTCGAGCGGCGAATTTGATGCTCATTTCACCATTAGCGACTTACAATTAAAACCTTTTTACGAATACGTTGCCGAGCACGCTCATATTAATAGTCTAGAAGGGCTTATAAATTCTGAAATACAAATTAAAGGCAATACTAATGAAGCTTTAAAATCAATCGTATCGGGCAAGGTTGATATCAGTAATTTTGAAATGACCGATACTTACAACAAGCCATTTTTAGCAGCAAAACACATTGCATCCGATTTAAAAGAAATCGATTATTTTAACAGCTCATACACTCTTGAAACCTTAAAAATAAACGGTTCGTATTCCTTTTTTCAACTAGATTCTACATCAAATAATTTTTTAAGAATATTTAAATTAGACACAGCAACACCTGAAGTTGTAGAAAATAAAGGCGACACCTTATCTAATTCCAATACCTCTTCTGATAATGAATTGCATTACGCCATAAATCACCTAGTCGTTCAAAACGGCATTTTAGACTATACCGATAATTTAACAGGAGAACCATTTAACTACCATTTAAGTGAGATTGAAATTAATTCTAAAGCCATTACAAGTAACACTAATTGGATCGATATTTATTCCACCATGCTACTTAATAATCGAGGCACTTTAAAAGCCAATTTAGGCATTAACCCAAATGATTATTACAACTCGACATTAGATATTTCGATTGAAAACTTTCTACTACCAGATTTAAACATCTATACAAATTATTATATGGGACATAGTATCCTACAAGGTGACATGTATTATACTTCCAAATCTAAAATAGTAGATGGCCAAATTGAAAGTGAAAACAAATTACTGGTAAAAAATGCTTCGTTAGAAAACACTAAGGGCGGACTCTATAACTTGCCTTTAAAATTTGCCTTCTTCCTGCTTACCGATAAAAACGGTGACATCCATCTAGATGTTCCAGTACGTGGCAATCTAAACGACCCAGATATTAACGTCGGTAAAATTGTTTGGCAGACCTTTAAAAATGTAATTGGAAAAACCGTTGCTGCCCCTGTAAATTTTCTTGTTGGCTTAGTAGGCGGTGAAAAAAAGGACTTGGAAGAAATCGATTTGACTTATACCGACAGTATTCCTACTGAAAAAGCATATAAACAGCTAGGCAAACTCATAGAACTAGAACAGAAAAAACCAGACTTAAAAATTAATCTAACGTATTTCTCTGATAGAAACCTACAAGCTGAAGCCCTGGCTAAAGCTGAAATAGGAAAATCATTTAAACAAGAAACTGGTAAAGACTTCGAGAAACAAGAAAAAGAATTCGAAAAGTTCGTATTAAAAAAAGTAGAGTCCGATTCGTTAGATTTTAACGGCGCCATAAACAAACTGGTAAGTCAAACTCAAAAAGATAGCCTCGTTACAGCTTTTGAAACTCATTTAATTCAGAATACTGAAAGCTATATTAAAGCACAAGCCCCATTCAGCAAAATTGAAATCGAAAAAGGAAAACTTAAAGATCCCGAAAACACCGGAACTTTCCCGAAATTTAAAATAAGTTATGGTTTAAAAGAAGAAAATGCTAATTAACAAAAATGATAAGGGGCTCAAAACGCACAAATTAGTAGCAAATTACATTTAATAACTATCTTTTAACACTATTTATAATCATATAATATAATCAAAATAATTACCTTTAAGCTTTAATCAATCCTTATTTTATGACAAATTTACGAAAACTTGGAGTTCTGATGATGTTCTCCCTTCTTGCATCATCTGTTACGGCTCAAAAAAAACCGAATATCCTAGTCCTTTGGGGGGATGATATTGGACAATCCAATATTAGTGCTTATACCTTTGGAATTACGGGCTACAAGACCCCAAACATTGACCGTATCGCCAAAGAAGGCACCATGTTTACAGATTACTATGCCGAGCAAAGTTGTACTGCTGGTCGTTCATCTTTCATTTTAGGCCAGAGCGTATTTCGTACGGGCTTAAGTAAAGTTGGTATGCCAGGTGCAAAAGAAGGTATCAGTGAAAAAGACCCTACTATTGCCGAACTTCTAAAACCATTAGGTTATGCCACAGGTCAATTTGGAAAAAACCACTTAGGAGATCGTGATGAGCACTTACCTACAAACCATGGTTTTGATGAGTTCTTCGGTAACTTATATCACTTAAATGCTGAAGAAGAACCAGAATTAAGAGATTACCCAGACCCAGCTAAATACCCGAATTTTAGAAAGAAATTTGGACCGCGAGGAGTGATTCACTCAACTGCTGATGGTAAAGTAGAAGATACTGGACCATTAACTAAAAAACGTATGGAAACTATTGATGACGAATCATCAAAAGCTGCCATGGACTGGATTAGAAAACAACACAAAGCAGGAAAACAATGGTTCTGCTGGTGGAATGGTACACGTATGCACTTTAGAACACACGTAAAAGCAGAGCATACAGGAATTTCTGGACAAAATGAATATGGTGACGGTATGGTTGAGCACGATATGCATATCGGTTTATTCTTAGATTTATTAGATGAATTAGGAATTGCTGACAATACCATTGTGATGTATTCTACAGATAATGGACCACACAAAAACACATGGCCAGATGCTGGTATCAATCCGTTTAGAGGAGAAAAGAATACCAACTGGGAAGGTGGATGGAGAGTACCAGCTATGATAAGATGGCCAGGTGAAATCCCTGCAGGAACTGTAGCTAACGATATCTTTTCTGGCATGGACTGGATGCCTACTTTCTTAGCTGCTGCTGGAGATGATAAGGTAAAAGAAAAACTATTAAAAGGTCACTCTGCAAACGGTAAAACCTTTAAAGTACACTTAGATGGTTACAACATGTTACCATACTTAAAAGGTGAGGAGAAAAAAGGAAGACGTGAAGAAATATTTTATTTCTCTGATGATGGTGACTTAACTGCGTTACGTTACAATGATTGGAAATTAATTTTCATGGAACAAAGAAGTCCTGGAACATTACAAGTATGGGCTGAGCCATTTACTGTATTACGTTTACCAATGATTTACAACTTAAGAAGAGACCCTTATGAGTTTGCAAGCATCACATCAAACACCTATTACGATTGGTTATTAGATCACGCATTTTTACTTGTACCGGCACAAGCTTATGTTGCTAAATTCCTAGGAACATTTAAAGATTATCCGCCTAGAGCTAAAGCAGCAAGTTTTAGTTTAGATAAAGTAATGGATAAACTAGCCACTCCTACAAATAATTAAAAATTTATAAAATAAGGGGTAGACTGAGTTCTACCCTTTTTTACCAAAAAAAACAAAACAATATGAAAAAAGTTATCTGGTTAACATTAGGACTTATGTTTTCGGCATTTACAATGTCTGCACAACTTCCAATTAGTTCTTCTGATCTAAAAAGCATCAGTACAACAACGAAATTAAGTGAATCTCAAACTGAAAAAGTTGAAAAAGCTTTACTTACTGATAAAGATTTACAATCTAAAACAATTGATTACTTAAAATCAAACCCTGAAACGTCAAAATCTATTTTAGATTTAGCCTCTAATAGCTCAGGAAATACAGATCTTATGAAATCTATCTTAGGCGACAATGCTTTAGCTACTTATGCGATTGATTACATTGCTAAAAACCCAAAATTACTAAAACAAGCCTTGAAGGTTGTAGGCCTTTAATTTGAGTTTATACCATTTCAATCATAAAAAAACGTCTGAAAAATTAATTTCAGACGTTTTTTATTTATAAAGATTATTCAGCCTATAGCTCTAACAATCCGTTTGTTTTTGCTACACCTTCAGCACTAGCTTTCATGTGTGCTTTTTCAGCATCACTTAAAGGAATATCAACTATTTTTTCGATACCATCTTTTCCTAATACTACTGGTACACCGATACAGATATCATTTAAACCATATTCTCCTTCAAGGAAAGTAGAACAAGGGAAAATCTTTTTCGTATCACAAGCAATAGCTTGTACCATTCCTGATACAGCTGCTCCAGGTGCGTACCATGCAGAAGTACCTAATAACTTCGTTAATGTTGCTCCACCAACTTTAGTATCTTCAGCAACTTGTGCTAAACGCTCTTCACTTAAGAATTCAGAAACTTTAATACTGTTTCTAGTAGCGTGACTTGTTAATGGCACCATACCTGTGTCACTATGTCCTCCAACTACCATTCCATCTACATCACTAATAGGCGCACCTAAAGCTTCTGCTAAACGGTATTTAAAACGAGCAGAATCTAAAGCACCACCCATACCAATAATTCTATTTTTTGGCATTCCTGTAGCTTTATGTGCTAAATAGGTCATGGTATCCATTGGATTACTAACCACAATAAGAATCATGTTTGGAGAATGCTCAAGTAAACTTTTTGATACATTTTTAACAATACCAGCATTAATACCGATAAGCTCTTCACGAGTCATACCTGGTTTACGTGGAATCCCTGAAGTAATCACACAAATATCACTATTTGCTGTTTGGCTATAATCGTTAGTTACACCAGTTATTTTAGTATCAAAACCATTTAAAGATGCACATTGCATTAAATCCATTGCTTTTCCTTCAGCAAAACCTTCTTTAATATCAAGAATTACGACTTCTGAAGCGAAATTTTTAATAGCAATATACTCAGCACAACTAGCACCTACTGCTCCTGCTCCTACTACAGTTACTTTCATTTTTTTTATTATTTATTATTAGTATTTAATTTGTTTTTAAGCTCGAAATACAACTCATTATAGTTCAAACCGTGCTAATTTACGAATTAAAACCCTTTTAATAAAAAAGTAATAGGCAATTCAATTCTTTTTTGAGAGTACCTAAAAATTTTATGTTAAAATTTCAGAAATTATCCATTAAGCGATCAAAATGCTGATTAAACCCAAATATTTTCATCAAACCGCTTTGAATCTAAAAAAGTATGGCAAAAAAAATAACCCCATCACAAAAGTGATAGGGCTACAAATTTATCACTAAACACAAGGCTTAGTTATTTATAGGTTTTATTTATGCATCAATGTTAGCATAAATGGCATTTTTCTCAATAAAATCTCGACGAGGCGGTACCTCATCACCCATAAGCATAGAGAAAATTCTATCGGCTTCCGTACCGTTATCAATCTGTACTAAACGCATGGTTCTAAATTCAGGGTTCATTGTGGTATCCCAAAGTTGTTCAGCATTCATCTCTCCAAGACCTTTATAACGTTGGATTTTTGAACCATCTCCAAACTCGGCAATAATAGCATCACGCTCCTTGTCCGACCAAGCATACTGCTTTTTAGCTCCTTTTTTAACTAAATATAAAGGTGGCGTTGCAATGTAAATATGTCCGTTTTCAATAAGCTCCTTCATATATCTAAAGAAGAAGGTTAAGATTAAGGTTGCAATGTGACTACCATCAATATCGGCATCACACATAATAACCACTTTATGGTAACGTAATTTTGAAAGGTTTAGAGCTTTACTATCCTCTTCGGTCCCTATGGTTACACCAAGCGCCGTGAAAATATTTTTAATCTCTTCGTTTTCAAAAACTTTGTGTGTCATCGCCTTTTCAACATTAAGAATCTTACCTCTTAATGGTAAAATCGCTTGAAAAGCTCTGTCTCTACCTTGCTTGGCTGTTCCACCCGCCGAATCTCCCTCTACAAGGAATACTTCGCATTTTGATGGATCTTGCTCAGAGCAATCAGACAGTTTTCCAGGTAATCCGCCAATACTCATAACGGTTTTACGCTGAACCATTTCACGAGCCTTTTGGGCTGCATGACGTGCTTGAGCGGCTAAAATAACCTTCTGAACAATAATTTTAGCATCGTCTGGGTGTTCTTCTAAATAATCGGTTAACATTTCAGATACAGCCTGACTTACAGACGCTGACACCTCACGGTTACCCAATTTAGTTTTAGTTTGCCCTTCAAATTGAGGTTCTTGTACCTTCACCGAAATAATGGCGGTAAGACCCTCACGGAAATCATCACCAGCAATATCAAATTTCAGCTTATCTAACATCCCCGATTCATCGGCATATTTTTTAAGCGTATGTGTTAAACCACGACGGAAACCAGATAAGTGTGTTCCTCCCTCGTGTGTGTTAATGTTGTTTACGTAAGAGTGTAAATTTTCAGAATACGATGTATTATAAAGCATCGCAACCTCGACAGGAATACCATTTTTCTCCCCTTCAAAAGCAATAACGTCTTTCATTAAAGGCTCTCTAGTGGCATCTAAAAACTTCACAAATTCAGGTAATCCATTTTCAGAATGAAACGTTTCACCTTCAAACTCACCGTCTTCTTTTACCGAACGCTTATCAACTAAATGAATGGTAATCCCTTTATTTAAATAAGCCAATTCACGTAAACGACTGGCAAGTGTATCGTAGCTATACTCTAAAGTTTGTGTAAAAATAGAAGCGTCTGGTTTAAAAGTAACGATGGTTCCACGCTTATCGGTTTCACCTACTTTTTTTACAGGGTAAAGCGCTTTTCCACGCTCATACTCTTGTTCCCAAATTTCACCATTTCTATAAACGGTAGCTTTTAAATGATCTGATAAAGCATTCACACAACTCACACCAACACCGTGTAAACCACCTGAAACTTTATATGAATCTTTATCAAATTTTCCACCGGCTCCAATTTTGGTCATTACCACCTCAAGGGCAGAAACGCCTTCTTTCTTATGTAAATCTACAGGAATACCACGTCCGTCATCTTCTGTGGTTATCGAGTTATCTTCATTAATAATCACTGTAATATTGTTACAGTGTCCTGCCAAAGCTTCATCAATCGAGTTATCTACAACTTCATAAACGAGATGATGCAGTCCGCGCACACCAACATCGCCAATATACATGGATGGACGCATACGTACGTGCTCCATCCCTTCTAAGGCCTGAATACTATCAGCAGAATAATTATGCTTATTAAATTCTTCTTTTCCTTCGCTCATAATCTATGATTCTAAATTAATGTTAGGTTTTAAGTTTTTATTAGAGTTCGTTCTAAAACAGAAACAACTCCTCCCCTTTTTAATCTCGCAGATGCGGATTAAAACTGGGGCTGGTTCACATAAAAAAAGATGCCATCGAGCATCCTTTTGAATACAAACAAATATACGGCTTTATATCCTTAAATTAAAGCATTTCATCGAGTGACTCATTAAATTATCAACATTTGTTAATTATTCAAAACACGCTTAAATCGCTTAAAAACCACCTTAAACACGAAATAACACTCTTTTTCATCCATTGTCAAATCTAAAAATAAAAAACGCGCTCAAATTGCTTTAAATCGCTTCGATTTTAAATGTTTTATAGAAGAATCTACCACCTGCTTCGGTCAAATTCTTCAGAATAACACATTTTTTTTAAAATATGATGAAAATCACAAGACGGCCTCTGTATTAATTTTAATTTTGTACGAGATTGAAGGCAGAATTCATAACCATGACAAAATTAGCTAACCTATTTTTACTTCTCATACTTTTGGTACTTCCTCTATATTCTTTTGGGCAAGACACAATTATACGGCCAAATGAAGTAAAAAAAGAAGCTTCTTTTAAACCATCATTCAACTGGAATTTACGCGCACAAATTTGGTTACGTTACTCCGATTTAAACAACGGATCTATAATCAATAATGAACCGACTTCCAGTTTTACCGATGTATCAATACGTCGTATTAGAATACCTATTTCAGCTCAAATCACACCACGAGTATACGCCGTAGCTATGTTTGGTGATAACAATTACAATTTAAGACACAATACGGCGGGCATACGTATTTTAGACTTTTACGTAGAATATAGCTTTTCGAAATACCTGGAGGTTGGCATGGGAAAATCTGGCTGGCAGGGCTTAAGCCGTTGGAATATACGCTCTAGCAATTCGCTAATGGGACTCGACTCACCACTATTCCCCTTAAACACGGTGGAGAAAAACGATGATTTAGGGCGCCAATTCGGTGTTTGGTTTAAAGGCCAAGCAGGCCATTTCGATTACAGGTTTTCACTTAATCAACCTAAAGAAATAACAACGGCTCCAAATGGCAAAGTGGATTTTGCAAATAACAAACCGCGTTGGAAAACCTCATCGTATGTCAAGTATCAATTTTTTGAAAACGAATCCAATAAATCAGCTTACCAAGCGGGCACCTACTTAGCTAACAAAAAAGTTTTTAATATTGGTGCAGGGTTTCAATATCAAGAAAAAGCATTTAGTGACGGTGATGCACAAGACCCCTTAGCAACGTTCTATGACATGAAACATTGGGCGATCGATTCTTTTTTAAACTTACCGCTAGAACATGAACAAGCCATTACGGCTTACTTAGGCTATTACGACTTCGACTATGGTAAAGATTATGTAAGGAACCTAGGAGCTAATAACATAACTTCCGATGTAGAAAACGGTGATTTTAACGGACCAGGCATAGCCTTTCCTATGATGGGAACCGGAAGCACTTGGTACATGCAATTTGGTTATGCATTTAAAGCAAAAAATGTTTTCCACAGTCCTGTAATCATACAGCCAAACGTAGCCATCCAACATGCAAATTGGGACGCCTTAGCCGACCCTATGACGGTTTACGATTTTACAGTAAACTTTCTAATAAATGGCTCGCATAGCAATAAAATAAGCTTAGGTTATCAATCCCGTCCGATTTTCGATGCCGTATCTTTAACGAACATCGACCATAAAGGCATGGCCGTTTTACAGTATCAAATCGCCCTGAAATAAGGGTTTTTCAGACCAAATTTTGGCTTTAAAACCATGCTTTTCTAAGCTATTTAAGCGCTAAAAACGACACACAGCCTATTTTTATCCCAATCTGAAAGCAAAAAACGCATTATACCCACATCATTGTTACTAATATTTCAATGATTATAACACTTTACTCCCTTTTTTTAATAATCCTAGCATAATTTTAACTTTGCACTTAGTATTACAAAAACTACCTAAAATCTTTTGTAATTTTACCCGCTTAAAAGTTTCACTTTAAAATAGATAAAAAAGACATGAGTAAAATTATGACAGTCGACGTTTTGTCGAGTATTAAAGGAGCACAGCCTTCCGAGACTGTGAACAAGTTATTTGAGGTTATTAAGAATGCCAATCTTACCAATAATAATTCTTTTAATAATAATCATAATAATAGCGTGTCTTTAAATAATTTGAGAGAAGATGTTGTGATAGCCAGTTCAGAGCTAGAAAAACAAATCATTATTGAAAACTTTCCTAAAGAAAAAAACGGTTATTTAGTCGTTTCTAAAGTCATAGAAGAATAGTTATGGACTCTCAAATACACAAAATTCACCAACAATTGGTGAATCAAGATATTACTTGTACAGCGCTTGTGCAAAGTAAATTAGACGCCTTAAAACAAAACACCAACCATACTGTAAATGCTTTACTAGACGAAAAAGCTTTAGAGCTAGCTGCTAAAGTAGATGCTAAAATTGCCAACGGCGAAACCATTGGTTTGCTGGAAGGCATTCCTTTTGGTATCAAAGATGTTTACATGGTTCAGGGCACGCTTACCACAGCGAGTTCAGAATTACTTAAAAATTACAAATCGGCTTATACAGCAACTGCCATTCAAAAATTATTGGATGCTGGAGCCATTCCGTTGGTTAAAGAAAACTGCGATAGTTTTGGTCACGGTTCCTCTAGCGAAAACACCATTTTTGGTGCCGTCAAAAACGCCATTAACCCTGATTTAGTGGGTGGAGGTTCTAGTGGAGGTTCGGCCGTTAATGTTGCTAAAGACTACACTGTTTTTTCAATTGGTGGCGATACTGGAGGTTCTATCCGTCAGCCAGCAGGTTACAATAACGTCTATGGTTTAAAACCGACTTACGGACGTATTTCACGTTACGGACTCATGGCTTATGCCTCGTCAACCGACTGTGTTGGACCTATCGCAAAATCGATTGAAGATATTCGCATTGTTTTAAATGTGATGAGTGGTAAAGATGTTAAGGATCAAACCACTTACGCTTCCGCGGAAATCACTCCAGAAGCGATTCAATCTTCCGATACCATTAAAACTGTCGGGTACTTCAAAAATTTTATTGAAAGCGACGCGATTGATTCTGAAATAAAAGCTGATTTTTTAGCAGCTATCGAAAAAATAAAAGCCAAAGGTATTGAAGTGAAAGCTTTAGATTTCTTCGAATCGAATACTTTGGTTTCAACTTACTATACTTTAGCTATGGCTGAAACCGCTTCTAACCTTTCGCGTTTAGACGGTACGAATTACGGCAATCGTATTGAAGCTGAAAACTTAAAAGAAACCTACGCGGTAACCCGTTCTGAGAATTTTTCAGAAGAAACAAAACGAAGAATTGTTGGTGGAAACCAAGTACTATCTCAAGGATTTTCAGATGAAATCTATTTAAAAGGATTGAACCTTCGTGATCAAATTTCTGAAAATTTCGAGAAGGATTTTAATGAAGTGGACATCATCCTTTCACCGGTTACACCTAGCACACCACCTAAAATTGGAGATAGCTTAAAAGACCCTTTAGCCATGTACTTATCTGATGCTTATACCGTTGGTTTTAGCTTAGGACAATTACCTACGTTAACGGTACCACAAGGCACTGCAACAGGCTTACAAATTACAGCTGCAAAAAATAATGACGAACTCGTTTTGAAGTTTGCTAACTTCTTAAAAGACACGATATAATGGAACTGGAACAATTAAACGACTTGCTGAAAAAGCACGAATTAGAGTTAGTAATCGGTCTGGAAACACACGTTCGATTAAATACCAAAACCAAATTATTTTGTTCTTGCGCCAATAGCGAAATAGAACAACCAAATCAAAATATATGTTCGGTATGTACTGGACAAATGGGCGTTTTACCTGCCATTAACAAAGAAGCCGTTACTAAGGCCATTTACTTTGGAAAAGCGGTAAAATCGACTTTTTCTAACGAAGTTATTTCTTGGGATAGAAAACACTACGAATACCCAGACAACCCGAAAAACATACAAATTACACAGTTTCACAACCCTGTGATTCCTGACGGACAAGTATCTTGTTACCGTAATGATGGTTCACAATTTACGGTGAATTTAACTCAGGTACACATTGAAGAAGATGCCGCGAAATTGATGCACGAGAAGAAAATCTCATTAGTCGATTTTAACAAAGCCGGTGTACCTTTAATTGAAATTGTAACCGAGCCTTGTATTCGTCATATCGAAGATGCTTCAACCTATGCGCAGTACATTCAGCGTATTGTTCAGAATTTAAAAATATCTGAAGCCAACCTTGAAAAAGGCGAATTTAAATCGGATGTTTCGGTATCGCTTCGTAAAAAACATACTTACGAGTTAAATCCGCGTACAGAAATTAAAAACTTGAACTCGTTTAAGTTTATGGTCGATGCATTAAAAGAAGAGGTTGAAAAACAACTGAATTACTACATCGAAAACAAAGAATTTAGACCAGATCAAACCACGGTTTTATGGGATGCCGAATTGAAGCAAACCAAAACCATGCGTAAAAAGGAATTTGAAGCTGATTACCGTTTTATTTCGGAGCCCGATTTACCTTTTGTAAGCATTAAAGAAGTGGTAGAATCGATTGATGTCGATGTAAGCACTTTGCCTTATGCCGTAGAGTCCATCTTAATTAAAGGTGGAGTTTTACCACAAGACGCTAAGTTTTTCACAGCCGATTCCTTACGTTCGGAAACTTTTGTTGCTATTAATAATGTGATTAAAGATCCGTCGTTTGTAGCTAAAACTTTAGTAAATAATATTGGTGCCGATGAGTATGCCGATATTCACCGTATTGAACACTTAATTGAAATCTTTCAGCTTTTTAAAGACGAGAAAATCACTTCTGTTTTAGTTCAGAATGCGATTACCGCCTATTTAAAAGACCGTAAGTTTGATTACAATAAATATTTTGAAGAAAATACCATTTCCGAATCTCAAATAGAGGAAGCGATTGCTAAAGTCATTTCAGAAAATGAAGCCATTGCTAACGATATTAAATCGGGGAACCAAGGTAAAGCAGGTATTCTTGTTGGAAAAGTCATTGCGATAATAGGAAAAGGCGCTTCAGGAAAAGTGATTCGTGAAGGGATTTTGAGCGCCGTTGCGGGGAATAATGGCGGAAGTCCGAAGACGGATGACGTAAATACGCATCAGCCAGCAACCAACAACCAGCAACCAACAGCCAAAAAGGAAGAAGAAGTTCTACCACAAATTCCAATCGTCATAAAAGACACCTACAGAACGCATTTAATTTCTGATATTTCAGAAGAAAGCATTTCAGAAAAAGTAACACTTTCTGGTTGGGTATCTAGTGTTCGTGATCATGGGGAATTAATATTTATCGATTTACGCGATTCTAGTACACAAATTTTTCAAGTTCGCTTAAGTCGTGAGTCATTCCCAAATTTAGATGAATTGGTAAAACTTAAACCAGAGTCGGTAATTAGTGTCTCTGGAACAGTTATGCAGCGTAAAGAAGACGATTATAACGCCGCTCTACGTACCGGGAAAATCGAATTAGAGGCGAACGATTTAGAAATATTAAACCTTTCTAAAACGCTGCCTTTCGAAATAAAAAGAGCCACTAAAACGAATGAAAATGTTCGTTTTCAGTATAAATATTTAGACCACAGAAATGACGATGTGCGTCGTGTTATTGTAAATCGCCATAAGGTGATTAAAATGATGCGCGATATTTTAGATGATCAAGATTTCTTAGAAATTGAAACGCCTATTTTAAGTGCCGGAACCGATGAAGGGGCGCGTGAATTTATCGTACCAACCCGTAAGCAAGCCGGTTCGTTTTACACGCTACCGCAAGCACCACAACAATTCAAGCAAATGTTGATGGTTTCGGGTTACGAAAAGTATTTTCAAATAGCACGTTGTTTTAGAGATGAAGATTCTCGTGGCGATCGCCAGCCAGAATTCACGCAATTGGATATTGAAATGGCCTATGCCAGCATGCAACAAATCATCGATTTAAACACCAATATGTTTAATGCGATTGTTGAAAAAATATATGGTAAAAAATGGATTTTACATCCATTTGAAGTGCTTACCTACCAAGAAGCCATGGATTATTACGGTTGCGACCGGCCAGATTTACGTTTCGGATTGAAATTACAAGACATCACCGAGATTGTAAAAGACACCACATTCCAAGTCTTTAGCAAACCTATTGAAGAAGGTGGTATTGTAAAATGTATTAAAGTCTCTGCCGAAGAACAAGGCAACAAACGCTTATCTAAAGGGCAAATTGAAAAGTTAACGGGCATTGCCCAACAACACGGTTTAGGTGGTTTGGCTTATATTATCGTAAATGAAAACGATTTACAATCGCCAATCATTAAATTCTTAGGTGAAGAAATTGCTGCAGGTATTATAAAAACAACCGGAGCACAGGTTGGAGACATTGTGTTCTTCTCTGCTGCCGATTATGCGACTGCAAACAAAGCCTTAGATGCCGTACGTCAAGAACTAGGAAGCATGTTACGTTTAATCAATCCTAAGGAATTAAGACCTGCTTGGGTTATTGATTTCCCAATGTTTGAGAAAACCGACGAAGGCCGTTGGACCTTTACCCACAACCCATTCTCGATGCCTGCGATTTACGATTTAGATAAGCACATGAATGGCAAGGAGGAAGAAATAGGCAGCATTATCGCCCAACAATACGATTTAATCTTAAACGGTTACGAAATTGGCGGTGGTTCTGTACGTGCCCATAAACCTGAAATTCTTGAAGCCACATACAAAAACATGGGCTACAACAAGGAAGAGATGCTAAAAAGCGTTGGCACCATGTATAAAGCCTTCCATTACGGCGCACCACCACACGGCGGCATCGCTTGGGGTGTAGACCGTTTAATGATGATTTTAGAGAAAAAAGCATCCATTAGAGAGGTGATGGCTTTCCCAAAAACAGGAACTAGCGAAGACTTACTCTTTGGAGCTCCTTCTATCCTATCTGATAAAAAAGTTGAAGAAATGAATGTGCGTGTGATGAAGAAATAAATTGCCTTTACACAAAACCAATTTTTAAATAACCTAACCCAAATCAAAACTTAAAATGAAAAAATTTACTTTATTTACTATTCTATTATTGTTAGCATTTAATGTTGCTCAAGCCCAATGGAGCGAACTAGGAGGAAACAACTCTCTAACAGCTAATGATGACATACTAGCTATTGAAACAGATGATTCAGGAAATATATACGTTGCTGGAGATTTTAAAAACTCATCAAATCAACAATATGTTTCAAAGTTTGACGGAACTTCTTGGACAATTCTTGGCAACCCTAATTATTTTAGTTCTAGAATCCAATCAATGCATTTTACTAATGGAAAACTTTATGTTGCTGGAGGCATGAACTTTGTTGCTGTTTATGATGGCAATAGTTGGACACAATTAGGAGGTGATAATTCATTACAGGCTGATGATTCCATCAATATTGTTACTTCCGATAATAATGGAAATATTTATGCTGCAGGGTATTTTAAAAACAGTAACAATGTTCTTTATGTTGCCAAATTTGATGGAACATCATGGTCTGAGCTTGGAGGTACAGATTCTTTTAATGAAAATGGGTCTTCAATTCATGACATCGCATTTGATTCTCAAAATAATGCTTATGTGGTCGGAGATTTTTTAAATAATGGAAATGCTTATGTAGCTAAATTTGATGGAACTACCTGGACTTCCTTACCTAGCCTAAGCGGAGTTGCAGATTTTGGAGCTAATTCTTTACAAGCAATCGAAATTGATGCTAATGATAATATTTACACAGCTGGATATTTGGTTAATGGGTCTTTCAATAACTTTGTTGCTAAATATGATGGCACTAATTGGAGTGAATTAGGAGGAGTTAATTCACTTTCTGAATCTGGATACATATACACTTTAAATATTGACAATAACAACAATATATATATTGGTGGTAGTTTTGGTAATTCATCGGGAAATAAATACATAGCAAATTACAATGGTAATACTTGGAATGAACTAAGTGGAGATAATTCTTTAATGGCGAATGACATAATTCAAGACATGGTTATTACAAATGATAATAAGTTAGCGGTTGTTGGAAATTTTACAAATACATCAGGAAACCAATATGTTGCAATTACAGATAATCAAATTCTTTCAATTAATGATTTTCATAAAGAAAGTAAAATATCCTTTTTAATAGATTATACTACTAACACGTTACAAATCAATCCAAATAATGAATTAATAACGGAGTTGTCTATCTATGCCATAAACGGACAAAAGTTAAAATCATACGGCAAAGAAATTTTAAATATTGATATATCTACTTTGAGTGAAGGTTTTTATCTATTAAATATAAAAACTAGCAATGAAATAATTACTAGAAAATTTATTAAGAAATAATTACACTAAAAAAATGAGAGGTTAAACAAAAAGTGTTAAAACAGTCTGCCTATGTTTATTAATAAAAAAGATAAAATCTAAATAAATAAATTCTTTATAACCTCTCTTCATAACAACATAAATACAAGTTAAATCCCGATAGGTACGCCTATTGGGATTTTGTTTTTTGTAGGATTTTTTACATTTATATTTACGGAGAAATTATAACATAATGCCTTTTAATTTGAATTGTAAATAGAACTGAAAAGGTATTTGTAATATAAACTGTGTGAAATATTGAATAAAATGAATAAAAAAGTAATAATAATTTTTCTAATCTACTTTATACAGTCTATTGCAACTTCTTGTTGTTCTTGTGATTGCGACCCAATAAATACATTTGAAAAAACGTACAATGATTTGGATTTATAAGATTGGGATACTTCTGGATTTCAAAATACAGAAGTATTAAATTCTGCTTATAAAAATGCTTTCGGATTAACAGTTTCTATACAATTTGAATTAAATCAAATTTCATATTCAAAACCAATATGGAATATAAGCTCATTTGGATTTACATCGGCATATGCAATGAGTGATTGTGATTGTCCTATGGATGAGTATATCACTTTAGACCCTATCGTTTCAATAAAAATAAATGTAGTAAATTTGAAATTCGGGAAGATTGGCTGGATGGATTTCAAGTGGACATGTCAGAATATGACAATATTCCAGATAGATCTTTATTTACGGTTATAATCTCTCTGGAATCAGGGGCTGAAATAGTAAATAAAACTCAAGAAATAGCCTTTGAATAAAATACTTTACACAGCTTTGACTGTAAATTAAACCAACCTAAAACAATGACCCCAAAACAAGCAGAAAGGATTCAAAATAAAATTAAAAAAATTAAAAAGGAGCTTGCTGCTGATAAAAAACATTGGGGTGGCTACTATCATGACGGTCGAGGCCTTAGATATTTACCGCCTGCGTTATATTTAAAAATAAACGATTATACGGGCGCTTTACGCTATTTTAATTGGTTTAATAAAAACTTCCCCGAAGACTCTTGCTATCCAATTTTTCTATTTGAGTGGACAATAACGCTTTTCAAAAGGAAAAAGATTAAAGATGCTGAAAAAAAGGCTTTAGAAACTTTTTGCTGCAATCGATTTATAATTGATGTGTTTTTAGGCAATGAATTAATTCATTTAGATAATTCCGAAAATGCCAATTGGGAATATTCAAGCATCGCAGAAAACTTAGAATATTCTAAAGATCAAGAAGAACTCCATGATTTTACGATATGGTTGAAAGACTTTACAACCACCAAGACATTTGATGATTTCACTAATAAATTCTTCGAAATTGAAACAGCGTTAGAAAATGAAGATTCGGAAGCGAAAAGATCAAAACTTATGGATGAACAATTTCAAATGCTTGAAAACTTGAAATCATAAGCATTTTCCATGAACTCGTGGATTAAAAAATCAGAATCATGACATAAAAAATATGCTCAACTTCTAATTAGGGCTATAATGCTTCAGAATAGAAAAGGAAAAAGTACTTCCTTGGCCCATTTCAGAGGACACACTTATTTCTCCACCTAGATTATCTATAAGATTCTTTACTGTAGCCAGACCGATACCTGTGCCTATATTACCATATTTATCTTCGGAACCCGCAATGCTAAATAGATTAAAGATTTTAGAAATGAACTTGTCAGGAATCCCATCGCCATTATCTGCTACAGAAAACAAATATTCTGTTTCTGTTTCCGAAATTGTAATGGTAATTTCTGTTTTTGGCTTTTTATTATACTTTATCGAATTCGTTACTAAATTCACCAAAACCTGCATTAAAGCTGATTTATTTGTTTTTATTTCCGTGACATTTCCTTCTAGATGAAAAGATACCGTATGATCTAGATTGGTAATCTGTTTCAATTCGGTTAGAATATCATCAACTAAAATGGCTTCATTTTGCTTGCTTAGTATTTCATCATTATTATAAAATTTTAATAAGCCATCGATGTAATTTTTTAATGTATATGAAGAGGTCTTGAGGTATTCCAAATATTGCTGAGAATCTTCGTCTAAAGCGTCCTGATTTTTGCTTTCTAGCAATTCGGTTAATGAAATAATATTGGATAATGGCGATTTAAGATCGTGGGATACCACCCTGGCAAACTTTTTTAAGTTGTCATTCCTTTTCTTTAAATTTTCCTGAAGCTGCATCAGTTTTATGTTTTGAAACCGCTGCTCGAATAAATGAGCAACTTGCTTGGCCATGACTATTAAAGCATTTTTCTGCTCTTCTGTTAGCCTTCTCGGCTTGGTATCATAAACACAAAGGGTTCCTAATTTATAACCATCGGTATTAACGACTGGAACACCTGCATAGAAAATCGCTTGAAAATCTATTACTAAAGGGTTATCATGAAAACGAATATCCTCCCGTGAATCTTCGATGATGGTTATCACATCATCAGAATTAATAGCATGCCCACAAAATGACACATTCCTAGGCGATTCATTAAATGGCACACCATGATGCGATTTCAAAAAATTACGATCTCTGTCTAATAAAGACACTAATGAGATGGGAACCTCGCATATATAAGCCATCAAAGCCGTAATATTATCGTAACTTTCCTCTGGCAAGGTATCTAATAGCTGATATTTATTAACTGCTAACTGCCTTTCGTATTCATTTTTAGGTAATTCAGGACTTATCATTGGGAGCGAAAATTTCTTATTAAAATAACCTATATCTTTATAATATCCTAAAATAACATGATGCCATTTAATATATTATGTAATTATAACTACGAAACGAAGTGGCTAACATTTGATATAGGCGGTTTGCAGCTATTCACTCATAAACTTTAACATCTAAATCCGACATTTACCATATCATTAAGAATATTTCCCTTTAACTTTAAAATCTTAAATCTTAAAATTTCATTATGAAAAACTCAACTTTTATTTCAAGCCTTGCTTTGGCATGCTTATTATTTTTATCTACTAACGTGAATGCTCAAAAATTCGCGAAATTAGACAAGAGTCCGTTAGACGTTACGGCCTATCCAACTAGCAACAAAGAACCAAACAAACTCATGAAAGTGGTTTATAGCCGCCCACAACTTAAAGGTCGCGAGTTAAGTAAATTGGCACCAAACGATAAAGTATGGAGAACAGGAGCTAACGAAGCGCCGGTGATTACTTTGTATAAAGACATGAAAATTGACGGAAAAGCTATAAAAGCAGGTGAATATTCTTTGTTTACCATTCCTGGAGAAAAAACTTGGACCATCATATTAAGTAAAGATATTAATGTGTGGGGTGCTTACGCTTATAATGAAGCCAATGATGTGGTGCGTGTTAAAGCTGATGTTTCTACTGCAAATGATGCTGTTGAAGCTTTTTCAATGGCTTTTGATGAAAAAGGAACGCTGTTTTTAGCTTGGGACAAAACAAGAGTTTCTGTTCCTTTTACAAAATAAGTTATAGGATTTAGGCTATATACTTTACGTTAAAGCATATAGCCTAACACCTATTTATCTTTAGCTTCTTCAGACATATAGTACAGCTTTTTCAAGCTTTTCTTCAGCAGTCTAAAACGCATCACTCCTATCACTAAAAAGAGGATACAAAACACCAAACACACTAAGGCAAAGTATTTAAAATTCGGATAGCCTTTTAATTCAAAAAAGGCAAAAGCTCCAATGAGCAAGTACAAAGATGACCTAATGTAAGATAATAAGGTACGTTCATTTGCCAAACGGGTACGTTCAATAGCTAAATAATCTCTTAGGATAACTTTTTCATCTGGTTTAAAATCACGACCAAAACGTAAGAGTTTCATGAGTTACTTTTTTAAGGGATGTTCAAATATTTATGAGTTTGTAGCGATACTTTCCATTTCGGATTAGCCATCACATAATCCACTATTTCAGGCACTACTTTATCGCGTTTACTCCACTCCGGTTGTAGGTACAAGATACAATTTTTATTCACTTTTGCCGCTTGTTCTTCCGCGAAGCGAAAATCATCCTTGTTATAAACAATCACTTTTAACTCATTGGCATTGTCGTAAACCTCTTGCGTTGGCAGCTTCATTTTTTTTGGAGATAAACAAATCCAATCCCAAACACCGGTTAATTTATATGCACCCGAAGTTTCAATATGCACTTGCAATCCTTTAGCTTTTAATTGCGTAGTAAGCGGGGTCATATCCCAGGTTAAAGGCTCTCCTCCAGTGACTACAATGGTATCACTATATTTTGCTGCGTTTTCAACAATTTTAGCGGTTTCGGTTGGAGGATGTAACTCGGCATTCCAGCTTTCTTTAACATCACACCAATGGCAACCTACATCGCAACCACCAACACGAATAAAATAAGCTGCCGTTCCTTTATGGAAACCTTCCCCTTGAATGGTATAAAACTCTTCCATTAAAGGCAGCATTTCCCCTTTATCAACCTGTGATTTTATCTCTTCTTTCATAAGCTGCAAAGATACATATTACTTATTTCAAATTCTTGCTTTTAGATTTCAAATTAATTCAGCTCAATAAATGGCCTTTTAGAGCATGGTAAACTAATTTTTTCATTCTTTTTATTTCGTGTATTTTTAAGAACTGATTTAAACAAAAACATAATCCATGAGCAGCAAAGACTCTTTTTTTAAATACATAACCGAGGGCTATACAACAAAAGGCGATTATATACCAATTGGCGCTGCCATGTTAGATGGAGAAACCATTACAGGAGCCCATGTAAAAATTCCTTTAAAGACCTTAAACCGACATGGTTTAATTGCTGGAGCTACAGGTACCGGGAAAACAAAAACCCTTCAGGTGCTTGCAGAGAATCTAAGCAACAAAGGCATTCCTGTTTTACTCATGGATATTAAGGGCGATTTAAGCGGATTGGCACAACCCAGTCCGGGACATGCTAAAATAACCGAACGCCACGAAAAGATAGGTTTACCTTTCGAACCTAGCGCTTTTCCTGTAGAATTATTAACCCTTTCGGAACAAAACGGCGTACGACTTAGAGCCACCGTTAGCGAATTTGGCCCTGTATTATTATCGCGAATTTTAGATTTATCGGAAACCCAATCGGGTATCGTTTCTGTTATTTTTCAGTACTGCGACAATAACAAACTTCCCCTTTTAGATTTAAAAGATTTTAAGAAAATACTCCAATATGCCACCCAAGAAGGTAAAGATGAGTTTAACGAAGCTTATGGCAGAATTTCGACGTCTTCAACAGGAGCCATCCTAAGAAAAATTGTAGAATTGGAACAGCAAGGTGCCGATTTATTTTTTGGAGAAACCTCCTTTGACACCCAAGACTTACTGCGTATTGACGAGAACGACCGTGCCTATATAAACATCATTAGGCTAACCGACATTCAGGATCGTCCAAAACTATTTTCAACTTTTATGTTAAGCCTTCTGGCTGAAATTTATTCTACCTTTCCAGAACAGGGTGATAGTGACCAACCCGAACTTATCATTTTTATTGACGAAGCGCACTTGATTTTTGATGAAGCTTCCAAAGCCTTATTAAATCAAATTGAAAGTATTGTAAAACTCATCCGTAGTAAAGGGGTTGGCTTGTACTTCGTTACCCAAAACCCAACCGATGTTCCTGAAGATGTTTTAAGTCAGCTTGGCTTAAAAATTCAGCATGCCCTAAGAGCCTTTACAGCAAAAGACAGAAAAGCCATTAAATTAACAGCCCAAAACTATCCCGATTCTGAATATTATGACACCGAAGAAATCCTCACTTCCCTCGGCATTGGAGAAGCTTTAGTTTCGGCATTAGATGAAAAAGGACGACCAACACCATTGGCTGCCACGATGATGCGTGCCCCAATGAGTCGTATGGATATATTAACGGATGAAGAATTAAAAGCACTTCAGTCAAACTCTAAGTTGGTAAAAAAATATAATGAAACCATCGATCGTGAGAGTGCTTACGAATTGCTGAATGACAAAATAAAACAAGCTGAAGCCGATGAACTCAAAGAAAAAGCACAAAAAGAGCAAGAAGCACTAGAAAAAGCGGCATCAAAAAAACGATCTAGAAGCACCCGTTCTCGAAGCACGGCCATGAACCCTATTGTGAAAGTTCTTACGAGCGCTACATTTATTAGAAGTGTTTTTGGAATTTTAACTAAAGTCATGAAAAAATAAACCGATATTTGACCACTGAAAATTACTAACCTTAATTATACCTAATGCGTAAACTTTTATTCGGCGGAATAGCCTTAACATTATTATTATCAAGCTGTAGCAAAACACAAAACCCTTTTGAGATCTCTAAACAACACATTGGTTTGCTTACAGATTCTACTCAAGTAAAAGACTTAAATAGCGTTTTCCCTAACGATTCGATTGTTAAATTTATCGCTGGTGATGAATTTTTGGGTAATATCGACAACATTGAGATCTTTGAAAAAGGTGGAAAAAAACTGCTTAAACTAACACCTAAATTTGCTTTGGATTCTACTTCAGTAATTTCAAGTGTTCAGGTCATAGATCCTCGTTACAAAACAGACAAAAACATATCTTCAATAAGTACTTTTAAAGATATTCATAGCCAATATAAAATTTCAAAAATTAGTAACTTAATTAATTCTGTTTTGATTACTGTTAATGAAATTAATGCTGGTTTTACAATTGACAAAGCTGAATTACCTTCAAATTTAAGATTTGATATGAATTTAAAATTTGAACCAACACATATTCCAGACAATGCTAAAGTAAAATACTTTTTTCTAAATTGGGATAATTAAACCACTGTAAATGAACCCATTCTTATCTAAACTTATAGTAGACATTGCTCGAAAGAAATTAAAAAAAACGAGCGCTGACAAACCTATTTCTAAAAGGGATATTGTCCCGTTAGTAAGAATTTTACAAGTTGAATTTACTCATGCAATTAAAGAATATATTTTTATAATTCTTGGTGTATTTTCAGCGGGTTTTGGGTTAAAAGGTTTTTTACTGCCCAATAAATTTATCGATGGTGGTGCTACAGGTATTTCCCTATTGCTAGAGCACGTAACGTCTCTTCAACTGGGCATACTCCTGGTTATTGTCAACTTACCATTTATAATTTTGGCAGCCAGAACCATAGGTATGAAGTTTGCCTTAAAAAGCATTATTGCGATTGCCATGTTGGCCTTTGTGGTTCATTTTGTTGAATACCCCACAGTCACAGAAGACAAACTTTTAATCGCTGTATTTGGTGGTTTCTTCCTTGGTTTAGGTATCGGAATGTCGATGAGAGGCGGCAGTGTTATTGACGGCACCGAAGTTTTAGCTATTTTCCTCGGACGAAAATTATCCCTTACCATTGGTGATGTTTTATTATTAATTAATATCGTCATCTTTTCAGTAGGTGCCTATTTACTGTCTATAGAAACCGCGCTGTATGCGATTTTAACTTATATGGCGGCAGCAAAAACGGTAGATTTTGTAGTAGACGGGGTTGAAGAATATGTTGGGGTTACTATCATTTCCAATAAGCACGAGGATTTACGCATTATGCTTACCCAGAAACTTCAACGCGCTTGCACCATTTACGCTGGAAAAGGTGGTTTTGGAAGTTCGGGCGAAAGTTACGACAAAGACATTATCTACACCGTGGTAACCCGTTTAGAATTGGCAAGACTTCAAACTGAAATTGATAAAATTGATAGAAACGCTTTTATTATCATGGGTATCGTAAAGGATTTAAAAGGCGGTATGATAAAGAAAAAGCCCATGAAAGACCATTAAAATGGTTGTTAATAGCATAACAGATGTCTCGAAAAAAATACACGCTTCAAAACATGCCTTTTGTTCTTCCTACAACCGATGGCAAAATTATTAAAGAACATTTTGGAAAAACTTCCGATGGCAATTCGGATATAAGTATCGCTCATATGGTAGCCCCTGCTGGCTGGAGTGAACCTTTTCAAACACCAGAGTTTGATGAATTCACTTTTATCATCAAAGGCAAAAAACAATTTATTATTGAAGATGAAACTGTCATCTTAGAAGCCGGACAATCCATTAAAATTGAAAAAAACACCAGAGTGCAATATTCAAATCCCTTTAAAGAAACCTGTGAGTACATCGCTATTTGCACGCCTGCTTTTTCAATGGATTTAGTGCATAGAGAAGATTAATACATGAGTAAAATAACGCCTCAACTTATAGGAAAAACGATTAATGCATTAAGTTATTTCCAACCCAAACTTGCAGCAAAATATGCTGTTAAATTATTTTCAACACCACAAAAAGGTAAAATCACCGAAGATCAACGTGCTTTTTTAAATACAGCCGTTCACGATACGGTAAACTATAAGGACATCCAGATTAAAACCTACCTATGGGGCGGATCCAAAGACACGGTCCTACTGGTCCATGGTTGGGAAAGCAATGCCTTCCGATGGCAAGATTTAATCGCATTACTTAAAGCAGAAGATTATAACATCTTGGCTATAGATGCCCCTGCTCATGGGGACTCTAGTAACAAAATATTTAATGCACCGATGTATTCGGAATGTATTAGTGAAGTTGTTAAAACCTATAAACCCAATGTCATTATTGGCCATTCTATAGGGGCAACGGCAAGTATCATAGCCCAAGAAAACCATAATTTACCTTCGGTTGAAAAAAATGTTTTACTAGGAGCGCCGTCCAATTTAGCCATTTCGGTTAAAAATTACGCCGATTTTATGGGTCTAAATAAAAAAGTTCGAAAGGCTATCGATGCGTACTATTTAAAATACTTTAAGCATTTACCTAGTTATTATTGTGCTGAAAACTTTTATAAAAACAACGAAACACAAGGCATCATTATTCACGACAAAAAAGATAAAATTATATCTTATCGTGAAGCTTTAGATATTAAACGGCACTATAAAAATGCCGAACTTATAAAAACTCAAGGTTTGGGTCATCGACTAAAATCGGACGCTGTATATCAGCACATTTTAGAGTTTTTAAAGGTTTAACCCAAAATATGCTTTAGAAAATCTATTACGACCTGAAACCCTGCAAAATCAAGCACTTCGTTGGACTTTACTCATGCACCTTAGCGATGCTAGGGCCCAATCTCAAAAGCCATGATTTTATTGGGATTTCAACCCTCATTACGATTCCTAATACATAATTTGGGTTTATATTGTATTTTTGTACCATGGAAGAACCACAATTAAAGCGCATCAATAAATTTTTAAGTGAAGTGGGGTATTGCTCACGCCGTGAAGCAGACAAACTCATTGAAGCTGGCCGTGTAACCATTAATGGTGTCATCCCTGAAAAAGGCACAAAAATAGCTCCTATTGATGAAGTGGCTGTAGACGGAAAAAACATTAAAAATACCAAGGAGCGTTTCGTTTACTTAGCGTTTAACAAACCCGTTGGTATCGTTTGTACCACCGACACTTCAGTTGAAAAAGATAACATTATAGACTTTATCAACTACGGTAAACGTATTTTCCCTATTGGAAGATTAGATAAACCCAGTGAAGGCTTAATTCTGTTAACTGATGATGGCGATATCGTCAATAAAATTCTTCGAGCGAGCAATAATCACGAGAAAGAATATGTCGTTACAGTCGACAAACCTATTTCTCAAACTTTTGTAGAACGTATGGCTGGAGGTATTCATCTTGCCGATTTAAATAAAACTACTAAAAAGTGTTATGTTGAAAAACTAAGCACATACAAATTCAAAATTATTCTAACTCAAGGTTTAAACCGTCAGATTCGTCGTATGTGCGACTACCTCAATTACGAAGTACAAACCTTAAAGCGTGTTAGAATTATGAATATTAAATTAGACATGCCTATTGGTGAATACCGCGAACTCACAGAAGCTGAATTTAGCGAACTTAATCAATTGATTAGCGACTCTACAAAAGAGTATTTAGGAGCCAAGACGAAAACATCGAAGCATAAAAAATAAGAAAATAGATTATTTATATATACCAAAAGCCTTGTAATATCATTTACAGGCTTTTTCTTTTTTATAAGCCTTTACCAAACTAAAAACAAATTTCTAAAAATCAACAGCTTACAAGCCAACATACTTAATTAACATATAAATATACCCTCTAAAAACCTTTAGTTACACTTTATAAATCAAAAAGAAGAATGTTTTTTAAACAAGAATCAATTCATTATCAAAATATTAACCTTACTCACTTATAGCACTCCATAGCCTTTTTTATAAAAAAATTTGTTAAATTTATCCTAACAAAAGACATATAGGTCTGACTTTATTATTTAATCCCTCAATGCCCTTAAATTATAATACATGCAAAAAAACTACCCTAGCAGAAATTCTAAAAGAGGTACCCATGCCATTAAGTTAACATTTTTAACCTTCCTTTTAAGCTTAAGCGCCACTTTTACGTACGCACAATCATGTACTCTAAATGCTGGTCTTGACCAAACCATTTGTGCTCAAGATGTCATGCAGTTAAACGGTGAAACGCCAGACACTTATGTTGACACTCCTGTTTGGACTCAAATATCTGGACCATCGGTAATAATTAGTGACCCCACCATAGACGATCCTATTATTACAGGGTTTACAGGAGGAAATAGCTATACCTTTGAGCTTTCGGCATTTTGCTTCAATGGGGCTCACCCTAGACAAACGGTCACCATTACCGTTGAACCTGTAACTGAGGCTGATGCTGGTACAGATATCGCATCATGCCCCGATAGTTCAGGATCCCTCATTATTAGTGGTAACACCCCTGGTTCGGGTGAGGATGGCAACTGGTCGATTGTAGGAAATAATAGTGCAGGTGTCGTTATAAACCAACCCAACTCACCTACTTCAACCATTACATTGCCTGAAGGCAGTGCTGGAACAACCACAGTAAGATGGACCATTACAGGTCCTCAATACCAACCTGGAACTTTTTGTGAATCAACTTCTGAAATTTCCATCACCAATTACGGTGGTGTTGAACCGGTAGATGCTGGTCCAGATCAAACCTTATCAAATTGTTATACAGTAAGTGAAAACACAGACTTAGACGGCTCATTTGCAGGTTCCGATCCTAATATCCAAATAGGAACTTGGACTTTTGTAAGTGGCCCTTCAACACCTAATATTGCTGATCCAAATCAAAATGACACCAATGTTAGCGGACTAATAGAAGGTGTTTATGTTTTTAGATGGGACGTAAGTGGTACCTGTGTTAATGGAAGTGATACGGTAACCATTACTGTACCGCCAGCAACTCAAGATGTTACTCAAGCTACCGTTGCAAACAGTAACCAACATTTTTGCGATCCTAGTGTTACAGAAACGACATTAACAGGATCGAATCCTAATTTTACCAACGAAACTGTTCTATGGGAACTCATACAACCGGCACCATCGGCAGCGCCTTATATTGACATTAAAGATCCCAATAGCCCGACAACACTTGTTACTGGATTATTATCTACAGAATCTTATGAATTTAGATATACCATTATAAATAACGTAACAGGTTGTGAAACGAATGCCACGGTTAACGTTAGATATAATGCCAGTTCGGTAAGTATCGATGTAAACTCTGGAGACGATATTGTTGCTGCTTGTGGAGAAACCTCGGTTGATGTCCCTTACACTTCTTCTGGAGGAACGAAAACAGAATACAGTATTATTAGCGGTCCGGCAGATTCTTCTATCTCCTTTCCTACATCTTATGAAAACACCACTGGCGCCAACGGTACAGTTACCATAAATAATTTTGATGTACCTGGTGCTTACAAAGTTAATTTTAGACGATCAACTTCTGGAAATTTAACACAAAGCTGTAATGTGGCTAATGCCGAAATCACGGTGTTTATTTCAAAACCTGCTTCTGGTTCAAGTGCTGGTTCTAACCAGGCTTTTATTTGTGGACAAGACAATGGAACTTTAGCAGGAAGTGTTACTCAACCTGGAGAAACCTCATTTTGGTCGCAAGTTTCAGGGCCGGTAATAGCTAACATCACCGACCCTTATGCGCAAATCACAACCGTTACCGGTATGGCTAACGGTATTTACGTTTTTAGATATACCGTTTCTGGAGGCGTTGGATGTTCTCCCGATGCGACTTCGGTAACTACGGTTTATGTGTCACCTGCAGACAATGGCATTTCCGATCCTGGCAGCTACCCCGATATTTGTGTAAATACACCTTTGCAATTGGCAGCTAACGAACCTTTAATTGTATTGGAAGGTACTTGGACTGCTTCCGACCCTAGTATTGTTTTTTCAGATATTCACGATCCTAATGCTATTGCGACAGGCTTTTCCTCTCCAGATACAGACTATACATTAACATGGACCATAGAAAACAGGTTTACCGATTGTGGTCCTCCTGCTGTGGGCAGTGTCGTCATTTCAACGAATTCTGAAGAATCGCCTTCAGCGGCTGATGCTGGTAACGACATTTGCCTCACTTCCGGTACGACAAGCATCGCTAGCTTAGATGCTAACACGTCTAACTTAAATGAAATCGGAACTTGGTCTCAACTATCAGGGCCTTCAACAGTAACCTTTACAGCCCCTAACAATCCGAACACCGAAGTAACTGGTTTAATAGACGGACAATATGAATTTCAATGGGAAATTGCCTTCAGACCAATTGCCGCTAGCTCTTGTGCAACAACAACTAACGATACGGTAAATGTCGTTGTTGCTGATGTTGCAGCTGTAAGTTCTGCTGGTCCAGATCAAAGTTTGTGTTTAGACCGCTCAAGTGTTTCAGTAACGATGAATGCTACCGATCCTGCGCCTTCGGGAGGTATTGGAACATGGAATTTAGTTTCAGGCTTAGGTGGTTATACTGTGGATGATATTAACAGTCCTACAGCAACCTTTTCAAATTTATTCGAAGGCACTTATGTTTTTGAATGGGTAGTATCTTATGGTAATTGTACCACAGCTGCAACGCCAGATCAAGTTCAAATTGAAATTGGGATCGAACCTACGCCAGCCAATATTACGAGTGTCAATCAGCCTTCATGTGGAACCACGGTTTCTATAGAAGCCGATCCTATCATAAATCCAAATACAGAAACAGGAAGTTGGACCGTCATTTTTGGTCCTAACTCGCCAACTATAGATGACCCTAGCAACAACATTATCAACGTAAGTAATTTAATTACAGGATCCTATGTGTTTCGTTGGACCATATTAGGCAGCTCATCCTTATGTCCAAATTCCTTCGATGAAGTTACCGTTGATGTATTTGAACAACTGCAACCTATTGCCGATCAAAATCTTTGTGAAGTTTCTAGTGTATTTTTAGAAGCCACTACAGGAACTACAGGAACATGGAGCATTGTTTCGGCTACGGAAACAGCGACCTCAACCGCTGTAACAGACCTCAGCCCTTACACCCCAACGCAATCTCCAAGCGACAGTAATACGGCTAACGCTTTTGTAGATCCTGGATATACTTATGTTTTTGAATACACAACGAATTACACCGGGGCTGGAAGTTCCTGTAACACTTCACAACAAACTACGGTAACGGTTTCCAACGGACCAAGTGAAGATGCTGATGCTGGACCAGATCAATCTATTTGTATCACAGAAACTCTTGTAACTTTAACTGCTGGGAATACCTCTATTCCTAGTGATGTGACCTCAGAATGGCGAGTACTCTCTCAGCCAGGAGGAGCAAATGCTAGTTTTTCAGCACCTGACAACAGTTTAAGTACTGATGTTTTAGGATTAACTGTTGCTGGTATTTATGTTTTCGAACTGAATTTCCAAAGTAATTTTTGTACTGATGATGCCGATATCGTAAGGGTCACTGTTTATGATGTCCCTGGACCTGTTGAAGCTGGACCAGATCAAGATCTAGCCTGTCAACAAACCACCCAACTTGATGCTACAGCTCCAACTGTGGGCATCGGTGAATGGTCGTTTGCAGATCCGAGTCACGATCCTTCCAATGGTGCAGTAGTTATTGACAGTCCGAATAACCCACAAACCACCTTATCAAACATACCTGATGATGCTGGAAACGACGGATTAGATGATGTCTACATCCTAACTTGGACTGTTACTTCTGGTCCGCTAACCACTGGTGCCTGTGCACCACAGTCGGATACGGTAACCCTAACGTATACAGGCACCCCACCTTCACTGGCAGATGCTGGTCTAGACCAAGAGTACTGCGATGTTACACAATTTTATTTAAACGCTACGCCATTAACTGTTGGAACCGGGACTTGGGTACAAACTTCAGGAAACCCAACGACCATTACAGCCCCAAATAATCCGAATAGTTTAGTATTAGGTCTAACTCCAGGGAATTATGAATTCACGTGGACGGCTACCGGCGGCGGATGTTCATCTTCAGACAGTATGGAAGTGCTCATTTATTCCGACCCCGGAATAACCGATGCTGGCCCAGATCAAACATTACCAGAATTTTCTAATGTCGTTTTAGCTGCAATAGCTCCAACAGTAGGTACAGGTGTATGGTCACAAGTTTCAGGACCATCAAGTGCTAGTTTCATTGATTTAAATGACCCAAATACAGCAGTTTCAGGAACAACGGTAGGCACTTATGTTTTTGAATGGACCATTTCAAATGGTACTTGTACGCCAGTTTCCGATCAAGTAATCATTAACATTTTAGCTAATTCCGATTTAGAACTAACCAAAACGGCATCGCCTTCTAGTGTTAATGTGGGTGATATTGTAACGTTCACGCTGTCTGTTTTTAACGATAATTTCAACACAACCAACTCAGATGCTACAGGTGTTGCTGTTCAAGATGTTTTACCTCTAGGCTACAGCTTGGTATCGGGAAGTGTTTCCAATGGTGGAACCTATGATTTAGCTTCGCAAACCATTAGCTGGACCAATCTTAACATCGCAAACGGTGCCACTTTAAACCTCACTTTTGATGCGACAGTAAATGCATCAGGATCGTATTTAAACACGGCTCAAATCACAGCTAGTGATAATTTTGATAGTGATAGTACACCTAACAACGATGATGGTGACCAAAGCGAAGATGATGAAGATAATGCACAGATTACCATTCAGTCTGCAGACTTATCACTTGATAAAAGCATATCTACCGCTGTAGCCAGTGTGGGTGACAACGTTGTTTTCACATTAACGGTGACTAACTCGGGGCCTGACGAAGCTACTAACGTACAAGTTTTTGAACATATTCCTTCTGGTTACACCTATCAAAGTGACGATGGGGGAGGAAATTACAACGCTACGTCTGGTATTTGGAATGTAGGTTCAATCCCTTCAGGTGATGATGAAACCTTAAACATAACAGTTAGTGTAAACGCGCCTTCAGGAAATACGAATGCATATTTTAATACTTCAGAAATTACTACCAGTGATCAAGCAGACCCTGATAGTACACCAAACAACGACGATGGTGACCAAAGTGAAGATGATGAAGATAATGCTGAAATCACACTTGATGTCGCCGACCTTGAACTTACAAAAACCATCGCTCCAATGTCTGGATCGGTTGGAGACACGGTGACCTTTACCGTTCTAGTTGAAAACCAAGGCACAGGAAATGCTACAGGAGTTGATGTGCAAGATGTTCTACCTAGTGGTTACAATTTAGTTCCTGGTTCAATTTCTAATTCGGGTGTTTACCTCGTAGGAAATAATGCTATAGAATGGGATGACTTGAGTATTGCAAACGGTCTTTCGGTAACACTTACCTACCAAGCTGTTGTAAATGATTCTGGAAATTACACCAATATCGCTCAAATTATCGCCAGTGACTTAACCGACCCTGACAGTACACCTAATAACAACATTGCTAGTGAAGACGATCAAGACGATGCGACCTTTGTTATTGAAGAAGCCGATTTAGAATTAACAAAAAACATCAGTGCTTCAAGTAGTGCTACTCCTAATATAGGTGATACTGTTACTTTCGAATTAACGCTTGTTAACAATGGTCCTAACGATGTAAGCAGTGTATCGGTGGAAGACATTATACCTGCAGGTTATACGCTTTCCGCAGGAACTATTGATATTGGCGGTACCCTTATTGGCAATACCATTAATTGGAATAATCTTAGCCTTACCAATGGTGCAAACTTGATATTATCTTATGATGTTATTGTGAATAGTCCAACAGGTAATGCTAATGACTATACCAACACGGCTCAAATAACCTCAAGCAATCTAGTTGACCCTGATAGTACGCCAAATAATGATGATGGTGATCAAAGTGAAGATGATGAAACCTCTTTCACCATTACACCACAAACAGCTGATCTATCAATAAATAAAATCGTAAATGATAACACCCCTAATGTGGGTGACGCGATCACTTTCACCATAAACCTTAGTAATGCAGGAACAGTTACCGCAACCAATGTATCGGTACTTGATGTACTTCCAGTTGGTTATAGTAATATCGCTAATATTAGTGGAGGTGGTACAGATTCTGGAAATCAAATTACCTGGACAGGATTAACAGTGCCTGTAGGAAATAATACCGTAACGCTAACTTTTGATGCTACGGTAAACGCTCCAACCGGAACTACCAACGAATACCTCAACACGGTAGAAATTACAGCTAGCGATCAATTTGATCCAGATAGTGATTCGGGGTCTAGCTTCGATACCGATGATTACAATGACGGCATTGCCGATGATGATGAAGACACCGAAAACATTAGTATTCAACAAGCCGATTTAAGCATCACAAAAACAGTAAGCAATACCAGTCCGAATGTTGGTGATACTGTAATTTACACTTTAACGGTTGTTAATGCTGGTCCGAATATTGCCACAGGCGTTGCTGTTGAAGACGTTTTACCTTCAGGTTTAACCTTAACCACAGTAAATAATGGTGGCACTCAAAGTGGCAATACGGCAACCTGGTCGGGCTTAATTATTGGTGCAAACAATGGCACACGCGTACTAAGCTATGAAGCTACAGTAAACATGCCAACAGGTACTGCAGGTGAATTTACCAACGTAGCTCAAATTACAGCAAGTAACCAATTTGACCCTGACAGTGATCCTACTACCGATGAAACGGTGGATGAAGATGGTGATGGCGATGGTTTTGATGATGACGAAGATACAGTCACTATTACACCAAACATGGCCGATTTATCTTTAACTAAAACGGTGGTCAACAATAATATCACACCTTTAATAGGTGAACAAATTACTTTTGAAATTCGATTGACTAATGATGGTCCGCAAAACGCAACCGGCGTTGAAGTTGTTGATTTACTTCCATCAGGATACAGTTATGTTTCCTATAGTTCTACGGAAGGCGTATACAATAACACCACAGGCTTATGGTCGGTAGGCACCATAGTTGCTTCAACAACAGAAGTACTATTAATTGATGCCATAGTTAACGCTACGGGAACATACCTTAATACAGCAGAAGTTACAGCTTCAGATGTCGCGGATAGTGACTCAACCCCTAATAATCACATCGAAAGTGAAGATGATCAGGACAGCGTTACAACTACTCCTGTGGTGCCTATGGCCGATTTATCCTTAGTAAAAACAGTCGCTAACGGAAATACATCACCTCAAGTAGGATCACAAATCACCTTCCAAATTGCAGTGACTAATGATGGTCCTCAAGATGCCACCGGAGTTCAAGTGGCGGATTTATTACCTAGCGGATTTACTTATGTGTCTTCTGTAGCCTCTTCTGGAACCTACAATGATGTTTCTGGAATTTGGAATACGGGCTCTGTATTAAATGGTACAACCGAAACACTTTCTATTATTGTTACTGTAAACACCACAGGTGATTACACCAATATTGCTGAAGTAAGCGCTTCCGACCTGTTAGACCCAGATTCAACTCCTGGAAATGATGATGGCGATCAAAGTGAAGATGATGAGGATAATATCACCATCACTCCTGTTCAAAACATGGCGGATTTATCATTAACTAAAACGGTAGCAAACGGAAATACATCGCCTTTAGTGGGCTCTCAAATTGTTTTCCAAATTGCGGTGACTAACGATGGACCACAAAATGCAACAGGTGTAGAAGTGACTGATGTTCTACCGAGCGGATTTACATTTGTTTCAGCCATTACAACTTCTGGAACTTCCAATAACACAACAGGTGTTTGGAACACAGGTTTAGTTAATACTGGAACCAGTGAAACCTTAACCATTTTAGCCATTGTAAATGCTACTGGCGATTACCTAAATATTGCTGAAGTTACCGCTTCAGATATTGCCGATCCAGATTCAACACCTGGAAATGGTATTGACACCGAAGACGACCAAGATAGCGTCCTCATCACACCAGTTGAAGTGGTAGCCGATTTATCACTTACCAAAACCGTGGTTAATGGTAACACATCACCAATACAAGGGACGATAGTAAGCTTCCTTATTACAGTCAACAATTCGGGGCCCCAAGATGCAACCGGTGTAGAAGTTACCGATTTACTACCTTCGGGTTACGAGTTTGATACCTTCAGCACCTCATCAGGAACTTACGACATGACTACAGGAATTTGGACACTAGGCAGTATTGCCAACGGTGATTCCGAATCCTTATTGATTGATGCTCGCGTTAAACCATCTGGAGTCTATTTAAATACTGCCGAAATAACTGCTTCAGATCAAGTTGATAGCGATTCAACGCCAGGTAACAATGTTGCTTTAGAAGACGATCAAGACAGTATTTTATTAATCCCTACGGTTGCTTTAGCCGACTTGTCTCTAACAAAAGAAGTTGTTAATGGTATTTCATCACCGTTAATAGGATCGCAAGTGACCTTCCAGATTACGGTTTCTAACGACGGACCGAATCCTGCAGTTGGTGTGGAGGTTACAGACCTACTGCCTACTGGTTTTAGTTATGCTCAATTTAATTCAACTTCAGGAACCTATAACCCAAATACAGGGTTATGGCATGTAGGCGTTATAGCCAATGGCAACGCACAAACCTTATTAATCGACGCTACTGTTAATGCACCTACAGGAGCCACAGATGAGTATTTTAATGTTGCTGAAGTTTCTGCGAGTAGTATTAATGATCCTGATTCCACTCCTGGAAATGATGATGGCGATCAAAGTGAAGATGATGAAGATAGTGTACGCTTAACCCCTGTTTCTGCTGCTGCCGATTTATCACTTACCAAAACAGTAGTCAATGGAAACACCACACCTGTCGTAGGTTCACAAATCACCTTCGAAATTGTCGTTTCTAACGATGGACCAAATCTGGCCACCGGTGTAGAAGTTACCGATATTCTTCCTTCAGGGTTTAACTATGTCGTATTTAGTAGTACTACCGGAACGTACAATCCTGCTACTGGTTTATGGATTGTTGGTCCTATTATAAGTGGTAACTCCCAAACGCTTTTAATTGACGCCTTAGTAAATGCGCCTACTGGAACCACTAATGAATATTTAAACATTGCTCAGGTTTCGGCATCAGATGTTGCTGATAGTGATTCGACACCTGGAAATGATGACGGCGATCAAAGTGAGGATGATGAAGATAGTGTACTCATAACACCAACCGATATCATAGCCGATTTATCACTTTCAAAAACCGTTGTCAATAATAATACGAGTCCGAATGTAGGTGATCAAATCACTTTCGAAATCACAGTTTCTAATGACGGACCAAATATTGCTACAGGGGTTGAAGTTACAGATGTACTCCCTGCTGGCTTTAGTTACAATCGATACAGTTCTACCTCAGGAACCTACGATCCAACTACGGGATTATGGACTACCGGAATCATTGCAAGTGGCGGTTCACAAACTTTACTGATTGATGCTACTGTAAACCGACCAACCGGGGCAGCAAATGAATTCCTTAACATAGCTGAAGTTTCAGCTAGTAATGTTAGAGACTCCGACTCCACTCCAGGAAACGACGACGGTGATCAAAGTGAAGATGACGAGGATAATGTGTTAGTAACACCTCTACCTGAGATTGCCGACTTATCGGTAACTAAAACGGTAACTACAGGTAACACATCACCTCAGGTAGGGTCACAAATCACATTCCAAGTCACCTTAACAAACGGCGGCCCTAGTGATGCTAGCGGTGTTGAAGTCACTGATTTACTCCCTTCTGGTTTTAACTATGTATCGTACAGCTCTTCTAAAGGACTTTACGACCAAAATACAGGAATCTGGAATCCTGGAACCGTAACCACTGGAGCTACTGAAATCCTACTTATTGATGTTTTAGTAAACCAAACAGGGAACTTCGAAAACATCGTAGAAGTAACAGCTTCCGATATAACAGATCCTGATTCAACACCTGGAAACGGAATTGATACGGAAGATGATTATGCTAGTGTAACCATCACGCCAGTTCAAAACATGGCGGATTTATCACTTTCAAAAATTGTGTCAAATGGAAACACTTCTCCGTTTGTTGGATCTCAAGTTGCTTTCCAAGTTTCTGTAACTAACGCTGGCCCGCAAGATGCCACGGGCGTTGCTGTAACGGATTTATTACCTTCTGGATTTACTTATGTATCATCTATAATTTCTTCAGGAACTTATGATGAAACTAGTGGAATCTGGAACACAGGTATCGTAAATAACGGTGCTACGGAAACTTTATCGATCGTAGCTACTATAAACCCAGCTGGTGATTACACTAACATCGCTGAAGTATCGGCTTCTGATATTGCTGATGCAGATTCGACACCTGGAAATGGTGATCCGACGGAAGATGATTATGACAG
Organism: Pseudotamlana agarivorans; assembly: GCF_001642835.1. GTDB lineage: Bacteria > Bacteroidota > Bacteroidia > Flavobacteriales > Flavobacteriaceae > Pseudotamlana > Pseudotamlana agarivorans. The sequence continues at coordinate 156,706 of NZ_LXEI01000014.1, forward strand.
TGTAACTATTACGCCTGTCACGATTAATGCTGATTTATCTCTTACGAAAACAGTTGCCGGTGGAAACACCTCGCCGCTTGTTGGTTCGCAAATCACTTTCCAAATTGCCGTGACCAATGATGGTCCGCAAGATGCAACGGGAGTAGCTGTAACGGACTTATTACCTAGCGGATTTACTTATGTATCATCTATCATTTCTTCGGGAACTTATGATGAGACTAGTGGAATCTGGAACACAGGAACGGTTATAAATGGTGCTACGGAAACACTTTCTATCGTAGCCATCGTAAACCCAGCTGGTGATTATACCAACATCGCAGAAGTATCTTCTTCTGATATAGCTGATGCGGATTCTACACCTGGGAATGGTGATCCGACTGAAGATGATTATGATAGTGTAACCATTACGCCTGTCACTATCAATGCTGATTTATCTCTTACGAAAACAGTTGCTGGTGGAAATACTTCTCCGCTTGTTGGAACAGAGATCACTTTCCAAATTGCAGTGACCAATGATGGTCCGCAAGATGCGACGGGAGTAGCTGTAACAGACTTATTACCTACTGGATTTACTTATGTATCGTCTATCATTTCTTCGGGAACTTATGATGAGACTAGTGGAATCTGGAACACAGGAACGGTTATAAATGGTGCTACAGAAACACTTTCTATTGTAGCCATCATAAACCCAGCTGGTGATTACACTAACATCGCTGAAGTATCGGCTTCTGATATTGCTGATGCAGATTCGACACCTGGAAATGGTGATCCGACGGAAGACGACTATGACAGCGTGACTATTACGCCTGTAACTATAAATGCTGATTTATCTTTAACTAAAACTGTTGCTGGAGGAAATACTTCTCCGCTTGTTGGAACAGAGATCACTTTCCAAATTGCAGTGACCAATGATGGTCCGCAAGATGCTACTGGGGTTGAAGTAACTGATTTATTACCTAGCGGATTTACTTATGTATCGTCAATAATTTCTTCGGGAACTTATGATGAGACTAGTGGCATTTGGAACACAGGTATCGTAAATAATGGTGCTACGGAAACTTTATCAATCGTAGTAACTGTAAACCCAACTGGTGATTATACAAACATCGCTGAAGTATCAGCTTCCGATATTGCTGACGCGGATTCGACTCCTAATAATGGCGATGCGACGGAAGATGATTATGACAGTGTAACCATTACACCTGTAACTATAAATGCTGATTTATCACTTACGAAAACCGTAGCTGGTGGAAACACCTCACCGCTTGTTGGATCGCAAATC
>NZ_LXEI01000015.1 GCF_001642835.1 Pseudotamlana agarivorans
TACAAATCGTTTGCAAAGGAATATGATAAAGATTTTTATTTCGAAAAATATATACCTTTATATAAATATAGAGACTATGAAATGAAGATTTTCAAACAATTAAAATCCTTAGAATTACATGATTATTGTTCAGCCAATGTAAACGGTTTTATTGAGCATGATAAGGACTGGATTGATAAAGACTATGTGAATTTTAAAAAACTTGTCAAAGAGGAAAAAACAGAAAATTATTTTAATATTTACAAAAGAGGACTAATTGTACTAGATGAAATAATTAACGATTGTAAAAAGAAAAATATTAAAGTGTACTTAGTTTGGTCTCCAAGCTATTTTGAATCGCATACTTACCAAGAAGCTTCTAAAAATTATATTGATAGTATTTTGATAAGCATTTCTAAAAGGGAAAAGATTAAGTATATAAATTTCTCAAACGATTCATTATGTTATAATAGAAAATTTTTCTATAATTCGTCCCATATGAATAAAAGAGGTTCAACGTTGTTCTCGAAAAAAATAGGAGAACTGATCAATAATGGTCGATAAAAGAAAGAAGTAGCTTATATAATTATTGAAGTTACCACTTACTATTAAAAAAATAAATAACTCAATGAATTTCACTTTAATCGTTTGTACCTACATGCGCCCGGGTGCATTACTTAAACTCTTGCAATCGGTAGTGACACAAACCTTGTATCCCAATGAAATTTTAATTATCGATGGTTCTACTGACACGCGTACCGAAAAGGTTTTACACGAAAACCATTTTAACAACTTAAAATATTTCAAAGTAGAAGAACATCAAAGAGGCCTAACCAAACAACGAAATTTTGGAATTAATCAAGTTGATGCCACTAGTGAAGTAGTTTCCTTTTTAGATGATGATGTGGTCTTGGAAAAACATTATTTTGAAGTCTTATTGTCAACTTATAAAACGCATCCTGAAGCTTTGGGGGTAAGTGGTTATGTTACCAATGAAGTTCAATGGGATATATCTGATAATAATAATGATACAAGTAACTTTTATTACGATGGTGCGATGCGAAGTGAACCTTCTCGATTTAGAATACGTCGTAAATTTGGGTTATTACCAGATATGGAACCTGGGTTCATGCCTACGTTCTCACACGGCAGATCTGTTGGGTTTTTGCCACCATCAGGGAAAGTTTATGAAGCCGATCTTCTAGTCGGATGTGTTTTCTCTTTTAGAAACGAGGTTTTTAAAGTCCTAAAATTTTCAACCTATTTCGAAGGTTATGGCCTCTATGAAGATGCCGACTTTTCCTTGCGCGTAGCAAAACAAGGGAAGTTATTTGTCAATACTGCCGCTCAATTGGAACATTTCCATGACGCTGCTGGCCGTCCTAATCAGTACAAATATGGAAAAATGGTGATTCGTAATGGTTGGTATGTGTGGCGTGTAAAATATCCAAATCCTAAATTTAAAGCAGTCTTTAAATGGCATGCTACATCGTTTTTACTCACTTTAGTCCGCTTTACTAATGTTATTAATACAAATAAAAAACAAGAAGCGCTTACCGAAAGTTTGGGTAGAGTGGTAGGTTGGTTATCTTTACTTTTTAATGCACCTAAAATCGAACGATGACTTTCGGAATCATTACTCATGCTATCCATAATGAACATAAAGGCGAAATATTTGCTTACGAGCCATATGTGCGGGAAATGAATTTGTGGGCTAAATATGTCGATGACATTATAATTTTAGCCCCATCATCTAGTAAAAGGCCATCAAAAATAGAAATAGCATATAAGCACCCTCATATTAAAGTAATTGAAATACCTAATTTCGATATCACTTCATTTAAAAATACATTAAAAGCGATATTGGTTATACCTGAAATTGTCTTTTCAATTTTTAAGTTTATGAATCGAGTGGACCACCTTCACTTACGATGCCCTGGAAACATAGGTTTACTAGCCTGTTTCGTTCAAATGTTTTTTTCCTCGAAACCTAAAACTGCTAAATATGCTGGAAATTGGGATCCTAATGCTAAACAACCCATAACTTATAAATTACAAAAGTGGTTGTTGAGTAACACCTTTTTAACTAAGAATATGAAGGTGTTAGTGTATGGTGAATGGCCTAATCAAAGTAAAAATATTAAGCCTTTTTTTACGGCATCTTTTTCAGAAAGCGAAGTTAAAAATGTAAAACCTAAAGAGTTTACTAGTACACTAAATATGGTGTTTTTAGGGAGTTTGGTTGAAGGAAAGCAACCTTTAGAAGCCATTAAAATTGCTGAAGCGCTTTCTCAAAAAAGCTCGGATATACGTTTAGATATTTATGGTGATGGGCCCCAAAGAGCACTATTACAACAGTATATTATTGAGCACAAATTGGAATCGATAGTAAGTTTAAAAGGGAATCAGCCCAAAGAAGTCATTAAACAATCCTTAAGTCAAGCACACTTTTCTATTTTGCCATCGAAATCAGAAGGATGGCCAAAAGCCATAGCCGAAGCCATGTTTTTTGGAGTTATTCCCATAGCCACACCCGTATCTTGTGTGCCTGATATGTTAGATTCAGAAAAAAGAGGAATTTTATTAACTAATGATTTTACAGCCGATATTAATAAACTAATCCCTTTGCTTCAGGATACGGAAACATTAAATAAGATATCCAAAGCCGCTGCAACCTGGTCTCAGCAATATACTTTAGAACGCTTCGAGTCTGAAATTGCTAAGCTTTTGTAATGATCAAAAGTGGTAGGTCTCTGTCATTCAAAACGAGCCACATTTTTGTCATTCTGAAGAAGGCACGACTGAAGAATCTCATGTTCCATTCAAAGAGATGCTTCACTGCGTTCTGCATGACAGTCGTTTCAACATTACAACATAGTCCAGAGTTGTCATTCGGAAGGAGCGGCATTTTTGTCATTCAGAAGGAGGTACGACCGAAGAATCTCCAGTTCCATTCGAGGAAGATGCTTCACTGCGTTCTGCATGACATTCCGTTCAATATGGTACATTAGTTCAGTGTTGTCATTCAGAGGGAGCGGAATTTTTGTCATTCAGTGGGAGGAACGACTGAAGAATCTCCAGTTCCAATCGAAGAGATGCTTCACTGCGTTCTGCATGACAGTCCCGTTCAATATGGTACAGTAGTTCAGTGTTGTCATTCAGAAGGAGGTACAATTTTGTCATTCAGAAGGAGGAACGACTGAAGAATCTCATGTTCCATTCGAAAAAATACTTCCCTACGTTCTGCATGACATTACCATTCAATAAGTCTTACCCAACTGAAGAATCTAAACCCTAAGAAAAAACTTAATCTTAATAAATATTTTCCTACATTTGGTAAAATTTTTTAAATATGCCTGGACCAATAGCCACCATTGGAAGTATGCACGTGTGCCCCATGTGCTCCGGAACGGTACCTCATGTAGGAGGGCCAATATCACGAGGTACACCCAACGTACTAGCCAACGGAAAACCCATCGCTACAGTGGGCAGTACCTGTGTTTGTACTGGTCCACCTGATACCATTATTAGTGGCGAATCGAATGTTTTTATTAACGGTATGCCAGTAGCTACAATGGGTAGTAATACAATTCACGGCGGATCAATTAGCATTGGAGAAGCGAATATCATTATCAATTCAGGAGGGAGTCCTTCAAAGCGTCTGGCTCCAGTTGATCGCATGGAAGTTCCTGATATTAAACTTTCAGAACGCGCTTTGTCTACTATAACAGGCCACGGAAAAAAGGTGAAAGAAGCAACAAAAGAACAGCAGAAAAATCAAAAAGAAGCCAAAGAACATGGGTTTTTAGGTGATTTTGGTTTTAGTGTGTAATCCTTACAAATCTACCATTGACATTTTTTTACCCCGAAAAAGACAGTAATTTAGATCAGCGTAAAACTTCCAGTACTTTTGGTCATTACCCGCTAAGTTCTTATAATACGTGGCATGGTGGTGTTCATGTTGAAACCCCATTGACTGCTTTAGTGGCTATTAGTGATGCTCGAATTATTGCTTTCAGAATGCCTTCTGAATATTTGCAAAGCGGACATGAACATCGAGAGACCTATTCCAACGGTTTTATTTTAATGCAACATGAGTATAAGAGTCCGAAAGGTCATGAACTCACCTTCTACAGTCTATATCATCACACGGCCTGTCAGTTTGATATTGAAACTCATAATCTGGAGATTCCCGATTTCATAAGTAAAAAAGTAACAAAAATTAAAGCGTCTAACACGCCAAAAGGCGTTCGAGGGCGATCAGCTATTTCTGAAAATGCAGAGAAACGCGGACCAGAAACAGTTCTAATTCCCAAAAACCATATAGTTACTCGAAATAGTGATGAATTATTAGCGGATTGGGCTGTTAACTATAACACTAAACACCCTGAACAGGAACGGAAATATTACAGTTTTAGCTATACTGATCCGTTTTCTAATACCACTTATAACGATCTTCATATTTATTTTAAGTGCTTAGAATTAGTGCCTGGTGAAACAGACAAATATAAGGTGACTAGTGGAGTAGATACGAATACCACTACGGGCAGGAGAAGAACTAAAACAGCGCCTTTAAATTCAGAATTAAAAAATGGAGCTTTATGTTATGATAAGTCGTCTACAGATATTAAGAACCTTGATGAATTAGCTTGTATCGATGTCATACCAGAAGAAACCGAAGTTAACATTATTGAAGGATCAGAATCTGAAGATAAAAAATGGGTAAAGGTAAAGAGCTCAGAAAGAGCATACCGCGGTTACGTTCAAGTACGTGATCTTGAAAAACTGAAACGAGTAGATAACAATCTTGTCGATAAAATAATAACTTGCGATATCCCGGTAAAAGCAGGAGAAACAGTGGCTTATGTAGGCGCTTTTGGTTTCCATAAACATGAAAAAAAATATGCCACGCATGTCGAACTATTCACAGATGCTCCCGATACCGATGTGTCTTCTTTATTGGATAATTGTGCGGGAGACGGGGAAGACCATTTTCTGCGTTACAAGGTCATGTCAGGTGCCCATTTAGAACCATATGTGAAGCGTAAAACCAAAATCAAAGAAGGAACACCTGTTCGTGTCACTCAAACCAAAGGCGATTATGTACGTGTAAAGGTTGAAAGTCTTATTCGCGTTATTGATAAGGAAAAACACCTAACTACCCAACATCGAGGTAAAAACTCTAAAGAAGAAATTATTTATATTAAGGATAGGGTGTGTAACAAAAGTAGAACGCGATATAAAATTAACGAAAAGAGTTTCGAATATATTAACAAACAGTTTAATGGCCTATTAAATAAAGGTGATTTCGTTTATTATTATGATACTAAAGATGGGAACCTGAGGGAAATTATTATCGAACCACCATTTTGGAATCAAGAATTTTGGATGGATACCGCCTTTTTAAAATTAGATGCTGATCAATGTGTCTCAAACGGACTGGAAACCGTGCTAAAGTGCGACACTAGCCACACTTATTTCAATGAACCCTATACCCCAGAGGCATGTGGAAAAACATTTAAAAAAGACATAGAACTTAAAGGTAAGCCCGAAAGAACGATTACCGATGAGGAAGGTACCCTTTGGTACTTTTTAAAAGAAAGCTATAATTTTGAGAAGAAACATTATCTACATACCGGTTGGATCAAGGCTGACAATATCCATGAGGAAGATATCAATCCGTTTATATGGCGAAACTTTGGATTTGAAACATACGATGCAGGAAGTGAGTATGTCTATGCGATGAAAGACTATCATAAATCCCCAAAAACCGATGCTTTTGTAGATGCGGTTTGGAAAATGGTAGACCAGAATGGTAATGGCGTGCTTACACCTATGGAGTTTTTATGCGCCCAACACGACCCCGACGCATCTGAGCGTATGGGAAAAATGGTCGTGAAACACAAAAGCGAGTGGAGCTATACTCCAGAAGTAATTAAATCTGAAGCCCAAGAGTTTTACAAACTGGGTATCGATTTGGAAAAGGATCCTGATAGAAAAAAGCTTCTTGAGCAAAAACGTGATACTGAGTTAGAGCATTTATTAGAGAAAATCAATAATCTCATGTTTTGGAATGAACTACAAAACACGCCATACACCCCCAAAAAGACTAATCGAGATACCGAATACGAAAATAAAAAAAGAGCCTTAGAGAAAAAATATAACCGTTTTTCTGTAGCGAGTGATCATTTTGAAGAATGTAATTCTTTTCTAGAAGCTAATATGGATGTACTAGACCAGGAATATAAAAAGGGTAAATACAAAGAAGAAAAAGCCGAACCCCGCCGCTTACCAAGTTCTGATATGTTATGGCACTTTAATGTGAATAGTTTTGTTCGGCAGATGCGTAGGGTGTATGGCAGTCAGGGAGGTGATGGGTGTTACTGTAATCGCGATTTAACAGAAGAAGAGTTTGAAAATATTTTTATTAGGTTAAGAAGAAGTGAAAAATATAATCTTGAAATTCTTAATAGTAAAAATTGTAATATTCCAAATTTAGATAAATCAATTAGGAGATTTACAGAGGAGTTTAACAAAGCAACGAGAGCATATGGAATAAATCATTGTATTCAAAAAATTCATTTTTTATCTCAAATTTATTGGGAGTCGGATAGGTTTAAAACTACATTAGAATATGGAAACGGGAGTTACTATGAACCTGAAGGAGGGCATGTAGAATCAAAACAAAATGGTAATACTCAAGTTGGTGATGGTTATAAATACAAAGGGAGAGGGTTCATGCAATTAACGTGGAGAAATACACAAGTTAAATATCTAAAGCATGTATCCAAAAACTCTATAGGGAAATTAAAAGGGAAAACAGATGAAGAATTGCTGTTAAGGTCTAATAATTTTGAGAAATACATTTCTGATGATTTAGGATATGCAATGGATTCTGCTGCATGGTTTTGGTCAAGTTATAAAAAGGCAAATTCTAAATCTCGACACAAAGAAATAAGGAGCAGGACTTTAAATGAAATAGCATTACATGTAGATAAATACCAACATTTTATTTCTACTTTGGTTAATGGAGGTAGTAACGGAGTTAATGAAAGGAGTGTTTATTATAAAAAACTTAAAAGGGTTTTTAAATTTGATTTGGATTGTATTAATAATAAACACAAAGTATCTATAGTAGATGATGCAATTACCCCATGGGTTTCAGTTGGTAAGAAAGAACTGGGGGTCGAAGAGATTCATGGGGTTAAATATAATGATTCACGTGTTTTAGAATACCATGAAACAGCTGGTTATACAGAGAAGTTATTGGGGCGTAAAATTACAGATGACTGGATAGAAGACTTTAAGGATGCATGGTGTGGTTCATTTGTATATTGGTGTTATTTAAAATCAGGTGTAAAAAAAGAGCGACTAAATAAAACAGGCTATAATGCTTTTTCCTGGAAAACCTGGGGTATCGAGTCAGATAAAAAACAACCTTGCTTCGGAGCTTTGGCGGTATGTGATTACTCCCATGTTGGTTTTGTGGTTGGTAGAAAAGGTGATAAAGTAATATTGTTAGGGGGAAATCAAACAGGAGGTGAAAAATCTACGAAAGGAATGGTTTGTTACACTGCGGTAAATGAAAGTCAAATATTAATATATCGATACCCAACAGGGTTTAAAATTCAAAATATAAATTATGATCTTGAAGAAGTGTCAACAAGCTACGGAAGTGATAGTTTTAGCAGTAGTCATTAGTTTTTATTCTTGTGTAAATAAGAAAAATAATTCTTCTGAATATCAAAGAGAAAAGGCAAAACCAATAAATGAAAAAAGTTTCTGTTCTAGTTTTTTTCCAAAAGAGGGGGACTTGGTTTTTTGTGAAGGTTGGATGGAAAATAATTCTGAAAAGGCAGTTGTTATTTCTCAAAAGAGAACATTTAATACAAAGGATGAGTTGTTTATTGAAGTTTATGAGAAAATGAATACGATAGAACCTTATCTGAGTATACATGAAGTTTTAAGGGATTGCCCTGTTGATTTCAGTATTAATTTTATAAAAGATTCTTTTTCTATAACAGATTTAGATGAGGATGGAATAAAAGAGATCTCTTTTATTTATGAATTGGCATGTCAGGGCGGGATAGGTCCCATAAAAATGAAATCGATTTTGATTGAAGGGGAAAATAAAAATGTTATTTCAGGGTATAGATTTGATGATGTTTCGATTAGAATGAATCAAAAACCTAATTATCCTAAGTCTAAAATTGATAATGGTTTTAAAAATTCCGATTCTAAAATATTTATAGACTTTTCTGTAAAAAAATGGAAAGATCACCACGGAACACAATTAATAAATTTTGAATAGGTTTATTTTTTTAAAAGAATACATGCCATTTCTAGATATAAAATGCTTCTTGAAAAAGAAAATAAAATAAGAAAATGAAAAAATGTTTCAGATTAAGTATGGTGCTTATCAGCCTTATCTTTTTTTGCTGTAAAAATGAGCAAAATAAAGAAAGCGAAAAAAAGAAACAATTAGCCCCAGAAGTAATTGATAATAGTCCAATAGTTTCAAATCAATCGGTCCCAAAAAACTTTGTAAAAAAAAATCTAGATGGTTCTGTGGATGGGTACTGGAATCGAGATACCTATTATAAATCTGTTATAGAGAAGGAATATTACTACCATCCAAGAGTACACCTCACTTCTAAGGGTAAGGTGTTTTGTTTTTTTGGGATAAAACATGATTATAAAAAAAAATATGATTTAAAAGATAACAACGCTTATTTGTATGTTTTAGACGAAAGTCGAAATTTAAGTGTCATTGATACTTTACCTATGATTAATAGTTTCACAGAAAACTTTATTTCTAGACAATACACCAATTTAATAGTAAAGAACGGGACACTTTATTATTATAAAGAAGTCCCATATGAATCATATGAATATGAGGATGACGCTAGTCTACTGCCTGAAAGGGAATATTTTTCTTATAATTTAGAGCAAAATGAGGTGCCTATAAAGATACCGAAACCAGAGTTTATTGATGAGGTAAGTCGAATTACTTATAACGCAAACGCTCATGTAAACTTAATGGAAAATACAGATGAGGTAGCTCTTCTTAATGACTACGACATAAGAATTCTTAAAGCTGATTTATGGCATAAAATTCAAGATTCTTTGTATACATACCCTGTATATAAGGTGATGGAAAATTTAGAAGATCAAGTTGTGGTAAGTGTTAATAAATTCCCTTCTTTTTCTCATGAATTTTGGACAGAACCGTGTGAAGCTAATTTCGGTGGAATGGATTGGGACGCCGTAGATGAAATACTGTATTTTGATAATAGTGGACTATGTTATGCCTGTATTTGGAAGTTAGATATGAACAAAAAGCAGGTAACAAAAATAGTTCCCGAGCATGAGGCCATTCATCCATTTCATTTCAGAGAAAATAATAATTTATATGTAGCCTATGTGTATAAAGGCCAATTACAAATAGCAGAACCTAATTCTCAAACGGTCGATATTCCTTTAAACATAAAAACGTTAGATCCCTACGATAATCAATTAGTTTATCATTTAGAAAACTTATTAGAACCTGTTTATTTCTACGATACGTTAAACGATTCTGTTGTGGAAATAGCAAAAGGGGAGTATTTTATGGGGTCTGAAAGTTCTGGAATAGAAATGATGTTTAGTGTAGATGAAGAAAATAAAATTACAGGCAGTTATCGTTATGAAACCGTAGACGTTTATGATGAGTCTGAATATAGTTATGAGAATGAGTCTGGCGTAAAATTTACAAGATTGCAAATTGAAAACTCTAAAGTTATATCAGTATATTTAATATATGAGGATAATTATACCTTTTTAGAGTATAACTATCTTGAAGGAAAAGCAAAAAAAGAAACTTTTACACTAAATAATAAACTAAAAAACACATCAAATTATTTAATAGTCAATGAAGAATATAATGGTGATTATTTAACCCCATTAACCACCAATTATTACAATGATAAAGGTGTAATTGTAAAATCAGAGGATCATGTAAACGATAAAACTAGATTTTATGATGAAACAGGAGCACTTTTAAAACAGACGAAAAACGGTAGTGGGATAACCTATGTTTATAATGAAAACCAAGAGCCTGTTGAGATTGTTGTAAACGATAATTATTGCTCTTTTCCTCCTTATGATGAAACAATGAAGTGGCATATTTTAGACAAAGATAATTTAGAAAACCACCTGCCTTTGCAGCCAAATATGGAGTATAACTTATACTATGAAGAGGATATTAACGTGAATTTCAAGACTAACCAAAACGCTTTAATTGAAGGCGAAATCATTAGAAAAAATAAAGGTGAACTTGAAGAATTTGTAGAGGTAGTAAACTCTGTAGTTAAAACATGGAAGCGGTACAAGGATAATAAATTGATTTTTGAAGGCACATATCATGATAAAGACAGTGTGTTTAAGTCGAAATCTTACGAGAAAAATGACAGTTTAGTAGAAACTCATATGTCTACTTTTTTACATAAAAAAAATAGATTTAAAAAGGTAACCAAGACTTTTTATAAATCTGGTCGTTATGATGTGGTTGATGAAATTTCAGGAATGAATGGTTCGTATCAACTGCAGTCTAGTAATTAGTTTTTTAGAAAATTAAATTCTTGTTTAACCGCGAGTCGTCAATCGTGAAATAACCAACGTAGCATGAATTGAAAACGTGGCTCCTACCCACCCTTGAGGACTATCGAGATGAAAACATTGTTTTTATCGAAGATGCCTAGCGTGTCTAATATGGTGTTTCTGAGTCAGGTAGTGGCTAATTGATGTGTTTGATTACTCTTGGGATTTAAAGAAGATACATTACTGCGAACTGAATGACTGCTCGGTTCAACATGATTACATAGATCTGTTTAATTCGGCAGAAGGAGGTATGTTGGTGTTATTCAGAAGGAGGCAGGACAGAAGAATCTCCAGTTCCAGTTGAAGAAGATGCTTCACTGCGTTCTGCATGACAGATACATTCAGTATGACAGACATTCTCATAATGGCAACATACTATATTTTCATAAAAAGTTTGTGACTATTAAAAAAATCATATGTCAAAATTCAAAAATACTATTGGAAATCATGCCCTTTTCCAGAATACAAGTATATTTATTCCCTAAAAGACAAGCGTGAGAGTATTACAACTCATAGATACATTAAACACAGGTGGCGCCGAACGCATGGCGGTAAATTTTGCAAATATGCTTTCAACGCAAATTAAAGGTTCGTATTTGTGTGCGACACGTGCTGAAGGGCTTTTAAAAGCAAGTGTTTTAAAAGAAGTTTCCTATTTGTTTTTGAATAAAAAGTCTACGCTCGATTTTAAAGCCATAAAAAAACTGAGTCGCTATATAATCGAAAATAAAATTGATGTGATTCATGCACATGCGACTTCCTTTTTTTTAGCTACTTTAATGAAGTTGTTAAACCCGAAACTCATTGTGATTTGGCATGACCATTACGGGAATAGTGAATTTTTAGAGCAACGACCTCGATTTGTTTTAAAAAAATGCTCAAAGTTTTTTAATCATGTGTTTACGGTGAATAAAACTTTAGAGGCTTGGGATAGACAAAATCTTTTGGTTAAAAAGGTTACATTTTTGTCGAATTTTGTGTCACCTGACACCAACTTGGCGATCACTAAACTACAGGGAATGTCAGAGAAGCGTATGGTTTGTTTGGCGAATTTAAGGCCTCAAAAAGATCATCTCAATTTATTAAAGGCTTTTGAAATAGTTGTAGAAAATCATCAAGATTGGACTTTGCATTTGGTAGGGAAGGATTTTGAAGATGATTATGCTAAGGGAGTAAAAAATCATATTTTTGAGCATCAATTAGATCAAAAGGTTTTTATTTATGGGAGTTGCAAGGATGTGAGTCAAATTTTACAGTCTTGCGATCTGGGGGTTTTGTCTTCAAAATCGGAAGGCTTACCTTTGGCATTATTAGAATATGGTATGGCAGGCTTACCGGTAGTTGCTACAAATGTGGGCGATTGTAATAAAGTAATTGCTTCAACAGATGATGGTATTTTAGTCGCACCCGAAAATCATGAAGCCTTAGCTTTCGCTATGTTAAATCTGATTGAAAATGAAAGTTTACGTCAACAATTAGCTGAAAATTTGAAGCATAAAGTACAAAACGATTTTTCCGCAAAAAAAGCAATCAAATCGGTAATCGAGGTTTATAAGAGCTACAAAAAATGAAGTTAACTTTATACTACAAACTTATCATATTTCATGTAGTTCTGGCTGTTATGGTGTTTGCTTTTAAGCCATTGGCCTTGATGTACTTTTTATTCACCACAGTTTTTTTTAGTTATAAAATTGTAAAGGCCTCTAAAAAGTATAAGTCATTTTATGTTTTGGTAGCCTGTGCTTATGTGGTGGGGGTTGAGGTTTTTTTACGAATGAATGGCGGGACGGTTTTTTATGAAGCTAGTAAATACCTCGTGATTCTTTTTTCTTTAATCGGAATCTTTAGCAATGGTTTCTCTAACCAGGCGCTTATTTATATGCTATACATCTTACTCTTAATTCCTGGGATCTTTGTAGCCGTTACCGAAATGGGCTTTGAAACCAATATTCGTAAAGCCATTGCCTTTAACCTAAGTGGCCCTGTTTGTTTGGGTGTTGCCGCTGTATTCTGTTATCGGCGCACGGTAACCATCAATCAGATGAAAATTATTCTTTGGGCTTTTTTACTGCCCTTAGTGAGTATTACAACCTATTTGTTTTTGTATACCCCAGATTTAAAGGAGGTCATTACAGGAACAGGATCAAATTTTGCCACATCGGGCGGTTTTGGTCCAAATCAGGTGGCTACCGTTTTAGGGATTGGTATTTTTGTTTTAGCGGTTCGTTTCTTTATCTCTAAAGAAGGGCTATGGCATAGAGCTTTCGATTTGGCACTTTTAGGTTTGCTGGCCTTTAGAGCCTTAGCGACCTTTAGTAGGGGAGGCGTGATTACTGCTGTTATTATGATTTTAGCCTTTTTAGGCATGTACTATTTAAAGGGCAACCTTAAAACAAAGTTTAAAATTAAATTTTTAGGACTTATTTTCATGGGAGCGATTATCCTTATTTGGTTGGTAAGTTCTATTCAAACTAGTGGTTTTTTAGATAAGCGTTATGCCAATCAAGATGCTGCTGGACGAGAAAAGGAAGATGTCTCAACAGGTCGTGTCGATCTATTTGCTCAAGAGTTTAACGAGTTTTTAGACCATCCTTTTTTTGGTGTGGGTGTAGGTAAAATAAAAGAAATTCGATTTAATGAAACAGGGGTTTTAGCTGCTTCTCATAACGAAATGAGTCGCATAATATCAGAGCATGGTCTCATGGGTATTTTAGCCTTTTCAATTTTACTATTTGCACCACTCCTTTATAGAATTAGAAACCGAAATAATCTGTTTTTCTTTTCGTTTTATTTCTTCTGGCTATTAACCATTAATCATTCAGCCATGCGTATCGCCGCTCCTGGTTTTTTATATGCTTTATGTTTACTGAATATCAGTTATAAAACTCCAGAAAAACCTAAAAAAATAGAAATAGAGGCTGCTTAAATTCTTATGAAAAAAATACTGTACATAGGAAATCAGTTAGCCCAGAGCCAAAAAACGGTTACAACTATCGATACGCTGAGTAGCTTGTTAAGAGATTCTGGTTTTGATGTTATTACCGCTTCTAGTAAGGTAAATAAAGGGTTACGCTTATTAGACATGCTTAATCATATTTTTAGGTACAGAAAAAGCCTAGACTATGTGCTTATTGATACTTACAGTACACAAAATTTCTATTTTGCTTATAGCTGCGGAAGGCTATGCCAATGGTTGAATCTTAAATACATGCCTATATTGCACGGCGGAAATTTGCCTAAGCGCTTAAAGCAATCCCCGAAGCTTTCAAAAGTGTTGTTTGATCATGCGCATGTTAATGTGGCACCTTCACAGTACACGAAATCGAATTTTGAAGCGCATGGTTTTCAAAATGTGATATGTATTCCAAATACCATTACTTTAAAAAACTATCCCTACGCATTAAAAGATTATAAGAGTATCAAGCTACTTTGGGTGCGTACCTTTTCTGAAATTTATAATCCGAAATTAGCTGTAGATATTTTAAAATCACTTTTAGATCAAGGTTTGCAAGCCGAATTATGCATGGTAGGCCCCGAAGGTGACGGCAGCCTTCAAGAAACGAAAGAATATGCGAAAGGTTTAAATGTTGACGTGCGTTTTACAGGGAAACTGTCGAAGGGCGAG
This sequence comes from Pseudotamlana agarivorans, assembly GCF_001642835.1. Classification (GTDB taxonomy): domain Bacteria; phylum Bacteroidota; class Bacteroidia; order Flavobacteriales; family Flavobacteriaceae; genus Pseudotamlana; species Pseudotamlana agarivorans. Next base: position 14,243 of record NZ_LXEI01000015.1, read on the forward strand.
TGGATAGAATTATCAAAAGCATATAACTTTTTTATAAACACCACTCATATTGATAATATGCCCGTTAGTGTGTTGGAGTCGATGGCTTTGGGCTTGGTAGTGGTGTCAACAAATGTGGGAGGGATGCCTTACCTCATTGAAAACGGTGTGAATGGTATTTTGGTGAAGCCTAATTCAGCACAGTCTTTTGTTGAGGAACTTTTAGACTTGAAAGAAAATCCCAAAAAAACTCAGAAAATCAGTCAAAACGCCAGACATTTTGTAGCCCAATTTGACTGGCAACATGTTAAAAACAAATGGATCAAACTATTTAACGAAAATAAGGTGTAGTAGAATTTACTTAGTATCTTTATCCTCCCTCAAATGTTTGATTATGGCGAAAAGCAATATACATTTTAATATTTCCGAGCGTAAGATCTTGTTACGATGTTTTGATCTGATTTCAGTGCTGTTAGTGTTATATTTTGTAGGACGTATATTTCATTTTGATTATTTTACTATTAGCAACCAGAACTGGACTTGGGTGTTTGTTCTGCTCTTATATCTTTCGGTGTTCGGCTCTATTTTTGAACTTTATGATTTGCAAAAATCCAGTAAAATGGAGCGCATTTCATTTGGAATTATCATGACGGGATCGGTTACGGTCTTGTTTTATTTATTAACACCTTTTTATACCCCCGTTTTACCAGGTAACCGACTACAAATTCTGTACTTTTATTTTGCTATACTTTTGGCGCTTTTTATTTGGCGCTTTGCCTATATCACATTTATTGCATCACCAAGATTTCATAAAAAAGTATTAATCATAGGGGAGGGCAGTATGATTGAAAATGTTGTAGATGCCTTCAATGAAACCGATCCGAATTATAAAATAGTGGCTTTTGTAAATTGTGAAGCTTCTCAAGAAATGTCTCATGTAAAGTTAGATGGTATTACGGAATACCAACCCAAGGACATTGAAGACATCATAAATAAAGAGGGGATTTCCGAAGTGGTTGTGGCAAGTTATAATTCGGAAACCATCACATCAGAAACCTATGTGACCCTTATTAAATTGCTAGAAGCCGGATTTCCTATTAATGAATATACCCATGTGTATGAGGAAATGACCGAACGCGTTCCTGTGCAGTTTGTGGGTAAAGATTTTTACAAGTACTTCCCTTTTAGTAGGAATAATAAAAATAAACTGTATCTGTTTTTTAGACGGGTTTTCGATTTAATTTTAGCCAGTTGCGGATTACTAATAGGAATATGTTTATTGCCCATTGTTTTAGTTGGAAATCTATTTGGAAATCGAGGGCCTTTATTTTATACCCAAGAACGTGTTGGGAAAAATGGTAAGCTATTTAAGATTATCAAATACCGTACGATGATTAAAAACGCAGAAACAACAAAGGCGATTTGGGCGACTAAAGGTGATCGTAGAATAACGCCGTTTGGAAAGTTTATGCGCCATACGCGGTTGGATGAATTCCCTCAGTTTCTTAATGTTTTAAAAGGCGAAATGAGTTTTATAGGCCCAAGACCCGAACGTGAAGTCTTTGTAAAAGAACTCTCTAAAGAGTTACCTTTTTACGAAACGCGACATATTGTAAAACCTGGTTTAACCGGATGGGCACAGGTTAAAACGCGTTATGCTTCATCTGTGGATGACAGTTTATTAAAACTTCAGTATGATTTATACTACATCAAACATCGTGGCTTCTTTCTAGATATCATTATTCTAGTCAAAACCATGAGTACGGTCATATTTCTAAGAGGACAGTAGTCTTTTTAGCTGAGAATTGACAAAATTTAGCGGTTGTAATTCGAAACCAGGAATACATACCTAAGCATTAGTGCTATTAATATCGGAATTAATCCAATGGCAAAAACCTGAACACCTATAATCCAATGCAACGTCAATAAGCATAAAAGGATAATGAGTAGCTTAAGGTATTTAACAAACCATGCAGCAGGCTTGGCTTTGAAGAATTGCCCGATTACAAAAAGGTTTAAAGCAAAGGCCCATAGTAAATTATAGTTTTGATGTGTGCCTTTATGATCGGTGGCAAACCAAAGCAATAGAATAAGTACACCTATAACCCCAGTTATTGCAAAAATCAAGACATCCAACCATTTACTTTGTTGTTGGTTTTTAAAATCTTTAAAGGTGATAAAAATGATAAAACATGCTATGATGCCTAAAATGAATAAGGGGCTGGTTAAAAAGTTATTTTTCGCAGGAGGTTGTTGCTGACTATATAAAGTACGGCTGCTGCTTACGAGCGGTTTGTTTTTGCCAATAGTGGCGTTTTCAAAGAATTTATATATGTTTTTAGGTAAAAACATATGATCCTCGGCAGGTGCCTGTCTGTCAATAACCGACCCTAAGCAAATATCGATACTTAAACTACCCCAGCTATTTCTGTTTAATTCGTTTTGGATTAAAGTACGAAAACTGGCATTTTCAAAATCTTTAGGTTCGTGAAATTCAATCCTGTTATTTACGGCAATATTGGTAACATCTTTAATTTTAGTAGCACAATTATCAAAAAAGAAATCGTACAGATAGCCACGGTTTTCAGGCTTGTAATTGTTTATTAAATAATCGTAGAGTTTTTGTTTTTCGGCCTGAGTTAAGTTTAAAACCTGTTCACGAATCGATCGGTCGTAATAGCTATATACCTGGTAAAACCTGTTGTATTCGGTTTTACTGATGAGGTAGTTCAATTTACCTTGAGCAAATTTCAGATAGAAGTTTGGCGTGTCAAAATCGTATTCCCCATAACCATAAACCACATCAAGTCCAGTTAAACGGTCTTTTATTCTAAAGCCACTATGACCAAAAGCATCATTTAAATGGTTGCCAGGTCCAACGGTAAGCACGCTTACGGTAGCGGTTTCCGATAACTGGTGCTGCTGCGCAATGGAAAAGTGAATCGTAAAAAAAAGGAGAATAAAAAAGCTAAGTTTTTGCATCATCTAAAAATACTAAAATCCAGTTTTAAGGAAAATACGTTGGAATAAAGCGCCACACTTTGATCGCCAATATCGGTAAAAGCATAATCCACTTGAATACCGCGATAATTAAATCCGACACCAAAAGTAGGCTGAAAGCTTATTTGCTCAGAATTATCGATTTGTAATTCATTTTGAAAATTCCCCATGCCGCCGCGCAAATACACCATATCGATATAGCCAAACTCAAAACCTAAAGCGGGATTGATACTCGCCACCGATGTTGAAATAATATCGTTATTCTCTTCAAAACGCACGTTTAAATTAACAGAAGTGAGTAGACTATAGTCATAATGGAAATCTACTTTTTTAGAAATCCCAATTTGTAATTTGGGAATGGTGATTTCGGTAGTTTCAGGAAGTTCTTGATTTTGCCCAGGAATAGCGTCCTGAATGGTTTTAAATTCATCTTCATCAATAGCCCAAGCATTAAAAGTGGTGGTGATGTCACGAGCCATTATTCCAAATTTCCAATTGTTTTGGGTTTGAAATTGCATACCAAAGTCAAGTCCGAATCCCCACGACGACGCAAAATCGCCAATAATTCTTCTAATCACTTTGGCATTAACACCATAATTTAAACCTTGAACAGGCATGTGCCTGGCGTATGAAAACGTAAAGCCGTAATCGGCTGTAGAAAACAAACTAATACGATCGTAATTGATGTTACCTTGGGCATCTATAAGTTGTGTGGTATTTAAGATATCATCTACACCAAAACGGATAAGTGAAAACCCCATAGCGCTTCTGTCGTCAATAGGCATGGCAAAAGCAGCATAATCGTAATTGGCAATATTCGCAAAGTAACTAGAGTGCATTAGAGAGGCTTGGTTGTCCTTCAATTTTAAAAGCCCTGCAGGGTTCCAATACCCCGAATTAACATCGGCAGTATGTGCGGTTACAGCGTTACTCATGCCTAAAGCAGCGGCATCTACACCAATATTCATGAACTCATTAGAGTACTTTCTAACGGCTTGTCCATAGGCAGAAAGAGATAGAATTAAAATGAATACGGTTAGGTTGGTTTTCAAATGTAAATTTTTTACAAATATGCACATAAATTATAAACCTATAAACTGCAATTTAGGGTAGATATTGTTTATTCGCTATTACAGACTAAATTTGTTTGTTATTTTTACTAAAATTTTGAGACCCTGTTTAAAAAAGGAGTTCTTTTGATTCTTGTATCTAGATGGTTAGAGGTGGCGTGTTTTGTGAGGAACTTGATATGTCAGCCTGAGCCTGTAGAAGGTCATCATCAACATTTTGTAAGTTGCGCTTGGACAAGCTCAGCGTGACAGAGGATCAAAGCATGAATGACGCTTAAACAACATAAAACTAAAACGATTTCATTTATATTATGAAGAAACATATACCTAATGCGCTAACACTTTTAAATTTATTCTGCGGAAGTATAGCGGTAATTTTTGCTGTAAATGACCAATTTGTTTACGCAGTTTTTTTTGTGTTTCTCGGCATCTTTTTCGATTTCTTTGATGGATTTGCAGCTAGAAAACTAAAGGTGTCAAGTGAATTAGGTTTACAATTAGATTCTTTAGCAGATATGGTAACTAGCGGATTAGTGCCGGGAATTGTCATGTACAAACTCTTAGAATTGGCTTTGCCTGCATGGGGGGATTTGGAAACCGTAGCACAAGAATCGCTTGAGGTATCAGATTTAGAATTTAATATGATTTTTCCGTTTTTCGGACTCCTAATTACTTTAGGATCGGCATACCGTTTGGCGAAGTTTAATATCGATGATGAACAGCAGTCGTTTTTTAAAGGTCTACCTACACCTGCCAATGCCATTTTAATATTGGGGCTGCCTTTAATTTTAGAGTTTCAAAACAGTGGTTTTATGCAATCCATTATTCTAAATACATGGTTTTTAGTAGGCATGACTCTTTTAAGCTGTTATATTTTAAATGCTAATATTAAATTATTTGCTTTAAAATTCAAAGACTTTCGTTTTAAGGGAAATGCGATTCGTTATATATTCTTAATTATGAGTGTGGTATTTGTCGTGGTTTTAAAATTTATCGCCATTCCAGTTATCATCTTATTTTATATCCTTTTATCTGTAATAGACAATTCAACTTCAAAATAAAATAAATGGCTTCAGGTTTTTTTGCATTATTAGATGATATCGCCAGCTTAATGGACGATGTTGTGGTTATGAGTAAAGTGTCTGCTAAAAAAACAGCAGGGATTTTAGGGGATGATTTGGCAGTGAATGCCGAAAAAGCCACAGGGTTTCTTGCTTCACGGGAGTTACCTGTTTTGTGGGCTATTGCCAAAGGTTCTTTACTGAACAAAGTGATTATTTTACCCATAGCTTTTTTATTGAGCGCCTTTGCGCCTTGGGGTGTGACTCTGGCTCTAATTTTAGGAGGTGTTTATTTGGCTTTTGAAGGAGTGGAAAAAATAATACATTATATTTTTCCGCATAAAGAAGATGAACACCCTGAAGTTCATGTAGAAAAACAAAAACTTACCGCTGCGGAAAGGGTAGAAGTTGAAAAAAAGAAAATTAAAGCAGCTATTGTAACCGATTTTATCCTTTCGGTAGAAATCGTAATTATCGCTTTAGGCTCCGTAGTTGGAGAACCTGTGCTAACTCAAATTTTAGTGGTTTCGGTGGTAGCACTAATAGCAACCATTGGGGTGTATGGTATTGTAGCTTTAATAGTGCGCATGGACGATTTCGGATTCAAACTGATTAGTCTTAACGATAACAAAAAAAGTGTCACCCATGTGTTGGGAGGTCTACTCGTTAAAACCTTGCCTTGGGTTATAAAAATCTTAGCTGTAGTTGGTACTATAGCCTTACTTCTTGTTTCAGGCGGCATATTTGTGCATCACATTGATTATTTTCATCACTTTCTAGAAAGCTTTCCTTTTGTTGTTAGAGAATTTATCTTAGGCCTTCTCATAGGTGGATTAGCCTTTTTGATTTTTAAAGGCGTAGTAGGTATTAAGAAGTTAGTTTCTAATAGGTAATAACCAATATGCTATATGCTGTAGGCTATATGCTAGGCTTAAGTTCAATATGAAGGAGTAGGCGTTATTTTGTGATGTTATTCAGTAGGAGGCACGACTGAAGAATCTGTTTAAAAGTAATTTGTTGTGACAATAGGATTTTTTATTTCTAATATCTACTATTTAACTTTTAATATTGATAGCCTTTCATCTAGCTCCGCGTAACAAACATAGCTCTCAGTTACACGAATAAACAATTAAACGTTTCAACAGTACTACCACCCGTAATAATCAATAATCACTAGTCACTAGTCAATTATCAATCATCAATCCATCACTCTCGAATCTTCTTCTTTCTAAGCTCAAAGTTCTGACCTAAGTATACTTTTCTAACCATTTCGTCGTTGGCTAATTCTTCTGGTTCACCAGCTTTTAAGATGCTACCTTCAAACATTAGGTAGGTTCTGTCTGTAATGGCTAAAGTTTCTTGTACGTTATGGTCGGTAATTAAAATACCAATATTCTTTTTGGTGAGTTGTGCTACGATACGTTGGATATCTTCAACGGCCACTGGGTCTACACCAGCAAAAGGTTCATCTAATAAAATAAAGTTAGGATCGGTGGCTAAAGCACGTGCAATTTCGGTACGTCTACGCTCTCCACCAGACAATAAATCACCTCGACTTTTTCGAATATGCCCTAAGCTAAATTCGTCAATAAGGGCCTCCATTTTATAGTTTTGCTCCTTTTTTGAGAGTTTGGTAAGTTGAAGCACACTTAAAATATTGTCTTCAATACTCAATTTTCTAAAAACAGAAGCTTCTTGTGCCAAATAACCAATCCCATTTTGGGCACGTTTATACATGGGATAATTTGTGATTTCAGTATCCTCCAAGAAAATATGTCCGCCATTAGGTTTTATCAAGCCAACAATCATGTAAAAAGACGTGGTTTTTCCAGCACCATTCGGACCTAGAAGTCCAACGATTTCACCTTGTCTCACTTCAAGGGAAACGTCTTTTACAACTTTTCGTCCGCTATAGGACTTCATTAAATTCTGAGCTTTTAAAATCATAATGTTTTCATCTGAAGGCTAAAATTAGTAAAATGATACTAATGGAATAGGCAAATTTAAGATTTATATTTTCTTTAACTTTGAGATTCTAGGTCGTCCCAAAATTCATATGCACGGCGTAAATGCGGAATAACAATGGTGCCACCCACTAAGGTAGCGATGCCTAAAGCTTCAACCACTTCTTCTTTTTTCAACCCTAAGTTATAAGATGTTTCTAAGTGATACTTAACGCAATCATCGCATCGTAGCACTGTAGAAGCTACTAACCCTAGAAGTTCCTTAGTTTTTACATCTAAGGCGCCTTCCGCGAAAGCGTTAGTATCTAAATTAAAGATGCGCTTAATAATTTTGTTGTTATCGGCTAAAATCTTGTCGTTCATTTTAGCTCGGTAGTCGTTGAATTCCTGAACGCTATTTGACATGCTGTTTTTCTTTTCGTTTTTGATTTCTAACTACAATTCTAGAAATTAGAATACTTACTTGATATAAAATTAAAATGGGAATGGCTACGATAACCTGACTCGCAATATCTGGCGGGGTAATAACGGCCGATAAAATAAGGACGATTACCAAGGCATATTTTCTGTATTTCTTTAAAATTTCTGGCGTTACTAAGCCTATTTTGGTAAAGAAATAAATAATGATAGGAAGCTCAAAAATGAGTCCAGAAGCCAATGCCGACGAGCGCACCAAAGCAATGTATGAGCTGATGTCGATTTGGTTGTCTACCATATCGGAAATGCTATAATTAGCCAAAAAGTTGATTGAAAGTGGAGTTACGATGTAATAGCCAAAAAGGACGCCAATAAAAAACAAGAGTGACGATATAATGATAAAACCTCTTGAATGTTTACGCTCGTCACTATGTAAACCCGGACTAACAAATTTCCATAATTGGTAAATGATATAAGGAAATGAAATGATAAAACCACCTAGAATAGCGGTCCATATATCGGCAGAAAATTGCCCAGCCATGGTTCTGTTCTGTAGAATTAGCGGTATTTTTTCATTACAAAACGTGGTATCCAGATTCATTAAAGTCGCCATCTTACATAAAAAATCATAAGTTGGGAAACTCATGTGTAATGGGGCGAAAATGATGGAATTGAAAATAAATCGGCTAAAAATAAAAGCCAGAGTTCCCACAATTATTATGGCGCCACATATGCGGATAAGATGCCAGCGTAAATCTTCGAGATGGTCTAAAAAAGACATCTCATCAATGTTCTTTTTAGCCATTATATGATGCCTTCTTTAATTAAATCATGTAAGTGTACGACGCCAGCGTAAAGGCCTTCATCTTCAACTAGAAGTTGTGAGATTTCATGACCTTCCATAACTTCTAAAGCTTCTATAGCCATGGCTTTGGCTTCAATACGCTTAGGATTTTCACTCATGATATCTTTAGCCGTTAGATTTGAGAAATCGTCAACTTTAGATAACATTCTACGTAAATCACCGTCGGTAATAATACCTATAATTTTATTGTTTTCGACCACAGCAGTAACTCCGAGCATTTTTTCTGTAATTTCAATAATGACGTTTTTTATGCTAGTATTAGGTTCTACTTTTGGTTTTTCGTTTACCGAAGAAATATCATTAACGGTTAAATACAATTTCTTACCCAAAGCACCTCCAGGATGGTATTTTGCAAAGTCGTTGCTTGTAAATCCGCGTAACTCTAACAAACAAATAGCAAGGGCATCACCTACAACTAATTGGGCTGTTGTGCTGGTGGTTGGCGCTAAATTATTAGGGCAAGCTTCTTTTTCAACATAGGCGTTTAAGACATAATCGGCATGCTTACCTAGAAAAGAGTCTTTGTTTCCAGTTATGGCGATAAGCTTGTTTTTAACGCGTTTAATAAGTGGGACAATCACTTTAATTTCTGGGGTATTTCCGCTTTTTGAAAGGCAGATCACCACATCGTCTTCCAGAATAAGTCCTAAATCACCATGAATCGCGTCGGCTGCATGCATAAAAACAGCAGGAGTACCTGTAGAATTTAAAGTAGCCACTATTTTATTGCCAATAATAGCACTTTTACCAATTCCTGTAATAATAACGCGCCCTTTTGAATTGTATATTAAATCAACGGCGCTAGCAAACTCATCGGTTACCAGACTAGACAAATTTGAAATAGCCTGACTCTGCATTTCAATGGTCTGCTTTGCAATGTTAATAATAGACTGTTTGTCTTTCAAAATTTTGTATTTTTGATTTGATTTTTAAAGATTTTAGTATCTTTAAGTAATAATCAGAATTGAATATTAATTGTAATTTGAATTTTCGTTACAAAACTAACGAAAAAATAAATGAGGGATCTTGAAATTACACGAATAAATTAATGCTTCAGTTTTGATTGTTTTGAAAAAGAAGAAGCAAGTAAATTAATTATTTTAAACTGATGTTAATAGCAAAACAAGACATTCAGGCAGCTTTGAAAAAGTATTTTGGATTTAATCAATTTAAAGGACTTCAAGAAGATGTTGTTGAAAGTATATTATCAGGGCAACACACTTTTGTGATAATGCCCACCGGAGGTGGTAAATCTCTTTGTTACCAATTACCAGCTCTAATGCAAGATGGGACAGCCATTGTGGTTTCGCCGTTAATTGCATTAATGAAAAATCAAGTAGATGCCATTCGAGGTGTTTCGAAAGAGGAAGGTATTGCCCACGTATTAAATTCATCCTTAAATAAAACAGAGATAAAACAGGTTAAATCGGATATCACCAATGGTATTACGAAACTCCTGTATGTTGCCCCCGAATCTTTAACTAAAGAAGAAAACGTCGAGTTTTTAAGGTCGGTGAAAATTTCTTTTTTAGCCATTGATGAAGCCCATTGTATTAGTGAATGGGGACATGATTTTAGACCCGAGTATCGAAACCTTAGACATATTATTAAGCGTATTGGCGACAATATTCCAATTATTGGTTTAACGGCAACAGCCACGCCTAAAGTACAAGAAGACATTATTAAAAACTTAGGGATTGGTGATGCCAAAACCTTTAAAGCGTCCTTTAATAGACCAAATTTGTATTACGAGGTAAGGCCAAAAACCAAGCAGGTAGATGCCGATATTATTCGTTTTATCAAACAAAATGATGGTAAATCGGGTATTGTGTACTGTTTGAGTCGAAAACGTGTTGAAGAATTAGCACAAGTTTTACAGGTTAACGGTATTAATGCTGTGCCTTATCACGCTGGTTTAGATGCCAAAACCCGTTCTAGTCATCAAGACAAATTTTTAATGGAAGATGTCGATGTTGTGGTGGCTACGATTGCCTTCGGAATGGGGATTGATAAGCCCGATGTGCGCTTTGTAATTCATCATGATATTCCAAAAAGTATAGAGAGTTATTACCAAGAAACGGGCCGTGCCGGTCGTGATGGTGGTGAAGGCCACTGTTTGGCGTTTTATAACTACAAAGACATTGAAAAGTTAGAAAAATTCATGTCTGGTAAACCTGTTGCCGAGCAAGAAATCGGACAAGCTTTGTTGCAAGAGGTAGTCGCTTTCGCGGAAACATCCATTTCTAGAAGAAAATTTATTCTTCACTATTTTGGCGAAGAATTTGACAATGAAACTGGTGAAGGTGGTGATATGGATGATAACGTACGTCACCCTAAAAAGAAAACGGAAGCCCAAACTGAAGTCAAGCTGATTCTTGAAGTGATTCGCGATAGTAATGAAAAATACAAGTCTAAAGATTTAGTAAATGTGCTTGTAGGCCAAGAAAATGCCATGATTAATTCGCACAAAACCAATGAACAACCCTTTTTTGGTTCTGGGAAAAATCACGATAAGAAATATTGGATGGCTTTATTAAGACAAGCTTTAGTGGCAGGGTTTCTTAAAAAAGACATTGAAACGTACGGCGTTATTAAATTAACTCCAGAAGGGCATGATTTTATTAAAAATCCGAGTTCATTTCTCATGACCGAAGATCATGTTTTTGAAGGCGAGCAGGAGGATGGTAGCATTGTGACTTCACAAAAAGTAAGCGGTGCGGTTGCTGATGCGGTTCTTATGGGCATGCTTAAAGATTTACGTAAAAAGAACGCGAAGAAATTAGGAGTACCTCCTTTTGTTATCTTTCAAGATCCTTCTTTAGAAGATATGGCCTTAAAATACCCCATAACTTTAGCAGAATTGGCTAATGTTCATGGTGTTGGCGATGGAAAAGCGAAGAAATATGGTAAAAGCTTTATCGATTTAATCGCGAAATATGTTGAAGAAAATGATATAACACGTCCCGAAGATTTGGTAGTGAAGTCTACTGGAACAAATTCGGCTAATAAGTTGTATATCATTCAGAATATCGATAGAAAATTACCTCTTGATGATATTGCCGCTTCTAAAGGTATGACCATGGAAGAGTTTATCAAAGAAATGGAAGCTATTGTTTATTCCGGAACCAAATTGAATATCGATTATTGGATTCATGATATTTTAGATGAAGACCAACAAGAAGAAATTCACGATTATTTTATGGAATCGGAATCAGATAATATTACAGCTGCTATTGATGAGTTTGATGGCGATTACGACGATGAAGAACTGCGTTTGTATCGTATCAAGTTTATTAGTGAAGTAGCGAACTAGAATATAGAAAAATAAGTTTAAAAGGCTGTGAGGTGTGTTAATCATCTCATGGCTTTTTTTGTACAATGCTTTAGGCTATATGCTGAATGCTTTATGCCAAACTTAGTTGAACCGTGTAATTGTTTAATTGTGTAACCGAGAACAACTCCTGTCACCTTGAGCTTGCTTGAATAAGGTTCCATGTTTCGTTTCTCCCACAAAGTTTTATAGATCTAACAAATAATTTCACAAAGGATCTGTTTTAATTTGTCCAAACCAGCCGAACTGGAAACGCAATTCATTTCCCCCTTGAGGGGGACGGGGGTGTTTTGAGAGTCAAAGGTCAACAGTCAAGTGTCAAGGGGCAACCGTCAAAAAATCATTCCAGCAAAATCCGCTAATCAGAAATCATTCGTTATCTTTGCACTTTCTTAAAAAATAGAACAATGCAAGACGGATTATACGCAAAATTTAATACGACAAAAGGAGAAATTCTTGTGGCTTTAGAATTTCAAAAAACACCAGGAACGGTAGGTAACTTTGTTGCTTTAGCTGAAGGAAATTTAGAAAATTCGGCGAAACCTCAAGGAAAACCTTACTATGATGGATTAAAATTCCATAGAGTAATTCCAGATTTTATGATTCAAGGTGGTTGTCCTCAAGGTACAGGTTCTGGAAATCCAGGATATCAGTTTGATGATGAGTTTCATCCAGATTTAAAGCATGACGGACCAGGAGTTTTATCGATGGCTAATGCAGGACCAGGAACTAACGGGAGTCAGTTTTTTATAACTCACGTAGAAACAGCTTGGTTAGATAATAAACACACTGTTTTTGGAAAAGTGATTGAAGGTCAGGATGTTGTTGATGCTATTGCACAAGGTGATGTTATTGAATCTTTAGAGATTGTTCGTGTTGGAGCCGAAGCAGAAGCATTTAATGCTATTGAGGCTTTTAGAACTTTTGAAGGATCTAGAGAAAAACGTTTAGCAGAAGCTAAAGCACAAGCAGAAGCTGAATTAGATAAACTTGCTACAGGTTTTAATAAAACGGAAAGCGGCTTACGTTACCAAATCATCCAAAAAGGAGATGGCGCAAAAGCTGAAAAAGGTAAAACGGTTTCTGTACATTATAAAGGACAATTGTCTGATGGTACCGTATTCGATTCGTCATACAAACGTAATTCACCAATCGATTTTCCAGTTGGCGTAGGACAAGTGATTTCAGGATGGGATGAAGGTATTCAGTTATTACAAGTAGGAGATAAGGCACGTTTCGTTATTCCTAGTCACTTAGGTTACGGAAGTAGAGGTGCTGGAGGTGTTATTCCACCAGATGCTACTTTAGTTTTTGATGTTGAGTTAATGAGCGTGAAATAAAACGCTTTTAAAATAAGTATTAGAGGCTGTCTGACAAATCAAATGATATTGACTTTTCACACAGCCTCTTTTTTTTGTTGTAACTATTTATTGTGTAATTTCATAATCCATTTAATTGCCATTAAAAATGACGAATGCAGAGCTTGAAAAATTACGTTACCCTATAGGGAAATTTGAATGCCCAAAATCGATTTCTAACTCAGATTTAAACATGTGGATTTCTGTTTTGGAGCAGTTTCCAAAGCGCTTAGAGTCATTAGTAGAAAATTTGAATGACGCCCAATTAGATACTGAATACCGTCCTGGAGGGTGGACCATCAGGCAGGTTGTTCATCATGTTTCTGATAGCCATCATCATAGTTATACACGATTTAAATGGGCTTTAACGGAAGATAAACCGCTTATCAAAGCGTATTATGAAGACCGCTGGGCAGAACTTTCAGATTCTAAGTTTGCACCTATTGATATGTCTCTGCAGCATATTAAGGCCATTCATTTTAAGTTGGTATACTTATTAAAAACCTTAACGGAAGCTGATTTAGAGCGTTGTTTTATTCATCCTGAAACGAACAGTGAAGTAAAGTTGAATTACCAAATAGGCAACTACGCTTGGCATAGTAATCATCATTTTGCCCATATTGAAAATGTTATGAAACAAAAAGGTTGGTTGTAAAATGATTAGACAAGTAAAACCCGAGGACACTCAAGCCTTATTGGATATTTATAATTACTATGTGTTAAATTCGGTAGCGACCTTCGATATTGATGCACTAACTTTGGATGATTTTCAACATAAAATAGATGGTATCACTAAAGATTACCCTATTCTAGTTTACGAAGAAAATAATGAAATTTTGGGCTATGCTTATGGTAGTCGATTTCGTCCTAAACCTGCATACAGCCATGTTGTGGAGTCTACGGTTTATGTAAAGCATGGTGCTCATGGCAAGCAAATAGGTACAACCCTTTATGCTGATTTACTCAAAAGACTAAAACAAAACAATTTTCATACGGTATTAGGGGTGCTTACCATTCCTAACGATGCTAGTGTTAAACTTCATGAGCATTTTGGTTTTGAAAAGGTGGCGCATCTTAATGAGGTCGGATTCAAATTTGATACCTGGCAGCATGTAGGAATCTGGCAATTAAAACTGAAATAAGCCGATATTAAGACTTCCACTTTATATTACAACCAATACTAGGTTTTTGTATCGCTTCATTTTCCTTTCCTGATAATAAACAATCTAAGGCCAACTTTAAATCGGCTCCAGTAACGGGCTTTCCGTTTCCAGGACGCGAATCATCTAATTGACCGCGGTAAACAAGCGATAAATTTTTATCGAATACATACAAGTCTGGGGTGCAGGCCGCATCATAGGCTTTGGCAACGGCTTGACTTTCATCGTAAAGATATGGAAAAGGGTAGTCTTCCTTTTCAGCATGAATACACATTTTTTCTGGACCATCCTGTGGGTAGTTCGCTGCATCGTTACTTGAAATGGCAATAAAAGCAATACCTTTTTCCGCGTAAGCGTTTGCAATGTCAACTAGGGTCTTGTTGATATGAATTACAAACGGGCAGTGGTTGCAGATAAATAGGATGACCGTGCCGTTTTTACCTTTCAGATCATTCAAATTTAAAGTGTTGCCACTCACGGTATCTGGTAGTTGAAAAAAAGGTGCTTTTGTGCCTAAGGGCAACATGTTTGAAGGGGTATTTGCCATGATAAAAAGTTTAACCAAAGTTCGGCAATATTTGTATTTTTAAAAAATGAAAGCGACAATTACTTTTGAAGAATTTACTAAAGTTGACCTTAGAGTAGGTACCATTTTGGAAGTGAAAGACTTCCCTGAAGCAAGAAATCCAGCGTATCAACTGTTTATCGATTTTGGTGATCTTGGGATTAAAAAAACTTCGGCGCAAATTACAACACTTTACAAAAAAGAAGACTTGATTAACAGGCAAATCGTTGCCGTTGTTAATTTTCCGAAAAAACAAATTGCTAGTTTTATGAGCGAATGTTTGGTAGTTGGCGCTGTAAACGGGAAAGATGTAGTACTTTTGAACCCTGAAAATCCAGTTAAAAACGGTACTACCGTAAGCTAGATTTAAATCACATTTCGGATTGATCTGAGATGCACCATACATCAACCAGAAAGTAATAACCTAAGCAAGTTTGAAATATATTTTTTTAAGAGCTATTAGGAGGTATATGAAGATTGGCATGTTTTTCTATTTTAAGAACATAACGGTCTTTAATAAGGAACGCCTACCTAAAAACAAGCCAACACTCATTTTATGTAATCACCAAAATGGTTTAATTGATCCTCTGCTGATAGCCGTGACAATCGATCGATTTTTACATTATTTAACCCGTGCAGGAGTATTTACCAAACCATTACTAGCGAAGTTGTTTCATCGGTTTCAAATGCTTCCTGTATACCGTATTCGCGATGGTTGGGGGAATCTAACGAATAATAATGCCATTTTTGAAACCTGTACCAAGTTACTTAGTCAAGGGGAAACTGTGGTTATTTTTCCTGAAGGGGGACATGATTTAAGGCGTACCGTAAGGCCGTTAAGCAAGGGGTTTACTCGAATTGTATTGGATACGCTTGAAAAATATCCCGAAACGGACCTACAGTTACTACCTCTAGGCTTAAATTACGAGGGCATTTTAAATTTTCCTGATAAAGCTACGATTCATTTCGGTGAGCCCATACCAGCCAAAAGTTTGTATACGGGACAGAGAAACCAAGATGTTATAACGCTTAAAACTAGA
The DNA here is from genome assembly GCF_001642835.1 of Pseudotamlana agarivorans. Classification (GTDB taxonomy): domain Bacteria; phylum Bacteroidota; class Bacteroidia; order Flavobacteriales; family Flavobacteriaceae; genus Pseudotamlana; species Pseudotamlana agarivorans. The sequence goes on from NZ_LXEI01000015.1 coordinate 30,053, forward strand.
ATTCAAGCTGAAATGTCTAAACTTACCACCGTTGTACCAATAGAGGGGTATCAGGAAACGCTGGATAAACTAGAGTCTTTAAAAGTAGATTTTTTAAAACCACAGACCGTAAATGCTTGTGTTAAAAATAATTTTGAAGCCCCTGTAAAACGCCATAAAGCGCGATTTGTTTGGTTAAAACAGCTCTTTCGCTTCCTATTAATTGTGAACTATATTATGCCTTATGTGGTGTGGAAATATTATGCTCAGCCAAAAATTAAAGAGCTTGAGTTTGTAGCGACTTTTCGTTTCGCGGTAACTATTGTGTTGGGGCCGTTTTGGTTGCTTTTAACAGCGTTGGTAGTAGTAGGTTTGTTTGGTTTTACAGCAGCCTTGTATTACTTGGTAATGAGTTTAGTACTGGTATTGGTTGCAGTGAAATTATAGCATAAAAAAACCGCTAAAGGAGTTTAGCGGTTCTTGATTTGTTATTTAATTATTTTAAATATCGTCAAAACTAATATCAGTAAAACTTTCAGGAGTTTTTAATTCATCTTCCGTAACTCTACTTGTAGGGTCGTATTCTTTTTTGAAGTCCTTTTGGTGACGCTCGCTAATCACTTCGTCTCCTTTTTCGTTAATGATATAATCGGTCATTTCTGCTAAAATCTCTTTAAACTCGGCAAAATCTTCCTTATAAATATAAATTTTATGTTTTTTATAATGAAATGATCCGTCGTCATTAGTGAATTTTTTACTTTCTGTAATAGTTAAGTAATAATCATCTGCTTTCGTAGCTCTTACATCAAAAAAATAAGTGCGTCGTCCTGCTCTCAAAACTTTTGAAAAAATTTCCTCTTTCTCCATCATACCGTTATTATTCATAGTCGAATTAAAATTAATATATAATCATTTTGTATCAAAAATCTAAAAAAAACCGATACTAAGCAACAAATTTTGAGGTTTCTTTTTGAATTCTGAGGTTTTGTTGCATTTAATTAAATTTTACAAGCTGAGGTTTTGTTTTACTATGAAGATTTACAGTGGGTTAGCTGTGTTTTCACTCAGTTGTTTTAAATAAAGTTCCTTGTAATATCCATCAATATTTATCAAAGTATCGTGGGTGCCTTCCTGCACAATTTTACCATCGTCTAACACTATAATTTTATCGGCATTTTTAGCTGCTGATATACGATGACTTACAATAATACTCGTTTTGCCTTTCGATATTCTGTTAATGTTATTTAATATTTTCTCTTCAGTTTCAGTGTCGACAGCCGATAAGCAATCGTCAAATAATAATATTTTAGGTGATTTTATAATGGCTCTTGCAATGGAAACCCTTTGCTTTTGTCCGCCTGAAAGTGTGATACCGCGTTCACCCAAAATGGTATCATAACCTTTATTAAATTTCATAATGTTTTTATGTACCTGAGCATTTTTAGCGGCTTCGATAACATCGTCATCGGTAGCATCATGTTTACCGAATTTTATATTGGTTTTAATACTGTCTGAAAACAGAAAAGCATCTTGAGGCACGTAACCTATACTATTTCTTAAATCGACTAAGTTTAAATCGGCTAATTCGGTGTCATTAATAAGGATGGAACCTTGATCAATATCATAAAGACGTCCTACTAAATCTAAAACCGTAGATTTTCCTGATCCTGTTTTTCCTAAAATGGCTAGCGTGTCGCCAGGTTTTATATGAAAACTAATGCCTTTTAAGGCTTGAATATTAGTATCGTCGTATGTGAAATAAACATCTTTAAATTGAACATCGCCTGTAATTTCAGAATGATTGGCGTTGTTGTTTTTTATTTCAGGTACGATTTTTAAAAACTCATTAATACGTTTTTGAGATGCTTCGGCCTGTTGCACGATGGAGGTCACCCATCCCACTGTAGCCACTGGCCAAGTGAGCATATTCACGTAAATGATAAATTCTGCAATGGTACCTATACTTTTTATTTCACCATTAATGTATTGCATGCCCCCAACATAAATAACCAAGAGGTTACTGGCGCCTATGAGTAGCACCATCATGGGGAAAAACCAAGCTTGTACTTTATTTAAATCTATTTGTTTGTCTTTGCTTTCCTTAGCAAGGGTATTAAAATTTGAAGCTGTTTGTGGTTCAATACCATATGCTTTTATTACTGATATACCGCTAAACGACTCTTGTGTGAAAGTAGAAAGCTGCGATAAATATTCTTGTACAATGGTACTTCGTTTGTGAATCTCTTTACTTAGTTTATAAATGATTATTGATAAAATAGGCAAAGGTAAAATGGTGTATAAGGTTAATTTAGGTGATGCATTAACCATGTAAATAATAACAATAACGAAAAGGGCTATGGTATTGATGCTGTACATAATGGCCGGACCAGCATACATACGAACACGCCCTACGTCTTCTGTAATACGATTCATTAAATCGCCCGTTCTATTTTTTTTATAAAAATTTAAAGACAGTTTTTGGTACTGCTCGTAAATTTCATTTTTTAAATCGTACTCAATATATCGAGACACATTAATAATGGTCTGTCTCATAAAAAAGGTAAGAATACCGCCTATAAAAGCAGCACCAATAATATATAAAATGGCCTCTGTTAAATCTGCTTTAACGGCCGTTTCAGTAGCGTTGTTTTTAAAAGCATCTTCGATAATTACAAAAATCTTTTTAACATATCGCGGCGTGAATAATAGAAATATTCTAGCAACTATGGTAATAACAATACCTAATAATAGATGTGTTTTATATTTATAAAAGTATTTGTTAAGGTGCTGTAATTCTTTCATTCAAACATTAAAATAGTAGGGCAAATATAGGGGATAATTGATAATTACCACCTTTAAGCCACGGCTCTAATTGTTAAATATCGTTAAAGCCTATTTTAAATTATTTAGGATTATTTTTTTATTTAACTACAGCTTAAGGTCTTGTGCCCTAAAGGTTTTATTTTTAAGAATGCATTCGGATTTTACTATAATATATTGATGCTGAAAATTACGACTACACAACAAGAACTTAAGTGTCTTTTAAATACATATTGCTTATAATAAATACATGAATAGTATATTTCTTTTTAAATATAGTGTTATTTTTGCGGCGTGAAAACAATGGAAACCTTCATCTATTTAAATTAAAGTTCTTTGTAATGATGTTAAGCAGAAGACATATTCGTGTAAAAGTAATGCAAACCATGTATGCTTTCAAAGGCAGTGAAAGTGATGATTTTAGTAAAGATCAAAAATTTCTAGTCTATAGTATTGAAAACATGTACAATTTGTATCTATTAATCATTTCTTTATTGATTGAGGTACAAAAGAGAGCAGAGGATGATTTGCAAAAAAAGCAAAACAAACATCTGGCTACTAAAGAAGATAAGGATCCTAATAGAAAGTTTGTAAACAATGAACTTCTAAAACTTCTGAAAGATAACATCCAACTTGAAGATGAAATTAAAGGTAATGGTCATATAAATTGGGAGCTTGATAATGAGTATGTTGATGTGATCTTTAAAGCCATTACATCAAGTGAATTATATGCTGAATATATGAAAACGCGTGTTTCCGACTTTAAAGAAGACCGCGCTTTTATTGTTGATGTGTTTAAAGATATTATTGCACCTAATGATAAGTTATACGATTATATCGAGGATAAAAATCTAACCTGGTTAGACGATCTTCCAACGGTAAATACAACGATATTAAAGCTGCTTAGAAAAGCTAAAGCGACATCACCAGAAAAACATTTTACACCAAAACTTTATAAGGATATTGAAGATAAACAGTTTGCGGTAACCTTGTTTAAAAAGACCTTATTAAATAGAGCAGCTATTAATAAGGAAATTGAACAAAAAACTAAAAACTGGGATGCCGAGCGTATTGCGAGTGTCGATTATGTGCTATTACAAATGGCTATTTCTGAAATTAAAAATTTCCCGTCAATTCCTGTAAAGGTAACCATGAATGAATATTTAGAAATTTCTAAAGAATATTCAACACCTAAAAGTAGCATTTTTATAAATGGGATTTTAGATAAATTGGTTAAGGAGTATGAAGCTGAAGGCACCTTAACGAAAGTGGGTCGTGGCCTCATGTAATCTACTACATGTTAATATCTGTTAAGAAAATAGCAAAAATTTTTAATAGTTTAAATTATTGCTATTTTTACGCACCAAACCTAATAAAAACAACGCACTATGAAAAAAGTAATTTTAGGATTAACCACATTATGTTTAATCGCATTTACATCATGTAAAGATAATGCCGCTGCTAAGATTGATGAATCTAATGTTACTGCCGCCGCAGAGCGCGATGCTAATGCTTCGGATTTTCCAGTATTAGAATTTGATAAGAAAGAGCACGATTTTGGAGAAATCGTAGCAAAAACTCCAGTTGAAACTGTTTTTAAATATAAGAATACAGGTAATGCTCCTTTAGTAATTACCGATATTAAAAGTTCTTGTGGTTGTACAGTGCCTCAAGATTGGAGCAGAGAACCTTTAGCACCAGGAGAAAGCGGACAGTTTACTGTGAAGTTTAATGGAAGTGGCCTTAATAAAGTATCAAAATCTATTACGGTAACAGCAAATACTGAAAAAGGAACAGAAATTGTTAAAATTTCAGCGTTTGTAAAACCAGCGCCAGAGCAGAGTTAATAACAGCTAATAAGCTAAATCTATTATAAATTATGGGAGAAGGTCTAGGTAGTTTACTACCATTTGTATTAATGTTTGTTGTTGTGTATTTCTTTATGATTGCACCTCAAATGAAACGTGCTAAGAAAGAAAAGAAATTTGCAGCCAATTTAAAACGAGGCGATAAAGTGATTACTAGAAGTGGTTTACACGCTAAAGTTTTAGAATTAAACGACAAAGACGGAAGTTGTATTTTAGAAACCATGTCTGGAAAATTAAAATTCGATAAGTCGGCAATTTCTATGGAAATGAGTGAAAAACTTAATGCTCCCGAAAAGAAATAAAACCTATTAATACGGTTTAAAAAGCTCCCTTAATAAGGGGGCTTTTTTTTGTTTTAAACTTTTCATGTTGTGTCAATTCTATCAAAAGAGAAAGGGGATTAAAATTATCTTAACGTTCCAAATTTGCTATTGGGGGTTTATTTACGTAAATTTGTGAAATGAGACAAGGAATACATGAAAATAAAAATTTTAGAATATTTAACTTCAATTTTTTAGTGTTTAGAATCCAATCCGATAAATTCATCCCTCCTTCTACCTAGCGTAATCGCTTTATCAATTTCATTTTAAACAGTTTACCTTTTAAATATTTTTGTATGGAACAAGATATTATTTAATAGGTATATTTTTTTATTCAAAACATTGCTTGTTGTATCTTGTAATTTAGATGTAACTATAACTTATGCCCGAAACTAAATCTATCACAATAAAAAATTTTGATGCCTTTACAAGGTTATCCATGAATGATATTAACCGTACTGCCAATTTCATTCACGAACATTCAGGAGATTTTAAAGACCCTATAAGTGCTATAAGAAAGTCGTTGTTGTACGCAGCAAAGGAAATAGCGGGTCTAGGGGGATATGTGTTTCTTATGGAGCATAAAGATGAGATTATTGGAGCTGTTGTTGTCAATAAAACAGGCATGAATGAATATTTATCTGAAAATATTTTGGTTTACATTGCCGTAAATGAAGCATATCGCGGACAAGGTATTGCGAGTCAATTGATAAAACATACCAAGCGTTATTGTAGAGGTGCTATAGCTACGCACATTAATAAAGATAATCCTATTATTAAGTTGTTTGAAGATGAGGGGTTTGAAGCTAGAAATATTGAAATGCGATTAACTAGGAAATAATAATTAATTGCAATAAATTTAAAACAGAACACATGAAAATTTTATATATTAAACGTCAAACGCAATACGAAAAGCGTTACAGCATAAAAATGGGTGAACTCATAACAAAAGTAACATCAATTAAAAAATATCTTTTTGGTTTACCTGTTAAAACACTTCACTTAAATAAAGAAACATATTATAAAGAAACAAAGCACCCTAAGGATGGGATGCTATTTGTTTAAATAATTCTAACTATACAAAACTTAATAATTAACCAAAACATACACATGAAAGTACTAGTAATCGGAGCAGGGAATATGGGGTTAACCTATGCCGAAGGGATGTCTACATCTAAACTTCTTAACAATAATAATATCATGGTTCTTGATAATAGCGAGGAAAAGCTAAAGGAACTTGATGAAATTCCATATTTTGATGCTTGTCGAGATTTAAAAGACTGTGTGCCACAAGCGGATATCATTTTTATAGCTGTGAAACCATTTCACGCCGAAAGTGTTTTTGAAAACATAAAACCTTTAACAAACAAAAATCAAATTATTGTTTCTGTTATGGCCGGGGTAACTATAGCAGCTATGAAAAAAATGTCAGGATTAGACAAAATAGTTCGAGCTATGCCAAATCTTCCTGCTCAAATCGGGAAAGGTTTAACTTCATTTGTTGCTTCAGCAGAGGTTTCAGAACAAGAAGCTGGCGATATTGAATCATTGTTAAGCACCACAGGAAAATCCTTAAAAGTAGCTTCTGAAAATTATATCGATGCTTCAACAGGTATTTCTGGTAGCGGACCAGCTTATGTATTTTTCTTTATGGAAAGTATGATGAAGGCAGCTCTAGAAATGGGCTTTTCAAACGAAGATTCAAGAACTTTAGTAACACAAACCTTTGCTGGAGCAGTAGAGCTTTTTAATCAGTCAGATCTCACGCCAAAAGAGTGGATGGATCGTGTAGCTTCAAAAGGAGGTACAACACGTGCTGCTTTAAACTCTATGGAAGCAAATAAAGTAGATGTATTAATTAGAGATGCCGCTTATGCCGCATTTAATCGTGCAATTGAACTTGGAGAAGAACATTAATTATGTATAAAGAAAGAGTAGTTATAAAAGTTGGTACAAATGTCATGACCAACAAAGACAATAGAATTGTTAGACCTGTTTTAAGGAATTTAGTAAGACAAATTTCTGAACTTTACGAAAGAGATATCATGGCAGTTTTAGTCTCTTCCGGTTCTGTTATAGCAGGTAAAGAAGTATTAGGGAAATCTAAAATTAAAAATAAAGCACAACGACGTCAGGTGTATTCTTCTATCGGGCAACCAAGAATGATGCGTCTGTATTACACCATTTTCTATGATTATGGTATGAAATGTGCCCAGGTACTGCCTACAAAACGTGATTTTACACCAGGAGTTCATAGAGAAAATATGATTAATTGTGTGGAAGGTTTAATGCAAGAAGGTGTAATACCTATTGCTAATGAAGATGATGCGGTGTCGGTTAAAACATCTATGTTTTCTGATAACGATGAGTTGGCTTGTTTAATCGCACAGCTAATCAATGCTGATAAATTGATTATTTTAACGGATATCGACGGACTTTACTCTGGGCATCCAGAAGCTAAAAACAGTAGTTTGATTTCTAATGTCGATCCTGATGATGATTTACAAAAGTATATTAAAGAAAGCGGTAAGGCTGAAGGTGAAGGTCGTGGAGGCATGGGATCTAAACTAGATTACGCTCAAGAGGCGGCTGCTAGAAACATTCCAACCTATATTGCTAACGGAACAAACCCGAATACCATTATTGATATTATAGATGGAAAAGATGTCGGTACTAAAGTATCTTTATAATAATATTAATGTTATATGTATAAGGCTTCCTTTTTTGGAAGCCTTTTTTTTGCTTTATTTTTATAAAGTAAATTATTAAAATTTAGTTAAAAACTAGTTTTAGTTATTAAAATGTAGCTAAAATCAATTTTTAGGTTTATAATATTTGTTAAAAATGATTATTTTGCCAATTATTTTTATTTAAATATAGTATTCATTTGTCAAAACTCTACACCATATCTGTACTTTGTTTTTTATGCCTTACATGTACAATAAATGCACAAAATCTTGATAGTTTAAAACTGAGTTATAAAAGGGCAGAAAACCCAGTAAAGCAAATAGAATTGCTGCATGAAATAGCAACTTATTTTGGTGCACATAATATAGATTCCTCTTTAGTATATAACAAAAAAGCATTAGAAGTAGCAGAAGAATATGAAATTGATACATTGATAGCTAGTAGCGCTGTAAGTATTTCTAATAATTATATAACCCAAGGTAAGCTTGATTTTTCAATGGAATATCATCTGAAAGCTTTCAGAATTTATAAAAAAGCTAATCATGTCATTGGAGAAATTAGGGTGTTAAATAGCTTAGCGCTAATTAATTTTTATCAAAAAAAGCAAGATGAAGCATTAAAAAATTTCAGTCAAGTTTTAGAAATTTTGAAAAATTCTCGAGAATTAGACTCCCTGTTTAGAAACCGAAACTTAGGAGCAGTTTATAACAATATTGGAATAGTTACAGAAATAAAAGGTAATTATTCCAAATCATTGGAATATTATAGCCAGGGTATTACTTACAGTAAAAAAGCCAATGATTTGACGAATCTGGCTTCCTTATATTCTAACGTAGGGTTGGTTTATTTAAATATGAAAAAATTAGAACTGGCCGAAAGTTATTTTAATGAATCATTGAAAATTAGGCTGGATCAAAATGATGAATTAGGTTTATGTAAATCTTATCAACATCTGGGGAGTCTTTATAAAGAAACGGGAGACTACAGTTTATCTGAAACAAACTTACTTCTTAGTTTAGAAAAATGTGAATCAGTTAATGCTAATATGCCTAGAGCTCAAGTTCTAGAACGTTTAAGTGAAATATACGCTTTAAAAAATGACTATAAGAAAGCATATGATTACCGGATATCCTTTTCAGCATTAAATGATAGTTTAACTAACAGAGAAACCGAACGTAAAATTACGGAAGCTGAAATGCAGTTTCAATTTGACAAGGAAATGCAAGAAAGAGAAGCTAAGCAGCAACGTCAAGAGTATATGTATATACTAATAAGTATTGGGCTTATACTGATTATTTTGGTTGTAGCGGGACTCTATTTTATTCAAAAAGTTAAATCCAAAAACCAGATTCTACAACGTGAAAAAGTGGAACTAAAGAATAAAGAACTCTCCTTAAGAAAACAATCTTTAGAGAATGAATTAGACTCAAAAGGTAGGGAGTTAACTACGAATGTCATGTATCTCATTAAAAATAATGAATTGATCAGTGAAATTTCTAAACGCCTTTTGTTTTTAAAGAAACAAATGAAAAAGGAAAATCAAAGTGATGTTCAAAAAATTATTATGGATTTGCAAATGGCTAAGGACGATGCCCTATGGGATGAGTTTGAAGTGCGCTTTAATCAAGTTCATAACGACTTTTACGATCGTCTCAACCAAAAGTTTCCCAATCTTAGTAATAACGAAAAGAAAATTTGTGCATTTTTAAAACTCAACATGACTTCGAAAGAAATTTGCACGTTAACAAGACAATCAATAAACAGCCTTAATGTGGCTAGAACACGATTGCGAAAAAAACTCGGCTTAAATAATAGCTCCACCAATCTTACTTCCTTTTTAGAAAACATTTAAAAACGCATCCTTTTATTGCCTTTTTTGTGGGGTAGTAAAGTTTCTTCTTATTTGGTTTAACATATTGTTAATCAGTCCTTTTGTGTGATTTGTATTATTAATGTAATACCTGTTTTTGTTTTTGTACATCCTTTGTAATTCTTTAAAATTTAATAAAAATTAATGATGTGTTTTTTTTGTTGAATGTTTAACAACTATAAAAAAATGCAACAGGATGATTTAAAAAAAAGATTACAAGAACTCGATTTAGAGGACAAAAGTTTAAAAGAATTTATTGAGGAAAAAAACAACCAAATTTTAGCCTTAAAAAAAATTTTAAAAAAGATTAATAAGCAAAATTAAAAACAACACATGAAAAAAAATTACAATTACATGTTTAGAACCTGTTTAATACTCGCGCTTATGCTTTTCGCATCAATTTCATTTGGTCAAACCGTAACAGGTTATAATGAAAAAGGACAAAGGCAAGGAGTTGTTCGTATAAAGGTTGCTAAAACTACAGCAACAACACTAAAAAATGCTCGTTTAAGAGTGAAAAACGGAGCCGTGCAAACAGGAATTTCATCTTTAGATGCTGTTTCAAGCCAGTACAAGGCAACGCAGTTAAAACGTTTGTTCCCAGAAAACCCAAATCCAAAATTAGAAGCAAAATTGCGTAAGCATGGTCTGGATTTATGGTACGAGGTAAAAGTAGATCCTAGTGAAGATATTAATGAAGTGGTTAATCACTACAGGGATTTAGGTGAAGTAACTATTGCAGAAACCGAGCGTTTAAAGGTTTTATCAACAGGAACCCCTGTTGAAGTAAATACAAAACCTTCTTCAGCGATGGCAAACGAAACCATGCCTTTTAACGATCCTTACCTTACCGATCAATGGCACTATAGCAATACTGGTCAATCTGGTTATTCGGGTATCGATGTCAATTTATTCGAAGCTTGGAGCGTAACAGCTGGTAGTAGCCAAGTAATTGTATCTGTGCATGATGAGGGGGTAGATGTAAATCATGACGATTTAAAGGACAACATCTGGATTAATGAAGCTGAATTAAATGGAACGCCTGGAGTTGACGACGACGGCAATGGTTATATAGACGATATTAACGGTTGGAATTTCTCCAGCAACTCTGGTGCCATGGATCCAGACCCTCACGGAACTCACGTGGCTGGAACCGTTGCCGCTGTAAACAACAACGGTATTGGGGTATCAGGTGTTGCCGGTGGTACGGGTAATAATGATGGAGCCAAAATCATGTCTATGAAAATATTAGGGGGCGAGAGTGGTTCGGCCGCAAATTCATATATATATGCCGCCAATAATGGTGCTGTTATCTCGCAAAATAGCTGGGGATATATCTATGCTGGTAGTACTGAGGCAGCTGTACGAGACGCTATAAATTATTTTATTCAGGAGGCTGGAGATTACCCAGGAAGTCCAATGAAAGGGGGTATTGTAATATTTGCAGCAGGTAATTCAGATAGGGATGATCAATGGTATCCTGGTTTTTATCCAGAAGCATTTACTGTAAGTTCTTTGGGACCAGAAGGGTATAAAGCAGGCTATTCAAATTATGGTACATGGGTAGATATTACCGCGCCAGGTGGTGATATGGCTGGATATGGCAGTGCTAATGGGGTTTTAAGTACCTTGCCAAATAATAAGATAGGGTATTTAGACGGAACTTCAATGGCTTGTCCACATGTATCAGGGATTGCTGCTTTGGCACTTGCTAATGCTAACCAACAACTTACTCCGGCAGAACTACAAAATAAACTGCTTACCGGTGTTAAAAATATAGATCATTTAAATCCAAATTACTTAGGTAAATTAGGACAATTAACCGATGCTTTTTTAGCTATTCAAAACGATGCAGGTTTGGCTCCTGCTACCATAACCGATTTGCAAATTGATGGTATTGCCCAAGAATTTGCAACCTTGTCATGGACAGTGCCTGCCGATGCAGATGATTCTACGCCAATTAAATTCAACTTATACTATGGAACTGAAGCCATTACTTCTGATAATTTCCATACAGCTCAAAAAATAGAGTTGACAAATGAATTGGTAGCAGGAGAGCGTATGACCTATTCTGTAAATGATCTTTATGGTTTAACTACTTATTATTTCTCTATTGTAGCTGTAGATAGATGGGGAAATACATCAATATTGTCTAATGTGGTTTCTGATACTACAAACGCAGGCCCACAAATAAACGTAGACGAAAACAGTAAAAATATCACCGTAGATATAAATGCTATAAATTCTACTACGGGTACCCACGATATTTCTTTGCTTAACGAAGCTGAAGGTATTTTGCGTTGGGAGTACGAAGCTAGGCACAGAAACACAACTTTGGCTTACACTTCAAGTTTAGGTAAGCCATTAGGTAAACCTAAAGCGTCTTCAAATGCCAATGTTGCAATGAAAAGTGTTCCAGGATCAAAATCGGCTTCCAATACTATTCCATCACCCCTAAGTTTTGAAAGAACATCAATGGAGTATTACTCCTATGTGTCAAATATTATAGGTGAAGAAGATACCACGGTTCCTAATTCCGCAGCAACGAAATTTGTTGTAAATAATCCTGATGGGTTCAACTTAACAGAAGTAAGTACCTATATAAAAATTGATCCTGCCAAAGGCGCTTTATTGATGGAAATATATAAGGGAGAACAACTATCAAGAGAAAATGTTGTTTACACCCAAGAGTATTCTCCATATTCAAATGAAGAAGGATGGGCTTATATAAACTTAAATGAGCAACTATATTTTAATAATGACGAAACTTTTTGGGTTGTTTTCCATGCCCCTAGTGGGAATTTATTTCCTTTTGGTGTGGGGCCAAAAAAGAATCCGAATGATGATTCGCAAAACAATTGCTTTATGTCTTTTGATGGTGGAGCCTCATGGGGTAGTTTGCCAGACCTAATTAGTTCACAAGATTTTGTTTGGGCCGCAAAGGTTACAAGTGGATTTGAACATTTAGGTGAATACCTTTCATTAAGTCCAGATTCTGGTGAAGTTTTAGGGAATGGACAGAGCAGTACCACCTTAACAGCAGATGCTTCAACTTTAATTAACGGAACGTATAACGCAAATGTTATATTAAAATCTAACGACGGAAAACAACCAGAATTAAGGTTACCAGTAACTTTAAACGTAAGTGGCCAACAGCCCGTTTTAAGTGCTGTATCTGAATTGAATTTTGGTAGTGTTTTTCAAGGGAAATCAGAGGAATTAACATTCGAATTAACAAACCTTGGATTAGGTAATTATGGAGATATTACCATTTCAAGCTCAAGCGATCAATTTGAAATGACAAGCTATGCGCCATGGAGAATTAGCGCAAAAAACAGTACAAATATTACGATAAAATATACACCTAGCGCGACTTCCGGTAACGATAATGGTATTTTGACTATTAGCTCTGCAAGCAGTGCTGTGTCACATACTGTGTATTTGTTTGGTGTTAGTACCGAGCCTGGCAAAATTAAAGTAACTCCAACAGAACAATCTGTTGATGATATCACCATTGGTGATCCTGTTTCTGCAAGTATTACGATAGAAAACCAAGGCGCATCGGTATTAAAATATTTTATACCTGGTTTTGATACGAAAGGGATAAGCGATTCATGGGAAGAGCAATATAGCGAAGCTGGATATAAGTTTAGATCTAACCATAATGGGGAACAATCTCCAATTAGCTACGATTACGAAGATATTTCTTCAACAGGGGAAAATATTACCCAGTATTTTAAAGATAAGGGTACGGTGTATAAAGCTGTCGATATGGGCTTTAAGTTTCCATATTACGAGCAACAAGATTTAAGTACCTTATATGTTTCTAGTCGTGGTTTTACAACGTTTTCTGATGAATTCAACCCAATAAACGATCCTTCCCTTGGGGCAGATTTAGGTCCACAAGGTTATATTTCAGTTTTAGGTTATAATTATGATTTGGCGCAAAGTGGTGCTATTTATTATGAAGTAAGACCCGATCGTGTTATTATTCAATACGATGACCTAGGTTATAGTTGGACTGGTTATATCAGTGCTCAAATGGTGTTACATAAAAATGGAAACATCCGTTTTTACTATAGCAAAGTTGAAATGGGAGAATTTGATTTAAATTATATCAATGTTTTAATTGAAGATTTCGATAAGTCTGAGGGTATTCTTTATAATAATTTTTCTCTTAGAAACCCAATTTATACGGGAATGGCCATTGGTTACGATTATCCAGGACCAAATATTATTACTAGTATTACTAACGGTAGTGGTGTGTTAATGCCCGGACAATCGGCAAGCTTGGATATTGAAATGGCTACCGATATTTTAAACGAGGGTACCACAAATCGTTATTTAAATATCATTTCTAACGATCCGGTAAATAGCCAAACTATTGCATTGGTTAAGCTTAATGTAACTGAAGGTGGTGTGTCTGATGTTGCTCTTTCTACAGAAAGTATCGATTTTGGTGATGTGTTCCAAGGAGCAGTAGCAACCAATAAATTTGTGCTTATTAACAACGGATCGGCAGCTACTTCGCTTACTAGTTTTGTTCAAGATACAAACGCCTTTACCATTACTGGTGAAAAAAACGGTGAATTATCGGCCAGTTCAATCTTATCTTTTGAGGTAACATTACCTACCGACACTATAGGTGTATTTAGTGATATGGTAACCGTTACTACAGATGAAGGTGCCACTTTCCAAGTTAGTTTAACAGGTAATGTCATAGATCCTCCTGCAATTTCCATAAATCTTGATCCTATAACCCAATCGCTAAATTATGGTGAAAAAGCATCAAGAGAATTTACTATCGAAAATACAGGACTGGCTAATTTAGAGTTGGTAGCAACAGGTAACCAATGGCTGTCTTTAGGTAGTAATATGGCCGCAACAAGCACGATTCCAAATTTCACCTATTCAGTTGAATCCTTTAATGATGGAGAAAACTATAATTGGTTGGATATTAGAAAATCAGGAACTCAATTGCCTCATATTACCGATATTTTTAATCCTGATGAATATTACCGAACATTAACATTAAGTTCGCCAATTCAGTTTTATGGTAATACTTATAACACTATTTATCTTGCTGAAAATGGTGCTATTTATTTTGAAAAACCAAACGATATTTTAATCAATGGAGATGGTATCCCTTCAAGTTATAGCAATAAAATGATTGCTCCTTATTGGGCTTTTGGAGGGTTTAACACCTATTTTCACGATCCTGCCGATGTTGGTTTGTTTTATACTGAAGATGAAAATAAAACGGTAATCTCTTGGGAGTATTTAGTAGATAATTTTGGTATTGGGGATCCAATTTCAGCTCAAATTATTTTCTATAAAAATGGAACCATGAAGTTCCAGTATAAAGTTAATGGAGGTTTTGACTTCTTATCTGCTCATACTGTTATTGGTATTCAAGATTTAGATGTGTCAGATAGTGTATTAATTTCTAATAGAGGAAGTTTAAACCATGGTAGTGGTTTGGCATATGTGTTAACTCCGGCCGAAAAGCAAATCATTGCTCCAGGAGAAACGCTTAGTACCTATATAAATTTTGATGCAGGGACTGTATTTGCAGGAACTTATCAAGATGCTTTAAAGTTTAGAACAAATGTGCCTAATCAAGAAACCCTTAAAAAGGATGTGACACTTACGGTTATTGGTGATGCCCAATTAACGCCTTCTGTTAATACGTTAGAATATGGCGATATTATGGCTTATACCACCGAGGAGGGTCCTAAATCCTACATTAGAGAGTTCGATTTGAGTAATACAGGTGTTGCTAATTTAGATTTGTTTGGTTTAACTATTGCTCAAAATGCCATAGATTATACCATCGAAATGTACACCTACGATAGTTGGTTTGGTAGCTGGTATTGGCAAAATGTTAATTTTATTTGGCAATGGCCATCATTGGTACCAAGTGAGAGTGCCAAGTTTCGTGTTACCTTTACACCACAGACTCCAGGAGTTGTTGATAATGAAATCGTGGTTTCAAGTAGTGTAGGTGATGTGCATATTCCTGTTACAGCCAATGTGACCTTACCACCTGTATTTGAAGTTGAAGTGACTGAGGTGTTTAGTAGTATTTCTGATTTGGAAGGAACAGATTCACAGACGGCTAAGTTTAATAATACTAATGGTCAAGGAGAATTACACCTCGAGTTTAGTTTAGATTATTTAAGGGCGCCTATAGAAACAGCCAGTTCTACATCTATTGAAAGTATGGCATCTTTTACGAACAACAAAAAGATTGCACTTCACAAAGCTAAGGTAAGTACTGTGAATTCAGATTTAACTACCTATAATACATACAATAGAACTTTAGCACACGATTCTAATGATTCTCCAGATACTTTTATTGGATTTGGTGGTGTAGCTGAATTGGTAGCAGCTACGAGATTTAATGCTGGTTCAGAAGGATTTAATTTATCTCATGTTCAAACCTTTGTTAAGGCAGATGAATTATTAACAGGAACTCTTACTTACGAAATTAGAGCTGGAGGAAATAGTATTGCAGATGCTGTAGTCTTAGGAAAAGGATCTTATGACTATACGATAACTGATGGAACCGAAGGACAGATTACGATTCCTTTAGATAGAACCTATGCTATTTATCCAAATGAAGATTTCTATGTTGTCATCGGTTATCCTTTTGAACTACATTACCCTCAAGGTGTGGTAACAGGTTTAGAAACTGTTTTAGGAAGGTTTGTTGCTCAGGAAGGTGATGAATGGTTCGATCTTCAGGAAGTTTACCCAGATAATGGGTGGATGATGCGTGCCCTAGAGGAAGCGCATGATACTAGTGCATGGGTTAAATTGCAAGATTCAGGTTCAAACATTGTGAATGCAGGAGACTCTAAAGTCCTTAATTTAGATTTCTTTGCATCAAGTGCAGAAAGAGGACATCAACATGCCGCACTGGTAGTTAAATCTAATGACCCGTATAATAGCATAGAACGTGTTCCTGTAAAACTTCATATTAATGAATTGCCATCAATTGCAGATAATCCACAAGTAATCTTAGTAAATGAAGGTGAAACTACTATGCAGGAGCTTTTAATAGAAGATCCTGAAAAAGAAGATGTTACTGTTGTTTTATCAAATACTCCTATGTGGTTGTCTTATAGTGTTGAAAATAATATTTTAAAGCTAACCATGGCACCAGGTTATGAAGATGAAGGTGTTTATCAAGTTGAAGCTGTAATTACAGATTTACACAATGCCTCATCACAAGAAGTTTTAAATATAGAAGTTATGCACGTGAATAGAGCTCCAGACGCCTTAGATACAGAGGACTTAAGTTATGAAGGAATTAATATTTACGATAATTTAAGTTTTGCAAATTTCTTTAGCGATCCTGAAAGTGATGAAATGACTTTTACAGCTGTTATAGCTGATGCAACCATTGCAAATACTTTTGTTTCTAATTCTAGTTTTGTATTACACACCTTAAAGGAAGGCGTAACAACTTTAGAATTAACAGCTACCGATACTCATGGTGCAACCTCAAACACCATAATTAATGTCGTTGTTGAACAGCGTTTAGGAACTGATGAGGTTAATGCGATAGATTTGCAATTATACCCGAATCCAGTTTCTAATATTTTGAATATTTCAGCAAAAGTTGTTATTGATGCTATTGAGGTATTTAATATAAATGGACAGCTGCTTTTAAAGGAAACCCTTGATGTTAAATCAGGAAGTACAACTTTAGATGTTTCAAATCTTGAAAATGGCGTATATTTTTTACGTGCATATTCTTCTAAAGGTATAACAAACTTCAAGTTTGTTAAAGAATAATAGCGAACATTAATATATGAATGCCTTGTGGTAACAAGTCGTTTGTTGCCATATTAACAAAAAAAATCCACTAGATAATTTTCTAGTGGATTTTTTAATTTATGTGATTTAAAAGAAGTTTTTTTATGGATTCAACAGCCCCTCTATAGAAAGGTAACGCTCACCTGTATCGTAATTCATAGTTAAAATAACAGCGTCTTCTTCAATATTTGAAAGTTGTTTTCTTACTGCTGCCAAAGAAGCTCCTGTGGAAATTCCAACCAAAATGCCTTCTGATTTAGCAATATTTTGCACTTCAGCGAAAGCTTCTTCTTTAGTAATTCTAACAGCACCATCGATGATATCTTTATTAAAAACTTCTGGGAAAAACCCTGGTCCAATTCCTTGTAATGGGTGAGGCCCCGGTTCGCCACCAGAAATAATAGGCGAATCGTTTGGTTCGACAGCAAGGACTTTTAAATTAGAGAATTTTTTCTTCAAAACTTCTGCAACACCAGTGATGTGTCCGCCAGTACCTACTCCAGTAATGTAATAGTCTAAACCATCAGGGAAATCTTTTTCTATTTCTAAAGCGGTCGTTTTTTTATGAATTTCTGGATTTGAAGGGTTTGTAAACTGCGATGGCATCCATGAATTTTTGTTGTTTTCAACCATCTCATTGGCTTTGGCGATTGTTCCTCCTAATCCTTCTTCTTTTGGAGTAAGCACCAAATTAGCGCCATAGGCAGCCATTAAAGCACGACGTTCAACACTCATGGATTCTGGCATAACTAAAGTTAATTTGTAACCTTTTATGGCACAAACCATGGCTAGACCAACACCTGTGTTTCCAGACGTCGGTTCTATGATATCGGTGTCTTTAGTGATGAGGTTGTTTTTTTCGGCATCTTCAATCATAGATAGCGCAATACGATCTTTAATACTTCCTCCTGGATTCGCTTTTTCAAGCTTCATCCAAACGTTGTTATTTGGAAATAAATGACTCAATCGAACCACAGGTGTGTTACCTATGTTTTCTAAAATATTATTAATTTTCATGTTCTTATCTATTTGTTGATTTTAGTTTTAACAATTTTTGTACTTATCATTTAGGCCTATACCCTTTAAAATCATATGTTGTATTTTTTCTAAGCGTGCTTGCTTTGTGGCATCTCGTTTAGCTGTAAGAATGTGTTCGCAATATTCGCGTTGCTTATAAGGCGCTAGGTTTTCAAATTGAGACTTTAATGCTGGATTTTTTTGTAAAACGGCCTGTAATGCTTCTGGAATGATGAGTTCCTTGGTCATTTTTTGGTGTTTTACAATGTTACCAAGCTTCTCGTTTTCTATAGCTTCTTTAATATAGGCAAGCACCATGGGTTTGTTAATGGCGTCATGAGTCTCAAATCGCATTTGACGAAGGGCTTTATTAGCATCTTCTTCTTTAGAAAAAAGCTGATGTTCATCCTTCAAACTTAATCCGTTGTAAAACCAAATACAACAGTGGTTATTAAAAGCTGCTATGGATAATACATTCTTATTATTTATAGTGTAGGTAGGCGCATTCCATTTAATGGTTTCCTCAAGTGGCGTAGAAAGTATAAGCGCTCGTAAGGTTTCTAAAATATCACGAAACGCGTCATGGTTTTCTAGGTATTCTTCAACCGAATTAACTTTTTTCACAACAAATTATTTTATAATAGCTGTTTGTTCAGCATCACTTCTAGACCAAATATGATAGCGCACTTCATAACCTTTAGGTGTGTAAATCACAACCGGGAGCTTACTGTTATACCGTATAATTTCACCATTAGATTTTACAAATTCTTGATGTTTTGTATTGTCAGGACACATTTTTCTAGTACTAATAATTTGGCCGTTAGTTACGAAGTTATGGTAAGAATACCCCCAGCCAGAAACCGTTTCTTCTTTAAATGTCCCTACTAAACTAGCTTTATTACAATCGACTTCAGCAATTTTACCAACATAAATCTCTACTTTAAAAGCATAATCATCTTCTGTTTCTGGTAGATTTATGATATGTCTTAATTGATCATCTGAAGCTTCAGGATACATACTAATATCGTGCGTTTTAGTAGTCGAAGTCATTTCTGTTTTACTGTTTTTGGTGGTAGTCGTATTATTTTGAGCTTTACAACTGAAAAGCACGATTAAGGCTGACATGATTAAAAAATTAAATTTCATAATTATTATTTTAAATGTTATTGTGTTTCTCTTTTAATACGACTACGACTAAACTCTATTTAGGCTTTAATAGCGGTGATTTCAGCAATTTTACAAATCACTTCAGTAGCTTTTATCATGCTTTCGACTGGCACGTATTCAAAGCGTCCGTGAAAATTATGTCCGCCCGCAAAAATATTCGGGCAAGGTAAACCCATATAACTCAGTTGAGCCCCATCAGTTCCACCTCGAATGGCTTTAATAATTGGTTTTACACCGGTTTGTTTCATGGCCTCTTCAGCAATGTCTACAATATGCATTACGGGTTCTATTTTTTCAAGCATATTAAAGTATTGATCTTTAATTTCGGTGGCGATCACTTCATAACCATATTGATCATTTAACTCATTAGTTAATTTGGTCATCACTTCTTTTCGTGCTTCAAAATGCCCTTTATCATGATCGCGAATAATATACTCCAATACTGTTTCTTCAACATCACCTTTTATATTATGTAAGTGAAAAAAGCCTTGGTATCCTTCGGTATGTTCTGGAGTTTCCATGCGGGGAAGAGAATTGATAAACTCGGTGGCGATGTACATGGAGTTGATTAATTTTCCTTTGGCATACCCTGGGTGTACAATTTTTCCTTTTACTTTAACTACAGCTCCTGCGGCATTGAAATTTTCGTATTCGAGCTCTCCAATCTGACTCCCATCCATGGTGTAAGCCCAATCGGCTCCAAATTTTTCAACATCAAATTTATGAGCACCACGACCTATTTCTTCATCAGGTGTAAATCCTACTTTAATAGGACCATGTTTAATTTCAGGGTGATTTATAAGGTATTCCATGGCCGAAATAATTTCACAAATTCCAGCTTTATCGTCGGCACCTAAAAGCGTAGTACCATCGGTTGTAATTAAGGTTTGACCGACGTATTGTTTTAAATCTTCAAAATAATCGGGTGATAAAATGATGTCTTCAGCTTCATTTAGTACAATATCTTTACCATCGTAAGATTCAATTATTTGCGGATTAACATGAGCACCAGTGAAGTCTGGAGAAGTATCAAAATGTGAGACAAACCCAATGGTAGGCACATCGTGATCCACATTACTTGGTAAAGTTGCCATGATATACGCATGCTTATCAATACTCACGTCCTGCATTCCAATGGCTTTAAGTTCCTCAACCAACTTATTGGCTAAATCCCATTGTTTTTCCGTGCTAGGGGTGGTGTTCGAGTTAGGATCGGATTCTGTATCTACGGTTACGTAACTCACAAAACGTTTTATAATGTGTTCTTTTGATATCATGCTATTAATTTTTCGTGGAAATTTAGTTGTAAACATATTGGTTTACAGAGTTATAAATGTTTTAGTCAATGAGGATCTAAATTACGAATATTAATTTTTTTGGGCTTAAGAAATAGTTGATTTTTTATTTAGATGAATTAGCAGTATTTTTGCACAAATAATAAAGATGTACAAACTTTTACTTCGCCCGTTATTTTTCTTGTTCGATCCAGAAAAAATTCATCATTTTACCTTTTCATTAATTAAAATATCATCTAAAATTCCTGGTGTTTCAGCCATTTTTAGAGGACTTTATATGACCGAAGACAAGCGTTTAGAGCGTCAGCTTTTTGGTCTTACTTTTAAAAACCCGGTTGGACTTGCTGCCGGATTTGATAAAAATGCCGTATTGTATAATGAATTGGCTAACTTCGGATTTGGTTTTATAGAAATAGGAACGGTGACTCCAAAAGGACAAGCTGGAAATCCGAAGAAAAGATTATTCCGTTTGAAAGAAGATCAGGGCATTATTAACCGCATGGGGTTTAATAATGAAGGTTTGGAAGCAGCTATTGCGCAACTAAAAAAGAATCAAGGGAAATTAATTATAGGAGGAAATATTGGTAAAAATACCAGTACAAAGCCTGAAGATTATACCAAAGATTATTTAGAGTGTTTTAACGCCCTGCATCCTTATGTCGATTATTTTGTACTAAATGTAAGTTGTCCAAATGTTGGCAGTCATGCCAAATTAAATGATAAAGATTATTTGTTAGAGTTAATAGGTGCGGTACAAAAAGCAAACAAAACTTTTGAAAAGCAAAAGCCCATTGTTTTAAAAATTGCTCCAGATTTGAATAACGTCCAACTGGATGAAATTATTGAAATTGTAAATCAAACCCAGTTAGACGGTGTAATTGCTAGTAATACGTCTACTGATAGAAGCGGATTAAAAGCCACACCAGAGCAGTTAGAAACTATTGGTAATGGTGGTTTAAGCGGTCAACCTGTTAAAGATAAAAGTACAGCAGTTATTAAATATTTGGCTGAAAAAAGTAATAAGGCCTTTCCTATTATTGGTGTTGGTGGTATTCACTCGGGAGCCGATGCCTTAGAAAAGTTAGAGGCTGGAGCCGATTTGGTTCAAATTTATACAGGCTTCATTTACGAAGGTCCTAGTTTAATAAAGGAGATCAACCAGGCGATTCTCAACAAATAAATTTTCATTTTTCTGATCAATAGATATTCTGAATACTTAAAAATTAATCTTAATTTTAGCCTTCATTTGGAAGTTTATGTCTGCACCCATTAAAATTATTGAATGCCCTCGTGATGCCATGCAAGGTATAAAGCAATTTATACCCACGGTTCAAAAAGTGCAGTACATTCAATCGTTATTGCGTGTTGGTTACGATACTATCGATTTTGGTAGTTTTGTTTCTCCAAAGGCCATCCCTCAAATGGTAGATACGGCTGAGGTATTATCACAGCTAGATCTAAGTAAAACGACTAGCAAGCTTTTGGCCATCATAGCAAATACCCGAGGGGCATTAGATGCCAGTCAGCATAAAGAAATTGATTATTTAGGATATCCCTTTTCAATCTCCGAAAATTTTCAAATGCGTAATACGCATAAAACCATTGCACAATCTGTAGAAACGCTTTCTGAAATTTTAGAAATTGCAGATACATCTAATAAAGAGGTTGTGGTTTATATTTCTATGGGCTTTGGTAACCCTTATGGCGACCCTTGGAGCGTGGATATTGTAGGGGAGTGGACCGAAAAATTAGCCAGTATGGGGGTTAAAATTTTATCCTTGAGTGATACGATTGGTACTTCGACACCCGAAACCATTGATTATCTTTTTTCTAATCTGATTCCAGCGTATCAACATATTGAATTTGGAGCACATCTACACACCACTCCAAATACCTGGTTTGAAAAAATTGATGCGGCTTATAAGGCAGGATGCACGCGTTTTGATGGTGCTATTCAAGGTTTTGGTGGATGCCCTATGGCTAAAGATGAACTCGTAGGAAATATGCCTACCGAAAAACTACTTTCTTATTTTACAACCCAAAAACGAAATGCATTAAACGCTTTAAGTTTTGAAAGCGCCTTCAATGAAGCCTCCAAAATCTTTAAGGTTTTTCATTAATTCTTGTGTTATTTCAATTAAATCTAAATAAACTTTGAGTTTTTAATAATGCGTTATATATTTGCGCCTGAAAAAGACCACAATTTAAAATAAGTCTAAATAAAACTAATAAAAATCCCTTAACTAAAATTCAATAATAATGAAAAAAGTAATTCTAAGTCTATTTGCTATATCCGCATTGTTTCAATCATGTTCTAATGATGATGATGGAGGAAGTTCAAACAACAATGTCACTGCACCAGATACCTATGTGTTTACAAGAAATGGGAATTCAACGGTAAGCTTTAGTGGGCAAACAACTCGTATTCAAATGGCTGAAGAGATTGTTTCTGCGTTAAAAGATCCATTATCTACAGAAGCTCAAATCGATGCCATGTTCAATCATGCTCAAGGTGAAGATAATTTCTTAGAAGCAGGATTAAACGCTTCAGATAAAAATGTAAGAAGCAAAGTAGCTGCTTCAACCGATTATTTTTCTGCTAATTCAACCGATGCTGCTGCAATAAAAGCAGATTTTGACACATGGATTGAAGAACAAGTTAATGATGTTTTTCCTGCATGGAATCTTACTGCATCAGCAGGAGTTGCCGGAGCTATTCAGCAATCTAGTGGTACAGTACGTTATGTAAATGCTAAAGGTTTAGAGTACAACCAAGCCTTTGCAAAAGGTTTAATAGGAGGTTTAATGTTAGATCAAATTTTAAACAATTATTTAAGTACTGCTGTTTTAGATGCTGGAACTAATGTTGATGATAACGATAATGAAGTTTTAGAATCTGATAAAGATTACACAACAATGGAGCACAAATGGGATGAGGCTTATGGTTACTTATTTGGTAATGAAGACAACCCTGCTGAACCAGAATTAGGAGCAGATCAATTTTTAAATGAGTATTTAGATAGAGTTGCTCAAGATCCAGATTTTTCTGGAATTGATGTTGAGGTTTATAACGCCTTTAAATTAGGTAGAGCAGCGGTTACAGAAGGAGCATATTCATTACGTGATGATCAAGTTGATATCATTAGAGAAAAATTATCTATTGTTCCTGCAGTACGTGCGGTTTACTATTTACAAGCCGGAAAAAATAATTTAGATGCCGATCCAGCAGCTGCTTTTCATGCCTTATCTGAAGCATACGGATTTATCTATAGCTTACAATTTACTAGAGATATTGAAACTAATGAGCCTTATTACTCTAAAACAGATGTTGATGTTATGCTAGATATTTTAATGGCAGGTGAAGGTTTCTGGAGTGTTTCTGAAACAGTTTTAGATGACATGTCAGAAGAAATCTCTGCTAAGTTTGGTTTCTCAATTGAAGCAGCAGCAGACGCTTCAAACTAAATAAATAAATTTTATTAACAGCAAAGGTATCAATTGAGATGCCTTTTGCTGTTTTTCTATATTTGAAAATATTTTAAGTTATGTTTACCTTACGAAAAGTTGTTTTAGCCCTAATTGTAGTTTCATTATATACAGCTTGTAGTTCGTCTTCTTCTGATGATGGATCTTCTGAAAACAAAGATTCTTATGATCGTGGCGATTTACTGGTTAATTTAGCCGATAACATGATCATACCTGCTTATCAAGATTTAAACACAAGTCTTAAGAGTTTAAAAGCAGATAAGGATGCCTTCGTTGCATCTCCCGATCAGGCACATTTAGATGCTTTAAGAACTTCTTGGTTAGCTTCTTATAAAGTATGGCAATCGGTTGAAATGTTTAACATAGGGAAAGCCGAATCCTTACTTTATGGTTTTCAAATGAATGTGTATCCAACTTCAGTTCAAGAAGTTGAAGCCAATATCGCTTCAGGTTCTTACGATTTAACGCACCCTAATAATAATGATGCTGTTGGTTTTCCTGCAGTCGATTATTTACTTTTTGGGGTAGCTGCTGATGATGTTGCGATTGTAAATGTTTATAACGATGCCAAATACACAAAATATTTATCTGATCTAATTGATCAAATGCAAGCCTTAACCGAAACGGTTTTAAATGATTGGACATCATCATATAGAGATGTTTTTGTAAGTGAAACAGGAAATACAGCAACTAGTGCTTTAAATAAATTCACCAACGATTATGTGTTTTATTTTGAAAAAGGACTAAGAGCTAACAAAATAGGCATTCCTGCTGGTAATTTTTCCTCTACACCATTACCAGAAAAAGTGGAAGGATTTTACAGTAAGGTATATTCAAAAATATTGGCTTTAGATGCTCTTAATGCTTCTCAAAATGTTTTTAACGGGAAAGCTTATGCAACAAGTGCTACTGGAGAAAGTTTTAAAACTTATTTACTGTTTTTAGATCGTCAAGATTTAGTAACTCAATTAGAAACACAATTTGAAGAAGCGCGTGAGAAACTAAATATGTTAAACGACGATTTTTACACTCAAGTCACAACAGATAATACAAAAATGACTGAAGCTTATGATGCGTTACAAAAAATAGTCGTTTTATTAAAAGTAGACATGCTTCAAGCTTTTAATATTAGTGTAGATTATGTAGATGCCGATGGCGATTAGTAATCATATAAAACTATAAATTTAAGGTTGTCTTTTAAAGACAGCCTTTTTTGCATTTATGCCTATAACATTAAGATCATATATTAACCGAAAAACTAACGCAGCACCTTTAGCGGTTTTTCGTATGTTATTTGGTTTTATGATGTGTTATGGGATGATACGTTTTTGGTATCATGGTTGGATTGAAACGCTTTATATTCAGCCTAAATTTCATTTCTCTTATTATGGTTTCGAATGGGTAAAACCACTCGGTAATTATACTTACTTATTATTTGTAATTTGTGGCCTCTCTGCTTTTTTTGTGGCTTTAGGTTTAAAATATAGAATGGCCATTATTATCTTTTTCTTGAGTTTTACTTACATCGAGCTCATGGATAAAACCACCTATCTCAATCATTATTACTTTATAAGTTTAATGGCTTTTTTAATGATTTTCCTTCCTGCAAACGCACAATTGTCAGTGGATAATCTATTACGAAAAAAAGCCTATCAAAACATCCCACAATGGACCATTGATAGCGTAAAGCTACTTTTAGGTATCGTTTATTTTTATGCCGGATTAGCCAAGCTTAATAGCGATTGGTTGTTTCGTGCCATGCCTTTAAAAATTTGGCTGCCTTCAAAATACGATTTGCCATTAATTGGCGATACTTTAATGCATCAAACCTGGTTTCAATACGCTATGAGTTGGAGTGGTATGCTTTACGATTTAGCCATTCCGTTTTTATTGCTTTATAAACGTACTCGAGGTTTTGCTTTTGTTTTGGTGGTTATTTTTCATGTGTTTACACGTGTTTTATTTCCAATAGGTATGTTTCCTTTTGTTATGATTGTTTCAGCATTAATATTCTTCGATGCTAGTTTTCATAAAAAAATAATCCGATTCATTAAGGATATTTTTCAAGGTTTCACTTCAAAAATAGCTATTAGAACAGAACCCTGTTACAGATATACTTTTAAAAAACCAATCGTGCTTATAATAGGGTTGTTTTTTGTTTTTCAGTTGGCATTCCCGTTTCGATATTTGTTATATCCCAATGAATTATTTTGGACCGAAGAAGGCTACCGCTTTTCATGGCGCGTCATGCTAATGGAAAAAATGGGTATGTCTACATTTAAAATTGTAAACGGCAAAACAGGTGACTTTTTTTATGTGGATAACGCCGATTTTCTAACGCCATTTCAAGAAAAACAAATGAGTTTTCAGCCCGATTTCATACTAGAATACGCACATTATCTTGGAGATCACTTTACTTCACAAGGCCATAAAAACGTCCAAGTTTTTGTTGAAAGTTATGTGGCATTAAATGGACGACTTAGTCAACCATATATAGATAAAACCGTAGATTTGTACCAAGAAAAAGAATCTTTTAAACCCAAACACTGGATCTTACCTTTTAACGATGACATTAAAGGCTTATAACTTCATTTTTGCACTTATTTTTAGTGTCTCAATATATGCACAAAACACTGTAAGTGGTGTTGTCGTGTTTTCAGAATCAAATAAAACCATTGAAAGCGTAGATGTTTACGATAAAGACTCTGGCATAGTTGCAAAGACTAATGCTGAAGGTTATTTTGAATTTGAAACATCTAAACCAGAAATGACACTGGTGTTTTTTTCTTTCGAATATGCATCCAAAGACATTAAAATTAACACCTTAAAGGCAAAAGATTTAAAAATTGAGCTGCAAGATCTAACCACGCAGTTGTCTGAAGTTGAAGTCACAGCAAGGAAACAACGAATTTTTGAGTTGAAGCGGCTAAAAGATGTAGAGGGTACAGCTATTTACGCCGGAAAAAAGACAGAAGTTATTTTAGTCGATCAGTCTATGGCAAACTTAGCATCTAACAATGCTCGCCAAATTTTTAGTCAGGTAGCAGGCTTAAACATTTATCAAAATGATGATGCCGGTTTACAATTAAATATTGGTGGTCGAGGTTTGGATCCTAATAGAACAGCCAATTTTAATACGCGACAAAATGGCTACGATATCAGTGCCGATGTTTTGGGTTACCCTGAAAGTTATTACACACCAGCTTCCGAAGCCTTGTCTGAAATTCAAGTAATACGTGGCGCAGCTTCTTTACAATACGGAACCCAATTTGGTGGTTTGATAAACTTCAAAATGAAATCGCCAAACCCCAACAAACCTATAGAACTAATCACCAGAAACACCTTAGGGAGTTTTGGTTTATTTACCAATTTTACAAGTTTAAGCGGTACCAAAGATAAGTTTAGTTATTATACTTTTTTTAATTACAAAAAAGGGGATGGGTTTAGACCTAATTCAGCGTTTGAATCTAAAAATGTTTTTGCGCATTTAGGGTATGCCTTTAGTGACAACACCAAATTAGAAGGTGAATTCACTTATATGAACTATTTAGCTAAACAATCGGGAGGTTTAACAGATACGATGTTTGAAGAAGATCCCTTGCAAAGTAACCGAACACGCAATTGGTTTGAGGTTAATTGGTTATTGTATAACATAAAATTAGATCATAAGTTTTCAGAAAAAACGAACTTTACCTTTAGCTTTTTTGGATTAGACGCTTCTAGAAATGCTGTAGGTTTTAGAGGAGATCCATATCCAACAGGATTAAATAAAAACCCCATAACAACTCCAGATATTCAAAATAGTGATGGTACTTTTTTCTATAACAGAGATGTTATTAAGGGCGATTTTAATAACTGGGGAGCAGAAGCCAGGTTGTTAACCAAGTATAACTTTTTAGATGAAGAGTCTGCTTTTTTAATTGGTACCAAATATTATCACGCGAACAATTCAAGTGTTCAAGGTGCAGGAAGTAAGTTTTCTGATGCCGATTTTACAATTTACAGTTCCGATTTTCCAGATTATCCTAACGAGTCTAGTTTTAATTACCCGAATAGAAATTTAGCTGTTTTTGGAGAAAATATTTTCAGGTTGTCTGATAAGTTTACGATAACCCCAGGTTTTAGGTTTGAATACATTAAAACTGAAAGTGATGGTGTTTATTATCAGAAGAATTATGATAACGCCAATAATATAATCGCTTCCGAAGCATTTGATGATGATAGGGTTTTTGATCGTGCTTTTGTTTTATTAGGTGTGGGAACAAGTTATAAACCTACCAATGCTTTAGAATTATACGGCAACCTTTCACAGAATTATAGATCGGTTACCTTTAGTGATATTAGAAGCGTAAGTCCTACCTTTATTATTGATCCTGATATTACAGATGAAGAAGGCTTTACTTTAGATATTGGTTTAAGGGGTAAGTACAACAACGCTTTTTCTTATGATGTAGGCGTCTTTACCGTAAATTATGATGGTAGAATTGGAAATGTGCTTGATGATAGAGCGAATTGGGTGCGTACTAATGCCG
This sequence comes from Pseudotamlana agarivorans, assembly GCF_001642835.1. GTDB lineage: Bacteria > Bacteroidota > Bacteroidia > Flavobacteriales > Flavobacteriaceae > Pseudotamlana > Pseudotamlana agarivorans. The sequence goes on from NZ_LXEI01000015.1 coordinate 58,919, forward strand.
GTGATGCTTTGATTTATGGTGTTGAAAGTTTTATAGATTGGAATGTGCTGGATTTATGGGAAGCTAATTCAGATTATAAGTTGAATTTAGGATTCAATTTGGCCTATATCAATTCGGAATACACCCAGTCACAAACTAATGGGGTTAAAGGAAATAAGGTGGAATTTATTCCAGAAATTAATTTAAAAACGACCTTGCGTTTTGGGTATAAAAACTTACTTGGAAGCATTCAGTACACTTATTTATCCGAGCAATACACTGATGCTTTTAATTCTAAAGCAGATGATCCAGGCGGCTTAAGAGAAGGCGTAATAGGCGAAATTCCAGCCTATGATATTTTAGACGTGTCTTTATCGTATAACTATAACCGCTTTAAGTTAGAAACAGGTATTAATAACCTTCTCGATAATAGTTACTTTACACGTCGTGCTACGGGGTACCCAGGTCCAGGTATTATTCCTTCGGCTCCAAGAAACTGGTATGTAACTTTACAAGTGAAAATATAATAGAATGTTATATTTTTAAGACTTAAACACAAAACGCTTATGCGATTATTGCTCTTAGTCTGTTTTATTTGTTTTAGTACGCTAGGGCATGCTAAAGAGTGGAAGTCTTTAAGAGCTTACGAGAAGGAAACGGGGCAACGTCAATTAAGTGCATCAGACTGGTTAAAATCTGACAGAAAACATAACACAGCAGTGTGGCAAAATGCCAATGTTTATAACCTGAAGCATAATCGTCCTTTAGAGTATGAAACCATAAAACAGCGTCGCGATTTTTATGTTTGGTATAATACTACCATGAAAACAAGGGATTGCCACGTTGTTTGGCCGAAAATGGCTCACTTTGTATCCATCAAATTACAGCTCATTTATACATTCCCATTTTGTTTATTCACCACTAAAAATATTAAAACTTTTGCTTACCAAGGAAGTGAAACCGTTTTTATACATGCATTCGAACCTATGAAAGCCTTGTACGAAAATAATAGCGTCCTTCATGATGAAGGGGCTTTAAAATGGGATGAAGCAGTAGTGTATAAGGAGCAATACATATGGTTGGAGGAAGTTTACAGTAATATAGATGATCGTAGTCTTCAAACCATTGAGCGTATAGCCAAAGGCAAGGGGTTTTATAAATTGTTGGTTCCCAAGGCGATTCGGTTTGCAAACGATATTGATGTGACTCAAAACCGATACGATTACGCTCTAAATGTTTTACGGGATTATTGCGAAAATCATTATAAATAATTTAACGCTTCTAAAAACTTTAATGTTATTAAAAGCCGTATATTTGCATGCAATTAAATGACAAATTTATTGCACATGTCTACATCTAAGATAATCAATGAAGGATTAACATACGATGACGTACTTTTAGTACCAGCGTATTCCGAAGTATTGCCAAACACGGTAAATATTACCTCAAAATTTTCAAGAAACATTCCATTAAACACGCCTATTATTTCTGCGGCGATGGATACAGTAACAGAAGCGGCGATGGCAATTGCGATGGCACGTGAAGGAGGTATTGGTGTTTTGCATAAAAACATGTCAATAGAAGAACAAGCTTTAGAAGTTAAAAAGGTAAAGCGTTCTGAGGCCGGAATGATTTTAGAACCGGTAACTATAAAACCTAACAACACGGTTTTAGATGCAAACAATCTTATGTTTGAACATAAAATTGGTGGTATTCCTGTTATAAATGATGACAATGAATTAGTTGGTATTGTTACCAATCGTGATTTACGTTTCGAAAAGAATGAAAAGCGATTAATTTCGGAGGTTATGACTTCTGAAAAACTAATTACTGTAAAGGAAGGAACATCTTTAAAACAAGCTGAAGACATTTTACAGGATAATAAAGTTGAAAAACTACCTGTAGTTAATGATAACAATAAATTAGTTGGTTTAATTACCTTTAGAGATATCATTAAAGTAAGAGAAAATCCAAGTGCTAATAAAGATGAATACGGACGATTAAGAGTTGCTGCTGCTATTGGTGTGACTCAAGATTGTTTAGATCGAGTAAAAGCTTTAGTTGCTGCTGGTGTTGATGCCGTTGTTTTAGATTCTGCTCACGGACACTCCATAAATATTTTAAATAAGTTAAAAGAAGTTAAAGCTCAATTTCCAAATTTAGATGTCGTTGCTGGTAATATAGTTACCGAAAAGGCGGCTTTAGATTTAGTAGCTGCAGGTGCTGATGCTGTAAAAGTAGGTATTGGTCCTGGGTCTATTTGTACTACCCGTGTGGTGGCTGGTGTTGGATATCCGCAATTGTCTGCCGTTATGAATGTGGCAAGTGCTTTAGAAGGATCTGGTGTTCCAGTGATTGCAGATGGCGGAATTCGTTATACAGGTGATATCCCTAAGGCCATTGCTGCCGGTGCCGATTCGATTATGTTGGGTTCTTTATTAGCAGGTACTAAAGAAGCTCCAGGTGAAGTTATTTTATTTAACGGACGTCGTTTTAAGTCTTACCGTGGTATGGGGTCTGTAGAGGCTATGAAAAATGGTTCTAAGGATCGTTACTTCCAAGGAAAAGAAGATGATAGTTTAAAATTAGTTCCAGAGGGTATTGAAGGTCGTGTACCTTATAAAGGTGAATTATACGCTACCATGCATCAATTTATTGGTGGATTAAGAGCCGGTATGGGCTACTGTGGTTCCGCAACGATTGAAGCACAAAAAACGAATGCTGAATTTGTAAAAATAACAGCTTCAGGAATTGCCGAAAGTCATCCTCATGATGTAACGATTACTAAAGAAGCTCCTAATTATTCAAGGTAGTACGTAGTAAAAATATTTAGATAAAAAAAAGAGGCTATAAGCCTCTTTTTTTTATCTGTATATACAACAAAATAACCCCAAATTATTATTGTACTGTAATAGGAAATGTGACTTCAACATCTGTGCTTCCTCCAGCATCATCAGGCGTACCGTTATTCGGTTTGTTTGGTTCGTGCTTTAAAATGATAGTAAGCGATCCCGTTCCAGCATCTCCCGTAGTTAAGCTTGTTTCGATACCTACTGGGTTACCGTCTTCATCTTGGTCTAATTTAGAGATAGTGATATCATCTAGAGAAGAAACATAGAAAAACTCGTGTTCATCGCCTTCATGTTCTACTTCTTCAGTAATATCTTCCGCAGGGTTTTCAGTTTCATTTAATAAAGCTGTTGTTCCAGAATACGTTGTATTGGCCGCTAAAGGTCCAGAAACATCATAAGTACCGTCTGCTCCACCAGGACCATCTAAATCTTGAAAAGTTAAGGTTACGATGTCGTTTCCGTGGTATAAAGTATATATAACGGTCGTAATAAGTTCTTCTTCGTGATCGTGATCGTGATCATCATGACCATCATCATCGCTAGAACAGCTTACAAAAGCTAGGTTTGCCACAAAAAGTAGGGCTAATAATTTTACTGTTTTCATAGTTTTTAATTTTGAATACTTCATAATATTAATTTTTTTAATAATTTATTTTAACTTTTAAATTAATGTTCCTTCCTAATTCATCACTAAAGTATCGAAGTCTATTTAAGTAGTCTCTGTAAGAGGTATTGAAAATATTTTCGACATTAAATTCTAGCTTTAAAGTACTTTTTTTAAATACCTTAAAATATGCAGAACTCGTAAAACTAAATAATGTATAGGCAGAAGGTGGGGTGCTTATATCAACATAATCATTGCTGTTGGTAATAGCGTTATAGGTATAAAAATTATAATCGGGGTAATTTTTTTGTTGTAATACAGTTTTATTTATTAAACTAACCGATAGTTGGTTTAAATCTTCATTGTAGTAGGAAATACTGTTGGTAAAGTTTCCTGCAGGCATATTTATAAGCGGTATATCCTCGGTTTGATTTGTGCCTCGTAACCAACCAAAACTTCCTTTATAACTAAATTGTTTGTTAATTCTCACTTCTAAATCTAAGTCTACGCCATAAATGGTAGCATCAACCTGATCGTATTCCCAAACAGGAAAAGCGCCTCTAATGGTAGTGGTAATGCCCGTAGGAATAAGCTGCATATAGCCTTTAATAGAATTTACATATGGGCTAAGGGTGAAACCGAAATACTGATTATTTCTCTGTAATGAAGCAATAAGTTTATTCGAAATTTCTTTTTCTAAGGTTAAGCTTCCAATTTCAATTCTCGCCGCACTATGATGCAATCCGTCACTAAATAATTCGGAAGGATTTGGCATTCTAGATGCTAAGCCATAATTTAAAAACAATTCAAAATCATCGCTAAAATGTCTCATATAGCTCAAATTAGCTGAGAAATTAGAAAACGAAAATTCAGGATAGGTTAACGTTTTAGAATTATTTGTGATTCCAGATTCAAATTCTGGGAACAATTCATCATAATTATAAGTCTCTTCCCAATCGGTGGTATTATACCATTTTCTTGCTTTAATTTCAGAAAAGTCATATCTAAAACCAGCACTGATTTCGCTAAATAAATTCAGCTTATAATTTCCAGTAGCATAGATACCTGCATCATATTTTTCGTAATCCGGAATTATAGGACTCACCCCCGTACCTGAAACGGCATCATTTTCTTGAAAACGCACTAGGAAACCGGTATTAATTTCTGCTTTATCAAAGACGTCTATTTGCAAATTAGGTTGAAACGACGTGGTAAATAAACGAAGGTCGATTACTGGTGTATTAGCATCATCACCGCGTCGTAAATCGAATTCTTTTCTTCTATTAATTTGAAAATCATATTGCATGGATAATTTCCCTAGCCTTTTAAAGCGTTTATATGCTTCAACCTTTCCAAGTTGGTGAGAAACATGCTGCTTGGGATATCCAATGTTATACGAGAAATCATCTTTAATTCGAGGTTCTTGGCTATTTATGGCTGTAACCAAATCGTTCACATTCCCAATATGGGAGGCTGCTAAAATGCCTAATTCATTATCAACAAAACTATAAAAGGCATCAAATCCCTTTTCGAAACTAGTATAACCCACATTGGCTGAAACATTAGCATTTTTTATCCCACTATTCGTTAAATAATAATCGGGCGCTTTAAAGTCGCCAAATTGCTTGTAGCTACCTTGTATTTTAGCATAATATCCCGATTTGTATGTTTTAACGAGTTCTGAATTCACATTCCCACCAAATCCATTTGTGTTTAACGAAAGTGAAGTACTTCCAAAAAGACTGTCTTTAGAGGCATATTTTTTTGGTTTCACAAGAATTAATCCGCCTATAGCATCGCTTCCGTACTTTAACGTGTTGGCGCCCTTTATCACTTCTAATTGATTACTTGTATTGATATCAATATTAGGTGCATGCTCGTCTCCCCATTCCTGATCGAACAGTCGTACATTGTTATTTACAATAATTAACCGACTACTATGTAAGCCATGAATCATAGGTTTTACAATAGTGTTTCCCGTGTTTAAAGAGGATACGCCGCTAAGTGTGTTTAGGGCATCGCCTAAAGATTTATCGGTGAAGGCTTCTATTTGTTTTTTATGAACCATTTGCTGGATGGACGTTTTTTCTTCCTTAGAAGTACCCGTTATTAAAACTTCATGTAGTGCTTCTATATGGTGTTCCATATGAATATCTATATGTCGTTTTTTAGGGATGTCAACCTCTAACCGTTTGGGTTCACAACTTACATGTGATACGACTAACACAATAGTGCCTTCACATAAATCAGGAAAGGAAAACCTGCCATCAATATCTGCAGAAGTATAGGTGTTAGCCGTTTCGTTATGAATAGTAGCTCCAGATAAAGGAGTACCGTCATGAAAATCGGTTACCGTTCCATCTAAGGTGTGTGTACAGTTTTGGGTGTAGACTAGGCTATAAAAGCAAAGTGCTACAATCCATAAATATTGTTTCATTGAATATTGTTTTAGTTTAAAAAAGGGATTTTAAGCTAAAACAGGAGGTCCTCTTAAGGAAAAAGAAAGTGGTTTGTGATTTTTGAGCGTTTTATAACTTGTAATAGCTACATTAGCAGGAGGATTGGTTTTAAACCAATATGATATGGTATCAATTAAAAGTATGTGAGTATGCAGAGGAAATTTTTGAAACTCACAATCTAAGTCCACTTGATGAAAGTGTGTAGAATCGTCTCCAGAGCATACTTTGTGGTTATGATGTTCTAAAACATGCGCGAACTTTGACGCAGCAGGAAACAACAACGTAGCCACAAGACATAGAGTGAGTATTCTAAAAATGATATGTTGCTTTTGGGCTATCATTTAATCGATAAAACGTTTTAATCCAATTCTACGAAGCATTTTCTTTTCGAAGTTCCAGAAAAATTTATATTGACCAAAAAGCCACCCAAAAAAGACAAGCATGAATTGATACATCACAAATAATAAAAGAATTCTAATAGTCCAATACCCAAAACTTCCAAGGTTTTCGCTTGTAATATGTAAGTAATTAAGAATAGGTTTTCCAATGAAGGATGCCGTAGAGCCTGTAACAGAAAACACTACAAGTATGACAATAACTTCCCAGTTATGTTCAATGTCCCAACGTTCTTTTAGTTTATTCACAAATTTCATTTGGCTGCAAAAGTATTAATTCTATTTTAAATTCTAGGAACATAAGGTCCTAATCTTTGTTTGTAGGTAAGTTGGAAGTAAATAAAATAATTATAAAGAAGATAATTTACTTCGTATCCATAATCGATACCTTGGTTATAATTAATTTGTAATTCATATAAATTTGGAGAGTAGCGTTGCGGTTGTAATACGCGCTGATTCCACTCGATAACATATTGAAAGTTTCTGTTTTCTAAAAAACTTTGAGAGTAATACCCTCTTGGTTTTGCTGTACTAGCTACCCAATAATTAAATCCAGGTTCAATTATAATAATTTCATAACCAGCTTCTTCATTAGCGATTGTAACCGTGTCGTTTTCTTTTAATGATTCTAACTGCTCGTCATTAGCTGTTGCAGTCCCCGACTTTGTCGTGTGGCAACCGATAGCAAATAAGAGGATTAAAAGGCCGTAAAAGTACTTTTTCATAAGTTGTTTTAAGCTTGCTTGATTAAATAGTTGCCTTTTAAAGATTAAAAACATAATCTCTTTCTAATGTAATTTATGATTAAGATACAAAAAGTGTTTCACATACTAAGCTGATATTGAAGTTACTCTGAAGGATGCTGTTCCTAATTAATATGAATTACAACTGTTAAAAAAAATGTATTGACAATAGTATCCAAAAGATGGAATTTATATCTTGTAATACTTTTAAACAAAACCCTATGAAAAGTATTTTATCCTTCATAAAAACAACCTTAATTGGCGGATTGTTTTTTATCATTCCCATCTTTTTAGTGATTTTCTTAATTGAAAAAATATTACATGCTTTTGGAAAAGTTGTAGGGCCTATTGCTGATAAAATAGATTTTACTTTTTTAGGCGGACAAATAACGTCTAAATTTATTGCGGTAGTACTATTGTTTATTTTATGTTTTATTGCTGGGGTGTTTGCAAGAACTAATAATGCCACACGTTTTAAGGATTGGATAGAGAACAATATTTTGTCTAACGTTCCTGGTTATTCATTATTAAAAGGTATGACGGAAGCTGCAGCAGGATTGGATTCTAAACATTTAAAAGATGTAGTACTTGTTGATATTGAAGAGGTTTGGCAAATTGGTTTTTTAATGGATCGCATAGATGATGAGCTTAATGCCGTATTTATTCCTGGCTCACCAAATCCTATGGCAGGTGATGTTGTTATTGTGAAATGGGATCGCTTAAAAAAGATAGATATTGAAGAAATAAATGTTATGAAATTTTATAGAAAGTTAGGAGTAGATTCTAATAAAATTATCGAAGGTAAGTTCGATAATTCAACTTTTTCAAAAAAATAAAAAGGTGCTGGTAATTAAGATATAAAAAAAAGCTGTGTGAATTTTTAATTGTTTCACACAGCTTTTTTCATTTATAATAGACTGGATTATTTTCCACCAAATAAACCGCCCAGTACGCCACCTAGGCCACCTTTATTTTTATCACCTCCAAGCATCATACCAGCTACATCATCAATAACGCTACCATCACCATCGGCATCTAGCATGCTTTCTAAGAAGTTTTGTTCATGTCCTGAATCGTTTCCTGCTAATAGACCTCCTAAAAGGCTTCCCATATCATTTGGTGAGTTTACATTTTGTTGCCTAGTTTGTTTTCCTAACAAACCCATTAATAGAGGTGCTGCTATTTTCAAAATCTGACTCACCGAATTGGCATCCATACCAGATTTAGCTCCTAAGGTATGCTCAATGCTTTGTTGTTTAGATCCTAAAACATGGCCTAAAATGTTTCCGCCGTCATTAATAACATCGGCGTTTACACCACCTTCAAATAAACTACCTAGATTATCTAAAATACTGCCGTCGTGTTTGCTATTTAAAGCATTCATAAGTCCTTCGGCACCTTGAGGAGAATTGGCATTACGTTTCATGGCTGCAGTTAATAGGGGTAGTGCCATGGTTAAAACATCTTGTGTTTTGTTTTGAGGTTGGTTCGTTTCGCCAGCTACGCCGTTTACAATGGATTTGCCGAGGTCGCTGTTTAATAAATCTAATATTCCAGACATGATTTTGATTTTTAATTAATTAAAATTTTTGCAGGTTTAAGGTACAAAAAAAAGTCCCAACCATAAGGTCAGGACTTTTTAATATCATTTAGAATTTTAAAAAAGGTTTTATTTAATAAAGTTCAACCTTTTGATAAAATATTATCCAAGAATACTAATAATTTGCTCAGCTAATTCGGTTCCAATACGGTCTTGTGCTTCGTTAGTCGCAGCACCTGTATGTGGTGTTAATGATAAAGCAGGGTTCATTAAAAGTTGAATTTCTGGCTTAGGTTCTTTTTCAAAAACATCTAAAGCTGCTCTAGAAACTTTTCCGCTTTCAAGAGCTTTTACAAGTGCTACTTCGTTAACTACACCACCACGAGCTGCATTAGCGATAATAACACCATCTTTCATGATGTTAAATTCTGCTTCGTCAATTACGTAGTTATCTTGAGCAGGCACGTGTAATGAGATGAAATCAGCTTGTTTTAAAACTTCTTCTTTAGAAATCGTTTCAATTTCGAAGTTTACGGTTTGTCCATCAAAAAATTCTAATTCTAAATTAGCTTTTTCTAAGAAAGGATCGAAAGCAACAACTTTCATTCCGGCACCTAAAGCCACTTTAGCAGTTGCTTGACCAATACGACCAAAGCCTAAAACACCTAAAGTTTTTCCTTTTAACTCGGTTCCTTTAGCATAAGCTTTCTTTAAACCTTTAAAGTTTTGATCGCCTTCTAGTGGCATATCTCTATTAGAGTTATGTAAGAAACGTGCTAATCCGTAAAAGTGTCCGAATACTAACTCAGCAACAGAGTGCGAAGAGGCAGCAGGCGTGTTAATAACACTAAGTCCTTTTTCTCTAGCGTATTCAACATCAATGTTGTCCATTCCAACACCACCACGACCAATAATTTTTAATCCTGGACAAGCGTCTATTAAGTCTTTACGTACTGTTGTAGCACTTCTAACTAATAAAACAGTGATGTCTTTTTCGTTAATATAATTAATTAATTGTTCTTGGGCTACTGTGGTAGTAATGACTTCGAAACCACCTTTTTCAAGGGCGTCGATACCACTTTGAGAAATCCCGTCGTTTGCTAATACTTTCATTTTGTTGTGTTTTATTTCCGCAAAAGCGAAAATTTAGTAATTTATTTAGTTGTATTTCTAGGTTTTCACTTCCGCGGAAGCGAAAAAATATAGTTTATGCTTTGGCTTCTAATTCGCTCATAACCTCTACAAGAGCTTTTACGCTATCTAAAGGTAGTGCGTTGTACATTGAAGCTCTATATCCACCAACACTTCTGTGTCCGTTTACACCGCTAATTCCAGCTTCTTTAAGCATGGTTTCAAAAGTGTCTTTTAAGCTTTCATCGGTTAAGTTGAAAGTCGCATTCATTGGCGATCTATCTTCCTTATCAGCGAAACCTTTAAATAATGGATTTAAGTCAATTTCAGAATACATAACCGTCGATTTCTTTTCGTTTTCTGCTTCGATACCAGCAATACCACCTAAACCTTTTAACCACTCTAAAGTTAACATAGAGGTGTAAACAGGAAATACCGGAGGTGTGTTGTACATACTACCTGCTTTAATGTGTAATTGGTAATCTAAGATAGAAGGAATATCGCGAGATACTTTTCCTAAAATTTCATCTTTAACAACAACAAGCGTTGTACCAGCAGGACCCATGTTTTTTTGAGCTCCAGCATAAATTAAAGAGAATTTTGAATAGTCCATAACACGAGAAAAGATATCACTACTCATATCGCATACTAAAGGTGCGTTAGTTTGAGGAATGTCTTTAAATTGTGTTCCGAAAATGGTATTGTTTGATGTGTAATGTAAATAATCTAAATCTGAAGGAATTTCGAATCCTTTAGGAATATAGTTAAAGTTGGCATCGGCAGACGAAGCTACTTCGATAATCTCACCTACTTTTTTGGCTTCTTTTATCGCTTTACCGCTCCAAGCTCCAGTATTTATATAACCTGCTTTTTTATTTAATAGGTTTAATGCCGTCATTAGAAACTGTGTACTTGCTCCACCTTGTAAAAATAATGCGGTATAACCTTTTCCTTCTAACCCTAAAAGCTCTAATGCTAAAGCTCTTGCGTTTTCCATAATTTCAACGAAGTCTTTGCTTCGGTGAGAGATTTCAATTAAGGATAAGCCACTATTATTATAATCTACAATTGCTCCAGAAGCTTTTAATAAAACTTCTTGTGGTAAAATACTAGGTCCTGCACTAAAGTTATGTTTTTTCATTTTTCTTGGTAAAAATTAAGATGTAAAGGTCTTAATTAATTACATATTTTTAATTAAAAATTCTTTAAAAGTTTGGTCAAATCGCTAATAAAAATTCAACGGAATCTACATCATCTGCATAATCCCAAAGTTGGGGTGTTTGAGTAGCCCCAAACGGGATTTCATTTTTTGTAAATCCGTTAGACACAATACATTGAATTTGCTGTTTATTTGCATTTAGTTTTTCTTCTAAAAGGGCTTTGTTTTCGTAATATTCATAGAAAACAGTCGCTATTGGTGAAGCTAAACTTTCGTCTTCTTTAATCATGAAAAAACCATTTTCTAGCATGTCAAATTCACTCATTAAATACACAGCTTTATTATAGTCGTAATTATTGGCGTATTTAGCTTTTTCGATAATAGGATGCCAATGATAGAGGCCTTCAAAAAAAGCATCGAATGTATAGCCTTTTGGGACGTATATTTTTGATACATTACGACAGCCCAAACCATAATACCTAAAAATGTCTTCAGCAAGATTTTTTAAATCATCTTCGGATTCTTCACCAGTAAGTACAGCAACCGAGTTTCTGTTGTTTCGTATAATAGAAGGTTTGTCTTTAAAATAATATTCAAAATAACGCGCCGTGTTATTACTACCTGTAGCAATTACAGCATCGAAATTTTCTACCTTACCTTCAGTAAAAGTGATACAACCTTTAAAATGCGGTTCTACATATTCAAGATATTTTGCTAAGTAGGGCAGCAGGTGTTTATCATTAGATGATTGTTTTACCAATACATGATGCCCGCTAATTAATACCGATAAAAAATCATGAAATCCTACCAAAGGAATATTTCCAGCCATGATAATAGCTACTTGTTTTGGTGTGATATTTTCAATGGTATAAGGTTTTAACCAGGTGTTAATATTTTCAAGGGTTAAAGCATCGGCCCAAGATTTTAAAGCAAAGCGTATGTTTTCTTGAGTAAACCAACCATTGTGTTCTTCTGCTAATTTTAATTGATGTTTAAAGCCGTCGAAGAAAATATCGTTATGTTCAACAATATGATCCTTTTGGATAACTTCGTTAGAAAATTGCCTTAAAAAATCTCCTAATTTTATAAAAGCATTAATTCTTTCTTGTAATTGCATTCTGAATTTGGTTATGAAAGGTTTAGGCGTTATTTTTGCTGTTGCAAATTTAGAAAGAAAAAACGCTATGGCAATTATAATAACAGACGAATGTATAAATTGTGGTGCATGTGAACCGGAATGCCCGAATACGGCAATTTACGAAGGGGCAGATGATTGGCGCTACAAAGATGGTACGAGTTTGGACGGAACAGTAGTATTAACAAACGGAACAGAAGTTGACGCCGATGAAGCTCAAGAACCTATAAGTGATGAGGTTTACTACATCGTTCCAGATAAATGTACAGAATGTAAAGGATTCCATGATGAACCACAGTGTGCTGCAGTATGTCCTGTAGATTGTTGTGTTCCTGATGATGATCACGTGGAAACAGAAGACGAATTACTAGCGAAACAACGTTTTATGCACCCTGATGGGTAGAGCGATGTGTCGTTACAACATATAAAAAAAGGTCTCAAGCATTGTTTGAGACCTTTTTTTTTGTGTTAAGTTAAAAGTTAAGGATTAACATTAAAGTTTTTCATCTCATTAAGCGGTTCTAGAATTTCCTCATTCCCCCAAAAGCTTTTATCAAAGGCGTCTAGTTGTGTGTACTCAATGGCTTTATTTTGTTTCATATTTTTGAATTCTTCGGAAGTTAAATCAGAATGGGACGTGAAAAGGATTTCCTGTTTAAAGCGATTATCTCCTTCCAGCCTACAACTAAATCTTACTTTGTATCTATCGCTACTGTTTTCTATAAATGTTACATCTCTATTAGCATAGAAATAACTGCCATAATTATGTTTTATATACTTTGGTTGGTAGGCGTTATTGTTATTTTTTTCGAATATTATAGTGCCGTTGCTAATGGAATGGATGTACTTTAGACCTAAAAGGAATTTGAAATTTATTTTTTTACCGTGTCGATCTTCATAAAAATCGTAATCGACTTGGGTAATAGCAAACGAGTCGCCATTTATATAAATTAAGCCAGTGTATTTAGCTCTTTCCTTACTTGGCGTAAATTGTATAATATAGATAAGGTCATCGTTAAATGTGGTTGTTTTAAGTGTGTAATCGTATAATTTCGGGTTTATTAATTTGTCTAGAAACGAGTTTTTATAAAATAAGGCACGACGTAGTGTTTTTCTGGTAGAGCTGTTTAAAGCATTTAATTGATATTCTTTTTTTTGCAGATCTTTAACCTTATCGTCGTTCAAATCGAGAGAATCTTCGAGCTTGAAAAAGCCTGATTTTATTTTGTAGGTTTTTGAACTGTCTAAGTATTTCAGTACGATGCGTTGTGATTTTTCTTGAATGTCATCGAGTGAAAAGTTATTCTTAGAATCTAGGATTTTTGTGGCTTTACTAGCTTCTATTTTGGTGCTGTCCTTGTTCAAAACATATAAATTCCCTTTAAAATCTTCAAATTGAATGATGTTCCCTTCCTTGACTTCTTTAGCCATGGCTTCCAATTCGCGATTTGCCGATTGTAAATTTCGCTTTTTAATATGTGAGGCTTTTTCGATTTCAAAGTCTAGCTTTTTAAAATCGGCATAATTGGTCGTACGACTAAAAATACCATGATTAATGAGATTGATTTGATAGTTTGAGCCGATGTTTTCTCGAACCTTAGCCATAATACTCTCGGCGTTTAGGGGTTTATTACTTATAAAAACTTCATCCAATTGATTAATAGCTGTTTTTAATTGAATAATAGCATGTTCAGTTTTTATCAGGTCTACTGGTATTGTTTTTTGCTCAAAACCCAAACATGAAATGGTAAGTGATGTTATAGAATCGTTTATAATAAGGGTGAAAAAGCCTTCTTCATTGGAAATAACGCCAGTATTCATATTGGTTTTTACGTTGGCATAAGGAATGGCTTTTTTATTGTCTTTCGCTACAATTTGAGCACTAAAATTTTGAGAATAGCCCATGAAACCAGTCAGGCAAAGTAGGATAAGAAGCAATAAATATTTCATTGAAACTAGTTTATAGGCATTCAGCAATTAAAGCTTAAAATTGTTACAAAAAATAATAAAGGAATTAACTACATTTGCACTCGCAAAACAAGTTGCTATCTAGTTAGTAACTTCTTGAGCTAAATTATTATTTAAAAAGAAGATTTCCGATGTCTCGGAAATAAAAAATACATTTTTCAAATGAAAGCAGGTATAGTAGGATTGCCAAACGTAGGAAAATCAACATTATTTAATTGTTTATCTAATGCCAAAGCGCAGAGTGCTAACTTTCCGTTTTGTACTATAGAGCCTAATATAGGTGTTGTAAACGTACCAGATCCTCGTTTAGAGAAGTTGGAAAGCTTGGTTAACCCAGAGCGTGTGCTTCCTGCTACTGTAGAGATTGTAGATATCGCAGGTTTAGTAAAAGGCGCTAGTAAAGGTGAAGGTTTAGGAAACCAATTCTTAGCTAATATTCGTGAAACCGATGCTATTTTACACGTTTTACGTTGTTTCGATAACGATAATATTGTTCACGTTGATGGTAATGTGAACCCTATTCGTGATAAAGAGACGATCGATATGGAGCTGCAATTGAAAGATTTAGAGACTGCTGAAAAGAAGTTAGATAAAGTGAAGCGTGCTGCTAAAACAGGAAATAAAGAGGCTCAAAAGGAAGAAGCTGTTTTATTAAAAATTAAGGCTGGTTTAGAGGCCGGAACATCGGTGAGAGCTTTAGAATTTTCTGAAGAAGATTATGAGGATTTTGTAATTCCATCACAGTTTATTACCGATAAGCCTGTAATGTATGTATGTAATGTTGATGAAGGTGCTGCTGTTACAGGTAACGCTTACGTAGAGCAGGTTAAAGAAGCTGTTAAAGATGAAAATGCCGAAGTACTTGTTTTGGCTGTTGGAACGGAAGCAGATATTAATGAATTAGAAGACTACGAAGAACGCCAAATGTTCTTACAAGACATTGGTTTAGATGAAGCTGGATCGGCGAAACTAATTCGTGGGGCGTATAAATTATTAAACCAACAAACGTATTTTACAGCAGGTGTGAAAGAGGTTCGTGCTTGGACGGTTGATATAGGAGCTACAGCACCTCAAGCTGCTGGTGTGATCCACACTGATTTTGAAAAAGGATTTATTCGTGCCGAAGTAATTGCTTATAACGATTATGTAGAGTACGGTAGTGAAGCTAAAGTTAAAGAAGCTGGAAAAATGCGGGTTGAAGGAAAAAATTATATCGTTAAAGATGGCGATGTCATGCATTTCTTATTTAACGTATAAACTAAACGTTAAGTTAACGGGAATTTTATGTAAAGTTGAAGGGTTCGAGTCAAGTTCTATTTTTTCTCTAATGGAATTTGACTATGTTTGCGCACCAAATATTTTAGAACCAACCAACTAAATGCCAACCATCGTTCTTGAGTCGGAGATACATTCCGATATTAAAACCTGCTTTGATTTAGCAAGAAGCATCGATATGCTTAAAGAATCTTTAAAGCAGACTAAGGAAATTCCTATTGCTGGAAAAACAACAGGACTCATTTCTGAAGGGGAGTGGGTGAGTTGGGAAGCCAATCATTTGGGGGTTGTTCAGCATTTAACTTCAAAAATTGTAGCGTTTGAAAGTCCGTATTATTTCGTAGATGAAATGGTTTTAGGTGCTTTTAAATCCTATCGTCACGAGCATCGTTTCAAAGAAAAGAATGGTATCACCATTATGACGAATACATTCCATTTTGAATCACCGTTAGGTATTTTAGGCAAAATAATCAATAAGCTATTTTTAAAGCGGTATATCACCAATCTTTTGAAGAAGAGAAACAAAATGCTGAAGTTTGTTGCCGAAAGTGAAAACACTTTAGATTTTCTTCAAATGATTAGTAAGGGATAGGTTTCTTGTTATTAATGCTGATTTTTAGGTGTTTATAGTCTTAAGTCAGAAAATTGTCTCATCTCAATAATTACCCTCCAATAGCCGTCATACTCCTATTATTAGTATGCAATTCCGGTTCTTGAAGTTTTTTTAAGGTATCCATACCACCGCGGACTTTCAATTTAGCCCATACCGCTTTTTGAATCACGGGTTCAATAGATTTTCCAGCACGTAGCGTAGTTAATAAATCCGATTCGGTTGAAGAAAACAAACAGTTTTTAAGTTGGCCGTTTGCTGTTAAACGTAATCTGTTACAAGAATCGCAAAACGGATTGGTTACCGAGCTTATAATCGCAAAAGAACCTTGATAGCCTTTAATTCTATAGTTTTTAGAGGTATCGTTAGGCGCATCTTGTAAGCGTTCTACTTCGTCTTCCGCGAAAGCGTCGTGAACATAACGCATCACTTCAGCATAAGACACCATTTTACTCATGTCCCATTTGTTACCATCAAAAGGCATGAATTCTATAAAGCGCACCGAAACAGGTAAATCTTTGGTGAAATTAATAAAATCGATGATTTCATTTTCATTAAACCCTTTCATTAAAACGGCATTAACCTTTACAGTGAAGCCTTCTTTAACTAAAAGTAAAATGTTGTTGTACACCTTTTTAAACTCATGGCGGCGTGTAATGTGTTTAAATTTACCTTCATCTAAAGAATCCAAACTCACATTGATTTTATTAACGCCGTATTTTTTTAATACATCGATATATTTATCAATAATCACCGCATTAGACGTGATAGAAAGTTCTACCGGTAAAGTGGCGAGTTTTTCCAAAATAATAGGGATGTCTTTTCTAATTAAAGGTTCGCCACCTGTTAATCTAATTTTGGTAACCCCGTTATCTACAAAAGTTTTGGCGATTTCGTAAATCTCCTCATAAGTCATTAAACTACTTTTCGGAGATAACTTTACACCTTCTTCGGGCATGCAATAGGTACACCTTAAATTACAGCGTTCGATAAGTGATATACGCAAATAAGCGTGATCTCTACCGTGTGAATCTTGTAATATGTTTTTGTTCTCGCTCATTACTTTAATTTGTTTATTTGTTTAGCTGTGTATTTGTTTAATCGGTTAATCGACTCAACGATTAAACAATTCAACGCATCAACATTTTTAATCATGTCTAGCCCCCTTCAATATTCTAAAACTATGCAAAACCCCAGGGAAAATCGCATCCATAGATTCTTTAGCACCGTTAGTCGACCCAGGAAGTGCCAAAACTAGCGTGTCTGAAATCGTGCCAGCAACACTTCTTGAAAGCATGGAAAACGGCGTACGTTCTTGTCCGTAACCACGAATGGCCTCTTCAATTCCTGGTATGCGTCTGTCTAAAATTGGAAGTAAAGCTTCAGGTGTAACATCTCTACCCGAAAGCCCTGTGCCTCCTGTGTAAATCACCATATCGATACCTTGTTCCTGATAGTTTTTAGCTTTTTGCTGAATGATGTCTTTTTCGTCAGGGATAATCACGTATTCTGATATTTTAACCCCAGACTCTTCAAGCTTTTTAATAATGGCTTTCCCGGCTTTATCTTCTTTATGTCCCGCCGAAATGGTATCACTACAAACTACAACAGCAGCCGTTAAATCTTTTCGGAAACGGTCTTTAAAGTCAGATTTCCCACCTTTTTTATTAAGGAGTTTGATGGCGTGAATTTCAATGCCTTTATCTATTGGTTTTAGCATGTCGTACATGTTAAGCGCTACAACACTTGCACCGTGCATAGCTTCTACTTCAACGCCTGTTTTATAGATGGTTTTCACGGTAAAAATCACCGAAATCTCCAAGCCATTAATTTCATATTCAACGCCTGTAAACTCAATAGGCAAGGGATGGCAGTCAGGTAAAATATCTGGCGTGCGTTTTACACCTAAAAGCCCTGCTGCCTTACTCATAGCAAATACATGCCCCTTAGGAACCGTATCATTTTTAATAGCTTCTATAGTTTCTGGTTTACTAACTTTTACCACAGCTTGTGCTACTGCTGTACGTAATGTGGTGTTTTTATGTGTGATGTCGACCATTTTGATGTGGATTTGTTTATTTGTTTAATTGTTTAGACGGGTAATCGGGTAAACGATTTAACTCATCATTGATTAAACAAGTTTTAATAATTTAATTGTGCTTTTTTAATGCATTTAGCTTATTTGATATTTTTTCAATGTCGTTTCTTACTGATTGATAATCTGTTTCATTAATGAAGTCTAATTCATTAGCGATAATAATTTGATTTAAAACTTCCATTAGCGAACTAAAAGCAATGGTTGTAAAATGTGCTTTGTCTTTATTCGTGTTTCTCGAAGTACCTTCCGCTAAATTTGAAGCTACAGAAACAGATGCTCTTCTAAGTTGATTTGTTAATCCGAATTTTTCATCGTTTGGAAATTCACGAGTCACATTATATATGGTTTTTACTAATTCTTTGGAGTCTATCCAAACCGTTAGTTTTTCAAATGAAAACGTATATGCCATGTGTTACTTTTTACAATTAAACAGTTAAACAAATCAACGATTAAACACAAAACACTTACGTGTTTAGCTTCCACTGATGCGAATGGTCTTCAAAAATTTCTTTTCCAAAAACAGGAACATCGGCTTTAATGGCTTCAACGATGTATTCTAGAGCTTCGAAAACTACTTTTCGTCTTGGTGAAGACACGAATACGAATAAGCAAATTTCGCCTGCTTTTACAGTGCCCAAACTGTGGTAAATGTGCATGCAGGTTAAGTCGAATTTCTCGAAAGCCGACTCACGAATGTCATGGAATTTCTGATTAGCCATATCCTCGTATGCCGTGTATTCTATGGCAGAAACGGTTTTGCCATCAATCTCATCGGCACGAACTTGTCCGAGGAAAATATTATGTGCGCCAATACTAGTTTTTGTTTGATGTTTGTAAATAGAATTCCCAATAAAATCAGATGTTATTGCACCTTCTTGAAATACGTTTTTAGGTTTCTTTGTTTCCATAATGTATGTTTTTCAGACCTTCTAGGTTTTAAAAACTGAAGGGTCTTGTTATTATAAATTTTATGATTTCACTGATTTAGTTTCCAATTGCTCATTCAAATAATCATTAATTTCCGCAGCGCCTTCATTCAGACTAAAACAATTAGTAACACCCAATTCATGAAGTCGTTCTACAGCATGTTCACTACGTATTCCTGCTTGACAAAAAACATAAGCCTTTTTGGAAGGGTCTATGTTGATGTATGCTTCTTCTATTTCCGATAGCGGTACATAGGTGATAGGAACAGCTTCAACTTTTGGTTGTTCGTGGTCTTCTCGTACATCGATAAATTGCACGTTGTCTTCTAATGAAACATCATAAATAGATATGTTTTCAGTTGAAACTTCACAGCCCATGTTGATGTGTTGCTTTTGAAAATTAGCTTTGTCTTTTAAGACCGATTCAATAGCGCTTTCCGAACGGTTGATTTTTAAAATCGTGTTTTGAAGCGTTAATGCATTGTAGCATAAAAGTTGTCCTGAAAGCACGTTACCAATCCCTAAAATAATTTTTAAGACTTCGTTAGCCTGCATGGTGCCTATAATGCCTGGAAGCACGCCTAACACACCAATTTCAGAGCAGTTAGGAACAGCACCTTTTTCTGGCGGATTCGGGAAAAGACAGCGGTATGAAGGGCCGTTTTGATAATTAAATACCGAAACCTGTCCTTCAAACTTAAAAATAGAACCAAAAACGAGTGGTTTGTTGGTGATTACGCAGGCATCGTTTACCAAATAGCGTGTTTCAAAATTATCGGAGCCATCTACTATAACATCGTACTGTTCGAAAAGTTCTAAAGTATTTTGATGTGTTAAGCGTTCGGGGTAGGTGTTTATGGTAACGTCAGCGTTTAAATCTGATAAACGTTCTTTAGCGGCAAGGGCCTTGTTTTTTCCTATAGAAGCGCTACCAAATAAAATTTGACGTTGTAAGTTTGATAAGTCTACCGTATCAAAATCGATGATGCCAATAGTGCCAACACCAGCTGCTGCGAGGTATTGCAAGATTGGACAGCCTAAACCACCAGCGCCAATGGTTAATACTTTGGCTTTGGAAATTTTATCTTGTCCTTCTTGTCCAATTTCTGATAGTATGATGTGTCTGTTGTATCTCATATTTATGTTTATTTGTTGAACTGTTTAATCGTGTAATCGTTCAAACGATTAAACAAATAAACAGTTAAACCGTTATAAATTACCCGCCCGCAAAAGGAGGTAACAATGCAATTTCTTGTCCGTTTACTAAAGCATCTGTAGCAACCAATTCCTGATTCTGGGCTACTTGAAAATCTTTGGTTTTCAAAGCTTCATATTTAGCATACAAAAGCGTTAAAAGCTCCGAAATTTGTTTCCCTGAAAACTCTAAAGTTTCTTCGCTTATCTGTGTGACTTCAGCAATAAGTCCGAAATATTTAATGGTTAATAGCATCTTTCAATTGTTTTAGTTCTTCTTGTGTGTTTACATTCATAGTACTTTGCTGTTCTTCTTCCGTATTTAAAACCACATTTTTAACCTTACAGTTATTCACTGCAATACGTAAGCGTCTTTCATCATTTTCAACCAAATTTTTAAAAATAGGCGCACATCGCTTGTGGTACAAAGCAATGAGTGGCATGGATTTATTGTTGCTTTCAATTTGAATGATATCGAAATCGGTATCCATATTCAGAATAAGCTTTTCTAAAATGGATGTCCGAATCAACGGAATATCGCAACTTAAAACCAAGTTGTAATCGGTTTTTGAAGCTTCTAATCCAGCGGCAATGCCTGCTACGGGTCCTGCATTTTTAATATTATCACTTATCCTTTTATAATTTAAAGCATCATGAGTCGTATGGTCTGAAACGATTATGATTTCAGAAACCAAAGGCATTAAGGCATCAATACTGTATTGGATAAAGGGTTTTCCGTTAAGGCTTAAAAAACCTTTATCGGTACCCATCCGGCTACTTTTTCCGCCAGATAAAACAAGGCCTGTTATGTGTTTTTTATCTATCATTTTATGTGAAAAATAATTTAGCACAAGCTATAATGAGTACAAAGGCTAAAATGTATCGTAGTTTGGTGTTATTAATTTTTTTACTGCCGTAATAACCGCCTAAAACGCCTCCAATTAAGGCGATGGCGACTAATAAAAACGATTCTTTTTCAATAGTTACGCCGCTACTTATTTGTCCGATTAGTCCCGCTGCAGAATTCACCCAAATAAAAAGAGCAGAAACGGCTGCGGCTTCCTTCATTTTGCCCCAATGCAAGAGTAAAATAACAGGCGTTAATATAATGCCGCCCCCAATACCTATCAGCCCTGAAAAGAATCCGATAATACCACCAACAATTAAACCATGCCAAAGCTTAACATCTTTAATTTTGTCGTTTTCTTTTCCGAATACATTCATCATTTTTAGAATGGCAAAAATTAATAAAACGGCTAGAATTTTTTTATAAATAGATGCATCAACTTCAATAGTGCCTCCTAAAAAAGCCAAAGGAATGGAAGCGATGGCGAAGCTTATAAATAGTTTTTTATTGAAAAAACCAGCTTTATAATAGTAGTAGAATGAAATCCCTGCCACAAAAAGGTTAAGCAATAAAGCGGTAGGCTTCATGGTTTCTGGTGCAAATGAAAACAAAGCCATAAGCGCCAAATAGCCACTTGCGCCACCGTGCCCCACACTTGAGTAGAGAAAGGATACAATGGGTAAGATTGCTAGGAATATGTATATGTTTTCGGTTTGGAGCATGTTTTTTTGAGTTAAAAGTGCCTAGAGTGCCTAAAGTATTTAAAGTTAAAAGTTAAAAGTGCCTGAAGTATTTAAAGTTACTATTGTTTGAAGTTCAAAGTTTGTTTGCTATTGCAGTAAACAGTGCTAGGAGTTCTTTCGTTTCTTTTATTACGGGGTTTAACTTTTCATTTTCTATCCAATTCAAATCTTTTATTATTTCTATCCAATATTCGGTTTCGCTAGCTTCACTTTCTGAAATTTTAATTTTGTTTTTAAAGTCTCGCTGACTCCGTGATCTATTCGCTTCACGATAATTTGCACCGATACTGGTACCTGATTTTGTTATCTGATTTTTAATAACTTTTGCTTCTACAGTTTGTGGTAATAAAGAGGATATTTTAATTATGGATATTCCAAATTGTCGTGTTCTAAACTCTAGTTTCTTAGCAAATTCTTTATTATCCATTATTTTTAATTTATCACTTTTATATCTCTGTTCCTGTAATTTTAGTAAACTTCAGTCTCTTTTTTAACATGTGTCGTCTAACCTTAGTACACTTTAGGCACTTTTTTTAACACGTCCTCCAAATTTTAAATACTTCCAACTTTAGCACACTTTAGGCACTTTTTTAGCACGTTCCTCTAACTTTAAGTACTTCCAACTTTAGCACACTTTAGGCACTTTTTTAGCACGTTCCTCTAACTTTAAGTACTTTCAACTTTAGCGCACTTTAGGCACTTCTACAACAACTCCAACTTCTCCATCTGTTCATCTAAAAAATCCCAGCAATTCTGATTGATTTCATCAAAGGTTTTAATGAGTGCTTGTCCGTAGGGAGTGAGTGCTACACCGCCTCCGCCTTTACCGCCAATGCTATTTATGGTTACTGGTTTTTTAGCCGATTTATTTACCGAATCCAATAAATGCCATGCTTTTTTATAGGATAGGTTTAAAGCCTTAGCGCCTTTTGAAAGCGATCCCGTTTCATGAATGGCTTTTAATAAATGTACACGGCCTTCACCTAATAGGACATTATTATTAGATTCGATCCATATGCGACTTTTTATTTTATAACTCATGTAAAAAGGGTTTAGTTTGGTAATAGAATCACGTTCACTTTATCGTTTTCTGAAATTACATTCAGTTCCCCAGGCATAAACACTAAGGCGTTGGAAAGCGCAAAAGTGTGGAGCATGGATGAATTCTGACCTTCTAATATATCAACCTGACCATTATTATATATCGCCTTTAAAAATTGAGGTCTATCACCACGTTTATTAAATGTAGATCTTGAAATTCCTTCTGTACGAGATAATTCCAATTCATGGCGATTCATAAATTGTTGTAAAGCGATATACACATACACATAGAAACAGGTTAGGGCAGCGGCTGGATTTCCTGGTAAGGCAAAAATTTGAGTGGCTCCTTTTTTTCCGTAGAAAAGTGGTTTTCCTGGTTTTTGAGCCACTTTATAAAAGTGTTCTTCAACTTCTAGTTCCTTTAAAGCTTTGCCAACAAAGTCGTAATCGCCTACTGAAATGCCTCCGGTTATAAGTACCAAATCATTTTCATCAACCGCTGTTTTTAGCGTCGATACGGTTTGCTTATAATCATCTTCCACTTTATAAGAAGTGATGTCGTAAAACTTTAAATTGTAGAGCACACTTAAAAGCATTTTAGAATTACTCTCGTAAATTTTACCGTATGTCAGGTCTTGCCCGGGCTCTATAAGTTCGTTACCCGTGGTAACTAGTGCTATTTTAGGTTTTCTATAAACATTAACATGGGTAATCCCTAGAGATAATAGATATCCTATGGCTGCCGGAGTTAATTTGGTGCCTTTTTTAAGGGCGATATCACCCGTTTTAACCTGTTCGCCAAGCGGACGAATATTCAGTTCTAAATCAATTTGATGTGCTATGTCGATAGTTTTTCCGTGGTTTTCTACTTTTTCCTGCATCATCACAGCATTGGCAGTATCGGGAACTGCAGCTCCTGTAAAAATGCGAACTGCTTCGCCAGATTTTAAGGTCGGATTTAAAGCATCACCAGCTTTAATTTCACCAATCAATTGGTAGGTTAAATCATCATGAAGATGTAACGCATAACCATCCATGGCCGATTGTCTAAAAGGCGGCATGCTTATAGGTGATTTTACATCTTCAAAAAGTATATAGCCTCCAGCTTTTTCTACGGACTTATTACAGCTTTCAAGTAGCGATTTGCTGTTGTTTTTAACTATTGAAATGGCTTCAGAAATAGAAATCATACAGTTTGTTTTCGTTATGTCTTTGCAAATATAACGAAAATTTAAAAGTACGTATCGTATGATTCTTTTGAAGGCTTATTATTTAGATTTTGTCTAAATAATTGAGAATATGATAATTGTCATGTTTTATTTTGCTAATTTAATAGAGTTTTAAACTCAATTTTAACAAAATGCTAATGCTATGCCAATAAAAAGTTATTTAGCTTATCCTCAAGACGGTAAAAAGGATGTTTTAATTTCCGAATTGCTAAATATTTCTTACTGCGACGTCATTCCTTCAGAGAATGAAGACCTCATTATAGTGGTTACCGAAACCGAAAATCAAAAACAAGACGATACTTTAAAAGCAACCATAGAAGGCCTAGATAGTTTAAAACTTTTGGCTATGGTTTCTGGCTTCAATACACCAAAAAACTAATTGTATTATGCACGATACTTTATTAAACCGACGAAATTTTATTAAAAAAATGGCCATCATGTCGGCCATGACAGCCGCAGCAACCATGTTCCCTGGAATTATTTTTGCCGATGAACAGGAAAAGAATTTACCTGAAGGTGGCGATTTAGAATGGAAAAAAGGACCTTGTCGTTTTTGTGGTGTAGGTTGTGGTGTTTTAATTGGGGTTGATAAGGGCAAGGCTGTTGCTGTTAAAGGTGACCCTAATTCGTCAGTAAACAAAGGTTTGTTATGTGTGAAGGGCTATCACCAAATTATGTGTATTCAGGCCGAAGATCGTTTAACACACGCACTGGTAAAGAAAAATGGTAAATATGTTCAAACGCCTTTAAATGAAGCTTTAGATATTGTAGCTAATAAAATGAAGGAGACCATGGATAAACACGGTAAAGATGCTGTGGCTATGTATACGTCGGGGCAATCTACTATTCCCGAAGGTTATGTGGCTTCGAAACTCATGAAAGGAGCTATTGGTACTAACAACCTCGATTGTAATGCGCGTTTGTGTATGGCAAGTGCTGTAACGGGGTTTTTAACCACTTTTGGCGCCGATGAGCCTATGGGCTGCTACGAAGATATCGATCATGCTGATTATTTTATCACTTGGGGTAATAATATGGCAGAAATGCATCCTGTATTGTTCTCAAGAATGTTAGAAGAGAAGAATAGACGTGGGGCTAAAATTATAGATTTCGCAACTAGAACGACGCGATCTAGTATGGCCTCCGATAGATCTATATTATTTGAACCTCAAACCGATTTAGCTGTAGCTAACGCGATTTGTTATGAGATAATAAATAACGGTTGGGTTAATAAGGCATTTGTAGAAAATCATGTGAATTTCAGCAAGGGCTTAACGAATATGGGTTATGGATTAGAAGATAACTATGCTTTTACCGATAAACCAACTAAAATCGATTTTGAAGATTATAAAGCATTTTTAGAAGATTATACGCCAGAAAAAGTAGCGAAATACTCTAAAGTGTCAGTTAAAGATATAAAGTTTTTGGCGCATGTTTATGGCGATCCAAATACTAAAGTGGTGTCCTATTGGTGTATGGGTATGAATCAACACACCCGTGGAACGTGGATAAATAATTTAGTATACAACATCCATCTTTTAACAGGGAAAATTTCTCAGCCAGGTAATGGTCCGTTTTCATTAACCGGACAACCTTCGGCTTGTGGTACAGCCAGAGAGGTTGGTACATTTACACATAAATTACCTCATGGCGTAGTAACCAACGCTAAGGATAGAGCCTTAGCAGCGAAAATATGGAAGGTGCCGGTTGAAAGAATTCCGTCGAAACCTACATACCATGCTACAGAAATGTTTAGAGCGGTAGATCGTGGCGATATAAAGTTTATTTGGACTCAGGCTACTAATCCTTTGGTGTCCTTACCTAAAACAAGTCGTTACCGTCCGGGCATGGAAAAGGAATCTTGTTTTGTGGTGGTTTCAGATGTGTTTCCTACACCAACTTCCGATGTGGCCGATGTGATTTTACCAGCGTCTTGGCATATCGAAAAAAGTGGTCTCTATGGAAACTCGGAACGCAGAACGCAGCATTGGGATAAAATGGTTGATGGTCCTGGTGAAACAACTCCAGATGCTTGGATGTTTATTGAAGTTGCTAAACGCATGGGCTATGGCGATTTGTTTCCATATAGTCGAGAGAATCATGTTGAAGAGATTTTTAACGAATACAGACAGTTTCACGAAGGGGCAAAACACGGTATGGCACCGTTAGAGGTTCTTAAAAGAGAATCGGGGGTTATTTGGCCATACGTAGATGGGAAATCGACACAATGGCGCTTTAATTCTAAGTATGATCCGGCTTGCGATCCTAAGAAAGATTTCGATTTTTATGGAAAACCAGATGGTCGAGCTGTTATTTGGCAGCGCCCTTATGAGCCCGCTCCAGAAGTTCCAGATAGCGAATATCCTTTCTGGTTAAATACAGGACGTGTTATAGAACACTGGCATACAGGTTCCATGACCCGCCGCATCCCCGTATTGCATAAAGCCATGCCACATGCTTATGTGGAACTGCATCCCGATGATGCCGCTCGTTTAGGGATTGTTAATGGTGAAAAATTAAAAGTGACATCACGTCGTGGCTCTTGTGTTTTACCGGCTTCTATTAATGAAAGAGGCTTGCCAACCAAAGGACAGGTTTTTGTGCCGTTTTTTGATGAAAATATGCTGATTAACGATGTGACTTTAGATGCTTTTTGTCCGATTTCTAAAGAACCCGATTATAAAAAATGTGCTGTTAAAGTTGAAAAAGCTTAGTCATGAGAAAAAGGTTAGGTATCATATCGTTTTTCGTTCTGCTCTTTGTAGCCTTTATTGCTATTTGGGGTTATAGTTATCAAACAGGTCTCGAAGAGGCTTATATTCCTCTTGAAACCAATGAGCATATAACGGCTATTCCTTCGGAAACAGGTGTTTTTAAACGCGCCGAGTTTGCCTTAGATTATGCCAATATGCCTATTGATGAAACCCACCAAAGGTCTATAGAAGATTATTATGATAATAGAGCCTTTCACGGGGCGCCACCAAGTATTCCGCACCCTGTTGCTATCGAGCGTAGTATGGGAGAGAATGTGTGCTTAAAATGTCATCAAAACGGTGGTTATGTCGATAAATTTTCTGCTTATGCTCCGGTGACGCCGCATCCAGAGATGGTGAATTGCAGACAATGTCATGTGGCTCAAAAGACTGAAAAGGTATTCAAACCTAATCATTTTGAAAAGGTAAAAGCACCTGCTGTAGGTGTTAACAATGCACTAACTGGGAGTCCGCCAATTATTCCACATCAAATTCAAATGCATGAAAACTGTTTGTCATGTCATGGAGGACCAGGGGCGCCTAAAGAAATTAGAGTCACACATCCCGAGCGGATTAATTGTAGGCAATGTCACGTGCCTAATAATAAGGAAATGACCGATATAGGAACTTTTAAAAGAGCGAATACTAATGCTGTGCAATAGATATATTATGAATAGAATCCTTTTAAGCTTTGTTTTATTAGTCAGCTTTTTTTCGTGTAAGCACGGAGAAGGTGAATACCATGGAGTTATCGAAAAGATAAATGCTGAAGGCGAACATTATAAAGGAACTTCCATTTCATCTGAAAAATATTTAGAAGATATGGAGATGTTACAAATCACAGAAGGTGAACATACCTTTTTAATTCCCGAGCGCAAAGGAGAAATACGATCTTATGCTTGTACCGAATGTCATTCGAAACCTTTAGAAGACATGCATAGTGAAGGCATGAAAAAGGCACACTGGGATATTAAAATAGTTCACGCCAATGAAAATACCATGAATTGTGTGACGTGCCACAATCCTAGTAACATGAATGAGTTAAAAAGTCTAACAGGGAGAGATATTGATTTCAATAAAAGTTATCAATTATGCAGCCAATGTCACACCAAGCAATTTGAAGATTGGAAAGGTGGCGCGCATGGAAAACGCCTTGGAGGTTGGGCACCGCCAAGAGCTGCAATGACCTGTGTAAATTGTCATAACCCACACAAACCACACTTCGAGTCTAGGTGGCCAGCACGTTTTAATACTACCGTAGACGAAGAGCGTAAATAATAAACGAACCAAACAAGGATTATAAAAACATTTAAACTATGAGCACTAACAAAAAATGGTATTCTTTAAATTTTGGTAGAAATAACGAAAAGCCCTCTGGCGCTTGTGGTTGCGGTAAAACTTCAGGAGGATGTGGCTCGCATGGAGCTAAAGGACATCAGGAACCAGATGTTAATCAAATGACAGACCAAGAGTTTGCCGAAGCTGCAATAAACGCGTCCATTGGAGAAGAAACTAAAAAAGATGGTTTCGATCAGGTTTTTGATGTGAAAATGGATAGACGTACCGCCTTTAAAAAATTAACGGCGAGTTTATTAATTGGAGCAGGTGCCGTAAGTACATCTTGTAGTGTTATTAGTGGTGATGATAGTAAAGAAAAGGCGCAAATAGACTGGGAAGAGCAGTTTAAAGGGAACTACAAACTAATGTCGGATGATGAAAAAAGTGCTACGGTCGATCGTTTGATGCGTTCTTATGAGTTGCGTACTGGTAAAAACCTAAGCATGTCTTCAAAAAATGCCGAAGAAGATGTTTTGTTTGGCTATGCTTTTAATATTTCAAAGTGCCAAGGGTATATGGATTGTGTGAATGCTTGTGTTGAAGAAAACAATCAAGACCGTAATTCGGAAATGCAATACATACGAATTCATGAAATGAAAGATGGTCAAGGTTTTAATTTTAATGAAGCCGACGATAATTACTATCATGAAGTACCAGCTGAAGGACACTTTTATATGGGAACACAGTGTTTTCATTGCGATAATCCACCATGTGTTGAGGTATGTCCTGTGCAAGCCACTTGGCGTGAAGCTGATGGTTTAGTGGTTGTTGATTACGATTGGTGTGTTGGTTGTCGTTATTGTATGGCTGCTTGTCCTTACGATGGCCGCCGATTTAACTGGAGTAAACCAGAAGTGCCAGAAGAAGAGGTTAATCATAATCAGCACTATTTAGGGAACCGTATGCGTAAAAAAGGCGTTATGGAAAAATGTACGTTTTGTGTGCAACGTTCGCGTACAGGGAAAAATCCAGCTTGTGTTGAAGCTTGTCCAACTGGAGCACGTGTTTTTGGAAATTTATTAGATCCTAAAAGTACCATTCGATGGGTTTTAGAAAATAAAAAAGTATTTCGATTAAAAGAAGATTTAGGAACAGAACCGAAGTTCTGGTATTTCATGGATTAGAGTGTTGTGGAATCGTTTAATCGAATACGTTGGTTTAAGCAATAAACATTCACTAAAAAAATAATAGAGCAGAGTCGATTAAACAAATAAACGATTAAACATTTAATAAAGTATAATTAAAAACATGAGTGTATTTAAAGTTTTTGGAAGTTTAGTTAAGGATAGTCTAGCGACCATCACACGTGGTTCTTTACGATACCATATTTGGATGGGGGCATTAACCTTTGTGATGTTAGTGGGGATGTATTGTTATTCTATTCAGTTATCTGAGGGCTTGAGTGTTACTGGGATGAGCGATCGTGTGAGTTGGGGCTTGTATATCTCTAATTTTACCTTTTTAGTAGGGGTCGCCGCGGCGGCAGTCATGCTTGTTATGCCCACTTATGTTTTACATGATGTAGATTTTAAGCAAGCTGTTTTAATTGGCGAAGGGCTTGCGGTTGCCGCATTAATTATGTGTTTGGCCTTTGTGGTTGCCGATATGGGAGGGCCATCGGTTTTATGGCATATGATTCCTGGAATAGGTGTGTTTAATTTTCCCAATTCCATGCTCACATGGGACGTAATCGTGCTTAATGGTTACCTGTTTTTAAATATTACCATACCACTTTATATTTTATTTAGACATTACCAAGGTAAGGAAGCGAAATCTAGCGTTTACGTGCCTGGAGCCATTTTATCGGTGTTTTGGGCTGTTGGAATTCATTTAGTTACGGCCTTTTTATATCAAGGCTTACAAGCGCGTCCGTTTTGGAATAATGCGCTTTTGGGACCACGATTTTTAGCATCGGCTTTTGCTGCAGGACCAGCACTCATTATATTGGTATTGGCTATTATTAGAAATTTCACAGCCTTTAAAGTGCAGGATAGAACACTAAGAAAAATTGCTATGGTAGTAACTGTAGCTGCTCAAATCAATTTAATTATGTTGATTTCGGAGTTGTTTAAAGAGTTTTATGCACCAACACACCACAGTGAAAGTGCTTATTATTTATTCTTCGGATTACATGGGAAAGATGCCTTGTTACCTTGGATTTGGACTGCTATTCCTCTTAACGTTCTAGCCACCGTATTGTTGACTTTTCACAAGCTCAGAAATAACTTTAAAGTGCTATTCTTTTGTTGTTTTATACTTTTTATAGCCATTTGGATTGAAAAAGGTTTCGGTTTAATTGTGCCAGGTTTTATTCCTGGGCCTTATGGAAAAATAGTGGAATACACTCCAACTCGTATTGAAATAGGTGTGACTTTAGGAATTTGGGCCATGGGAGCTTTTATATTTACCATTCTTGCAAAAACCGCTATTGGAATTGAATTAGGCGAGTTGAGGTACAAGGGAAAAAGTAAAAACGTTTGATATTTCTGAATATAAAGCATCTAAAACATCAATTGAATAATTTCGGTTGGTGTTTTTTGTTATACTCTTAAAAATAAGGGGTTTGTTTATAGAACTAAGTATTATTACTTACTTTTGAAGGAGATATTAGTTCTATATGCCTTTAACATCTTCACATACACATTCTAAAAATAAAGCACTTAGCAGCGTCTCTTGCGAGTCATGTGAAAATGTAAATTGTATCATTCATAGAAGTCTACGCGGTAATAGCGATGCTGAATATATAAAAAGCAAAAGTACTTTAAGATGTAAAAAAGGACAGCAATTTGTCATGGAAGGCGCTCCTGTAAATGGTCTGTTTTTTATTTTAAAAGGTGTTGTTAAAGTATTCAGAACAGGTATAAACGGACGAGAGCAAATTGTACGCTTTGCAAAGGAAGGCGAGATTGTTGGTCATCGTGGATTTGGTACCGAAGAGTATTATTCTATCGGAGCTATTGCTTTAAAAGATACGGTTTTGTGCTATTTTTCAAAGGATGTGCTTCAGGAAGCCTTGCTTGAAAATCCTTCGTTTGCCTATGATATGATGCTGTTTTATGCCAATGAATTAAACCGTAGCGAGAACAAAGTGAAGTCTATATCACAAATGACCGTTCGTGAGCGCGTTATTGATACTTTATTGTATATCCATAGAAAATTTGGTGATCTCCGCGGATTTATAAATTTACCGCTTAGCAGAAAAGAATATGCCGATTACGCAGGTACTACCGAAGAGCAGGTTATTCGTGTGCTTTCAGCTCTCAAAAAAGAAAAACTAATCAGCACGCAAGGTAAGAAAGTAGGTATCAATGATGCTCAATTACTTAAAAAAGAGATTAGTGAGCACAATTTCTTCTTAGATACTTAGTTTTTAAAACTTTACGTCTAATAAACTCATAAATAGACGTTTTCTATTAAAAACTGTGTTTTCGTAGTTTTTATACTGTTATAAAAGATGGTTTTCTGCTGTTTTATAACATGATAATTTAGGGTTTCAACTTATACATTTGTTACAAATAAGTATTAATACTTATTTAATTTAACCTAACAAACTATAAAATATGGAGCCAAAAACAATTACACTAGTTCAAGATTCTTTTGCTAAAGTGAAGCCAATTGCATCGACTGCAGCTGAAATTTTTTATAAGAAACTTTTTGAATTAGATCCCCAATTAAAACCACTATTTCCTAGTGATAAAGAAGCCATGAGTACTCAAGGAAATAAACTCATGACTATGCTTGGTGCGGCTGTAGCAGGATTAAATAATTTAGATGCCTTAATCCCTGTCTTAAAGGATTTAGGTAAACGCCACGTAGGTTATAACGTCAAACCAAGTCATTACAATACGGTGGGTGAAGCGCTTCTTGATACGCTTGCTGTTGGTTTGGGTGATGATTTTACACCCGAAGTTAAAACGGCTTGGACAACGGTATATGGTACCATGTCTGGCGTTATGATCGAAGCCGCTTATTAATTAACAAATCTTACAGTTTATGAAAGTAATAACTACCTATATAATTATATGTTTTTCAGTATTAATCGTGTCTTGTGGAGGTGTTCCAGAGGAAAAATCGGAGTCTGCTGGCGAAGAAAAAGTCTTTGCTGTTGATGAGGTTTTAGAAATGGTATCCAAAGAAAACGATGTTACCCGAACCTTATATACCAAAGCAATTGTTGGTAAAGGAAAACTTCAAGGTATGAAGTTTGATGAAGACTGGCGTAAGGATGATGTAGAAGCAGGGCCGCTACCAGCCCTGTTTTTAAGAGGTGTAGCCTCAAGTATTAGAAAAGGCCCAGTGCCACTAGGCTTGTATTTGGGTTCGGATTTCCCAGTAAATGCTGCTAATAAGTTTGAAGGCAAGCAAGCCGATTTATTTCAGAAAATAAAAAAGGATCAGAAACCAGAATTTTTTTATGATGAAGAACAAAAGCTGCATACCGCTATGTTTGCCGATTTAGCAAGTGCCGATGCTTGTGTAACCTGTCACAATAAACATCCGCAAACCACAAAAACCGATTGGAAATTAGGAGATGTTATGGGGGCAACCACCTGGCAATATCCTAAAGACTCGCTAACCTATAAAGAGACGGTTGCTGTTTTAAATGCTTATGCTAAAGGTACTGTAGATATATATATGGCATACTTAGATGAGATTGAAGATTTTAAAACCAGCGAGAAACCAGAAATCGGTGACAAATGGCCTGAAGACGGCAAGTATCTACCATCTGCTGAAGTGTTTTTAGATAGTGTTAAAAAACTGTCTTCCTATGAAACTATGAAGCATTTAATAGTATCGAAATAAGGTGTAAACCCTTAATTGCCTGTCCTTTTTTTATGGATTAAAAGGAAGAACCTATCGCATATTTAATAAAAAAATCATCTAAATATTTATGGTCGTCATTAATAAATCCACGCTAGTGGGATTGATACTATTATGTGCCTACCTCTTGCAATATTTTTTGAATTTGCAGTGGACATGGTTGTTTGAGCTTCAGCAACAAGAGCTATTCAAACGTTGGTCGGGTCTTGTGTTGGCTTTATTTATCGCATTCCAATGGCTTTTAACTTTCACACGGGTTATTAAAAAACTTCGAAAGCACGCCATGACTACACAAAGCATGCATAAATGGATTGGAGCCATCAGCCCTTTATTGTTTTACATACACAGTATGACTTTTGGTTATGGATATTTGCTTATGTTATCATACATATTTTTCACAAATACACTCATTGGGTATTTCAATTTAGATGTTATAAAAAATAATAGCGATTTATTGTTTAAAAGTTGGATGATTGTTCACGTAGCATTATCCATAATAGTTACCATAATCATGGTATTTCATATCACGATGGTATTCTATTATAAATAAACTAGATATGAAATTACTTATAAAAGATATTATTAAAGAAACCAATGATGCTGTAAGTCTGTGTTTTAAAAACGGAAATTTCTTTAAAAAGTTAAAGTATAAACCAGGGCAATTTCTAACTATTCATGTGCCTATTGATAAAACGGTACATAAACGGGCTTACTCCTTTAGTAGTAATCCTTATACCGATAAGGATTTAAAAATAACCATCAAAAGAGTTGAAAATGGCTTGGTTTCCAATTTTGTACACGATTATTTAAGGGTTGGTGACAAGTTGGTGGTTGATGATCCTGCGGGGTCATTTTTGGTTGAACCTCAGGTGCATGAACGAAACCAGTATGTGTTGTTCGCCGGTGGTAGTGGTATTACGCCTATGTTTTCAATAGTGAAATCTATTTTATCTGAAGAAAAACAGTCTAAAATATTATTGGTTTATGCCAATCAAAACTCGGAGTCCATTATTTTTCATGAGGAAATTAAAGCCCTAGAAATTAGTCACCCAGATCATTTTAAAGTTGAGCATATTTTGTCTTCTGTTGATGAGTCAAAAGAAAATTACCATTCAGGTTTAATCAATGCAGGCTTATTAATTAAAATTTTTGCAAAACACCAACTAGATTTTGCCGACCATGTATATATGATTTGCGGCCCATCAGGTTATATGGAAAAAGCTAAAGAGCTCCTAAAAAACCAAGGCATCTCAAGAGAACAAATAAAAATTGAAGTTTTTAAGGCAGCACCTGTTAAAGTTACTGGTAAGAATCTAGTTAGCAACGTCACTTTAAAAATTAATGGCGATATAAAACAATTTAAGACTAGGGGGGATCAATCTATTTTACAACAAGCCATGTCTGAAAATATTGTGATTCCCTATTCTTGCCGTTCCGGTATGTGTTCTACTTGTAAAGCCCAATGTGTTTCGGGAGAAATAACCATGACCGAGGGACATCTATTATCTGATGAAGAGGTATCTCAAGGTCAAATTTTAACCTGTGTGAGTTATCCTGCAAGTGAAGAAGTTATGATCGAATTTTAATTATCAAAAAAACAAATGACATGTTTAAAGTAAGTCCGTTGCGAAAAAGACAAGTTATAGGAAGTGTTATAGGTGTGGTTCTGGGGGCTGTGATGTTTTATGTTTTAACCTTAGATTCAACCGAGCAATATGTGTCTATAGGACCGATGAATACGGGGCATCAGGAATTATCATGTTTTGCTTGTCATGCCGATGCTAGGGGGAATCTCCTTCAGCAAATACAATCAAACATATCGCATGCTGTTGGAGCTAGGGAAGATGGTGTCGATTTCGGAACCCAAGATGTAACTGTAGATAATTGTCTTCAATGTCATGATCGGGCAAACGATAGGCATCCTACACACCGTTTTAAGGAGCCTCGATTTAAAGATGCTGTTAAAGAAATAAATGCTACCACTTGTATAACCTGTCATACCGAACACCAAGAAGAGCGTGTTTCGGTGGCCTCGATTGATTATTGTAAAAATTGTCATCAAGAATTGGAAGTGGAAAATGATCCTCTAGATATCTCTCATAAAGCTATTATTGCTAAAAAAGATTGGTTCACTTGTATTCAATGTCATGATTTTCACGGGAATCACCGTTACGATGTTCCAGAAAAAATGTCGGATACCATTCCTTTAAAACAAATTCAACAGTATTTTGATGGAGGAGCAGATCCTTATGGTGATAATAAAAAGTACAAAGCACTCTCTCAGGAAGCTTGGCTAGAATCTTTAGAAAAATAATATCATGAAAATCTTTCTACGTATTTATAGGCGTCCATACTATTATTATAGTAGGTTTTAAGTACTTAATTTTAAAAACTACGTATTTATCAGTAAAATTAGAAGCATTACTTAGTAATTTAAGTAATGCTTTTTTTGTGTGCTTAGGTATTTATTTTGTTGTTAGTCAATGTATTGTGGTTGTTTTATGGGTTTTAGCAGGTTTATTGCTGTTAAAAAAGAGGATTGTATATGGGTAATCACATGATCTGTCACGTAGACTACTTATATATTTGTCATGTATAAGTATTAATACTTAGTTTAATCAAAATCAAACACAGATGAAATCATTATTCAAAAAATCAACATTAATCTTACCAGTAGCAGTTTTACTGTTTTCTTGTGGTAATAAAGAGAAGAAGCAAACGATTGCCGAAAACGTTGTGACTGAAACTTCAAAAACAAAAACATTAGATATTGAAAAGCCACAATTAACTTTTGGTTTTATCAAATTAACAGATATGGCGCCTTTAGCAATTGCTAAGGAAAAAGGATTTTTCGAAGATGAAGGTTTATTTGTATCTGTTGAAGCACAATCAAACTGGAAAAATGTTTTAGACCGCGTGATCGACGGACAATTAGATGGTTCGCACATGTTAGCAGGACAGCCAATTGCAGCTGGAGCAGGTTTTGGAAGACAAGCGAAATTAGTAACTACCTTTTCTATGGATTTAAATGGAAACGGGATTACAGTTTCAAACGATGTTTGGTCTAAAATGAAGCCAAATGTACCTACCGATTCAGATGGTAAGCCAGTACATCCTATTAAAGCAGATGCTTTAAAACCAGTGATTAACGAATATAAAAACTCTGGAAAGCCTTTTAAAATGGGTATGGTATTCCCGGTATCAACACATAACTATGAAATTAGATATTGGTTAGCAGCAGCAGGAATTAACCCTGGTATGTATACGGCCGATAATGTACAAGGACAAATTGATGCTGAAGTTTTACTTTCTGTAACGCCTCCGCCACAAATGCCAGCAACTTTAGAAGCAGGAACCATTTACGGATACTGTGTAGGTGAGCCATGGAATCAACAAGCGGTTTTTAAAGGTATTGGAGTGCCAGTAGTAACTAACTACGATATCTGGAAAAACAATCCTGAGAAAGTATTTGTAATGACTGAGAAGTTTATTGAAGAAAATCCAAATACAGCTATCGCCGTAACTAAAGCCTTAATTAGAGCAGGAAAATGGTTAGATGAGCCAAGCAATAGAGCTGAAGCTGTAAAAATCTTATCAATGTCTCAATACGTAGGAGCCGATGAAGCGGTAATCGCAAACTCTATGACAGGTACTTTCGAATTTGAAAAAGGAGATAAGCGTGACATGCCGGACTTTAATGTATTCTACAAGTATAACGCAACTTATCCTTTCTACTCAGATGGTGTATGGTTCTTAACTCAAATGCGTCGTTGGGGACAAATTCCTGAAGCGAAGTCAGCCGATTGGTATGCTGAAACCATTAAAGATATTTACAGACCAGATGTTTGGAATAAAGCAGCAAAACTTTTAGTAGAAGAAGGTCATATTCCAGCAGGAGATATCCCAACTACAGATGGTTACAAACCAGCAACAACAGATTTTATAGACGGAAAAGTATATGATGGTAAAGATCCAATTTCATATATCAACAGTTTCTCAATAGGAAATAAAGATAAAGCAGTACAGTAATTAGTTAGACATTAAAATTTTAGAATTATGAAGCAAAGTATAACATTAGAAAAAGTATCCAAATTCATGGGATTCGGTTTTTTAACAACCTTAAAAGATTTATTTACAGGAAAACTAGAGAAGGAAGATTTTATCAACTTCTTACGTAAAGTTGTCGTACCTCTTGCTTCTATTCTATTATTTATTGGACTGTGGCAGTTGGGTGCAGAGGCGCTTTACAACCGTGAAGCCGAATATAAAATTCAAACGGCTTTAACCGACCAAGGTCCAGAAGCTGCCGAAGCGATGAAAGCATGTATTGCCTCAGGCGATGTTAGTTGTCAGCCAAACACTTTACCATCACCTGGTCAAGTATGGGATTCTTACCAATCATTGTTAAGAGATCACCAAATTATTAGAGCTGATAAAGCGGCATTTATTGAAAAAACAGCGGCTTTAAACGAAAAGCGTATCGCGGCAGGAAAAGACCCCATTACATATACTGGTAGACCATCATTTATCGATCAAATTGTAATGAGTTTAAAAACGGTATTCGCAGGGTTCTTATTAGCGTTATTTATTGCGATTCCAATCGGAATTCTAATCGGATTAAGTCCAACATTAAAAAGTGCTTTCAACTGGTTTATTCAAATTTTTAAACCAGTGTCTCCAGTAGTGTGGTACTTATTAGTGTTCATGATTGTAAAAACGATTTTAATCGATTCAACCGAAGACAGTTCATTCATCATCTCATTCATAAGTGTAGGATTCTGTTCGATGTGGGCCACTTTAGTAAACACGGCTATGGGTGTAGCATCGGTAGATAAAGATTATATCAATGTTGCCAAAGTATTGAAATTAGGACCTGTACAAAAGGTGTTTAAGGTGATTTTACCATCGTCTTTACCACTAATTTTCACCGGACTTAAAATTACTTTATCTGTAGCTTGGATGGTATTAATTGCAATCGAATTATTAGCACAGAGTCCAGGTTTAGGATTGTTTGTTTGGGAAGAATTTCAAAATGGAGCAAACGATTCAAATTCAAAAATTATTGTAGCCATGTTTGTTATCGGAATCATCGGATTCTTATTAGACCGCATCATGTTAACCATTCAAAACTGGGTGTCATTCAATAAATCGGAAGCTATTTAGAGGGATGTGGAATCGTTGAATTGTTTATCGTGTAACTGTTAAACAATTCAACAAATAAACGAATCAGCAAATAAACACATAAAGAAAATGGCATACTTAGAATTAAATAATATATACAAATCTTACGGTCAAGGCGACGCAGAAACCGAAGTGCTTTCAAACATCAACTTAACTATTGAAGAAGGCGAGTTTGTAGCTATCGTAGGGTTTACAGGAAGTGGAAAAACAACGTTAGTAAATTTAATAAACGGACTTATTCAGCCTACAAGCGGTGAGGTTTTATTTAAAGGCGAACCAGTTGTAGGAACCAGTCATGAGCGTGGTGTGATTTTTCAAAATTACTCGCTATTGCCATGGTTAACCGTAGGACAAAATATTTACATGGCGGTTAAGGAAGCTTTTCCGAAGAAAACAAAAGTAGAGCTAAACGAAATCGTAAAAGATTATGTTGATATGGTGGGTTTATCACATGCGATTAATAAACGTCCTGGTGAATTATCTGGTGGTATGCGTCAGCGTGTTGCTGTAGCCAGAGCCTTATCGATGAAACCAGAAATGATTATTATGGATGAACCTCTTGGTGCTTTAGATGCCTTAACCCGCGGAAACCTTCAAGATGAAATTTTAAACATCTGGGGAAAAGATAAACGTACTGCCTTACTAATTACCAACGATGTGGATGAAGGTATCTACATGGCCGATCGTATTATTCCGCTTAAACCAGGTCCAAAAGCGACTCTAGGTCCAGAATTTAAAATTGATATCGAGCGTCCTCGTGATAAAACCGAGATGAATGATAATACCAATTTTAAGGAAACTAGAAATGCGATTATCGAGTACTTAATGGAGATTGGAAACGATCGTAAAGCAGAAGCTCAAGAAGCTATTGTATTACCAGAATTAGAACCAAAAAGTTTTGTTGGACGCTTTAATTAATGAGAGATATGACTACAAATATTATAGAAAATACGCCAAAAAGAGTGATTACAGAAGCTGAAGTTTTTCCTTCATCTGAAGTGATGTTAGATTTAAAAAACTTAAAGAAAGTTTACCCAACACCTAAAGGAGATTATGTGGTGTTGGAGGATTTAAATCTTCAAATTAAAAAGGAAGAATTTGTTACCATTATCGGGCATTCTGGTTGCGGAAAAACAACTATGTTATCGATGATTGCAGGATTGAATCCTATTTCTGGCGGCCATATTTCAGTTTTAGGAAAACATATTACTGGACCAGGGCCAGATCGCGGTGTGATTTTCCAAGCGCCTAGTTTAATGCCTTGGATGACGGCCCTTCAGAATGTATTATTAGGGGTTGACCAAGTTTTTCCACATGCTAC
This sequence comes from Pseudotamlana agarivorans, assembly GCF_001642835.1. Classification (GTDB taxonomy): domain Bacteria; phylum Bacteroidota; class Bacteroidia; order Flavobacteriales; family Flavobacteriaceae; genus Pseudotamlana; species Pseudotamlana agarivorans. Next base: position 98,261 of record NZ_LXEI01000015.1, read on the forward strand.
AAAAGCCCAACGTCACGATATTGCGAAATACTATTTACAGAAAGTAGGCTTAGAAGATGCTTTTCATAAAAAAGCAAGTGATTTATCACAAGGAATGCAACAACGTGTTGGTATTGCTAGAGCCTTCGCTATTAAGCCTAAAGTCCTTTTACTAGATGAGCCTTTCGGGATGTTAGATTCTTTAACGCGTGGTGAGCTTCAAGATATTCTCATTGAAATCTGGAATAAAGAAAAAATTACGGCGGTTATGATTACCCACGATGTGGATGAGGCTATTTTCCTTGCCGATCGTGTAGTGATGATGACTAGCGGACCTAAAGCTAAAATTGGGGATGTTTTAAATATTGACTTCGAAAGACCTCGTACTAGAAAATCGGTACTTGAGCACGACGATTATTATACATACCGAAAGCATTTAATCGATTTCTTAGAGCATTAATAAAATACTTCTAAATTTTTAATGGAAATTATCAAATCTTTAATATAGCGATTGTTTCAATCGCTGTGTTTTAGTATCTTTAAACTGCATAAGTTTAAGCTAGTTAACAAATAAAAAAACCAAAAATCAAATCAAACTTAAAAACAAACACATGAGAAAACAATACTTAATTTTGGCGCTATTTTTAGCATCTATACAGTGGGCACAAGCACAATTTTCATTAGATGGCGAATTGAGACCCCGTACAGAATACCGTCATGGATTCGGATCTTTAATTCCAGAAAATGTAGAGCCAGGATACGGAATTTCTACCAGAGTAAGGTTAAATGCAGGCTATAAAACAGATCATTACAAAGTATTTGTTAGTCTCCAAGATGTTTTTGTTTGGGGTGAAAACAGACAAATTAAACCAGAAGATGCTAATAATTCATTTTCAATTTTTCAAGCTTGGGCTGAAATTAAACTTGGTGAAGGCTGGTCTACGAAATTAGGACGTCAAGTATTGTCTTACGACGATCAGCGTATTCTAGGGGGTTTAGATTGGGCACAACAAGGACGTAACCATGATGCAGGGTTAATTAAGTACAAGAAAAATGATTTTGCTGTAGATGTGGCTTTAGCTTTTAATCAAGATTATTCAGATCCAACAGGTTTCCAATCCGTAGGGAATGAGTACAATACTTCTGGGTTTTTCTCTTACAAAACCATGTATATGGCGCATTTAAGTCAGAAATGGGGTGCTTTTTCAGGAAGTTTATTGTTAATGAACAATGGTTTCCAAAATGATGCTATTGGTCTAAATGATATCGCTAACTTACAAACCATGGGTGTGCATTTAAAATATGGTAAAAAGGCTTTTTCTCTTGCAGCAAATCTATATCTACAAACAGGAGAAGCGATTTACGGAGCGGGATATCAAGATGTAAAAGGAGGTTTCTTATCTAGTTTAGATTTCGGATTTAAAGCCTCAGATAAAATTAAGTTAGGTGTTGGAGCAGAAATTATTAGTGGTGATGATAAAAGCAGTACTGAAGAAACTGGAGCGTTTTTTCCTTTATATGGAACCAATCATAAATTCAACGGTTTTATGGATTACTTCTACGTAGGGAACCATGCGAATACTGTTGGTTTGATAGATGTTCACGCAAGTGCTAATTTTACATTTAACGAGAGCTCTAGCCTTTTGGTAAAAGTTTTAAATTTCCATGGCGAACAAGCTCTACCTAGTGGTGAAAAATCACTTGGAACTGAAGTTGATTTAGTATTTTCTAAAGCATTTAAAGGTTATGCTTTAAAAGTTGGATACTCGCAAATGTTCGCGGCCGATGGTATGTATGAACTAAAGAATACTCCAGAAGTCGATGCTGCTGATGTTCAAAACTGGGCATGGGCGATGTTAGTTTTTAAACCTAAGTTTTTAAACTAATTGCGTCTTACCAAATAATAAATAAAAATCCCGCTTTAGCGGGATTTTTTGTTTTATTGAATTAATATTCTAACTTATTCGGAAGTCATTTTATAGGCTTGCTCTTGTAAAAGTGTTTGTGCTTTTAAAACTTGAAATTTTGATTTTAAAGGATTGAGAATGTTTATTGTTTTGTGGTTTTTGGTGGGAATTATTTAATGATTGTGTGCTTTATTTCATTATTTATTTATAAATAAAGGTGAATCTCACAATTTTTTATTTGATGTGAGATTTTTTATATCTTCCGCGCTTTTTAAACCCAAATCCATACAATAAAAATGAATTCTTGCCTTCGCAATATATTCCGAGTAATATTAGTTAGTGTTGCTTTTTTTAATGGTTCTTTAGGATTTTCCCAATGTGCAGGTACAGGGGCAGAAGTCACGATTTGTAATAAAGAAACAGACCCTAGTTTACAAAACTTTAATCTTTTTGATGTTTTAGTAGGGGAGACCGCAGGAGGTACTTGGACAGCAGATAGTAACTTTAACTCTAATGCTTTAGATAAAACGACGGGAGAGGTAAATCTTTGGAAAATTAATAGGTTTGGGGCTCATGCCTTTACTTATAGAAACTTAGCCTGCGATACAAGTTCAGCTACAGTAATTATAAACTTAGGTGGTTACCCAGGAGAGAGCAACCAAAACCCAGGAACTAATAACGTATGTCAAATCCTAAAGGACGATGATGATGATGCCATCAATATCATAGATTTATTTATATTTATTGATACGGTTAACGATCTTGTTGGACCAGATACAGGTGGTGTTTGGACCGAAGATGCTTCAAACTTAGCCTTAGGCGTATTAAACAAGGAGTTTTTTGATTTTGAAAATGTGCCTATTGGTACCTACACCTTCACCTATACCGTGCCTGCCGTTAGTAATTGCCCGGAACGTACTGCAATTATAGATGTTGAGGTTCGCCGTTCTCCAAATCCAGGGACGCCTTTAAATTTGAATTTATGTGAAACAGATGATATGTCTGGACTAACAAACTTAAACCTCTTTACAAGGTTAATTGATGCCGATACTAACGGTGAATGGACCGATGCAAATGCCATTCCTACAGGTGAAATTACTAATGGTACAGATTACGAAATAAACGTACAAAATATCTATAATAATTTCGGAGCAGGAATGTATTTCTTTACTTACAAGGTATTGCCAGAGCATCCAATTTGCGACGAAAGAGCTGCCACTGTTGTTATTTGTATAGAGAAACAACTTAATTTAGAAGCGACGGTTACAGTAGATTGTAATGGGATAGTGGTTTTAAATTATAACAGCACCCTTCTAAGTAACGGCGTTTATAATTTGTCTTATACGATTTCAGGAAATAGTTTAGGGACTCAGTCCAATACCATAACGGATCTTGTTTTTCAGAATGGTATGGCTGGGTTTAGTTTGTTTCCTGATCTCCAATTAGCTGATAGTGAAATGTTAACCATTCAAATTGATGATATTGTAGCAGCGCCAACATGTGGGCCAACTGTGTTATGTACACCTATAGTGTCTGTGCCTCCAGAAGATTTTGATATGTATATCGAACCTTCAATTACAGTGGCTTCAACTACGGGCTGCGAGCTTGATGATGTTGTAATCACTTATACCAATGCTACTGATGCTGCATTTGTTCCGTTAAACGGTGATATTCCAGTTACATACGCTATAAACGGGACAAATTATACGGAAGATGTAAGTTTTGTAAATGGAAATGCCACGTCTACATTGTCGGCGAGTCGTTTCATGCAAGATAACAACCAATTGGTGTTTTTTGAGACCAATAATTTTATACACTGTGGAGATATCCATAAAACACTTCAAAACTTAATTCCAGCTCCGCCAAATCCTGTTTTTAGTATTGTTCCAGATAGTAGATGTGATGCGTCTAATTTACAGTTTGGTTTCGATAGTCCTTCCGGGGAATTTATCTCGTACAGTACAGTGACTTTCGATATTTATCAATTTGGTAGCGAACCACAACAATTTGCACCTAGAGATGCCAGTGTATCACTTACAAATAATACACAAGGCGATGGTATCGATATCAATATTGTTAACAGCAATGATGTTAGTACACTTCCTAACGGCGACTATGTTTTTGTAATTAGAAGTGTGCAAAATGATGCTGCTGCTTGTAGAGGATTAAGTCAGCTAGAAATTGATAATTACACAGCTCAAGGCATGGAGGTTGGATTAACTAAAGAAGGCACAAATCATATATTTGATGCACGTTTAACCTTTAGAATAGGCGACCCAGAACCAGTCGCATTAGTTAAAAATGCGTTCGAAGTTTGCTTAGTCAACGGGGCCGTAACCTTAAGCGACTTGAACATATCAGCAGGAGCAGATGTTGATATAACAGTAACCGATTTAAACGGAACGCCATTACCAGATACTTATGAAATCACTCAAGATGAAGCCTTTGTAGCGGTTCTTAAAAGCGCCATCACAGGTTGTGATATCGGAACAGAACCTATAACGGTAACCGTAGTTTCAGAAGCTTCTATTCCAGTGTTAAATACCAATGTTTTTTGTAGTGCATCCACGTATTCTGTTTCTGATTTAGATGTTTCTAGTCAAAATATAATTTGGTATGACGCCGAAACCAATGGAACGGCTTATAGTTCTACAGATGCAATAGATGCGAGTAAAGCCTATTGGGCTGAAATTACCATTTCTGGAGGCTGTGTAAGCCCTAATAGAACACAAGCCAACATTACTTTTGTAGATAAGGCTGAAAAACCAACACCAATAGACAATATGTTTTGTACGGCAGCAAATGCCACCATAAGTGATTTAAAGGTTGATAGCGATGCTTCAGCATCATTAAAATGGTACACCTCTGAAACAGGTCCCGCATATACAAGTATATCTTTAGCCTTAGATTCTGCTAATGAATATTGGGTGTCGCAAACTATTGCTCAAGGCTGTGAGAGTGACCGCGTTCAGGTGGTTTATACCATTACCGATGTGGTTGCAAATCCAGAACCTTTAGATAATAATTTTTGTACTGCAAATGGCGCCGTTTTTACTTTAGCAGATTTAGCTTTTAATGATGCTACACTATCAAGACAAGGTGTTATTTCTTATTTTTCAGACCAAGCAGGAACGCTTGCTTTGGCTTCAACCGATTTATTAGAAAACACCACATCGCCTGTTTATGTGCAACAAGTTATTGCTGGATCTTGTACAAGTGATCTTGTAGAGGTGGCTTTCAAATTAGAAGATATCGCTTCAAAACCGGTATTGCAAACAGCTGTTTTTTGTTTGGAAAGTCATCCAACAGTACAGGATTTATTAGATGTACTTCAAAGTGAAACTTCAAATGAAATTAAACTTTACGAAAACCAAACTACAAGCACACTTTTAGATGCCAATATAGAACTGGCGTCATGGTCGGGTAATATTTATGCCTCTCAAACGATTTTAGCGGGCTGTGAAAGTATAGAACGCACGTTAGTGAATTTTACTTTAGAAAATCCAACTATAACACCTAATGATTTTGTAACACTACATTGTGGAGCAGGCCATCCTACTTTAAATGAGGTGTATTTAGGAACTGAAAATATCCTATGGTTTGATGAAAATAACAATCCGTTATCAAATTCGGAAATACTACAAAACGGTTTGTCTTATTTTGCACAATTACAAGTAGGTAGCTGTTTAAGTGCGCCTTTAGAAGTCCCTATTACTTTAGTTGAAGTTTCAGATCCTATAGCAAGCTCTACTACGGCTGAATTTTGTGGCATAAATGAAAAAATAATAGCAGATATCCTGGAAGATGAAGATGGAAATATGCGTTTTGACATCCCTATAAACCACACACTAGTTTGGTATGATTCTGATGATATGGCCACTAGAAATTTGCTTGATGATTCGACGGTTTTAGAACAAGGTACCTATTACGCCGTTTATGAAGTTGATACAACCGTTTCAGGAGAGCGTATTGTTTGCGAAAGTAGCAGTTTGGCTATTTCAGTAGATCTTACTGCTTGTTCTCCTAACGAACTCGTTATTCCCGATGGTTTTTCACCTAACGGCGATGGTGTTAATGAAACCTTCGAACTACAAAACATTCAGTTTGTTTATCCAGATTACAACATTGAAATTTATAATAGATACGGTAGACTTGTTTTTAAAGGAAACACCGCCATTGGTTTCTGGGATGGGAAAAGCAATCAATCAGGGTTGTTTACAAATGATGTCTTGCCAACAGGTGTATACTTTTATGTAATTCATTTTAACCGATTTGATACAAAACCATATCAAGGACAAGTTCATTTAAGAAGATAATGACTAGCAATACCACACCAAATCAACAGCAAAAAATGCCTAAGTTTTTCATAGTCATTTTATTTTTAGTTGTGTTATACCACACAGTATCGGCACAGCAAGATCCGCAATTTACGCAGTACACTTATAATATGAGTGTTGTTAACCCAGCTTATGCAACAAGCGATTTGGGTATTCTAAATCTAGGTGGTACCTACCGTAGACAATGGACCAACACAATAGGTAGTCCAAGAACATTATCGTTTTTTGCACATACGCCATTTAATGATAAAATTGAAATGGGTATGACTTTTACAACTGATAGGATTGGCGAGGGTGTTATCGACATCAACGAAAAAAATATTAATGCCGATTTCGCTTATCTTTTAAATATAAACGATAATGCTAAATTATCCTTCGGAATAAAAGCAGGATTTACCATATACGATTCTGCTTTTACAGGAAATCTTATCAATCCAAACGACCCTACATTTACCGAAAATATAAACGAAGTCTATCCAACCATTGGAGCAGGTGCTTATTACTTCACAGATAACTATTACATCGGATTATCGGCGCCTAATTTTATTCGTGCAAATCACTTGGATGATGCGGTGGTGCTGAATACCTTGGGTAAAGAAGAAATTCATTTTTATATGATTGGTGGTTATGTGTTTTCTGTAAACGATAATTTCAAATTAAAACCGTCCTTCATGGCAAGAGCTGTAAAAGGTGCACCTTTTAATGTTGATATATCTTTAAATTCATTAATATATGATCGTTTCGAAGCAGGCATTTCTTATCGTTATGATGATGCTATTAGCGGCATTGTTGGGTTTCGAGTTACGCCAGCGCTTAAAGTGGCTTATGCTTATGATGCTACGGTTTCAGACTTTTCAAATCATAACACAGGCTCCCACGAAATTGTTTTGTTATTCGATATTTCTTTATTCGGATTAAAAGAGGGTTATAAAAAATCTCCAAGATTTTTCTAAAAACATAACGATGAAAAAATTACTACCTATACTAGCTTTTATGATGCTGTTTTCGGCTTTTTCGCAAGAGAAAGATAAATCAGATCCTAAAATTTTTAATAATGATTTAAGGAAAGCAAACACGTATTTTGAGCGTGCTTTTTATGCGAAAGCAATTCCGCTCTATGAAAAGGTTATAAGAAAGCACAGAACCAATGACGTTGTTGAAAATTTAGCCACCTGTTACTATAATATTGGGGATTTAAAAGCTTCAGCGCGCCTTTATGGTTACCTGGTTAACCGCACAAAAAGTAATAAAGCAGAACGTAATATTTTTAGATATGTTCAAGCCTTAAAGGCTTCTGGTAACTATGATGATGCCAACAGTGTGATGCGTGAATTCCTTGTTGAAAAGCAAGACACCTTAGCTTTAATTGCTTTTGATGACGCTGTTAAAACCCAAGAAAATATCATCGCTATTGGAAACCGTTATCATTTAGAAAATTTGGCCATTAATAGTGCGAATTCCGAATTTGGAATGCTGCCTTACAACGATTTATTAGTATATGCTTCCGCTGAAAAGGAAAGTGGAAAAAACAATATTTTAAAAGGCTATTATGGGTGGAATGAACAACCTTTTTTGGATATCTATACCATTCATAAGGATAGTATAACATCAGGTGGTACAGCTTCAAAATCAATTTCAGATGAGGTTAATACCAAACTTCACGAAGGGACGGTTGCATTCAGTAATGACCATAAAACCCTATATTTTACTAGAAATAATTATTACAAAGGCAAAGAAGTAAATGATGATAAGTTAATCACGCATTTAAAAATTTATAAGGCAGAATTGGTTGATGGTGTATGGAAAAACATAGAATCACTTCCCTTTAATGGTGATGGTTTTTCGGTGGAACACCCTGCTTTAAGTCCCGATGGAAAGCGTTTGTATTTCGCATCGGATATGCCTGGAACTTTAGGAGGCTTCGATTTGTTTTACGTCGATATAAACTCCGATGGCACTTATGGCGCTCCTGTAAATTTGGGTTCTAAAATTAATACTAAACACAGAGAGCAGTTTCCGTTTATGGCTGCCAATGGCGATTTGTATTTTTCTTCAAACGGACATTTTGGTTTTGGTGGATTAGATGTGTTTTGGGCGAAGTTTGATGGAAGTAATTTTCAAAATCCAGCTAATTTAGGGTTGCCGCTTAATTCTGGTTTCGATGATTTTGCTTACTTTTTAGATGATTCTCAAAAATCGGGTTACGTATCATCCAATAGAATGAATGGCAAAGGAAGCGACGATATTTATAGTTTCAAGGAGTTAAAACCTTTAATTATCGAAGATTGTAAGCAGTTTGTAGCAGGTGTTATTACCGATAAAGCTACTAATGAAGCCCTTGCAAATTCAAAGGTAACCATTCGTGTTGTTTCAAAAGAAGATCCTGTGCTGTTAGGAACTTATACTACCAAAGAAGATGGTGCGTTTAAAACGGTTTCAGGTTGCGAAATCACGCTGATGGTTAAAGCTACGGCTGAAGGCTATCAGGATGCCGAACGTAAAATCGTAATAGGAGCTAAACGAAATATAACAAATGATGCGTCATTAGCCTTGGTGTCTTTGGCATCGATAAAGCAAAAGGAACTTGAGAAAAAACAAATCGAATTAAAAAATCAGCAAATTGCTGCCCAAGTGGCTCTAGAAAAAGAACGTGAAAAACTTGAAACTGAGGCAGAAAATAAAAAAATAGAGATTGAAAATATTATAGCAGCAGAGCCTTCAATTAAAAAGTTGAAGGATAAAATTGTTATAGAAACAGACGATATTAATTTCGATTATAAGTTGTGGTACATACGTAAAGATGTGAAAAAAGTATTGCAGCCTGTTGTTGATTTGATGAAAAAATACCCTGAAATGCAAATAGAAATAGGCTCCCACACCGATATTAGAGGTAACAAAGCTTATAATCGAGATTTATCTCAAAAACGGGCTACATCTACAAAGGAATTCTTGGAGTCTAAAGGTATTACCGCATATCGTATTACGGCAGTAGGTTATGGTGAATCTCAACCTATTCAACACTGTAAGTCTGATGATGATTGTAGCGAGGAAGAACACGAAATTAACCGAAGGTCAGAAATTGTGATAACTCAATTTTAGATTAAGTTTTATTCTATTTAAACTATTCTTCCGTCTCCCGTCCTAGACACCACGCTTTATGCATGCTAAATGCTTCTCTTAAAAAAAATTAAAATAGTTTTTAGTAGGAGAAGTATTTAATTTAGTATTATTTGGAAATACTTTTCTTACATTTGAGTTGTTAATTTTTAATTATGCTTAAAAAAGTATTTGCTAGCGCCGTGTTTGGCGTTGAGGCGTCGACAATTACGGTCGAGGTAAATGTTGATGGTGGTATTGGTTACCATTTGGTAGGGTTACCCGACAATGCAATAAAAGAAAGTAACTTCCGTATTGCTGCGGCGCTTCAAAATAATGGTTACAAAATCCCTGGTAAAAAAATAACGATAAATATGGCACCGGCCGATTTACGGAAAGAGGGTAGCGCTTACGATTTAACGTTAGCCATAGGTATTTTAAGCGCTTCAAATCAAATTAAAGCCGAAAACTTAGAGCGGTATTTGATTATGGGTGAATTGTCTTTAGATGGCAGTATACACCCCATTAAAGGCGCACTTCCTATTGCAGTTAAGGCTCGGGAAGAAGGCTTTAAAGGATTTATTTTGCCAAGTTCTAATGCCAAGGAGGCTGCCATTGTAGATAATTTAGAGGTTTATGGCGTAGATAATATCAAACAAGTTATCAATTTCTTTGATAAAGGCGAACCCCTAGAACAAACCATTATTAATACCCGTGAAGAGTTTAATAAAAGGTTAGAGTTTCCAGAATTCGATTTTAGTGATGTAAAGGGTCAAGAAAGTATTAAGCGCTGTATGGAAATTGCTGCTGCTGGAGGTCATAACATCATTTTAATCGGTCCTCCAGGTGCAGGAAAAACCATGTTGGCGAAGCGTTTACCAAGTATATTGCCGCCAATGACGCTTCATGAAGCTTTGGAAACCACTAAAATTCATTCTGTGGTTGGTCGGGTGAAAGACACAGGGTTAATGGCGCAACGGCCCTTTAGGAGCCCCCATCACACGATATCGAATGTAATGTTTTAGGTTGTGGGGGTGTTTGTAATTCCTTATATTTGAATTGTCGAACAATAATAAAACAATTCAATGTTAGCAATTTACACAAGATTATCAAAAGAAGATGAACAAAGTAATTCTATTTATAATCAATTAAGAGAGGGCAAAGAATTTGCTACTAATAATGGTTATAACGATTATAAATTATATGATGAAGGTGAAGGTGTTAGTGGTGGTGCTTCAATCAAAGACCGTCCGCAATTACATAAGTTAATTTCCGATATTGAAAGTAAATTAATAACTACCGTTTGGTTTCGAGACCAAAACCGTTTGGAACGTCGAGGTTTTACATTTCATTATTTCGTTGATATTGTGCGAAATTTCAATATAAATGTATATGTTAACAATCGTTTAGCAGATTATAACGACCCCGATAGTTTTTTACAGTATTCGATTTCTAGTGCGATAAACGAAAACAAAATCCTTAAACAATCACAACAAACAAAAAAAGCATTACACGGTAATTTAAAAGAGGGTAAAACCCGTGGTGGGATTATGTCATACGGTTACACTAAGGACACAAATAAATATGTTATAATTGATGAAAACGAAGCTAAAACGGTTAAACGGATATATAAGTTATCGTTGGAGGGAAAAGGCACAAATAAAATAGCTGAAATTCTTAATAATGAAGGTGTACCGACAAGGTATAATAAAATGGAAGGTACAATTACTTTAACCCATAAGGACACCAAAAAGAAAACAACCGTTAATAAAAAAAATGTAAAATGGGCTGGTAATACCATACGAAACATTATTAAAAGTGAGGTGTATAAAGGGGTTAAATATTTGGGAAAAGGTAAGGAACGCAAACAATATGAATATCCAATTATAATTGAACCTTATTTATGGCAACAAGTTAATGACCATTTACCAACCAACCGTAATAATAGTGGTAAGGTAGTTGATTACAGATATTTGTTAAAAGGTTTAATTAGATGTGGTAAATGTGGTCGCAATTATGCTGGTAGAAGTCGAGCCCCAAAAAAAGGTAAAAATTATAGAACAGACCACGCTTATAAATGTAGTAGTTCACGTAAGGGTTATGTAACGTGTGGTAATCGAGGCGTAAACATTACCAAACTTGAAAGCTTCATCTTAAAACATTTGTTTACATCTAAAGACCTACATAATAAACTGATAGAACAATTAAAAACAAACGATGCTGTAAAAGTATTAAACAATCAATTGGAACGATTTCAAGACGATTTAAAAGCTTTACAGATAAAAGAAGATAGATTATATAAATTGATGGTGAATAGTGTTTTAAACGATGATGAACGTATTATAAATGACTATAACACCACCAAAGGAAAAGTGCAATCATTAAAAAATAGAATAGCGAAAATTAAAAACAAAATAGAGATTGAAGAACGTACCGATAGGTTGCAAGATTTAGATAAAACAATTAACGATTTTTCACTTGAAAATAATTTTAGTGTTATCCAAAAACACGTACACGATTTAATCGAAAATATAGAAATTCTTTACACCCGTGAAAATGGGGAAAAGGTTAAAGGCTTTTATGTTCTACGTATCGATTATAAAGGTTTAGATAGCTATTCTTTATTTAGTACCAATATGCACCAAAATAAATGGATATGGTCAAGTTTTTACCGAAAAGAAGCCACAAACGAAAGCGAACTAAAGCAAGATATAGATTTAACAATTGAATTAACTGGTCGTAATCCAACAGATTCAGATTTGGTTGAAAAATACGGTGAATTTAAAGGTCTTGAAACTTTAGAGGGTATTGGTTCAAATAGTATAATTGAGTTAACCGATGAAGATTTAGTTGAATTCAATTAATAATTAATATATTTGAAGTCACTTTAAAATAACATTAATGTTATTATTGTTTGACAACACAAAGTGAATCGGGATAGCTTTTAGTTATCCCTTTTTTTATGCAAAAAATCGAGGGAAAATATTAAAGTGCAACAAGAAAAAAACAATGGCACATTTTAAAGATATTGTTGAAAATCCTACCATTTCACACATCGCCGAGGGAATATAAATAATACCAACAATAAGTATAACAACATTTAAAAGAGTTATCAACATTTTTTTAATAAATAATTGTATATAACATATAAGTGAAAATATATTATAAGTAAAAAACTAGTATATTTGTATCACACTAACGCAGCAAATCATATATGAAACCGTTGTGACTAGTTATAAATAGTTTGAGAATAAGCAAAAAAAAACGCCAATGCTGTGAACATTGACGCTTTTAAAATTGTAATCTTTTAGGACTTTAGATACTTACTAATGAGATAAGTCTAAATCTTTCAACTCTATATATGTTGGTAGAGACTTAAAAAGAAAACAATTGAAGTTGAGTATATTATAACTCAATTTATAATAGCTAATGAGACTATTTAAACCCTTCTACAAAAAAATAGAAATCAAGCACTTTTTTAAGGTGCTTTTTTTCGTTACACCAAAATTAATCTATAATTCCATACATACCCCCTTTTTTTTAAAAAGCTTTTCAACAAAATTTTCAACAAAAAAAGACACAAAACACTTAAGTGTCTCATTATTAATATGTTGAGTTTGTGATTTTACAAAGATTTTTACAAAAATTATAATATGCTTTTAAAAAGTGGGTACGTATCATATTGACCGCCACGAATTAACTAGCCAAATCAATTACATTGATTACAAATCCAATTTATATTTTAATTCCTAGTAATAATGTAGGGTTTTTAAAAAGGTATAATTGTTATAATACCGTAATAACACCTCATAGGATAGCCAGCACGCATATTTAAGACCCCCACACCCCCATAAATTATACTTATACATATTTTCATCTTCATAAATAAACCTTATTAACTAGCATTTAATGATTATTCCAATTGAAGCTGGTGATGGTTATACTATTGATAAATAAAATAATGTTCATTTACTATAAAAATGAACGTTTCTATATAATTCAATGCTTCACATAAAAAAAATATTAAAAATGTTCATTTATTATTTGGTACTCTCGTAAATGAACATTATCTTTGAAGTGTCAAACAATAAATATTAACATTATGTATTTTAACAACATTACCACATTAGAAGAAGCAAAAGATTTATTTAAATCATTATGTAAAGAATTACACCCTGATACAAGTGGGTATGATTCACAAGCTGATTTTGTAGCTATGCATTCAGAATTTAAGACAATCACCAATGAATTAAAATTTAAGACTAATTTTGAAGCTGATAAAGATTTTGATGCTGATAAGTTTTATAACGCTTTAAAACAATTCGATGTATTACGTGATATTCAAATTTCATTTGTTGGTTGTTTTATATGGTTGGAAGATTTAAAAGCTGGTGCTATGTATCAACAAAAGGAATTAATTAAAGCTATTAAAGTTGAAGGTTATAATACTGCAAGATGGGCTAATAAAAAGAAGATGTGGTATTTTTCAAGTGAAGGATATTCACAGAAATTTAAATCTAACAAAACATTAGACCAAATAAAACAAACCTATGGTTCTAACGAATTCAAAACAAAACAAACTTATTCAATCGCTTAATATTAATCAAGGGGGTGAAATAACCCCCTTTTAAAACACTTTATATTATGACTGGTTCAACATATCTTGACTACGATAAAACGTTAAATAAAGCCTTTAAAATGCTTAAAGATGATAAATTAAAATCATTTGGTTTGCTGGTTATTTGTGGAATCAATTTAGGTCTTAGAATTGATGATTTAAGCAAACTATCATTTGAAGAATTAAGGAAAGATTCAATTGATATTATTGAAGGTAAAACCAAAAAGAAAAGAACATTAAAAGTTAATGAACATATTAAATTAGCCTTAACATATTTTGAAGATGATTTAAAAGGTTATGCGTTCACTTCACAAAAGGGTACACCGTTTTCTTCACAACACATAAATAGGATGCTTAAACAGCATTTTAAAGGGGTTGGTAATGGTACTGTAAGTTCACATAGTTTACGTAAATGTTTTGGAAGGCGTGTATGGGAAAATGATAAACAAAGTGAAAGAAGTTTAATATATTTAAGTCAATTATTTAATCATTCATCAACACAAGTAACTAGAATATATTTAGGGATTCAACAAGAAGAACTTGATGATATTTATCTGAATCTTTAATCCTATTCAACAATCAAGATTATTAAAATAAAATAATCTTGGTGTAATAGAATAAATACAATTAAATTTGTAAACGTTAAACAATAAATAATAATAACATTATGAGTACACAAATTAAAAACAATGAAGCTAAAATAGTTTCAAATTACTTATTAAGTAAATTAGTTGAAGGCGAAGAAATATTAGTAGCTGATAATAGTATGTTAGAAGAAATAAATAACCAGTATGGTTGTGATATTTCACTTGATAATTTAAAAGGTAATGTTGATGCTGTAGGTCAATTAATCAATGGTATTTTAACTGTGAATGAGTTGAATACATCTGATTACACATCATTGATAAATTTCATTAAATCTGATTTTGATAAATCTAAATATTCAAGTTTGGATAAAAAAGAATTGGAGCAATATATTATCACTTACAATAACAAAGATTTAAATGATAAAGTAGTAGGTGAAAATTTACTTGAAAATAAATATGAAAGATGTGCTGTTAACTTATTATATCTTTCAAAGGATTAATAACCACATTCAATTATAAATAAATAAACCCTTTAGATTAGTTCTAAGGGGTTTTTATTTTTATTTAATATAATTATGCCATTCGTTATTTTCAAATAAACACAATGCACCATATTTTGGTATTAATAAATCACAAACATCAATAAAAGAAACACCGAACATTTTTGATAATTGATTAGCTGATGTCTTTGGGTTATTCTGATGATATTTCAGTATCATTTCTTTTATCTTATTGTTCATAGTCTGTTAATCTTTTTAGAGCCATTTTAAAGACTTTATTTCGTTTTAGCTTATCAATTGATGTAGAAAAGATTTGCTGGGTTCTTTGGTGGGTTAAATTAACTTCATTACCTATTTGTTGGAATGTTTTCTTTTCTTTTAATCCTAGACCTAAATAATTAATAACTACGTATGAATGATTAGTTTTTTTCAATGTTGTATTAATTAATTTAATTAAATCATTGGTATCAACATCAATTGTTTCATCAACTTCATCAGCAATATTATTTTCAATTTTTATTAATGAATCATCTTCAATTGAATTTTTATTTAATGATGAAAATGTATGCGCTTTTGGGTTATCTTCATTTTTAAATTGGTGGTATGGAATTCTGATTATACCATCTTCATAAGTTCCAAATCTTGTTAATATGCACGTTTTAGCAAAAGTTGTAAATGAAGCGTTGGAACTGTTATTATATTTGGTTAATGCTTTATAAAGTGATTCAAGACCGATTGAAAAAAGTTCTTCAATAGGTAGACCAGTTTTATATGAAAAATTTGATGCAAGATATAATACTAAAGGTAATTGAGATTTAATGATTATATCTTTATTGGTATCAATATCATTGAATAATAATCTTACTTCATTGGTTGATAGTTTTACTTTATTTTGTTGCACATATTTTGTTAGATTCACTTTTCATATTTTTTATTTTTTTGTTATTCATTTTACCAGTAAAGGTTTTTCCAATCAAAGTTGATTACTTCACAAGTTGGTGATACACCTTTCCATTCATTTTTATAAACGCTTGTATCAATGCCAGCATTAAAAATTGGATTGTATTCAGTTTCTTTTAGGAACTTTTGTACTTTTCTTGATGGTTCTTGCTGGTATGGGTTATAACCTTTTGATTTCATTCTTAAATCGATAAAACCAATATCTGAACCCGAATATTTAAAAGGTGTTGAACCTTGTGGAATTAAGAATGTACCATAATCAGCAATTTCTTCACCGATATTGATTGTAAGGAATTCAAATTCTGAACCTTTATATTTTAGTTCATTTTTAAGTGAAGTGTTAAGACCAGTTTTGATTTTACCAAATGGTGGGTTGCTGATTACTTGGTCAAAATGTCCGAATGATTTATAATCAAAAATTGATGCATTAATCCAATTTGCTTCAGGTAATAATTTTTTACCTACTTCATAATAAGTTGGATTAAGTTCAATGCAAGTTACATTACAGTTTTTCCAATGGTAAGCAAAGAATGATAACATACCGATGCCAGCACATAAATCGATTACGGTTGCATCATCAATAATTTCAAGTGAAAAATCTTGTGCTAGGTATTGAGGTGTGAAGAATGCACCAGCTTGTGAATTAATTGAAGTTGCTGATTCATTCCAATTATTATAAACGAATAATTTTTCGTCATAGGTTAATTTGTCTTTTTGTAATAGTTCTTCAGCTTGGTTATGAAGTTTGTATTGTTGTTTAGTAAGTTTAGCCAATTCATAATTAAGTTAATTTTCGTTATTCATATTGTTTTCAATGTTGGTTAATTGAGATTCCGTGTGATTTATTGAAGCTTCAAATTTGCTTAATGCTTCATCAATTTGTTCATAGGTTGTTTTCATATCCATTTAAAATTTTTATCCTTATTGGTTACATATATAAATAGTCTGTAAAAAAGTAAAAGACCATTTTTAACCATTTTTTTTTAAAATTATTTAGCACTTGGTTATGCTACTTGTAATTTTGATTTAGCATTCATAATTATCATCATTCTTTCACAATTACCATAATGAATATCTTTATTCATATATCCTAGTTTTATTAATTCATTATCAATTTTAATTACGTTTTCGGTTGTTAATGGTAAATCAAGAATTGATGATGTATCAGGGTTTTTTTCTTTTGAAGGTTCTTCTTCAATATCCATTTTTGATACATTGTATTTTTTAAGATTATCAAAATCTAAATCATCAGCTTCAATAGTGTTTGGTATTTCTTCAATAACATCATTCATTAATGTTTTTTCATCATATTCAACTGATTTGGTTGAAGCCGTTGTTGCAATAATTTCTTTTAGAATATTATCGGTATTTGATACATAATTTTCTTCTTTAACAGATTCGGTTTTCGTAACCTCGGAAATTGGTTTTTTAACATCTTTAGCTTTTGGTGTTGCCATGGCAACACCATTACCATCTTTAATTTCAACATTAATAGGTTCTTCAATATATACTTTTGCTTTTCTACCTTTAAATTGTTTTTTAGAAATACCTAATTCTTTGAATGATTTAGTTTCAATCATTTTTCTTTTACTAAAGATTGCAAGGTTTTTTTCAATACAAGATAAACTCATATTTAGCTTTTCAGCCATTTCAACATCAGTTTCAATGCAATACTTATTGTTTAATTGGTAGCTTTTAATGTGAGCAATTATTATTGCTTGGTGAAGTGTAATATCAGTTCTTTGTAATAATTTGTAATCTAATTTTACAAATGTTTCTGTGTTTGAAGTATTTTCTTTTTTCATTTTCTTTTTTTTATTCAGTATTATTATTTTTTCAGTTTTCTTTGAAAGGGTACTGAAGCTGGTGGTTGCAAACCCACCAGCACCCCTTGTAACACTTGGTTACATATATAAATAGTATTGAATTTACCAAACGACCAATTATTTTTAATTTATTTTAAAAATTAACAACAATTTAACACATTATCAACTTCATTTTACAGGTAATCCAATTTATAGCAATTATAGTAAGAAAAAAACATAGTTGCAACTATTTTAAAATAAATATTTGGTAGAATGAAAAATTAGTTGTAATATTGCAAATTTTTTATTTCAATGTGATTTGAAGCAAATAAAATTACTCTAAATACTGTTTTAAGCTATTTTAAGCTATGCTAGATTAATTTTAATAATATTTTGGTATATTATATAACTATGTTTGTTAAAAGTCTTTAAAACGCTTTAAAATGGTTATTTGATATTTTGAAGATATAATTGTTAAAAATATCCCTTTGGGAGTGTAGCGGAATCCGTGGGTACAAAGAAGGTACGTTTGAAGTGTTTTAACTTGTTTAGGGTTGGGATGTGTGATTTATCAATTATTGCTTTATTGTACCAATAGTTTCTTCAGAATTGAAATATAACTGATACCAGTTGAAGTGAGTTTTTTAAAATATAAATTGATATTCGTTTAGAATTAATTTAAACTGATACCAGTTGAAGATTTAAAATTTCAAATCATTTCTTAAATCAAATTTTATTGTTCGTTTAGAATTGAAATATTACTGATACCAGTTGAAGTATTTTTTATTTCAAATTCAGATTTTAAAAATTTCCTATACATACGTAGTATATATATTAATGTAGCCTTCCCTAAAAA
>NZ_LXEI01000017.1 GCF_001642835.1 Pseudotamlana agarivorans
TTTTTTTCGCTTTAAATCTTAATAATCAATATCACTTTATGAACTTCAACCTCCAACAGACCTGCTGTTTTTAGCGGCTGCAAACATACAACCTTTTTAGAACCTAGCAACATTTTTTTTGATTATTTTTTTAAAGTTTTTCAACCTTATCTTAATACCAAAATCACTCAATGAACTTCCGCTTTATAGGCACATGCCTTTGTTAGCGGGGTGCAAATATACAAACCTTTCCTAATCCTAAACAAACTTTTTATCGCTTTTTTTTCAAGTTTTTTTGACAAAGATTTTAACTTTCAGTAAACGTGTTGTTTACACTTTAAAATAATCGCTTCAGATGTTATACCGGATAAAAGAATCTGGATGCTTGTCTTGGATATTACTATAAATGGTAACCATCATGTACCTGAAGAGCCTTCCGCCGAAAGGCTAATATTTATAATACAACTAGAAAACTAGTTTGTTCTAATAGAAAAAATGATTTTAAAAATGATAACATTCCCTTATTAATCGATAATACACCTTACACAAGCTTAAACTTTGATACAAATATTCACCTATCAATATAAAGCTGGATTCTTTTTAGCTCCACTCCTACTCTATTACAACTATCCTAATTATATATATGTTGTACTAACACTTAATTTCTAACAACTATATCCCCGTACATATGCTTAGCATATATTTAAATGGCATCCTTATATATAGGAATAAAGAAACACACTTTATAACACATACATTATATATAGGAGTAGCACATCATTTTAATTTTGAATAATCCTTAACACAAATTATACCTATATATATATTGTGAGTATTTGTTTATACCATTATCTTTGCAACCTGATTTTAAATTATTATATGATACATATTACATTACCTGATGGCAGTGTGAAAACGTTTGATGAAGGCGTTACACCTATGGATGTTGCTAAGAGCATTAGTGAAGGATTTGCAAGAAACGTGATTTCGGCGAATTTTAATGGTACAAACATTGAAACCGTTACACCTTTAACCACCGATGGTTCTTTAGTTTTATACACCTGGAGAGACGACGAAGGTAAAACAGCTTTCTGGCACAGTTCGGCTCACGTATTAGCGCAAGCCATAGAGGAATTGTACCAAGGCGCAAAACTTACCATTGGTCCTGCTATTGAAAACGGGTTTTATTATGATGTAGATTTTGGAGATCATAATGTATCTGAAAAGGATTTTAAAGCTATTGAAACTAAAATGCTAGAAATCGCAAGAGGGAAGCATGATTTTAAAATGCGCTCGGCGAGTAAAGCAGAAGCTTTAGATTTATATAAAAACAATCCGTTTAAAACGGAATTAATCGAAAACTTAGAAGATGGTACCATTACTTTTTGTGACCATTCGACGTTTACCGATTTATGTCGTGGCGGACATATTCCGAACACAGGGATTATAAAAGCTGTTAAAATTTTAAGTGTTGCCGGTGCTTACTGGAGAGGTAATGAAAATAACCCGCAATTAACGCGTGTTTATGGTATTTCATTTCCGAAGCAAAAAGAATTGACCGAATACTTAGATATGCTTGAAGAAGCAAAAAAACGTGACCATAGAAAATTAGGTAAAGAGCTTGAGCTTTTTACTTTTTCGAAACGTGTGGGCCAAGGTTTACCACTATGGTTACCAAAAGGTGCTGCTTTACGTGAGCGTTTAGAGAATTTCTTAAAAGCGGCTCAGAAAAAAGCAGGTTACGAAATGGTGGTAACACCACATATTGGACAAAAAGAGCTTTATGAAACTTCTGGGCATTATGCTAAATATGGTGAAGACAGCTTCCAACCTATTTTAACACCAAAGGAAGATGAGGAGTTTTTATTAAAACCAATGAACTGTCCGCACCACTGTGAGATTTACAACAGTACCCAATGGAGTTATAAAGATTTACCAAAACGTTTTGCTGAATTTGGTACCGTTTATCGTTACGAACAAAGTGGTGAATTGCACGGTTTAACCCGAGTTCGTGGTTTTACTCAAGATGA
Source organism: Pseudotamlana agarivorans (assembly GCF_001642835.1). Taxonomy (GTDB): domain Bacteria; phylum Bacteroidota; class Bacteroidia; order Flavobacteriales; family Flavobacteriaceae; genus Pseudotamlana; species Pseudotamlana agarivorans. The sequence continues at coordinate 2,010 of NZ_LXEI01000017.1, forward strand.
TGCTCATATTTTCTGTACTCCAGATCAATTGGATAAAGAATTTAAAGATGTTATCGATTTGGTACTTTATGTATTCGGTTCATTAGGATTTGAAAACTTTACAGCACAGGTATCGATACGCGATCCTAAAAATCCAGATAAATATATAGGTGATGTTGCTAACTGGGAAAAAGCAGAGCAAGCGATTATTAACGCTGCGTCCGATAAAGGTTTAAATTACGTTATTGAGGAAGGTGAAGCTGCTTTTTACGGTCCGAAATTAGATTTCATGGTTAAAGATGCCCTTGGAAGACGCTGGCAACTAGGTACCATTCAAGTGGATTACAACTTACCGGAGCGTTTTGAACTCTCTTACAAAGGCAGTGATAACGAATCACACCGCCCAGTAATGATTCACCGTGCACCGTTTGGAAGTATGGAGCGTTTCGTAGCTTTATTGTTAGAACATACAGGGGGTAATTTCCCGCTTTGGCTCATGCCAACACAGGTAATTATATTATCAATTAGCGAGAAATATGAAAAATACTCACAAAAAGTTTTAAATTTGCTAGAAAATGACGAAATTCGCGCCCTTGTAGATCATAGAAATGAAACTATAGGGAAGAAAATTCGTGAAGCAGAAATGCAGAAGCATCCTTATATGATCATTATCGGGGAGCAAGAAGAAGTAGAAGGCAAAATTACTGTACGCCAGCATGGTGGAGCAGATTTAGGAATGATTTCCGTTGAAGCTTTCTCTGAAATAATAAAAGAAGACATTAAAAAAACGTTGAAATCGTTTTAACAAATAATATAAGTTTAATTTAAAACCATAACGCCATAGCAATTAGAAGAAGACAGCAACCAAGAAGGGTTTCGCAAGAAGACAAGCATAAAATTAACTCTAAAATTACTGCTCAAAAGTTACGCCTTGTAGGTGATAACGTTGAGATTGGTATTTACACTAAAGGTGATGCCTTAAGAATCGCTAACGAGCAAGAGTTAGATCTTGTAGAAATATCTCCTAATGCAGACCCACCGGTTTGTAAGGTTATGGATTATAAGAAGTTTCTTTACGAACAAAAGAAACGTGATAAAGCTTTAAAATCGAAAGCCACCAAGGTTATCATTAAAGAAATTCGTTTTGGTCCACAAACCGACGATCACGACTACGAGTTTAAAAAGAAACATGCCGAGAAATTCTTAAAAGAAGGCGCTAAGTTAAAAGCTTTCGTATTCTTTAAAGGACGTTCGATCATTTTCAAAGAACAAGGTCAGATTTTGCTATTAAAATTAGCTCAAGATCTTGAAGAATTTGGAAAAGTAGAGCAAATGCCTCGATTAGAAGGTAAACGTATGACGATGTTTATTGCTCCAAAAAAGTAATACATCGGTTCAAGAGAAAATAGAAGCTGATACCAAAAGTATCTAGCGTAAAAATAATTAAGCGAAGTAATTATAATCTAGGAAAAGAAAATGCCTAAAATGAAAACAAAATCTAGTGCCAAAAAACGTTTCAAGTTAACGGGTACTGGTAAGATTAAAAGAAAGCACGCTTTTAAGAGTCACATCTTAACAAAGAAGTCTAAAAAGCGTAAGCTTAAGTTAACTCATGATGGTTTGGTACACAAAGCAGATGAGGATAACATTAAAACCATGATGCGTTTAAAATAAGCATCGGTTTTAATCGGTTAAAACAATTTATAAACCCTGGAGTTAGGCTCAATAAAAGAGTTATTAAAGTTAAAAGTTAGAGGTTAAAAGTTAGAAGTGTTAAAACTAATAACGAGTAACCGAAAACTAGAAACCAATTAGCCGCCTACTACAAAACACATTTAAAATTATGCCAAGATCAGTAAATTCTGTAGCAAAAAGAGCCAGAAGAAAAAAGGTTCTTAAACAAGCAAAAGGTTACTTTGGAAGACGTAAAAACGTTTGGACAGTAGCAAAAAATGCGGTTGACAAAGCGATGCAATACTCGTACAGAGACCGTAGAAACAAAAAGAGAACATTCCGTGCTTTATGGATCACGCGTATTAACGCAGCAGCCAGAGAACATGGTTTATCTTATTCTCAATTCATGGGACAATTAAAAGCTAACGATATCGAATTAAACCGTAAGGTTTTAGCCGATTTAGCTATGAATAACCCAGAGGCTTTCAAAGCTGTAATTGAAAAAGTAAAATAAGGCTTTTGCCTATTGTATAACATATTATTCGCTTAATAAAGGAAACCGATTCGAAAGAGTCGGTTTTTTTTATGACTAATTTGGGCGTTACCACCTGCACTTCGTCTCCGCTCAGGTCAGGTGGTCGGGCTTTCCTTTACAAGTTTTGGCTCGATGCACGCCTCGCCAAAAGCTTTCCTCTGCAATCCCTAACGCAGAGAATTCGTTGTTATAGTTAACACATGCCGATTTTAAAAAAGTGAACGGTATTATTCCAATTTGATATGTCATTCCGATACGAAGTGAGGAATCTCCTTTCATTCGGGGCTCATCTTAAAACAAAGAGTTCTTATATTCCTCTTATCGTCGAAATGACAAGATTGTCTATTTACCTCTAATTAGTAATCCGCAACACGCTATGAAACTCCTCGAAGAAAGAAAATTAGAAGATTAAAATTGATAATTTTGTGTCTTTGATAAAAAGCTAATAAAATGGATTTACAAACAAGAAAACTAGAGCTTATTCAAGAGTTTTTAAAAATTTAAAGTGAAGAAGTCATTTCACGACTTGAAAAAATCCTAAAAAAAGAAAATAAGAATTTTGAAAAGGATGAGTTCAAACCAATGACCATTGAAGAATTTGATTCTCGAATCAACAAATCGATGGAAGATTCAGCCAATGACCGAATTATAGAATCTAGCGCCTTAAAAGCTAAGATTGATAAATGGAATTAAAATTAATTTGGACTGATTTTTCTCAAAAGGAACTAGAAAAAATTTATCAATTTCATCGAGAAAAGGCAGGAATACGCATAGCAAAAAAAACTCGTTAACGGTATCTATAACGAAACCTTAAAATTACAAAGGCAACCTGAAATCGGACAAACCGAAGAACTTCTTAAAAATAGAGTTCAAGAGTTTAGATATCTCGTCTATAAAAATTATAAAGTCATTTATTGGATTAACAAAGAAAAGAACAGAATTGAAATAAATGATGTTTTTGATACTCGCCAAAACTCTATAAAAATAGAACGAAAAAAATAAAAGTGTATAACACGTGCTCAACCTTGGAGCTGTAAGATTAATAATTTACTACAGCCCCTTCAGGTTTTAAAAACCTGAAGGGGCTTTTTAAACTCAAGTCATTTTTAAAATGAAGAAAATAAAAATAATGTCATTCCGATACGAAGTGAGGAATCTCTATTCCGATAGGTTTTATCTTAAAACAAGGCATTCAGAGATTTCTCCTATTGTTGAAATGACAAGGTTTTGCAACCAGCTTAAATGAATTGAATTAGAATCACACCCCAAAAGCGGTAACCACCAACTTCCGTTCACCACCATAATCGCGGTGTTCACAAAGGTAAATACCTTGCCATATTCCTAAATTAAGTTTTCCATTTGTAATTGGAATTTGAACCGACGCTCCTAATAAAGATGCTTTAATATGCGCAGGCATATCATCTGGACCTTCGTAAGTGTGTTTGTAATAGGGTGCATTTTCGGGTACCATTTTATTAAAATGACTTTCAAAATCTTGTCTAACCGTAAAATCGGCATTTTCATTAATGGTTAAACTCGCCGAAGTATGCTTTATAAAAACATGTAACTGACCTATTTTTATGGTTTTTATCTCAGGAATGGCGCTTAAAACAGCTTCAGTAATAAGATGAAAACCTCTTGAATACGGTTTTAATCGTACTTCTTTTTGAAAAACATTCATATCAAAAAATTAAAATAGCAGTCTATTAGGTTTTTTGTTTCTTCTTTTTAGCCGCTGGAAACAAAACGTTATTCAGAATTAAGCGGTAACCTGGAGATGTAGGATGTAGATCTAATTCGGTTTTAGCGTCCCCTACCCGATGCTGATAATCTTCGGGATCATGACCACCATAAAACGTAAAAAAGCCTTTGCCTTTTATCCCATGAATGTACTTGGCTTCCCCATTCGATTTAGTTTCTCCTAATACCAAAACATTCGACTTAATTTCCTCCTTTGTAAAGGCCGTTGTTTGTCCCATAAAACCTTTTACTAAGGCTGTATGATTTTGACATAACATGGTTGGAATAGGATCCCATTTGGCCGAAAAATCCATTAAAGTAAAATAATCGGCTGATTTGGGCACATGTCGCTTTCTAGTCGTATCAATAGATGAAAACTCATAAACCAAAGGACTTCGTTCTAATAAAAAGTCGGAAAACGCAAAGGTTTTATGGTAATCAATTTTGTTCTGATAATTGGCTGTGCTCCCGTCACCATCAAACATAGGCTCGCAAATATCGACACCTTCGGCCGACAAAGCGATGTCAAAACTATCGGTAGCACTACACATGGCAAACATAAATCCACCACCAATAACATAATCTCGAATTTTTAAAGAGACTGCTAGTTTTTCTTCAGATACTTTTCCAAATCCCATTTTTAAAGCTAATGCTTCGGCTTCTTTTTTCTCTTCGATGTACCAAGATGTTGCGCGGTATTGCGCGTAGAACTTCCCATACTGCCCTGTAAAATCTTCATGATGTAAGTGTAACCAATCGAAAACTAATAAGCCGTCATTAAGCACTTCTTCATCGTAAACGGTTTCATAAGGAATCTCGGCATATTGTAATACCATCGTTACCGCATCATCCCAAGGTAATTTCCCTTTGGGTGTGTAAACAGCAATTTTAGGTGCCTTTTCTAACACGACAGCCTCCATGTTTTGACTCGGACTGCTAATTTCTTCTAAAATACTTTCTGTTTTAGCGTTGGAAATAACTTCAAAGGAGACGCCTCGAATTTGGCATTCTCTGCGTATCGCTTCGGTATCGGGTAATAAAAAGGAACCACCACGATAATTTAGTAGCCACTTAACTTTTAAATCTTTATTAAGTGTCCAATACGTAATACCATAAGCTTTAAGATGATTTTTTTGACTTCCGGCATCCATGGGAATTAAAACGTAAGAAGCAAATGCTTGCGACGAAATAAATAGCAATAGAATACATAAAACCTTCTTCATAGGTTGAAAGATACTCAAAAAATACAGCGGGTTAAACCTTTTATAAAAATTTTAAATATTAAAATCTCCTAGAAAGGCACTTCGTTATCATCATCATTAAATGAACTTCCAAAAGCTTGGTCTGGACTGGCTTTAAAATCATCGGAACTGAAAGCGTTTTCAGGAGAACCAGCATTCATTTTGGAATGGAATTCGTTATCACCAAAAGGTGAATCGTATTCATCAAGGTTATCAAACTTACCTAAGTGTCCTAAGAATTTTAAACGGATATTCTCCAAGCCACCATTACGGTGTTTAGCTACAATAAACTCACCTTGTCCTTCTGTTGGCGAGCGTTCTTCATCATCCCACTCATCAATTTTATAATATTCAGGTCTGTAAATAAACGATACAATATCGGCATCTTGCTCAATCGCACCAGATTCACGTAAATCGGATAATAAAGGTCTTTTACTTCCACCACGGGTTTCTACAGCACGCGATAACTGAGATAAGGCGATTACCGGAACCATAAGTTCTTTTGCTAAGGCCTTTAAGTTTCTAGAAATCATCGAGATCTCTTGCTCACGATTTCCGCCGTGATTAGAACCACCCGTCATTAACTGCAAATAATCAATCATGATCATTTTAATGCCATGTTGCGAAGCCAAACGACGTGCTTTAGCCCTTAAATCGAAAATAGAAAGTGATGGTGTATCATCAATATATAAAGGGGCATTTTCTAAGCCTTTTACTTTAACATTAAGCTGTTCCCACTCGTGTTTTTCTAATTTTCCTGTACGTAATTTTTCAGAAGACAGTCCGGTTTCACTCGAAATCAAACGTGTAATCAACTGTACAGAAGCCATCTCTAACGAGAAGAATGCTACTGGGATATTTTGATCAACGGCAATATTCCTTGCCATGGATAAGGTTAATGCCGTTTTTCCCATACCTGGACGTGCAGCAATAATAATTAAATCGGAAGGTTGCCACCCCGAGGTTAGTTTATCCAATTTATGAAACCCTGTTGGGATACCACTTAAACCTTCTTTATTAGAAATTTCCTCAATTTTCTTCTTGGCCTGAATAACTAAATCTAATGCCGATTCACTAGATTTTTTAATATTTCCTTGGGTAACTTCGTATAATTTAGATTCGGCGGTATCTAATAAATCAAATACATCTTTAGTTTCATCATATGAATCTTCAATAATTTCACTAGAAATTTTAATCAAACTACGCTGAATAAATTTCTGCAAAATAATACGGGCATGAAACTCAATATGTGCCGAAGAAGACACTTTATTTGTTAAACCAATCAAGTAAAAATCGCCACCAGCTAATTCAAGTTTCCCGTTTTTCTTTAATTGGGTTGAAACGGTTAATAAGTCGATAGGTTCGCTGTTTTCAAACAATTGAAAAATAGCCTCAAAGATATATTGATGCGATTCTTTATAGAACGCATCGTTACTTAAAATATCAATAACTTCATCTACCCCCTTCTTATCGATCATCATCGCACCAAGCACAACTTCCTCTAAGTCAATTGCTTGAGGAGGTATCTTGCCTTTTTCCAGGCTTATAAGCGTGCTTTTGTCTACTTTATAGGAGGCTAATTGATTTGGTTGTTTCATAACTACGAAAGTAAATAAAAAGAAAGTCTTTTGATGAATTTTAACGCTTATGATTGTCCACTAATCGTCAACAATCGGCTGTTAATAAATTAATTATTTTATTAATAAGCATAAAAAATCTGAAGTTGGAATGACTTCAGATTTTGATATATTTTAGTATATATAGGTTTAGCCTTTAAAGACCCCCATATTAGCGTATTTATCCATACGTTGAGAAACTAAATCTTCTGGTGATAACTTTTTAAGTTCTTCATAACTTTTCATAATCGTCTCACCAACGGTTTCAAAAGTTTTTTCACGGTTTCTATGCGCGCCTCCAAGAGGTTCTTTAATAATACCATCAACCAGTTTTAATTTTTTCATATCAGAAGCTGTTAGCTTTAACGCTTCAGCAGCTTGTTCTTTATACTCCCAGCTACGCCATAAAATAGAAGAACAAGATTCTGGAGAAATTACAGAGTACCAAGTGTTTTCTAACATAAAAACATGGTCACCAACACCAATACCTAAAGCACCTCCAGAAGCACCTTCACCAATAACAACGGTAATTACAGGTACTTTTAAACGTGTCATTTCTAATATATTTCTAGCAATAGCTTCTCCTTGTCCGCGTTCTTCAGCTTCTAAACCAGGGTAAGCTCCCGGCGTATCTAAAAAGGTCACTACTGGAATACCAAATTTCTCGGCAGATTTCATTAATCGTAAAGCTTTTCGGTAGCCTTCTGGATTTGCCATCCCGAAGTTTCTATACTGACGTGTTTTGGTGTTATAGCCTTTTTGCTGACCGATAAACATAAAACTTTGATCGCCAATTTTACCTAAGCCACCAATCATGGCTTTATCATCTTTAAAACTTCTATCGCCGTGTAATTCTAAAAAAGAAGTGCCACAAATCGCTTTAATATAGTCTAATGTATAAGGTCTGTCTGGGTGACGTGATAATTGTACACGCTGCCAAGGTGTTAAGTTTTTATACAGTTCCTTTTGCGTATCTTTTAATTTCTTTTCAATTTGAGAACATGTTTCCGAAACGTCTACATCGCTTTCCTTGCCAATAATTGCACATTTTTGCAACTGGTCTTCAAGTTCTTTTATAGGTAGTTCAAATTCTAAATATTCCATAGGAATTTAGTTATTGTAATTTAATTCTAGGTTAGTATGCAAATATAAAAACTTTAATGGTGTTATATGTTAAGTTGGCTTTCTTTTTAAGGATTATCCTCTAGTAAATAACATGTTGCACATCTTTAATGCAACAAAATCAATAATTTACATATTAAATTAAGACTTTTATTTTTTATTCTGAATATGATAATCTGCAGCTTTTGTAATCATTATTAAATGATATTTTACAAATAATTAAGGCCATTACTATGGTAATTCTTGAGAATAGGTTACGATAGTTTTTTATACTTAACGTTTCGCTTTAATTAGGAGAAAAACGGCTAATATGCCAAATAACACATTAGGGAACCAAACAGCTATTAAAGGAGGGAAATCTGACTGCTCGGCCATAACACCAAAGATTTTATCGAAAAACACGAATACCATGGCTATACAAATTCCTAAGGCCAGGTTTACCCCCATTCCTCCACGACGTTTCATAGATGAAACAGCAACCGCAATAATGGTTAATATAAATACGGATACAGGCAAACTCCATTTACGGTACAATACCAATTTAAAACGTCCCACATTACTTGAGCCTCGAGCTTCTTCTTTAGCTATAAAGTTTTTTAAATCGCCATACATTTTAGTTTCTGCTGCATAAATAACAGGAATGAGATCATCTACATCAAAACTAAAAAGGGTGTCTTTTCGACGTTGAATATCTAAAATATCCTCATTTTCCCCAATATCTCGTTTTACATAATTAGTTAAACGGTAGGTAGTATCACTCTCTATATAACGAATGCTAGTAGCGTTAATTTTGAATTTGAGTTTATTGTCTTCAAAATGTTCTAAGGTAAAATTATTACCAACACTATTTTTAACATCGAAGCTACTTACGTAAATTATGTCTTTATCGTTAATCTGTCTATATACATTGGTATTTTCAACAGCACTTCTTCCGGTTTTAAAATATTTATAACTAAAGTCATTAAACCCTTCACTAGCCTTAGGTGCCAAGAATAGTCCCATAATTATAGCTAAAATGGCTACTATAAAAGAACCAATCATATAAGGGCGTAAAAATCTAGAAAAGGACACTCCCGAACTTAAAAATGCAATAACTTCGGTATTATTGGCTAGTTTTGAAGTAAACCAGATTACAGATAAGAATAAAAATAACGGAAATAATAAATGAGCGAAGTAAATGGTGAAATCTAACAAGTACCAAAGTACCTCGTTAAGAGGCACATTATTATCTAATATCTTACCAATTTTCTCTGCCAAATGCACGGTTATTCCAATAGGAATAAAGAGCAGTAACATCATGAAAAATGTAAACAGATAACGCTTAAGTATGTACCAATCTAAAATTTTCATTACAATTACAAGCGGTTGTTCATTTGTTTTACCATCATGTCTTTCCAGGTTCTAAAATCTCCTGCTAAGATATGTTTTCTTGCTTCTCGAACCAACCATAAATAAAATCCTAGATTATGAATTGTCGCTATTTGCTTCCCTAACAACTCGTTAACCGTAAACAAATGACGTAAATAAGCTTTGGAATACTCGGTATCAACAAAAGTGATACCCATTTCGTCAATAGGTGAAAAATCTTCAGCCCACTTTAAGTTTTTAATATTAATAGTACCATGTGCTGTAAAAAGCATACCGTTTCTAGCGTTACGTGTTGGCATCACACAATCGAACATATCAACCCCTAAAGCTATATTTTCTAAAATATTTATTGGGGTTCCTACGCCCATTAAATAACGTGGTTTATCTTCCGGAAGGATCGAGCAAACCACATCGGTCATGGCATACATTTCTTCAGCTGGCTCCCCTACCGATAATCCGCCAATAGCGTTTCCAACAGCACCAGCATTAGCTATATATTCCGCCGACTGCTTTCTTAAATCAGTATAAGTACTTCCTTGAACAATTGGAAAAAATGCTTGATTATAATCGTATTTTAAAGGTGTTTTTTCTAGATGATTAATACATCTATCTAACCACCTATGCGTCATATGCATAGAACGTTTTGCGTAGTTATAATCACAAGGATATGGTGTACATTCATCAAATGCCATGATGATATCGGCACCTATACTACGTTGAATTTCCATAACATTTTCAGGTGTGAACGTATGGTAACTGCCGTCGATATGCGACTTAAACTTCACCCCTTCTTCCTTTATTTTTCTATTTGCTGAAAGCGAGTACACTTGGTAGCCTCCAGAATCAGTTAAAATATTTCTATCCCAATTCATGAATTTATGAAGTCCGCCAGCTTTCTCAATTATTTTAGTTTGTGGACGCAGATACAAATGATACGTATTTCCTAAAATAATATCTGGATTAATCTCATCTTTTAATTCACGTTGGTGCACGCCTTTAACAGTTGCCACCGTTCCTACAGGCATAAAAATTGGCGTTTCAATAACCCCGTGATCTGTAGTAATTTTACCAGCTCTTGCCTTACTTTGTGAATCTTGTGCGTTTATCTCGAACTTCATTATATTCTATTATCTTTTGAAAATATGACACCGCCTTGTATTGACTTTTTACAACCAAATACAATATGCAGAGCGCAAAGATAATTAACTGAAAAATGAAAACGATTGTTATAAAAAGAAAATAATACTGTTTTCAGGACGTTTTAGAATTTATATTTGAACAAAAATTTAACCTGAAAATAAACTTAAGAATTATGAAAAACATGAAAAATCTTAAAAACAAAAGGCATCAAAACATACTGTTTGTACTATTACTCGCTGTAATTCCGAGTCTTTCCATAGCACAATCTGGTTCAGGCTGGGGAATTAAAGGTGGGTTAAATTATAACGCTAACGGCGATTACTTTGATGCTGTAGAAGGTGCCTATGAAGATCCAAAGGCTAATGCTGGATTTCATATTGGTGTGTTTGGAAAAACAGGTGGTTTTATATTTCTAAGACCTGAACTGGTTTATACGAACACCAAAAGTGACTATGATGGTGATGCTTTTAAAATGCAAAAAATTGACGCTACGATGCTAGCCGGTCTTGACCTTATTGGACCATTAAGCTTATTTGCAGGCCCTTCATTTCAATACATTTTAGACACCGATTTCGAAGGATTAACGGTTGATGATATGGAGAAAGACTTTACCGTTGGACTTAATATTGGGTTCGGTTTTAATTTAAAAAGAATAGGTATTGATCTAAGATACGAACGCGCCTTTACTAAAAACGAAGCCACTATTATTAATAATAACATTCCTGGGGTTCAAAATAGATTAGACACCCGATCAAATCAATTGATACTGAGTTTGTCGTTGTTGCTTTAATTAAACCTTCATTATAAGCCATAAAAAAACCTCGATAGTCGAGGTTTTTTTACGATTTATATACCAGAATTAGTTTCAGTCTCTTCAGCAACATCGTAATTAGCCTCCGTCTCTTCGGGGTCTAAATATTTAGGAATCCCGTTTTTACCAATATCATTTGTAGGATCGCCATCGCCATCAATATCTTCATAAATGGTTAAAATCCCATCGCCATCATCATCGGCATCAAGAAAATCTAAAACGCCATTCCCATCAGTATCATCACCATCAAACACACCTTCAGCCGAATTATAAGTAAACTGGCCATCGCCGTTTAGATCTTCTTTATATGAAGGCACATTGTCACCATCATGATCGTTTTCAAACATTTGCAATACATCAAAAGTAAAAGCAATACAAGTGTATGAAGGAATACTGGCGCTACCAAAACTATAGTAAGCTAAACCAGAAGGCACGAACATTGCACCTACCCCATGATTTATATAGTTTGATGTCCCATCTGAATTTTCGGTGAAATTTTCAGCGGTATAGAATTCTGGAATAACAATTTGCCAAGCATCAATATTATTTAATAAATCGGAATTGAAAGCTCCATTATCCGATCTATCAAAAACTTCATTATCTAAAGTAAAACCTTTATAATTAGTTACGACATCATCACAAAAATGTGGAGACGGCTTTGTTTTATTAACGTTTTTATTTAAATCCAAATAATAAATTTCATATTTGGTATCATAATAAGTCACGTTTTTCATGATTGTATCCTGAATTAACAAACGATGTCCTGTAGGCACGGTTTCATTTTCCTTAAGTTCAGTAATGACAATGTCTTTAGATTTAGGATCGGGATTTGAACCATCAAAATCGGAAGCATTATAATAATGCGTTTCTAGATAATCCAATAGTAAGGCTTTGTCTTCTGCTTGTTGTTCTGTACGATCGCGCACCTCTATAGTCGAATCATCATCACTATCATCATCTTTTTTACATGATAAAAAACAGGTCGCTAAACCTAGAACAAACAAACTTAGTTTTATTAATTTCATTGTCGATGTCATTTATTAAACAGAAGGAAAACAGCTTAATATATGGTCTAAACACATAACTGACCGAATTATATTAAACAAAGGGCAATATTCCTTATTTTTGAAGGCGCAAGATACGATTTTAATATAATCTTGCCCAATAAGATTAACGTAGTTTTTAGTATTAATTATATGCGAATAGATAAGTACTTATGGAGTGTTAGATATTATAAAACCAGAACTTTGGCTACCACTGCATGCAAAAAAGGTCAGGTACGTATTAATGATGATATTGTAAAACCTAGTCGGGATGTATACCCCTTAGACATTGTTGAATTAAGAAAGGATCAAATTAATTACAAAATTAAAGTTAACGACTTGCCACCAAACCGTGTGGGAGCTAAAATTGTGGATCTTTACCGTACGGATATCACACCTAAAGAACAGTTTGAGGCCAAGGAGCTTTTAAAATATTCTAAAGACTATTACAGGAAAAAAGGTACTGGTCGTCCTACAAAAAAAGACCGCCGTGACATCGACAATTATACCGATGAAAATTTTATTGAGGATACAGAATCTTAAATAAAAATGAGTAATTTTATGCCTTAAATTTAAATGGTATGACTGTTAAGAATAATGTAATCCTTAATCACAACGAAATCACTCATAAAATACGTCGTATTGCTTTCCAAATTTATGAAACCAATGTTGATGAGAAAGAAGTTATTCTTGCTGGTATTGGAACTAACGGTTATATTTTTGCTAAAAAGCTAAAAACCGTACTTCAAAAAATATCTGATATTTCACCTGTACTTTGTAAAGTTACCATGGATAAAAAACAGCCATGGTTAGAGATTTCTACATCGTTGAAACCAGAGGACTACCAAAACAAATCGTTAGTTTTAGTGGATGACGTTTTAAATTCGGGTACTACCTTAATCTATGGGGTCAAGCATTTTTTAAATGTACCATTAAAACAATTTAAAACCGCGGTACTCGTTAACAGAAATCACAAAAAATACCCTATAAAAGCAGATTTTAAGGGCATCTCTTTATCGACTTCCTTGAAAGAACATGTTCAAGTTAGTTTTGAAGGCAAAAACTACGAAGCTGTTTTAGAATAGCTCCGAAAGTACAGCTTCTGCAACTTCTTCTTTTGTTTTATGGTCTATCGATACGATAAATTCGGCCTGACTGTAAAAGGGTGATCGTTCGAATAGATGTTTCCCGATAAACTCTGCCATAGCTTCTTCGGTTTCAATATGAGCTATTAAAGGACGTTTTGCTTTTTTACGCATTAATTTTTCCGACAAAGTAGGAATTGATGCTTTAAGGTAGACGCTTTTCGTGTTCTCGGCATTTAAAATCTCTTGCATATTGTTCCCATAGCATGGAGCACCTCCTCCAACAGACAAAATGATATTCCCTGGCATGGCTAAAACCTCTTTTAAATATCGCGTTTCTTGATTTCTAAAATAAACCTCACCTCGCTTTTTAAATACCTTAGTTACAGATGCGTTTTCCTTTTCTTCAATAAGCTCATCCAAGTCCACAAAGGTATAGTCTAATTTATCTGCTAGTTTTTTCCCAATTGACGTCTTTCCAGAAGCCATATATCCAATTAATACGATAATCATTTTTCTGTTATAAATTGATTTTTAAAAACATAGAATTAAGTGAGACAAAAAAACGAAAATTTATTCAAAAAAAGCCTTGTTTTATTAAATAAAGCTACTATATTTGCACCCGCAAACAGGAATTAGTTTGTATTGAAATATTGACCTGGTAGCTCAGTTGGTAGAGCATCTCCCTTTTAAGGAGAGGGTCCTGGGTTCGAGCCCCAGCCCGGTCACAGTAAAAGCCTAAAATAGTTGTTTTAGGCTTTTTTATTTCTCTTTATTTAGCTTCAATATTCTTCTTAGAAAAAACTACAAATTCTATAGAGTAAAATGTTTTGTAGTATTATATTTACATTTTATTGTAAGTATAATAATCATGCATTTTAATTTAAGAATCCTAAATATAATTTTCGCCATTGTAATGACTTACTCTACTATGGCACTAACACCTTTTGGTGCAAATCTAGCCGGAGCCGATTTTGGCAACAATATGGCTGGAACCTATAATCTTGATTACACCTATCGTACAGAAAGTGAATTTGATTACTTCCACAGCAAAGGATTAAACTTAATACGGTTACCTTTCAAATGGGAACGTATTCAACGCTCACTTAATGGCGACTTAGATGCCACCGAATTACAAAGAATAAAAACGGTTCTTGCTTTAGCAAAAGCAAAAAACATGTTAATTATACTAGATTTACATAACTACTGTCGCTACAAATTAAATGATAATGAAGATGCATACCCTTACTTCGGGGTTGACCGTGTAAAACCGTTTGCTGATTGGCTTCAAAACAATAATCTGGATGGATATATAGGGGAATATGGAGTACCCACAAATGATAGCCGATGGCTGCATGTTTTAGATGTTTTTTTAAACTACTTAAATCAAAACTGCATAAATGGTACTTATAGGTCTGCTGGGCCGTGGTGGGGTAATTATAGTCTATCGGTCGAACCTATTGGGAATACAGACAAACCACAAATGTCGATTTTAGAAAAATACGTATCTACATCATCAAGTTGCGCTTCACTAAGCATAAAATCATTAGAAGAAAGCTTACTAAACCTTAAAATACCCCCTAACCCATTCACTCACAGCTTCTCCATAACTGGCTTAACTGAAGGCACTGAAATTGAAATCTATGATGCTCTGAGCCGACATGTAGCAACCCGAAAACTCCAAAACTCTGAAATATTGAGATTAGAAATTTTAAGACCAGGTATGTACTTGCTTCAACATAAAAATAAATATATAGGACGAATTGTAAAGAAGCAAAAAGTAAATCAAGCTTTCTTAATTTGTAAAAAACTTCATGTATTTAACCCCAAATTTTAGGAGATTATTCGCTAGCACCTCCTCTAAATTAAACCTTAAGCACACTTAGTAGGAATTATATAGAACATGCTAGATACCACAAACCTATGTACGTAAACCAAAATTAAAAATACAAACCCTGTGTCTTTTAAAGCTATACTTTTCTTCCAAGAAGAAGAACGCCAACTACTTAATGCCGAATTGATATTTTATCAACTCGCCGATTATAATGGCAGACCAAAACAATCGCCCGTTGGCGAACCGTTACAACTCGTTTTTGAGTCCACTAGAAACGACGAAATCTTTTATAGTTACATGTTTCACCCAGACCGCATGTGCAAGGGCTATATTCGCTTTTTTAAGCGAGATGGTTTTCAAAAATATTTTGATATTGAGTTTGCTAATGCTCATATCATCAAATTACGCGAGCACTTTTCTTCAACAGGCGAAAACCCCATGACCATGCAACTTAGCCTATCTTACGGTATTAGCAGAATAAGGGATCTTATTCACGAAAAAAAATGGAACCCGAACAATCCATTTATAACCCAAAACACCCCTATAATTAAAGATAAAGAACCGCGCATTTTATCCTGTAGATATACAAACTTAGAAGGACATGACATAGAAGAATTGCACGAAGACACACTTATTCTTGAAGTAAGAACAGAGAATTGTGTTGGCAAATTAGTGGATATTGATCTATCTGATGATGAATATAATTTTAAATACCAAGGCGCGCATCTAAAACACGATCTTATAGAAAACCTTCTTATTACTTCAGATTTACAACAGGTTGAATTAGACATTTTCGAAGAAGAAGATTAATCCGTAAAAAACAAGACCCATGGCTACTGTAATTTTAAAAGAAAATACCATACAAAAAGCTTCGACAATGGCGCCGCCTAGTGGAATAAAATCTATTGAAGAGATGATTTTTATACCAGCCATTTCTAACAATTTGGAAACCGATAGTGACAAAACCAGTCAAGAAATTTGGGTATTAGACAAAAAGAGATATCAAGTTTTTAAAGATGAAGCAAGTAAGTATGATGACGTTGCTAAACAACTGGAAAAAGCCAAAATCAACTTAGGTCAAGCAAAAGATGAATCGTCTATAAAAACCGCTACTCTAGAAGTTGAAAAAGTCCAAAAGCAAATGCGTGAAGTTTTAGCCCAAGGCATGGGACTTAACGAAGATACGTTAACTCCATTACCAAAAGACTCTGATAAAAAAATTGTAGAATGCTATGGCTATGTAAGTAAACGTACTTTTTATGTTTCTGCTTTAGATATAAAAAAAGTATCGGACGCTAAAACAAAGGGGAAACAAAAATTTCGTTTCGCAGTAACTTTACTTGAGCCCACAGGTAAGCACAAATACACTTACAAACTTGAAAACTATATTACAGATAGTAATGACGGAAAATCTACTGAACAACAAAGAGAACTTGAAAATTCTAAAGAAAAAAATAAAACAAATGCCATTACTCAGGCTTATGACAAGCTGAAAGCAGACCTCAACAAAGAATACAAGCTCCTTGATGATTCGGGGCAATTGAAATCCAAATATCTAGCAAAATGTATCGCCCCTAGCATAGCTGCTTTCCTGACCGGAGAAGATTACGATATTATTGACGCCAAAATTAAAATGTTTAATGACACGGCTCAATTTTCATATCAACAATATGAAAAAAAACAAGAAGAAATTATTTCCTATTTAAAATTAGGCTTTAATAATAGTAAGGAAGGTTTCTCTCATTACCATTGGGGAAAAATACACTTATTAATACATGAAATTTGGCGTGACTCAGAAAGCAACTTTCCATTGGAATTTAAAAATCAATTTCCTGCAATTCCTTATGACAAAAATCTAAGAAAATCCATAATTGAATATATAAAAAAAGAACCTTTACCTAGTGTTGCCTATGATTATGGAGGCGGTGCCCAATTTATGCGCTATGCCTCAAACGTTGGTGGTAAAGTAAATTTCGACTTTTCTAAAGGAGTAGCTAGTGCTTCTTTTGATGCTAAAACAAAATTGGCATTAGCACAAGCAGGAGCTGAGTTTAACAGATACTTTCCTAATGATAAAGGCACAAACTTAGAGTTTAAAGCTACTGTTAAAGAAGAATATTTCACTCCAAAATTATTAGGAACTGGCAACAATTATACACAAGGCATAACCCCTTTATATGCCCATAACTCATCTTTTCCTATGCCTTTAACGTTGTTGAACATAGCAAGGCAATTAAGTAATATTAAAAATGAGAGTCTTGGGTTTAAAGATTTAACACAAGAAATCGTAATTCAGGTTGCTGGTCATACAGATACGACAGGAGATAATGCTTATAACAACAACATGGGATACCGACGCGCCAATGCTGTTCATGCTTTTTTTACAAATAATAATATTGACTGGTTAGAGCTATTTAATAAAGGCATTTGGAAAGACGAAGAACGTGATTTAATGGAGCTTAGCATATTCATGCTTGAAAACCACAATACAAACACATTTAATAAGGTCATGAATAACGAAATCACAGATAATGGTGATTTCAATTCTAACTTACTAGAAAAAATACGCCTCGCCGTAAATCAATATAATTATCCCATTTCAAACATCAGGTCAAATAAAATACTGAAGCAAATACAAGCCACGCCTTTAGAAGGCAACTTTACTAAAAACATAAAGATAAATAGCAAAACATCTGATGAGGATTTAATAAACAGGTATCGAATTTACACAAAAAAGTATGTTTTACAGGAGGTTACAGACCTTACATTAAATGATTTTAGACGATTTTACATCGATACAGAAGCTCACCCTATTTTAACACATGGAGAAGAAAGATTGAATTCTCCTTTACTAGGCCGCATTGCTGTCAACCGTACCGTAACCTTAAATATGTGGGGCGTTGTTAGGAACAAAAAAGAAGTTGAAAAAGACATTGTTTTTGGTGAAGCACGTGTAAAAATACACGGACAACTAACTGGTTTTGTTGGTGCTAACATAGCTTTGTCTGGAGCTTTAGAACTCAATACATATAAGGGTATTACCCATGTAGTAGCAAAACAGAAAAAAGAAGATGTCGTAGCCGTGTATCAGGGTGACCAAATCGTACCTTCAAACGACACACATAAGCACAACCCAACTGCTACCGTAAAAGCTTTCGACCCAAATGCTAAGGTAGAGGGTCAAGCTTTTGTTGGCGCTAAAGCAGAAGCATCATTAAGTGCTAAACTTGAATGGAAAAAACCAGAAAAAACCGAAGATTTTAAACTATTAGCGAGTATAGGTGGTTTAGTTTCTGGGTCTGCTGGAGTTGGCATAGAAGGTGAATTCAAAATTGGTTTTGATCGAAGAAGCAATACATTTCAAATCAAAATGAAAGCATCAGCCACTTGGGGCTTAGGTGGTGGTGGTGCCTGGTCCTTAAGTATTGGTGTAGAAGAACTTTTTGATTTTACCGTTTTGGTATATCATAAATTAGAGGACAATGATTTTAATTTTATTGATATTTTTGAGAAGGTTATAAATAAAGATGGCACTACTACAGAATCAAGAATAGACGTGTTTCAACTCTATGAAGCCTGGGTACTCGAACTTTGGAACAATAAAGATTATACCAAATTAGGAGTTGCAGCCCTAACAGGCACGAGTGCTGTGGCTGCTATAAATTTGTTAAATAATATTGACAAACTTTTTATTAAATATAAAAAATACAAAAGAAACCAACAAGCCACCAAAAATTTAGTCAACAACGTATTTGCAGATAAAAAGCATAACACGCTAAGGTTTGCTCCCCCTCGTGTTAAGGGGCGCATGCTCTATCAAATTACAGAACATAAATATTGGGAAAGCAGTGATATTCTAGATACCGATTTATATAAGAATTGTGAAAAAGCTGCTATTACCATAATTAAAACCATTAATCACGGTAGAGAATGGCAAGAAGTTTTAGAGCATTTATCCATAAAAACTCAAGAAGGCAACAGCTACAAAGCCTTTGATGACAACTCTAAAAAAGAAGATCCCGGAAATTGGATTCGTATACAAGAAAGCACACAATTTTTAAGGCTATTATTAAACGATACCGAAGATTGGAATACGGTATGTCATCACATAAATAGCCTACCTCACCTTAATGAAGCCTGGAAATTAAAAAACTAAAAACAAATTAAATGTTAATTACCAAACCACTATTTAAGAGAATAACTCTCTGTCTATTACTTAGCACCTCTTTAAGTTGTAATGCACAACTTAAAAAAGCAACACCAGAGCAACAACGCATTATTGAAACTGCTAAACACAACTTTG
>NZ_LXEI01000018.1 GCF_001642835.1 Pseudotamlana agarivorans
TGTTTGTAAAAGGTGGCACCTTTACCATGGGAAATAACAACTACCACTACACCACACTAGAACATCCGGTTACTTTAGATAGCTACTCCATTTGTAAATTTGAAACCACTTTTATAGAATTTGATGTGTATTCAACACTAAACAACAAGGAAAAGTTAGCATTTGAATATAGAGATGTCAAAGAATTTGGCCCTAAGTATGGTGCTAAATGGATGAACTGGTACCAAGCCCAGGCCTACTGCAAATGGTTAGGCAAACAACTTAATTTACCTATTGAGTTACCTACAGAAGCCCAATGGGAATATGCAGCCCGTAGTAGAGGCCTAAATGTAGAACATGCTACGGATAATGGTAAAATTGAAGGCAGTTTTACTGAAAAAAGAAATTACCCCGCATTTGACACTATTGTTGGTGCCTATCCCCCAAACCCGCTTGGCCTTTACGACATGTCTGGTGGCAGACCAGAATGGACTAGCGATTGGTTCGTGGGCTACAGTAGTAAGCCGCAAGTAAACCCTAGATATGACACCATACATTATTATAAACAAAAAACAATTCGAGGATGGCATTTACTTAGATATTCGGTATATGATAGAGCAGGCCCTAGAGAGCCATCCAACTCCGGATCTGGAGTTGGCTTCCGCTGTGTGTGTAATCAAAAAACACCTATTAAATAGATGAT
>NZ_LXEI01000019.1 GCF_001642835.1 Pseudotamlana agarivorans
AACCTTAAAACACTTTATAGCACTCTGTTACTTGTTTTTTTTAAGTTGTAATGCACAACCTAAAAAAGCAACACCAGAGCAACAACGCATTATGGAAACAGCTAAACACAACTTTGTGTTTGTAAAAGGTGGTACCTTTACCATGGGCTAAACTAACTTTTGTTTCTAATCCCTTTTAAAGCTAACCTGCAGTCAGAAATTAAAGCTTTTAGAAGTCAATTTAGAGGAGTCAAAAATAAAGAATCCTTCCTATTTAGATTAACTACAATTTTTGCATAAACACAACAATTGGGATTGATCCCAATTGTTGCCTAGCACCCAACTTTTGTTACTGATCCGCTTTCTGATTATAAAATATAAGTATAACACATAATTCTTTAAAACAAAAAAGCTCCACTATTGCTAGTGAAGCTTTTTGTGAGCCCTGCAGGATTCGAACCTGCGACCGCCTCCTTAGAAGGGAGGTGCTCTATCCAGCTGAGCTAAGAGCCCTCAAGAAAATCATTTTTGATTTCCGGTGTGCAAATATATAAATTAACTTTAAATGTAACCAAAAGAAATCTTCTTAATTTTTACTAAAATTATAAATTATAAAAAACACCTTGATTTACTGAACTTTAGAAAGTGCCTTAAACAACAAAAGCATCATAATTATGATGCTTTTGTTGTTTTTCATTTATTTATTTCTACCAAAATAAGGCATAAAGCACAGTAAGTAAAATACATACTACGAAAGATCCAATATTGAATGTTGGCGATGTTTTAAACAACTCCTTAGACAATTCAATACCTTTAGGATCATCAGCACCTTTATTTTGAAGATGACTTAATATCATAATTATTGCCATGGTAAGTAAGGCCGTGATTCCCATTTGGTGCATCCAAGGCTCAAATATTGGGATAGGTAAAAACTTTAAAGCTAATGCAATTGGAATGGATGCTACAGCACCCCAGATCGCAGCATTATTAGTTGTTTTCTTCCAGAATAAACCTAGTAAGAATACCGCTAAAATTCCTGGACTCACAATTCCTGTATATTCTTGAATGAATTGAAAAGCTTGATCAATTCCCCCTAATAGTGGAGCAACAATAACAGCGATTAGTAAAGCTACTGCTCCTGAGATACGACCAACATTAACAGTCGCTTTATCGGTAGCATTCTTATTGATATATTGTTTATAAATATCCATGGTAAAAATGGTAGACGTCGAATTTAGCATCGATGCCAACGAGGACACTACCGCAGCGGCTAAAGCAGCAAAGGCCACACCTTTTAATCCAACTGGTAAGAACTGAAGTAACCACGGGTATGCTTTATCGGCTTGAGCTGCAGAAGGCACATTCAACTGCCCTACTTCACCTAAATTAGCCATAATAGCAGGATCATTAACCATTACATATGCAGCAATACCTGGTATAACTACGATTAAAGGAATAACTAGCTTTAAAAAGGCTGCTAATAAAATACCCTTTTGAGACTCTCGTAATGATTTTGCCGCCAAGGTACGTTGTATAATATACTGATTGAATCCCCAGTAGTATAAATTCGCGACCCATAGTCCGCCAACTAATACCCAAATACCCGGTAAATTGTTGTAATTATCATTTGTTTCATCAAGAATCATATGAAATTTCTCTGGTGCGGCTTCCCATACTTTAGCAAAACCTTGTATAACGCCTTCACCTCCAGAAACTGTATTTAAAGCCAGGTAAGTTGTAATTAAACCACCCAATACTAAAAACACCACTTGAATAACATCGGTCCAAGCTACAGCCGATAAACCACCATACAAAGAGTATGCTGCTGCAAACAAAGCCAGTCCAATTATGGCATACATCATATCTACACCCATTATTGTTTCAATAGCTAATCCCCCTAAGTAGAGTACCGAAGCCAAGTTCACGAAAATGTAAAGTCCTAACCAAAAAACGGCTAAGATGGTTTTAAGGTTTGTTGAAAAACGTTTCTCAACAAATTCAGGAATGGTATACAGTCCCTTTTCAATAAAAATAGGTAAGAAATACTTACCTACAATAATTAGTGTTAATGCTGCCATCCACTCATAAGATGCAATGGCAATACCTAGGGCAAACCCAGAGCCAGACATCCCAATAAATTGTTCTGCAGAAATATTAGCTGCAATTAGTGATGTTCCAATAGCCCACCATGGTAGTGATTTACTTGCTAGAAAATAATCTTCGGCGTTCTTTTGGTGGCCTTTTTTATCTCGGGAGACCCATAAACCTACGCCTAGTATCAAAATGGCGTAAGCTACAAATACTACATAATCCCAGAAATCGAAACCTGCTGTCATAATAAGTTAGTTTTTTAGTTAAGTTGAAAAGCAAATATAAAATTTATTTACAACTAAATTAGAACAATCTTCAAATAACCTACTGGTAGGGTGTGGTAGGTATAAAATATTTTTTCATATCTTTGTTTCACATTATGATAGAAATAAAAACAAATACAGGAACACCTAAGTACAAGCAAATCATTTTAGCTGTAGAACAGGCTATTTCTAATGGAGATTTAACCCTTGGTATGCAATTACCTTCCATTAATAGCATTAAAGAAACCCACAAACTTTCTCGCGACACAGTTTTGATGGCTTATAACGATTTAAAAAACCGAGGCATTATTCAGTCAGTTGTTGGTAAGGGCTATTTTGTTGCTAGTGAACATGTCCATATTCAACAAAAAGTATTTTTACTTTTTGATGAATTAAACAGTTTTAAGGAAGATTTGTACAATACTTTCCTTACAGAATTAGGCAAAAACATTCAAGTTGATATTTTCTTTCATCATTTTAACGAAAATACCTTTAGTAAATTGATTAACGAACATCTTGATGACTATCATTACTACATCATCATGCCTGGGCTACTAAAAAGCACATCAAAAGTTATTAACGTGTTGCCTAAAGACAAAGTTTTCATATTAGATCAGCTTCATAACGACCTCAAAGATTACGCTGCGATTTATCAGGATTTTGAAAAAGATATTTTTTCTAGTCTGAGTAAAGTGAAGGATCTCATAAAAAAATACAAACAATTCGTTTTGGTTTTCGACCCCAAAAAACAACCTTCTGGTATGAAAAAGGGCTTCGTGAAGTTTTGTAAGCAAAACGAGATACCCTACCAAATTACCGCCGTTTTTGAGCCTGAAACTCTAAAAAAAGGCGATTTATACATCACACCAGACGACAGGAGTTTATTAAATATCATTAAAGTTTTGAAAAATGAAAACCTCGCGATCTCTAAAGATATTGGCGTGATTTCATATAACGAAACCCTCCTAAAAGAGGTTGTTGAAGGAGGTATTACCACAATTTCAACAGATTTTAAATACATGGGGAAACGTTTGGCAAAAATGATTCTAAACAACGAACATACTCAAGTTAAAAACCCACATAACATATTCATTAGACATTCATTATAAAACCACATTATTGTGTATAATATAAATCATCATCCAGAAGAACAGATTTTAGAGATTGAAGATTCAACTTCTAAAACGTATGCTAAAATTCACCTAAATCAAGGTGCATCCTTACAAGAATTAACATTAAACGGTCAACAAATCATTCAGAATTTAAGACCACTAATTTATGAAAACACGTATGCCTCGGCGATTCTTTTTCCTTTTGCGAACAGAATAAAAGATGGGCAATACACCTTTAACGACCAAGACTATCAATTCGATATCAATCAAAAGCAAGAAAATAACGCACTTCATGGATTGATCTATAACAAACGCTTTGATATAAGCGATACTGAAGTTTCAAAACATAAAGCTTCGGTCGTCTTAAAGTTTAAAGAAGAGAATGAGTCAAATGGTTTTCCTTACACCTACCAAATCAAGCTAAAGTACACGATTAGCAATCAAGGCTTAAGCTTAGAATTTTCAGTAAAAAACACCAGTTCAAAATCCTTTCCGTTTACGGTTGGCTGGCATCCATACTTTGTTTGCGAAGATTTAGACCAAAGTGTTCTACAATTTGATAGTACCAAAAAAATTATAATCGGCGAACGCAATATAGGCACAGGCGTTGAAACCATTCAACCTATTAAAAACTTCAAATTAAAACACCAACAACTCGATGATTGCTGGGTTTTAAACTCTGGAGATGTGAATTTTAAAACACCTGGTTACGAGTTAAAAATAGCTTCTGATGGCGACAATAACTTTATGCAAGCCTACACCCCTCCATTTGAAAACATCATTGCTATCGAACCTACAACTGGTGTATCCGATAGCTTTAACAATAAAATAGGACTTCAAGTTCTAGAACCCAACAACCAATTCAGCATCAGCTGGAGTTTACAACTAAATCTTAATTAAAAGTCTACTAAAATGAGCACAGCACTAATTAATGATGTTAAAAAGGTTTACATCGACACGTTTAACAAAGAACCTCTTCTTATTTTTTCTCCAGGACGTATCAATATTATTGGTGAGCACACCGATTATAATGATGGTTTTGTTTTTCCGGCAGCCGTAAACAAAGGTATTGCAGCAGCTATTGAAAAAAGTGACTCAAACATATCTACCGCCTACGCGCTTGATAAAAAGAGTAAAATAGAATTTGAGCTCGATAAAATAAAACCTTCTACAGAAGGACATTGGCAAAATTATGCGCTTGGTGTTGTTGCCGAAATTCAAAATAGAAATAAAACGGTAGGTAACTTTAATATTGTTTTTAAAGGTGATATCCCTGGAGGAGCAGGCATGTCTTCATCGGCGGCTTTGGAAAATTCGGTGGTTTTCGGACTTAATGAACTTTTCAAATTAGGCCTTTCTAAGGAAGACATGATTTATATTTCACAGAAAGCGGAACACAATTATGCGGGGGTTAACTGCGGAATCATGGATCAATACGCGAGCATGTTTGGAGTTAAAGATCACGCCCTTCATTTAGATTGCCGAAGTATTGAAGCGAAACCTTATAAAATTGATTTTAAAGATCATCAGCTTATGCTTATTAATACTAATGTGAAGCATAGTTTATCTGATAGCGCTTACAATGACCGCCGTTCTGCTTGCGAAAGCATTTCAAAATTATTAAATATCAAGGCTCTTCGAGATGCTACCGAACAAGATTTAGAAACTATAAAAGATCAAGTAACACCAGAGAACTACCAAAAAGCTTTATTTGTAATTCAAGAAAATGAACGTACACAAAAAGCTGCTGAAGCTATTAAGGATAACGATTTAGAAACTTTAGGCGCCTTAATTTACGACTCTCACCAAGGGCTGCAACACCAATACAAAGTAAGCTGTGAGGAATTAGATTTTCTTGTAAACCAAGCTAAATTTAACCCTCATGTTTTAGGTGCTAGAATGATGGGTGGCGGATTTGGCGGCTGTACCATTAATTTAATTGCAAAATCTGAAGCCAAAGCCTTTGCAGAACACGCTTCAAAAGCCTACAAAAAAGCATTTAACAAAGACTGTTCTGTTTATTTTATTGAACTCGCAGAAGGCACACATCTGGTTAACTAAAAAATTCCTTTAACAATGACAAACACTAACTTACAAGACTACTCACACAAACGATACAATATCCTAACGGGAGAATGGGTTTTAGTTTCTCCGCATCGCGCCAAACGCCCATGGCAAGGACAAAATGAAGCGGTTTCAAACGAAAAACGTCCTAGCTACGATGAAACCTGTTATTTATGTGCTGGAAACACGCGAATTAATGGTGAAGTTAACCCTAAATACACCGATGCTTTTGTATTTACAAACGACTTTGCAGCATTACAAAAAGATTCCAAAACTTTTGCTGTAAACGACGGGCTTTTAGTTGCACAGAGTGAAACAGGCATTTGCAAAGTGGTATGTTTTAGTCCAGACCATTCTAAAAGTTTGGCCGATATGACGCCTAAAGAGATTGAAAAAGTAGTTTTCACTTGGCAAAAAGAATTTAAAGATCTAGCAGAAAACTCAGACATTAATTACGTACAGATTTTTGAAAACAAAGGCGCTGTAATGGGATGCAGTAATCCGCATCCTCACGGACAAATCTGGAGTCAGTCTACGCTTCCAAACGAAGTTGACAAAAAAAACACCCAGCAACTTAATTACTTCAACAAAAATAACAGCAGTTTATTAGGCGATTATTTAGCACAAGAATTAGAAAAACAAGAGCGTATCATTTTTGAAAATGATGAATTTGTAGTTTTAGTTCCGTTTTGGGCCGTTTGGCCGTTTGAAACCATGATTGTTCCTAAAAAACATCAAGCAAATATTTTGGATATGAGCGCCGAACAAGCGTTACAATATGCTGAAGCCATTTCGGTAATTACTAAAGCATATGATAAATTATTCAACACCTCGTTCCCCTACTCTAGTGGAATTCACCAAGCGCCAACCGATGGAAATGAAAACAAACATTGGCATTGGCACATGAGTTTTTATCCGCCACTTTTAAGAAGTGCTACCGTTAAAAAATTCATGGTAGGTTACGAAATGTTTGGTTCGCCACAACGCGATATTACTGCTGAATCGGCTGTAAAAATGCTACGTGATTTACTTTGATAATCTAATTAAGTTACGTTATAAATTCTAAAGAGGCTGTCTAAAAAGCGAAGACTTTGTCATATTGAGCCTGTCGAAATATCCCAACTCTCCTATGATCATAATAGGTTTCGACAAGCTCAACCTGACAAACTGGGAATTCATTAGCTTTTTAAGACAGCCTCGGTTATTTTACAGCATTAAATACTAAATTCTAGCTTCAAAAGTTATATTTTTAGCCATCCAAAAACACAAGCCTTTCATGAAACGCTATTTATATTTTTTTCTTACCCTAACTTTTTTAATGCTTTGGAGCTCATGCCGTAAAGATTTTGAATTTTCACCAAGTACCGGAAGTCTTCATTTTTCAAAGGATACCGTTTATTTAGATACCGTTTTCACCGATATAGGATCGAGCACCTATAATTTAAAAGTTTATAACAGAAGTGATCAGGATATTTCTATTCCTTCCGTGCGTTTGGCTTTAGGTGAAGCGTCTAATTATCGTTTAAGTGTTGATGGAATTCCTGGAAAAACCTTCGAAAATATAGAAATTCAAGCCAACGACAGTATATTTATCTTTGTAGAATCGACCATAGATATCAACACCTTACCAAGTTTAGACGGCACTTTTTTATACACCGATCAAATTGAATTTGACACCGATGCTAACCTTCAAACCGTCGAGTTAGTAACTCTGGTTCAGGACGCTGTATTTATATATCCTAATCGAGATGACACCACTAAGGTTATAGAAACTTTAACCATAAATATTAATGGTGAAGCCGTTGAAACCGATATAGAAGGTCGTGAACTTTTACCATCTGAACTCACTTTTACAAACGAAAAACCATATGTAATCTATGGCTTTGCTGCAGTTCCAGAACAAGAAACTTTAAGCATTGAGGCCGGATCACGCATTCACTTTCATGAAAATTCAGGGATTTTAGTACTCAACGGCGCCTCTATTCATGTAAATGGTGAATTTAGTAGTGATCAAGACAAACTAGAAAACGAAGTTATTTTTGAAAGTGATCGTTTAGAACCAGGGTTTTCCGATATTCCGGGACAATGGAGTGCCATTTGGCTTTTCGAAGGAAGCGTAAATAACATTATAAATTACACCACCATAAAAAACGCAACGGCAGGAATTATTAGCGATGGAAATCCTTTAGGAGCACCAGACAAACTAAGCATTTCAAACAGTAAAATTTATAATTCCAGCAGCTACGGCATACTAGGAAGAAATAGCTCTATTAATGCTGAAAATGTGGTTATAAATAATTCCGGACTCTCTTCTTTTGCTGGTGTTATTGGTGGAAAATATAATTTTATTCATTGCACCATTGCAAACTATTGGGATAGCAGCTTCAGACAATTTCCATCTTTACTATTAAATAATTACACTGTAGATGAAGACGATAATGTGATTGTTACCGATTTAACCGAAGCTAATTTTAGCAATTGTATCATATACGGCGATGAAAATATAGAAATTTTAGCAGATGAAGTCGAAGCTGATCAAGTCGCATTCAATTTTAAATTTACAAACTGTCTAATTCGTTTTGATGATTATAACGACAGCTATGACGGACCGAATTACGATTTCACCAATTCCGACCACTACGTTAATGTGATTTTAAACAACGATCCAGACTTTAAAGATCCGTTTTTAAATGAGCTCATTATTGGTGATAAATCGGCGGCCAACGACCAAGGCGACATAGGCTATGCCCTACGAGTACCAACCGATATTTTAAATGTGAGCAGACTTGCTTCTCCAGATTTAGGAGCTTATCAGCACATTACTTTTGATGAAGATTAACATGAAGCGAATCATATATAATGACGCTCCAAAAGCACCTTAATAAAAGCATTAATACATAAGAATCGTTTGTTTTGTAAACCATGAAAACCGTAATTATTTCAGGAAGCTCTAGAAACGATGGCCATACGAATGCTCTAACAAATCAACTTGTAAAAAACACCAATTGGGATCTTATTAATCTTAATGATTATAATATTGGTTACTTCGACTACGACCATGCTAGTCAAGGCGATGATTATCTGAATTTAATTCGAGAACTCCTTGATAACTACGACACAATCGTTTTTGCTACGCCCGTTTATTGGTATGCTATGAGTGGCATCATGAAAGTATTTTTCGATCGGTTAACTGACTTAATAACCATAGAAAAAGAACTTGGAAGAAAACTACGCGGTAAAAATATGGCCGTTATAAGTAGTTCTCATGGCGAAAACCTTGGTGAGCATTTTTGGCTCCCATTTCAATCTACTGCAACATATCTAGGCATGAATTATCTTGGACATGCACACACGATTTCGACAGCATCTAATGATTTCATTATTGAAAATTTCATTAAATCTGTAGGCAAATAAAATGTCTACCAATGAATTTACTAGAAGGAACATTCTCAACGTATAAACAACTGAACTTTACAAAAAACAAAAAATCCTGCTCAAAGTAATTGAACAGGATTTTTCAGGATTTATTAAAATTAAATTACACGAACAAAGGCTTCCCTTTCATCATGTCGTTTACTTTTACTTTAACCGCTTCTAATACGGTTTCATCTTCAAAGTTTGTGATTACTTCATCAAGTAATTCAACAATAGCCAACATATCATCCTCTTTCAATCCACGCGTTGTTACAGCAGCAACACCTAAACGGATACCAGAAGTAACAAATGGTGATTTATCATCAAAAGGCACCATGTTTTTATTCACGGTAATATCAGCTTTTACTAGAGCTTGTTCAGCATCTTTCCCCGATAAGTTTTTGTTACGTAAATCAATTAACATACAGTGGTTATCGGTACCATCAGAAATGATGTTATATCCTTTAGCAACCAATGCATCGGCCATAGTCGCTGCATTTTGCTTCACTTGTAATTGATAATGTAAAAAATCGTCGGTTAAAGCCTCACCAAAAGCAATCGCTTTAGCAGCAATAATATGCTCTAATGGTCCACCTTGGTTTCCAGGGAAAACGGCAGAATCTAATAAAGAAGACATTTTACGTAAGCTTCCATTTTTAAGTTTGATACCAAATGGGTTATCAAAATCTTGCCCCATCATAATCATACCACCTCTAGGACCTCTTAAGGTCTTGTGTGTAGTCGTCGTTACAACGTGACAGTGAGGTAACGGATCGTTTAAAATACCTTTAGCAATAAGACCAGCTGGGTGTGAAATATCAGCCATTAAAATTGCTCCAACGCTATCAGCTATAACTCTAAAACGTTTAAAATCGATATCACGAGAATAAGCAGAGGCACCAGCAATAATTAATTTTGGTTGCTCTTTAGTCGCGATTTCTTGAATTTTATCATAGTTTAAAACCCCAGTTTCTTGTTCTACACCGTAGAATACAGGGTTATAAAGTTTTCCAGAAAAGTTTACTGGCGAACCATGAGTAAGGTGTCCACCATGAGATAAATCAAAACCTAAAATTTTATCACCTGGCGTTAAACAAGCGTGATATACCGCTGTATTAGCCTGGCTTCCGGAGTGTGGTTGTACGTTAACGTATTCAGCTCCAAATAATGCTTTTGCTCTATCAATCGCAATTTGTTCTACTTCATCAACAACCTCACAGCCACCATAGTAACGCTTTCCAGGGTAACCTTCGGCGTATTTATTAGTAAGCACAGATCCTGCAGCTTCCATAACTTGTGGGCTTACAAAGTTTTCTGATGCAATTAGTTCAATACCATGTAATTGGCGTTCTTTTTCAGCTTCAATGAGTTCAAAAATTTGTTCGTCGCGTTGCATAAAATTAAATTCTGATTAAATATGGCGCAAAAATAGGAAATTGATTAGTTAAAAGCATTAAAAAAAGAATATTAACTTGTAAGTTTTTAACCATTTTGTTAACTGTTAAAGCTTACTTATATTTTATTCGATTTTTCCTTTTAAAATAAAAAAAATGTGTAGGTTTGATAAGAATACAATAACTCTTAAAATATAAGTTATGCCACTATCAGCTAACAATCCAGATAGAAAATCGTGGTTACACGTCGATAAAAATTCAGATTTTCCTATTCAAAATATTCCGTTTGGTGTATTCTTAACACGAGACGACATTATAACTATAGGTACTCGAATTGGTGATACCGCTATAGACTTGGGAGCGCTTCATCAATTAGGTTATTTTGAAGGCATCCCATTAACCGATGATATTTTTCTTCAAGATTCATTAAATGATTTTATTGCCGACGGCAGAAAAACATGGCGTGCCGTTAGAAATCGAATTTCTCAAATTTTTGATGCAGACAACGACACGTTAAAAAACAATACAAAACATAAGGAAACCATCCTGTTTAGGTTGGATGAAATTGAAATGCAATTGCCCGTTCAAATTGGCGATTACACCGATTTCTACTCAAGCATGGAACACGCTACCAATGTCGGTTTAATGTTCAGAGATCATGATCATGCGTTACTACCTAATTGGTTGCACATTCCTATAGGTTATCACGGTAGAAGCTCTTCTATTATTCCATCAGGAATTCCTGTACACCGACCAAAAGGACAAACCTTACCGGAAGGCGCTACAGAACCTGTTTTAGGTCCGAGTCAAGCGGTAGATTTCGAATTAGAAATGGCCTTTATCACGACCGATGCTAATGATTTAGGAGAACCGATTCCAATAAAAGAAGCTGAAGAATACATTTTCGGATTGGTATTATTTAACGACTGGAGCGCTAGAGACATTCAAAAGTGGGAATACATTCCATTAGGACCATTCTTAGCTAAAAATTTCGCCTCCTCAATATCACCATGGATTGTAACCCTAGATGCTTTAGAGCCATACCGGGTTGAGAGTCCGAAACCAATTAAGCCACAATTAGAATATCTAAAATACGAAGGCAAAAAGAGTTATGATATTAATTTAGAAGTTGCTATTCAACCAAAAGGTGCTAAAGAAACAGTGGTTAGTAAATCCAATTTCAAATACATGTATTGGAATATGGTACAGCAATTAGCCCATCACACCATAAACGGCTGCCCGATAAATTCTGGGGACCTCATGGGTAGTGGCACGATTTCTGGCCCAACAGAAGACAGTTTCGGATCGATGCTTGAACTCACCAAAAATGGAGAAAAACCTATAAAAATGAAGGATGGCAGCACTAGAAAATATATCAATGATAACGACACCGTAATCATGCGTGGATTTTGCGAAAAAGATGGTACACGCATCGGTTTTGGCGAAGTTTCAACAAAGCTGCTTCCTGTTTATAAAAAGAAAAAGTAATACACTAAAGATTCATTCTTTAGGCTAATAATTCGAGGTTATTTAGGTTCCCTATTCCGTTAGGCACTTAAATAACCTTTTTTTATGATAGTTTTTTTATTTACGCTTAGATTTTTCAAGGATTTCCTCATCTTCAATCTCTCTCGCTTTAGACAAAGCACTGGCAACCAATCCTGCAGGAATCGTTACAATACCAACACCAATAATAAGAATAAAAAAGGTGAATATTTTACCACCATCTGTAATGGGATAAACATCGCCATACCCGACTGTTGTTAAGGTAACAATAGCCCACCAAGCACTATGAAACACCGAAGAAAACACCTCGGGTTGCGCTTCATTTTCAAAATAATAAATACCTGCAGAAGCTAGAAAAACAAAAATTCCAGTTACAATTAAAAAGAGAATAACTTCTTCTTTTACGATCCGGGCCGCTATATGAAATCGGTTAAGCGCTTTGTTATAACGAATTAACTTTAAGGCTCTAAAAATTCTAAACAAACGAAACGCTCGCAAAGCCCGTAAATCATAAACCCTACTAATGTAAAAAGGAAAAATAGCGAGAAAATCAATAATCCCATAGAAACTAAAAATATATTTCAATTTATGCTCAGCCACATATATGCGTAAAATATATTCTATAGTAAAAACAAGGACACAAAATATCTCGAAACCTTCAATAAATGCAATGGTGCTTTTTGAGTTATTTGGTAAAGTTTCTACAGCGAATGATATAAGGGACAAAAGAATTAAAACCTGAATAAAATAATCAAATATTTTTCCGTTTTTAGAGGTGTTGTCTTCAACTAGTACGCGTAATTTGTTTCTCATTTAATATCTTTTTTACGATATAATATTACATAAAAATGTCACATTAAAACCAAAACTGAACACAAAATTATGGCTATTTCATATTAAAACAGCTTACCCCCCTCCTCAGAAAACTTCAAAAAATCTCCAGAAGAAATCCATTTTAAATGACTTACAGAACGGTTATAAAGATACACCCAAGTTTCAATTGGCGTTCCATCATCTAACCTAGCCTGAACACTTTCCCGCTTAAACAAATCGGATGCGCTTGGAACAGGACCTATACCTTCATATTCATCCAAAACTTTAAAAACATTTTCAAAATCATCTATTTTAAAAACAGATCCATAGACTTTTTCTTGAGTATTTGAACTAACAACAGCACCTGGAAACCACGACACTTGATAAAGTTTCCCTTGAAAACTGCCCGTACCAACAAACTTCGCATGGGCCGCCAAAAATCTAGACATGTCATTTTTAACACCTTTTAATAAAGTGCCATAAACAAATAAATAATCTGGTTTCAAGTTTACACTATTAAATAAACGCACTCAAATCAATGGCATTAATCGAACCATGTGAATCATGCTTAACAACCTCGCCATTTTTTATGATTAATAATTGAGGTGATTCGTGTCTCACTTGAAACTTATAACCTGTTTCATTTGAAACGTCTCGGTAATTCAATAAATCTAAATAATACAAATCCAAATCACTTTCCGATACATTGTAAGCAGCTACAAATTGCTTCATAACCATTCTACTAATACCACATGTTGTAGAGTGCTTAAAAATAGCTTGTGTTTTTGTATTCGATTTTTCTTTAATGGTTTCTAATTGCGACACTTCGGTTAAAGGAATCCATGGTAATACCTTTTCTTCCTTTTTCTCTTTTGCTTCAGACGAACCAAATAATTTATTTAATAAACTCATAATCAACAGATTTATAGTATTCCGCGAAAGCGAAAATTGAAATATTATTTTTAATTTTACAGTAAGTCGGTATCTATTTCGAACCTTACAAAAGACAAAAAGTCAGTCAAAAACAAGTAATAACCGACATTTTGT
Organism: Pseudotamlana agarivorans; assembly: GCF_001642835.1. GTDB lineage: Bacteria > Bacteroidota > Bacteroidia > Flavobacteriales > Flavobacteriaceae > Pseudotamlana > Pseudotamlana agarivorans. The sequence goes on from NZ_LXEI01000019.1 coordinate 13,684, forward strand.
CTGACAAATCCTATTGGTAAGATTATTGACTTTATGTGCTTGTAAATGTAAAATAATTAAGATTTCCGTTTTCACGGAAGTTAAAGAAATAAAAAAATATATCATGAACTTGAATAATTATACCATAAAATCACAAGAAGCCATTCAGCAAGCGCAACAAATCGCGCAAGGCTACGGGCATCAACAAATTGAAAACGAACACCTCTTTAAAGGTATTTTTGAAGTCGACGAAAACGTACTTCCGTTTCTATTAAAAAAATTAAATGTAAATGTTTCCATTCTTGAACAAGCTTTAGACAAACAAATTGAAAGTTTTTCAAAAGTATCGGGCGGCGAACTCATGTTGTCTCGTGAAGCTGGAAAAACCTTAAATGAAGCAGCCATCATTGCTAAAAAAATGAAGGATGATTATGTTTCTATAGAACATTTAATTCTAGCTGTTTTAAAATCGAACAGTAAAATTGCACAAATGCTAAAGGACCAAGGGGTTACCGAAAAAGGTCTCACAGCAGCCATTAACGAATTACGTCAGGGTGAAAATGTCACCTCTCAAAGTCAGGAAGACACCTATAATTCGTTAAACAAATACGCTAAAAACTTAAATCAATTAGCCAAAGACGGCAAATTAGACCCAGTTATTGGTCGTGATGAGGAAATTAGACGTATTCTTCAAATTTTATCGCGAAGAACTAAAAACAATCCCATCCTAGTAGGTGAACCTGGAACAGGAAAAACAGCTATTGCCGAAGGGTTAGCGCATAGAATTATTGATGGCGACATCCCAGAAAACCTTAAAGACAAACAAATTTTCGCCTTAGACATGGGCGCATTAATTGCTGGTGCTAAATATAAAGGTGAATTTGAAGAACGACTAAAAGCCGTTATTAAAGAGGTAACAACTAGTGAAGGTGATATCGTATTATTTATTGACGAAATACACACCCTGGTGGGTGCTGGTGGCGGACAAGGCGCTATGGATGCGGCTAATATTTTAAAGCCTGCCCTAGCCCGTGGCGAACTGCGTGCTATTGGCGCAACAACCTTGGATGAATACCAAAAATACTTTGAAAAAGACAAGGCTTTAGAGCGTCGTTTTCAAAAAGTAATGGTCGATGAGCCAGACACTGAAAGCGCTATTTCTATTTTAAGAGGTATTAAAGAAAAATATGAAACACACCATAAGGTTCGTATAAAAGACGAGGCTATTATTGGCGCTGTTGAATTGTCTTCAAGATACATCACCAACCGTTTTCTTCCAGATAAAGCCATCGATTTAATGGATGAAGCGGCATCGAAACTACGTATGGAAATCAACTCTAAACCTGAAGAATTAGATGTGTTAGATCGAAAAATCATGCAGTTGGAGATTGAAATTGAAGCCATTAAACGTGAAAAAGATGAAACAAAGTTAAAATCACTTCGTGCCGATTTAGCCAATCTTAAGGAATCTAGAAATGAAATTAATGCCAAGTGGAAAAGTGAAAAGGAAGTTGTAGACAACATCCAAAACACCAAACAAAATATTGAAAACTTTAAGCTTGAAGCTGAAAAAGCCGAGCGTGAAGGCGATTACGGAAAAGTAGCCGAATTACGTTACGGTAAGATAAAAGAAGCCCAAGAGCAGCTTGAAACGTATCAGCAAAAATTACAAGAGCACGCCGAAAACTCTTTAATTAAAGAAGAAGTGACTTATGATGATATTGCTGAAGTGGTTGCTAAATGGACTGGCATACCCGTGACAAAAATGCTACAAAGCGAACGCGAAAAGCTACTTAAACTTGAACAAGAGTTACACATACGTGTGGTAGGTCAAGAAGAAGCTATTGAAGCGGTAAGTGATGCCGTAAGAAGAAGTCGTGCTGGTTTACAAAATCCACAAAAACCTATTGGTACCTTCCTATTTTTAGGAACCACAGGTGTTGGTAAAACTGAATTAGCCAAAGCGTTGGCAGAATATCTTTTTGATGATGAAAATGCAATGACCAGAATTGATATGAGTGAATATCAAGAACGTCATGCTGTAAGCCGTTTAGTAGGTGCACCTCCAGGATATGTAGGTTATGATGAAGGCGGACAGTTAACCGAAGCCGTTAGACGTAAACCTTATTCTGTGGTACTTTTGGATGAAATTGAAAAAGCGCATCCAGATACCTTCAATATTCTACTACAAGTATTAGATGAAGGCCATTTAACAGATAATAAGGGACGCATTGCAGATTTTAAAAACACCATTATTATTATGACTTCTAATATGGGAAGTCAGATTATTCAAGAACGATTTGAAGCTGTCAAAGACATTCAAACCGCTATTGAAGGTGCTAAGGTTGATGTTCTGGCTTTACTGAAACAAACAGTAAGACCAGAGTTTCTAAACCGAATTGACGATACCATAATGTTTACACCATTAAGCAAAGAAAACATCGTTGAAATTGTAGGTTTACAATTAAAAAGCATCACTAAAATGATTGCAGCACAAGGCATAACCTTTGATGCGACAGCTGAAGCCATCAACTATTTAGCAGACAAAGGATACAACCCTGAATATGGTGCTAGACCCGTGAAACGCGTCATTCAAAAAGAAGTACTAAATGCTTTAAGTAAAGAAATTCTAGCAGGAAAAGTAACTACAGACAGTATTATTCTACTGGATGCCTTTGACGAGCAATTGGTTTTTAGAAATCAAGGCGATTTAATACATGAAGAAGTTTAAGGTAAATCATTTTTTCTGAGTAAAATCGCTCTCAAAAGCCTTAAAGACAATTAATTAAACATAAAAAAGCAACGAGAAGAATTACAATATTCTCGTTGCTTTTAACGTTTTTTAAATAATTTAATAATTATTTAGTAAAAAAAAGTTGAAAAATAAAATTTTACACCATGTTTTCTACAATTTACACAAATACCCTACCGTTAATCTAAAAAACTAAGTATTTTAAGTAAAAACCCCCTTTTATTTCTAGTTTAGCTTTAATAATTAATTCTCTAAACGGGCTTTTTTCTACAAAAACTTTAATGTTTTAATGAAAAACTCACAGTAAAAACCTAATTATCAGCTTCATGAACATTTCACCTTACCTAGATTACACCCTCCTAGAATCGACAAGTACAGAACGTGAAATTATCGACTTATGCAATAAAGCAAGAGAAAACAATTGTTTTAGCATTTGTGTAAACGGTTCGTACGTATCATTGGCGAAACAATTTCTACAGGATACAGAAATTAAAGTAACTACTGTTGTTGGTTTTCCGATGGGCTGCGCTACGACTAAATCTAAAATCTACGAGGCAAAACAAGCCATTTTAGATGGTGCTGAAGAAATAGGCATGGTTGTAAACTTAGGTTATGTGAAGAGTAAAAATTATGTTTCGGTATTAAAAGATATTAGCGACGTAAAAATGGCTATTGGTAATATTCCTCTTAAAGTCATAATAGAGATTTCAGAATTAAACAAAAATGAGATTGTTAGAATTAGTGAAATTTGCATCGATGCTAAAGCCGATTTTATAGAAACATCTACAGGGTTTACAAAAAGTGGCGCCACACTTACAGCTATAAAAATCATTAAAAAAACCATTAAAGATGCCGCTCAAATTAAAGCTTCTGGTGACATTCTTGATTTTGATTCGGCTGTTAAATTTCTTGAAGTTGGTGCCGATCGTCTTGGAGTAACTCCCGCATTTAAAGGCTTAAATAATAACAGCCGACAACAAAGAAACAGTAAAATCTACAAGAAATACTTAGAATCTGCTGCTAAAAAATCTGAGTCTACGAATTCCGAATCTTTAAAAGATTCAATCACCACTCACAGCAAATTTTAGCATAAATCTACTAGACAGGTACATTCTATTTAACAGTAAAACAAGGTTAAATAGAAAAATGTTAATACCTTTATAACAGCTACGGGAAAAATACCCCCCTTTTAGCATATACCGTTATAAAAAATTAACGCATGAATCCATTTAGCCCATACATTGATCACACACTATTAAAAGCAACCGCCACTAAAAATGACATTATAACGCTTTGTGAAGAAGCCCAACAATATCATTTTTTCTCAGTTTGCGTAAACAGCTGTTTTGTGTCACTCGCCAAAAAAACTTTAGAAAAGTCGAAGGTTAAAGTTTGTTCGGTGGTAGGTTTCCCTTTAGGGGCCATGAGCACAGAAGCGAAAGTTGCAGAAGCACAAAACGCTTTAAAAGATGGTGCCGATGAAATTGATATGGTTATCAATATCGGCTTATTAAAAAGCAAAGACTACCAAGCCGTAGAACAGGATATTGCAGCCATTAAAAGCATCATGCCCAACCAGGTTTTAAAAGTGATTTTAGAAACCTGTTATTTAGATGATTCTGAAATTTTAAAAGCTAGTGAGATTGCTATACAAGCAGGAGCCGACTTTATAAAAACATCTACAGGCTTTGGTTCACGTGGTGCTAGCACCAATGATATTAAAATTATGAAAAGTGCCTGTACTACGAACACTAAAATCAAGGCTTCAGGAGGCATTCGAGATGCCGAAACTGCCTTACACTATATCAATTTAGGTATAAAACGCTTAGGAACATCGTCTGGAATTGCCATCGTAAACGGTACCACTTCAAATTCTAATTATTAAAAAATACATGTATGAGTGTTCATATTGAAGCCAAAAAAGGAGACATCGCAGAAACCATATTACTACCTGGCGACCCTTTACGAGCCAAATGGATTGCAGAAACTTTTCTAGAAAACCCGGTTTGTTTTAACAAAGTAAGAAACATGTTTGGCTATACAGGAACCTTTAAAGGGAAACGTGTTTCTGTTATGGGAACTGGCATGGGAATCCCCTCTATTTCTATTTATGCACACGAACTTATTACCGAATATGATGTAAAAAATTTAATTCGTGTAGGAAGTGCTGGGTCCTATCAGGAAGATGTAAAAATTAGAGATATTGTTTTAGCCATGGCTGCCTCATCAAATTCAGGGTTAAACGAAATACGTTTTAACGGTGCTGATTATGCACCAACCGCAAATTTCGACTTATTCAAAAAAGCATTAAAAGCTGCTGAATCAAAGAACATTCCTATAAAAGCAGGAAATATTTTTAGTTCTGATGAATTTTATGCCGACGATTTTAAATCCTATAAAAAATGGTCCAAATTCGGAGTACTTTGTGTAGAGATGGAAACTGCGGGACTATATACGGTTGCTGCAAAGCACCGTGTCAATGCCCTTTCTATATTAACTATTTCAGATTCGTTGGTTACGGGAGAGCGTACTACAAGTACCGAACGAGAAACGACTTTTAGAGAAATGATTGATATCGCTTTAGCTCTTGTTTAATCTTCTTTATCACCTTATCAAATATTGTTAACACATTATTTATTAGGTAAAAGATGGATCATAAAAAAACTACTTTTACTACCTGTTATAGGTGTTTACAAAACCTCATAAATCCAATCCTTATTGAAGGATAAGCAAACTAAACCCCATATTTATTCAATCTAACTGGATAAACAAAGCGCTTTAAAAAGTTATTCCAAAAAAAAATGTTGGTCTAAAATTTAGACCAACATTTTAAAAAATTATTTATACAAACTTATTAGTACCCAGGATTTTGTTCTAAATTAGGGTTTAGAAGAATCTCATCACCAGGAATTGGCAATAAATAATCACGACTTGGATCCCAGAATTTTTGTGCTGGTCCAACTCCAGATTCAGTAGTTACCTCAGACTCTAAACCATTCGGTCCAAATGCTTCATCACCTAATCTTCTTCTTACAATATCGTACCATCTTTTAAATTCGAAAGCTAGTTCTAATCTACGCTCTTCTAAAACGATGTCTCTAAACTCATCTTGAGACGATCCAGAAACATCTGCAGGAGATGCACTTGGCACGAAACCGTTTGTTACACCACCACGTCTTGCTCTCTCTCTAACTTGATTAAGGTATCCTTCTGCTTCACTAGTTCTTCCCAATTCATTTGCAGCCTCAGCAGCAATTAAAAGCACTTCAGCATAACGCATAAGACAGTAGTTAGATTTTGCACCCCTAGCATTACCATCTTGAGATGGTGTTTTACTTGCCATACGTGTATATTTACCTACATGAGGTCTATTAACACTCAAACCATCGTTAGCTACAAACTCTGTATAAGGCACCGCTGGTCCACCTTCCTCAAATACCATAGTATCATCAAAAGAAACAGCTCTTCTGTAATCATTCGCATCCCAAGTGGTATAAACCTTAAGTGCAGGTACTTGAACTGACCATCCACCACCTCCAGTGATATTTGGTAAATATTGTAAATCACCTCTACCTCCTGTCATTGCTGCAACATAATTTCTTCCTTGGTCACCATCAGAAACACCTGTAAAATCTAATACGAAAATAGGCTCGATTGATTCATCAATCTTAACAGAATCAAATAAATCTTGAAAATCAGGCTCTAAACCTAAGTTGTAACCACCATTAATAAGCTCTGTAGCTTCATCATAAGCTCCTTGCCAGTTTTCTCTAGTTAAATGTACTGACGCTAAGTAAGCAATTGCTGCTGATTGTGCAGGTATAGCTCTAATTGGATGTTCAGTAGGAGACAACCATTGTTTAGCATACTCGAAATCTGCAATAATACCTGCATAAACTTCATCAACTGGAGTTCTTGGAGCAACAGCAGCTTCAGTTAACAACGTTGTATCATCAATATAAGGAATAGCACCAAACTGTCTTACTAAATGATAATAAGCTAATCCTCTTGCAAAACGAGCTCTTGCAATAACTTCATTTAATACACCTTCTTCTACCTCACCTACTAATTGATTTCCAGCTTTTATACCATCGTTCGCTGCACGAATGATTTGGTATACTTTTGGCCAATATGCATTACTATTATTTGTAATTAACTCATTGTTGACATTTACTGTAAAATCATCATGTTCTTTACGTGGTACATTAGATGTTCTACCAATAGCAAGCATATCACTACGGAACATAAGAACTTGCCCCATTTCTCTAGATAAGAAGTTTCTATGGTGCATGTGTACATAAGCACCAGAAACAAAACCTTCAACTTGATCTAAGCTTAAATTGCTAAAGTAATCGTCCGGGCTTATTTGAGATTTTGGATCTTCCTCTAAATCAGAGCACCCAAGTATTGAAAAGCCAATCAATACTAATAAATATTTATATGTTTTCATATTCTTTTCTTTTTTTTAAAATTTTAAATTAAGACTTAAATTGAAAGATCTAATTGTTGGATAGTTTCCAAAGTCATGGCCTTGTGCTACATTCGTTGTAGTAGTATCACCTGCACTAGTTCCAAAGTAACTTACTTCTGGATCTAAACCAGAGTAGTTTGTAATTGTGAATAAATTTTGTCCACTAACTGCTAATCTAAGATTATCTAGACCAATTTTTTCAACAAAATTTGAATCAAAAGTATAACCAATAGAAAGGTTTTTCAATCTTACATAGCTCCCATCTTCAATGAAACGAGAAGAAATTTCTCTATCTCTAATCTTATTTGAAGGAATGTTAGAATCAGTATTTGTAGGAGTCCATGCATCTAAAGCATCGGTAACAGTGTTTGAATCTCCATTATATAACTGAACATTTGTTAAGTTTAAAATTTCACCACCTACAGAACCCTGGAAAAAGATGTTTACATCTAAGTTCTTGTAAGTAAGAGTATTATTAAAACCAAAGTTCCAAGCTGGATTAGGATCACCAATAATCTTTTCATCATTAGAATCAATCACCCCATTTGTATTTCCATCTGCATCAGGCACATCAGTAAACAAAGGATCTCCTGCCTCTTGATAATTATTTTTTAAAGCCGTTCCTTCTGGTATGTTTACACCATCATATACACCACGATACTCATGACCCCAAAATGAACCAATAGTTTCTCCTTCTCTTAAGATATAAGTATTCTTACCTGAGAAATACCCTGGAGCAGCACTACCAATAATATCAGCACCATTAACTAAAGATACAACCTCGTTTTTATTCGTTGACCAGTTAAAATCTGTTGTCCAAGTAAAGTTCTTGTTAGTAATATTTGTCGTGTTTAAAGACAATTCGAAACCTTTATTATTAATCTCTCCAATATTTTGAAATACCACCAAAGATGTAGCACCTAAGTAATCTGGAGTTGACGTAGCGTCTAATAAAAGATCTTTAGTATCAATGTTATAGTAATCAAAAGAAAATGAAATTCTATTATTTAATAATCCTAAATCAAAACCAATGTTAGTTTGGTATGATGTTTCCCATTTTAAATCAGGATTAGCTTCTTGAGCTACAGCAACTGATGCATCAGTTCCAACTTCTGTTGAAGGTGTAACTAAAAGCGCAGCTAAAGACTGGTAAGGGGAAATTGCTTGATTACCTGTTAAACCATAACTCGCTCTTAATTTTAAATTAGAAATCGTGTTACTATCTTTTAAGAAGTTCTCATTAGAAATTTTCCAACCAATAGCTCCAGAAGGAAAAACAGCATATTTATTATTCTCAGCAAAGTTTGAAGCACCATCTCTTCTTACTGTAGCTGTGAATAAGTATTTATCATTCCAGTCATAATTTACTCTACCAAATAGCGACTGAATCTCAGAAGCTGAATACGAAGAAGTAACTCTTCTAGTCTCAACATGACCAGCTTCTAAATTATACCACATAAAGTCATCAGACAATAAATTTTGAGTACTTGCAGAAAACCTTTCGTTAGTTACATTTTGAAAAGAATATCCTCCTAATACTTCTAAATTACCTTTTCCTAGCTCTGCACTATAAGTTAAGTAGTTTTCACTTAACACATTAGTTCTTTTTAAATTTGCTAAACTTGCACCTCCAGTTGAAAGTTGAAAAGTTTGAGGTTTAAAATATGCAGCAGTTTCATTTCTTGTACTAAAACCGAAAGTAGTTCTAAAATCAAGGTTTTTGAATATTTGCCAGTTAGCATATAAGTTTGCTCTAAAATCATCAGTTTTAGTTTCATTAACAATCTCATTTGCAACCGCATAAGGATTCTCAATAGCATCTCCTACTGAGTTTGTTGAAAAATTACCGTTTTGATCATAAAACCCTCTATCTGGTGTAAATCTCATAGCTAATGATACAACATCATCACCTCCACCATTTACATCACCAACAGCATCTTCTCCTGAAGATTGCGTAGAAACACCATCTTTAGTACTTCTTGAGCCGTAAACGTTCATACCTAATTTTAACTTATCTGTTACTTGAGCATCTACATTAGATAAAAACGTAAATTTTTCAAATGCAGAATTAACAATAATACCATCTTGGTCATAATAGTTTACAGAAGAATAAAAATTAATTTTCTCAGACCCTCCAGAAAATGAAGCTTGAGTATTAGAAATATCACCTGTTCTATATATTACATCTTGCCAATCTGTGTTTTCTGTACCTTGTACATAAGAACTAAATGATTGTTGGTATTCAGCAAATTGATCTGCATCTAATAAATCTAATCTATTTGCAGTATTTTGAACAGAATAAGCTGTATTAATTTCTACAGATAAATTACCAGTACGTCCTTTTTTAGTTGTTACTAAAATAACACCACCAGATCCTCGAGATCCATAAATAGCAGTAGCAGAGGCATCCTTTAAAACTTCCATGGCAGCAATATCAGCAGCTTGTGGCATCTCAGCACCAACAAAACCATCTACAACTACAAGTGGTCCACTATTTGCACCAATAGAAGTATTTCCTCTTACCTTAATACTAATAGGAGCACCTGGCTCACCTCCATTATTAGACTGAACTACAACACCGGCCGCACGACCTTGAAGCGCTTGTTCTGCGTTAGAAGTTGGAAATGCCGTAAGCTCATCAGATTTTACAGAAGATACAGAACCTGTAATATCACTCTTTTTACGTGTCCCATAACCTACTACTACAACTTCCTCAAGTTGACTTGCGTCTTCTTGCATTACTACGTTTACTGATTTTTGACCTGTAATTGTTACAGTTTGTGTTAAATACCCGATGTATGAAAACTGAAGTACATCTCCAGGCTTAACATCTAATTGAAAACCACCATCAAAGTCGGTAGCCGTTCCAGTTGTTGTTTTCGCTACAATAACATTAATCCCGGGAATTGGAACACCCGCCTGGTCTGTTACAATACCGGACACCTGGTATCCGTCTTGTGCGAACAATGATATATTAAATATCATCATTAACATTAAAGCTAGTTTAGTTTTTAAATTCATTTGTTAATTTTTTTTGTTAATAAAATATCTAGTTATGGTAAACCAATCTGGTTTTTTAAATTGGTACACCAATTTGGCGATGCTAATATATGTTATTATTATGTTAAAATCACAATGAATTTTAAAGAAATCTAAAAATCAACTCGAAATAATCTTGATATAACAATAAATTGAAGAGATTTTTTCCATCATCTCAGTGAGGATAACGCTTTCATGTTTAGAACATAATCCTACTATACTTCCACAAATAACCAAACTGTTAATTACAGATTAAAAAACAGTTAAATTTAAAATTAACACCTGTTTAAGTTATGAGCTGTTAACACTAGAAAAAAGATCATTATAGGCATAATATATAGAAGAACACAAGACATACTTTAAGGACTTAATTCCAACATGTCTTAAACGAACTAAAAAACACATCATGATAAGAATAAAATGCTCCCTTATTATAACGAAAATTTTATAAGTTGTCCGGTGTATTTTTGGGCAAGGCAATTAAGACTTTCTTGTTTTAACTGTAACACTCTGGGATAGCCTCCTGTAGTTTGACAGTCTCTCATTAAAATTATCAATTTCCCTGAAGGTGTTAGTTGTACCGAACCAGGTAAAACTGGCGTGGTAATAATGGGTTCTAAAGTATTTTCTATAAGTTCCTCTAACTGGTAGGCCATTCGGTTATTATTTTTAGATATAATAAATGGCTTGTCTATTAATAAATGCTGTTGTACTTCAGACAATAAATCATATTCTGGACCTTTGAAAACGCCTAGTTGACTTTGAATAAAATAATCTTTATTTATTTTTAAACGAGCATTTTTAGGATAACTTTGATTGGATTGGGGCTCAATAGCCAACAAATCGCCGTCTTGAATCACATGATTATGAGTAACGCCTTGATACATACTTCGGCTACGCATAACCACATCGGTTTTAAAGCCTCCTTTAACCGCCAAATACGTTCTTATTCCGCCGTTTGCTGATAAAAAACTTAAAACATCGGCAGCTTTTACCGCTATCATTTTATAATTAGGAATACGAGTACCGTTTAATTTAGCACGCATATCGGCTCCCGAAATACAAATAAAGGTGTCGCATTGAAATTCTAGTTTTGCACCAAGCATGGTCATTTCCAAAACTGCAGAGTCTTCGGCATTTGCGAGAATCGTATTAGCGAATAGCATGGCTTGTTTATCCATAGCTCCAGAATACGGCACTCCATATTCCTGAAACCCATAACGCCCCAGATCTTGAATACTAGAATATAATCCGCTATTTAAAACCTTAATCAATGGTCACCTCACTTTCTATTTGATACACGCCAGCATCAACCAATACTTTTATATCATTAAACTCTTTTAAATTCACAGCATAAAACTGAATGCGATCACCGGGTGCTGTAAAACAAGGCGGATTTAAATTTTTATCAAAAAAAGGAATGGGCGATTGCCCTATAATATTCCAACCTCCAGGACTTTCAGATGGATACACGCCTGTTTGGTTTCCGCCAATAGCAACAGCACCTTTTTCTATAGCCAATCTAGGCGTCGATTTTCTTGGCATACTTAAAGTATCATCCAAACCGCCCAAATATAAAAATCCGGGTAAAAACCCAATAAAATAAACGGTATAAGTCACTTTGGTGTGACGTTTCATGATTTCTGATTTCGTAATGTTTTTTACTGCTGATAGGTGCTCTAAATCTAAAGCAAAGCAATCATCGTAACAAACAGGGATTCGCCAAAGCTGCGACGTTCTTTTTTCTTCGTTTTCAGCTGAAGTATAAATATTCTTTAAAACTTCTATTTTTTTCTGAAAATTAACGGGTGTATGAAAAAGAATCAACAACGATTGATAAGCTGTTCGTACCTCAGCAATATCGGCAACATCAACATTTCCTATTTTTGATTTAAAACCTAACACATCTTCCAGAATAGACTCTGAAATTTGATTTGGCCATTCCACCAAAATCCCTTGTTCACCAAAGGGTTTATACGAAAGCTTAAAACTCATTTTTAAATAATTTGAATGCCTTTAGCGTTTAACTGTTTCGTTAAATTTAAAATTAAACTATAGGCTTCAGGGTTATCGCCATGCACACAAAAGGTATCTGCTTTAATTTGCTGAAATTCTCCAGTAATAGTTTTCACTTTTTCAGTTGAAATCATATTAAAAACATGTTCAACCATGATATCAGAATCGCTTATCAAGGCTTTTGAATCACTTCTAGAAACCAATGTTAAATCGGCATTATAATTACGATCTGCAAAGGCCTCGTACATAATTGGAATTCGGTTTTCAATAGCCAATTTAGCGATTACCGAATTATAAGGCACATACAAATGTACTCGTAACATCAAACATTTCATAACTTCAATGATTACTTGAGCAATTTTTTCATCCACTGCAGCTAAATTATACAAAGCGCCATGAGGCTTCACATGATGAAGGTGCAGGTGTTCGGCCTCTAAAATTCGAATTAAATCTTTTATTTGATTTTTAATAGAGGTGTACAGGGCTACACTAGGCATATCTATAGCTTTTCTTCCAAAATGATCTTTATCAGGAAAACTGGGGTGTGCCCCTATTTTAACACCGTGTTTTTTTGCTAAACGTGACACGGCAGTCATGGTTTCCATATCACCAGCATGACCACCACAAGCGATATTACAAGAAGAGATGAACGGCATAAGCTCGGCTTCGTTGCCAAGGCCTTCGCCTACATCGGCATTAAGATCTATACGGGTTTGCATGATTAAAAAATATTTAAATCGAACACCTTATTTAAGGTAGCAACAGACAACAAGATACTAATAATTAAAACAATAGCACCTAATACATTTTGTTTAAAACTGTTTTTATGTTCGCCTAATACGGTAGATTTATTCATTACCCAAATTAAAAACCCTGCAATTATAGGTAATAAAACACCATTAGTAACTTGCGCAAATTTTATAATCTCAATGGATTTAATTCCTAATGAAGAAAACAGAACTCCTAAAATAATAATACTCCCCCAAACACTTTTAAACTTTATGGTACGCATATCACTTTTCCAGCCCAAACAACCACTCATCACAAAAGCGGCGGCTAATGGGGCCGTAATAGCACTTGTAATTCCAGCGGCAAACAAGCCTATAGCTAAAAAATACTTAGCAAAACTCCCAAACAAAGGTTCTAAGCCTTTTGCTAAATCTATAGCACTGTGTACCTCAGTCGCTTGAATGGATGCTGCCGAAATCATGATACACATAGATACCATACCACCTAAAACTACAGCTACAATAGTATCCTTTCTGGCATATTTTAAATCGACAGGTTTTTGCCACTTCTCCTTAACTAATGAGGCGTGCAAAAATAAGTTATAAGGCACTACCGTAGTTCCTATTAAAGCGATAACGGTGAGTAAATTTTCTTTTGAAATATTTGGAATGAAGGCACCTTTAAAAACATCGCCTAGATTTGGTTTTGTAATAATAGCTGTAAGAAGAAATGCCAAACTCATTAAAGTTACCAAAGCCACTAAAACCCGTTCCAGAATTTTATAATTGCCCATGTACAATAACGAAAAAGCAATGACTCCAATTAAAACACTTAAACCATTTAAAGAGAAACCTCCTATAGCCAAACTTTTTTTACCGATAATAGCCTCTAAACCCAAAACGCCACCACTTATATTTCCGGCTTCGTAGGCGGCATTCCCAATAACGATGGCCGAGAGTATTAAAAGTAAAGCCAATACTTTTATTACCGGATGCTTTATTTCTTCACGAATAATTTCCGATAAGCCTTTTTGAGAAATAACACCTAATCTAGCCGACATTTCCTGTAAAACAATAGTTGCCAAAATGGACAAAACCATAGCCCACAATAAGGAAAAACCAAATCCTACGCCAGCTAAAGTGCATACCGTCACGGTACCAGGGCCAATAAACGCAGCTGCTACCAAAGGACCTGGGCCAATATTTTGAAACCAGTTTTTCAAATGGATGTTTAGGTGTTAACCATTTTTATTGGTTTAATTTTTAGAAACAGCGTTTAGGGAATAAATAGCAAAACTTCCTAACCAATGTCCGCCCTCATAACTATCTTCAAAAATACTAGGTAAAGAATAATTGATACTTTGGTTGGCTATATTTTTAAGATGATTAAACTCTGGTAAGTCTTCAGCAATTTTATAAAAATTCCATGCTCTAGAAAAATTCACACCATCTAAATGTACCAAATGACCATCGGTTCTATCAGACACTTTTCCGGGTTCTAAATTGTAGTTTTTATTTTTAAGTTCTGGCAGAAATTTATCTATCCACACTAAAAATTCGTCTTTAGACAGTAAACGTTTCATTAAAGCTGCTTCTTCAAGACATGGTGATAAAAAATCACTTCCGCTAGGCTCCCAGCTCATCGGACAATTTTCATCATTCAAATAAAACGCTTTGGCACGTTCGGCGATGGCTGTTTTAAGCGCTTCGTGATTTACTGTTTCGGCATAATCGTATGCAAAAGATAATCCGAAGGCTGTATTAGTATGCGTTCCTACACGTAAAGGATAGTTTAATTTTGGTAAAAACTCAATGTATTTATCAACTATCAAATCGGTTAAGGGTTGTAAGTTAGCTTCCAGCGTTCTTGCCGTCTCATCATCCCATGTATGTAGTGTTTCTGCTAATTTTAACAACCAAGCCCAACCATATGTACGCTCGTAACTTTTATTATGCTTTCCATGAAAGTAGGCGACTTCAGCTTCTATATTTTCCTTAGACATGTTGTTTAGCAAACGTTGTTTAATTTGCTCGGCACCTTCTAGATCTGGAAAGTTTTTTAATAAACTTACCAAACTCCAATGACCATGAACCGCCGAATGCCAATCAAAACAACCATAAAATGCGGGGTGCAAAAAATGTGGCGCTTTTAAATCGTAATCCGCTCCAAGAGTTTGAGACAATCGGTTAGGATACTCAATATTAATACAGTGCAATGGTAACTCAGCCAATTTATTTGCATGTGTAAGACCCAATTTTGGAACTTCTGCAATAGCAACTTCTGGTAGCGTGGTTGTAACCAGTACTTCCTCTTTCTTTTTTGAGGATTGACACCCCAAAAACATAGCCATAGCCAGTAAAGTATATAAATATTTCATAAGCGTAAAAAAGTTTAAAAACCGAAACTATTAAATTAAAACATATTATTAAAGAAATAATATAGGTTTTCAATGATTTACTCTAAAAAATTTACACTTTTAATACTCTAAAGCTAAAACAGTTACACTTTTTATTCATTTTTTTTGATTTTTTCACGCAACTAATCATAAAATCTCACATCTCTTAATCAAACAAATTAAAAACCCAAAATCATGAAAAAATCAATTTTAGCAGTAAAAAGTATCGTATCTCTATGTTTAATAAGTGGCTTAATGTTTAGTTGCGATAACAACGACGATGATGATATGGTATGCCAAGAAGAAATAACAGGAGAATTAACAGAACATGAAACAGCATTTGCTGGTGAATGGATTCTAAAAAGCATTGTGGCTGATGAAGAAATTGATTTAACTGATGATGATACCGACAACCCAAGTACAGACATTTTTTCTCAATATGATGCATGTTTACAAGATGCGGTTTACAATTTCCAATCGGATAGAGCTTACCTATTCGAGATAGGACTAAATGCTGAAGACTGTGATGACCAACAAAAAATTGAAGGCACTTGGAAATTAAGTGACGAAAATATGTTAACTATCCTTTCTAATTGTGTAGAATCGCGTACAGCTCTTGAACTTAAAGAAGACAACACAGAGTTTACTGTAGAAAACACTGTAGTTTTCACGGATGTTAACGACGAGGAGATGACTCTAAAAATTACAACTACCTATGCAAAATCTGCAGGGGAAGATGTAGAGGAAGAAGAAGCTGAGTAAGACTAGTTAATTTTTTTGATAATACAATACACTTAGGAAGGCAAAATGGGTTTATCTCACAAACCCATAACTAAAGCGACTACCTAACAGCTGAAGTTATATTCACTGTTAGGCAGTCGCTTTTTTTATTAGCCCAACCATCCTTCGCGATCCAAACTTCTATATTGAATCGCCTCACTAATATGGGTGCCATTAATACTATCTGAACCATCTAAATCGGCAATAGTTCTGGATACTTTTAAAATACGATCGTAGGCTCGTGCGGAAAGGTTTAATCGGTCCATGGCCGTTTTTAGCAACTCCTTTGAAGCCACATCTAATCCACAATAATTCCTAATTTGTTTGCTATTCATTTGGGCATTATAATGCACCGTTTCAGATTCGGAAAAGCGCTGAGTCTGAATCACTCTAGCCTCAGTTACTCGTTTTCTAATCTCTACTGACGTTTCACTCTTGCGTTCATCAGAAAGCTTTTCAAAAGGTACTGGCGTTACTTCAATATGAATATCTATGCGATCTAATAAAGGTCCTGAAACCTTACTTAAATACCGCTGCATTTCGGCAGGACTCGAAGTTACTGGTGCATTGGGGTCGTTAAAATAACCTCCCGGACTTGGGTTCATACTGGCAACTAGCATAAACGACGAAGGATACGTAACCGTAAATTTCGCTCTAGAAATGGTGACTTCCCTGTCTTCCAACGGTTGACGCATCACTTCTAAAACTTCACGTTTAAATTCAGGAAGCTCATCCAAAAACAAAACCCCGTTATGCGATAATGAAATTTCTCCAGGTTGTGGGTAACTGCCTCCTCCAACGAGGGCGACGTTTGTTATAGTTTATAATGAGGGGGTTATATAAGCAACTGAAATATAGTTATTTAATTATTTAGAAACCAGCTTAATAATTATATGTGAAAGTCTTCTTCTTTCACCTACAGTACCAGCAACATCACCTTCATTCATCCAGTTAGACCATTCTGTTGGTGATTCACCATCATTAAACGGTTGTTCTGCAATACATTTAGCTTTAGTACATTCAAACTTTACTTTATAAATAACTTTGTAATTGGGTAAATTTCCTAATCTTATTTGAATAGCTTCCATTCTTTTACCTTCACCTTCAGTACCTGCTAATTGACCATCACGTACCCAAGGCATCCAACCTTTACTTTCTGAATGTGCCCTATACTCAATATACGCCCCTTTCGGTGCATTTTTAAGTCGAATTTTTATTCCCTCAATTCGCTTGGTATCACCATCTTCAACCCAAAATTCTTGAACAACACCTTCACCTTCACTTACATTTCCGATAGCTTTTTTAACTTTCTTACTTTTACCAGCAAGCATACCACTACTAACCCACCCTTGTTTATCCCCATCAGATTGAATATGTACAGTATATTCCAAAGAAACTTGTGCTTTGGAATTTAAAAACAATAAAAAACATAACAAAAACGAATAAACCTTAAATGATTTCATAACTGTAAAGAATTAATTAATAAATATTTTTCATTAATTATTTCTTATGGGAGTTACTAAAGATACTAATTTAAAATCATAAACACCTCATTATCAGTATATTTTAAAATATTGAATTAGTTTCAATCACGTTTACTCTATTATTTACGGTTGATATTTCTTCAACTGAAACAATTGGTGCTGGTAATGATTGATTTGCAATAGCTATTTTTGTTGCTAAATCATCGGTATTAATTAAATTATTATTTGGAATATTAACCCTTCCAGCAATACCACCGTTTGCCATTAATGGTACACCACCACCAGCTTGATTTAATTCAGATAATAATGGTAAAAACATTGAAGTACTTCTTCTATTAATAATTGCTTCACCATCTTCAGCTTCAATTGGAATACCCCCTTGTGAATGTCTTGCACCTCTTAATAACATACCTCTTTCAGCTTTTTTAAGATTTGCACTTTCTCTTTTTGGTGGTTTAGTTGAAACTATTTTAGCTATGTTTACAGCACCAACCGCACCCACTAATGCACCAGTAGCAATACCAATAAGACCACCATCAGCCAATGCTTTAGTAACACCTTGAGCTGTATTAATCGCAGCAGCAGCAACCGCAGCAGCTTTACCAGCAGCCGATT
Organism: Pseudotamlana agarivorans; assembly: GCF_001642835.1. GTDB lineage: Bacteria > Bacteroidota > Bacteroidia > Flavobacteriales > Flavobacteriaceae > Pseudotamlana > Pseudotamlana agarivorans. The sequence goes on from NZ_LXEI01000019.1 coordinate 31,944, forward strand.
CTTTACCTAATAAATCAGAAATACCATTAAATACAGTACCAGCAGCAGCTAATTTTGAATTTTGTTTATCCTTTTCTAATTGTTCTTGATAATTAGCATACTTTTCATTTATTAATGAAATATCAGCACCACTTTGTTCAGCGTTTGCAACTTCTTGAAGTCTTTGTTGTTCTAATCTTTCAGCAGCTAAATCAAATTCATTTGTAAAACGTTCTTCATTTATTGCTAATTGATTTTCATAATCAATGGCTTCAGCTTCAATTTGGGCTTCTTTTCTTGCCTTTTGTACTTCTTCTTTTGCTTTATAATTATCATCATCAATTATTGCAATGGCATTATCATATTCAGTTTTATTTATAACACCTTCTTCAAATTGAAGTTTAGCAAAATCCCTTTGTTTTTGTGCTAATGCATCTAAACGTTCTTGTTCAACTTTTAAAGATTCTTCACTAAAGAATTTATCATTATCTAATTTTGAATAATTATTTCTTATATAATTATCTAATTCAATTTGTGCATTTGTAACCGCAGCATTTGCTTTAGCATCAGCTAATTCATTTTGAATTTTTAAATATTCAGCATCAAATTTTGCTTGTGATATACTTTTAGTTGCTAATTCTTTTTGAAGTATGGCAACCCTTTTTTGTGCTACTTGTTCATCTATTGCTAATTGTTCTTCAAGGGTTTTTGCTCTTACACCTTGTGATTCAATATATTTTTCTAATTCATCATTCATTAAAGCAATAGCTTTTTCACTTGCTTCTTTTCTTAATGAATTTAGATTCACCAATTGTTCTGATTCTTGTCCAGTTATACGTTCTTGTATATCAGCAATATTTGTTAAAGCTTCAGCTTGTTCATCCAATGCTGTTTTTGTTGAACCTTCGGCTTTTATTCTTTCATTGGCAACTTGAAGTGCTAATTGTGCAATTGATAATTCATCAGATAATTGATTTTTTAAAACCTTACCTAATTCATCATTGGCTTTAATTCTTTCAGCCATTGATTTTGATTCATCATCACGAATTTGTCTAAGTTTTTCAGCATCTCTTTGATATTCCAATTGAATCTTTTGTGCTTCTCTTTGTGCTTTGGTTAATTGTGCTTCAGCATCAGCCAATGCTTTTGCATCTTTAGCACCTTGTTGAACTTCTTTATTAAAGTTTTTAATTGCATTGGCTTGCTTATCAAACCCTAATAAATCAAGTCCTGATGCAATAGTTGATAAACCAGCATAAATAGCTTTTTCAGCCAATTCAAACCCCTTTACAAGTCCATCAATTAGAAATTCACCTAATGGTTCAAGTATTTTTAATAATGTATTTGTGATACCTTGAAATGCACTAAAAGCTTTTTTAATTTTATTGGTTGAATCTTCGCTTCTATCCATCGCATTTTTAACCAATGCGAATGCACCAACCAACACCGCTAATAATGCACCTATTGGTGTTGCAATAAAAGATAATGATGCTTTAGTCATTGATTTAAAACCAGCAACAACACCACCTAAACCACCAGTTACTTTATCAAGTGCTTCAGGATAGTTACCAATATTTTGTTTTTGTTTTTCAAGTGAAGATGAATTTTCATTTATTTTACCATTGTTTTCATCCATCTTTTTATTGATGGTTTCGATGGCTTTTGCACCTTCATCAGTTGAAGCATTTAATTGATTACGTACTTTAACCAATTCAGCATTATTTGCTTTTGCTTCATCAACTGTTTTGATTTCTTTACTAAGTGCATCATTAAGTTTTTGATTTGCACCAGTTGTAGCTTGAAGTACTTTTACTTGTGAATTATATTCTTGTTTTAAGCTTTTTAAATCAGCTTCATTTTGTATAAAAGTTTTGCTGGTAGTTTCACCAGCATTTTTAAGTTCTTTTTGTGTTGCAGTTAAATCTTCAATACTTTTTTTAGTTGATTGAAGTGATGATAATAATTTTTTATTGTCAATGTTTAATTCCGCAATTGCTATTTGTTGTGGCATTAGTCATAATATATTTGGTATTGTGGTTAATCTGTGTTAACCATTATTAGTAAGGTATTTCTACCATTTCAGCTTCAGCAATTGGTGAAGCAACATTATATTTTAATTTATTTACGTAGTAATATTTTCCAGTTTGTTTTAAATAAATCAGTTGGAAAAAATCAAATTCGTGAATATCAAATAAATTCAATTCTAACTTACATTTAACCGCTTTATATGATTCCAACGCATTTATAAAATCTGAATAGTAATCATCAAAAACTTGTGAAAATGGAATTGGTAATGAACTTATATTAGTGTATTCGTTAATCCTTACAGATACTAAATCATTGAAGTAAATAAAGTATTCTTCAGGTGTATCACTTTTAGTTAACTTTACTAATTTTTGATTTGATTCAGATGCTTCATAAATAAAATTATTAGCATCAAATTCATCTTCTTCTTTAGTTAATAATGGATTATAATAATGAATCTTTTTACTTGACCTTCTCGGAAATACTTCAAATTCTGAAGTGAATACCGTTGTTTGTGAAGCTCCTAATTTATTATCAAGTGTGAAAAAATCATCATAATAAGCATCACTTGAATCTGAATATTTATACTTAAAATAATTTTGTTGTGCATACGTATGTGTAAATGATTCTTCTTCAATTGAAATTAATTTACTTGTATAATCAATTGCATCACTTTTATCATTTAAAAGATTATCAATGTTTTTAACCTCAAAAATATTAGTGTTTCGTTTCTTGTTAAGAATTAAACCATATCTGTTTAAAACGTCTTTAACAAAATCAGTTTGTTTAATATCACCTAAATTTAAGGTATCACCCGAAACTGTATAAAATGTTTCACTTTGGGCTGAAAATGTGATTTCTAAATAAATACTATAATCTATCCTTCCATCACCATTAACTTCTTCATTTGAAGAATAAATATCAAAATTGATGGTATCACCTGATTTAACATCAATAATTAAATTGAATGGTTCATCATCATACGAATTATCATTTAATCTAAAATAATGTACTGCCTGACCTATTCTATCATTAGTATAACGTATATCTAAAAATTCACCCAAATTAATGTTATAATGTGGTGTAATGGTCATATTTAAAAAACCATCATATTCAACTGTAACACCAGTATCAATGAATGTTAATTCTGAATTTGAAGAAGATGGATTTAAACCTACGAAATCATCAATTGAAGTGAATTGTGTATCACCAGTATAATCAACTATTATACTATTTGTATTCTCATTTACAACTGATAATGTAATTGGTTGTGGTGTTGGTATAACATAACCTTCTTTTAATGTGATATATTCATTTTTGAACTCACTATATAATTTAGTATCTGTGAATAAATCACCTTGAATTTGAAAACCAGCTTCTTCAAAAATGGAATTAAAAATAAATTCCGTTTTGATTAATGGGTATGTTTCATTTAAAGAATAGCTATTATTATAATCAAAACTAAAATCATCATCTTCACGTTCTAAAAAATCAAGATTTCTTGAATAAGTGAAATTATAATCATCTTCATAAATCGAATGATTACCATTCACATATAATTGGTAGTTACTTATATTTAGATTATGGGTTAAACTTGATTTATTTAGGTCATTAATAGTACTTGATTTGATTTGCTCACTTAGTTCAATAATTCCATTATATATACTAATTTCAAATTCTTTATCAGTTACTTTATCTATAATGCAATAGCCATTTGAAAAAATAGGTATTGAATTATATAAATAACTACATTTTAAACGATTATAAGGCATTCTTGAAGTATTTCCAACAATACCTAAACCATCAAATATTTTGATGTTATTTGCTGTCTTTGGTAGCTTAATTGTATTACTATAACTTGATTGTTTTGCTGTAATACTACCTAAAGAATTAAGGGTTAAAGTTCTATTTATTTTACCATCACTATATAAATCAACTCTTTTATCTTCAATTAATAATTCTTCTTGTATCATTCATATTAGTAATTCATCGTATATTGAATTGGTAGTTCAATATTTATTATAATTTCATTGATGTTTTTCTTCTTTTTTTCATCAATTGAACCATCAACATTTACGGTTATCCATTTACCGTTAACAAATGGTGTTTCACTTGTATATAATTGTATTGATGGTGAACTAAGTATTGATTTTAAATAAAATAATTCATCATTACTTACATTCGTTTTTACTCTCAAATCTTTGGTTACTTCTTTACCGATTGAATATGAAAATGAATTTGGTGATTCATCTAAATTTTTGAATTCATTTCTTGTTGCTTCAGCAATACTTTTTGAACTAGTTGATGACCTATAAAATTTATCAAACAGATAAAAATTATACCCACCATCATCATTATACCATTTCAAATAAACACCACATTTTGAAGGTACTTTCTTTAAATTCAAATTAGTTTTAAAGCTACCATTGTTATAAATATTTAATCTATTTACCGTATCGGTTAAAGGTAGCAAGCCCGTTGTGGTTGTGTTTTCATTCCCTTTATCAATCCAAATTCTTGAAGTTCCTGAAGTTGAAGCTGTGAATGTTGCATCATCACCAGTTTGCACATTAATTATTTTAATTTCATCATCTTCATTCACTTTTTGTAATTCAAAAAAGAACGGAAAACCTTCAAAATGTGTTAATGTATAATCAATACCATTTTTTGATTTTGATAAAATTTGTTGATTATTATTAAATACAACTTCATCAACTTGTTTAACGCTTTTGAAAAATGTGAATGATTTTGTTAAATCTTCTTCATTTGGAAAATCATCTTCAAAATCAAAAGTATTTGACATATAAAAATCTAATTCCAAATTCAATATTCTATCATCCAATATTTCAAAAAATCCTATTGGTAATTGATGATTATCTTCAAAACCATTTTCATTAATATGCACCTTTGCGATTTCTTTTAAATTGAATTGAAAATCACCGTTTAAATCAGGATAAATTCTAAAAGGTTTTGAAAACATTGGTGTTGTGATTTCTGTATATTTTATATCATCAAATTGCGATGATTTAAAATTTATATATGAATCATTATATGCTGGGTATAAATCAGTTATTTCTTTTGAAAATATAATAGCCATTTCTTATTTATTTTTTTCTAATATGATTAATGAAGCTTCCAATTCGTTAACAAATTGATTTACATTGAATTGTGATACTCTATTAATTATTTCATTTATTCTTTGTGGTGTAATTACTTCTTCATAAATCTTTAAATGATTATTTGAATTAGTTCCTTTACTAGCAATTTTTTTTGCTATTGCCCACGCTAGACTTGTAACACTCATTTTTTCACTATAAGGTGTTATTCCTCTTGCTTCAATCCATTGTTTAATTGATTCAACTGGTGGCATCTTACCAGCACGTCTACCAGCCAAATATGTATAACCATATAAAGTACCTTTATTAGTACCATAAACGGCTTCTAAGCCTTGTTCAAATTCACCTGAAACTCTTTTACCACTAGCGTTATAAACCTTTATTATATCACTTATAATGGCTTCCATTTCTTCTTTAATTATATCATTATTTGATTTAGCTTCATTACTCATTATCACTTATGGTATAATTAACTATAACCCCCGAAAAATTATAATCGAGTGCATTTATTATTTCAATTGTTGACCAACTAACAAGGGTGAAATTTGTTTCACATTTCACATAATTTTTGATAATATCGGTTGAATCATTTATGATTGGTTTAATATAATTTTGATAATGTGTATCATAATCTTCATCAATATCTGATGATTTAACCAACATAAATGAACCTGAATAATCAGTACTTTCAGCACCACCATAATCATCAAAATTGGTTAAGATTTTAATGGGGTCAACCAATAAATGAACCTTTGTTAATTCATCTGAATCATATAGGTTTTGAAAGTCTTGTCTTGCATATTGGAAAATCCAGTCATTTACAATACTTATATTCTTAAAAATTTCATACATTTTATTTTAGTTATTAATCGGCTTCATTTTATTTATTTCGTGTTGCAAATCTTGAATCTCTTTATCAAGATATAATTTGACAAAAACAACACTATATTTTAAATCTAATATTGAATCAAACTTTAATATATCACCATTGGCTAATGAATTAACCACATTGTAAACACCAAATTTTTCTAATCTTTTACTACCATCTAAAATTTCAAATCTTGAATCACTATATTTTGGTTTTAAATGATTCATTTCTTTATTCACTAATGATATTAATTGATTTTGAACGTCTTTTAGTAATGGAAAAAATTCAATTATTTCTAGTTGAAGTACTTCTTCTTCACTTATACCTTGTACCATTGAAATAATATTGATGAATTCATTTTCATCACTTATTGTTTTCTTAATTGTTTCAACCTCTCTAAGGGTTAAATCAGTTAATTTTATATTAGTTTCAATTGGTGTTAAGTGAACTAATATTTCAACATATTCTTTAATTAGTTGGTCATCTTGCTGAAGGAAATCTTCAAGAATGTAATTTGTAATTGTATTCATTTAGCTTAACCATCTTAATGTGTTGTAATTATTATTTCTTGTAGATAATCTATCCATTGCAAAATATCTTACTGCATCTAATAAGTGATTATGCTTATCAATTGGTGTATTTAATTTTTCACCATTATTATCTTTTTCCCACGTATAATTGTTTAATTCAGATATTAAATTCTCACTTCTTTTAGTTACAAATAGGTTATATTCCTGAACGATTGAAATACCATCTAAAATTGAACCAGCACCTTTTTTAACAGCTTTTGCTGGTATGCTGTTATTTCTTAATTCAGCAATAATTTCAGGTCTTGCTGAATCGCAAACAATTATATTTTGTGTTAATTCTGAATCACTTTTTATATGATTCACAATTTGATTATTTAACAATCCACTTTTGTAAAGTGATTCATCAAGAATTAAATCATTTATACCTCTTTGATAGATTTTTACTAATGCGTTCGGGTCGTTAAAACCAAAATCTAAACCAGCACCTATATATTTACAATCGGCTGGTATATCATCAATTAATTGATAATTATATATAGTTCCATCAACTTGACCTTCTTCACCATAAACATATACAGCTACAAAGTTTTTCCAATAACTTGAACCATTTTCAGCTTTTTTAATAGCTTCTTTATATTCTTGAATTACATTCTTTGATAAATATTCATTGTCTTTATATGTGAGTTTAACAAAGTTGGATTTATCATCCTTTATATATTCCCTTATCCAAGATAAATGTGATGGATTGTAATCAAGAAAAATGAACTGTTTGGTTCTTATTGAAAGTTGTGTGAAGGCTTCACGATTTATATTATTTGCTTCATTTACAAATAAAACATCCCTTCTTGCACCCCTAAGTTTACCACCATCTTCAACACCAAACCATTCAATTGTACAACCGTTTAATTTATAGCTGTTATTGGTCTTGTTATGGTGTTTTTCATCATAAAGATTATTTGCAATTAGTATATCAATTAAATCTTTTGCAGCACCCCTTCTTAAATGTGGAAATGATTCACTTACAATTGATATTGTTAAAGGGGTTTTTGATTTGGTACATAAAATAATAAGGTATTGAAGAATTGAATAAGTTTTACTTGAACCACCAGCACCTTGAATTATTCTAGTTCTTGCTTTTATTTTTGTAATCTTTTTAAAGGCTGTGGTTAATTTCACTCTATCTCATCATTATTATCTTTTTTCGTTATTAATAAGTTTTCTTCTTTTACTTCATCAAAATCAATATCTACCATATCGATTAATTTTTTATCACCACCTTCAATTTGAAGTGTGATGTTACCACTTCCAAGGGTTAAATGATTTTGTTTAAGTTGAAGATGGGTGTTTTTTCTCTCTAAAGCCCACAAATAAGGGTATGCGTTTTTCTTGTCATCATCGAATGCTTTTGCTGTTAAGTTCATTTTTTGCTTAACACGTCCAACATTTAATGCATTTAAAAAATCTTCTTTTTCTTCATCGGTCAAATATTGAAGTGATGAAATTGACCTTGAATTATTTTGATTTGGTGACTTTAGAAATTCAAAATATGACATTGATATTTTGTGTTTTTTACCAACCAAATCATTCACTAAATAGAATAAATCAGTATCACTTAGTAAGGTTGTATTTTCGTCTTGAAGTACTTCTTTCATCTTCATCATCCAAACCTTAACTTTTTCATTTTTACTGTATCTTAACTTTTTTTCACTCATTAATTTATTGGTTAAACATTCCGTTATTTTGTTGGTGTACTGTAAAGAAAAAATTCTTCATTCCTTCTTTTGGTTAACCCTTTTAGCACCACTTTTTTATTATTTACCGTTCCTTTATTCCATCTTTTGAATTGGTATTCAATAGCATCAAAATCATTTGGGTTATTATTGATTTTTTTTAATAGTGTGCTTCTTTTAAAGTTATATACACCAACGTTATAAGTAAATGAAACAAGTGATGAAAATTGATTTTCATTTATATCACTTGTTACATATTCATTTACTTTATCTTCAAAAGTTTTGATAATATTTTCAAATAGTTCATCACCTCTTTTACGTGTGATTGGTTCATCGTTTAAGGTAACTTTTGAACCATCTTCATAATAGGTATTACCCCATCCTATTGTTGGAATCCCTGAAGGGCATAAATAAGGGTGATTTCTGAAGGATTCATATTTGTGAATTAGTTTTATACCAGTTTTTGTTGTTTTCAATCATCTTAATTTAATTTTCAATTATTCTTTTTTTTAAACTATTAGGTTTCTCAAAGTACCTACTACAATACCAGCAAATCTTTTAGCACCATAATCAGAAGGATGCGTATAATCATATAAAAAATCACCAATATTATTTGTTGTCCAATTTATTTTTTCTTGAATATCAGCAACTAATAAATTTCTATATTCGGCTACATCTCTATATACTTCACCCCATCCAACATTTCTAATAGCATTAACAGTTCTATGAGGTGGTGTCACTAGAATTATTATAGCTGCGGGATGATTTGTTTCTATATAATCAATAGCATAGTTTAATATACCTTGTGGCGTGCTTCTATCCCTACTTGTTACATCTCCATAAGGCAACGAAATACTTTGATTTGTACCACCTGCAATTGTTATTACTGTAGCATCCGATGGTATATTAGCAAGATTTGCATCATTAAGATTATTTACTGGTTGTGAACCCCAAACACCTAAGTTTGTATAGGACATACCGAAATAATCACTCACATAATCTATATAATCTTTACCGTGAGAACCGTCACCATTTGTGATTGAGTCACCAAAACATACTATTCTATTATTTTGTAGCAATAGACTGGTAAGTCTTTCAGAAGTTTTAGCGTTAAGCGCATAATCAGAAATATTAAAATACCTATCAGTAAAGTCAATTTTCTGAACTAAATCATAGAATTCTTCTAATGAAAATTTATTAAAAAAGGTGTTCTCTACCCAACAAGAATGACTGCTAACTACTTTAAACTTAGCCCCAGAATCAAACCATCTAATCCCCGCAGTCGAATAAATACCTTGAAATAAAATAAAGGTGTATTTCTCACCAACCGTTGTAAATAAGTGGTCTAAATCATCGTTATCAATTTGAGGTCCATTTGTTTCTACTAAAACATCTGTAGAGCCTCCAGTTAATTCTGTTAATTCAATTTCCACTGTTGTTAAGAAATTGGAGAAAGTATTTTGTTTTGGTGTTAAAGGCAGAAATGCAAAAGCACCAACAGAATCTGTATTTAGTGAAAGTATTGTATCACCATTTTCTTCTGTTACTACTGAATTTCCGTTAAAAGGAACTATTTCAGAATCATTATAATAGTCTCTAAATCTAGTATAAAAAGTATCTCTTTTTAATTTATCAATTTCTTCATCTATGGTAATACTTGATTCTATAATTAAAAATGGGTCAGTTGGGTCACCATTAATATGATGACTAGCTACGATGAAAGCTACATCAGTATCATTTTTATCAATTTCTAAATTGTAAATAGTATCCTTTTCTGAAGATGCTAAAAGAGTTTTTATATAAGTTTTGTTTTCATCGAATAGACCAATACACCCCACAACAGAAACTCCATAACCTTTATAACTAATTTTATCACCCGCTTTTGCTGGTAAAAACCCAGTACCTAAATAAGTACCAATTGGTGTTGAACCATCTGTTCTAAAATGTTCTTTTTGTTTTCCTAAATCAAAATAATTCTCTCTGTTAATTCGTCTTTCAGAACTAATAAATAAACTTTTATTGTAGTCATCGTTTGATTGAATTTCTATAAAGTCACAACTACTAGGGGTTTTAGTTGCAAATCTCACAAAGTAAACCCAGTCAGGTACAATTTCATTGTATGTTAAAACATAATTATTATCATTAACACTTACCATTAATGGAGCGTGAACCGATTTATCTTTAGAATATCCATATATAACAGGTTCAGTTACGAATGAGCCAAAACCTCTAAACTTTAAACGTGTTACGGATGGCACAACCTCATAAAATTCATCTGTATAAAATGAAAATCCGCCACCTAGATTAGTGATACTTCCATCATCGCGTAATATACCATCAATCCAAGTCGCATCTGCTTTTACATCTACACCATTACCACTATTTTCATTTCCTTTATTAATTATTGTATCTTCAAAGAAAGTAACCGCTTTACCAGTTACACCTTTGCTAGTATTACTTTCATCAATGGTATTTTCATATAAATCAGCGTTTTTAATCCAGCTTGAACCATTATAACCATAATATCCATTATTTGAATCAGTACTATCATTTGCAACTATCGCTGAATCATTTAAAGTGTTACCAGTTGATGCATTTAAATCACTTAATGTTTGATAGGTTTTTATTGAATTAATATTAATTGAATCAATACTATCTTGTAAATCATCAATTTGGGCTGATACAGAACTAGGTAAAACAAAATCAAAAACTAAATTTAATAACGCTTCAACCGTATCTTCTTGATTGGTATATGTAACACCATCAATAATAAATTCATCATATGGTGTACCACTTATTAATTGTTGCTTTGTATCATTTACATTATATATTCCAATTGCATTATCACCTTGCTTTAATGGTTGGTATATTTTCGCATATTGCACACCATTTATTTCAAAATGTTTATCGTTAATATTATTTATTACAATCATTTAAATTCATACTCTTTTACTTTTCGTTATTATTCCAATTCACCGTATTTTTCAACGTATTTCTGAATGGTCTTTTTTTGCTTTTCAATCAAATTATTTAGCTGTTTATTAACTTCTTTTAGAACACTTAATTCAGCTTGTAGTTTTCCAAAACTTTCTTCAAATTCAGCTTGTAAACGTTCAATTCTTGCTTTATATCTTTCGTCTATATCATCAACGAATTCTTGATATAAGTCCATATTTTGTTGAAGGTTATTCAATGAATTTTTTTCTAATTCTTTATTATTTTTTTTAATACCGAATTTTATTGCAATAGTATCTTTATACCATAAAGTTATTGCTGCTATCACATAGCCTATGTACTTCAACAACTCATATATTTGTGGTACATCATTTAGGTTGTTTTTCATTATTATTTAAGTAGGTTTTTACTTTTCGTTATTTTATCACAGTAAATCTTTGTGAATTGGTATTTATATTTGGATTATTCCCGCTTGAATATCTAGGAAATAATGAAGATTTTGATTTCAGATATTTATCAATCATTTCAAACTTAATTGAAGCATCAATAACCGTTTGTTTGCTTATATCCTTCAATAGATTTCTATCTACTGGTGTTGAATCTTGTGAAAACTTTGTCACCGCACCAAATGGTGTTAAATTGGTGTTTACTGAATACACATATCTTGAATAAGTATAATCTGATAGTAATGATTTTATACCCTCTTGATAATAATTTGAACCATTACAAGTAAAGGTTGAACCACTTAATAAATCTTGATAATCTTGATTATTTAAGTTTTCGATTAAATCAAAATAGAAATCATTTAATACATCATATAAATCAACTGATTGTGCTAATTTTATACATTCGTTTATTTTATCAGTATCAATTTTTTTACCTACATCACGATATGTTGCAAATTCATTTGCTGTTATTATATTATTCATTTTCCGTTGGTATATTATCACTTGTTATTTGCTCAAATGGGTTGATTATTTTTAAATCAGCTTCAATTGGTTTAGTGAATTTCCCCATCAAATTTTGAAACACTTCTTCAATCATATCACGTTCTTCTTCTTTGCTCTCAAATAGCTGTTTTTTAGCTTCTTTAAGCATTTCACCACTATTACCAAACATTCCATTATCTGATGGATTTACAAGCATTAAAGGCACTCCAAATGCTTTACAAATGTTCTTTTCAGCTTGTTCATCAGAATATTTGAATAATTCATCATCATAGGCACTTGTTAAATCTTCTAACTTGATTTGTTTATCCAAATCATCGCTCATATTTGATGATTCCAGTAGTAAAATATTACCACTATTTTCAGCACCTTGAAGTTCTTTTAATTTATTTCTGAACGCTCTTCTATCATCGTCATTTGAAAAAGGTTGTACTACAACAAGTTTTGTATTTTGGAATCCCTTTTCAGCACCATTACTTCTAAATATTTGTGAATTATTTTCTAATAATGCTTCATTTAAAACTGGGTTAAGGTCTGTTAATGAATAGATTGCATTTGAATCTTTTTGTATATGAAGAATTTGACCTTTATAATTTCTAATTCCACCAGCATTTTCAATTTGGCTTTCAATTACTGTTTTATTGGAATTAAAACGGTTATATATTTTGAATGATTCAGCTTTAGGTTTGTTTTCCCAATCAGCGATAATATATTTACCACTATAACCTAAATCATCTTGTTTACCTATTCTAACTTGTGTGAATGGTATTACTTTAATTGAAGTGATTTCAAATAATAAGTTATAACTAACGGCTATGTATAAATTATTATGTTTTGCATATTCCCTTGAAGCAATTCTTAGAACTTCATTAAGGGTTTGACCATCTTTATTAATTGTGATTTTACCTAATTCACCAAATGATTTACCATAAATAGCTTTAGCAACTTTATCAACACACGTTTTTGAAGTAACTGATATATTAATTAATGTTTCAATTAATTGTGGGAATAAATTATCATTACCAGCCGTATATATATCATTTCTTTTGTCAAGTTTAACCGATAAAATATTATGTTTTATTTCATTATATAATTTCATTTAAGGTTCTTACTTTTTAGTAGAACCTCTTTTTTTATAGGTTCTTTTTGGTGAAGCTTTTTTAGCTTCACTTATTTTTTTGTCCTTACAAGTTGAACAAGGTTTTTTTGAAGTTTCTTTAACATCTTCTTCAGTTTCTTCAGCATTATCTTCACCAATTAATTCTTTCCAATTTTCAGGGTATTTTGAAAATAAATCTATTCGTTCATTTTTAATTTGTAAAAATCTGATTGCTAATTCATCAGTCATTTTATCATTTGAAATTGTTTCTGAACCACCTTTTTGAAGTTTATAAATCACAAAGGGTTTTCTTAATTGAAAATTTGTCATTTTATATAATTTACGTAGCTGATTAATCATAAATTGAATTTCATTAGGACAAGACAAACAAACATTAGTGTGAAATTTTTCTTTATAATCCTTTACCAATAAATTAATATTTGATTTTAAAAATTTTGAATCGTTTGAACTAAGTATTTCTTGTATTGTCATTTTGATATAAGAATCAAATAAAGGCTGAATTGGTGTTACCCTATCAGCCAATTATTATTATTGTTTATGTTAATCTTATTTATTATGCTTCAGCAAATAAAGCATCATAACTAGCTTTACTAGTTGCATAATCACTTTCTAAGAAAGTCATATATGGGTATTGTTCAACAGCACCTTCTTCAGTACTTAATGTGAAGACTAAACCAGCACTATTTTCATTTGTGTTATGTGTCATTTCTGATAATCTTAGACCGTTTTCATATCCGTAAATCTTGAATTCATCTAAACCATCAAGACCAGCATATTTGGTTCTTACAACCATCACAAATAAGCCATCTTTGATTTCTTTTGCACGTTCCGCATTTTCGGTTGAATTGGTTGATAATCTTGAAGCAAATGAAGCCGTAAAGCCATCAATATCTTCACTATTTGGAGCGTAAACCGCACCAGCACTACCTAATTCTTTGAACCATTCTAATTTATAACCAGTTTTACCACTAGCAAGTGTTAAAGCTGATACAGTTGCACCACTAGCAGTTGTATTTGAAAAATCAATATCATCATAGTTGATAATTACGGCACTACTACCTTTTAGACCTTTTTTAGGTGCATCATCACAACTTTGAAGTATATCATCAGTTAATTTATTATTACAAGCCATTTTTTAATTTATATTTTCTTTTATATGGGGGTGAATTGCTTCACCCCATATATTTATTATTTTGAAGTTGTGTTATTACACAGTTAATGTGAATTCAACAATTTCATCAGCATTAGAGATTTGAACACCAGCTTTACCTTTAGTTCTTAACATTACTTTGTCTAATGTTTTATCATAAAATGCTTCAATTGTTTCAGTTTCAGAAATTACATCTGAACCTACTATGAAGTTTGAACCTACTGATGCAAACATTCTTGAAGTACCGTCTAAACCATAAACTCTGATTAGTTTACCGTGTCCACCACCGATTTCATATACACCATTATCGTGTTCTGGTTTGTAGTGATATAAATTATCAGATTTTTCTTTTGAGATGTACATATCAAATACATCATCACCAACTAAGGTTACATAGTCTTTACTTCTTTTTACTTTTGCTGGTGCTGCAATTCTCATATCTTCAACAAGACCTTTTACATTGTCTTTTGTGATTGCAGTCGCACCTGAAGTATTACCATCTATTACATTTGAATCAGCATCAATTAATTTGATGAAACCATCAAATAATTGGTAAGTACTACCACTAGCAGTATTACCTTGCCAATAAGTCATTTCTAAAGTTTCAGCAATTGAAGCTACTTTAGTGTTAACAATTTCTTCTTCAAATGGTAAATCATCACCATTGTTAGAACCCGGTGCTAATACCGTATTAGGTAATTTTGTTTGTAAATCATCTGAACAAAATGATTCAAATACCGTGAAAGGCTTCACAGTTAATACAACCTCATTGATAACCGCATCACCTGAAGGTGTTGCACAGTTACCTGATTGTAATGTAGCTGCACCACTTACGTGTGGTACAGATGTTGAACCTTTTACATTCGCCATATATAATGCGAATTTCCCAGTGTCACCACCAGTGAATAAGGTCTTTGTTAATGCTTTATTTTCTCTTGAAATAAAGTCTGAAAAGTTTGATACATCGTATGCCATTTTAAATTAATATTTAACTCTCTTTTAGCCTCTTAAGTAATTTGAAGCTTTATTATTATTTGTATTGTTTATTTGTAATTGAGCATTAACAGTAGCTTCTTCACTACCAATAAGTTTTTTTAATGCTTTGATTTCTTCTACTTGATTATCATTAGCAGCTTTTAATTCCGCTAACATTTTTAAGATTTCAGAATTTTCAACTTCTTCAGTTGGTTCTTCAGTTGGTTCTTCAGTTGGTTCAGTTGATTCAGCTTCTTTGATAAATCTGATTACACCATCACTATCAACTAATATTTTTCTACCATCAGCTAATTCATATTCACCAGCAGTTACAGCTTTTGGTGCTTCACCTTCTTTTGATGGCTTATATTCAACCACATCACCGATTTCAAAAGTTTCATTTACAACTGATACTTCCCATTTGCTGATTTCACTTATTTCAGCAGCAACCGCTTCAGCTTCAACTTCTTCTTCGGTTTCTTCTTCAACTTCTTCTTCAGTTTCTTCAGCTTCTTTGATTTCCACTAATTCACCAGCTTCAAAAATCCAAGTTGAACCATCGGTTTGAACTCTTTCACCTTCAATTGGTTTACCATCTTCATCAATCGCTTTATCACCCACAATTGGTTGTGCATCTTCAGCGATTTCAGGAAAATTGATTATATCACCATTAGCATCAGCGATTTCAAGATTTACAATTGAATCATCTGAATCATCTGTGAAAAATTCATTCAATGCTTTTATGAATTGTTTTGTTTTACTCATTTTTTTAAATTCTTTATTGTCATTATTCAACATTGCAACCGCCTTTAGTTCAGCAACAACACCATTTGAAAATCCTAATGAAACCGCTTCTTCAGCGTTCATATATGTTTCATTTTTTAATAAATTTTGGATTGTTTCGGTGTCTATTGAAGTATGTGAACTATAAAAATCTGATAAGTGTTTTTCGATTTCTCTAAGCTCTTTTGCAGCCTTTTCAAGTGTAGATGCTTCACCTTGTACTGTATTCCACGGCAAATGAATCATTATGTCACCATTTTCTTCAATTAACCTTGTATCACCAGCCATATAAATGTAACTAGCGATGGAATAAGCTTTTTTTGCTACCGTAGTAACTGGTATTTCAAGATTCTTTAAATATTGATATATATCTTTTCCAACAGTTACATAACCACCAATGGAATCAATTTTAACTTCACATTCCGTTGGATTATCAAAACTTTTGTACTGTCTGATTACATCGATTAGATTAGTATCTTCACCTATTACACCACTTATGTATATAATTGCTTTGTTCATATACTGTTATATGAACCAAATGGTGGGTATTTTTCCGTTTTACAACGTCCGAATGTTGTATAAACAAAAAAACCACCCTTGTGAGGTGGTTAAAAAAAATTAATTATGTCACTAATTAATCAGATAAATGTTAGTTGATAGCTTGTTGTGGGTCTATGTAAAATACTGGCTTAAACTCATACGTATTATTACCATTTGAAGCTGTATGTTTTGGACAATTTTCAAATTTTATTGCATCCATTTTGGTATGATTTAAATCAAATAATAAATCTTTATCTGTATATCTGACCAAATAAAATGCTCTTATATCCTTATTGATGTTCTTTTCCTTATTCTTGCATTTTGAAACAATATCAATTAAACTTTTATACTTATCAAGTTGAATTAAACACCCACCAGCATAATAATCTGAAGTAACATTTCTTGTCTTGACTTCACATATACCATTTATTTTAAATGGGGTGTTTGTGTTACCACTTATGAATGTAAAATCAAATTTTGAAAAACCTTCATTATATATTTTTTCAATTTCAATTTCTTTATTGGTTTGGCAAAAACCAGTTATTGTTTCTGTTTCTTTGTTTATATAATCATTAAAATTCATTTGTAAAATTGGTTAATACTATCTTTATATATTTATAAATAGTATCGAATAATAAAAAGTTCAAAAAATGAAGAAAAAAAATGAAATAAAATATCAAGAATGGTCTGAACATCTAACAAGTACTAAAGAAAAATCAGATTATTCTTTAAAAAGAATGGATTTACTTATAATAACTATAAGTGGTGGTGGTCTTTACGTTTTATTTGAAACTTTAAGAGAATTTAAAACGGGGAATATTTTAATAGAAAATACTAATCTATTGTTTTGTACTGGACTTTTTTTACTCCTAACTATTCTTTTAAATTTTGGCTCACAACTAAGTGGATATTATGCAAACAATTATGAAGAAAAATATATTATCATTGAACTTAAATTACTAGAGGGTGAAAATTTGAATAAAAAAGATAAAACTGAATTGAAAAATGAACAAAATGGATATGACAAATCCCAAAATTGTTATAATAACATTACTCATATATTAAACAATGCATCAATTCTAACAATGATGATAGGATTAGGACTACTAAGTTATTTTAGTTATTCTATTTTTTAGGTCTAGTACCTGTTTTTAAACCTTTAGTATTTTCAGCACCCCTTCTTTCAGTATAACCTAAATTAATTGGTTTTTCTTGATTAGAATTTGAACTATTGTTTGAACCACTATTATTTGATGAATTATTACCGTTCTTATTTTTATCACACATATTTCTAATTTTGTATAAAAATACTAGTTTTTTAAACCATCATAAGTCAATTTACCTTTATTCTTATCAACACATTGTTAACTCTCAAATTTCTTCAATAAATGTTTTTTCAAGGTATTTTTTAATTTGAATAACATTACTGGTATCAAATGTTTTATCAAAAATGACTAGCATTTCAATTGAAATAATAGCACATTCATAAAAAGTTCTGTTATCCTTATATTCTTCAATTTCTATATTTACAATCACATCATCCAAATCATCATAATAACTTAATAAATCACCCTTTATTTGGTTTTCAATATTGGTTGATGTTACACCATTCTTAAATAATTTAATACCTTTTAAAACGCCTGAAATGGCTATCATTCTATTCTGTAATTCTGTTATTTTCATCTTGCATTTTTATTAAGTCTTGTTATTATTCGTTGAATCGAATTAGGGTGCATATTGTTTTCTTTTGATAAAATATTATAACGTTCACCCTTAGTTCCTGATAGGGAATAAAATCTGTCATAAATTGCAATATGTTGTATAATGGTTGAATCAACAATCACTTTATTACGAATCAATTTTATTATTGTTGTTAAATTATTTTTGTCATTTACTAATTGATATAATGTCATTTATTTTTTAAGAATTTTATAAATCGTTTTTTCATTTTGAATCAAATGAAATGGTTGATATACCTTTATTATATTTTTTACAGAAACACCATCTTCATAATATTTTTTTTGAATAAATTTTTCAATTTGTGTTAACTGTTTGGAATGCTGATTTAAATAATCTTTAGTCTCAATTTCATTTGCTAAATCAGTTGAAGATTCTAACAAATCAATCTTACGTGTTTCTTCACCATCACTATCAACTATATGTTCATCAAGTGATTCTTTATTTAGTTGATTTTTGATTACAAAATGTTTGCAATGAAAATAAAGATGCTGAAAAGCAAATGTTTGAAAAGTACCTTTTGAAGGATTAAATTTATTTTTGATTTCAAATAATTTGATATAACATTCGTTGAATAAATCATTTCTAAATTGTTTATCAAAACGGTTGATGATTAGGTGTATAAGTGGTTGATAATCATTTATATTTATTTCGTTCACTATTCATATATTTTCTTTGTGGTGATGTTTACATCACCTTATTTATAATAAATAGTATGGAATATTGAAAAGTTCAATATTTATTAAAAAAAAATTGAAAATAATTTCAATTGAAGATTTTTGAAGTTAGAATTTGAAGTGTTTTTAGTGATACCGTATTAGATACGGGTAAGTACCTTACTAAATACGGGTAAGTACCGTATTAGATACGGGTAAGTACCTTACTAGATAAGGTTTATAACTAACAAGAAGCTAACAAAAAGAAAACAAGAAGCTAACAATACGTTAGTATTAATATATACTACGTAGTATAGGGATTTTTTAAATAATTTCAATTGAAGATTTTTAAAAATATAGATGTTAACCAGGTTAACTTTTATAAAACCTTTCTTCTATTAATATATATTACATATAGTATATAATAATAAATATAATAAGTAATAATAAATATAATATATAACTGCGTTAGTATTAATGTA
>NZ_LXEI01000002.1 GCF_001642835.1 Pseudotamlana agarivorans
GTTCAGTATAAGAAACGTAGGGCAGGTGATAAGCACTATCGTTTCGGTTTATTACTTAGCTAAATATAAATATTTTGCTTTTATCTTTTTTGCTTTAAACGCCAAATTTTATATTTAGCGGACTTTGTTAATATTCACAGACCTTTCAGAAAGCCTAAATCGCCCTATGTTTTTTATACCCTGTTAGCGGTAGTATTTTTCAATTAAACGATTGTCTATAAACTAAAGGTGAATGGTTCGTTTTTGTCTTAAATAACTTATTAAAGGATTGTGGGTGCTCAAACCCCAATTTATAAGCAATTTCTGCAACAGAAAGTGTAGTAGAACTTAGTAAATCTTTGGATTGTTCGATTACTTTATTCTGAATGTATTTTTGAGTATTAAGTCCAGTAAGGGAACGTAACATATCACTTAAATAACGGGGCGATACATTTAATTTTTCGCTTACAATTTGTACTGTCGGCAGACCATTTTTTAAACCGTTGTCCGTTTTAAAGTGTTCGTTTAATAAATTGTCTAGTGCGGTCATAATTTTATGATTGACATTTTTTCGGGTAATGAACTGCCGATTGTAAAAACGATTACTATAATTAAGAAGCAACTCTATTTGAGAGACCAAAACATCCTGACTAAATGGGTCAATATTATTATCCAATTCCACAGTCATTGTCTTAAACAAATCGCTGATAATGTGTTTTTCTTTTTCTGATAAAAAAAGTGCTTCAGAAACATCATATGAAAAAAAGCCATATCGATTCATTATTTTTCCTAATGAATAATTACGAATAAAATCTGGATGAAAGTATAAGGCAAAACCTTCATAAGTATCGAAATTATTAGAAATGGTAACTACTTGTTTGGGTTTTAAAAAAGCCAAACCGCCTTCTTCAAAATCGTAATGACCTTGTCCGTATTTTACTTGTCCGCTGAATTTATCTTTGAAAGAAATTTTGTAAAAATCAAGACTTATCTTTACACCTGCTTCAAATGAATTGATTGGTGTTTGGTTATAATCCACAAATGCTATCAAAGGATGTAATGGTGCGGACTGACCTAAATAACGCATTAACTGTGAAATACTGCTAAAATTTGTTATGCTTGATTTCTGATTCATTGATTTCTATCTGACGTTTTATAATAATCAATTTTGTGCTGAAGGACGAATAATAATATCTCCAACTTCCACATCTTTGGGTTGACTAATAGCATATATAACCGAATTGGCAATCGCTTCTGGATTGATGGCAAACTGCTCCATGTTTTTCAATATTACTTTTTTCATTTCTTGATTTTCCATTTCATCTACTAATCCAGTTTTTACAAAACCTGGTGAAATACCGGTAATTCGAATAGCTCCATCTGATTCTTGCCGAAAAGCTTCTGCGATAGTCCGAACTGCATTTTTTGTCGCTGCATAGACACCCTGCATAGGTACAATTTTGATTCCTGATGTAGAAATAATGTTGATGATATGCCCTGAGTTTTGTTGCTTAAAAACAGGTATTGCAGCTGCCATTCCGTACAAAACTCCTTTTAGATTGACATCTATCATTTTTTCCCAACCCTCTACATCTAATTCATCTATGCGACAGAGTTCACTTATTCCTGCATTGTTTACTATTGCATCTAAACGTCCATAAGTATCTACAGCTAAAGCCACCAAATCTACCATATCAGTTTTTTTAGTTACATCAGTTTCTAAAAAAACACCTTCTCCATTATTATTGCGAATTTCATTAACAATGCTTTCTAGCTGATTTTTTCTACGCGCACCTAAAACAACTTTCACTTCATTTTTTCCCAGTTCTTTTGCAATTGCTCTCCCTATACCACTACTAGCTCCAGTGATAACAACTACTTTATCTTTAATTTTATTTTGCATTTCTTTTAAATTATCTTTCTGCAAAAGTCTTGTAAGTAGAATAAAGAAAAGTAGTCAAATTGGTATATGATGTAGTAGTGTGGTCATTATTACCGCTAACGGTCTCATGTATGGGAAGTTGCGGACAAAAGGAGAATGATTTTCCGCAGGAAAATCAGCCGTCCTAAAATGCACTTGCCATTAAATTTTGCCTAAAGTAGCAATTTTTTATACATATTGTTGGCGCACGTGACATTTTTAATAATCTGCTTATCCATTATTAAGCAACTAATTTTTGCATTTTGGATTGCCGCATAGTTTTATCAGTCCGCAGTCCAGATTGCGGAATGTTATGGATCCGAAATCGTAGGAGTAATTAAATCCGATTATTGCGCTTTGTTAAGCCGCACAGTTTGTCTGTCCGCCGTAATGCTTGCGTATTGCTTGGAATCCGAAGTCGCATGAGTGAGTGAAGTCCGAATTATTAGGCTTTGATATACGCATTGTTTTTCAGTCCGCCGTAATATTTGCGTATTGCTTTGGTCCGAAATCGGCTGAGTAAGAAAGTCCGATTTACACGATTAGATTTGCTGTAATATTGGTTTTTAGGAATACTAAACCGCCATTTTTATTACGTTGCTCAATCATGAGCGCCAACGGTCTCGTGTATGGTTTGTGGCGTGATTTAGCATGGAAGTTAACAAATAAAACCCGAATAGAATATTCCGCAGGAATATTCGTAAGCAAGCCCGAACTAGCCATTAATTATACACTTTGTTGTGTGACGTACCTTTATTTTAAAATTTTTAATGCTGGTCTATATTTAAATGTTTTGTTTCGATATACTCTTACGGTATTTATTAAAATAATTGTTAAATTAAAAATGTAAAAAATTATAGTCACTGGAAACCAACTTTGCCACATTGTTATTTTCCAAGATATACTTAAATCCATTGAAATACTTATAATAAATTCTATAGCCAATAAAATATAAGTTAAGAACAAAAAAAGTGTCCAAGATATTTGAAAATTCAGTATTGATTTTCCCAACTCATTTACATTTTTAAGTTTATCCTTTTTAGACATCCACATTGCTAGTGGGATTATAATACCAAGTAAAGGAAAAAATAAAAATCCAAGAGCAGAAATGCTCAGTAATATCAAATAATTTTGGTCTTCCTGTATTTTCCAATCTATTATTTCGTCTGGTGATGTATCTAAAGCAATGGATAATCTTTTTAAGGTATCTCCTCTAGGAACTGTTTCGTTGTTTTCTATTCTCTGAATAGTTCTTAAGCTTAAACCAGATTCTTCTGCCAAAATTTCTTGCGATATACCTTTTCTATTCCTTAGCTCTTTTACTCTTTGTGCTAAATTCAAATTGTTCATTTCAATATGTTTTTATTTTTAAGTAAAAGTAATTTGGTTCCGTCATATTGATAGCGTCCTTTTTATGTCATTCCTACGTCATTAATGTCGTAGTCTTGTTTTTCGTATGACACACAACGGTCTCGGCTATGAGTAGTTGCGTGGGTTAGCACTCAACTTTGCAAGTACACACCAAGTTGGAAATTCCGTAGGAATTTCCAAAGTAGGCAAGAACAAGCAATTACTTATAGCCATTGTTGCCTGCAGTTATTTTTCTTTTATTAATTCAAATGCCTTACTTATTTTAAAAACAACTTTCATTGAGTCTATAATTGTCCAAAAAATCAAAAAGTTCCCAATTAAAATTATTGAATCAAACACAAATACTTTTGTAATTATTTTGCTTTCTATGAACCATTTTAAATATGGAAAATCAACTTCTTTAACAAAAAAGAGAATTATTACGGTTAAAAAAGTATATAATGAAAAAAGTGAGTTCTCTTTTAATTCATCGACTAAGTCAGTTAGTTTTGATTTTATTATCCCTATCTCTTCGTCTGTAAAAGATTCCTTTTTCTTTTTTGATTTCGTAAGTCGATATATTGATAGATAAACCGTATTTATTGAGCTTAAAAAAATTCCTACAATAGCAATTGAAAGTCCAACTAAAATTGAAACAGAATTAAAGATTAATTTTTCAAGTAAAGGTTTCATTACACTTGGTTCAATGAGTGCATTTAGCCCAATAGAAAGGACTAAAATCAAAATAAATATTAAAATCTTATTCCTCATTGTTGTCGTCTATGTTTACAATTAAACTTCTAAATCTATCAATTAAAAGTAATAGGTTATCTCTAACTGTTCTTGGATTATCGGCATTAAAATCCATTTCTTTTCTTCTTAGATGATTTGCACTCTGATATTTTTTCTTTCTACCTTCTTCGATAACTCCAAGTGTCCATTTTCCTCCACCTGAGTCTGCATAATCTCTATAAGATTCTAATTCCTCTTCATTATAAGTTAAGTCAGCACTTTCATTTCTAAAATCAACACTGACCTCGGTCATATTGTGTTTCTCCTTTAAGGTAGCCAACCATTCATTAGCTTTTTTACTACCACCGAATAAATTCGGTGCATTCAGGTCAAAACCAATTTGATACAATCCATTTGATTTCTTGATTATTTCCCAAAAAGCAAACTTATCTACCAAAAAGTCAAGTTTTATGTCGTATCCAAAAGAATTAGCATAGTTTTCTGTAAGTCTTTGTAATACGTTTTTAACATTGTCAGGTGTTGCAACAGTTGAATTGTGTTCGAAAACAATTATTTGTTTTGTTCGGTCAATAACAAAAAAAAGTTTTTCCCAATTTTGAATATCTTCTTCGTTGAAAAGTTCTTGGTCAAGTTCGATTAGATGAGTGTCCGTACTTTTAAGCAAATAACCAAGTATTATATTGTCGTTTAAGTCAGAATTTAAAATTCGAGCTGTATATTTTCTGCCATAATATATTGTTTCTTGTTTGCCAAGAATAGGAACAGTAAACAAATCTCTCGGTTGAAGTCCGTCATCTAATGGGAACAGTGTGATGGATGCTTTAACTGAGAAGTATCTTATTGCAAAAAATTTCATATTAGTTTCTGGTTGGTTTTAATTGCAGGCAACGGTCTCGTATAAGCGTCAGTTACGGGCTAAATTAGCGATAATTTTCGTTTTAGAACTAACCTTAGCAATTCTGCGTGATTTTCCGCGAGGAAAATCCGCCGTAATTGCGGTTATACATTGTTGGCAACTGTGTTTTTATTCTATTATAAATTCATCATCAGTTTCGATGGTTTTGATTTCGATATTACTTTCGTCATTTATTAGATTTGTAGTCAATTCCAAAAATGAATCAAAAAGATAAATTATATTTCCATAATATTTATTTCCATTATTTTTCGATTCAGTATTGTGGTTCCAAAAGTATATTTTTCCAAAACTATCTTTGGATAAATTTACCAAATAATAGTTTCCTCCACCATCATTGGCAATAGGTAGAAATTCAGTCGGAATTCTATTTTTTAACGATTTTAAAGTCGAATACATACTTGCCCAATATTCCTTATTATGCAAACCGAAGAAATATTTAATCGACCATAATTGAATTTCTTTTCCGATTTTTACTTTTATGCTGTCAAATTCTGGTTGTCCACCATTATTGATTTTTAAAAAGTCAGAATAATTGTTAGGTAAAGGAAAACCTATTTGTCTTTCAAATTCTAAAATTTCTTTAGAACTAATTTTTCCGAATTCATTTGGTTTAAGGATTTCAATCATTTTTTTGGTTGTAATTTTTCCTACATTGTTGCCAACGGTCTCGGCTATAATTTCGTTGCGGAAAAATCCGCAGGATTCTTTCCGCCGTAGCTCGAAGATAGCAAAAATGCGTTGATTTCCGCTTAGGAAATCAACCGCAATGAATTATAGCCCTTGTTGTTTACAGTGCAATTATTAGGGCAACAGTGATTTACATAATTTTAGAACAATATTTTTCACGAACTGTTTTACCGTAAGGCTTGTCAGTCCGCCGTCCTGCTTGCGAATTGTTATGTGTCCGAAACCGTATGAGTGAGAAAAAATCCGATTATTTACGTTCTGAATTTTTGCGTTCTGATTTGCCACACAGTTTATCAGTCCGAAGTCCAGATTGCGTAAAGTTATGTGTCCGAAATCGGCTGAGTGAGTTATCCGAAATATTTTGATTTTTATGTTTTAAACCACAATATTTTTAGCGCAAAATTTAGTTGGAGTTGTGTTTTGGAAACGTCGCGCAGCATTGTAAACAACGGTTTCGTGTATAATTAGTGGCGTGATTTAGGACGGAATTTAACAAATAAAAACCGAATAGAATATTCCGCAGGAATATTCGTAAATAAGCTCGACCTAGCCATTAATTATACACCTTGTTGCCATTAGTACTTTTTATTGTTCAAAATTTAGTTTTAATCTACAAAAGTTTCTCTAATAATATCTTTACAATTCTGTATTTCAGATTTCGATAATTGGTCAAAGGTTTTTAATATACGGGATTTGTCAATTGTCCTAATTTGGTCTATTGCAATCATTCCTTTTTTTCCGCTGTGTTTTACTTTTATTCTGGTCGGATAATTTTTCAAGTTCGTTGTCATTGGTGCAACAACGATTGTTCTTAAAAACTTATTAATTTCATTTGGCGAAATAATTACACAAGGTCTTGTTTTTTTAATTTCACTACCAATTGTTGGGTCAAGATTTACGAGTACGATTGAATACTGTTCTAATTCCATTCCTCAAAATTTTCGTCCTCAAAAACATCATTGAATAATAATCGATCGTCATTATTCTCATGCATTTCTTGAAAAGCTTTTTCCCAGTTTTTTCTTGGACTACTAATTGGCTTTAGGATTATTTGTCCTTTTTCCAAAATCATCTCAACTTTGTCTTTTATGTTATACTTTTCTAAAATAGTCTTACTTAAACGTAGACCTTTAGAATTTCCGATTTTTATAATTGCTGTTTCCATAATATTTTATTTGTAATTACAAAGTTAGTACAAACTATTCAGTCCGCAAAGTTTTTTCGGTATTAATGGCAACGGTCTCATGTATGGGAAGTTGCGGACAAAAGGAGAATGATTTTCCGCAGGAAAATCAGCCGTCCTAAAATGCACTTGCCATTAAGTTTTGCCTAAAATAGCAATTTTTTATACATATTGTTGGCGCACGTGAAATTTATAAGAATCTGATTATCCAATCTTAAAACACGATTTAGTGCGTTTTACTTTGCCGTGAAGTTTATAAGTCCGCCGTCCAGATTGCGCATTGTTATGGATCCGAAATCGCAAGAGTAATTAAATCCGATTATTGTGCTTTGTTAAGCCGCAAAGTTTGTCTGTCCGCCGTAATGCTTGCGTATTGCTTGGAATCCGAAGTCGCATGAGTGAGTGAAGTCCGAATTATTAGGTTTTGATATACGCAATGTTTTTCAGTCCGCCGTAATATTTGCGTATTGCTTTGGTCCGAAATCGGCTGAGTAAGAAAGTCAGATTTACACGATTAGATTTGCCGTAATATTGGTTTTAGGAATGTTAAACCGCTATTTTTATTACGCTGCGCAATCATGAGCGCCAACAATAGTATATCGAACATTATGTTCTATATATGTGCAAATATACGGATATGTAATATTTGTTTTATATATTTATTTTAACATCACTTAATCCGACTACTTTTTTAAAATTCTAATTTGTAATCTTAATTTTTAGTGATTCAAATTTAGAAAATGATCAATAACAAAGAATTAATTGTGTTGCTGTTATTAGGGTGAAAAATCGCTTTTTTATATCTGTACCGACATAAAACCTTGAGAAGCAAGTTGTTTTTAATTTATTTATTTGATGTTGAAGACGCATAAAAAATGCATAAAACACCGCATATACCCATTGTCATTTAGGATAATACGCGCCAAACCGTTTGACAAAACCAGAATAAAATGTCGATAGATCATAAAACTTGGAGGAAATATGAAAGACAAATTCACCAAGAATTAATTACTGTTTTTACTGATTGCGAATTCGAATTTAACGATAGTATTTTCGGAAAACATAGTAAAACGGGTAGGCAAATTGATATTTCAGTACGAGGCAATATAGGTGGAAATAAAATACTAGGAATAATTGACTGTAAACATTTTTCAACCAATATTGATGTGAAAATCATAGAAAGCTTTCTTGTAATGATAGAAGATACAAAAGCTAACTTTGGATTAATAATTAATAACAAAGGATATAATTTAGTCGCTAAAAACCGTGCAAATTTACGGAATTTAAGACTTGATATTATTGAGTTTGACGGACTTGAAAAAATACAACTGACTTATGATTATTTGGTAAATCAGAATATTAAAAACCTTGAACTATCAAAATATGAATACTTTAAACGAGCTAAGGAAAATTCATGATTTTTTGATTTTAAAAAACAAGTTACAACAAGAGAGTTATTACATTTAAAGAGGGTTTTGCAAATACAGAATACTTCGCTTATGTTAAAATAATAAAGGAAAGTGCTCGGTTATTTATAGATTTCACTGATTTGGAAATTATAACTATCAGAATACCAGCGAAAAATGATATTGAGGAAAAAAGGTTTATTTTTCGACCATAAAAAGAGCCAATTTGGATTTTTTTTTAAAGCTAATTTCAATTATTTAAGTGATGACATTAAATTATGGAGAAGTGACTTTTTTAGAAAATAAAGATTATAAGAAACAATCTATTTATGATTTTGCAAAAGGAAATATAAGCTCAATTCAATACAGTAATTACATAAAAAGACATATAAGTTTGGAGTTAATAATTTTATCCTATGTAAAGCACTATTTCAGTTTGTATAAGTATGGCCAATATAATTGGAGTATGTTAACCTAATTAAAATATAAGTGTTATTAAAAAAAATTGTACGAAATTTCAGGGTTTAAATTCAAAAGGTTCAAATAAAATATTTTTACTATTTTGGTTAAAGATTTGAGGACTAAATATTTAAGTAGTTCGTGATTCGGTTAGTTTAATTTGCAAGCACTTGTAAAACCTTATAGATACTAAGAAAATTACGTTAGGTTTGAATCCTGGCGCGGTCACTAGAGTTAAAAAAGCTTCCAAGAAATTGGGAGCTTTTTTTGTTTGATTTTTTGAGAAAAGCGAATCTTAATTAATTCATATAGTACGATTGGGGTTGATTCTAAAAAAATCAATTAATTTAACCCGCTAGCGCGGACTTGTAGTCCGTGCCCGTTCTAATAAGTGATAAACAAGAAAGCTTTAACAAAGATGTACTGTCTTTTTTTTATTAACTGAGGGTAATCATAAGAAAGTTTAAAGAAAGTAAAGGGTTTTTTAGTTGAATTTAATAGCTCTATTTACTTTTAAGCTTTATTGGTATTTGGGGTTAAATGAGTGTAATAAAGGAGTGGATTTAGGCACGGACTACAAGTCCGCGCTATCGGGTAGGTTCAGAACATTTTGTGACTGATATGGTCTTGGTGAAAAAGAAAACCGATGACTTTGGTCAAATAGTTCTTGATAAAAATAATGTGGTTGTCTTAAAGGCTAAATTGAGTTCAGGAACTAATCTAACTACACCTCAAGGAAATGCACTATCAAAAGTACAATCTAACTCGAATACTTTTGATGTTAGAAGTGTATCAAAACAAAATGCGAATGGTTATACTATCACGAATTCTGACAATTTAATAATCAACGATTTTATTAAGGTATATAGTGATGGGAGTGGTAGTGTAATAAGTGATGTGGTTTCACTAAAATAGTTTTACAATGGATAGAAATAGTTTTATTAAGTCTTTGAAAGAAAATTTTAATTGGCTCTGTGATTTGGGTTATGACTTGAGGCAAGTTGAAACAAGTGTTTATTTTGAGAAACATTCTAATGATGAAGTACATTCAGTTAATTTTTTTTGGTCAGAATTTGACGTGATAAAAATACAAGGGGTGTTTGCCTTAATAAGGTTCGATGATATTGAGAAAATTATTGAACAAAAAACGGGTAATCTCGATTATACAATACATAAAAAATGGGAAGGAAGTATACCAAAAGAATTTGCTTTGGAAGCTAATGGAGTAACTCTGACAGATGCTTTTTATTTATCTAATGAAAGTCAAGTAAGACTATTTTCAGAAATTATGAAGGAGTTTTACACTCGAGAGATACAACTTTTCTTTACCAATTTCAAGTCAGTTAAAAATGTCTTAGATTGGTTAAATGAAAATGATGTTCAAGAGCACTCAAAACTTTTAGTTGTTAGCAATAACTCAATGATGTTAAGGAAATTGGTTGTCATGAAAGAAGGAAACTCAAGTGATTATCAGAGTCTATACGATAGATATAGAAGCTTCTTGGAGCAGAAAAGCAGTCAAAAAGAAAGTCCCTATATTGAAATGTATGATGAGTTCATTAAGTTCGATGAATATTTTTATAATCATCAAAGTTAAACCCGATAGCTCGGACTTGTACCTACGGATTTAAGGTACAAGTCCGAGCTATCGGGTAAAAAAAAATTTGCATTCATGGATGGAGAGAAGGAAATATACGTGTACACATATAAAGGGAATATAAAAGGCGCTGGTATAAATATAAAGCCAAGATTTCAATTCTCTTGTAAATAAATATATTATGGACTTAAACAAAAAAGAAAGCTACGAAGTTATGCTTCAGTTTTTAAAGAATTGGTATAAACTTACCAAAAATAAAGATATAACAGATATTTTGAGTGGTGCCCAGTATTGGAAAGACGGAAAACCTTTGGATTCCGCTTTTTTAGATTATTGGAATGAAGCAATAAAGGAGGTAAAGGCAGGTGAAAATGATCCTTTCGGCAAATTTACAAGTAAAAAATAGGGAGTAAAATGCAAAAAATTATATTCGCACTAAGCTTAATGTTAAGTGTTTTAAACGGGTTTTCACAATGTACTTCAGCTGACTTTGTTAATGACTTTGAAAGCATTAGAAATTTTATAGATGATCATGGCACAGACTCTTGGGTCGTCCTGCCCGCTAGCGCGGACTTGTAGTCCGTGCCTGTAATAATAAGTAATAACTAAGGAAGTTATAATAAAGAAGTATTTTTTTTCTTTAACTACGATAGTTATAAGAAAGTTTAAAGAAAATAAGGTGTTTTTTAGTTGAATTTATTAGCTCTATTTACTTTTAAGTTTTGAAGGGTATTTGGGGTTAAATGAGTGTAATATAGGAGTGGATTTAGGTACGGACTACAAGTCCGCGCTATCCGGGCTGTTTTATAAATACGACACCACATGTCGCCATTAATCATCCCAAACGGCTGTAAATTTGCAGTGTAATTAGAAGTAATTACATTTTTTTCATAAGTTAGTTTAGTTTGGTTTTTAAAGATTAATGGAGCTGCTGTAGGTGTGGTTACCTGCAGCAGTTAATCTTTATTTAGATATAAACGATGAAAAAATTAAAGTGACCCAAGTAAATCATTATATATAGAAAAACCCTGTGAATAATTGTTTTCACGGGGTTTTCGGTTATCAAACATAACGTTTGTAATTGCAAAAAACGGATGTAATACAGTCCTTTTGCCTCCAGTATTTTAGAACTACCAAACGGTGCCTTAAGGTTATACTCTTGTATTGACTAATATCCTTCTAAAGATCCTGCGAACGCGGTGCCCTTTAAGATTCCAGTCTACTGCGTAATTTTCGATAAATTATTTAATAATAATTTTTCTTAAAGTAGATCCATAGGGTGTTTCCAGTAATACGGCATAAACGCCTGTAGGCATATGGGAAATATCAAAAGGAATCTTATACTCTATTTCTCCTCTAGATTTTTCGTTGGCAACTAGCATGTTGTTTATAAAATTAAATATTTTAATACTAATATTTCCCTTTTCTGAAAGACTTACCTTCGCGGTAAATTTACCATCACTAGGGTTAGGGTAAACAATAAAATCTTCTATTAATTTTCGACCACCATTGGTGTCCTTTCCTTCAACTGTTGGATCTTTTGAAAGCACTAGGATTTTTTTGGTTTGGATTTCTGTACAGTTTCCTTTTGTTGTAATAATTCCCACTTCGTATTCTCCAGGGGTATTAAAAACCATTTCGACTTCGTCATTATTTTGTTTTAGTATTTTAGCCTCATTAGGAAGTATCCATTCGATGTTTTCTGGAAAAGGAAAACTAATATCAACAACGATTAGGATTTCATCAACATACACTTGCGATGATACCGCGAGTTCTGCATTGATTTCATCATCACTAACATCAACAAACACCGTGTCGCTTACCGAGCAGCCTGTAGATGTATTTATAGTGAGGGTGTAATTTCCTTTTTCAGATAGATTAACATTAGGGTTTGTACTTGAAAATCCATTATCTGAAGTCCAAAGGTAAGTAGCTTCAATGGAGTCTAATTCTGCATCAATTTCTATACTTTGATCTTTACAAAGCACTCTGTTTGCTCCCAAATCAAGTTTTAGTGGCAGTGGGTTTTCAATAACGTAAGTTCTAGTTAAAGGTTCATCAAAGCCTGTAACTTCAACAACATACTCTCCAGCTTCTAGATTATCAATACGGCTAGTAGTTGCTCCAGTATTCCATAAGTAGGAAAAAGTTCCATCCCCTTTATTTACTAAAAGACTGATACTTCCATCTGCCGATCCGTTGCAAGTAGGATTTGTAATGTTTTCTTCTATAATATCAGGTTGTGTAATATTATATTCCTGTGTGATTGTACATGCATTAGCATCAGTTATATTAACTTGATATATACCTGGTGAAAGATTTATAACTGTTGGCTGATTACTAAAAATATTACCGTCGGAGAGTCTTGTCCATTCATATTCATATTTTGGTTTACCTCCAGAAACTGTTAGGTTGATACTTCCGTCATTAGCCGAATATTCGGAAATATTTGTTATTTCAACATCTTGAATGTGAAGCGGGTTTATTGGGTTTTCAATGGTAACATCTATATCTGAGCTGTAGCATCCGTTTTTGTCTATAACATAAAAGGTATATGCTCCAGAAGGTAAGTTGGAGATATTTTGAGTTGATATTTCATCATTCCAATAAAAGGTATAAGGGGGGGTACCTCCTGTAACTGCAATATTAATACTTCCGGATGTCACGCCTTCACAAATGATGTCTGTTTTACTTGTTAATTCTGCTTTTAATACTTCTGGTTCTGTAATTTCAATAATTTCTGAATTTATCGAAATAAGATTGGCATCAGTAATAGTAACGTAATAGGAGCCAGGTTTAATGTTACTCAATATTTCCTGTTTTCCGTCATCATCGGTAAGGGGGACTGTTACTCCAACTTGATACCAGTTATAAGTATAATTAGGAACACCTCCTGTTACTTTGGCTGTTATTTCAGCTAAATCGCCATTACAAATTATCGATAAGGACTGTGTTGCAGTAACATTTAGTTTTTCAGGCTCGGTAATATTGAAGGTTTGCGAGACTTCACAACCGTTAGCATCTTTAACGGTTAAGGTGTAGAGGCCCTGAGTAAGGTTAGTGATATCATTAGTTGAGACATTATTTAGGTTAGGTCCCTTCCAACTATAGGTGTATGGAGCAACACCGCCACTTACCGTTGTAAAAATAGCCCCATCTGTTTCGCCAGCTTCAGACACGTTAAGCTTTGTTGCGTCGATAGTCATTTTTGTTGCTTCAGGAACTCGTATATTATTTAAAGTAACTTCACAATTATTAGCGTCATATACAGTAACCGTGTAGCTCTTTGCCTCTAGAGAAGTAAAAGTATTTGTCGTTAATTTTTCCAAACCTGCATTTACGCTATATAAATATGGAGGTGTACCACCTGTTGCTGTGATAGTAATTTCTCCATCTTTATTATTTATACATGAGGGAGCTAAACCAATTGCGGTTGCACTTAAGGCTTCATCTGGTTCGCTAATAACAACGCTACTTGTTACGGTTGCTCCAGAATTATCTGTTAAAGTTAGAGTGTATGTTCCTGGAGAAAGGTTTGTTATTTGTGCTTGGTTTGGTGCCGAGAAATCAGGCGCGTTTGTTTTAGACCAAACATAGGTGTAGGGGGCAGAACCAGTTATTTCTGCAATAATTTCTCCTGTACTGGAACCTTTACAAGAAACGTGGGTAACATTTAATTTATCGATATTTAAAGGGCCAGGTTCTTTTATCGTAATAGGGCCAAAAGTTTTTGTACAACCGTTACTATCTGTTACAGTAACTGAATAATCACCAGCTTTAAGCCCTTCGGGGTTTTGTTTATCAGAGGTATATAGGTTAGGTCCTGTCCATTCAAAGTTATAGGGACCTGTTCCATTAGAAACATTCAACTCTATAGCACCGTCAGAACCACCATTTTGACTAACATCTTTATGAGAATTTATAACTTCTGAAATTGAAATGGTTTCGGAATCTTTAATAAAAATAGGATTACTCCAAATTTCGGATTCGCAGCCATTTTCATTTCTAATCGTTAAATAATGATATCCAGGTTGTAAGTTATCAATGGTATTGTCGGTTAATGTTTGCCAAACAGTTTCATCTACAGGAGAGTTAGCTATCGCATACTCATAATTATTGCCACCTGAGAGCTCTAAAGAAATTTTTCCATCGTTACTTCCATTACAACTAGTGTTGATAGGAGTAACATTTACAATTTTTACCTCGACAGGAGGTGTGAGTGTAAAGCTTGCTTGATTATAATTTTTGGGGTCTTTAAAATCATCAACAGAAAGTCTCTCGGAACCTACACGTAAAATATAAGTACCACTTTTGTCTAAATCGGATAAAACTAGTTCGTTAAAGTCTGACACCCCTCTGTCAATTATCATTTCATTCTCTGAGTCTTTAAAAATCCATTGGTAATTGTAATTGCCAGCAAAGTCGGTAATAGGAAAAGAAATACTTCCTTTCGCTCCAATACATTTAATTTCAGAAACTACGGGTGTTCCAATATTTGGTTTGGGATCTATGCCTACAACTAAATCAGTCGATTCTTGTTTACAGTCGTTTTCATCGGTTATAATAATTCTATAAGTACCAGGAGATAAAGAATTATATGTTACAGAACGAATATCAATGGTTTCGGTGTAGTTCTTTGTAATAACTTCAAAATTGTTCGTATTGATATTTAATTTGACAAGTTCGTAAGTATAGATTGTACTTCCTCCTGTAAATTCTACTCGCGCGTTACCATTCTCTGTATTTTCAGTTGAAGAAGTCCCTGTTGATGAGTTTGTAATTAATATAGGATCTACAGCTGCCGAGATGGTGAACGTTTCTATCTTACCTGCACAAGTTGAGTATGTATTATAGTTATAAACACCTCGTACTTGGATCATTTGTGTGGTGCTTTGGGGCGCTATTTCAAAAGTATTAGTTCCACCATTTACAGTGGTCCAATTCGAACCATTATCCTCACTATATTCGTAGGAATACGTGCCATCAGTAATAAAATCATTTCCTCCTGAAGCAGAGTTGTTTACATTGAAAACTGCTGAATTACCGCACTTAGCATCTGTAAAATTTATTTTGTTAATATCGAGTATTACTTCTGAGACTGGGTTAATTTCAAACGGATCTGTTATTGCACCACTTTTAACAACGGTAGGATCGGTTCCATTTGAGGGGTCTCGGTCATATTTAACTTCTTGATAAACAATAAAGTATGTGCCAGGTCCAAGTCCCGAATAAGTCCCTTCAAAATTTGAGTTAAGTACTATAAAAGGATCATCTAAAGTTTGAATGTCTTCAATATCAGGTTGTTCGATGTCTTTTAATTTGCCTTGAGGAAATATATCAGGGTCTCCTTCATATATAAAATAACGCATTTCCCAACCATTAGCTTTATCGACATCATGCTCAAATGTTAAGGTTATAGTACCATCATTCGCATTAAAACAGGTTTCATCTGTTTTTTTATGGTCTACTAGTTTTGGCGAGCAACCAATTACATCCACTATAAATTCACCTGAACGAACAGCATTAATTATTTTGTCTTCAGTATATCTTATTCTTAAAGTAACAGTGTTGTCAGAAGCATCTAAATCAGGAATGTCACTTAAATTATAAGTGCTTCCAGGACTGTATGGTATATCTCCTGATTTCGTAATATTATTAGTTTGACTATCTTGAAATTCGTACTCTATGGCTGATTTAAAGGTGCTACAAAAAGCAGATGTCTGACTATAGTCGCAGATGTAAGGTTCAATGGTAAATGGCTCACAAGTATATATAGTTTTTAATGGTTGAGAGTTGGGTGTAACTTTTACTAGCTCTGCTATCCTAAAATATTCCTCGTTTATATACCCGAAGCAATTATTGGGAGAAGAAAATATATCAGCTAAATTATACGATTGACGAAGGGGAAGGATATATTCGTCGGTGCCATTAGTACAGGATTCAGTGAATCTAACCTCCGAAATAGGATCAGGCATAGTTATAACACCTTCAAAAGTCGTAGTTTCCTGCTTGTTAGAAGAATAAACCTCTTTTGAATCAAAATAGATTTTAAAGTGTCCTGAGGAGGATTCATTATTTATTTTATACTCTAATTTATATTTTGTTTCCTGTGCAACTAAAAGATTAGTAAATGTTAGAAAAACTGCAAGACTAAATAGTATATATTTTAACTTCTTCATACTCTAATATATTACCTTAATTTCTTTAATTGTAGATATCCGTCCACCAGGCAGAACCAGCTGCAAACCATACCAATAATTACTGTTAACTTCTAAATTGGTGTCATTATAGTTATTGGTTTCACCATTTAGTGTTTTATATAATTTCATATTATTTTCAGTATTCCCACGATAGAGACGGTATTCTGAAACGGGTGTTGCTTTTACTTTCCAGGCTAGTGCAATAAAGCGCAATTCGCGGTTTACGGTGCCTGTAAATTTAATGTCAGTAGCCGTTAGGGCTTTACCTTTCCAGGAAATGGATAAGCCATCGGTAGGACTGCTTTCATAGCCTGTAGCATCTTTTGCAATTAATGTGTAGGTGTATAATCCAGGTTCAGGCAAAGCGTTATCAAGATACATCGTATCGCTCGCCACTTCGGTTTGCTTTATGAGCTGCCAAAGCGCATTGGTTTGGCTGTTCATTTTTCTATATAATTGATGAGACACCACATCGTCACTACTGCTTGGTATCCAGGTTATGGCTACACCATCATTAGTAATTTTATAATTTTTTATTACTGGAGGAGATGGTGGCGTAACATCAGGTTTATCTAATGCTAAAACTTCAGAAAATTGGGAGCGGTTATAACGTTTGTCTTCTGCTTTTAATTTAAAATATAGCTTTTTATTCAGGTTATTAATAGGAATGGTATCTATAAATGTTTCACCAACAAAGGTGTTTTTGGTAATCTCGCTAAATTCAACATTAGGATTATTAGCTGTAAAAATGCGATAACCTTTTAAGTCATCTTCTAAATTTTTATCCCACTTTAATCGTAAAACTCCTAAGGTGTCTAGTGTTGCCATAAGTCCTTTTGGTGGAGCAGGAGGGATGGAGTCTGCCGGTTGTACTAATGTGGTGTAAGATTCGCTTTCAATACCATTTTTGCCTAGAGCCACAATGGTAAAATAGTTAGATCTTTTTAAGCCGTTTACTGTTGTTTTACGTTCGGTAGGAGCGATGTTTTTCTTTACGGTCTCGAAGGGGCCACTATCTTTATTTGATCTGCGGACTTCAAAGCCTGTGATTAAATCATTTCCTTTTTTATCAAAATTCCAATATAATACTGCGGTATTATCGGTTGGAATTTCTTTTTTATATATACGTGGTGTAAAACCTAGGCTTTCTAAAGCTTTTCCCGAAGCAACATCTGAATCTGGACCTGTTTCATCAAAAGCAGTTTTTCCTTTAATGCGATAATAAAAAACTTTATTATTGGGAATGGAGTCTATATAAGTTAAAGAACTACTGTTGTTATTTTTTGAATCCTGAGCATTGAAAATAGGAACACCGTTTAGTTTTTTAAAATCCTTATTATTTTCTGAACGTTCTATACTATAGCTGGTATATAGGTGTTGTAATAAATTAAAATTCCAACGTAATGTGGCTTGACTATCTTTGAAAGATGCGACCAAACCAATAGGTTTTGGAAGGGCTTCAAACAACTCAATGCTAGTAAAAACGGTACCGTTTTCTATAGTTATAGTATCCTCTTGTGGCATGTTTACACGAATAGTATAAATATACTTTTCACCTTTTTTTACGGTGGTATCCTCAAACCCCCAGCCAGCAAGTTTTGCTGCTTCATAACTTTGTTCGGCGGCTAGTAGTCCAATGGTAAAGCGTTGTTCTAACTCATCATTTACCGCATAAATGGCAGCTAAGCTATTTCCGTTATTTCCAGGAACCGTAGTTTCAAACTGTTCACCATATAAAGCTTGGGCAAGTACGGCAGCATTTTGATTGGTGGTGGCTAAGGTTTCCCATGCAGCCAAAGGTTTTGGCTTTAATGGAGCAGAGAGTAATTCTATTTTTTCAATAGGAATAACAGGTTCATCATTTCTAGATATGGTACTTCGTTCAATTAAAAATCCATAATTATTGGCTTTTTTCCATGCCAAGGGCGGATCAACAGCCCAGCGCAACATAATTTTGTTTTCAAGCGGGCGTGCAATCACTTTTACAGCAGGTAATTTTGTGGCTTCCTGCGCTAGGATCCATTGGGATATAAAAAAAAGTACTAAAGCGATTTTTTTCATCAATTTTATTTTCATTTTAAAGATTTCAGGTTTGTTTATTCCTGAAACTAATTTGTTTTGCCATCAATCATCAACCAGCTAGTCATTTCGATATTTTATTTCGTAACCCTTTTGGTATATTTTTCCAGGGGTTGTATAAATTAATTGCGCTTTAAATTTGCCTAATGGTAAGGCAGGAAAGGCTCTATGAATTAAATATTTATATTGCTCGTACTTGATTTTATCTCCTCCTGAAAAGGAATATCGATTGGCTATTTTATTTCTTAAGTAACTCATATCCGATTTGTATTGATATGGTAAATTATATACAAAAGGGATTCTGTTTTTAACCCATGAGGAATTTGGATTATCGTCAATATTGGCCAAATATTCATAACCAATATAAAAGGAACGAATCGGGGGGAGCCCGAGCACATTTTCATCACGGTTTACACGAATGTCTCCATCTAGTGGGTAATTTTCATAAAGCAGCCCATAAATTTGCTGTTTGTAATAGGCATCATCTAAAATAGCCTGGGCATAAACTAATGGTTCTTGAGCTGTGTATTTGTTTCCTAAAATTTCTAGTTTACTTAAATATTCGTATTCCGAAACTTTAATAGAAAGGGAATGAACATTGGCAGCTATAAAATTGGTTAGATTGTTTGTAACATTTAAATCACGTACTTTATCTTTAAAACTCGCATGTTTGCTGGTTTTAAAATTATAGTTTAAAATAGGTTTTGGAGCCCCTTGAGATATGGAAATGTTCGCTGCTTTTTTATTTGAAACAACCGCGCTTCCTGTGGTACTCACTGTATTTTTAGCTTGACTATCACTATCTACATTGTACCAATTCGTGTCTACGGCTTCATCTTCTTCTGAGAGTACATTGGTTTTTTCAATAGTAATTTCCGATTGTATGTCGGCACCTGGAGGAAATGCTAATAAATTTATCTCGTATTTGTTATTTAATTCCATTTTAGGAATATCATAGAAAATTATAGCTTTTTCACGATCATAGGATAAGTTCGTTCGAAGTGCTCTAGCTGTATTGGTAGACACAAATTCTGCTCGCATTTCATACTCATTTTCAAAAAGATAATGTTGAGGTGTTTTCATTTTTATATAGCCCTTATTATATTCTTCAGGATAAAAACTCTGTTGATCTAATACGGGGTACATATAGGCAATGTTTTCAATAGGAATATAATCAGGTGCTTTATCCGTCATAAATTCCGACTCTGCTTTTTCTACAGCAGGTTTTCCGTTTTGGATAAGGGTTGTATACGAACCTCCTACTTTTTCATCAAAACTAATCTCAACAACTACTTTTACCTTTTTTTCTGACGGAAGTGTTTCAGCAGGCTTAAAGGTTACGGCATCATTCGTATCATTCCATTCCAGCTCGCCTTTTAGTGTTTTACCTTCAGAAGTTACGTTGAAACTTTTTAAACGGAGTTTGAATGTTTTTTCAACACCTTCTACATCTACTGTAAAATCTTTATTAGCAGCATAATTTAATACAGCTTGAGGTGCTGCGAAAACAGAAACGTCGTCACTTTTATCATTAGGACTTAGGTCTGAAATTATAGGAACTCCAACAGCATTACTTATGTTTTCTAATTCACATTTTTCACCAATTTCCATTTTTAACCGCATGCGCCCTTCAACCAGACCGCCTAAAATACTGTAATACATGCCGGCATAGCCTTGAATATATACGGGGTTAGGGAATTGCCCTCTTAACATGGCTGCGATTCCTGCTTCTGCGATAACAAAATTTCCTTTTATAAATGCTAAATCTACTTTAACACCAAACTCTCCATAAATATAAGCGTATACCTGACCCATTGAATACCAGCCGTTATTGCCTATAGGGCCAGGTCTGCCTACACACTTAGCATTAGGGTAATAGGCATGCATAACGTCAAATCCAGCACCAACTTCAACAAAGGCATAAAACAGTTTCCAATCAAAACCATAGCCGTAGCCAAAATTTAAACCAAAGGCAAAACCTTTTCCAGAGTTGAGTTGATTTTCTTTTCGATTCCCATTTAGCATGTCATCCCCTAGAATTTTTACTACAGTAGGGTGTGGGTCTAATTGGGATGGCAGTACGGTTCCGGTCATAAAATAACCACCTACACGTATTTGAGTACCAGCATTAAAAATGAGTTCTATTCTTTTTTGCGGTGTCCCTAGATATAAGTACCAGTCTTTTGGGCCTGTGTGTATTTTAGCATAGCCTGCTAGATTGTCTGCTCCGCCACCTTTAATACCCGATAAATCCATATACAATTCAAACTCCCCATCGAAAGTGCCATTCTCAAAATCTTTTTCAATGCCAACATATACGCCAATGGCACCTGTAGAAGCGACATCGCGAACGGGAATGGCTTCTTGAGACAAGCCTAAAAAGTTGCCGTACTCAGAAAGTTGATCTGCTTTCTCTTTGTTTTTTTCAATAAAGTCATTAACCTTTCCAAATACTTTTCCTATTGCTTCATTTTGAGATTCTGCTTGAAAGCCTTTATCGTCTCCCATAAACGCGCCTTCACCCATAAAACCAATTCTGTTAATACCTCCAGAGGTGTTAAAGTCCATTTCTAGATATGCTTTTCCAGAAAAAGTGCCCGAGTTTGCCGTTTCTATTTTTAC
Source organism: Pseudotamlana agarivorans (assembly GCF_001642835.1). GTDB lineage: Bacteria > Bacteroidota > Bacteroidia > Flavobacteriales > Flavobacteriaceae > Pseudotamlana > Pseudotamlana agarivorans. The sequence goes on from NZ_LXEI01000002.1 coordinate 21,153, forward strand.
CCCGGCACGAACGCCAAGCCCTAACTTTTCATCGGGTTCATACTTTGCAGATCCAGGACTAAAACCATCGGTATTGCCGCTTACTTTTCGCATTCTGTTTGATACGCCACCAACAAATGCTTTTATTGGTAGTTTTGAAGTTCCTGTATTGGTTGTTTTATCGGTCCAAATATCTACAAACCAGTACCTGAAATCTTTTTTTCCAAACATGGCTTTGCCTTCAGCACTAAAATTCAGTTTTTCAAAAGTTGCTTTTAAGCTTCCTGAAAAACCATCACCATAGATGGGGTCATCCTCCATAACGTTTAGTTCGCCTGCAATGGCGAATCCACTTTTAGAGTAGTCAATTTGAACACCATCGATTTTTACTTTGCTAAATTTCCATTTTTCAATGCTAGTATCCGCTTCTAATTTACCTAAGATGTTCATTTTAGAAGTAGCATGAGAGCCTTCTTTGTCTAGATTTATTTTTAAATCAAAAGCAAGACCTACCAGCTTTTCTGGAGTTACTAATTTTAAATTACTAATTGTAGCCGGAAAGCCCATTAAATTGATGTCTCCGTCAAAACCAAAAGCACGCGAACTAATTGGTTTTTCACCCGGTTTGGTTTCTAATTTTAATTCTTGAAATGTAATATTTGGAAACGAAAAGCCTTTACTATCTGATGCTACAGCCTCTTTTGAAGGTGGTGCTTCATTTTCTTTTTGATTAATTTTTCCAAGTATAGAAAGTTGCCCAGTTAAATTAGCATAGGGGTAAACCTTATCTTCAAGCACATTAATGCCTACGCTTGAGTTTGGTGCTAATGTCATTTCGGCCAAAAATAGCGGAACATCGTTTTCGCTTGTTAGTCCCACTTCCAGACCCCAACCCGCAGCGGATACATAACCATCATACTCCATAGGTCCTTCTATTATAGGGACTGTAATATCGCCACCTATCGATCCGTCGGTAACGGTATTCATATCTAGGGTTAAACTAACATCTTCAACAGTAAAGGCCCATTTTCCTACGGAACCTTCGCCTAAGTTTAATATATTTTCGCCTGAAAATTTTCCTGAAACACCTTGACTATCAATAATTAAATTTTCAGCTTTAAAACTGACTCTTTTCTCAGGTTGGTTCGTTTTTTCTATACCCTTAGGAAGCATGACGCTAATTTCTTTAGCATAAAAACCACGCCATAACTTTTTATTACTCGCCGTATACAAGTTTTCATAACTTTGAGGTAGCTCAAAACTATCTGAAGAACGGGAATCGCTTAAATCTAAAACCGCACGATCTATATTAAAGCCCCAACCTTTAAGTCCTACAACCTCAAATTTGGGTAAAGTTAATTCGTATAATATATCATTCCAGCCATTTGCATTGATGCTAAACGATGCGCCTACATAACATTTATTGCCGACGACTTGGTCTTTATCTTGGTCCTTTAAAGCTTTTGTTTCTTTGGTTATCGGACATACGTAGTCTCCGTTGTCATCTATTGGTAACAGGACCTCTCTGGAAATACGTAAATCGGCTTCCAATCCAATTTGTTTTAAACCTGAGCAATCAAATTCCACAAAAGTTTGTTCGCTAAATGTTCCTGTATTTAAATCGATACCTCCTTTTAAGGTTAGCAACCATTGGTCTCCATTAAGAGGAATTGCGGCATCGCCTAGTAACACCAACTTCATACCATTAATTAACGCACCATCGTGGGATAGTTTTATACCTTCGGCACCAAAATAAAGCTCGCGTTCTGGTTCGCCATTTGGTCCTTTTTGTGGGATGGTTAATTTTGCCCAGGCTTTAAATTCGGCATACTTTGGGGTGAATTTTACTTCTACTATGGCTAATTCTACGGTGTTTTGTGAGGTGGAATCTTTTTTACGCAGGCCTACAGGCAATTCTAATAGCTCTTTGCCTGTAATTATTTCGGCAAAATTTTGAAGTTTTTTTAGTTCGTTAAATGCTTTTTTAGCTTGTTCGATTAGCTGGTCTACTTTTGGGTTTTTAGAAAAATGTGCAGCTATAAATTCACTGGTAAACTCGGGTTTGTTATGAGCTAATGGGATGTTAAACGCCTTGTTATTTGATAATTTCTGGTCTAGTGTGGGGAAAGTTCTTCCACTAGCTCCTTCGAACTGCCCTGAAGGTTGAGAATTGTTACCAGCTAGAGTGGTAATGGGTTCTGCTGCATACACTATGGGGCTAGCTGTAGCATTTTTTGTTTTTAAAGAATCGCCTAGGGTATTATTAACGAGGGAGTCTTTAACAGGTGTGCTATGCGTATTTAAAAAAGTGTCACCATTTGGTAGTTCTGTTTTTGCATTTAGTGGTATACTAAACACAAAACCCAAAACGAGTAAAATGATGACTATGTAATTTTTATTCATAAGTGTAGGTTATGATTGGTGTTTTTTGGGGTATTCATTTTTAGTGGTACGTGCATACTCGTGCTAGTAGTATGCAAATTTTGTGAGATATTTATTAGTTTAAGGTTCATTCCAAAGAAAAATTAGTAAATAAATAAAACCTAGTAAAAGAATGCTAACTACAAGGACTGGCGTCGTTGTTATGCTTGTCATTTTCCGCTCTTTAAAAGTTTTTATTGTTACGTTGTTAATACGTAATTCGGTAATTTCATTACTATTGTTATACAGTGTTTTAATCTTTTCTATTTGTTTAACATCAAAGTTTATTTTTTGGTCTGTTATGTTTTCTAAAGGCAACACCGTTTGTAGTTTTTCGCCAAGAGCATTATAATAGCGTGTCTTGTACAAATTGTTTTTTGTTTTAACATATAAACTAACCTGTTCTTCTTCCTTAATTACAGGAAACCTAAGTTTACCTACGCCTCTTGAAGTAACAAAAGTGTTTTTTGTTGTTAATACCTCGATAGCTATTGGAATTTCCGTACTTGTATGTTGATTTTCTAATGAAGCGTTAAAATATGGAATTAACAAGGCGTATATAAAATAAACACAAGCGGCAATAAAAATAAATAAGGTAGATTTTAAGGTAATTTCTTTATTGTTTAGGTCCTTTAGGTTGTTTTCTTTTTTGAAAATTTTAGGGGTACTATCATCATTAATTTTAAAACTAGTTACAGATAGTATTTCTCCTTTTAATTGATGGTGTTCGTTTTTAAAGAAGTTTAGTTCGAGTGCTTTATTCGTAGTTTTTCTTTTACCAAATAGTCCTTTTTTTAGTACCGAAAAATCTAAAGTTTTATATTTATTAACGGACCAATAGAATTTATTAAACCCTCTAGTTAATATTATGGTTTCGAAAGTTTTGTTAGCCTCGTTAAAAAAACGATATACACCTAATTCTAATTTAGTTTTCATAAAACATTAGGGTTTGTGTGTTCAAAAACATGTACTGTTTTTTTATTGTCTTGAACGAACAGATATGGTGCTTTATAAATTATTGGACTTCCGATAGGGAAATTTACTCCGGGCTCTTTATGTACCCAATCAAATTGATGTGTTTTTGTATTAAAAGCGACTATTTTTCCTAATTTATGATCTGTACTAATTATATGATCTTTGAGAATTACATAATTATCACGGTATGACAAAAATTTATCTAAGCCAAATACTTCATTATTTACATATTCATCTAAAATATTTCCCGTTGGTATATCTGTTTTAGAATATCCCGCATTTATCAAATAGATACAACCATCTGAAGGATTTATTTTAAGGAAATTATAAAAACCTTTTTGCTTCCATATAACCTCTCCAGTGTCAATAGAAATAGCTGCAATATAATTGTTTACATCAGTAGTTGTACCTATTCCAACCAATAAAACATTTTTATAAGCACCTATAAATTTACTTAGTTTTAAATCATGAAAAACTTTAGAGACATCTAATTGCCATATAACCTCTCCAGTTTCATTTCTATGCAATGATAGTTTATTGTTTGTTGAGTTTTCAGAAAAGAAGTAGTTATTTAAAAATTTTGGACTAATAATAGCTTTGTGTTTCCATAATATTTTTTTAATGTTTAAATCATAAACATTAAAAAAAATATTGTTATTCTCTTTTGTATAAAAAATTCCTAGGTTTTGATTTAGAGTATTAAACTTACCATAATCAAAAGTATCTTCTTTTCCTGTTCTGATTTGAAATTTCCTTAATAAACGCTTATTACTATACCATAAAAAAGAGTCATCAAATTTAAGTAAATTAGGATGGCCTTCTTTTAATTCTAGTATATTTTCACTTGTCATTTTATCAATATTATACTTCTTAAGTGTTTTATTTTCAAACACATAAAATGTATGTTTATTTAAAAACAAACAATTAGACAAGTTGGTTTTTATGTCAATTAGTTTAATTTTTTTTAGCATCAATATTCTTATTTTATAAATGAAAAAAATGTATGATAAATAGAAACTTCATCAATAAACTCTAAGAAACTTTCAACATCAGTTACATCTTCATTAGTAGATGGAATTTTTAGCTTTTGACTTAAAAAATATTCAGGCCTTACATCCCATAATTCAGGAGCTTTATTTTTAAAAACATTCTTAAAACTAGTTTTCATTGCATCTTGTGTTCCATTAAAATAATATAAAAAGTCATTCCCACTACTTATATAAGCTTTGAACTGTTCGAAACCTACGGAGTTAGCATCTTTCCAATTTTTTATTTCTATTGAACGTTTTATCAAGTTTGGATCTCTTCCTTTAGTAAATAGCAAATCTAATTGATGTCCACTTTGTATATCGGGTATACTTCCTTCAAATCTTGTAAAAGTAAAACCGCCAGAGGACATTTCATCTATTTTACTCCTTAATAGTGTTAATGTAAATACTCCTCCTTTTGCGGATTTTTCTGTACGCTTAATATCATTTAAAAACCCCTGAAAATTATAACTTGGTTCTCTCGAATATTTCGTGATAGCATCATCAAGGTTATCAATTATATCTTCCATATACCCGACCTGTGTATCCATATTATTTGAAGATGGGCATGATTTACATCCTGCTCGAGCTTGAGCTAATCTTTCAAAAAGCGTATCGAATAACTCTTGGTTTTGAGTTATATACGTCCTGTTATTTTTAATAAGGTTTTTCATAGACTCAAGTATTGAAGGGTCTAACCTCATTTCTTCTCTCTTACTAATAGCTATCCAGCCATCTAGATAATCTGGGTCTTTTATATTATTTTTAAATACGCCATATGCGCTGAGTCCTTCTAATCTTACAAAATCATCATTTAATCTACTCAGAATTTCTAATCCTTCTTCAGTTTTAGTAAGTTCATCCAATTTAGAAATTAAAGTAATGTCTGTTATGCCAGTTAATCCAATTTTAAGCTGAGGGAAGTCCTTTAATTTAGCCAGAAGCGATTGAGTACTTTCCGATGCATTATTAGTAAAACTTGCAATTGCATCATCATATTCAGTTTCTTTGCCTAATCTTTTAATATCATCCTCTAATTGATTGACTGTATTATCTAATTTAGCATAATTTTCAGTACTAATCTTTCCTTGTAATTTAGTCTTAGCTTTTTTAATAGCAGCAGCTCTTTTTAGACTACTACCGACATCAAAAACTGCTTTTCCAAGAAAGACATTATTAATATTATTAATTACACTAATTATAGATTCAATTTCTGCTGCTTCAGCCGCTTTTTCTTCAGCAAGACTTATGTTCCCGTTTTCACGTGCTAAATTATTAGCCTCAACTGCTGCGCTAAGTTGTGTTTGTAATTCGTTAATATATACTGTAGAACCTACTGTGTATAGCAATTCACCACCGGCCCATACTGCTGTTGCTGTTTTACCGGCGGCCACTGCAGCTCCTACTTCACCTGCCGTTAATATGGTGCCTGCTATTACAACTGAATTTATGGTTAAATTTTCTACTATTTTAGTTTTTCCTTTTTGATCTAAATAGTACATAAAAATAGCAGGAACCAATCTTGCTTGACCACACCAAATATTATTTTCATCTAGGGTATTACCTCCATAACAGTTTGTACCGAAAAAACTAATATCATTTATAATAGTTAATGCTACTGGCGTAAACGGGTCTATATTATTTAATAAAATTTCTTTTTCTAAACATTGTTCTGTTTGAGTATTTGAATGCGGGTCATATACGGACATCCATTTAGTACACTTCTTTATTGTGATTTTAGAAGTATTGTTATCAAATGTTATTTCATAATTAATTTTATCTTCTAATATGCTAATTACATAGTTCTTATTTACTACATCGCGAACTAATTTAGTAGGGTTAAGAAACTCTATATCTTCATTCGTATAACCATCTCCAAAAGTTCCTCCACTAGGCTTAGGAATACTTGTTAAAGAAATGTTAGTTAATTTTTTTATTAATAATGTGAAATTTTCTTCCCCGCCATAATCATCAATATGGTCAAAAAGATAGCTTAAAACACTGCTTCCTAAATCTTCATTAGGGGAAGCTAATTCAGCCATTAATACGAGTGCTTTATCTGTTGAATTAGCTGTTAATAACCTTAAAAGTGCTCGTTCTTCATCTATCTTTGAAAACATTCCGAATAATTGATCTCCAATTAGACGTTTTTCTTTTATGGCTAAGTAATTTAAAACTTCTATTTGCTCATCAATAGTCCATTTATCAATTATTTCTTCATCCAGATATAATAAATATTCTAAAATATCTGCCGAAGCGTTAGGTGTATTTTCTATCTCATTTACGTTTTTTGCTTCTTTTATTACATTTAAAAAAGAATTTAATTTGTTATAAAATAGTTTCCAAGCATTTGGTCTATTCCAGAATTCATCTACTGCTTTTTTATGTGCAGCCTGAGCTGTAGCTTTGAATAAACCTGATATTTTATTATATTCTTCATCTGATTTTCTACCAAAAAAAGCAATTATGTCTTCAATTTTATAGTCTGTATTACAAATTAACTTTGATGTTAGTAACAAATTTTCAATTTCACTTTCAGATGCGTTTTCTCCTAATTTGCTAATTTGATTATTATAAAAATCTTCACCATTTTCACATAAATCACAAGCTTCAGGAGAACTGATTTTTTCTTTTAATAGTATTCTAGAAGTTATAGTATTAAAAGCACTAAAATCAGTACTATAAACTGTGCCATTTCCTCCACTATTCCATGATCCTTCAGAGGTGTTTAAGAATTTTCCACTATACAAATCAATGCCACAATCAGTAGCTGTTTTGTTATACTTCCCGGTGAAAACATCTACTGATTGCCCTGTTGTTGAAATAGAATTAGAATCTTGATATACTCTTTCTTTCCAATTATCCTTATTTCCTTTTTCTTTAGCATAACCAATAAATTTAGTTCCGCTTGCTGTAGCTGCATACCTAACTAGTGTTCCATTTTCATTTAGTGTAAAAGCAAATAACTCACCATTAGTACCAAAAGTTACATCCTGAACAGTATTTGGTAGTGAGAAAATTTTGTTAGCTATTGAGACAAACGAATAATAATCCCTAGTAACATGTTGAGAAAATTTCCCAGGAATTACATTTGATCCAACCATGAATTGTTCTGGACTATACTCCCCATCCTCTTCATCTTGAAACACATAAAACCTTAATGCTGGGTTATGCATTTGCTCCCAGTTCATGTGGTTTAAGGCAGTTGCATTTTTTTTGTAATCCATTAATAAGTCGGTTCCCCCTTCGGGCATACCGTATTGGGTAAATGGATGCTGTAAAGCAAAAATACCATGCCCTAATTCGTGTGCAGTTACAGTGGCCAAATCGCCTTTGGCTTCTTCGCCAGAATCTAAGCCACTGCTAAATACAAATCCAAACTGGCGCTGTAATGGCATAAAACCAGCAATAGGTTTGGTGGTTTCAAATGTCTTGGGGAATACAAACACGTAGTAGTTACTAGAATGATAATCTATTTGAGATTTCAAGTTTGTAATTACTGCTTTTTGTTCGGTATTATAAGATGTTAGCCAAGGACTATCTCCAATTTCTAATTTGCCATCTGTACCTAATGTACTGGTGTCTAAAGAAGCATATTTAGTATCAAAGTTTAAGGTGGTAACTCCTTTTTTAAAGATATTAGTAATGGTAGTTGGGTCTGGCAGCGTTGCGTTATCTACAGAAACTAAAACGACATTTACAGCTCTATCGGTTAAGTGCCAAAGGGTTAATGCACCGGCAGTATGTTGTTTAGTACTGTCTTGTTTAGATTCTACTACGGCATAAATGGTTTCGCTCTCTATAGTATAACGGCCTTTAAGGGGTAATTGTAAGGTGTTGGCTTGGTTGTTTATATTAGTAGGAGTGATTAATTCGCCAGTTTTGGTTTTAAATTTTAAGTCGGCTAAGGTGTATTCCGAGTTAGAAGACAGTTCAATTTTAGCATCAACAAAAATGGTTTTCTCTTTTTCTACAGCAAAATGTGCTAGGGTATAATCTTTGCCAGCAGCATCAGGAACCGTTGTATATTCTTCCTTTAGTTTATCATTGGCATTATTAGGCATTTTGTCGTACCCAAAAATACTATCATTTTCAAAAGTTACTCGAATGCCTTCAGCAGTTAATGCTACGATATCTCCATTTTGAGAAATTCCTGTTACATTACCTGTATTAACACCACCACTTGGGTCTAAACTCCCACCTTTAGTAACTTTGCCTTTAGCATCAACATGGTACACGTTGTTTTCTGAGTCTACAATAACCTTATCATCGCCCAAAGGACTGGTTTCGGTGGCGCCATTAGCAGGGTTGGTAATAACAAGGACGTCATCTTTAATTGTAATATGGTTTACATGGTCAAGAACCCAATTGATGCGAATTTCATCTAGGTCGTTGGTGCCTTCAAAAGGTTCTCCCAGAGCTTCAGCCACACCACTTACCGTTTCAATAGCCGCATCTACATCTAAAATATTTTTTCCAGTCTTGTCGTACTTGGTGACTACTGTACCTTCCGCGAGTTGCTTATCGGTATTTATTAAAACGTTGGTAAAATCTACACTTACTTTAATGCTGTTTAAATAAGGAATGGTAACATAACCAGTTCCTGTAAACCTACCATTGCTACCTTCGGATGTAAGTACATATATGGGGAAATCGCCTGCTGTGAAAGTATCGCCTTTGGCTAGGTTTTGTAAGGGGTCTGTATTACTAAGTGTAAAATCTGGTGTGATACCACACTCGTAAACACTAGCTTCGCTATCGGCAATAAACGTAGTGAATTGTTCTGCCAAACTCCAGTTGCTTTTAGTAACGGTACATTTTTTTTGTACTTGGTATTCGTAAGTCGTGTCTGCTTTTAGGCCCCACAGGGAGGTGGTATTTCCTGTAGTTTTGTTGTAGAACCAAGCGGCATCGGTGATTGAATCGCTTTTTACTCTGTAGCGTGCGACATATTCAGGAACTTCGTTTGAAAAATCATCCCAAAAAACAGAGGCTATGCTGCTGCCTTTTACTTCATGGTTGATGTTTGTTGGCAAATCGCAGGCGCTGGAATAGCTAAAGGAGAATATTTCACTGTAACCTTGGTTTTTATAAAGTCCGATATCCTCGGCACCTTGTTTGGCTTTAGCTTGAATACGCCAGGCATAATTTTTACCAGAAAGTAATTGCGGGTCGCTAGGGCCAAATACATAAGAAGTCGCCGCTGTTGTGGTTTGAAAAATGGGTGGCGAACTTAAAAATGCTGCTTGCGGGTCTATTTGATTGTCCCAAATCTCGACCAAACTAAGCTCGTATGATACGTTTGTAACATTAATATTTCGGGGAGTCCATTGAAAAACAATATATTGCGGATTGGTTTCTGAAATATGAGATTTGTTTCTAGGCGCTATTAAAAAAGGAGGTTCGTTTTCAAAAATTACAGTGGTGACACAGGATTTGTTTGAAAGCTTGCTGCCTGTAGCTACATCATAAACCTCAAAACAGAACTGATAGCTGCCCTCAGGGATGATACTACCATAAGTATTTGGTGAAATACCGGTGATGTTTTCAAATTTAAAATAGGGCGCTAGTTCAGCGTTAGTTAAAATTAGAGGTACGCCACCTTCTAAATACATAGGCGAGGCACCAGATACTACATCATTACTTTGAAAATTAATACCGCGTCCTTGGAAATAGGTTTTAAGTCTTATTTCCCTATGAGGAATGGTAAAATCATTTAAGACAATTTGAACCCGCAGCGGACTATTCGTTGTGCTAGCATCGGCATAATTTGAAAAATAAATGGGAGCTGGGGGTGTAGCTTGTGGAATTATTGTGACAGGAAAATTGGCGTTTTGGCCAAATAACGATACGGTAGAGACTAGTAAAACCAATAGGCTAACCAGCTTAAAAAATCTTGTAAAATCTTGTTTTCCTTTCAAATTCTTATATTTTTATTGTTTTCCTTTGAACAATACACTGTTTTTATTTTTCTAATTTATAGAGACCCCATTAGTAACGATAGCGTTTTATTCTTTCGAAATATATCTTAACTGTACATTATCGGGGTTTACTATGCTTAATGATTTTTTGTAATAGAAATTAATAATTTCGTATTCTAAATAGCGTTCAACTTTTTCTATACTTTCTGTGTCGTTATATATTTTAAATGCAGCAGCCTCAGCTTGATTTTTAAATGCTTTTAAATGCGTAGTTGGGTTTTCTACTATTTGGAGGTCTGTGTAATCAATAAAATTTTCTTCCATCCAACGGTGGCCAACTAATTTTTCTAAGCGGTCTTGTTCTGCATCAAGAAGGTTTTGATATTCTTGTTTTAATTTTAAATCTTCAAGCGTATATTCGGCTTCGTTTTTACCGCTTAAAGGGTGGGAGTCTGCTAGATATTTTCGTTTTATATAAATGCTTTCAAGCGTTTTATCAATTTCGGTCATGTCGTCCTTAATCTTGGTAATAACTTTAAAAAGAGCTTTATTATAAATGCCTTTAAAATCGTTAAATCGATATAATTCTTTTAAAAAGTCTAAAGCATTTGTTTTATATTCAGTTTCTTCTGTTTGAGCTTTGGTCGTTTCAAGTAGTAGTGTTAATTCATCCTTTTTAAATTGAGGTATGCTATTAAATTGTTCACTATTAAATACATTACTAAGCTGCTCGTTTAATTCTGCTTTAGTGCCTTTATATGTGATGTTTCTATAACGGAAACTCCAACTGTTTTTTGGTGTTTTTTCAGTATCATTTTTAATGTTTTTTTCACCGCGTTTCAACTGAAGTTTTAAATTATCAAAAGCATAGCTATAACCTAAAGTTAGTGTTAAATCGTTGTTAGCGTTTAAAGTGGTTTTTCGAAATAACATCATAAAATTAAGACTTAAATTATGTTTTTCTAACCAGAGATAATTACTTCCTAAGCGGAAATTGTAAACACTATTTTGTTGGTCTCCATTGATGTATGATGTATTGTAAGAACTCGATAAATTAGTCCGTAATTGTTTGTCGAAAAACTGTTTTCCCACCGCTAATGTGGGGCCAACAGTAAAACTTTTATCGATTCCAGTAGTGTTATACGCTGTATTGGCTACTAAAGATATGTTTAAGTTTTTACTAGGATAGCCAATAGTATAGGCGGCCGTTCCGTTATAAAAGCTATTTTCACCGCCTTCAATAGTTTTTCCATCTTGGAGATTGGTTGCATTTTGATAGACCAAGTTTAGATTGGTACTATGTTGGTTTTGTTCTGTTTTTTTAAGGATATAATTGACTCCTAAATTGGCATTTTTTGAAATTTGGCGGTAATTTAATGTGTCTACATTATCAAAACCGCTTACTTCGTTAATGTAATCGAACTGGTCGCGAATATTGGTATACGATTGAAAATTGGAATATGATGCGTTTATTGATAGTTTTTCAGAAGCTGTTAAATTGGCATTAATAGCGCTTACAACACGTTTTTGCTCCGACGATTTTGTTTTGTTAAGATTATCACGTTGCAAACCAGCGTTAACACTTAAATTCAATTTGTTGTTTAAAATGGTTTGCGTGGCATTTACTGTAATGTTTTCTAAATCATTATTAAAAAAGTAAGCGCCCAAAGTTTTGTATTCAGGATCTATACGTTCGTATCCGGCGCCTACACTTCCGTTACCAGCGGGGTAATCTAATGAAGCATTAAAGGCATTGTAATAATTGGTGCTAATGTTTTCATCTAAAAGAAAAGCGAGCATGCCATGGTTTGTTTTGTCTTCGGTTAATCGGGTGTCTTCGGTAACCCCTGAAATTGCATATTCTACATGAAAGTTTGCTTTTTCGAAAGCTTTAAAATCGCCTTCAAAAGAAAGTACAGCATTATCTTTTGGTGTTAGATTTAAAGTTGTAGGAAAGGCGGTTTCAATCGAGTTTTCGGCATCGGTAGCTTTAAAAAGAATGAGACCTAATTTCATGAAATCAAAATCATAAGCCGTTTTTATACCATAACCCATACGCTTGTAGGCTGCAATGCCACCCTGTGCTGTAGAATCGTATTCGGTAGCCTTCAATAGGCGTCCGTACATGGCACTTATTTGAAATTTGCTTTCAGGATTTAGTTCAATACCTGCACCCGTAAATTGGTGTCCGTTTAAAGTGTATGGCGAAAATGTCATACTTACATCTCCAATATGTGCTGTAGCCCATTTGTAGGAAGGGTGTAAACTCAAACGGTTAAAATTAAACGGGCTAGGAAAATTAAAATCCTGATTTGAGTAGGTAAAAGAAAGCGGGATGTTGTATAACCCTGCAATATTAAAGTTTAAATTACCACTAACATAATAGGTTAGATTTTGACGATTTCCTGTACCGTTGTAATATACTGTATTAGCAGATATTCCACCATTGTATCGCAACCATTTCTCTTTGTCGAGTTGGTCGAAATTGATACTTTGAGAAAAGCAATATGTACAAGACATAATGAGTATAAGTAGGTATTTACTCAAAAACGATTTGGTTTAAGATGTTAAAAATACGTTAAATAAAAATGTAAGAAAATTAATTTCGATGAATTACATTTTTAATTTCGAAGCATCTAAATATTACTATATTTTATTTGAAAACTCTTCTGGGATTTATAGAGATCCTAATTAAGATGGATTTTTAGTTATCTTTGGTTGTAAGAGATGTGTTTTACCATGATATTTAAAATTAATTGAGCATATTTCTACTTTCCAGGTAACTAAAAATAGAGGTAAATGAGGTGGTTCAGTTTATTTGTTTTGAGTATTTCTACTTGTCTTTCTATTAATGCTCAAGAACGTTTCTTCACGTTAACATCAAAAGATTCTATTGGTCAGGCTCCAAAGTTTAAAAGTAGCTTGGGGGTTAATATGAAGCTTAACGGCTATTTTGATGTTTTTGGAGGGCTGCAGGATTCTGACACATTTAACGTTGGAAAAATAAATGTATTTGGTACCGATGATTCAAATAGTTTAAATGTTGATTTGTATCAAACACAAATTAAATGGGAAACCGTCTTGGTCATGCCTAACGGAAAGCAAATAAAAGCTATTGTTGAATCTGATTTTTGGGGAGGTAATGGAAGATTAAGACTAAGAAAAGCCTATGTTGAGACAGACCATTGGCAAATCGGGCAAAACTGGAATAATTTTGGTGATGAAGACCTTTGGCCAAATATCATGGAATGGGAGGGACCACCTTCAGGAATATGGCTGCGTAATCCTCATATTAAATATATGAATACCTTTGGTTGCCCCGCTTGGAAATATGAGGTGAGTATTGAAGCACCTCAAGATGATTACTTTGCTTATGAAGACATCCAGCCTTTTGTTGAAGATACACATCAAACAACACCCGACTTTACCTTTGCGGTTTCCTATAAGCGTCAGTGGGGACATTTAAGAGCGTCATCCATTCTAAGGCATATCAACTATAAGCTTGAAGGGAATAAAGATTATTTTATGGGCTACGGACTCACTTTAAGTGGTATGTATAAGCCCAATAGAAATAGTTTCCAGTATCAGGTTGTGGGCGGTAAAGGCATATCTTCGTATTTAACAACCATTTCTGGTTTTGGTTACGATGGTTACCCGGTTGATAATAATATGTTTAAGGCTACGCCTGCTTTTGGAGGCTGGATGGCATATGAATATTTTTGGTCTGAAAAATGGCATACGAATGCCGTTTTTGGAATGACAAGTTTTAGTTTAACCGATTCATCACGCTATGTTTTAACCGATTCTTTAGACCTTACAGAGATCGCTGGAGATTTTGGGCATAACCAGTATTACGGAATTTTAAATGTGATGTATGATGCCTATGAGAGAATGGTTATTGGTCTGGAAGTCGATTACGGTATAAAACAATTAGATATTGATGGTAGTGCCAATAATAACCTGTATTTAAATGATACTTTTCATCGTGATGCCTTACGATTGAGTTTCGGGTTCATGTTTTTCTTCTAAAACTTTGCTTGTATATGTGATCCGACATCTTATGTCGTATAAAAAACGATTAACCGGGCGTAAATTTGTAGTGTAATTAGAAGTAATTACATTTTTTTCATAAAGTTAGTTTAGTTTGGTTTTTAAAGATTAATGGAGCTGCTGTAGGTGTGGTTACCTACAGCAGTTAATCTTTATTTATTGAGAGTTTATGAAAATTAAAAAATGACCCAAGTAAATCATTATATATAGAAAAGCCCTGTGAATAATTGTTTTCACAGGGCTTTTCGCTTTTAAAATATGTTTAAGAAGAACTCTTTATTAGTAGAGATCCTTAACTTTTCTGAGTTTAGATTTCCATAATTCTAAAGACTCTTCATGAAGTTTAATGTTGTTATGAACCTCCTTAACTAAAGGATTATCATCTTCCACATTAGTGAAAAACTGTAAGTTGTTCTCCAATTGATTAATCTGACTTTTAACTTCGTCGATCTTCTTTCTAATGAATACGCGTTCATTGTCTAAGTTTCTGTTATCATCATCTGCAGCGTTAAGGACATCCAATTTGTTTTCGTACTTAATCATTTCAGCCTCCACCTTATCAAGATCTAAGTTGGACAACAGTTGATCGGTTGCTTTTTGAAACTTAGCATCAATATAACGTTTGTCTTGAGGGACACGACCTAAAGCCTGCCAATCTTTAATTTTCTCTTTAATTAACGCAATACTTTCTGTTTTGTCTTCAGGTAGCTTAAGATCTTTTAAGCTATTTAAAAACTCGTTTTTCTTATTGTAAGCCTCCGTTTGTTCAGCGCTTGCCGCATTTCTTTTAGCATGAATTCTATCAAAATAATAATTACAAGCCGCTTTAAATTGCTTCCAGATTTTATCGCTGTCTTTTCTAGGAACGTGACCAATTTTTTTCCATTCACTTTGAATTTTCTTCATTAATGGCGTCACCGTTTCAAAATCGTCACTTTCCTTATTATCCTCGGCCACCTTAATCAAGTCTAATTTTAATTGAAGGTTGTGGTACTGTTCCTTTTTTAAATCTTTATAAAAGCTATTTTTCTGTCTGTTAAAAGTTCTTACAGCCTCTTTAAACTCTGCCCATGTTTTTTCGTTCACTTTTAAAGGCACTTTTCCGGCATTGAAAAATTCTTCACGTAAGGCTTCAATTTGTTTAATTTTCTTCTGAAGCGTACCATGAGATTTACAACCCGTGGCGCTAATAGCTTTTATTTTTTCAATGATTTCAAGCTTCTTCTCTAGATTCTTTTCGTATACTTTGTCAATTTCTTGGTAATAAGCATGACGTTTGTCGTTAATAATTTTTGTAGCCGCTTTAAAACGCTCCCAGATTTCTTCGCGATGCTCTTGGCCTACAGGACCAAGCTCTTCTTTCCACATTTTATGTAGTTCTTGAAGTTCTCTAAAAGCACGCATCACGTTATCGTCTTTAGATAACTCCTCGGCGCGCTCAATAATTAATAACTTTTTTTCTAGATTATGTTTGAAATCTAAATCACGTAAGTCGCGGTTTAAATGTAAGAAGTCATAAAACAGCTCCACATGGTGGTGGTAGCTATTCCAAGCATTGTTATATTTATCTCTTGGAATCGGACCTGTAGTTCTCCAGCGTTCCTGTAGATCTTTAAAGTGTTTGTAGGTGGTATTAATGTTTTCTTCAACGTTAATTAGTCCTTTTAACTCTTCAATGATCGCTAATTTATCTTCTAAATTTTGTTTTAAGTTTTTCTCTAAACTTTGGTAATGTTCATTAAGTTTTGTGCGGTATACTTTATAGGCATCCTTGTATCTTTTTTGAACAGGAGATGAAAAGTAGAAGTCTATTTCATTACCACCATCATTGATAAAGTCTTCTTTCTTCTCATCAATAATAGATTGTAGTTTTTGCTTAAATTCTGAATTTAAGCTATTAACATGGTTACGAATGGCCTGAATTTTTTCGGTTGAAACAAGGCGTTCCAACTCTATGGCCAAAGCTTCTAACGACATGGTGTCGTACTCTTTAACTTCTATTTTATGACGATCTTTATTTCCTTCATCTTCAGCGTCTTCAGCATTCGATTCGTCAATTTCATTTAAGACTTCATCTTGGTCATCAGCATCAGCTGAATTTTTAATAGTTTCTGATTCAGCACTTTCATTAGCGTCTTCAACAGAATTTACAGTTTCTACTTCAGCATTCGATGTTGATTCCAAGTTTTGATTCTCATTTAATTCTGTAGAATTTTCAATAGAATTAGGTGTATCAACTTCTTCCGGTTTTTGTGATTTCTCGTTGTCAGACATTTTTAAAAATGTTAAGGTTCATCAATTATTTTCGAGTTTAAAGATACTAACAAGTAAAGTATAAACAAAGGACATGCTAGTGTTTTAACTTATTTAACCTTCTTGCGTTTAATCGAAATTTAAATTTTTTTTAGTCAATTGAAACCTTTTTTGAAATGCATAGCAGGGCTATGAATGAAATATGCTAAAAAATGGCCGAAAAAAGACCGTTTTTTAGCATATTTAAAAAGTTTAACCTGTTGAATTATAGATGATTTAATAAAGATCCCAAATCGACCAAGATTTTTCGGCTTGTAGTTTTAGCATATTAGCGCCGTTTATAATAGTGGCGCCATTTTTTTTGCCATGACCCAAAAATGTCGTTTGTTCTGGATTGTAAATTAAATCGAAAAGAATATGGTTTTCACCTATACCTTGGTAAGGAATGTTCGGACAGTCTTCTATATCTGGGAAGGTTCCTAGCGGCGTACAGTTGATAATAACTTCATGATTTTTAACATCATTTTCCGTTAGGGTATCGTATGAAAATTGTACGTGATTGGATAGTTTTCTAGAGACATAAGCGTATTCAATTCCCAATTCTTTAAGACTATAGGCTACAGCTTTACTAGCGCCTCCTGTACCTAAAATTAAGGCCTTTTTATGATGTGGTTTCACAAAAGGTTCTAAGGTTTTTTTAAACCCATAACAGTCGGTATTGTATCCTATAAGTTTTCCTTTTTTGGTGATTCGTATCGTGTTAACAGCACCTATGGCTTTGGCTTTTTTGTTAATTTTATCAAGGTAGGGCATAACGTCTTCCTTATATGGAATGGTAACGTTTAAGCCTTTTAAATTTGGGGTGTTTTTTATGATATCTGGAAAATTTTTAATGTCTTCGATATCGAAATTTTCATAAGATGCATCTGTAATGGCTTCGTTTTCAAATTTTTCTTTGAAGTATGCTCTGGAAAATGAATAAGAAATATTTTTTCCTAATAATCCTAGTTTGTTCATGTGGTTTTTCTAGTTTTTTGTCCGTACCACTCTAATCCTAAAACAATGGCAATGCCTAAAATGATAAAGGTTAAGGCCAAGTAGGTTTCGGTATGAAGTTCTGGTATATAACGGTGGTAATTGTGTACAATATGTTGTCCTTTGGAGTCTTTTAACAAATGCCCGCTTTCATGCGTTCTATAGACGGTTTCTTTCCAAGGCCAAACCACGCCAAGTGACCCCACAATAAATCCGATAATAGAAGAAAGGGTGATGCTTTTATAGCGTTTTAAAATATAACTTAAAAGGTGTGAAAAGGAAACCAAACCGGTTATTGAACCAGCAGTAAAAACGGCCAATATTTTAAGCATTCTAATGCGTTTGGCATTTTCAACAAAACTGAAATCACCAGTAATAATTTCTGAAGCGGTATCGTATAGTGCATTAACTGAATCTACTAATAGTAGCACGTAATTACCTAAAAGGATGAGGATAAAGGATCCAGAAAATCCGGGTAAGGTCATGCCGGATACACTAATGATGCCGCAGAAAAACACAAACCACAGGTTGTCATTTTCTTTAGCAGGATTTAAAAAACTAATACTTAAACCAATGATTATACCTATACCAAGAGAAAGGTAGGTTTTAGAATTCCAATCGTCAAAATCTTTGTAAATGTAATAAATGGATCCGATAATCATGCCGAAGAATACGCTCCAAACATACAACTCATAATGCTTAATAAGAAAATCCAATACTTTGGAAATACTGAAATAGCTAATAAGCATACCAAGAAAAAGCAAGCTTAAAAAACGCCCATTGATATAATGGAAAAAGCTTTTATAGCGTCCATTAAAGAGGAGTCCAAAAGCCTTTTTATTCACCTTTTTTAAGGAATAAATAAATTCTTCATAAAAGCCAGCTACAAAGGCAACAACACCACCAGAAACTCCAGGCACCTTATTGGCAGCGCCCATACCTAATCCTTTTAGAACTAGAAAAAGTTTATCGGTGAATGTTCTGGTACTTTGCATTACTGTTTTTTAGAACCTAATTTTTCAAGAATAAAAATAGTTAAAAATCCTAGAATCATTAAACCTACGGCTAAAAGCACATAATTATCGCCTTCAAAATTAAAAGGAGAAATGCTTTCTTGAAGTAAAGGTGTTTTTATGCCTTTCGAGCTGTTATGCCAAGTAAGCGTGTTTTTCCATGGCCATACTTTGTTTAAAGAGCCAAAAATAAAACCTGTTAAAACGGCTAATGTCACGTTATGGTAGTGTTTAAAGAGCCATTTTAATACATGACTAAAGCTAAGTAATCCAATTACTGCACCAGAGCCAAAAATGATTATTTTTTTGATATCGATATCGTGAATCGCATCACTTAAGGTTTTGTATGCGCCTAGAATGATTAAAATAAACGAACCTGAAATTCCTGGTAGAATCATAGCACAAATGGCAAGGGCACCAGCAAAGAATAAAAATAGGGAACTATCATTAGTGCCTAGAGAAGGCATTTTACTAATATAAAAAGCAACTGATGCTCCTAAAATAAGAGCTATAATAGTGGCTGCATTCCATTTGGTAATTTGTTTTCCAACAAAATAAATGCTTGCAAGTATGAGACCGAAAAAGAAGGACCATATTAAAATAGGGTAATAAATAAGGAGGTAGCTTGCCAGTTTCATGAAAGTCACAAAACTGATTATAATACCTGTTAAAAGGGCTAAAATAAAATTGCCATTAAGCTGCGTCCAAAAGGCCTTAAAACCTTTACTGAATAGTGTTTTAAAAAGGGATGCATTAACATTGCTTATCGTGGAAATTAACTCTTCATAAATTCCAGAAATAAAAGCGATTGTTCCTCCAGAAACCCCTGGAACGGCATCGGCAGCCCCCATAGCTAACCCTTTAAATGTAATGATTAAGTAGTCACTAAAACGTCGTTGCATAGTCGGTTTTTTAAGAAAACCAAAGGTATACAATTTAATTAAAGGATGTGTTACAGATTTGTTTTAAGTATTTTCTTTACCAACCGTTTATTAGAAACTTTTGGAAACAATTCATCAATAATAAAATAGTATTCATGATTGTGTTTTAGGCCGTTTTTTAAATGAAAACTCCCCTTGTCATTTTCGTTTAATTGAAAATATAAGCCTGCCAATCGGTATTCAATCTCGGCATTTTCCGGATAAAACTCTATGGCTTGTTCGAAGTTATATATGGCTGCTTCAGCTTCACCTAATTTTATTAGTAAATCGCCACGTGATAACCAGGTGTTTAACTCGTAATTTCCTAATTCTAAGGTTTTTTTGTATCCTCTTTCGGCTTCTTCAAAGAAATTTAGCCTGTGGTTAATTTGTGAATAAAGCTTCCAATACGTCACATTTTCAGAATCGATATTTATCGCTTTATTTATATAATATAAGGCTTTTTGGTAGTCGTTCTTTTTTTTGTAAAACTTCGTAATGGCTATCCACCCTTTATCTAATAAAGGATCCTCATGAACGGTTCTGTCATAATATTGAAGCGCTAACTCATGGTTCCCTAATTGTTCGTAGCAGTTTCCAATTCGCAGTAATGCAAAAGAAGTAGGGTCGTCTAGAGTTAACGTAATCGTATAATTTTCAATGGCATCTTTAAAACGTTTTAGTTTTTCTAAAACTTTTCCACGCTCTAAATAGGCGCCAACAAAAGTATCATCGGAAATGATGGCAAAGTCGTAAGCTGCTAAAGCTTTTTTATAATCTTTTAAAAGATAATATTGTTTACCTAACTGGTGCCAAGCGACTTCACAGTATGGATTTTTATCTAAAAATAGGTTTAAATATGAAATGGCATCTTCATGCTGATTTAAAAATTCAAAGCAATAAATGATGTTATATAAAGCCGAGTAATCTTCCA
This sequence comes from Pseudotamlana agarivorans, assembly GCF_001642835.1. Taxonomy (GTDB): domain Bacteria; phylum Bacteroidota; class Bacteroidia; order Flavobacteriales; family Flavobacteriaceae; genus Pseudotamlana; species Pseudotamlana agarivorans. Next base: position 41,682 of record NZ_LXEI01000002.1, read on the forward strand.
GATCGGATTCTAAACATTTCATGAAGTAAACTTTAGCTTCTTCAAAATTGTCTAAAAATAAATATTCCATTCCTATAAGGGAATAAAGGTCTATAACATCATCGGTAAGTTCTAGTGCCTTTTTTAAAACAGAAATAGCCTGTTTATGATCATCTTGTTTAGAAAAAATATTGGCTTTTTGAATGTAGATTTCCTCGTTATTAGGATCTAAACTGTACAATTCACTTAATAAGGTGTCGGCTTCTATGAGTTTGTCTTCGAAAACAAATATTTCAACTTTAAAAAGCCTTAAGTTGATGGAAGTTGGATGTTGATCTAATCCTAACTTAATAGCTTTCTTTGCCAATGCTATTTTACCCTGATTAAGATAATGATGAATGATGTTTTCAAATTCTTCAGAATCAAAGAATAAAACATGATTTGTTTTTAACATCGATTCAAACTTGGTAAGCGGCAAATTATTGTTGTCATCCTGACTAAACTCCATAAGCACATTTGTGAGGTTCAACTTTATTAAAGTTACTATTCTATTTAAAGGTTAGTCGTAAAAGGACTAAATGTTTTCAACAAAGTAATCAACAAAGGTCGTGTTTCGTCGAATATTTATTTGTTTGTGATTGATAATCAAATGGTTAAATTTTGGTCAAGAAGACTGAATTTCATCAAGAATGTCTAAAATCACCTGACATCCTTCAATTATTTCTTCATTTGAAACCGTTAAAGGCGGGGTAATTCTTACTGCTTTAGGCTCAAAAAGTAGCCAGAACAAGATTAATCCTCGGTCTTGAGCGGTTAAAATCAGCTGGTTTACAATGTCAGACGTTGGTAAAATTAAGGCTAACATAAGGCCTTTTCCTCTTATTTCTGAAATTAATGGGTGTACCAAATGCTTTTTAAAAAGGGCTTCTTTTTCTAAAGCTTCAGCCATTAAATTGGTTTCTGTAATTTCCTTTAAAGTCGCTAAAGCTGAAGCTGCAATTACGGGATGCCCTCCAAACGTCGTAATATGACCAAGCTTGGGTTTATCTTGTAATAAATCCATAAGGGCACTAGACGCGGTAAAGGCTCCTATGGGCATGCCGCCTCCAAGGCCTTTTCCCGACACGATAATATCTGGAACACAGTTGTAGTTTTCAAATCCGAAAAGTTTTCCTGTACGGCCGATACCAGGCTGAATTTCATCTAAAATTAAAAGGGCTCCAACCTCATGGCATCGTGCTCTAACTTTAGCTAAGTAATCATCTTGAGGCTCAATAAATCCAGCGCCACCCTGAATGGTTTCTAAAATCACACAAGCTGTTTTAGATGTGATTAGATTTAAATCAGCTTCATCATTAAACTGAATGAATCTGACATCAGGAATTAAAGGTCTGAAAGCTTGTTTACGCTCTTCATAACCCATAACACTCATAGACCCCATGGTATTGCCGTGATAAGCGGTTTTTGCAGCTATAAATTCGCTGCGTCCCGTAGCGCGTCTAGCTAGTTTCAAGGCGCCTTCAATAGCTTCTGTTCCCGAGTTGGTTAAATAGGTTTTCTCGAAAGGAGCGGGTAGGTGATTAGCGATAAGTTTGGTCAGTTCCACGGCGGGTTGCTGTGCGTATTCACCGTAAACCATGACGTGCATGTATTTGTCCAGTTGCGTCTTAATGGCACTAACCACTTTAGGGTGGTTATGACCTAATGGGCAAGCTGAAACTCCAGCAACAAAATCTAAATACCTTTTGTTAGCGATATCATAAATATACGAGCCAGAAGCATGCGAAACTTCCATCGCTAGGGGATGTGTTGAGGTTTGCGCTTGGTATTTAAAAAAATCTGAAATCATATACTTTTATTCCTTTTTTACTTCAATAACTTTTGCGCCCCACATGTATATGGTGTCGTCGGTTTGAATATCACTAATTAAACATCGCAACTTGCTGCCGTCTGCCTTTTTAGTGCCCGTTAGGGTATATTCCTTCCAGTCATCAGTAAGGTTGATAACTAGGGTGTTATAAACGGCATAATCTTTATCCGCTCTTTGAAAACGTAGTCTTGTTTTTCCTTTGCCTTTCATCCAAATTGAGAATTTGAAAGTACCTTCGGTATGGCTTAATACTTGATAAATATGACCGTCGCTTTCTCCTAGCCCCGTAATTTCATCGGCGACACTTTTACCGTCAGGCGTTGCCATGGAGCTAATGTTTGCTTTAACTGCCGATTTAAACCATCTTGGATGCTCAAATTCATTAGGGTATTCAATCAAGTTTTTTGACTCATGGTCAATAGGAATATTTCTAGCAGCTTTATTATGATGAGGTTCCCCTTTTCCTGCTAATTTTATGCGCTCCAACATGTCTTGATCAAAGAATTGACCCGATGGTATATAATCTTCGAGGCCTTTAATAACAGGTAATTCCAACGGAGGGTCGTCACTAAAAAGATCTTCTACGCTTTTGGGGCGTTCCTCTTCACGCCAATCGAAACCCTTGAGGCGTTTGTCTTTTTGAGGGTATTTCGATTCCGGAATTAAATCGCCGTCTACTTGGTTAAATCTGGAATATTCTTCAATATCGCCTTCAGCAAATAATATTTTAATACTTCCCGACTTGGCTTTATCAATCCCTATAAGTTCTTGGTTTTCATTACGTGCGTAGAATATGGATTCGGCATTTTTAATGATGTTAACCTCTCTTAAAACATTTTCATCATTAAATAACCCCACCAGTCTTAAGCCGTAAATTTGGTTGTAACCATCTGTGCTTAAAGTGTCTTTGCTAATAATGAAAGCATGGTTAAAAACTAAAAGTGAATCTATTTTTTCTGTTTTATTATTTGAAATTAAATGAATGGTATCACCGGTCATTTGGTTTTCGAAATTCCATAAGACGGGTTTACGTGCTTTTGCAAATTTATCGCCAGCCGATAGCCTCGGAATGTTTATTAATTTGGTGATCCCTGTTTTTTGATTCGCATAAATAGAATCTGATTTCCCTGTAATATCCGATTTAAAAAGTTTGGCGTTATAGTAAGCATTCACAATACGATTATCGGGTTTTCCGGTAACCATAATTTTATCGGCGTGCATGAACACAGAATCTTTTTCTTGAACGGTTATGGCTAAGGCTCGTTTGGTAATAAAAAGGGAGTCTTTTGCCTTGTAAACTTCGGCATAATGCCCTTTTATCACACTTTTATTGAGGGTGTCTGTTACTTTGATGTTATTGGTTGCTGATGCAAAGTTTTGATTGTTATCAAAATATAAACTGTCTCCTTCAATAATTCTATGGTCGTAATCTATTCTCGCATTTTTAATGGCGTATCCGACTTCTAATTTAGTGTCATAAAATCCTTTTTCACAATAGGTTTTACTGGTTTCAGTGGTGATGGTGGAAGGTCCAAAAAGATATGCAAAGCCTGTATCGGAATAAAAATCGAAGTAATCAGAATTGATAGTTGATTCTTTATTAACTAAAACCACATCTTTTACAAATTGGTATTTTTTGATATCCATGTAATATCTACCAATTTTACTGGTAATTGTACCAGACGAATCTTTTACAACTTTACCGCCATTTCTATAAAAAGCTTGTTGTTTTACACGATCAAAGTAAAGGGTGTCTGAAGAAATAGTAGAATTCGGATCTGTTAAAACCACATCACCACTAGCAAAAGCAAGTTCGGTTATACCACTATACTCCACATATTTGGATGTCATATTAATGGTGTCGCCTTGTTTTACAGAAACATTACCATAAGCTTCAACAAAATTTTCTTCACCGTAGTGAATGGCTTTGTCGCACCACATGTTGGAGCCGCCATGAATTATATGAACTTGCTGCTTGTCGTCACGGGTTAGAACCTTCGCGCCGGGATAATTTTCTTCGTCTATGGTGAGTTTACCAGCGTACTCAATTTGAATTTTGCGTTTCTCTTGAGCGTTATTCACCGAAACAAAACAAACAATTAATAATAATAGTAAGACTTGAAGTTTATTCAAAGTATAAAAAATTTGTCGCAAAAATAACGATTAAAAAAATGATTTATGATATGGAATCTAAAAACGCTTCAAAAATTATGAAGCATTCTAAAATTAATAAATATGATCACTTTGAATAATGCCATATGTTTTATATTATCGTTTGTTGTATAAGTGTAAGAACAAAAAATGAATTTTAAACTTCAATCTCTATTAGTATTAGTTGCAACAATAATAATTATCATAGATATATAACATTTCCTTAAGAGGGAGATATTTATGAAATAAAATTGGATAAAAAAGGAGATGATACCTCTTCTTTTTATACCATATATAAAGATAAGGACTACAGTAAAGATTCCGTATTTGTTTTTAGAACAGAATATGGTTTAAATCAAAAGGAAAAACTTAACTTATTGAATAAACAAGGACTATTTGATAAAAAAATAAAGTCATTTTCTAAATATGAAATCCAAAAATCATTAAATACTAAATATGTAATAAGAATACAACGTAACTAGAACGCAATGGTAAAAAAAATTATAATTTTAAGTGTCTTTTTAAACATTTCACTTATTTATTCTCAAAAACTAAAAACAATAGAACATGAAAAGTACGAAATTAAAGTGCCTGAAAATTGGGAAGAAAATAAAATGTTTTATTCAAATTCACTAAGTTTAACAATTATGAAGCCTAAATCTGATAGCGATATGAATCCTGTTGAAGCAATTGGAGTTAAGCATGTTAAATCAAAAGAAAGCAGTTTTGAAGGTGGTTACATAGAATACATTTCATTCTTAAAAGGATATTATAAAGAAAATTTTAAAATTCTTGAAACCGAGAATTTAACTTCAAACAATTACCCAATTAGAAAGTTAATTGTAGAAACAAAAAGCAGAATAAATGGGAAAAAGAGGAGGAATATAATGGTGTATAGTTTTAAGGATAATGAATCAATGATGCTCACATTAACGGGAACAAAGGAAAATTTTGACTGTAACTTAGACTTGTATGCAAAAGTTTATGAATCTTGGAAAATAAAATAAACTATAGCCGAAAAGTAAAAAATATTGGTGATTTAGTGCTAATAAAATGTGGTTTCATATTTGATACTTCAGATATTATTGCTAAAAATTTTTGAACGTAAACCCATAACTATCCTTGTAAATATCGGATGAGTATCACTATAATGCCTAGAAAATGGAACGAATTTTTATTAAAAGTATCAAAATAATCGGAAGTCTACTTATCCTGTTTTATCTGGGTGTATGTATATGGTTCTATTATAATCAAGGTTCTTTTATTTTCATGAATCCAGTAAAACTACCTAACAATTTAAAATACGATTTTCAAGGCAATTTTGAGGAAATTAATTTTGATGTAGAGGACAGTATTAAGATCAATTCTTTATTATTTAAATCAGAAATACAACCTTCTAAAGGAGTCATTCTCACTTTAAAGGGAGCTGGAGGAAATATTTCAAATCAAAATGAAGTAGCAAAAATATACAATGACGAAGGTTTCGATTTTTACGTCATGGATTATAGAGGGTATGGAAAAAGTCAAGGTTGTTATAATAATGACTTACAAATGTATAAGGATGGCCAAGCAGCTTATGATATTTTATTAGAAAGGGGGTATAAGGAAGATGAAATCATTATTATCGGTGTTTCATTAGGTTCTGGAGTAGCAAGTTATCTCGCTGCAAATAATAGTCCGAGTCAACTTATCCTGATTTCACCTTATAAAAGCATGAAGGACTTGGCAAAAAACCTAACGTTACCAAAACTCAAATATTTACGGTACTTACCGACAGATTTGTTATTGCGATATAACTTGGATAATGCGGAACATATAAAAAAGGTAAAAGCACCGGTCACAATTTTTCATGGTACAGCAGATAGGCTCATATATTACGGCTCATCATTAAAGCTTAAAGATTGTTTTAAACCAGCAGATACATTAATTACTATAAAAGATGGAATACATAGAGGTTTTGGTGGTAGGCCTGATGTGCTTGAAGGTATTAGGGAGATAATAAATGGACAAAAATAAGGGAATCTCCTAAGGTTTTTTAAAAATAAACAAAACTATGAAATGAAAATTTTTGAAACTGAAAGATTAATTATTAGAAGTTTAGAAAAATCGGATAAAAAATATTTTGCTGAACTTTTTACTGATTCAAGAGTTTTAGAGCTAATTCCACAGAAGGCATTTACGGATAAACAAATAACAGAACGATTTGAAAAAAGCCTGAATATAAATTTAAATGATTTAAGTAAACGGAAGTGTTCTTGTGGCATATTTATAAAAGGTAAAACCGAATTGATAGGACTTGCTCTATTTCTAATAAATGATGCCGATGAAAAAGAATTAGGTTATCGTTTTAGAGAAGCTTATTGGGGAAATGGATACGGTGCAGAAACGACCAAAGGGATGTTGAAATATTATTTCGAGGAAATGAAAGAAAGTAAAGTTACGGCTGATGTTAATATAGCCAATGTTGCTTCGGTGAAGATTTTAAACAAGTTTATGAAGCCTGTATATGAATTTTTTAATGAAAGAGATAATTGTACGGATAGAAGGTATGAACTCGAAAAAAGGATCTGGCTAGAATATCATAACTAATTAATACTTAAGACATGGATTTTAGTTAATGTGAGTAAAGAGAAAATGAGGGTACTTGGGGAAAAATATTAAGCAAAGAGCAGGTATAAAAAAAGACCACATTTAATGTGGTCTTTCATGTATTTTAAAATGTATCAACGCTACTATTTCTGTCTAAAAATAGTTTGTTTTCTGTCTGGTCCAACAGATACAATAGTAATAGGCGTTTCTAATTCTTTTTCTAAAAATTCGATGTAGTCGTTTAGAGCTTTTGGCATTTGAGAAGCTTCAGACATTTCTGTTAAATCTTCATTCCAACCACTAAATTCGGTATAAACAGGTTCTACATTTTCTGGTTCTATGTTATATGGAAGATGCGATATTTCTTCACCTTTATATTTGTAAGCTGTACATACTTTTAAGGTTTTAAAACCAGAAAGCACATCACCTTTCATCATCATTAATTGAGTAACCCCATTAACTTGACAAGCATATTTTAAAGCTACAAGGTCTAACCAACCGCAACGTCTTGGTCGTCCTGTAGTAGCTCCAAATTCATTTCCAACTTTGGCCATAGTCGCTCCATCTTCATCAAAAAGTTCGGTAGGGAATGGGCCAGATCCAACACGTGTGGTGTAAGCTTTAAAAATACCAAAAACTTCTCCAATTTGGTTCGGCGCAACACCTAAACCTGTACAAGCACCAGCAGCAGTTGTATTACTAGATGTTACAAACGGATAAGTTCCGAAGTCGATATCTAATAATGAACCTTGAGCACCTTCAGCAAGAATGGATTGTCCAGATTTTTGAGATTGGTATATATATTCTTCAGAATCGATAAATTTTAAAGATTTTAAAACTTCAACAGCTTTAAAAAATTCAACTTCTAACTCATCTAAGTTGTATTCTAATTCAACATTGTAAAATTTAATCATTGACTCGTGTTTATCAGCCAATGCTCTGTATCGTTCTTTCCAGTCGCTTAATTCTAAATCACCAACACGAATACCGTTTCTTCCAGTTTTATCCATGTATGTTGGGCCAATTCCTTTAAGAGTCGATCCAATTTTAGCTTTACCTTTTGAAGCTTCACTAGCAGCATCTAATAAACGATGCGTAGGTAAAATGATATGTGCTTTTCTTGAAATAAGTAATGATTTTCTATAATCAACGTCTTGTTCTTCAAGTTTATCAAGTTCACCTTTAAAAATTACAGGGTCTATAACAACGCCGTTTCCTACTAAATTGGTAGCGTTATCATGGAAAATTCCTGAAGGAATAGTATGTAAAACATGTTTTTTACCGTTAAAAACTAGAGTGTGTCCTGCATTTGGACCACCTTGAAAACGAGCTATAATATTATAGTTTGTGGTAAGAACGTCAACAATCTTTCCTTTGCCTTCGTCTCCCCATTGTAATCCTAGTAGTAAGTCTACCGCCATTGTGAATATTAGTTATTTGTTGTTGATTTTCTATTTCCGTAAAAATAGAGTGAGTGGTTGTTAATTTTAATATCGAAAACTTCTTCAATAGTTTTTTTGATCGATTCAATTCTAGGGTCACAAAACTCTATCACTTCACCGGTATCGGTTAAAATAACATGGTCGTGTTGTCTATCGAAGTATGATTTCTCGTAATGGGCTTGGTTTTGTCCGAATTGATGTTTTCTTACCAAACCACATTCTAAAAGTAGTTCTATAGTGTTATAAAGTGTTGCGCGAGACACGCGGTACTTTTTGTTTTTCATATTAAGATATAGAGACTCTATATCAAAATGTTCTTCACTATTATATATTTCCTGCAATATAGCATAACGTTCTGGCGTTTTACGGTGCCCGTTATTTTCTAAAAAGCTCGTAAAAACATTTTTTACGATATCCTGATTTTTTGTATCCGATTTTGCATTCATAATTTCCGTGTGCAAATTTACACATTTTTTACACTCTAGTAACCTTATCTATACCATTAATTTTTTTTAGTTTTTCAAGAATCTTTTTAATAATGGTGTTGTTTTTTACTACAAGGTTGATTTTTCCAGAGAACAAACCGTCCTCGCTTTCAAAACTAATGCTTTTCATATTAACATGCATATTTTCTGAAACGATGGTAGTAATTTCGTTAACAAGGCCGATATGGTCTATTCCCGTGAGCTTAATTTGCGCCATAAATTCTTGCTGGGTGGAATCTACCCATTTGGCGGTCATGATGCGGTAAGCGTAGTTAGACTGTAGACTTAAGGCATTCGGACAGTTTTTTTTGTGTACTTTAATGCCTTCGGAAACGGTTAAAAAGCCAAAAACACTATCTCCAGGGATTGGGTTGCAACAATTAGCGAGTTTGTAATCCAGTTTTTCAGCTTCTTTTCCAAAAACTAGTGAATCGTAATTCGTTGTAACCTCATTTTTCTCTAATTCTTCTTTAGTAATATTCGCTTTTCTGGTAATTTTACTCTTAATGAAAGACATTAAAGCATTACTACGCGAAGCTGCAAAGTTTTTAATCATGACATTGTCTATAGAGCCAATGCCTACACGATAAAACAAATCTAAACTCGTTTTTAGCTTAAAGTATCTAACAAGTTCATTAATTGTTTTTTCGTTAAGTGTAATTTTTAATTGTTTTAGTTTACGACGTAAAATTTCTTTACCGTCTTCGCCAACACGTTTTCGGTCTTCTTTTAAAGCCGATTTTATTTTCCCTCTAGCTCTTGCTGTTGTCGCATAATCGAGCCAGTTCGGATTTGGTTTAGCACTTTCGGAAGTTAATATTTCAACTTGGTCTCCAGTTTCAAGCACATGACTTAAGGTTACCAGTTTTCCGTTTACCTTAGCACCTCTTGTTTTCATGCCAATTTCGGTATGAATACTAAAGGCAAAATCTAAAGAAGTAGCGCCTTTTGGGAGCGATTTTAAATCCCCATTAGGGGTGAAAACAAATATTTCTTGAGAATAAAGATTGAGTTTAAACTGCTCAACAAAATCAACAGCATTAATTTCAGGACTTTCAAGGGCTTCTTGAAGCCTGTTAATCCAAGTTTCTAAACTATCTTCTTTCTCGGTGTTGTTTTTGTATTTGTAGTGAGCAGCATAACCTTTTTCTGCAATTTCGTTCATACGTTCACTACGCACCTGTACTTCAACCCAACGTCCTTTAGGACCCATAACGGTAATGTGAAGCGCTTCGTAACCCGTGGTTTTTGGCGATGTAATCCAATCGCGTAAACGCATGGGGTTAGGTCGAAAATGATCGGTAACTATAGAATAGATTTTCCAAGCCTGAAACTTTTCATCAGCGGGCTCGCTTTTGTATATGATTCTAATGGCAAACTTATCATATACTTCATCAAAAGAAACCCCTTGATTAAGCATTTTCTTTCTGATGGAGAAGATAGACTTTGGTCGCCCTTTTATAGAATATTCAAACTTTTCTTTGTCTAAAGCATTTTTAATAACCTCGCTAAATTGCTCAATATAAAGATCTTGTTCTTCTTTGCTTTCTTTTATTTTAAGAAGAATATCGTTATAAACATCGGGTTCTGTATACTTTAAACTTAAGTCTTCAAGTTGTGTTTTTATGTTGTATAACCCAATACGATGCGCTAATGGCGCGTAAATGTATAAGGTTTCTGATGCAATTTTATCCTGTTTATCAGGACGCATGGAATCCATGGTTTGCATGTTGTGAAGTCGGTCTGCAATCTTAATAATAATAACACGAACGTCATCATTAAGCGTTAAGAGCATTTTACGAAAGTTCTCGGCTTGTAACGACACATCCATGTCTTTTTCTTTACTAAGCGAAGAAATCTTAGTAAGGCCTTCAACAATGCGGGCTATGGTTTTACCAAAGCGGTTTTCAATATCTTTAATTTCATAATCGGGACTGTCTTCAACAACATCGTGAAGTAAAGCCGCGGCAATAGAGGTGGCGTCTAATCCAATTTCTTGCGCCACAATTTTAGCCACAGCAATAGGGTGGAAGATGTAAGCTTCTCCCGATTTTCTACGCTGATTTTTATGCCCATCTAAGGCAACTTCAAAAGCACTTCTAATTAATTTTTTATCGTCACTGGTAAGTGTGGTATAACTAACTTTCAGTAGCTCCTTGTAAGCCTTAGCAATAGTGGCATTCTCTTTTTCAATGGCTTCCTCTGTCATAATTTAAAAGTAACATAAAGAATATTAACAGGCAACCTGCGTTTCGTTTTTTTAAACATTCTAAAACAAAATGTGTTTAAAATGGAATAATAATGATATTTAGGGTTAAAAAAACGATGATTTTCTAATTTATTTTTGGTTTAAAAAGGCCACTAATAGCGCAACAGCTTTGCCACGATGCCCAATACTGTTTTTAAGCGATAGCGGCATCTGGGCAAATGTTTCAGTGTATCCTTCTGGTTTAAAAATAGGATCGTAACCAAAACCTTGGCTTCCCATTTTAATATCTGTAATTTCCCCTTTACAAATTCCAGTGAAATTTTGTAAAGTATCATTTATATGCAATGCGATTACAGTTTTGAACTGGGCGTTTCTGTTAGATTTATCTTGTAGCTCGTTTAAAAGTTTGTCCATATTATCCTGGTCATTCTTTTGTTCGCCAGCATATCTTGCGGAATATACACCTGGCGCACCGTTTAGTGCTTCAACTTCTAAACCTGTATCGTCTGCAAAACAGTCATAGCCATAGTTGTCTTTAATGTAATTTGCTTTTTGAGAGGCATTACCTTCTATGGTGTTTTGTGTTTCTGGAATATCCTCGGTACAACCAATATCGGTTAAACTTAGTAAGGTGATATGACTTGGAATCAAAGCTTGAACTTCTTTGATTTTATTTTTATTGTTGGTTGCAAAAACGAGTTTCATAATAACTAGGATTTTAAACTTTCAAAAATACTATTATATCATATGAAATGAAAGCAGGCTGTATTTATTCTAATGAAAATTTTAATAGCATTTTATGATTTTTGTTGTGTTCACTTTTTTCTAAAACTCGTATCTTCGGAGGGATATTAATACTTAAAAGAGAACGATTATGACAGTAAATTTTCAATATGTAGGCGTAGATGTAAGTGAGACACTTTCACAATTCACAAAAGAGAAATTAGAGAAAATATTTAATAGATACGAATTTTTAATAAGTGCAGAGGTACATTTTAAACAAGATGAAAAGGATCATGATTTAGGTAAAATTTGCAATATTGAATTGAGTTTACCAGGCCCTAGAATTTTTGCAACTTCTAATGAACGTAATTTTGAAGTATCAGTAAGAGAAACCATTAGCGATTTAGAGCGTCAGCTTAAAAAGAGAAAGGAAATTTATAAAACACATTAGAATTGACATGAGAATGACGGAAGACAGATGACGGAAGACAGATGACGGATGACTGATGCCGAAAGCTATAAATTTAAAAAGATGATTAATACCTAGTTTTTAATCATCTTTTTTTTTGTTTTAAGAAGTCCGATAAACTGAAAACTGTTACTAATAACTAATTTTATAAATCCGAGTTTGCCTGATAACTGGGACTGTGACTGAAAACTAATATAGTCACACCCGAGTAATTACTGAAAACCGCGACCGCGACTGAAAACTAAACATTACCACACCCGAGTAATCACTGCAAACTGAGACTGAAAACTGAAAGCTTATTATAATCATCGATGATGATAAGGTTCGTTTCTTAATATGGTGAATCCTCTATACAATTGCTCAATAAAAAACAGACGAATCATTTGATGCGAAAAAGTCATTTTTGATAGTGATATTTTTCCTTGCGCTTTTTCATAAACCTCCTCTGAAAAACCGTAAGGGCCCCCAATTACAAACACCAATTGTTTTATACCCGAATTCATATGCTTTTGTAGATACTCTGAAAACTTTACAGAATCATATTGCTTACCTTGCTCATCAAGCAAAATCAAGGCGTCTGTAGTATTTATCTTGCTAAGTATCAGCGCGCCTTCCTTCTTTTTTTGCTGATCTTCACTTAAATTCTTAGAATTTTTAATGTCTGGAATAACCTCTAAATTAAACTTAATGTAGAAACTTAATCGTTTGATATACTCGTTAATTAAATGCGTAAGTTGTTTATTATCAGTTTTTCCAATGGTAATCAGCTTGATGGTCATATTGTAAGTTTTTTCTAATTATTTTATTAATAATGCATTAAAATAAGACTTAAATAAAAATTTCGTAAATGTAAAATTTAATAAAGTGAATCTATTTATTATTTTTGCTGCAAACAAGATTTATTTATGATAACACAAGAGCAGTTTGATTCGGAGTTGAAAATGATAATTTCTAACGCGATTAGAGAAGACGTTGGAGATGGCGATCATAGTTCGTTAGCATGTATTCCTGAAAATGCAAGAGGAAAAGCTAAGCTTTTAGTAAAAGACAAAGGTATTATTGGTGGGGTTAACTTCGCTAAAAAGGTCTTTGCTTACGTAGATAAAAACTTGAAATTAGATGTTCGTATTGAAGATGGTTCAGAAGTGACTTATGGTGATGTAGTAATGTATATTGAAGGACCATCACAATCCATCTTAAAAGCCGAGCGTACCGTACTTAATGCGATGCAGCGTATGAGTGCTATTGCTACCAAAACACGCATGTTTGTCGATTTGTTAGAAGGGACTAAAACACGCATTTTAGATACTCGTAAAACGACACCAGGAATTAGAGTTCTTGAAAAATGGGCTGTAAAAATTGGTGGGGGAGAGAACCACAGGTTTGCTTTGTACGATATGATCATGCTTAAAGATAATCATATAGATTTTGCAGGTGGTATTACAAAAGCTATCGAAATGACAAAAGATTATTTACAGGAAACAGGTAAAAATCTTCAAATCATGGTTGAGGCTAGAAACTTAATGGAAGTAGAAGAGATTCTTCAAAATGACGGCGTTTATAGAATTCTGTTAGATAACTTCGATTACGAGGATACTAGAAAAGCTGTAAAAATTATAGGAAACAAATGCCTTACAGAATCTTCAGGGAATATCAATGAAGCTACTATAAGACATTATGCCGAATGTGGTGTAAATTATATTTCTTCGGGAGCCTTAACACATTCTGTGCATAATATGGATTTAAGTTTAAAAGCGATAAAGTAGTTTGTCGCTTTTAAAAGTTTGATTTAATCAACTTAAATCTTCTAAAGACATTTTTTATTTTAATAACTTTGTTTGACAAACAACAAAAGCAAGTTATTAATGACTAAACCTATCGAAGATAAACTTGATAAAATTCCTGTAGTTAATCTTTTGGTTCGGTTTTTAAAACGTGTTAAACTTCCTGGTTTAGAAGGTTTATCCTTATACGATTTAATAGAGCTTTACATTACGGGCATTATAAAAGGAGCGGTTACAACCAGAGCCAGTGCTATTGCTTTTAGTTTTTTTACGGCCATTTTTCCTTTTCTACTATTCGTTTTAATTATTATCCCATACATTCCTGTTGCGAATTTTAAACATGAGTTTTTAGTGTTTCTAGAATCGTTTTTACCAGCGACGACCTCCGATTTTTTCTTCCAAAATATTTTCGAAAATATTGAACAATCACAGCGTGGCGGTTTACTTTCTTCGGTATTTTTACTATCAGTACTTTTAATGGCAAATGGAGTAAATTCAATTTTTACGGGATTTGAAACCTCCTATCATGAGCAGCTAACGCGAAACGCATTTAAACAATATTTGTATGCTTTAGGAATCGCTTTGATTTTAGCATTTTTGCTCATATTTACCATTGCGATTTTAGGGTATTTTCAAATTTATGTGGTTCAAGAATTATTAGTTTTATTTAGAGGAGAAGGCTATAAAGCTGAAGGCAAAGCTGTTTTCTGGACTAAAATGGTGCAGTCTGTATTCTTTATAGTAATGGTGTATTTGTCGGTAGCGACGTTGTATTATTTTGGGACTAAAGAAGGAAAAGATTCACGGTTTTTTTCGGTGGGTGCTTTGTTTACCACCTTGCTCATTATTCTAACTTCGTTTTTATTTGGAGTATATATTGAAAATTTTAGTCAGTATAACAAATTATACGGTTCTATTGGAGCGCTATTAATATTGCTACTGTATTTATGGTTAAATTCTAATATTTTGTTGTTGGGATATGAGTTAAATGCCTCATTAAATAAACTTAGAAAAGCCTCGTAGTTTATGATAGATTTTATTGATGTTATAATTCCAATTCCTTTAAAAAAGCTGTTTACCTATACAGTCACTCCTGCTGAAGCCGAATTTCTAAAACCAGGCATGCGGGTTGCTGTACCATTTGGTAAATCTAAAATTTACACCGGACTGGTTTTTAGTGTGCATAAAAATGAGCCAGCGGCTTATGAAGCTAAAGATATCCAGCAGATATTAGATGATAAGCCCATAGTTAACGCGCAGCAATTAAAATTTTGGCAGTGGATAGCAAGTTACTACATGTGTACTTTGGGCGATGTGATGCGTGCAGCGCTTCCTAATGCTTTTATTTTAGAAAGTGAAACGGTGGTAACCAAAGGTAAAGTCGCTATTATAGATGATTCTGTACTAAAGGATGACGAGTTTTTAGTTTATGAAGCTTTGCAGCATCAATCTTCGTTGAAAATTCAGGACATTTCAAATATTTTAGGAAAGAAAAATGTACTTCATGTTATTAAAGGACTTATTGAAAAAGAGGCTGTTTTAGTTGAAGAGGAAGTTTATGAAAAGTACAAACCAAAATTAGTTCGGTACGTAAAACTCCACGTAAGTTATACGAGTGAAAAGGCTTTTCATGAATTGATGGAGGAATTAAGTCGGGCGCCCAAACAACGTGACGTTGTTTTAACGTTATTTTCTATTTCGGCCAAAACTAAAAAACCTGTTAAGGTTACCGATTTGGTAACCGAAAGTGGCGCTTCATCGGCTATCGTTAAGGCTTTAATTGATAAAGGTGTTTTAGAAGAGTACCACATTCAAACTGATCGGGTGGAATATTCTGGAGCGGATACCGAAGCAGCGAAACATTTAAACGAACATCAGGAAACGGCGTTAGCAGAAATAAAATCTAGTTTTGAATCGCATGCGGTAACCTTATTGCATGGGGTAACTTCATCGGGAAAAACAGAAGTCTATGTTAAACTTATTGAAGCGGTGCTTCAGCAAGGAAGGCAAGTTTTGTATTTGCTTCCTGAAATCGCTTTAACCACACAACTCATTACAAGGCTTCAGAATTATTTCGGGGAGCAAGTGGCGGTGTTTCATTCTAAATATTCGGCTCATGAGCGTGTAGAAGTGTGGAATCAAGTATTAACCAACTCCGTGAAAGCGCAAATTGTATTAGGCGCAAGATCTTCCATCTTTTTACCTTTTAACCATTTAGGATTGATTGTGGTTGATGAAGAACACGAGCAGTCTTTCAAGCAGTTTGATCCTGCACCGCGATACCATGCCCGAGATGCGGCGGTGGTTTTAGCGCACTTGCATCAAGCAAAAACCTTACTGGGATCGGCGACACCAAGTTTAGAGAGTTACTATAACGCTAGGCAAAATAAATATGGTTTTGTTGAATTGTTATACCGTTATAACAATGTTTTAATGCCTGATATTGAGCTGGTCGATATAAAAGACAAGCAGAAAAAGAAACGGATGAAAGGGCATTTTAGCGATCGATTGATTGAAGAAATGACTGAAACTTTGGCTGAAGGTCATCAAATTATCTTATTTCAAAACCGTCGCGGATTTTCGCCAATCGTAGAATGTAAAACTTGTGGTCATGCCCCCGAGTGTCCAAATTGCGATGTGAGTTTAACCTATCACCAATACCGAAACCAATTGCGTTGTCATTACTGCGGATATCATGCGGCCATGATGCAGGATTGCTTGGCGTGTGGTGGACAGGATTTAGATAGTAAAGGTTTTGGGACCGAGCAAATCGAGGAGGAGGTTAAAGTGTTGTTTCCTGATTATAAGGTGGCCCGAATGGATTTGGATACGACCAGGGGTAAATACGGCTATGAAAAAATTATTACAGCGTTAGAGCAGCAAGAAATTGATATTTTGGTGGGTACACAAATGCTTACTAAAGGATTAGATTTTAGGAATGTGAAATTGGTTGGGATTATGAACGCCGATAACATGCTTAATTTTCCAGATTTTAGAGCGCATGAGCGTAGTTTCCAATTGATGTTACAAGTAGCAGGTAGGGCAGGGCGTACGGCAGAGCGTGGTAAAGTTTTAATTCAGACTTATAATCCGCACCATAATATATTACAGCAGGTGTCTACAAATAATTATATCGATATGTTTAAAGAGCAAATGAACGATCGCTATAATTTTAAATATCCTCCTATTTATAAGCAAATAAAGATTACGCTAAAGCACAAAGATTTTAATCGGGTGGAAACAGCATCGATTTGGTTCGCTAAGTCACTCCGTCAAGTTTTTGGAGACAATATATTAGGACCAGAAGCGCCCCCGGTGGCTAGAATTAGAAATCAGTTTCACAAAAACATTTTGGTTAAAATTCCTAAAAAACAGTCTCTAGCAAAAACAAAAGAAGCTATTATTAAAATTAATAATAGCTTCGAAAGTGTAAAAGATTTTAGATCTGTTAGAGTAATTTTAAATGTCGA
This sequence comes from Pseudotamlana agarivorans, assembly GCF_001642835.1. Lineage (GTDB taxonomy): Bacteria > Bacteroidota > Bacteroidia > Flavobacteriales > Flavobacteriaceae > Pseudotamlana > Pseudotamlana agarivorans. Next base: position 58,853 of record NZ_LXEI01000002.1, read on the forward strand.
TAATTTCTAGTTTTAAAATTTATAAATTATAGATGGAAACTTTAAATGTTATTTAAAGCATCAACTAATTGTGTTTTTTTGTTTCTACTTAACGGAATTTCGTAAGCGCCAACTTCAACGTTTTTACTATTAAATCGGTCAATTTTATCTAAATTAACGATGTAAGATTTATGAATTCTTAAGAATTTACCTTCTGGTAATTCAGCTTCAAAAGATTTCATGGTTGAAAGTACCACTAAGCTATTTTCTTCGGTAACTAGTTTTACGTAATCCCCAAGGGCTTCAATCCATTTAATGTCTTTAATGTAAACTTTACGTTTTTTAAGATTACTTTTTACAAAAATGTGTTCACCTTCTTCTTCGCTAAAATCTTGAGTCAATCTGTGTTGCTCTAAGGCTTTATCTACAGAGATGTTAAAACGTTCTCTGGTGATAGGTTTGTGTAAATAATCGGTGGCGTCGTAATTGAATGCTTTAAAAGCGTATTCAGTTTTACCAGTTACAAAAATAATTTGAGGTTTGTTGTTCAATACATCTAGTAGTTCAAACCCATTAAGAACAGGCATTTCAATGTCTAAAAAAATTAAATCTACTTGATGCGTGTTTAAACCATTTTTTGTTTCTAGAGCACTGCTGTACTCTGCAATTAAGTTGAGAGAGGGGTGGTTCTCGACTAGTTTAACAATAGAGAGGCGTTGAATTGCCGAATCGTCTACCACTACACAGTTTAAAGTCATAACAATTTATGTTTCGGTTAAGGTATCGACAATAATACAAAAAATTCGATTAAAAAACAAAAAACATCGGTAAAGGGTTTTTGTGTGTGCATTTTGTCTATTTTTTAACATAAAACTTGGTTGGTAAATTTAGTTTTAAATTTATTGTGAGTTCTGTAATAATTGATTACTTTTGCAGCCAATTTTTAACAATAAAATACGATTTTTATGAATCATTATGAAACTGTTTTCATCTTAAATCCCGTTTTATCTGAAGATCAGATAAAGGAAACAGTAAAGAAATACGAAGATTTTCTTGTTTCTAACGGTGCTAAGATGATAGCTAAAGAAGATTGGGGACTAAAAAAATTAGCTTACCCAATTCAAAACAAGAAAAGTGGTTTTTATCACTTATTCCAGTACCAAGTATCAGGAGAAGTTATTGATACTTTAGAGGTAGAGTTTAGACGTGACGAGCGTTTTATGCGTTATTTAACAGTGTCTTTAGATAAGCATGCTGTAGCTTGGGCAGAGAGAAGAAGAGAAAAACTTAAACAAAAAGCTTAATTATGTCATCAATAGAACAACAATCAAAAGGAAAAAAAGACGGCGAAATTAGATATTTAACGCCTCTTAATATTGAAACTAATAAGCAAAAGAAATATTGTCGTTTCAAAAAATCTGGTATTAAATATATCGATTATAAAGATCCAGATTTCTTATTAAAGTTCGTAAACGAGCAAGGTAAAATTTTACCAAGACGTTTAACAGGAACTTCATTAAAGTATCAAAGAAAAGTGTCTGTTGCTGTAAAAAGAGCACGTCACTTAGCTTTAATGCCTTATGTAGCTGATTTATTAAAATAAAATACCGATAACGATGGAACTTATATTAAAACAAGACGTTGAAAATTTAGGATTTAAAGACGATGTTGTAACAGTTAAGAACGGTTATGGTAGAAACTTTTTAATTCCTCAGGGACAAGCTATTTTAGCTACAGTTTCAGCAAAGAAAGTATTAGCTGAGAACTTAAAGCAAAGAGCTTATAAAGAAAAGAAAATAGTTGAAGATGCTAACAAAGTTGCTGAAGCACTTAAAGCATTAGAAATTAAAATACCAGCTAAAGTTGGAGCAGGAGACAAATTATTTGGTTCTGTAAACAACATCGATTTAGCTGAAGCTTTAGAGAAAGAAGGTCAATCAATTGATAAAAAATTCATCACCGTTACTACTGTAAAACGTTTAGGTAAATACAATGCCGTGATTCGTTTACACAGAGCTGTATCTGTAGATTTAGAATTTGAAGTTGTTGTCCAAGCTTAATTTTTTAAAAGCTTAACAATTTAAGGAAGCCACTCTTTTTGAGTGGTTTTTTTATGCGCTATAGTTTCCCAGTTTTGCGAGATATTTCATAAATTTGCGCGCTTGTAAAGGACAGTGTTTATTGTTCAAAAGCAAGCTAAATGATACAAATAACTCTCAATTTGAGGGGCTAATAGGCGAAAATGAAATATTCAAGACTTACAAAAGAACAGTTCGAAGAATTACACCAAGAATTTATAAACTTTTTAGCTACCCAATCCATTACAGCTGATGAGTGGACTAATTTAAAAGCCAATAAACCAGAACTTGCTGAAACCGAATTAGATGTTTTTAGCGATTTAATCTGGGAAGGTGTTTTGAATAAAGCAGAATATTTAGAGCATATTTCGGCGCAACACATGTATTTATTCCATTTAGGAGAGGAGCAAATGCAAGCCATTGTGGTTAATATAAAAAATGATGTTGACATCACCACAGAAGAGGGGTATGATTGGCTTCGTGAAAACCTAATGGATGACAATGTGGAATTTTTACAAGCCGATAAGGCGTACTCAGACGACAAAAACTTAGATAAATTTAAAATGATTGAGCAAGGCGCTGTGATTACTAAAGGTGATTTGTTTAAGTATTTTGATAAACTAATTAACTAAGCATTCCTGCGAAGGCAGAAATCTGGTTGTTGTTAAAACTATTAATTTTTCTTCCCTCTTAGAAAAATCATTTTATAAAACTAGAAGGAAGATTCTATTATTTAATAATTAAAAGATACCTGTTTTAGCAGGCATTCATATGGCACAAAAACCAAGCATCCCAAAAGGCACAAGAGATTTTAATCCTGAACAAGTTGCCAAACGAAACTATATTTTTAATACCATTCGAAACGCCTTTCAAAATTTCGGATTTCAACCTATTGAAACGCCTAGTTTTGAAAATTCAAGCACTTTGATGGGGAAGTATGGTGATGAAGGCGATCGTTTAATTTTTAAAATTTTAAATTCGGGTGATTTTTTATCAAAGGCCAATGCCGAAGCTTATGCAGAAAGAGATTCTACAAAAATAACCTCGTCTATTTCAGAAAAAGCATTGCGTTATGATCTTACCGTACCTTTTGCACGTTACGTGGTACAGCATCAAAACGAGATTGAATTTCCGTTTAAGCGTTATCAAATTCAGCCGGTATGGCGAGCCGATAGACCTCAAAAAGGACGTTTCAGAGAGTTTTATCAATGTGATGCCGATGTGGTTGGTTCGAAGTCTTTGTGGCAGGAAGTAGAGTTTATTCAGCTTTACGACACCGTGTTTTCAGCATTAAAACTAGAAGGTGTTACCATTAAAATTAACAATAGAAAAATTCTTTCAGGTATTGCTGAAGTGATTGGTGCTAGCGATAAATTGATTGATTTTACCGTAGCGTTAGATAAGCTTGATAAAATTGGTGAAGAGAAAGTTAAAGAAGAGATGTTGTCTAAAGGTATTTCTGAGGAAGGCATTTCTAAACTTCAGCCTTTATTTACACTTTCAGGTTCTTTTGAATCTCAAATTGAAAGTTTAAAAGGAATTCTTTCTACTTCTGAAGAGGGATTAAAGGGTATTGAAGAACTAGCGTTTATTGATACAGCTATTTCCGAATTAGGACTAAATACAGCAACACTTCAGTTGGATGTGACTTTAGCTCGTGGTTTAAATTATTACACAGGTGCTATTTTTGAAGTGTCTGCCCCTAAAACCGTACAAATGGGCTCTATAGGTGGCGGTGGTCGTTACGATGATTTAACTGGTATTTTTGGACTAAAAGATGTGAGTGGTGTTGGTATTAGTTTTGGTTTAGATCGTATCTACTTGGTATTAGAGGAACTGAATTTATTCCCTGAAACTGTCAGTAAAAACGTTGAAGTTTTATTTATAAATTTCGGAGACAAAGAAGCTTTATTTAGTTTGAAAGCTATTAAAGCATTAAGAGCTGCTGGCATTAATGCCGAATTGTATCCTGATGCCGCTAAAATGAAAAAGCAAATGAACCATGCTAACAAACGCGAAATTCCATTTGTTGTTTTAGTAGGTGAACAGGAAATTGCTTCAAATAATTATACGCTTAAAAACATGAAAACAGGGGATCAAGATACCCTAAGTTTGGAGGCCTTAGTTGAGAGCGTGAAGGAGTAAAAAGGCTATAGGCTTTATGCTTTACGCTAAATGTCCTATGCTTAAATCTTATAGACTTTGATTTGAACATGCGCTTCGACGAGCTCAGCGTGACATGTAATTAAAGTTTTAAGTTACTGTTTTTTTCGACCTCATTTTTTAAGGGTATTTATTTTAAAAAGAGAGTAGTATAACCATCTTTATTTTTTTATATTTGGCGCATGATAGCAAGATGGTGCCTTAGCGCTTTTATATTTTCATTAACCCTTTTTGGTGTCCTTTCTCAGCAGCAAGTAAGTTTACCTAATCAGGAGGTTGTTTTACAATTTTCTGAGGAAACTTTATCGGCTAGAGAATTACAACTGGTTTTAAGTGATATAAAACATCAGCTATTAGAATCAGGGGTAAGTAACCTTCAGGTGAAAGCTTATGACAATGGCGAATTTCGAATCAGTTACTACAGTACCGTCGATGTCGCTATTATTAAAAAGGTGTTTAATAATGAGGCTCATCTTGAAATAGCCCATGCCGAGCACCAACAACCTATCCAGCTTCCTTCCGAAGATCATTCTAAAAAATATAATGTCGATGTCTATGAAATCCAGTCGGGAAATACCTCGGATTGGGATTTTAAAGGGACGCTTGTTTTACAAGTAGATTCTAAAAGCGATCGATTTATTTCTTCCAATACACTGTTTTCTGTTGGCTTTATTGATACTTCGAAAGCAGAAATTACTTTTCAAACGGCTTTTAAAGTGTGTCAAAACATTTTTCTTGACTTTCAAGATGGCCTTCATGTTATTCCCGAAGTTCGAGCTGGCCCCATTTGCTAAAGGCTAAGATAGCGTGTGCCTGCTATATTATAAATGTTTTTTATGTTTATGAGTGCCATTATTTAAATGGAAAAACACTTGATCAATATGAAAAATGAGCCGATCATCTCACAAAAAATCTTTCTAAAACTGCGCACTTAGAAAGTAAACAACCATAAAAAATAAATCATTAGTTAGTTTTGGGCTTAAATTCTATATTTGCCCGATTAAAAATTGACGTAAAAATTATAAAATGCAAAACAAAGGATTAGTAAAATTGTTTGCGCTTTTGTTTGGTTTGGTAAGTATTTATCAGTTATCATTCACATTCAAAGCAAATCAAATTGAAAAAGAAGCTGTGGAATTGGCTACAAACAAAATTCCATCTTCAGAAGAAAATTATCACGCAAAGCGTAGTAGAGAAGAATCTAACTACTTGCAATCTATTGCCAACGATACCGTGTATAACATGGGTATTGCAAAATTCACTTATAATGAGGTGAAGCAAAAGGCCATGAACTTAGGTCTTGATTTAAAAGGGGGGATTAATGTGATTCTTCAAGTATCGGTAAAAGATATCTTAAAAGGTTTAGCAAATAATACGGCCGATCCTACTTTTAATAAAGCTTTAGAAGATGCTACAGAACTTCAAAAAAATGGTCAAAACACTTATTTAGAAGATTTCTTCACAGCATTTGATGCCATTAAAGGCGATACAAAATTAGCGTCTCCAGATATTTTTTACACCAAAGCATTAGATGGTGAGATTGATGGAAGCATGTCTGATGACGAAGTAAAAGTTGTTATCGAAAGAAAAATTGACGAGTCTATCGTTTCTGCATTCGAAGTATTACGTAAGCGTATTGATGAGTTTGGTGTAACATCACCTAACATTCAACGTTTAGGAACTTCTGGTCGTATTTTAGTAGAATTACCAGGTGTTAAAGATGTAGAGCGTGCTACTAGTTTATTACAAAGTACAGCGCAATTAGAGTTTTGGGATGCTTACAAAGGTGAGCAGTTCTTTCCTTTCTTAGCACAAGCTAATGAGACTTTAAAAGATGTTGTTGATACTAAAAAAGGTACCGAAGAAGCTACAGAAGAAGCTGACGATAAATCTTCTCAAATTGATGATTTATTAGGTGACGCTGTTACCGATTCTACGGCAGTTACTGCGGTTAACCCAATTTTTGACCTTATTAGAGGTCAAGGGTACCCAGGTGGACCAATCATCGCTAAATTTGAAGCAAAAGATAAAGCTACTGTTCTTGATTATTTAAACAGAAAAGAAGTTAGAGACTTATTACCAACAGAGCAACGTTACGTGAAATTTGCTTTTGGTAAGCCAGAAAAAAATAGCGAGCTAATCGATTTATACGCTTTAGTTGGTAACAGAGAAAATATTCCACCATTAAGTGGTGATGTAGTAACCGATGCTAGAAACCAATTTAGCGCGGTAGGAAAATCGGAAGTTTCTATGCAAATGAATGCTAAAGGTGCTAAGATCTGGGAAGAAATGACTGGAAATGCTTATGCTCAAGGTAGTCAGATTGCTATTGTTTTAGATAATATCGTTTACTCTGCTCCAGGTGTTACTACAGGACCTATTGCTGGTGGTAGTTCTTCAATTTCTGGAGATTTTTCATTAAACGAAGCGATCGATTTAGCTAACGTTTTACGTGCTGGTAAATTACCTGCTTCTGCAGATATCATTTCTAGTGAAGTTGTTGGTCCTTCTTTAGGAAAAGAAGCGATTCAAAGTGGAACCATGTCATTCATGATTGCTTTAGCTTTAGTATTATTATGGATGGTGTTTTATTATGGGAAATCTGGTTTATTTGCCGATATCGCCATGTTATTAAACATCTTATTAATCTTTGGTGTACTTTCTGGTTTAGGAGCTGTTTTAACCTTACCTGGTATTGCGGGTATCGTATTAACTATTGGTATGTCGGTAGATGCGAACGTACTTATCTTTGAGCGTATTCGAGAAGAATTAGGGAAAGGTAAAGGACAAGTTGAAGCGATTAAAGACGGATTCGGAAATGCTTTATCTTCTATTTTAGATGCGAACATTACAACTGGTTTAACAGCTTTAATCTTATTCGTATTTGGTACAGGTCCAATTAAAGGTTTTGCAACTACCTTATTAATTGGTATCGCAACGTCTTTATTTACTGCAATATTTATTACTAGATTATTAATCGATTGGTATACAAATAGAGGTGGTAAATTAGAATTCGCTACGGGAATTACTAAAAACTTATTTAGAAATATCAATATCGAGTTTTTAAAGAAACGTAAAATTGCATACATCATTTCAGGATCTTTAATTGTTGTTTCGTTAGTTTCATTATTTACAAACGGATTAGATCAAGGTGTTGATTTTGTTGGAGGTAGAACGTATCAAGTGCGTTTTGCTCATGCGGTTTCTTCAGCTGAAATTACTGATGTTTTATCAGATCCTGCTGTATTTGGTAGTGCCGATGCTAAAACTTTTGGTTCTTCAAATCAGTTAAAAATTACCACGAAACACATGGTAAATGAGTCTGGTACAGAAGCTGATGAACATATTAGAGAAAAGCTTTACCAAGCTTTAGTGCCTTATTTAGAAGGGATTTCATATGAGCAGTTTATCGACTTAAATGATGTGAATAAACAAGTAGGTTTATTAGAAACTTACAAAGTATCACCAACCATTGCCGACGATATTAAGCAAGCTTCTTTATGGGCGGTATTAGGATCGTTAATCGTGGTGTTCTTATACATCTTATTCCGTTTTAAGAAATGGCAATATTCTCTTGGTGCTGTAGTTGCTGTATTCCACGATGTGGTTATAGTATTAGGGGTATTCTCATTAACTTATAAATTCATGCCATTTAACATGGAAATTAACCAAGCTTTCATTGCAGCGGTCTTAACCGTAATTGGTTACTCTTTAAATGATACGGTGGTTGTATTCGATAGAATTCGTGAGTACTTCAACGAGCATACGTCATGGAACTTCAGTAAAATTGTTGATGTGTCATTAAGCAGCACATTAAGTAGAACTTTAAATACATCATTAACTACTTTAGTGGTGTTATTAGCCATTTTTATTTTCGGTGGAGATTCTATTAGAGGATTTATGTTTGCCTTAATTGTAGGGGTGGTTGTAGGTACCTACTCATCTTTATTTATCGCAACACCTGTTATGTATGAAACAGTAGATAAATCTAACAAAAAGAAAGCCCTTAACGGCGGTGAGTAATTCACAGCTTTTTGATTAAATACAAAATGCCCGTTAACGTTGTTAGCGGGCATTTTTTTTGTTTAAATTTTTAATGCATTTTCTAATTTAAACCCCTAAAGCTTTAAAATGTTTTTAGTGAAATTATCTTTGTAAACTCTTCCAATTGGGATTTTAAAATCACCTTGAAGGTAAACCGTAGAGCTTACTAATTTTTTTATTTTCTGAATGTTCAAAATATAAGATTTGTGAATACGATAGAATTGATCCTGAGGCAAAACTTCTATCCAATGACGTAGCGGCTCGTGAGACACATACTTCTTATTTTCGGTCATGATTTCAGTATAGTCGGAATCTGATGCAATAAATAGGATATCATCTATCACCACTTTTATATGTTCGTAACCTGACTTAATAAAAATTTCCGATGGAATTTGAGCGCTTAATTCTGTAGGTTTAGGAGTCACTTTGGATACAGCCTGAAAAAACCTCTGAAACGAAAAGGGCTTTAGTAAATAATCAACCACATTCAACTCATAACTTTCCAAAGCATATTCAGAGAAGGCAGTAGTTAAAATGACCTGAGGTAAAGGTTTTGAACTTTTAAGAAACTCAATACCAGAAATTTTTGGTAAATGAATGTCTAAAAACATCAAGTCTACCGTGTTATCCTTTAGGAAATCCATAGCTTTTATAGCATCAGAGAAAACACCTTCTAAACTAAGGAAATCCACATCATCAATGTACTTTTTTAAAATACGTTGCGCTGGTGGTTGGTCTTCAATGATAATACAAGTCATAGTTAAACAATTTTATGAAGCTTTAAAGTTAAATGAATCTGATAAAAGTTATCATCCTCATTAATTTTTAATTGGTGGGCATCAGGGTAGAGGAGCTCCAACCTTTTTTTAACGTTTTTCAAACCGATGCCATGCGTTAAATTATCGGGTTTGTTTATGGGTACAAAATTGTTGCTGCAATGAAAATTTAATACATCATCTGTCATGGAAATGTCAATGTTAATTTTAATGTCTTCGGATTGCGCTGATTGACTATGTTTAAAGGCGTTTTCAATAAAAACGACCAATATCAATGGAGCAATTTCATACTGCGTATTGATATTTTCAACCGAAAAATTGATGACACCACGTTCTTCTATTTGAAGTTCATTTAATTGAGTGAAATTTTTTAAATGTTCTATTTCTTTACTGATAGACACATATCGCGCTTTACACTCGTAAAGCATATATCGCAATACCGAACTCAGTTCTAAAATAATTACAGGAGTTTTAGGAGAGGCTTCAATGGCGTACGAATACAAGTTGTTTAAGTTATTAAATAGGAAATGCGGGTTAATTTGTGATTTTAAAAACTGCAGCTCACTTTCTTGAATGTGTGAGGTCAATTTCTCAACCTGGCGTTGTTTTACAATGGCGTCCCAAGTGAATTTAAATCCTGATAAAATGGCGATAACAGGTAGAATATCGGCAAGCATAAAAAAGACACCAGGAAAAGTATCAGACCGTTTGGTATTGGGGAAAAATACTTTTTCGAGGAAAAATTCTTCAGTAAGAATTACAGCAACAATGACCAAAATTAAATTCGCAGTAAATATTAAATACTTCTTCTTATAGAAAAAAGTAGGAATTAAAATGTAGCTAATAATGGCAGCCGCAACAGCATAGTTTAAAAAGAAAATAATGTGGTAAAATTCAAAGGTTCTGTTTGTTCTATCATAAGTGTAGAAAATAAAAACCAATAAATGAAGGATAAATTGGAAGACAACTTCTTGCCAAGTTATTTTTTTAAACGTTTTTGCTTTACTCATGTATCGAAATTACAATTAAAACGAGAATAATAAAAAGCAACTTCTGTGAACAACCAAATAAATCATGCAAACGTAAATTTAGGTTTGTGTGTTTGTAGTGCAACCAGTGAAAGAATTAAGCGTCAAATTGATGTCATTTGCTTTTACATCATCAAGCTATCTAAGGAGTGATTTGCCGTTTACTGGAATGAATTTGTCGTTCGCAGGATACAATCTGTTATTCTGAAAATAAATGAACATTTTTGCATAAACGCAATTGAAAATGAATCACAGAAAAGGCTATTTTATTTTATCACTATTATGTTTAACCTTGTTTATGGGTTTAAAAAGTTCGGCTCAAAACATTCAAATTAAAGGTCAGGTTGTTGAAGAAAATAGCAAACAACCCTTAGCTTTCGCAACAGTGGCTATTGTCGATATCACCACTAAAAAGGCGATCACCGGATCTATTACCGACGATGAAGGACATTTTGATTTAGATACTTCAGTTAAGGAGTTTTATGTTGAAGTGAGCTATATGGGATTCATCTCCAAAACTATTAAAACCTTTGATATTCAGAAAAATACGGTAGATCTTGGCGTTATTCTATTAACTGAAGATGCCGAGCAATTAAGCGAAGTGGTGGTTCGTGCAGAGGTGTCTAGAAACGAATTTAAGTTAGATAAGCGTGTTTTTAATGTTGGAAGAGATATTAGTAACACCGGGGCCAGTGCTTTAGAAGTACTAGGTAATGTGCCTTCTGTAAGTGTCAATATTGATGGCGATATTAGTTTAAGAGGCAGTCAGGGGGTTCAGGTGTTAATCAATGGAAAACCTTCTATTTTAACGGAAGACTCCGGCTCTTTGGGTAGTATTACTTCCGACATGATCGAAAAAATTGAAGTGATTACCAACCCCTCAGCAAAATATGAAGCTGAGGGAACTTCTGGAATTATCAATATTGTTATCAAAAAAGAAGAGCGTAAAGGGGTGAATGGCTCAGTGAGTTTAAACGCTGGTGTGCCAGATAATAATAGTGTAGGTGTGAGTTTAAATAAACGTTCAGAGAAATTCAACTTGTTTACGCAAATGGGCTTAGGAAAGCGTTCTAGACCGCAGGACAATATTTATATCAATGAAGATTTGGATGATAATACCACCTTGTATAATACGGGAGAAGAGTATAGGAACGAAAAATTTTATACAATCACTTTAGGTACCGACTATTATATTAACGACCTCAATGTAATTACCCTTTCGGGGAATTATGCCTTCGAAGATGAAGATCAGCCGTCTAACAACAATTTTCAACAGTTTGATATTAATGAAGTCTTAGAATCGGAATGGACGCGTCAAGAAACTACCGAAGCTTCCAATCCAAAATGGCAATATGAATTACAGTATAAAAGAGACTTTAAAGATCATGAAGACCATGATTTATTAATTAGTGCAACGGGGCGCTCGTTTAGTAAAGACCAAAACTCCACCTTCAACGATGAAACTATTTTTGGTGCCGATAGAGATGCTTCTCAGAAAACCAGAACCGATTTTGGTGAAAACACCTTTACTTTTAAAATAGATTATACCAAACCGTTTTCTGAAAAATGGAGTATAGAAACTGGAGCTCAATATGTGATGAATGATGTGAGTAATGACTATGAGGTTCAGGATTTAATAAATGGTAATTATGAAACGAATGTAGGGCTTACTAATACCTTTGAATTTGATCAAAATGTACTGGGGGTTTATGCCACTGGAGCATATAAGAATGGCAAATGGGGTGTTAAACCTGGTTTAAGATACGAGTACACTCAGGTAGATACCTATTTAGTAGATACCGATGAGGACAATAGTCAGGATTACTCCAACCTGTTTCCTAGTATTCATACCTCTTACAAGGTTTCAGATGCTATTTCTTTGCAAGCCGGATACTCTAACCGTATTTACCGCCCACGACTTTGGGATTTGAATCCGTTTTTCAACATTAGAAATAATTTTAATATCCGTCAAGGAAATCCTGACCTACAGCCGGAGTTTACAGATTCTTATGAAATCACCAGTATTTTTGAGGTAGGAAATACATCACTAAACTTTGGTTTGTTTCACAGATACACCACAGAGGTGATTGAGCGTGTACAAACCTCGGCAGATAATGTGATTATAACACGTCCTGAAAACATTGGAACCAATAGTACGGTTGGTATTGAGTTTAATACCAAATATACGCCAGTACATTGGTTGAGCTTTAATGTCGATTTCAACTACAACCGTTTTGTTCGTGAAGGGAGTTATGAATCTACGGTATTCGATTTTAAGGGAAACCAATGGAATTATAAAATCTTAGCCAAATTGAAATTACCTGCTGATATTGATTTTGAAGCGACTTCTAATTATAATTCAGCCTACCGGACCTTACAAAGTGAAGTAAGTGCTATTGCTTTTTTAGATTTAGGTTTACGTAAAAAGATTTTAAAAGGTAAAGGCGTTTTAAGCATGAGTGTACGTGATTTATTTGAATCGCGATACAATGAAGCGGTGACCATTCAAGATGATTTTGAAGCCTATAGCCACAGGCAACAGGGTCGCTTTGTAACCTTCGGATTTAGCTACGGCTTCGGAAAAGGGGATGCCATGGAGTACTCTGGAGGTCGAAGACGTTAATCGAACTTGATTTTAGTTTAAAAATGGTTAGTTTTGTGTTAAACAGGTCTAATTCTTTAGATTTTAAAACTAACGGCTTATGAAATTGTACCCTTTAAAGTTTACCCCTTTATTTAAATACCGTATTTGGGGCGGCGAGAAACTAAAAACGCAACTCCATAAAGATTATACTGAAGATTGTATTGGTGAATCTTGGGAGATTTCAGATGTTTCTGGAGATGAAACCGTAGTGACTCGTGGCGCCTTACAAGGCAGTACTTTAAAGGATCTGATTAAAACCTATCAAGGCGATTTTGTAGGTAAGAAGGTGTATGAAGCCTTTGGTGAAGACTTCCCTTTACTAATCAAGTTTATTGATGCTAAAACACCTTTATCTGTTCAAGTACATCCAAGTAATGAAATAGCCAAAGAGCGTCATAATTCCTTTGGAAAAAATGAAATGTGGTATGTTATGCAAGCTGATGAAAATGCCGAACTCATTGTAGGTTTCGACAAAGAAATAAGTAAAGAAGCATACAAAACACACCTAGAAAATAATACAATTTTAGATGTGATGCACCATGAAACGGTACAGAGTGGTGATACGTTTTACATTCCTACAGGGCGTGTTCACGCTATTGGAGCAGGGGTTTTGTTGGCGGAAATACAACAAACTTCCGATATCACATATCGTATTTACGATTACGATCGTGTAGACTCTAAAACAGGAAAGAAACGTGATTTACACAACGATTTAGCGATTGATGTTTTAGATTATAAAGTTCACGACACCTATAAAACGGCATACAAAACAGCAAAAAACGAAGCGCATACTCTTGTAAATTCACCCTATTTTAAAACCAATATCATTGATGTCGATGTCTCTATAAATCGTGATTTTACCAATTTAGATTCCTTTGTGATTTATATTTGTGTTGAAGGTGACGTAGAACTTCAGTGTAATAATTCAACTTACAGTATTAATAGAGGAGAAACCATCCTTTTGCCAGCAAGTATTAACAACGTAACACTTAAATCTGAAGGTGCTAAGTGTATTGAAGTTTTTATGTAGGTTTGTTAAAAGTTAAAAGTTAAAAGTTAAGAGTTGAAGTAGGTCTATTGTATTGGCTTTATATAGAAATCTTAGCTGGATTGTCCATAATTTGACTAATACCACGCTATCGGATCATTATATGTCACCCTGAGCTTGTCGACGGGTCTTTCAGCTCTAAAACTTTAAGTTTTTGCAACTATGCAACTATGCAACTTTGATACTCTGTAACTTTGAAACTTTTCAACTTTAAAACTCTAACATTCACAACCCCAACGACTCCAAAAACGGCCACACAAATTTGCCGAAATCCGATTTTTGTGATCTTGAAAAATTACCGTGTTTCCCGCCTTTAACCGTCATAAACTCTGTTTTAACACCTTGTGCTTTTAATTTATTATAAAGCTTAACCGATTGTGAATAAGGCACCGTAGGGTCCTTGTCGCCATGAACAATGAAGGTAGGCGGACTATCCTTAGAAACATAGTACATGGGTGAAACCGATTTCACGAATTCTGTGTTGAGGTAATGATTACTTAACCATCTTTTAGCCGAACCATCGTGATGTAAAACGGTTAAATCTGCTGGTCCATATTCGTCGATAATAGCGGCAACTTTTATGGTGCCTTTGTAATTACAGTTAGTATCAAACTTTTTGTTGTTTCCTAATAAACCTGCCATAAGAGCAAGATGACCTCCAGCAGAACCACCCATGATCACAATTTTATCGGTGTCAACATTGAGTGACTTGGCGTGTTTGTAAATGTAAATTAATGCACATCTCACATCTTGTATAGCTGCAGGAGCAGGAGCAACATCTGTTAAACGATATTCCACATTTGCCACAGCATAGCCTTTTTTAAAGAATGTACCAAAACCAGTTTGTGATTCTTTTTGCCCAGATTCCCAACCGCCGCCATGTATATTAATGACGATAGGTGTAGGTGTTTCAGAAGTCGAATTGGTGTATAAATCCATACGACCTTGCCAACCGTTTATTTCGGTGTAAACCTGATCGATAGTAGCAGTGTAGTTTGAGGGGTATTTAACAGGTTTGAATTTAACCGACTGGCTAAAACTGTTACATACAAAACTTAATATGATAAGTAGTGTTAATGGTGTTTTTATCATTTCTGAAGGATATTATAGGACACGAAATTTATTCAGAAAGATAAATAATTTGCGTGTAGTTTCACTTTTAAATTTGATTGAACTTATACTCTTTTTATGGAGTGACAATCAGCTAACTACCCAATGCGTTCTGTAAGCCAGGCTTTGAACTCATGAAAATTTTGAGGTGCTACACCATGACCAACAGGAAATTCAGAATATTGATTTTTAATATTTAAATCGTTTAAAAAAGGTGCTGTTTGTCTGGCCCATTCCACAGGAATTACTTGATCTACGCTACCGTGTGAACAATAGAAATCTAAGTTTGAGTAGTCTTTTGAAGCGATATCATCAGGGAAAATATCTTGAATCAAATAACCACTTAAAGCCACGATGTTTTTAACCTTTTCAGGATAATTAAGAGCCACACCATAGCTTAAAATGCTACCTTGGCTAAAGCCTAAAAGTGACACATTATTTTTATTTACAGGATAAGCCTCAACAGCTTCATCAATAAAATTGGCAATTAAATCGCGTGATTGTTTTGCTTGCTCAATATCATTCCACTTGCCTTTTTCGGCATCGAAGTTTATGGCATACCAAGCGTTTCCGTACGGAGCCATAGGGTAGGGTGCTTTAACAGAAATGATAAACAGTTCTTTTGGTAGTTCGCTAGCAAACGAAAACAAATCATTTTCATCACTACCATAACCATGCATCATGATTAATAATGGTGCATTTTCGGTTAAACTAGATTCTCTAATTAGGTGTTGTAAAGAAAGTGATGTGTTTTCCATGTTATATTCCAATATTTGCAAATATTTTTTGATAAAAAGCGCCAACTAAAGGTGCTGGCTGTGTTTTTCTGGTTAAGGCATTTGAAAAGCCAAAAATAAAAAGCACGGCAAAGAACAGATAAAAGGCAGAGGTGATAAGCCAGCTATCAAAGGCACCTACAATATAACCAAGGGCAAAAAAAGTTAGCCAAAGTCCTAGGGATTGTCGGATGTGGAAACTAGCAAAAACACTAGGCTTTTCATTGTTTAAATAGTAGGCGATAATCACACCAAAAATAGTTATATAACTAATTATGGCATTTTTACGCCCATTTTCTATATCCTGCTCTGTCATTTAATTATGATTTTAATACCGCTTGTTGATTAGCGATAATGCCGTAAACGTATCCGTTTAAACTTTCGTTTTCAAAAATGGCATTCTTTGATTTTGAAAGTATATCAGCTTTAGTAAATGTCGATTTGGTATTCGGATTAAAAAGCGTGAGGTTAGCAACAGTACCTTCTTTTATAGGTGTTTGTTCCAGTCCAAAACG
Source organism: Pseudotamlana agarivorans (assembly GCF_001642835.1). Taxonomy (GTDB): domain Bacteria; phylum Bacteroidota; class Bacteroidia; order Flavobacteriales; family Flavobacteriaceae; genus Pseudotamlana; species Pseudotamlana agarivorans. The sequence continues at coordinate 75,014 of NZ_LXEI01000002.1, forward strand.
GCCTTTTCCGCGTGTTAAAATATCGATGGTTTTCTTAGTTGTAAATAGTTTTTGTAAGGCGCCAAAAGCACTTTCTAAACCTATGGTTCCGTAATCGGCATAGTCGAATTCAATTTTTTTCAATTCGATATTTAAAGGGTTATGGTCGGTAGTTACCATATCGATAGTACCGTCTTTAACGCCTTCAATAAGCACATCGGCATCTTCTTGGGTACGTAGAGGAGGCAGCACTTTAAAGTGGGTGTTGAAGTCGCTTAGGGCTTCATCCGTGAAAATTAAGTTATGAATGGCAACACTACAGGTAACATCCAGTTTTTTCTTTTTGGCTTCACGAATTAAAGCTACCGAACGGGCTGTAGAAATGGTTGGAATATGAAGCTTTCCGCCTGTGTATTCTAACAAAAACAAATCTCTTGAAATTTGCATTTCTTCAGCTAAAGCTGGTATGCCTTTTAAACCTAATCGCGTGCTTGCAATATGCTCATGAACCACACCTTTACCAGCAATTTTATTTTCTTGAGGGAACGAACAAACTAATCCGTCGAAATTAGCAGCATACTGCAAAGCTATTTTCATTAAATTCGGATTGGAAATCGGTCTTTTATAATCGTAAAAAGCTGCAGCTCCCGCAGAACTCATATCAAAAAGTTCGGCTAAATCTTCTCCTTTACTAGAAACTGTTAAAGCACCAATAGGTAAAAGATTCACCGCGTTATTTTGGGATTTTGCTTTTATAAACGTGATGTCGGCATTCGAGTCGATAACTGGATTGCTATTAGCATTTAATGCAACAGCTGTAAATCCAGAAAGTGCCGCAGTTTTTAATCCGTTAGCAATCGTTTCGCGCTCTTCCCATCCAGGTTCGCCAAAACTAACACCACTATCAAACCATCCTTGTGAAATATGAAGGTTGTCAAGTTGAATTTCTTGATAATTATTAGGATTTTTTATGCTTGTGGCAATCTTAGTAATCACACCATTTTCGATTAATAAATCTTGAGAAGCATTGTGAAATTCGCTTTTAGAATCTATTATCGTGGCCGATTTTATAAGTATGTTCATTTAAAGAATTTTAAGATGAGCATTTCAATAATCAATAACGCTAGTGCAAAAATAACAAACCATTTCCATAGGGCATTAATTTTTGTGTCACTTTTTATGCTGTCAAAAATTTTAGTCACCGAGTCGCTTATAGTTACCTGTTTTAAATCAGATAAATTGCGGTAACTTAAATCGCTTTCTTTTCTATCGTAATTAAAACTCACACGTTTTATGGTGTCGTTGGTGTTCATAATGGCATAAATACCATCTTTTGTAGGGTCTTCAGAGGTTTTAATAACCACTTTATTGTTGAAGTATTGCTGTCTCGGAATCAAGTGGATATCATTTTTCACCAAAGATAATACCGCATCTTGTTGCATTTGTGTGTCTACATCAAAACTGTTTTCAAGACCAATTGTATAGTATAAATTCGGAATTTTAAAACTTTGTTTACCAATATTAAACATTGTAGGAACAATAAGTGGTGAGTTTTTAAAAGTTGAATTTTCTTGATTTAATGCTGAAGCAAATACATAAACTTGACCGGTTTGTGATAAAAAAGATTTGCCGTCTTCAAATTGTAAAGCTGAAGCACCACGATTCGATGTTAGTTCGTAAAAACTTGAAACTTTAGGGTATTGAAAGTTCTTTACTTGCTTTTCAAAAACACCGTTGTTAAATAGCGGGTGACTATAATTTATACTTGTAATGCTTTTTTCTGAATTGTGCTCTTTTGATAATTGCGTGCCAAACGGATTTAAAAACTGGTTATAGGAACTTATCTGAATGTCCTTTGAAGGGATAATAATTATAGAGCCACCTTGGTTTGAAAACTGTTTTAAAGCTGTAATTAAAGCTGTTGATAGCGTTTTTAATTCGTTTAGAATGATAAGATGTTGTTGGTCAATAAGGTTAAAACTTAATTGTTTTTCTTCCGTTCCTGTGTAGTTGAAAACATCCTTGGTGTAAATGCGTTTTAGGAAATCATCATCAGTATGATTGATGGCTAAAACATTAATTTTTGTGGCTTTGTTGATGTTAAAATGTAAATGATTATCAAACTGTAAGCCTGTATCTTCAATAGAAATTTTCCCAATTATGGGTTGATTGGCAGGTAAGGAAAAGGTAGTTTCTCCTGTTTTATTGAGGGTTATAGATGTTTTTGCAATTAATTTTTGATTGTTGAACAGTGAAATGGGTAAATTTTCAATGTTTGTTCCGCTGTTTTTTAGTTTAACGGTAAGCTCTACATGTGTTGCGTTTGTTTTAGAAATGTAAGCCGAATCAATAGAAACATTATTGCCGTTTATCGGGCTAAGTTTTACAAGGTTGATAGGCATTAGCGTGTCCGATTCAATCTGTAAACTGGAGTTGTCTTGTTGAAAATCAGAAATAAACACCAAGTTTTTTAAGTGGTCTGTTCGGTTACTAAAAAGTGTTTTACTTTTTAATATAGCGGCATGCGCAGTTAAGGGATTGGCGGTATAATCGAGTTTTAATAAGTCGTTTTTTATCCCAGTTATCGTGGTGTTTTTAAAAACCTGATCGTTGGTAAAAACACTGATATTTTGATTGTTATCTACGTTGGCGATAATATCTTGTACGGCACGTTTTAATAGGCTCCCTTGTTGGCCTTTGGCTTGCATACTAAAGGAGTTGTCCAAATAGATTACCGTTTCTTTTTCCTTGTTAAAAACATTTTTTTTGGAGGTATAGGGTTGTGCAAAAGCGAAAACCAGAGCCGCTAAAAGCAGTAAACGGGTGATAAGGACAAGCCATTTTTTTATAATCGCACTCTTTCTTGTTTGTAAAGTGGCTTCTTTTAAAAAAGAGACATTGGTAAAATCTTCACGCTGAAATTTTCGAAGTTGAAATAGGTGAACAATAATAGGAATAAGCAGTAAAAATAAGGCGTAAAGAAGTTCGGGGTGTTTAAACTGCATATCTCATTTGGATTAGTCAAACCTACATAATTTTTTGTCATTAACAAAAGAAAACATAGTCTTCAATAGCTTTTAGTTTTAATGAATTCATGTATTCTAAAATGACTTTTTGTTCCGTTTTATTGGCAACCGTAATAATGCTTTGTGGTGATTTAATAGTTTCTAAAGCCTTAAAAGGTTTTAAAAGCGTGCCGTATATATCTTTACCAATTTTTTTAGGATTATCGCAAATCCATACAAAAGGGATATTTAAAGTTGTTAAGGCTTTGGCAATGGTTTTTCCTTTTTTGCCAGCGCCCCAAATCACCAATGTTTTATTGTGGTTATAATCGAGTTCCAAAAAATAATTTAACTTGAGATCTATAAAATGGTTTTCAGCATAATGCACATGAGTTCGGGAAGTCCGATAGCTGTAATCGCGCCACTCATGCAATACGGTATCACAAGGAATACATTTAAAATCGTGCTTGTAAAAGCGAAAAGCCAGGTCGTAATCCTCAGGGTAACGATTCGAATTAAAGGCATCACAAGCTATTAAGTCTTCACGATGAATCATCCAACAAGGGGAGGGGATGACACACTCTTTATAGATTTCAGAATAATTGGTACCTTTTTCAGTCAAGGCGTTTAGCCATGTTTCATAACTTTTATAGCCTGCTTTAATGCCGTCTTCAGCAAAATAATGAACCTGACCAAGAGCGACATGCTTTTTTCCGTAAGTCAATAATTGATGCACTAAAACTTCAATTTTGTTAGGACGCATAATGTCGTCGCTATCCATACGAGTAACTAATTCGCCAGTACTGTGTTGAAATGCGAGTCGTAAAGCGTCAATAATACCTTGTCCGTCGTTTTTTAAAAGTTTAATCCGATGATCTTTTGAAGCAAATTGTTCTACGATTTGGAAACTTCCATCAGTTGAATGGTCATCTACAATAAGTAATTCCCAATGGGTATAACTTTGTTGTATTATCGACGTAAGGCAATTCGTAATGAAATTTTCAGTATTTTTAAACGGTATTAATATACTAACAAGCGGTGTTTGCATCCTGCGAATTTAACAAAACCTTAGTTAAACCTACCGTTTCAGAGTTGTATTTTGCGCATCAATTTTAACAAAAAACATATTACATGAAAAACAAAATTTTGGCCTTGACATTTACAGGCTTGCTATTGGCCAGTTGTGGTACAAAAAAAATATCAGGGAACGATCTTGCTGTGAACACGCCAATTGAAACTTCGTTGGACTTAGTAAATATTAATAACGACCGTGTGCCAGTAACTATTGATCCGGGCCGTTTTACTGTAGATCAAGTAACTTATAGATTGCCAAAAGTGGTTCAAGGTACCTATGCGGTTAGCGATTTTGGAAAATATGTAGATGATATAAAAGCTTACGATTACGATGGCAATGAAATACCTGTTAAAAATGTAGATGCCAATACATGGACCATCTCTAATGCTAAGGAATTAGATAAAATCACTTACTTAGTTAACGATACTTTTGATATCGAAGAAGTAGGAGGTATTGGCCATGACACTCCGTTTTCGCCATCGGGAACCAATATTGAAGACCAAAATTTTGTATTAAACTTACATGGTTTTATTGGTTATTTCGATTCGTTGAAAACAAACCAATACAAAGTAGATATTTCGAGTCCTTCTACTTTTGTGCGTTCTTCGGCTTTACATGAGGTTGGAACTAAAACTAGTGACGACGGTAAATCAACGACTGCAAGTTATAGCGCAGATACATATTTCGAGATTACCGATAACCCTTTAATGTATGGTGATTTGGATGTAGAAACCTTTCAAGTTGGAGATATCAACATCGTATTAAGTGTGTATTCTCCTAGTAAAAAGCATTCAGCAAAATCGTTAAAAGAAACGGTTTATAAAATGATGAAAGCTCAAAAAGCATTTTTAGGTGATATCAATTCAACCCCTAGATATGATATTTTCTTATACTTATCGGAAGGAAAAGACGATTCGCCGAAAGGTTTTGGGGCCTTAGAGCACCATACTTCTACCGTGGTTGTTTTTGCAGATGCCATGCCTGATGAAGCCTTAGCTGAAAGTATGATTGATGTAGTTTCTCATGAGTTTTTTCATATTGTAACACCTTTAAGTGTACATTCTGAAGATGTTCAATACTTTGATTATGCGAATCCGACATTCTCAAAGCATTTATGGATGTACGAGGGGGTAACAGAATATTTTGCAACCTTATTCCAAGTGCATGAAGGTTTAGTTGATGAAGCTGAATTTTACAGTGATATCATGAAAAAAGTAAATTATTCAAAACAAATGGATGATACCATGAGCTTTACTTTAATGAGTGAAAATGTTATTAAAGAGCCTTATAAAAGTCAGTATTTAAACGTTTACCAAAAAGGCGCTTTAATTGGGATGTGTGTTGATATCATCATGCGTGAAGAGAGTAATGGACAACGTGGTATTTTATCGCTTATGAAAGAGTTATCGAATAAATATGGTAAAGACAAACCATTTGAAGATGACAAGTTATTTGATGAAATTGTAAGCATGACTTATCCTTCTTTAGGTGAGTTTTTTAACACCCATGTAAAAGGTGATATTCCGATTAATTATTCGGAATATTTTGATAAAGTTGGTTTAGAAATCCGTAAAGGAAAAGTGGAAGGAAACTATATCATTATGAATGGGGCACCGATTTTATCAGGAGATCCTGCTAAGGGGGTTATCTTTTTTACGGATATGGTATCAGATAATAGCTTTTGGGTAGAAAATGGTGCTAAGCCTAATGATATCATTAAATCTGTAGGCGGAAAGGCATTAACTTTCAAAAATGCTAATGATATTTTGCAGGAAATTTACATGTGGAAGCCAGGGCAAGATGTTGATGTTGTTTTAGTACGTGATGGAAAAGAAATTGAGATTAAGACTAAAGCCACTAAAACCTTTGTAACAGGTGAAGGGCTTTTAGAAAAAGCTGATGCCACCCCAGCACAAAAAGAACTGCGTGAAGCATGGTTAAAAGGCTAATAATTAAATAGATATTTAGAATTATAAAAAGGCGCTTGATGAAACTTCATCGAGCGCCTTTTTAACGGTCTCGACTATGAGTAGTTGTGTGGTTTAGCGGTTAATTTTGCAAGTACACACTAAACTAAAAATCTGCGAGGATTTTTAGAAGTAGGCGGAAAAAGCAATTACTTATAGCCAATGTTGGTAACAGTTATTTTAAATTAATTATTCTCTGAATTCCTTGAATGACTAGTACTGGTTCTTCATAATGGAAATAATGAGAAGCATTTGTGGAAAAAATCAGTTCACAATCATTTAATTTCAACATCCATTCTGTCAAATGCCGTACACGATCTTTATTTTTTACTTTGAAAAATTCAGCATCATCTTTCCAAGGTTTTACAAACCCTTTCGGTACAGGAGGAACCGTTTCGGGTATTTTTAATCCAGCAAAAACTACCATAGGTTTTTCGGGCTCAACACCAAGTTGCCTATCTTCTACAAGGCGTTTGTGAAATTTGGTTGTCTCATCCAATTCTAAAAGGATGCCTGATTTTTCCTCTATTTTTCCGCTTGCCATCATTTCTTTTAAATATACTTTAAAACTATCCTCAATAAATTCATTCGCTACTTTAGGGTCAATTTTTAGATCTAACCATTTCCGATCTCTTTCTTCTTTATTCCGCATAAAATCATTCGGGTCTACATATATTAAGCCTTTAACTTCGGTTGGAAAATGTCCTGCATAGGTTCTAATAATCGCACCACCCCAAGAATGTCCAACAAGAATATAAGGTTCGGGGAGCTTTAAATGTTTTGTTAGTTTTTGTAAAAGTTTAGCACTATTAAGAGGCGTAGGTGCGACATTGTTTTGTTCGGAGTTGCCTAACCCAGAGCGGGAGTAGGCAAATACGGGTGTAAATTTAGATAAACTGTCGTAAACAACATTGAAACTATTGAGGTCTTCTCCTAATCCCGACTCAAAAATCACTACATGATTTTTTTCGTTTAAATGGTTCATACCTGCCAATTTATATTCATATTTATAGCCTTCGATTTCTATAAAGTCGCTCTGTGAAGTATTGTTTTGCCCAAAAATAGGCCATATGCATATTGATAACCCGAATAATATCCATCTTGATTTTTGTGTAAGTATGTTTTTCATAATATTGGTTTTTTGTTTTAATTGTTGCCGTTTTATGTCAAATCAATTAAAACATCTTTAAGTGAATTAATTGAATTAATGGAGATACCCTTCGCCTGAGAAAAGTATTTATTTATATCGTCTAGCTTTTTCTCTTTAACTGCTTCTTCTATTTTAACTAAGACATCTTTTAGGGATGTAATTCCCATAAAATCAGTTTGAGGTTTTAATGAATGCGCGTTAATACGAAGTTGCTCCCAATCTCGATCATCAACATTACGTTGCATTTCTTCAAAAGTTTTTGGAGCAACATCAAGATACAATGAAATGTAACGCTTCATTTTTTTTGCATCACCTTTTGTGAATTTCTCTAAAAAACTTAAATCAACCATCTAAACATTTGCTTTTATGAGTTGATAAATTTCATCGAAAGCTTCCTGGCCTTTAATAACGTAATGTATGGCACCATACATGATGGTTTTTGCCGCTGTAGCATAACTCTTCTGACTTGACAGAATAATTACCGGCAGAGCTTTGTTTTGTTTCTTGATGTCCCTTAAAATATCGATCCCATTCGCAGCGTCTTTTTCTTTCGAATTCAAATAGTAGTCTAAAACGATGGCGTCCGGATTTTTGTTTAAATTTTGTAAGCACGCCTCTCCGGTTGGAAACGACTGTATATTGAATCCGGCGTATTGTTGTGTGAAATAATCTGAAAGCATTTCAGATAATAAGGGCTCGTCATCTACTATAAAAATTAACGGATTATTCTTATTCATGATTCTTTATTTTTATGCTATGTATCTTATGTAATAATTCAGTCGTATCAAAGGGCTTTCCGATAAAATCATTCATCCCAACTTTGTAACATTTATCTACTTCTTCCTTTAATACATTGGCAGTCATGGCAATGATTGGGGTATTTGATTTGTCATCATTAAATGCCCTAATGGTTTTAGTTGCCTCATAGCCATTCATTTTTGGCATTTGCACATCCATGAGAATGACATCGTACGCATTCGATTTCACTTTCTCTACGGCAATAGCTCCATTTTCCGCGAGATCTACCCGGACATTCTCAATGGCGTCTTCCAATTCTTCTTTTGCCACGACGGCATTGAACTGATTGTCTTCAACCAATAGTACCTGAATGCCTTTTAGTTGGTCAGTATTGCTGGCGGAAGTTTCCTCTTGAACTTGTTCTATTAGGTCTTCAGAAATTTCATAAGGAATCATGAAATGAAACCGACTGCCTTTTCCTTTTTCACTTTCTACCCAAATTTTACCCTTCTGCAGTTCTACTAGCTTCTTAGAAATACTTAAGCCCAATCCTGTCCCCCCAAACTTTCGGCTCGTATCGCTATAGGCTTGTTCAAAGGATCTGAATATCTTTTCAATTCTATCTTCCTCAATGCCGATACCCGTATCAGAAACGGTAAAATGAAGATGCAATGTGTCCCCTTCTTTTTCTGAAGTGATTTTTGTGGTAACGACTCCTTTTTCCGTAAACTTTATGGCATTCCCAATTAAGTTAAACAGGATTTGACGCAAACGTGCGGCGTCACCCTTTACGGTTAAATTTTCAGAGGGGATGCTTTTCTTCAATTCCAGGCCTTTCTCTTCAGCCTTAAATTCCATAACAGAGTGAACATTGTTCACCAAGACGGAAACAGAAAAAGTCTCATGCTCCAACTCAATTTTATTGGCTTCAATTTTAGAGATATCTAGAATATCATTGATAATGACCAATAGAGCGTCTGATGACTGTTTAATTCCTTCTAAATATTCTGTTTGATCGGCTTTGGGTTGACGCCTTATCAAAATATCCGTCATGCCTTTAATGGCGTTCATAGGCGTACGAATTTCATGGCTCATATTTGCTAAGAATTGATGCTTAGCTCGTTCTGAAGCTTGTGCTTTTTGTTTTTCAGCTTCTATAATTTTCTCCGTCCTTCTCGAATGCCTCAAACGAAAGAACAAGCCTAGTGCAAATAATAATGCACCAATACCTAAAGCTAAAAGTAAGTTTTTGGTGTTCTTTTGAGCACTTAATTCTTCTTGAAACGCCAGTTCATCCTTCAATTGTTTTTGTTGAAAAGTACTTTCCAGCTCTAAACGTGTTACTTCTTGTGCATTTCTAAGCACAGTCATGGAATCTTTAATGGCAACTTGTTTCTCATAGGCGTTTAATGATTGTTGGAAGTTGCCAAGTGCCTTTTGTGATTTATAGATGATTTCATTGGCGCGTTTGGCTTCATTTAAGTTTTGTCCGGACTTGAACGATAAGCTTTTTTTAGCTATCGCTATACTTTTTTTAAAGTCTTTTAAAGCAAGATAAGTGGCAGCCAATTCCGTATAATAATAAGCAGATCCATAAGGTGAAGCTCCTGAATTAAGGTCCTCGTAATGATTTTTTATTTTTAATAATTTGTCCAGGGCTTTTTCATGGTCTCCCATCACATTATAAGCGCCCGCTTCAGCGGTATATGCCTCATGTGCACAAGAGTTGCATAAAGGATCGGAATCTGCCTCCGGCACCATTATCGAAATGGCCTTTTCCGCCTTTTCTAACGCATCCGTGGGTCTATTCATTTTTAAGTAGAGCTTTGATAGCTCTATATTAGCTGAACCTTTAGCTAAGGTAAGGTCTAATGCTTTGGCAGATTCAGCTTGTTCCATAAAATATTTCTCAGCCTCCTGGTAGTTACCAATATCCATGTGAATATCTCCCACAGATTGAAAACTAAAAGTGATCCACTCATTCTTCACATCAAATTTTTTAGCGAGCTGCAAACCTTTGAGATAGTGTTTTAAGGCCTTTGGATATTCGGAACGTGCATTAAATATGAGTCCTGTAGTCAAATTATCCGTTATATTATCCATTATTAATTGGCTATTAAGTTTTTGCAATTGTTCATCACCTAGATTGTTCTGTTCATTTTCTAGCTTAGAATTTTCTCGATCCAGCTGTTCTTCTAACAATGCCATTAAATAGTCATCGCTATATTTCGGGTTTTCACATGCCATATTAAGCCCGGTGGTGTATGCTATCGCATTAATAATATTTTGCGCTTTATTTGTCATTATAGCCAAATTCATTAGTTCATCTAACTGAGTGCACTTTTCATTATCAATTTGTTGCAGTTCAGATACTTCATAGATAATCTTGAAGAACAAAAATGTATAACGATACTGATTGTCCTTATATTTTTCTTCGAGGGTCAGGGCACTATCTAAAGCGTCGTACAATTTGTGTTTATACTCTTCTGGCAGTCGACTTGAAGGCTTAATTTGATACTCCAAAATGGAATGGAATGATTTTAGCCGTTCTTCTTCCGAAAGTTCTTTGTTTTCCCATTTATCAAACATACCATCGTAATCAAAATCTTGTGCAAATGATAATGATGGTGTAAATAGTATTAAAGTAAGAAGCGTATATATAATGTTTTTCATTTTGTTTGTTTTGATGTACTAAGGTAGAGACAGCATAAATATTTTGATGTTATTGACTTATTTAATGGTATTTTAAATTATCTAACGGTAGATAATTATTATTATTTATCTTGCACATAATAGATATGAAACCATTAAAGGCATTAATAGTTGAAGACGATAGGTTTATGGCTACTGTACTTGCGGATATGCTAGAACACCACCGTGACATTATTTCCGTTGTGGGAGTTTCTTCTACAGGAAATGAAGCCATTTCAATGATCACTGAAAGACAACCTCAAGTGGTATTTTTGGATGTTGAATTACCGGATATGACCGGTTTTGAGATGCTAGGTCAATTGGAGGGAATTAATTTTCAAACTATTTTCACTACTGCGCATAGCGATTATGCCATTAAGGCCTTTCGATTTAATGCTTTAGATTATTTAGTAAAACCTATCAAGGAGAACGAATTGGAGGAGTCATTAAACCGACTTTTAAAGTCTAATGATAATAGTATTGCCATTAAAAATGCATTGCTGAATATTGAATCTAAATCTGTCGAAGAACAAAAATTAGTGCTTCCTACCCAACAAGGAACCTTGCGATTTGCTTTAAAGCAAATCACCCATATTGAAGGGGAAGGTAACTACAGTTACATTTATTTAGTGAATGGCTATAAAGAACTCTCTTCTAAAAACCTGGCTTACTTTGAAGACATCCTTGAGGATAAAGGTTTTTTTAGATGCCATCGTTCTTATCTTGTCAACAAACATCATATCATGGAATTAAGAAATGATGCATTTATTCTAAAAAGTGGTTTTGAATTGCCTGTTTCGAGGCGCAAGAAGATTAAAGCTAAGAATTGGTTCATCTAGTTTTTTATTGCATTATACTGAACTAGGTCTGTTCTTAAATCGTTAATTCAAGTAAATTTACATTATTTTTCCGATAGGATTTGTATTTAATGTTAGGATTTAAATGAACTTCTGCTGGTTTTCTATGGTCCAGGCTAAAATGCGTTCTTAGGTTGTTATAGATATATACAGCCTGATCCATCATTTTTTGAGCCAGTTCAGTGTTTTTAATGGTTTGTTTTAAACCATATTCATATTTAAGTGTTCTGTTAATGCGTTCAGCCACGGTATTTTCATGCGGATCATACTGTTGAGTCTTACTCATTTTAATTCCATTGTCTTCAGCGAACTTCGTGTATTTAGGGTTACAGTACTGGAAACCTCTGTCAGAGTGATGAATGAGCTTTTTCTTAGGGTATTTTCTATTTTTAATGGCCATAGCGAGTGCATCAGTGCAAAGCGATGTTCTCATAGGGTTGTCTAGTTTATAGCCCATAATTTGTTTAGAATAAGCGTCTGTTACTATAGCGAGGTAATTATGTCCGTTTTCAGTTTTAATATATGTTATGTCGCATACCCAAAGTTGTTCAGGCCGAGTGGGACGTGGTTTTTTACAAGGTTTTTATATTTTTTGTACATATGGTTTGAGTCTGTAGTAGAAATGTAGTTTTTAGATTTAGGAACTAAAAGATTATTGAGTCTTAAGATTCGGTAAAACTTATCCCTACCAATCTTAATATCAGCCTCTATGAAGTCCTGTTTTAGTTCAGAGTACAACTTAATTCCTTCCAGTTTTTGAGCCTATTTTTATACGGTAGTCCTTGACCATTTTGATTATTTTCTGATGGTCTATTTGTTGTTTTTGTTGGGTTTTGAGCCGTTTGTAGAAGGCTTGTTTACTAATCCCTAAACACCCATATAGCCATTTTCTTTTATACGGTTTTTCTTCTTTCGCTCTATCTCTTTTGCTAATGTTTTGGGCAAGGACTTTTTTGACATATCGACGTCTGTATTGAGTTCCATATCAGCGATAATATCTTGCTGAAAGTCTTTTACGAACTCAAGTTCTTCAATCTTTTCTTTTAATTTTTTAATCTCATCGTTTTTACTCATACCTTTATTTTGTTGTACTAAGGTACTGTATTTTCTCAACCAATAGGATATGGTTGTTCTAGGAACATCATGTTTTTTAGAAGCTTGGTTATTGGAAATCTGCCCGCTAAGAATTTGGTCAACGACCAAAAGTTTGGTCTCTAAGGTTGCTTTTTGATAGTTTTTTTTTCGCCAGTGTTGTTTTTCATATTATTGGTTTTTTGTTTTAATTCTGACTAACGTAAAATTATGTTTCTAAAAATCAGTGGTTTATAAATATCCGGTTTTTTCATAATTATTAAAACTTTCTGCTTCAATTTACTCAATTTTACGTTAACTTACGTACTGAGGAGTTTTTGGGGTTCTATGGGGATTGTTGCCAACTATAAACAATTAACTAAAACCCTTCAAAAACACCCAATCCAAAAAGCGCAAAGTCATATTTTACGGGGTCTTTAGGGTCTAGTTTTCTTAAAGCAGTGTCTAATTCGGTTAACGCTTTGGAGTCGTTTTGTTTTCTCTTAAGAAGCCCTAACTTTCTGGCCACATTTCCCGAATGAACATCTAGCGGACAAGATAATTTAGATGCGGAAATGGAAGTCCAAATACCAAAATCGACGCCAGCATGGTCATTTCTTACAAGCCATCGTAACATCATGTTCAGACGTTTTGCTGCCGATCCTTTGTTGGGATCGCCAACATGTTTTAATGTTCGTGAAGGATGATTTATGGAAAAGAAAGTCTTTTTAAATTCGTGAATGGCAGGCTGCATACTATGTTCTGAGGCATGACTCATAAATACTTTTTCTAAACCCCCATGATTTAAATAAATGTTTTTTAGGGAGCTAATGAAGTATTTTAGGTCTTCGGCATTAAATGTACGGTGTACAAAACCATCAAAGGCATCGAGGTGATGCGTCTTGTGATTCATTACAAAATCATATGGCGAATTACCGAGTAGTTGCATGATTTTATCGGCGTTTTTAATAATCATTTTCCGATTACCCCAAGCGATAGTGGCAGCCAGAAAAGAAGCAATTTCAATATCTTCTTTTAATGAAAATCGATGAGGTATTTGTATGGGATCACTATCTATAAACTTCGGATTGTTATATTCCAATACTTTGCTGTCTAGGAACTCTTTTAATTCTGTGGTATTCAATATAAAAGTTTGATTTAGTTTTAAGATATAAAAATACCAATTATTAAGTTAATCAACTGAAGGTTTAAATCTTAAGAACTATTAAAATCACAGATAAAAAGATGTAAATCATCGATGAAATGTAATTTTATCTATAAAAAGTCATATTTCAGCCTTAGTTTTGAACTAAAATTCTATCAAATAACGTTATTTTTGAAACGAATAAAGTAAACACAGACATTATGAAAAAATTAATCATTCCAGTTTTAGCACTTTTATTTATAGCATGTGATGATGCAAAAGATGCTGTTAATGAAGCTGTAAAGCCTACAGAAACTATTGAAGCTATTCAAGAGTACGCTTTGGTTAATCAGATATTCCAAGATATTGGAAATAATAATGGTGATGCCATTTTGCAAGCAGAAGGATCTTCTTCAGCAAAACTTGAAGGTACTAAAAATAGCCCTGAAATTACGGTGACACCTATGGATTTAACCACATTTCCTAAAACTATTACTGTTGATTTTCAAGACGGAACTTTAGGTCGTGATGGTATTACTAGAAAAGGTATTGTAACTATTGTTTCAACAGGCTGGTACGGTGAAGAAGGAACCACGCATACGGCAACTTTTGATGGGTTTTATCACAACGCCTACAAAGTAGAAGGGACTCAAGTTGTTGAAAATTTAGGTGAAGATGAAGATGGAAATTTAAAATATAGTGTTACCATTGAAAACGGTAAAATTACTGATAACAACGGTGCAGCTATTTTATATAGTGAGGATTCTTATAGAACATGGATTTCTGGAGCTGATACGCCATTAAATATTTGGGATGACGAATACTTGTTAGGTGGTACACAATCTGGTGAAAGTTCAAATGGTATCGCATATGAGCTAGCGGTTGAAGAGTCTTTACATTTTGTGTTATTGCCAAGAGCAGTAAAAGCAGGTGTTCTTAGACTTGATGTTGGAGTGTTTGATAATGTTATTTTAGATTATTCTGCTAAAACCATAACCATTTTAGGTATTACATATCCTTTAGAACAATAATTACTTACAATTAAGTTTTAATCTTATAAAATGCCCCGAAGCTCTGGCTTCGGGGTTTCTTTTTTTATAATCTTTCCAATGTGATTGCTAGAATTTAGTTGGCTCGACATAGTTGTGATGAATTCATTTTCAATATTATAACAGATCGTAATTTTAAAAAAATATTTATTTAATAATAAACCCTAAATTCGTGACTTATATTTTTAATTAATTTGGATCTTTCTAAGCGCATTTTACCCATTATCGTCTTTTCTCAATTTTGCTGCACTTCCTTGTGGTTTGCGGGAAATGGTGTTATTAATGACTTAATTATCACCTTTAAACTAGAGACTTCGGCTTTAGGGTTATTAACATCAGCGGTTCAATTTGGTTTTATCATAGGCACTTTTTTGTTCGCCTTTTTTACTATTACCGATCGTTTTTCGCCTTCAAAAGTGTTTTTCGTCTGTGCTTTATCAGGTGCTTTTTTTAATGCATTGGTTGTTTTGCCTAACCAGACTATTTACAGTTTAATGTTGTTGCGTTTTTTAACGGGCTTCTTTTTGGCCGGAATTTATCCTGTGGGCATGAAAATAGCCGCCGATTATTACCAAAAAGGCCTTGGGAAATCCTTAGGGTTTCTAGTGGGCGCTCTAGTATTAGGAACGGCATTTCCTCATTTATTGAAAGGCTTCAGTGGGCTTTTTCCGTGGGAGTATGTGGTGTACATTACATCGGCTATTGCGGTTTCAGGCGGGATTTTAATTTTCGTTTTTGTTCCAGATGGACCTTTTAGAAAATCCGCGAAAGCGATAGACCTATCTGCGATATTTAAAATATTTAAAAGTCCCGATTTCCGTTCGGCAGCTTTTGGGTATTTCGGACACATGTGGGAGCTTTATGCTTTTTGGGCGTTTATACCTTTGCTGCTTACCACTTATGTTAAAATGCATCCAGGTACAAGTTTTAATATCCCATTATTAAGTTTTAGTATTATCGCTCTAGGCGGAATGGCTTGCGTGATAGCTGGATATTTATCCCAAAAATTTAAAACCATACATGTCGCTACTTCGGCATTAGTGCTTTCTTGCATTTGTTGTTTGGTATCGCCTTTGTTTTTTGAAATAAAGTCGGAAGTTGTTTTTGTAGCTTTTGCTGTATTCTGGGGTATGGTGGTTATTGCCGATTCGCCACTATTTTCAACTTTGGTAGCTAACACTGTGAGCCCTGAGTTTAAAGGTACAGCGCTTACCATTGTAAATTGTTTGGGCTATAGTTTGACTATAATTAGTATTATGCTTTTTAATTATTTGATGACTTTTGTACCCTTAAATTATCTTTTCGTTATACTGGCTATTGGACCGATTATAGGTGTCTCAGCCTTAGTATCTAAAATGGTTTTTAAGAAAAAAGCCTAGTGTTTATATTTGGTGGAAATTCAAGTTTAATTTTGGTTTTAGGCTACTTAGTCAAAACGGTTTTATGGCCTATCGAAAATTTATCGTGAAATTTGAAGTGAAAACACCGTAAAATTTCAGGCTGTTTGAGCTAAGCGAATTTTAAAAGTTACCTCTAACTATTGTTGCGAGTTCCTGAAATTTAGGTGTCGAACGTAAAATTTAGATAAAGGTTCGTAAGCCTAGATTTTTTTGGTTCGTTTTTTCATCAATGGAAAAAATGAACTACAACATAATTAAGGAAGGGAATGATATGGAAGCGCTTCTTAAAAAAACAAAAAATTAAGAAATTATTTTACCATCAACCATGCTTAATTTTCTGTCGGCCATATTGGCTAAATCTTCATTATGCGTTACAATAACAAAGGTTTGACCAAATTCATCACGCAATTTAAAAAACAAATTGTGAAGGTTTTCGGCCGATTCACTATCTAAGTTGCCAGAAGGTTCATCGGCAAAAATTAAAGCTGGACTATTAATTAAAGCTCGTGCTACCGCAACACGTTGTTGTTCACCTCCCGAAAGTTCGTTAGGCTTATGGTCGTAGCGGTGTGATAGTCCTAAGAAATCAAGTAGCTCTTTACCGCGTTTTTCAGCTTCAGCTTTATTGGTGCCTTTAATAAACGCAGGTAAACAAACATTTTCTAAGGCTGTAAATTCAGGAAGTAATTGATGAAACTGGAAAATAAATCCGATGTGTTCATTTCTAAATTTGGCTAAGGCTTTATCTTTAAGGCTGTTTATCTTCGTCTTATTGATTATCAATTCGTAGGGAGTTCTTGACGAAGCTTTGTCTAAAGTCCCTAAAATTTGTAATAAAGTCGTTTTTCCAGCACCAGAAGCCCCTACAATGGATACGACTTCCCCTTTTTTAATATGAATATCGACACCTTTTAAAACTTGTAAATCACCGTAAAATTTATGAATGTTTTTTGCTTGAATCATCTATAGTAAATAACAGGGGTGAATTTACTACTTTAAAGCGTTATGAACAATTAAGTTTCTTTTTTTTGTCATATCTACTTTTAAGTATATTTTTATTGAATAGCTATTCTAGCACTCGAAGTTCGATAATTAAACAATAATGAGAAACATAAAAATCTAATTATGGAAATTATTTTACCTATTTTTAATGGAATAATAGTAATTCTTGGAATAATTGCCTTAAGAAAAGATACAAATAGATCAATGAAGCAATTGTTGACTATTATTATTGTACTGTCTACGATTTGCCTCTTTGGATATTTTCTAAGTAAGTCCATGGTTTATATGTTCAATTAAAAATAAAGCTTAACAAATAACAACCATTTTATGCCATATAAAAGTTTTGAAGAATATAGTGATGAAATCACCGATGGAATTACCAATCAATATAAAAATATTATAGAAGATTTAGGGGAAGATACCCAGCGCGAAGGTTTAGTAAAAACTCCCGAACGTGCGGCAAAAGCCATGCAGTTTTTAACTCAAGGTTACGATCAAGATCCTGTTGAAATTTTAAAGGGGGCGATGTTTGAAGAGTCTTATAACGAAATGGTTATTGTTAAAGATATCGAGTTATACTCCCTTTGCGAGCATCATATATTACCTTTTTTTGGAAAGGCGCATATTGCATACATTCCAAACGGACATATTGTTGGTTTAAGTAAATTACCTCGCGTTGTTGATGTTTTTGCTAGACGTTTACAAGTTCAAGAGCGTTTAACCAAGCAAATTTTAGATTGTATTAACGATACGCTTAAACCTCAAGGCGTCGCTGTAGTTATTGAAGCTTCGCACATGTGCATGATGATGCGTGGGGTACAAAAACAAAACTCGGTAACGACAACTTCAGGGTTTCGTGGTCAGTTTGAAAAAAACGAAACTAGAAACGAGTTTTTAAAACTGGTAGGAAAATAATTTTGGTCTGTTTCTTGAAAGAGTTTTACCTAAAATGCTACAATGAATAAATACAAAAAATTAGTACTCAGTATTGTACTGGACCTTATTGGATGTGTCTCCTATTTTTTTCCTGGTGTCGGCGAATTCATAGATGTTGTTTGGGCACCAATTTCTGGGTGGATAATGACTAAAATGTACAAAGGGAAACCAGGAAAAATCGCTGGGGTGGTTTCTTTTGTTGAGGAAGTTTTACCGGGGACAGATATTATTCCAACCTTTACTATCATGTGGTTTTACACTTATGTTTTTGAAGATAAAAAGAAGTAAAAACAATGAATGCGAATAACGAAACTTTTGCTACATGGGATAAAATTGCCCAATTGTATGAAGCTAAGTTTATGAAAGAAGAACTCTATAATGCTTCTTACGATTATTTTTGTGCGCTACTTGCCAATTCAAAAGCAAAAATAATGGATGTTGCTTGTGGTCCTGGAAATATAACGCAGTACCTTTTAAAAAAACATCCCACTTGTGAGATTTTAGGTGTCGATATTGCTCCCAATATGATTGCTTTGGCAGAAAAGAACAATCCTACGGCTAAATTTAAAACCATGGATATTCGATTAATTGGTGAGTTTACAGACAAATATCACGGTATTATTTGTGGTTTTTGTGTGCCATATCTTTCCGAAGACGAATGCCATGCATTAATTTCTAATGCAAGTACTTTGCTGCATAACGAAGGGGTTTTATATTTAAGTTTTGTAGAAGGAGACCCTAAAGATTCTAAATATAAATCGGGCAATGCCGGCAGAGTATTTTTTTACTACCACCGTTTACAAACTATAAAAACACAATTACTGGATAACGGATTTAGTGTTTTAGAAACTATAAACCTTCCCTTTAAAACCTCCGACACAACTTCAGAAACACATACTATTTTAGTTGCGAAAAAGTTATAGTTTCAAAATTTCAAAGCATTTCAGTTTGTGACTTGTTATTTTTTAGAAAGAATTTTAGTGCAAATTAATCACTGTGTTTTTTTCTTATAAAAGCAGGATCAAATTTATGTGATTCTGTTTGTTTTCAAGGTGTTGATATGTAGTGTTTTGAGTTGTGAATTAGGGTGTTTAAATAATGTTTGTTATTACCGCTCAAATAACTATTAAAATTTCGTAAATTTGCCTGCGTTTAAAAGCGCAACATGACAAGTACTACAAAATACATCTTTGTAACCGGTGGAGTTACATCTTCTTTAGGAAAAGGAATTATAGCAGCATCTCTTGCTAAATTGTTACAAGCTCAAGGTTACCGAGTTACTATTCAAAAATTAGACCCGTATATCAACGTTGATCCAGGAACGTTAAACCCTTACGAGCATGGCGAATGTTATGTGACTGAAGATGGTGCAGAAACCGATTTAGACTTAGGGCATTATGAGCGTTTTTTAAACCGTGCAACCAGTCAGGCAAATAACGTGACCACTGGTAGAATTTACCAAAGTGTAATCGAAAAAGAACGTCGCGGCGAGTTTTTAGGAAAAACAGTTCAGGTTGTTCCACATATTACAGATGAAATTAAAGAACGTATTCAAATTTTAGGTAATTCTGGCGATTATGATATCGTAATTACTGAAATTGGAGGTACTGTAGGTGATATCGAGTCTTTACCATACATCGAAGCTGTACGTCAGTTACGTTGGGATTTAGGTGAAAATAACGGTATTGTTATTCACTTAACGTTAGTGCCATTTTTATCTGCAGCGGGTGAATTAAAAACGAAGCCTACTCAGCACAGTGTTAAAACATTGATGGAAAGTGGAGTACAAGCCGATATTTTAGTGTGTAGAACAGAGCACAATTTACCAAAAGACTTACGTCGTAAATTGGCCTTATTCTGTAATGTTAAGGAGAATGCGGTTATTCAATCTATTGATGCTTCAACTATATATGATGTACCAAACTTGATGTTAGAAGAAGGTTTGGATAAAGTGGTTCTTGAAAAATTAGCGCTTAAAAGTGATGTTCCAGATATTGATAGATGGAACCAGTTTGTACACCGTCATAAAAATCCGAAATCTGAAATTACTATCGGATTAATTGGTAAATACGTTGAGTTGCAAGATTCTTATAAATCTATTTTAGAAGCCTTTATTCACTCAGGAGCTGAGAATGAAGTTAAAGTGAATGTAGAATCTGTTCATTCAGAATATATTAATAAAGATAACGCCAAATTAAAACTAGGACACTTAGATGGTGTTTTGGTAGCACCAGGTTTTGGTGAGCGTGGTATTGATGGTAAAATTGATGCCGTGCAATATGTTAGAGAAAACAATGTGCCATTTTTAGGAATTTGTTTAGGAATGCAAATGGCCGTTATCGAATTTGCTAGAAATGTTCTAGGTATTAAAGATGCTGCATCTTCAGAGATGAATACCAATACCGAGAACGCGGTGATCGATTTAATGGAAGACCAAAAAACCATTACCGATAAAGGTGGAACCATGCGTTTAGGAGCTTGGGCTTGTGAATTAAAATTAGGTTCAGCGGTACGCGATATCTATAAATCTGAAAACATTACCGAACGTCACAGACACCGTTACGAGTTTAATAGTAGTTACAAGGAGCAAATGGAGGCTGCAGGTATGATAGCTACTGGATTAAACCCAGATACTGGTTTAGTAGAAATAGTAGAAATTCCAAAACACCCTTGGTTTGTTGGTGTGCAATACCACCCAGAATATAAAAGTACGGTTGCCAATCCGCACCCATTATTTGTAGCTTTTGTAAAAGCGGCATTAACCAATAGTAGAGGGAAAAAAAGTGCCAGTATGGCAAAAAAATAAATTTGGTGAGTTTATTGCTCAACCAATAAGAGTTTAAAACAAATACTTTGTCATTTTTAAAAACGAAAGCGTTCTCAAAAAGATTGATTCACTAAAATGACAGCAATTTAAATATGGAAGAAAAAAAATTAGACCTTAATTCGATTATAGGATTTGTACTTATTTTCGGAATTTTAGCCTACATGCTGTGGCAAAACCAGCCAACACCTGAAGAACTTGAAGCACAAGAAAAAGCCAAACAAGAGCAAATTGCAGCCGAACAAAAAGCAAATGCAGATCAAGAAACCGCAGTAACCACGGCGGCAGATTATAATACAGGTTCAGGCATTGATTCCTTAAAACAAATTGAATTAAAAAATAAATTAGGTGCTTTTGCTTATTCTGCAATCCAATCTAAAGGCGGCGAAACCGTTGTTGAAAGTGATTTATTTAAACTTAAATTTAGCAGTAAAGGCGGATATCTGTCTGAAGTACAACTAAAAGAGTTTGTAAATTACGATTCGATTCCTATTTATCTTATCCAAGATAAAAATGCTTCATTCAATATTAATTTTGGAACTACCGATAGCCGAATTTTAAACACTCAAGACTTACCATTTATTCCAGAAGTGACTAAAAATGGCGATGTTACTGTCGTTTCTATGAAACTTAAGGTATCGGAATCTAAATTTTTAGAATACCGTTACGAGATTAAAGAGGGTGACTATATGATTGATTTCGCCGTGCGATCTCAAGGATTAGGTGATGTTATCAATAGTGCATCACAGATTAATTTAGATTGGAAACTTAAGGGGTATCGTCATGCTAAAAGTATTTCTTATGAAAATAGATATACTGATATTCATTACGAATACGAAGACGGAAAAGATAATTATACAGGTGCCAGAGATGCCGATAAAGATTTAGATGATGTTACTTGGATAGGCTTTAAACAGCATTTCTTTTCTTCTGTATTGTTAACTGATAAAGCTTTCAAAACGGCGAATATTAAATCGGAAAACTTAGTAGACGACGAAACCATTGATACGGTTTATACAAAAGCATTTGCTGCTAAAATGCCTTTAGCGTTACAAGGTGGCGAGATTAACGAATCAATGGATTGGTATTTTGGTCCAAACGATTTTGATGTATTAAATGCATACGATAGAAACCTTGATGAGCTTGTACCTTTTGGTTGGGGAATCTTTGGTTGGATTAACCGTTATATTTTCATGCCATTATTTAGTTTCCTTGGCGGATTTATGCCTTACGGAATTGCTATTGTTGTGATGACGATTATGGTAAAAATATTATTGTCTTTCGTACAATACAAACAATTCTTGTCTCAGGCCAAAATGAAGATTTTAAAACCTGAATTGGATGAAATCCGTGAAAAGTACAAGAATAACAAAATGAAGGCGCAACAAGAAACTATGGCTTTACAAACCAAGGCAGGCGCTAGTCCGATGGCTGGTTGTTTGCCGGCTTTAGTACAATTGCCTGTGTTTTATGCTTTGTTCCAATTTTTCCCTTCGGCATTCGATTTAAGACAAAAGTCATTCCTTTGGGTAGATGATTTATCATCGTATGATACGATTGCAGAGTTACCGTTTAACATTCCGTTTTATGGAAGTCATGTGAGTTTATTTCCAATTTTAGCTTCTATTGCTATTTTCTTCTATATGCGATTAACTACAGGTCAAAATATGCAATCGCAGCCTCAACAAGAGGGTATGCCTGATATGGCTAAAATGATGAAATACATGATGTATTTCTCACCTATAATGATGTTGTTTTTCTTTAATAACTATGCTTCTGGTTTAAGTTTGTATTACTTTATTTCAAACCTTATTAGTATCGGAATCATTTTAGTGATTAAGAACTTTATTTTGGATGAGGATAAAATTCATGCTCAAATTCAAGAGAATAAAAAGAAACCTAAAAAACAAAATCGTTTCCAAAAGAAAATGGCGGAAATGATGGAGCAAGCTGAGCAGCAACAAAAGGCGCAGCAAAAACGTAAATAATATATCAATAACTTAAAGAGGCTCTCTAAAGGTTGTTCCGATTCTATTAGGCACATCATATTAAAACAGATGGATTTTGATCCTTTGAAAATATGATAAGCTAAGTTTGATTTCTGGAAATATACAACTTTATAGAAAGCCTTTTTTGTACAAGAAAGTTAACAATACGACGTTTTATGTATGTGTTGAATGATTATTGTAAGAGTTTAAATATTTGCAATTGTAATTCCGCGAAAGCGATAAAAAAGATAAAAATGAAAAAGATATTTAGTGTATACTTCGTATTTTTCGTGAGCAGTTTTATGTGGGCGCAAGAGATTAATCAGTTCGATGCCGATGGTAAACGCCATGGTATTTGGAAGAAGAATTTCGAGAACACGAACATATTAAGGTATGAAGGCGCGTTTAATCATGGGAAAGAGACTGGTTTATTTAAGTTTTATACAAATTATAAAAATAAGGCGGTTTTAAGTGCAACTAAATTGTTTGATGAAAAAACAGGTATAGCTGATGTCAAGTTTTTGACTTCTAACGGCAAGGTGATCAGTGAAGGCCAAATGAACGGTAAGGCGCATATTGGAACTTGGAAATACTATCAGAAACATTCCGATAAAATTCTAACCTTAGAAACTTATGATAGTACTGGGGAATTAATAGGGGAGCGTTTAGTGTATTTCCCTAATGGAAAAGTTGCAGAAAGAAAGAATTATGTTAATGGGAAATTAGAAGGTAAGGCCTATTCGTATACTGAAAGAGGTGTTGTCCTATCTGAAAGTCATTATGAAAATGGTGAACTCCATGGACCATACAAATCTTATGATACTAAAGGCCAATTAGTGTCGGAAGGTATTTTTAAAAGAGGTAAAAAAGAAGGGATTTGGAAGTTCTATAAAAATGGAAAACTGACTGATGAAAAGAATTTTTCCTATGTTCCTAAACGCACAAAAAAAACTCCTTAGACTTAAGGAGCTCTTTTTTTATAGACAACTATTCGAGGAAGGAAAGATTGAAATATTGTCTACAAACTAACAAACCAAAACTAACTAAACTAACTTTTCTTTTTCAATAGATGGTGTTTCTTATCTATTGAGATATTTTTATAAACACTTCCTTAATTTTTTAGGAGCGTTTTTTTGTGTTTCATTTTTGTAATTAGAACGTATAATTCAAATCAGCATTCTAAATGTAATGAAAAATGTTTTATTTTCCTACTAATAAATGAATTAAATTCAATTAGGTAGTTTAATTTTTCCTACTGATCTTCTATAAATATATTAATAATTTTATGGATTTACAAAGTTTGTACTAATTTTTTTGTTAAAACGTTAAAAATAATCGGTGTTTGTTATGTTTGGTGTAAGTTCTAGTAGAAAACATCTTGTAAGTAAAGGGGGCTCCCGCTAATACACGAAGTAAAGGCGTGTTAGAATATAATTTGAGTAATTTCGTATATTTGTTATTATGGCAGCGATAGATTTAAGAAATAGTTTGATAGAACGATTTAACCGAATCATTAAAGATGATTCCAAGTTAATAGCGTTGGATGGTATCTTCGATGCTATGAATTTCATAGATTCTCCATCATTAGTTTCGGAAGAACATTATAAAATTGTTGAGGACAGCAGAAGAAAGCAGCTAGGGGGGGAAACCAAAGGTAAAAGTTGGGATGATGTAAAAAGTGGGATTAAAAAGAAATATGGCTTTTGAATTAATAATTGAGCCAGATGCTGAAATTGAAATTTATGATGCTATTGATTGGTACGAATCCAAACAAGTAGGTTTAGGCGAGGAGTTTTATAATTATCTAGGAGGTTATTTTGAAACATTAAAAAGTGGATATGTTGATTTTCCTATAAAAAGAAAACCTGTATTTCGAGAACTACCATTAAAGCGATTTCCATACGTAATTATCTACGAAAAATTAAAGACACGATTTTCATTTATTCTGTATTTAATACACATCGACATCCACTTAAAAAATTGAAATAAGTTTAACCATATAGCTCGTTTCTGATACGGTAATTGTAAGTGCTTTGACGATGTCGATTATTGTAGTAAACAATCAGTGTAAAACATATTAAAGATTTAAAACGGGCATGACTTTATATGCTCGTTTTTTATTTTTAAAATTTAATGTCAAAACTATATTGAAATTAGTGTAAAAGAAACAGGGAGGCTTATTAGGGTTATTTTAATTCAGAATTTGAAGAAACTTAACTTGATAGAGAATATTCTTTAATAAAAGTAGATCCTGCTATGTAAGTTAAATGAATTACATTTTTTACTTCAAATTAATAAGCAGTATTTTATCTCTAGCTTTTTGACTATACGGCGTACTAACAAGTTAGAAGGATGTCTTTATTTTGGTATAAAGTCTAAGTGAAAAACATCTTGTAATTATATGTATCTTTGTGCCCTAATTTTTTCTAAGAATGAAACGAGTTATTATTGGACTTTCAGGAGGTGTAGATTCTAGTGTTGCCGCTTACTTATTAAAGGAGCAAGGTTATGAGGTTATTGGTTTGTTTATGAAAAACTGGCACGACGATTCGGTAACGATTTCTAATGAATGTCCTTGGTTAGACGATAGTAATGATGCGATGTTAGTTGCTGAAAAATTAGGTATTCCGTTTCAAACGGTCGATTTAAGCGAACAATACAAGGAACGCATTGTAGACTATATGTTTCATGAATATGAAAGAGGTAGAACACCAAATCCCGATGTGCTATGTAATCGTGAAATTAAGTTTGACGTTTTTATGAAAATAGCCCTCGATTTAGGAGCCGATTATGTGGCTACAGGGCATTATTGCAGAAAGGGAACCATTCAAAAAGACGGCAAGGATATTTACCAATTATTAGCAGGAGTGGATGGGAATAAAGATCAGTCTTACTTTTTATGTCAGCTCTCTCAAGAACAATTAGCGAAATCACTTTTCCCCATAGGCGAATTAACCAAGCCTCAGGTGCGTGAAATTGCGACAAAGTTAGACCTGGTTACTGCCGATAAAAAAGATTCTCAAGGCCTTTGTTTTATTGGAAAAGTAAAGCTCCCAGATTTTCTTCAGCAACAGCTTAAACCTAAAGAAGGTGTTATTGTTGAAATCCCGAGTGATCAAAGTTTATATCAGGTTGATACACCAGATTTTAATTCTGAGGAGGAAAAATTAGCCTTCTTATCGCGTAAAATCGAATATAAAATAGACCTAGGTAAAATCGTAGGCAAGCATCAAGGTGCTCATTATTTTACAAAAGGCCAACGTAAAGGATTAGGCGTAGGTGGTACCGTAGAACCACTTTTTGTTATTGATACCGATGTTGAAGAAAATGTGATTTATACCGGACAAGGGAAGGAACATCCGGGCTTATACAAAAAAGCTTTGTTTGTTAGCAACGATGAATTGCATTGGGTGCGTGAAGATTTGGCTTTACAAATAGGTGAGACGCTTGCTGTTAAAGCTAGAATCCGTTACCGACAAGCCCTTGAAAACGCAACACTTCATAAGGTGGAGACTGGGCTATACGTGTCTTTTGAAAACTTTCAGTCAGCCATTACCGAAGGGCAGTTTGTGGCTTGGTATTTAGAGGATGAACTTGTAGGTTCTGGTGTTATTGCTTAAGTTAAAAACTATGACGAATCGGGTTACACAATTATTCAATATAAAATATCCAATCGTACAAGCAGGAATGGTATGGAATAGCGGTTGGCGCTTAGCTTCAGCGGCTAGTAATTCTGGCATTTTAGGATTGCTTGGGGCAGGATCTATGTATCCAGAAGTGCTTCGCGAGCACATCCAGAAATGTAAAAAGGCCACTAACAAACCTTTTGGGGTGAACGTACCGATGCTTTATCCGAATATTCAAGATATTATGAATATTATTGTTGATGAAGGTGTGAAAATTGTTTTTACTTCGGCTGGTAATCCTAAAACATGGACTGCCTGGTTACAAGAACGTGGCATTACAGTGGTACATGTAGTTAGTAGCGTGAAATTTGCGCTTAAAGCCCAAGAAGCGGGCGTTGATGCTGTTGTTGCCGAAGGTTTTGAAGCTGGTGGCCACAACGGAAGGGATGAAACTACCACACTAACCCTAATTCCTATGGTTAAAGAACAATTAAACATTCCATTAATTGCCGCAGGTGGTATTGCTACAGGAAGCGCTATGTTGGCTACTATGATTTTAGGTGCCGATGGCGTGCAAATAGGGAGTCGTTTTGTGGCAAGTGAAGAAAGTTCAGCCCATAAGGCCTTTAAACAAGCGGTTGTTGAAGCCAAGGAAGGCGATACACAATTAACATTGAAAGAATTGGCTCCAGTGAGACTCATTAAAAATCAATTTTATAATCAGGTTCAAGATTTATATAGATTGTCTCCATCTGCTGAAGACTTGAAAGCTTTACTCGGAAGAGGGCGTGCTAAAAAAGGCATGTTCGAAGGAGACCTAGTTGAGGGCGAATTGGAAATCGGACAAATTTCTGGACTTATTCATGATGTCAAGCCTGTTTCTGAAATAGTCGCTAACATTATAGCCGAATATGAATTGGCAAAAAAAGGACTGCCTAATCTTTTTTAGTCAAAATTAGTTAAGCTTCCTAAATGAATTACGGTTGCCATTTTCATAATTTATAAGTGGGATGAAATACTTTGCGAAGTTTGTTATGCTAACCTCGGTTTTAGTTATCTAATAGGCTCATTTTCTTTGATATAATTCCTAAATATAGTTATGAAAATGCTATGTAATATGTCATGAGATTTACTGTTTAGGTGTTTTTTCTTTCAAATTAAGGTTTTGTTTACCTTATACAACACAGTTTTTACACCCTATTTTCTAGATTTTTACTCAATTATCATGATTTAACTATAGCTGAATAGCTTGTAAGTTATTGATTTTAGGTGGTTTATGAGGTTGTTTAGTTTATGTCTAGTTGGTTTTTAGTTCAGTTTTGTTTCTTCAAGTAACTGTGTTTATATATTGCATCTATCCAATTACGAATATTTTAATAATTCACATGTAATACTAATGAATTACTAATTAAAGATGTGTTAATTTTTGTATTCGATAATAAAACCAACAATAACTAAAACTAAAACCCAGAACTATTTATGCAACTTTTTACTAGAAAAAGTGCACTAGCCTCAACTTTTACCTTAATTGGAATGAGCCTATTTGCACAGGTTGATGTCGATGTCAACCTTAACATGAAACACTCCGTTGACGGAGAATCGCGATTCGGACGTGAACGTCGTATGACGATTCACTCTTCTTTACCCGAAGGTGACTGGACAGGTCATGAAGACAAACTAAACTACTTAATTAATGACCTAGACGTTTACTTTGGTCGCGAAACAGGTTCTGCAACCTGGAAAATGCACTATGTAGAAGAAGACCCTAATAAACCAGGTTGGGCGAATGAGGAGCAGATGGCTGTACATGGAAATGGTTTAAAACAATGGTATGAATCTGAAGACTTTGCCGATCGTCATCAATACGAAGGTAAATCTCATATGATTATGGGGGTTAATGATCACACTCCTATGTATCCTAATTTATCATGGCATCCCGGTTTTGGAAAAGGTGCAGGCGGCTGGTTTGTAAAAGATACCGATGCTGCGGCAGACTGGGTAGCTAAATATTTGGCAAATTATTACGCCCAAACTCCTGGACAAATTGGTGAAAAGCTACCAACTTATTGGGAAATATACAATGAGCCCGATATGAATTACATGAATCCATCATTTGGTATGATTGTTTCCAGTATGGAGAAAAACTGGGAATATCACAAACTTGTCGCTCAGGAAGTCCGTTCAAAATTAGGTGCTAATGCCCCTAAAATTGGAGGTATGTGTTTAGGGCAACTCGATTTTTACAAACAAGATGGTATTCCAAGTAGAACCGATGGTCAATTTTGGTACGATAACTCTAGCGCAGAGGCTAATTTGTTGTACGACAACATGCTATCGGGTGTTGGAAGCGGTATACCAAATCCTGGGGTAGGTAAAGCAGTTTGGCCAAAAGCTTGGGAAAATAGAACCAATGATTGGTGGCAATGGGATTATATGTACCAAGGCTTTATTGATTATACGGGAGCTGATATGGATTTTTATGGCGTACATTTATACGATTGGCCTCAGGAAGATCCACAAAGAGACAAAGCCAATACACGTTCTGGAGGTCATGTAGAAGCTATGCTAGATCTTATGGAGTGGTATGACAATGAATTATTTGGACAAAAAAAGGATATTATAATGTCTGAATTTGGTACTGTTAACTCAGGTATGATTAACAAACCAGCATGGCGAGATGGAAAACGTGACTGGCTATACATTAAACCTTTTAACCAAATGATGATGCAATTTTTAGAGCGTCCTTCTCATGTGGTTTATAGTATGCCTTTTGCGCCCGTAAAAGCTGTTTGGGGTGCACACTTTGAAGGTAATAATGTGGTGCGTTATGATGGAGCAACACTTATGGAGCCTAAAGGATCATGGACGGGAGACTCTAGTACTTGGACTATGAACGAACCTACTGGTGGATGGGAATGGTCTGGTATTATTCACTTTTTTGAATTATGGAAAGATGTTGAAGGTACACGTATTGATACTAAAGCGAGCGATATTGATGTGCAGGTAGATGCCTATGTAAACGGCAAACACGTTTATGTTATTTTGAATAACGCCATAGATGATAATAAGTCGATAAACTTAAACACGTTTGGTTTAGCGGGTAATAATATTGAAAACGTAGAGTTACGTCATATTTTCAAAGGTGATACGGGTTACACGCAATATACGGTTGCCAATATGACTGCGGCACCTGCTCAAGTGACACTAAAACCAAACTCTACTATTGTTTTAGATTATACGTTTGCAAACAATGTGGTTATCGATCAAGAATCGGAAGAAACAAAGTATATGAGTGCTCCATTAGCTGGAAATGCTAAAAACGATCGTGGTACGCAATTGTGTCATACAGCGTCAACTCCAAGTATAACAGCAACGGTTTCTGGTGTGGTAAAACCAACACATGGCGAAGCCATAATTAGAGTTGGTGGTTTTTTCCCAAATCCTAATGATGGAAATCCTGGAATGAAAATTAAAAAACTTACCGTAAACGGAAATGACGTTATTGTACAAGCCGATAATTTTATTGCCAATACACGTGGATATGGATTAGGAAACTTTAAAGGCGCATGGTTTGGTGTTTTAGAATTAGAATGTCCAATTGAGTATCTTCAAGATGGCAATAACACGGTAACTTTTGAAAGATATCAAGCAGCGGAGTTTACAACTTTAATGATTCAGGTTTTCGATATGACTACCGATCCGGGTAGAACAAATGGCGGATCTACAATTACTGGGCTTGCTTTTAGTTCAGCTTCTGAAGATGTTATGAATGGTGAAACTCTAGGATTAGCACCTATTTTTACGCCTGAAGATGCTTCAGATAAAGGTTTAACTTGGACCTCTTCTAACGAAGCCGTGGCTACTGTAGATGAAAATGGGGTTGTTACAGCAGTTGCCGATTCAGGAAGCACAGTAATTACTGCTACAAGTACGGCTGATAACTCGATTGCTGCTACCATCACTATTAATGCTATTCCTTATCAAGCCTCATCTGTAACAGCTATTTCAATAATTGAAGGTGATGCCCTAACCGTAGCGCATTATACAAATACCGATTTGAATATAGAATTTACACCGACACCTACGGTGGCACCAGAAGTAGAATGGACTACTTCCGATGATAGTGTTGTGGAAATTGTTTCTAACGGAACCATTATTGGTAAAAAAGTAGGTGAAACAGCAACAATTACAGCTACTGTAAAAGGAACTACTATTAAAGATGACATTGTTGTTACCGTTGGTATTGCTGGACAAGAGACGATTTTCTGTGATGCGTTGCCTACTGATTTTGATGCGACTACTAATATCGACTTTACGGCAAACGTTAATATGGATGGAGCTCGTGAGTTTTATATTGCGCTAGTTAAAGGTACCGATGTTTTAGCGAGTAACACCATAAATTTAAATGCTCAAGGCTTAGAAACGGTTCCTGTATCTTTCACCTTAGCAAATGCACCAGCACCAGGTTCGGGCTATAAATTACGTGCGGAATTGACAAATGGTACCACAATCATATCGACTTGTGATAATGACATAACGATTAATCAGCCTACAACAATTACGAGTGTAACGGTTTCTCCAAGTTCTGCTTATGCGGTTACATCGGATGCTATTCAATTATCAGCCAAAGTTTTACCTGCAGATGCGAGTAATAAAACGGTTAATTGGACGACTTCAAATGCTAATATTGCTACTGTTGATGCTAACGGATTAGTTACAGCCATTACAAGTGGTACAGCAACGATTACTGCTACGGCCGTGGATGGTGGTTTACAAGATTCAAGTGTCATTACTTTTGTTGATCCTAGCAGCAGTTTAATTATTGAAGCTGAAGATTTAACCTCTACTAGCGGTACAGAAGATGATAGCTCTTGGGGAGGTCCAGGATTCGGGTTTAGAGTCAATGGAGAATGGATTGATTACGGAAACACAGGAGATTGGGCAGAGTACCAGGTTAATATTCCTGAATCAGGATTTTATCAAGTGACCTACCATTATGCAACTCCAGGAAGTAATACTGAAATTACTGGAACTATAAATGGTACCGATTTTTCTACGGATACTTTTGAATCTACAGGTGAATGGACGACCCCAGGAACACATATTGCATGTGCTCCACTACAGGTAAATGCCGGAACCCAAACTTTTAAAGTGACAGCAACAGGGGTAGATGTGTGGCAATGGAATTTAGATAAAATTGAACTTATCAAAGTGCCTAGTGATTATGCCGCTAATATGCCTTGTGGCGGACACCTTTCAGTTGATGAGGTTCAGAGTACTGGAATTAGTTTTTACCCGAACCCAGCCTCAGATGTGTTAAATATTACAAACCTAAAGGGGAACGAAAAAATTTCACTTTACGACTTCACAGGTAGATTTATAGGGAAGCTAGAAGCTAGTGGAACCATAAACATTAGTCATATTCCTTCTGGAGTGTATTTAATTCATGTTGTAGGAAATCAAACAACTTTTTCAAAAACATTAATTGTTAATCGTGATTAATATTTTATTTCGGAGATTTTAATAGAATCTTTTTAAGGTGAGGATGAAAATATCGAGGGTGAAAGCTCTCGGTATTTTTTTTGTTTTAGGGTCACTTTTTTACCATAAAATAGGACTACTTTTGCAGCATGAATTTATCACAGTACACCAAAGAGTTTAAATACAATTGGCAACTTGCCGCGCCAGTGATGTTGGGGATGCTTGGTCATACCTTTGTGAGTTTTGTAGATAATATCATGGTTGGGCAATTAGGTACAGCCGAATTAGCAGCTGTTTCTTTGGGGAATAGTTTTATGTTTATTGCCATGTCTTTAGGTATCGGATTTTCAACAGCAATAACGCCTGTGGTTGCAGAATCGGATGCCGCTAATAATTTCAAACAAGGGAAATCGGCCTTTAAAAATGGCTTGTTTTTATGTACGGTAATTGGTGTCATCTTGTTTTTTATCGTTTATTTCGCTAAACCACTCATGTACCTCATGAAGCAACCTGTTGAGGTGGTCGAGCTGGCCATTCCATATCTGGATTTGGTGGCCGTGTCTTTAATTCCCTTGGTGATATTTCAAGGCTTTAAACAATTTAGCGATGGAATGTCTATGACGCGATACCCCATGTATGCCACTTTAGTGGGTAATGTGATTAATATTGTATTGAATTACGTCTTAATTTTTGGAAAGTTTGGCTTTCCAGAATTCGGTATAGTTGGAGCGGCTTACGGGACTTTAGTGTCTCGAATTCTCATGGTTTGGTACATTTGGTACTTACTTAAAGGGAAAGAAAAATCGAAAGCTTTTGTTACAAATATCAAGTTTTTTGTACTAGATAAATTGATGATTAAAAAGTTGCTGCATCTAGGTTCTCCTAGTGCTATGCAAATGTTTTTTGAAGTAGCTATTTTTACGGCAGCTATTTGGTTAAGCGGATTGCTAGGGAAAAACCCGCAGGCAGCCAATCAAATTGCTTTAAACTTAAGTTCGATGACCTTTATGGTGGCTACAGGTTTGAGTGTAGCAGCTATGATTCGTGTTGGAAATCAAAAAGGACTTAAAGCCTATTTTGAACTTCGTCGCATTGCCTTTTCATTATTTTTAATGGGTACCTTGTTGGCGGTTTTATTTGCTTTGTTTTTCTCTGTATTTCATGAGTATCTGCCTAGAATATATGTCGATTTTGACGATGCTAAAAACCTAGCGGATAATAAAGAGGTGGTTGGTATTGCTTCCAAATTATTAATTGCAGCAGCCATATTTCAAATTAGCGACAGTATTCAAGTGCTTGTATTGGGAGCTTTACGTGGGTTACAGGATGTGAAAATCCCAACGGTAATAACTTTTATTTCCTATTGGTTGGTAGGATTTCCTATAAGTTGGTTTTTAGGTAAAGAAGAGGCTTATGGGAGTTTTGGTATTTGGATAGGACTTCTAGCCGGATTAACCACCGCTGCGATTTTATTGTATATAAGGTTTAATTATTTAACGAAAAGGTTAATTTTGTCAAACAACAAATCATAAAAAATGAGTCTTCCAAAATTTATTCTAGGTGATAATACCGAATTTCCTGATGCGATCTATGTTATTCATACCGAATTTCCGCGTTTCATTATAAATCTTGAAAATGATGAGGTGGAATGGTTTGAAGATTTTGATGCTGAAGACCAAAAAGAATTGGCCAGTGAAACCGAGTTAGCCATTAAGTTGGCCACCGATTTTTATGATAGTGAAGTCGCTAAATACGAAGAATAACTTTTTATGACGATTGACGAATTATTAAAGTACGACACCGAGCTTTTTTTATATCTAAACAATTTAGGGTCTGAAACCTGGGATCAGCTCTGGTTACTCATTACAGACGAACTTACCTTTGTTCCGCTTTATGCCATTTTATTGTATTTAATTTATAAAAAACTGGGGTTGAAATCGTTATTAATTCTCGTTGTTGTTATTGCTTTAATGATCACTTTTACCGATCAAATAACCAAT
Source organism: Pseudotamlana agarivorans (assembly GCF_001642835.1). Lineage (GTDB taxonomy): Bacteria > Bacteroidota > Bacteroidia > Flavobacteriales > Flavobacteriaceae > Pseudotamlana > Pseudotamlana agarivorans. The sequence continues at coordinate 108,997 of NZ_LXEI01000002.1, forward strand.
GTGTTTAAGCGTGGTTTCCAGCGTTTACGTCCTTGTGGAGAACCTAGTATTGCCGATCAGGTGCGTTTTATAGCCGTGCGCTGTGGTAAATACGGATTTTTCTCTGGCCATGCCTCAAACTCTATGGCAGCTGCTATTTTTGCAGGATTAATGTTAAAACCTTATTACAAATATTTGATGGGTATTCTAATAGTTTGGAGTTTAATTGTAGCTTATAGTAGAATTTATGTTGGCGTGCATTATCCTTTAGACTTGTTATGCGGATTAACCTTTGGGGTTTTTGGAGGTACTTTGTTCTATTTAATTGCGCAGTTGTTACTCAAGCGCTATGCTAGAGATTAATGCTTTAGTTTCAAAAGATATTCTGCAGCTGCAAAAGGCGTGGTTTTATTAAGATCTAGAAGTTGTATTTGTTCGTTCAATGCCGCTTTTATTTCTGGTTTATTAAAGAAATCTGATTTTAATTGGGATTCAATCGTCTGAATGAGCCAATACTTATTTTGTTCTTGGCGCTTTTCGTTAAAGTAATTGTTAGCTGAAGTGATTTGAACATAGTCTAAAATCTGTTGCCAAATCGCATCAATACCCTCTTTATTCAAAGCACTACAAAGACTAACTTGGGGTTGCCATTCCGATTTACTATTGGGGTAGAGGTGTAGCGCATTTTTAAAGTCAGTTTGCGCTACTTTAGCTTTTTTGAGGTTGTCACCATCGGCTTTATTAATGGCTATGGCATCGGCCATTTCAATGATGCCTCGTTTTATGCCTTGTAACTCATCACCAGCCCCTGGAAGTTTCAGTAATAAAAAGAAATCGACCATACTATGCACGGTAGTTTCACTTTGTCCAACACCTACGGTTTCAATAATAACCACATCAAAACCAGCGGCTTCACACAAAATAATAGATTCGCGCGTTTTTCTTGCCACACCACCTAAAGAATTACCCGAAGCAGACGGTCTAATAAAAACATTTTCATTTTTTACTAAATCCTCCATACGGGTTTTATCTCCTAAAATACTGCCTTTAGTAATGCTGCTGCTGGGGTCTATAGCGAGTACGGCAACGCGTTTGCCAAGCTGACTTAAGTAATGACCAAAAGCTTCAATGAACGTGCTTTTCCCTACGCCAGGAACGCCAGTAATACCAATACGGATGGATTTATTAGCCTTGGGCAAACAGGCCTTTATAATAGCACTTGCTTGTGCTGTATGTTTTGGGTGTTCGCTTTCAACGATAGTAATGCCGCGACTAAGGGCTGATATGTTTTTGTTGAGAAGACTCGAAATTAAATCATCAACATCAATGGTTTTGTTACGTCTAGATTTAAAGCGCTCTATGGCCTCAGGGTTGGTGATTTCAGAAATTGAAACCCCTTCATTTTCTTGAATGGATGTTTTTTTAGGTTTAGACACGCCAATAGTTTGTCTAAAAGTAACATTTTTTTCTATGGGAAGAATACTCTATTTCAATGGCAAGGCGATTTTTACATCATCCCAGGCCATGGTTAAAAAGAGGTTGTCGGTAGAATTATCAAAAGCGATAGTAAATTGTTCTACGGTATTATCTAATTTTTGAACCGGAACTTCGGTAGTGATCACATCGTAATTAGGATCCCACATAGGTTGCATTTCAGCATTAACACCCCATTTGTATTGTTTAGAATTGAATATTACGGTCCAAGTAGAGTCTTTAGGTACCGTCCACAGCGTGTATTTCCCAGGGGGTAATGGCATACCGTTAATTTCAAGGTTTTCATTGGTTTCAAAAGTGGTCGCTTCGTTTGCTCCCGTACGCCAAACCTGATTGTAAGGAACCAAGGCTCCAAAAATTTCACGGTTCTTTTTAAAAGGTCTATTATAAAAAACTTCTAATTCTAAATCGTTTAATTTAAACTCCACGGTGTCTTTCGGACTTAAACGTGGCGCGAAAATATTTTCAACAAAAACAGAATATAAAAATAATCCTAAAGCCACTACAGATAAGAGAATTAGGATACGTTTTAAAAAGGTGTTCATAGATAGACTTTTAGGGTATAAAGATAAATTAATTGGGATGACTACTAAAATGCAAACGCAGATTTATTTAGCTTTGTTATAAATCGGCAAAAAAAGTAAATAGTTTTTGCAACACTCCCCATTTTTTATCGTCTTTAATATGAACTAACCAATAAACAAAGTCGCATTAGCATGTTTCATATTGATATTATTGAACAGTGCAAAAAAAATAACCGCAAGGCTCAAATGCAGTTGTACAACCAATACTGCGATGGTATGTATATTGTAGCTAAACGGTTTTTAAAAGATGCTGCCGATGCCGAAGATGTTGTACAAGAAGCATTTATAAATGCCTTTACAAAACTTCATCAATACAATGCAGAAGTGACTTTTGGGGCTTGGTTAAAACGTATTGTTGTTAATAAAAGTATCGATTTCATTAAAGCTAGAAAAGCCGATTTTGTGGCTTTAGATGAGGTGCACCTCAAAGTCGTCGATACCGAAAAAGACAGCAAATGGTTGGTTGACGAGGCGATTACATTATCTGATGTAAAAACAGCCATAGAAAAATTACCAGACAAATATCAATATGTTGTGATGCTTTTTTTAGTAGAAGGCTACGACCATCAGGAGATTTCCGAAATATTGGGCATCTCTCAGGTAGCCTCTAGAACACAATTGTCAAGAGGGAAAGTGAAGTTACAAGAATTATTAAAACTTAAAAAAAATGGCGCGAGATATTAAAGACCTGTTTAAAGATCAAGTAGTTAGTAATGAACGAATGCCTGAAAATCATCAAGTCAGGTTTCTAGAAAAGCTAGACAAAGCCTTGCCGCAGCAACCTAAACCGAATAGGTTTTTAGGACTTAAAATAGCGGCGAGTATAGCGGTGCTCTTGGGGTTGACTTTTGGCCTTTTTAAGTTTTTCAATGGTGCAGAAAATACGGTGCCTGTTCAAGTTGCGCATACCAAACCTGTTGAAACGAAGACTTTAGGCGATATTTCTCCCGGACTTAAAAAAGTGGAGGATTATTACTTAGCGAGTATCAATTTAGAACTCTCGAAAATGACTTATACCGATGAAACCAAAGAATTGGTAGATAGTTATTTAGAACAAATTGATACTTTGGATAAAGCTTATCAAGATTTGTTTTTAGAGTTTACTGAAGAAGGTCCTAGTGAATTGACCATAAATGCTTTAATCGATAATTTGAAATTGCGATTAAACTTATTGTACCGATTAAAGGGCCAACTGAAGGACTTACAAAGTCCTGAGACTAAAAAGGATGCCTTGCAGCAACACATTTAAAAATCAAAAAATGAACAGAATCATAAAACATAAAATTGTAATCATGTTGTGCTTGCTTTTAGCAGGAAACTTGTTTGCACAACAAAAATTAACCAAAGTGTCTCAAGCGATTAAAGTCAATAAAGATGTTAAGATCGATTTGAACACCAGTCATTGTAACATTGTTTTCGATACATGGAATAGAGATACCGTTGAAATTGAAGCTTATATTGAAGGCGATCAACTTAGCGCTGAAGATTTACAAAAAGCTTTAAAGGCTTGGAATATTGATGTCGATGCATCTACCGACCAAGTGCGTATAAGTACAAAAGGTAGCGGACCTCAGGTTTGGGTGGTAAATACCACTGCCTATGAAGATGATGAAGCTGTTGAAGCCATTATAAAGGAGTTAAAATATGAATTGGCCGATATTCCCGATGTAGATATTCACGTTGAAGTGCCACTAGCTCCCGATGCGCCTATGCCTCCTGGATTTCCCGAGATGCCTCAATTACCAGAATTGCCAGAACTCCCGGAGCTTCCAGAATTGCCTGAAGGTATTACGGATGTACGTTTTGATTACGAGGCGTATAAAAAAGAAGGTGATAAGTATTTAGATAAGTACTCAAAGAAAATTGAATTGAAATATGGCGATGACTTTGCTAAAAAAATGGAAGCTTGGGGCGAAAAGTTTGGCAAAGAATGGGGTGAAAAATACGGAAAACAAATGGAGGCTTGGGCAGAAGAGTTTGAAGCACGCATGAACTCTGAAGAATATGCTGAAAAAATGGAAGCCTGGAGCGAACGCCTTACCAAACAATTGGAGAGTCAAACCGCTAGGATAGAGGCGCAGCAAAAAAGAGCGGAAGCGATGCAAGCCAGAAGGATGGCCGAAAGAGCAAGAATGCATGCCACGCAAACCGAAGAGCGCATTATTTTGCAAGAAGATAGACAGCGTAAAATAGAACGTATGGTTAAAGGGCACGCCGATGCAAAAGTTAAAAGGACGATTAAAATAAAAATGCCTAAAAACTCAAAGTTAAAGGTGAAAGTAAAATATGGTGAAATCGAGTTTGCCGATAATGTAGAAAATTTAAAGGCAGATTTAGATTACACCAAACTTAAAGCACAAGGTATTGATGGGAGTTTAACTTCCATCAATGCTTCGTATTCGCCAATTTATATCGCCAACTGGAATGCTGGCGCCTTGCAATTAAATTATGTAGATAAGGCTGAATTACATGCAGTGAATCACTTGACTTTAAATTTAAACTCTTCAAAAATCACCATTGATAATTTGATAAAAAGTGCTGTGATTGATGGAAATATTGGGGATTTGAAAATTTTAAATATTAGTGATAAGTTTTCCAGTGTTAATGTGATCCTTCAAAATTCTAACGCCAAAATAAAACTACCTGAAACCGCTTGTCATTTCCAGTATAAAGGCACACGATCTCGCTTTTCGCATCCTAAAAAATCGGCTAAAGAAAACCTTTCTACTTTTTCAGCAGGGTCACTGGATAGCGGAAAAAATATCGTGGTTAATGCGAAGTTTAGCACGGTAGAGATGGAGGAGTAGTTCCATCAATAGATGTTTATTCTAGAGTTTCAACCTGTGTCTTTTCAATAGCTTTAACAATAGCATCTAAAGGGTCCAAATAATCAAACCACAAAGTTTCTTCATTTCGTTTAAACCAAGTCAATTGGCGTTTAGCAAAACGGCGTGAATTTTTTTTGATTTCTGAAACTGCAAAATCTAAAGGCCATTCTCCATTTAGATAATTAAATATTTCTTTGTAACCTACCGTGTTTAGAGCGTTTAAGTTTTGGTGTTCTTGTAAACGTTTCACTTCTTCTAGCAAACCTTGTTCCATCATAATATCCACACGTTTATTGATACGGTCGTAGATAATCTCACGATCGGCAGTTAAACCAACGGTCATGGTTTTGAAGTGTCTTTTTTCTTTGCCTTTATTTAAAAATGATGAATACGGTTTGTTGGTTCCAATACAAATTTCTAAGGCTCTAATCACGCGGTGCGGATTGTCAATCGCGATGGTGTTGTAGCTTTTTAAGTCTAAGTCTTTAAGTTTGTTTTGTAACACTTCTAAACCTTCTTTTTCCAGTGTTTTATTGAGGTTTTCTCGGATATTGGAGTCGACTTCGGGAAAATAATCCAGGCCTTTAGTTACAGCATCAACGTATAAGCCTGAGCCTCCAACCATAATAAGAACATCGTGTTTTTGGAATAAATCATCTAGACAACCTAAAGCCTCTTTTTCGAAAGCACCAACATTGTAATTTTCTTGAATGGATTTATGCTGAATAAAATGATGCGGTGCAGCGGCAAGTTCGTCGGGAGTAGGAGCCGCGGTTCCGATACTCATTTCTTTGAAAAACTGACGTGAATCGGCCGAAATAATTTCGGTTTGAAAATGTTCCGCGAGCTTAATGCTTAACGCCGTTTTTCCTATGGCCGTAGGTCCAACAACAGCAATTAAATATTTGGCTTTTGAATTGATGACGCTTGTGTTTAAATATTTTGTAAAGTTATATTGAAAAAGGGATTGCACAAAGGTTTCGAGATATTTTGTGATGTGGGGTATGAAAAATACATAAAAAAGCACTCCGAAAGGCTCACTGTAACAAATTAATACCTGGTTGTCTGTTTGGTCGTATCGAACCCAACATTAACCGATACCGAGTTGGAAACGTTATTTAACCCTAGTTCTACGCTTTTTATAGTGTCTGCCATACCAAATTAAAATCCCTGTTATAGGCATGGATGCTATTAATAAGCTGGCAAAAAACATGAGTATTTGTGTTGGTAATCCGCCAATGCTACCTACGTGTAAATCATAATTTAAGGCTTGTATTTTTTCACCATTATTTTTGTCCTTAAAATAAAAGGTATCTAGTAATTCGGCAGTATTTTTATCATAATACATTTCAACACGTTTATAGTTTTGGGTCTCATGTCCGTAAGCTCGAACTATATAAGGAATGGATGGTTTTGGGTGTCTTCGTATTAAAATATATTTAAAATCAGGGAAATCTGTTAGTGTAGATTGAAAAATAACATCTAAGGGTTCATCTTGATATATTGTTTTTTTGGGATCAGATATTTTACTATAGGGAATAGTTTTTCCCCCATTTGCGACCCATTTCACGGAACTATTGAAACTTTTTGAAGCCCACATTAATCCTGTTAATGCTAAAAGAAGCGCGATTAAAAGCATGTAGAAACCAAAAATTCTGTGTAAATCATAATTTTTACGTCGCCATTTTGAAGTTTTCTTCCAACGGAACCAAAAGCTTTGTTTGCGTTGTGATTTTTTAGGCCACCATAAAATTAGTCCTGAAATAAGCATAAAAACAAAAATCCACGTAGCACCTGCAATGATATAGTGGCTATAATCATTGTAACCCATGTATAGATTCATGTGTACAGCCAGCATGACATTAAAAAACTCGTTTTTTGTGTTTTCTATATAAATGATTTTACCGGTATACGGGTTTAAATAAACCGTTTTGTAAAACTTCATGTAATTGTGGTAACCAAAAGCGGTGTTATCAATTTCCAAAAAGCTTATACTAATGGCGTGATCAGGCTCGTCGGTGATTACAATATTTTGAAAGGGATATTTGTTGTCAAATACTCCCGAAGCCGTATTTACCAATGCTGTTATACTCACTTTTGAGGTGTCGGCTGGTACTTCAACATGGCCTCTGTCCTTGTAAATGACTTCTTTTATGTCGTATGAAAACACATAGATACAACCCGTAATGGCCACAACGAATACCACTAGGCCTGATACTAAACCAAGCCAAAGGTGAAGTTTATGTAGTGTGTTTTTAATTGCTTGTTTCATAATAAAAACCTCAACCAAAATTAATTATTTGGTTGAGGTTAAATATATTTAGCACAAAAATATGATTTATTTAATGAATAAATAAACGCATTTTATTTTTGTAGGTATTAGAAATTTCTAAATAATGCATTTACATAAACGTTGCTGCCATCTAGAGAAGCTCCTTTTGAATAGGCACTAGCACCACCACCAATTGTAAGTTCATAAATACTAGCATCACCACCAGTAATACTTACTGGAATATAGAATTTTCCGTTTTCAACACAATCCAACGTAAATATATTTACAAATGATGCTTTTGGTAAAGTAAGCTCGGTTACCGTGTTGTTGTAAAGGTCAATTTCAACTAAAGTACCCGTGTTTTGATTAAGATCTCCCCATTCTGGAACATCGGCTACACGAACTACATTAGCATAAGCAATACCGTTACCAGCATACCATGCATTCCAAATAGAAATAGGCTCATTAAAGTGTGCAGATACATCAAGCTTATAATCATCATAATCACCATCTGTAATTCTTACGAAAACCGAAGGCTCGTTAGCTACTTCATCGTTTCCATACCATAATGAACTTGTGATATTGTATTGGTAGATTTCACCGTTTTCGGTAGCAAAAGAACCGTTAGTACGGTAACCAGCAGTCATTCCTGCAGAGGCATCAGATTCGATAACTGTTGGGTTTGTTAATGACGGATAGTCAAAAATCACAGTAATTAAATTCTCAGAAAGTTGCCCCCACGTAGCAGGATCTCCGTATAATGTTCCAAAATAAATTTTATCTCCTTGTACTAATCCGTTTGACCATAAATTAGTTTTGTTTTCCACTGAAGGGAAAGCAATAAAACCAGAGCTAGTAGCTGAAAAAGTGTCGATATCGATGATTCCGTAAGGTACTTGACCATTATCATCTGGGTTGTTTGATAAAAATAAATCACCATTATCGGTAGCTTGTATGTAACGGAAAAATGCCCCTGGTGTTAATACTGCATTAGAAATAGCATCTACTTTAACTGGACCATTTTCAGTTAATTCAAATTTTTCTGTTAAACCTTCGGTGTTGTTAAGAATGTAAAGGTATCCATCTACAGTAACAGATAAATTTGCATAGCCTTCAGCACCATTTCCTACGATAGAAATTGAACCCGATGAAATGTTATCAGTTGTTAGGTAGTAGCCTTCAGCGTCTACTTCAGCACCTACTAAATATTTTGTGTTTTCAGGATTTGGAGTTCCTCCATTATCGTCATTATCATCAGAATCACTACATGAAACGAAAGTGAAATTAAGGGCTAGAAATAAGCAAATGACTGTCGTGTTTATTAATCTTTTTGTTGTCATCGTATTTAATTATTTTAGGTTTATTTATTATTCTAAGATTTTATAATTGATTTTAAAGAATATAGCTCTTCCTGGTTTTTGTAATAAAAAGTTATCATACACTTGCTCGTTTAGTATGTTTGATAAATCTAGTGAAAGGATTAACTTTTGTGAGGGAAAAGTATACCCAATACCTGCATCAAAAACCAGCTGCGTAGGAATTACACTTTTGCTGTCCTGACTCCCTAAGCTAGGCCAGCGCAGGAAAAATTCGTGAACATATCCAGATTGTAGGTAGGTAAATAGTCTAGAGTCTTTTTGAAAAACATCTAATACATCATATTCTAAATTAGCATTTGCTAATAAGTAGGGTGTGTTTCTAAGACGGTCTCCATATACAATATTGTCATTGCCATTTTCGTCTACCTTAAGATTATTTCTATAGTCTAAATAAGTACCATTTAAGCTAAGTTTTAACTTCTGATTAAAATCCAATACCATATTTAATTCAGCACCTGTTCCAGATACTTTTCTTATGTTTTCGAACTGCCCAATCTCTTGACCGCCTTGCACATTCAGTTGAAGCTTATCTGAAACATTCCTGTAAAATGTATTAAGCTCTATTTTTAATCCATTATTAGCACCTAAGTCGTACCTGCCTAAGGCAACCCCGAAGTTTAGATTAAAACTTTGTTCAGGTTTTATATCTGGATTATTTGAAATAGTTACCCCATCACCAAGGGCTTCTGTAGCACTTGGAAGCCTTGTTGCTTGCTCTAAAGATGCTTTAAGTAGAAGATTTCGATAAAGTTTGTATGATGTAGCAAAACCACCGCCCCAATTAGAAACGCTATTCTCGTGTTTAACAATTTCCCATTCTGTGGTGTAAACCAAGTCGTTTATTGAGGAATTAAAACCATAGTATTTTATAAAGGCATTAGCATGTAATCTATTATTAAACTTTGTGGTTTCTAGAGATAGGCCAGCAAAATTAGAACTTATATTTTGAGGTTCTGAGTATGGGATTTTATGCTGAGCAGCAAACGGGTCGTCACCTGTACGGTTGGTTCCAGTATATAAATAATTAACTCCTAATTTAAAATTTGAAGGTAATTGATAAGTGGTGTTCACACGATATATATTCGATACATCTTTTTGTGTGTATAGCGATTTACCTGTTCGTCCAATTTCACCACCATCAGGGTTTATTCCAATAACTTCACCTCGCCAATCATAGCGTGATGTTGTGGTATCTATAACCACTTCTTTTTTGTATGATAAACCTGCAAAGGCACTTAGGTTTAAACCTTTGGTAATTAAGTCCTTTTTTTGATAGGTTAGGCTAGGCATAAGAACCTGTTCATTATTACGCATTTCTCCGTAAACATGTCCCATGGTTTGGCCTGTTTGTACGCCTTTTTTTTGATCGGAAGCTAAGATGCTAACAAAAAACTGATCGGCCCATTTTTTTTGAGTGACACCCAAATCTAATTTCGTACTCAGGGTTCTAAAATCATCATTAAATCTTTCTGCGGGATTATCTTCTGTAAATTCTATTGCTTTTCCAGTGCCTTCTTCTGCGTAGTATACGCCTTGTCCCCAAACTTTATAATTATTATCCGAATAGGTGTAAAATGTAGAGAGTCTGGTTGTAAATCCCGATTTAGCTTTCCATTGCCCGTGTAAGGCAGCACGATGTGTATTAAACGAGCCAAAGGAATAAGAGGCTTCAAGAAAGTTGGAGGCTTCTTGGTTGGTAACTAAATTAATAGCACCACCTAGGGCATCGGAACCTAAATCGACAGGAACAACACCTTTATAAATATCAATACGTTCTATAAGGGCTACAGGCAAATTATTTATTGAATAAGATGAACCGAAATAATCCATTGGAATACCATCAATAAAAAAGCTTATTGCATTCCCCGACATGCCATCTAAAGAGTATTCAAAATCGGAGCCTATACCACCAGTGGTTCTTACACGCACACCAGGGGCATGACCTAAAACAGTATTAATTTCAACACTTTGACTTTTAAGTTTTTGAGTTTCTATCACGTTAACGGTAAAGCCTTTTTCTTCTATTTTGGAAGCTCTAGATTTTCCGTTAACGGTAACTTGTTCTAATTGTGAAATGTCTTCAATGAGGATCACATCTTTAATTAGTGTGTTTCCAGCTATTAATTTTACACTAAGTTCTTGGGGTTTAAACCCCATAGCAGAAACTTTTAAAGTATAAGCGCCAGGAGGGATTTCGTTTATTGTATAGATACCATCTAAATTAGTAGGAGCGCCTTTGTTGGTTCCTAATAAAGTAACGGAAACTCCTAAAAGCGGTTGCTTTGATGTATCGGTAACAACTCCATTTATATGACTAAGTTCAACTTGGGCATGTGTTGTAAAAAAACAAATTATTAAAAATGAAGCAATTAAATATCTCAACTTATTTAGACTTATTAAAAACAGGGCAAATATATTCATACATTTTAATATGGGCAATTTATTTAAACTGAATCTAAATAGATTTGATAACTTGATTGTAAAACCTTTAAATTATTAATGTTTAGACAATCTTATAATTGAAATAATACTGAATAATTGTTTTTTTGATGGTATTGTTGGGGTTTTATTATTTGAAATATTGATGAAATACTAGTGTAAACTGGGGCAAATTAATGAAGGAGAAAACACCCCTGTAGTCACTCCTAGGGAGAATACTATCTAAGAAGATTTAGAATTAATATAGTAGTTTAACTGGAAATATCTCGTTGGCTAAAAATTTTATTTAAATCTATTTTTCAATAAATTAGCAATGCAAAAAATGAATGTCAAGTTTGTTGATATTTTTAAAGAAACTTAAAAATTGAGCGTCATATGATAAAAAACGAAATAAAAATCTTTAAAATTATAGGAATAGTTTTCTCTATCGTGGTTTTAGTTTTATTTCTAAACTTTGCTTTAGGAGCTTTTTTAGAAGGTTGGACTAATCCGAAATAATTTGATTTTTCAGAGAATTAAACCAGTACGATTTTTTCTGTTAGTTATGGATTTGTCCTATTTACTTGAATCTAAAATATTAATAAGAATATTTTGAATAATATAGAGAAATTCAAAAAGTACACACTACACTCTTAAACAAGAACTATTTTTAAGAAAGCTCTAACCACAGCTGCACGCCCGCGTTAAGGATTGGAGTGGAAATCCTTTTTATAAGGTTTGTATAAGTGGTCTAGGTTTTAAACTGCGATTTGGCTTGTAAAATAGAAGTCTTTTCAATGGTGAAAATATAAAAAGATTGCAGCGGAAAGCCTGACCCCGCCAGAGCGGGGTAACGCCCAAAAGACCCTAAAGTTTTTCACTACAACGGTAACAAAATTTTGCACCTTCCCGATGACTTTCAGCTAAACAGTTCGGACAAATTTTTTGAGGTGTTTCTGGCGTCTTTTCGTCGCTTTGTTTGGAGTTCGACGCTTGGTTGTTGTATTCTACAGATACGATACCTGTTGGAACTGCAATGATGCCATAACCTAAAATCATAATCAGAGCCGCTATAAATTGTCCTAATGGGGTTTGTGGCGCAATATCACCAAAACCTACTGTGGTAAGGGTTACGATACACCAATACACACTTTTAGGAATGTTAGAAAAGCCATTTTCTTCGCCTTCAACCATGTACATAATGGTGCCTAGAATAACAGCAATTATAAGTACGGCAAAGAGGAATACTGAGATTTTGGCTCGACTGGCTTTTAAAGCATTTAATAGGTTATGAGAAGCTCCTAAATATCTGCCGAGTTTTAAAATTCTGAAAATACGAAGTAATCTTAGGGCACGTAAAGCCGCTAGGGCATGAATCCCTCCTAAGAATAATGAGATGTATTTTGGTATGGTAGACAGTAAATCGATGAGTCCGTAAAAACTAAATATATATTGCCAAGGTCTTTTTGCAGTCACCACACGAAGGATGTACTCTATGGTAAAGAGAATGGTGATAATCCATTCCGAAATATTTAAAAAGGTATGATAATGCTCGTCGATACTTTTTACACTTTCTAGCATAACTAGTAAAATACTAGCGATTATGGTATAGAGTAAAATGACATCAAACAGTTTTCCCGCAGGCGTGTTAGTACCGTAGATAATAACAAAAAGCTTGGTTTTCCAGTTTTTTTTAGGCGTCGTCATAACATCAAAAATAAGAAAAGTATTGTAGGTTTTGTTATTTGTCTATGACTACAATTTTTAAACGCTTGTTTCTTCGCATATAGCTTTGAATAATATGCTGCGTATCGCGATTGTTTTCCATGGGCGTGATAATGGATTCGAGAACTTCGAGGTTATTAATTTGGTAGTTTAAGTTGAAGAACCCGATGCCTTTAAAAAGTCCGTTTTCAATGAGAATAGCGCTGCGCTCATCAACTTCGCGACCGCGATCTACAATAACCATATTTTTATTAGCATAACTGTATTTTTCTATTAAGGCGAGCACACGTTTGTTATAGTCTTCGGGCGATTCCTCTTGAATACAGGCGCCATAACAGCTTTTAATATCGTAATGAAAACAGCTGGTTTTAGTTTTGTATATACCTGCAAGTTTCTGGCAGAGTTGAAATTCTTCAACGGCTCGGGTGATAAAGCTTTTACCGCTTTGCAGGTTGCTAAAAGTGGTTATGGCTTTTTTTCGACCATCGGCCTTGTCTATTTTTAAATTGATATAACCGTTTTCGTCTACAAATCGATACAGCGCATAATTAAATATGGAACGACGTAAAGCACGATTAAATCTGGGTTTTAAACGTTTTATAGCTTCACTTTCCTTTAAAAGCGCCACCAATTCACTACCTGTGGCTTCGTAGGTTACCGAGGTTACTTTGGCTTGTATTCGTTTTGCTTTGGAATTGGTATTTGTAAAATGCTGATTGATGCGTTTTTTAATATTGTTGCTCTTACCTATATAAATAATCTCGCCATCTTCTTGGTGTATGTAATAGACGCCTGTAATGGCCGGCATCTCAGCAATAATATCTAGATGTTTAGGTTCTAGTTTTTGTTTAGGACTAGTTTTTATAGCATTTTTAATGATGGTTTTATTAGTGTCTTTATCCAATAGTAATTTGAATAATTTCACCGTTGCCAAAGCATCACCCGAGGCACGGTGCCTGTCGGTAACAGGGATACCTAAAGAACGCACTAACTTGCCTAGGCTGTATGAGGCTTGTCCGGGAATTAAATCTTTTGCCAGTTCTACAGTACACAGGGATCTGCGTTCGTACTCAAAACCTAAGCGTCTGAATTCTGTACACAGAATGCGGTAATCGAATTGGGCATTATGAGCCACTAGAATACAATCTTCGGTAATTTCAACAATGCGTTTGGCAACTTCGTAAAATTTAGGCGCATTGCGTAGCATGTTGCTGTTTATCCCTGTAAGATTCACCACAAAGGGCTGAATTTCACGTTCCGGATTAATCAAGCTTATAAATTGATCGACCACTTCATGACCGTCGTATTTATAGATGGCTATTTCGGTAATGCCTTCTTCATTAAATTTCCCTCCCGTTGTTTCTATGTCTAATATTGCGTACAAAAAATAAAAGTTAAAAGTTAAAAGTTGGAAGTTAAAAGTTGAATGTGCTGCATGCTTTAGGCGGTATGTTTAATCATCAATAATAAATAATCAATTATAATTCCTTTCTCCAAATATACTACTTCCAACACGAACCATAGTGCTGCCACATTCGATAGCTAATTGATAATCGCCACTCATCCCCATGGAAATGGTTTGTAGTTTACAGTTTCCGTTATCTATGTGTTTTAGAGACTCAAACACCGATTTTAAGGTGCTGAATTCTGCCTTTACTTGGTTTTCATCTTCCGTAAATGTTGCCATGCCCATGAGTCCGATTACTCGAATGTTTTTTAATGCTGAAAAGGCTTCCGATTTTAAAATCGCTTCAGCATCACTTGGCATCATACCAAATTTTGAATCTTCCGAAGCTATTTTTATCTGAAGCAAACAATCAATAATGCGGTCGTGTTTTTTTGCTTGCTTATCAATTTCATTTAATAGCTTTTCATTATCGACACCGTGAATTAGGTTGACAAATTCAGCCATGTATTTCACTTTATTGCGTTGCACATGGCCAATCATATGCCACTGAATGTCTTTAGGCATGGTTTCGTGTTTTTCTACCATTTCCTGGATTTTATTTTCTCCAAAAATGCGTTGTCCAGCCTCGTAAGCTTCCATTAAATCGCTTACAGGTTTGGTTTTAGAAACCGCTACCAAAGTGACATGCTTTGGTAAGGTTGATTGTATGTGTTTCAGGTTTTCTGAAATAGTCATTATTAGCTTTTTTTTCTTGAAGCATTAAAAGCAACAAGGGTTTTAAGGTTTAGCTGTCATTCAGACGAAGTATGAGGAAGAATCTCTATATAGTGAGATTTCTCGTCTTTCCTTCCTCCTTCCTTCGAAATGACAAAAAACTTAAAATATATTATTTTTTATATTGTAGTTCAGGTCATTTTAAAAACTGAGTAGCAATTTTTTCGGCCTTTTTACTTTCCGAGTAATCGTAAAAGCCTTCGCCGGACTTAACGCCTAATTTTCCAGCACGCACCATATTAACTAATAGGGGACATGGAGCGTATTTAGGGTTTTTAAAGCCGTCGTACATCACATTTAAAATAGATAAACAGACGTCTAAACCAATAAAATCGGCTAATTGTAAAGGTCCCATAGGGTGAGCCATGCCGAGTTTCATTACGGTATCGATTTCATAAACGCCAGCTACGCCGTTGTATAAGGTTTCAATCGATTCGTTAAGCATAGGCATCAAAATACGGTTGGCAACAAAACCAGGGTAATCATTAACTTCCACAGGTACTTTGCCCAAAGTTTCAGAAAGATCCATGATGGTTTTAGTAACCGAGTCACTGGTATTATACCCACGAATAATCTCTACCAACTTCATAATTGGTACAGGATTCATGAAATGCATGCCAATAACACGTTCTGGGTTTGAAGTAGCCGCTGCGATTTGCGTAATGGAAATGGATGAAGTATTCGTTGCTAAAATGGCTGTTTCTAAGCTCGCTTCGTCTATGTCTTTAAATATTTTGAGTTTTAAATCTAAATTTTCGGTAGCCGCTTCAACGATTAAATCGGCTTTAGCCACGCCTTCTTTTAGATTTGTAAAGGTTTTTATATGATCTAGGGTAGCTGTTTTATCGGTTTCTGTAATTTTTTCTTTAGCAACCATACGGTCCAAATTGGTAGTAATGGTTTGCATGCCTTTTTTTATGGCATCGGGATTTACATCAATCAATTGTACATTAAAACCGCTTTGTGCAAAGGTATGTGCGATACCGTTGCCCATAGTTCCTGCACCTATAACTGCTACATTTTTCATCTAGAAACAATTTATAATTTGAGTAGCCACGCGAAGCGCTTCGGTGCCATCATGTAAAGATACGATTGGCGTTTCGTCGTTATTTACAGCATCTGCAAAGGTTTCTAATTCGTCTAAAATCGAATTGTTGTCTGGAACCTCGGGGTTATCAAAGTAGATTTGTTTTTTAACACCTTCGGCATTCTGAAGAATCATATCAAAATCTCCAGGAGTTTCAGGGGCATCTTTCATTTTTACGACCTCACATTTTTTCGTTAGAAAATCTACCGAGATGTAAGCATCCTTTTGAAAGAAACGGGCCTTACGCATTTTTTTAAGTGAAATACGACTCGCCGTTAAATTGGCAACACAGCCGTTTTCAAATTCTAGTCGGGCGTTAGCGATATCTGGTGTTTCGCTAATCACAGCAACACCACTGGCCGAAATGTGTTTTATTTTAGATTTTACAATGCTCAAAATAATATCAATATCGTGAATCATTAAATCTAAAACCACAGGTACATCGGTACCTCGAGGGTTAAATTCTGCCAAACGATGTGTTTCGATAAACATGGGCGATTTAATATGATCTTTTACCGCTGTAAACGCTGGGTTAAAGCGCTCTACGTGACCTACTTGTCCGCGTAAATTATGTTCGGCAAGCAGTTCACGAATGTGTTCGGCTTCTTCTACAGTATTGGTAATGGGCTTTTCTATAAATATATGTTTGCCTTTGGAAATGGCTTGTTTAGCGCAATCGTAATGCGAAAGTGTCGGGGTAACAATATCAACGATATCTACAGCATCTATAAGCGCGTCAATTGAGTTGAAAAATTTATATCCAAATTCGGCTTCAACCTTTTTACCATTTTCTTCATTGGCATCATAAAAACCAACAAGATTATATTTTTCAGATTGATTAAGAAGTCTTAAATGAATTTTACCTAAGTGTCCTGCACCTAGTACTCCAGCTTTTAGCATAATTTTTTAGGTTTTCAACAAAAATAAGATAATTAAAGTATGATAGTGGGATTTAGGTTTATTTTTTGGTCTGATAAAAACTAAAAATAAAAATATAAAAAATGGTTTTGCACTTAAGCAGCTTCGCGTATTTTTGTAGACCAAACTCCCAACCAATTTGAAAGATACGTACAGACATCAAGGTTTACGACAACAGCTTGTCAATGTTTTAATTAGCAAAGGCATAAAAGATCAAAATGTATTGAAGGCGATAGGAAATATTCCTCGTCATTTATTTATGGATTCTAGCTTTTTAGACCATGCTTACCAAGATAAAGCCTTTCCTATTGCGGCCGATCAAACCATTTCGCAACCATATACCGTAGCTTTTCAATCGGAATTACTTCAAATAAAACGTGGCGATAAAATTTTAGAAATAGGTACCGGAAGTGGTTACCAAACAGCCGTTTTATGTGAGTTAGGTGCTAGAGTTTACAGCATTGAGCGTCAAAATGAACTGTTTAAAATTACCAGTCGTTTTTTACCAAAATTAGGATATCGTGCTAAAAAGTTAATTTTTGGTGATGGTTATATTGGGTTGGAGGAAGAAGCGCCTTTCGATGGCATTATTGTAACAGCCGGAGCTCCTTTTGTGCCTAAACCCTTATTAAAACAATTAAAAGTAGGAGGTAGGCTCGTAATTCCTGTGGGCGATGATGTGCAAATCATGACCATGTTTACAAGAAAAGGTCCAAAAGAATTCGAACAAGAAGAATTTGGAGAATTTAGATTCGTACCCTTGTTAGAAGATAAAAACTAGATTTTTTTTCGAGGCGGCAAATAATCTCTAGGGATGAGGTTACGATAAGTTTCATGGGTCCAATAGATGTTGATAATCCACCAGCGCTCTTCATCGTACAAAAGTTGAATGCTGTTAATGCCTCTTAAAAAAGGTTCTTCGTCAGAGGTTTTATGGTAGGCTTCAAACGTACTGAAGGCATGGGCCATATTTCCATAGATTTCAGTTTTTCTGTGAATTTCATTTTGGATGAAACCGTTGTTTTTAAACCAATCACTAGATTTTTTCTTGTATTCATCGGGCGATAAATATCCCACGTGGTAAACGCCCATTTTGTCTTTTCCGCAAGGAATTAATTTGGCATCTTTTTTAAATAAATACTTGAATTGCTTCCAGTTTCTAACCGTGTCCTTTTTTGCAGAAATGACTTTATAAAAACTTTTTATCGTGCCGTCTAGAGTTAAAACCGCTTCTTTATCTATAGTAAATTCTACTTTTTTTACAGCAGTAGTATCCGTTTTGGTAGCGTCTTGGGCTTGTAAGCTAAATGTTATGACAAAAACAAAAAGTAAGGATAGATTTTTTAACATGAGGTTAGAATTGATTTTTTTATCCGCATCAAATTTAAAGCCAAAAGTCAGCACTACTTGTATATTTTTTTAACGCGATCAAGGTTTCTTTTGTTGTCGCGATCTTTAATTGTTTCACGTTTGTCGTATAATTTCTTACCCTTAGCTAAAGCAATGTCTAGCTTAGCATACCCCTTGTCTGTAATAAACATGCGTAGGGGTATAATGGTAAGTCCTGTGTTTTGAACTTCCTTATTCAGTTTTTTTAGCTCTTTCTTATTTAATAAAAGTTTGCGTTCGGCTTTGGGTTTATGGTTATAGTAAGTGCCATAAATATATTCCTCAATGGTCATATTAATCACAAAGAGTTCGCCTTTGTCATTAAATTCACAAAAACTTTCGGCTATAGACGCGCGACTGTTTCTAATCGATTTTATTTCGGTACCCGTTAGCACTATGCCTGCCGTGTACTTGTCTAAAATTTCATATTGAAACCGTGCCTTTTTATTCTGTATGTTTATCTTTTTCTGCATGGAGCACAAAACTAAACAATTTTTAATTTGTGTCTTAAATATTGTGCCTTTTCATTGCATAAATTGTAAGCGGCCTTACTTTAATCGTTCATGGTAAAGCCAATTTTAAGCGTTACTTGCCAACGACCCACTTTGCCGTTTTCAATATTTCCACGGGTGTTGGTCACTTCAAACCATCTTAAGTTTTGAATACTTTTTGAGGCTTTAGCTAAAGCGTTAGAAACGGCGTCATCGCTAGATGTGTTTGATGTTCCTACAATTTCGATAATTTTATAAATATGATCTTCCATGATATATGATTTATTTAAGAATTAATACATATAAAATATGAAAAAACTGATGAATATATTGGTTTTTAATCCGTAATTCAGATAAGTAATAGTCTTTATGTTAAAATTTTAAACAAATCACATACGAAAACGTTATAGAAATATTTTGGTATTTAGAATGATTATTAAGATAATTAGGAAAATTTATCATCTTAAATTTAGAAATTGCCAATTCAACTTATAAACCCTTGTTTTTTATTGTTGAAGCGTAAAACATTCGTATTTTTGATTCTGACATTAATTTAAGATAATTACAATAAATATATTATGAATTCATACGATGTAGCCGTTATTGGCTCGGGTCCTGGAGGATATGTAGCAGCGATTCGTTGCGCACAATTAGGCATGAAAACGGCCATTATAGAAAAGTACGCAACGCTTGGCGGAACCTGTTTAAATGTGGGATGTATCCCAAGTAAAGCGCTTTTAGATTCTTCACACCATTATGAAGACGCCGTAAAGCATTTTGAAGAACATGGTATTGAAATTCCAGGTGACATTAAAGTGAATTTGGAAAAAATGATCGCTCGTAAACAAGCGGTTGTTGATCAAACTACAGGCGGTATCGATTTTTTAATGAAGAAAAATAACATTGATGTTTATCAAGGTTTAGGAAGTTTTAAAGATGCTACGCATATTACTATTGCCGGTGAAGAAGCAACCGAAATTGAAGCTAAAAACACGATTATCGCTACAGGAAGTAAGCCATCAAGCTTACCATTTATCAAATTAGATAAAGAACGTGTTATTACCTCTACTGAAGCTTTAAAATTAAAGGAAATCCCTAAACATTTAGTTGTTATTGGTGGTGGTGTTATTGGTTTAGAGCTTGGTCAGGTTTACAAACGTTTAGGTGCCGAGGTTACTGTGGTTGAGTATATGGACCGTATTATCCCAACTATGGATGCTGGTTTATCTAAAGAACTTAATAAAGTACTTAAAAAGGCGAAGTTTAAAATGAACTTGTCTCATAAAGTAAAATCTGTTGAAACTGTAGGAAACGAGGTTGTGATTAAAGCAGATAATAAAAAAGGCGAAGAAGTTGAAATTAAAGGGGATTACTGTTTAGTTTCTGTGGGTCGTCGTCCTTATACAGACGGGCTTAACGCTGAAGCTGCTGGTGTGAAATTAGACGATAGAGGTCGTGTTGAAGTGAATGATCACTTACAAACGAGTGCTTCTAACATCTATGCTATAGGTGATGTTGTAAAAGGAGCGATGCTAGCTCATAAAGCTGAAGAAGAAGGTGTTTTTGTTGCTGAAACTTTAGCAGGACAAAAACCTCACATCGATTATAACTTAATTCCAGGTGTGGTTTATACATGGCCAGAAGTTGCTACAGTTGGTAAGACTGAAGAGCAATTAAAAGAAGCTGGAGTGGCTTACAAAACAGGATCTTTCCCAATGCGTGCTTTAGGTAGAAGTAGAGCGAGTATGGATTTAGACGGATTTGTAAAAATCTTAGCTGATAAAAATACCGATGAAATTTTAGGGGTACATATGGTTGGCGCTCGTGCTGCCGATATGATTGCCGAAGCGGTTGTGGCTATGGAGTATCGCGCTTCCGCGGAAGACATTTCTCGTATGTCTCATGCGCATCCTACATTTACTGAAGCGATTAAAGAAGCAGCTCTAGCAGCTACTGAAGATCGTGCACTTCATATTTAATTTTTAGAGATTATATTCTAACATATAAAACGAGGCAGTTTCATTGAAGCTGCCTCGTTTTTTTGTTTTGTTATTTTTAAGAAAGCTCGAATAGGTCTGTATAGTTGCATATTTTAGGTGTTCGAGCGGAGTCTAGAACAACGTAGTTTCAGTTAAGCCAAAACTTCTCGGCTCCGCTCGAAGACCTTGATGATATTTATGAAGAACAATCTTGTGTTAACGGTTATGGAGGCGTCCTCAGCCTTATCTCAACTGTTTAATACTCCCTTTATTCATAACTAATAGAGGCAACGCCACTCCAAAAGTTAAACCTATTAATACATAAATCATTTTAAATCCGTGAGAAAACATGGCGTCTATGAGTAAAAGGCGCTTTTCGGGATCGGTTTCTACAAACACAAAATTCATTAAAGATAAAATGGTTTCATAGGCAAAATAACCGGGAATCATAGGAATCATGGTAGGAATAGAAAAAACTACTGGCGGATGATGAATTTTATGGGCGATGGGAATGCTCGCCCAGCCTACAAATGAAGCAGCAGCCAAACTAGCCAAAGCAATATGATGACCGTGGTGTAAAATGCTAAATTTGATTAAACCGGCTAAAAACCCCAAGATAAAAATGCTTAAAATGGTTTGTTTGGGTACGTTGAATAAAATACCAAAACCTACAGCGGCTATGCCAGACCAAAAGGACACTTCTAATAAATGTAATAAAATTTCAGTCATACTTTAAACACGGTTTATTGAAAAAATAGACATGGCCAAAAACAAACCTGTTGCAATGGCTAAGACGATCATTAGTCCAACTGCGAATCGAGCCAGACCATTCAAAATGTTGTTTTCTAATAAATCTGTAAATGAATTGATTAGAGGCACTCCCGGAATTAAAAATAGGATGGAAGTGGCCAAAGCGGTTTGTGGGTTAGCGCCAATATCAAATACAATACCCAATGAAGCCACTAACGAAGCCGTGAGTGAAGCCAAAAATATACGAACGTATAAATTGTAATGTCTTTTATGTACTTGTTGTGAAACACATAGTCCTGTAAAAGCGCTCACAAAAGCGACGGTCATATTAAGGTAATCGCCTTTAAAAATATTACAAAACCCAGCAACAGCAAAACTTACAGCAATTAAAACGACGATGTTGGGGTATTTATCTAAGCTTTTAATACGTTCGATTTCAGTTGTTATTTTGTCGATGTCCCAGTCTTCGCGCTGTGCTTTCCAACTGGCTTTACTAATTTCCGAAATGGTTTTAAAGTTTATGGCATGCGGAGGTAAATTGAATACTCTGGTGTCGCTAACTTTAGAGGACTCATCCGTTAAGGTCATAATAATGGTTTTTTGATGAATCCATGTGTGAACCGTAAAGTTTAAAGCAGCGGCAAAACGATTAATACTTCTTTGGATTCTACTGGTGTTAGCTCCAGAAACCATTAAAAGGGATGCGATTTCTAAAAGTAAATGGGCAGTTTTAGCAAACTTTTCAGAATCTGACATACATTAAGCTATGTTTTATTTTTTGTAACATAATCTGACTTCACTAGTTAATTAGAAAAGGATGATTAAAATTACAATAAATAAAGGGAAAAACTACTTTTTCTTATTGCGCTTGTTGTAATTTTTATCGCCTCTAGTTTTAGGCTTTTTGTATTTGGCAGCGATTTTAAATTTATAAGAACCACCTAAATTTTCTTTCGAGTTTTTAGCTGATTTTTCATGGAAAGCTGGTCCAGGGACATCCTCGTCTTTACGCTTTGTAGGGTTGTTGCGCTCTTTTATTTGCGGACGCTCTTCCTCAATTAGTTCTGTTGAAATTTTAACTTCCTCAGGCATTTCCAATACAGGAATTTGCATTTTCATTAAACTTTCAATGGCTTCAATTGCATCCTGATCTTTTTCAGTTGTAAAAACTAAAGCTTCACCCAAACGTTCAGCACGACCGGTTCTACCAATACGGTGCATGTAGTTTTCAGGATATTCTGGGGTGTCAAAATTAATAACATGGGATACATTATCAATATCCAATCCACGAGCCATCACATCGGTAGCAATTAAAATACGGTTGTGACCTTCTCTAAATTGTTCGATGCTTCGTAAACGGTAATTTTGAGTTTTGTTAGAGTGAATCACGCATAATTCTTCCTTAAAAAACTCGTCTAATTGCTCAAATAAACGGTCTGCCATACGTTTAAATGCCACAAAAATAAGCACTTTGTTATACTGCTCGGTGTCTTGCAGTAAGTTTGTAAGCAGGTTCACTTTTGTGTAAAAGTTAGGCACCTTGTAACGTACTTGATTGATGTTTTCTAGTGGTGTTCCAGAAACAGCAATGGATACACGTTCTGGATTTTTAAAGAAATCATTAATTAATAAATCCACATCCTGAGTCATAGTTGCCGAAAACATGATGTTTTGTCGGCGTTCCGGAAGAATATCGAAAATATTGATTAATTGGTGTCTAAATCCTAAATCTAACATCACATCCACCTCATCGATCACTAATTTCTGAATGGATTTAAGTTGCAACACACGACTCAAAGCTAAATCGTATAAACGGCCTGGTGTAGCTACTAATATGTCTAATCCTTCGGCAATAGCTTGTTTTTGCGTGTTAATGTTGGTGCCTCCATAAACCCCAAGCACACGATTATTAATGTATTTGGAAAGTTTTTCAATTTCTTCAACAACCTGTACAACTAATTCACGGGTAGGCACTAAAACTAAAACCCTCGGATTTTCTTGTCTAGAATATTTTAAGTTCTTTAAAATAGGTAGCATGTAGGCAAAGGTTTTTCCTGTACCTGTTTGTGCAATACCAATCACATCTTTTCCTGAAGCTACCACATTAAAGGCTTGCTCTTGGATGGGCGTAGGGGTTGTAAAACCTAAATCATCAAGGGCATTATATAATGGTGTGTTTAAGTTTAAGTCTTGAAAATTTGCCATAAAAAGAAGGTTTCCGTAATTATTGTGCCAACCAAACATGGTTTAAGCGTACTATTTAGCTGGCAAAGTTACGCTTATTATTCTATTTATGTTAAATGCGTTGTGGCAATTTCAATTGAATAGCTTGCTAAGTAAGACTTCTGGGTTTCCAATTTTATAATCCCTTCTTTGGATTTAAAATCTTGATTGGTGTTTTCATGGTCGGCAATGCCCAGCCATGGTTCGATACACACATAATTACCCGTAGGTTTTGCCCAAATGCCTAAATACGGATAGTCAGGGTAGCTAACCGTTAAAATGGGGCCGTGATTCTTACTGTGTAAGGCTACTTTTTTCGATTTTAAATCTTTAAAAATAAGGGCATCGGTACGAAACAAAACATGAGTTAGCTGTAGTGTTTTTGTGTTGTTGAATATGGTTTTGGTTTCAGAAGAAATGAGTCCGTTTTCCATGTTTATCACATGGGTTTTGGCGTTTTCTTCTTGTTCAAATTCTAAGGTATAATTTTCGTAATCTTCATTTTCAAAAACAGGACATTTAAAAGCAGGGTGTCCGCCAAGCGAGAAATATATGGGTTTGGAGTCCACGTTTTTAACCTCATGTGTGAGTGTTAATTTGTTTTCTTCTAAAGTGTAGGTGAGATAGAATTCAAACTTAAACGGATAGATTTTTAACGATTTTTCGCTGTAACCCAGTTTAAAAGTTAGGCTGTTTTCAGATTGTTTGTGAAGTGTCACATCAGAGTTGTTTCTAACTAAACCGTGTTTTGGTAGCTGGAATGATTGCCCTTCAAACATATATGTGCCATCTTTTAAGGCGCCAATAATCGGAAATAAATTGGGCGCATAACTGTTCCAAATCTCAGGGTTCGCATCCCACATAAAGTCAGTTTGATGTTTTTTAGCGCGTATTTGGCATAATTCGGCACCTGTTTTTTTTACAGCGATTTCCAGGTATTTATTTTCTAATGTAAACATGACAGATTATTTAAACTAAGTTACAAATCTTGCAATTTTTTAAGTATTCTAAGTAACTTTACAGCATAAATTTTAAGCTTGAGAACAAAACAAATTTATCATTTAGATGATGTCGCTTCATTTAAGGAAAAAGCCTTACAGTGGAGTTTGCAATACGACGACTTGGTTTGGCTAGATTCTAATCAGTATGATGAAAAATATTCAAAATACGATGCGGTTTTAGCAGTTGATGCCTTTACCTGTATTCAAACCGATTATTTTCAGGCTTTTGAAAAACTGAAGGAATATCAGAGTTTAACGAAAGATTGGATTTTTGGGTATCTAACCTACGATTTAAAAAATGATGTTGAAGTACTCCAATCTGAAAACTACGATGGATTAGGATTCCCAGATTTATACTTTTTTCAACCTAAAAAACTGTTTCTATTTAAAGGAGAATCGGTTGAAATTCAATATTTAAAAGCAGTTGATGACGAGCTTGAAACCGATATAAAAGCGATTCATAAATTTGAAGACAAAAGTCAGGACCATGCATCTGAAGCCCTCAAGATAAAATTACGCATTCATAAAGATGCATACTGTGAGAAAGTGAATGCCATGCTAAAACATATTAAGCACGGTGCTATTTATGAAGCTAATTTTTGTCAGGAGTTTTATGCCGAAAACACGCAAATCAATCCTTTAGAAACTTATAAAAAATTAAATAGCATCTCCAAAGCTCCTTTTGCGTCTTTCATTAAAATGAACGATAAGTTTGTGCTAAGTGCCTCGCCAGAGCGTTACTTGAAGAAGGATGGAGTGCATGTCATTTCACAACCTATAAAAGGAACGGCTAAACGTTCTAAGGATCAGGAAAAAGACGAACAGTTAAAAAGCGATTTGTCTAAAGACGAAAAAGAACGCAGCGAGAATATCATGATTGTCGATTTGGTGCGCAACGATTTATCTAAAACCGCCATAAAAGGCAGTGTCAAGGTTGAAGAACTGTGTGAGATTTATACTTTCGAGCAAGTGCATCAAATGATTTCAACGGTAAGTTCAACGGTTGAAGCCACGACACATCCAGTCGATATTATTAAGAGTAGCTTTCCAATGGGAAGTATGACGGGCGCTCCAAAAATTTCAGCCATGAAAATCATTGAAAATCTCGAAGAAACCAAACGCGGCGTCTATTCTGGAGCGATTGGTTATTTTACCCCGCAAAACGATTTCGACTTTAATGTGGTTATTCGAAGTATTCTATATAACCAAAGTAATGGCTATGTGTCTTATTCGGTGGGAAGTGCGATTACGGCCAAAAGTGATGCCCTTCGTGAATATGAAGAGTGCTTGATAAAGGCTAAGGCGATGCGTACCGTTTTAGAAAAGCCATAACCATATGGGGTAAAGAGGTCGTTGTCTTTGCTAACCGAATTATCCACGAAATAATATTACAAGTTGTATATTTATTACCATGTTAGAAGGATTCAAAATACACATTGAAAATCATTTTCATTTTTTAAAAGAGAAGAAGCTGCTTATCGCCATTTCAGGAGGTATAGATAGTGTGGTTTTGACGCATTTATGTGATAAAGCAGGCCTAAATATTACCTTGGCGCATTGTAATTTTAACTTGCGCGGAAAAGAAAGCGATGCCGATGAATCTTTTGTGAAACAACTGGCAGATAAGCTGAATTTAGAGGTTTTTGTACAGCATTTTGATACTGAAAAATACGCCAAAGATGAAAAGCGTTCCATACAAATGGCAGCTCGCGAATTGCGTTATAATTGGTTTAATGAATTGTCGGAACAATTGGGTTTCGACTATATTTTAACAGCCCATCATGCCGATGATAATCTGGAAACTTTTTTAATTAATTTCACCAGAGGAACTGGTATTGAAGGTTTAACAGGTATTCCCGAAGTCAACCAAAAGTTTGTAAGACCCTTATTGAGGTTTTCAAGTGCTCAGATACACGAATTTGCTGAGGAAAACCAGATCGCTTGGCGCGACGATAGTAGCAATGCATCGGTAAAATACCTTAGGAATAAACTTCGTCATGAGGTGATTCCTATTTTAAAAGAAATCAATCCGAGTTTATTAAATAGTTTTGAAACTACGCTTCATAACCTACAGGGGGCTTCCGATATTATTGATGAGTCTATAAATGATTTTCTGAGTAAAACGATTGAGAATATAGACGATACCACCGTAAAATTTAAAATTTCAGAATTCAAAAAAAAGGCACAACCTAAAGCGTTTTTATATGAAACTTTTAAAGATTTTGGTTTTACAGCTTGGGACGATATTTTAAACCTGCTGGATGCCGAAACAGGAAAACAAGTGCTATCAAATACATACCGCTTAATTAAAAATAGAGATCATTTATTGCTGAGCGAGATAGCGCAAGATGCAACCGAAAATATTTCAATTTCAGAAGAAGAACGGACTAAGGAAACGCCTTTTGGAACTTTAGCTTTTAGTCAGGTTGATGCCGTTTTGGAAACCTCACCAGAGGTGATTTATGTTGATCAAAATCTATTAAAATATCCTTTAATCTTAAGAAAAAAACAGGAAGGCGATGTGTTTTATCCTCTGGGAATGAAGGGAAAAAAGAAGTTGAGTAAGTATTTTAAAGACGAAAAAATGTCTTTGCTTGATAAAGAAAATGTCTGGTTGTTGTGCAGTGGAGAAGCTATTGTTTGGGTAGTCAATAAACGCGCCGATAACCGCTTTAAAGTGACTTCAAACACCACATCCATTTTAAAAATAGAAATTAAAAACTAAATCATTTTGAAACTACAAGGGCAGATTGTTGACATCCATCAAAAACGAATTTTTAAAGGAGAAATAACCTTCGAATCTGGAAAAATTGTTTCTATAGAAGAAAAGGATCATGAGGTAAATCATTATATACTTCCTGGGTTTGTAGATGCTCATATTCATATTGAAAGTTCCATGTTAGTGCCAAGCGAATTTGCAAAAATGGCTGTCGCTCATGGTACGGTAGCTACGGTTTCCGATCCGCATGAAATTGCTAATGTGCTTGGTGTTGAAGGCGTGGAATTCATGATTGAAAATGGTAAAAAAGTACCATTAAAATTTAATTTCGGAGCGCCATCTTGTGTGCCAGCTACTAGTTTTGAATCGGCTGGTGCTGAAATAAATTCTGAAGACATCAAAAAACTTTTAGAGCTAGAGGATATAAAATATTTAGCCGAAATGATGAATTACCCAGGGGTGATTTTTGATGATGAAGAAGTACTTAAAAAAATAGCCTGGGCAAAGCATTTTAACAAACCTGTTGATGGCCATGCGCCAGGACTGCTTGGAGATAAATTAACCAAATACATTAACGCTGGAATTTCAAGCGATCATGAAAGTTTTACCTATGAAGAAGGTTTGGAAAAGCTTCAAAAAGGGATGAAAATCTTAATTCGTGAGGGTAGTGCCGCTAAAAACTTCGACGCATTAATCGATTTGGTGCCAGAACATTTTGAAAATATGATGTTTTGTAGCGACGATAAACATCCCGATGATTTATTGATTGGTCATATCAATCAGTTGTGTGCTCGGGCTGTGAAAAAGGATATCGATCTGTTTAAGATTTTACAAATGGCCTGCATAAATCCGGTTAAACATTATAACCTAGATGTGGGTACTTTGAAAGTTGGTGAAGCAGCCGATTGTATCGTTGTGGAAGATTTGGTGAATTTTAAGACCCTCCAAACTTATATCGATGGGAGTTTAGTATTTGATGAAGGCAGATCATTAATTTCACCAGTTTCATTTGAAAATTTGAATAACTTCAACTGCGGTTTAAAAGAGGTTTCAGAATTTAAAGTGATGTCCTCAGCAAAGGAAATTCGCGTCATTGAAGCATTAGAAGGGCAGTTAATCACGAATGAAATTATTGAATCTGTAACTATTGAAAACGGAAATTTAGTTTCAAATACAGATAAAGATGTTCTAAAAATGGCGGTTGTCAACCGTTACCAAAATCAGCCTCCAGCTTTGGCTTTTATTAAAAATTTTAATTTAAAGGAAGGCGCTATTGCAGCTTCAGTTGGGCATGATTCCCATAATATTGTTGCAGTTGGTGTTAGTGATGAGGCGATTTGCAGAGCCTTTAATTTAATTATTGAACATAAAGGTGGTGTTTGTGCTGTTTCTAATTCAGATTCAAAAATTTTACCGCTTCCAGTGGCTGGTATTATAAGCGATCAAGATGGCCAAACGGTTGGTAAAGCCTACGCCGAACTTGATAAAATGGCCAAACAATTAGGTAGCACCTTAAATGCACCGTATATGACGCTCTCCTTTATGGCTTTATTGGTAATTCCGTCGTTAAAATTAAGTGACAAAGGCCTTTTTGATGGAACTCATTTTAAGTTTGTTGATTTGGAATTGGAAAGTTAAAAGGTTACAAAGTTATAAGGTTAAAAAGCTTCAAAGCTTCAAAGATGGATAGTTTCTTAGTCAACAGTCAACAGTCAACAGTCAATAGTTAAAAGTTAAAAGTTTGTTTGAAAACGCATTGTCATTCCGACGTAAGGTGGAATCTTTAAGTGTCAAGTTTGAATTAGCTAATATTGGAGCTACAGAGCTACAGAGCTACAAAGTTTCAAAGTAAAAAAACTCCAGAAATGTTGAAGATATAAAACAGAAAATTTTATTTTAACCATTAACCATTAACCATTAACCATTAACCATTAACCATTAACCATTAACCATTAACCATTAACCATTAACCATTAACCATTAACCATTAACCATTAACCATTAACCATTAACCATTATGCCCGTAATCGAATCCACATACAAACCTTCATTTCTGTTTAAAAACGGTTTCGTTTCAACGGTGTATTCTGGGTTATTTCGTCGTGTACAATTAACACAGGAACGGGAACGCATTACTTTAAGTGATGGTGATTTTTTAGACCTAGATTGGAGTTGTGCTAAGGGGAAAACTAATAAACTCATCATTTTACTTCACGGATTGGAAGGCAGTGGAAACCGACCGTATATGACGGGAGCAGCAAAGCTTTTTAATGAAAATGGTATCGATGCTGTTTGTGTGAATTTTAGAGGTTGTAGTGGTGAAACCAATTTGAAATTTAGAAGCTACCATTCGGGAGCTACCGAAGATTTAGTAGATGTGATTTCACATGTTTTAAATCAAGAAAAGTATACCGACGTTTATTTAAAAGGTATCAGTTTAGGGGCAAACATGATTCTTAAATATTTGGGTGAACGCGAAGCGGTTCCTCAAGAAATTAAAGCGGCCATTGCCGTTTCGGCGCCATGTTACTTATATGGTTCTGCGAAAGAATTGCATACCATCAAGAATAAATTATATCACGATAGGTTTTTGAAACACCTTTCCAAAGCCTTAAAAAATAAGCAAAAACGCTTCCAAGAAGATTTAAGTTTGGAGCAGATTGAAAGTATAAAAACCTTGTTCGATTTTGATAACATATACACTTCAAACGCTCATGGTTTTAAAAACGGATTAGACTATTACGAGCAAGCGAGCAGTTTGCAATTTCTTCCCAAAATAAAAACACCAACACTTATTATAAATGCGTTAAACGACTCGTTTCTTTCTCATGAGTGTTACCCGGTTAAAGAAGCTAAAAACAATCCGTATCTACATTTAGAAATGCCTAAGTATGGCGGGCATGTGGGGTTTATTTCTAAAAAAAATGTGCATTACAACGAAAAACGGGCGCTGGAGTTTGTGGAGTCTATTTATGAAGAAAATGAATTATAATTTTACAGTATGTAATACACTTGTAAAATTAAAAACCTAAAAAGTTGATCTTACCTCAATCTGAATTTATTTCAGCTTCTCATTATAAACAAATTCTACAAAAAAGGATAATCGGTATACCCACGAGCTGTTCCGCCACCAAATAGGGTATGTGTATCACTAATTTCGTTCATTTTAGCATTTAATTTAACGCGTGTTGGGTAATCCGGATTAGTTAAAAATTTTCTACCAAAACCTACTAAATCCACCAGGTTTTCGGCTAATAATTCATTGGCTTGCTCTGGCGTTTTGTTTCCCGTAGCTATAATGGTATTCGTGAAATTTTCACGTAAAGTGACTCTAAAATCAGCGGGGATTTCAGGAGCATCATCCCAATCGGCTTCACATAAATGAATGTAAGTCACACCAATTTTTCCTAAGGTTTTAGAAGCGATTTTAATAGTCTCCAAAATTTCAGGATCGTTCATATCCTTAAAACTAATGAAGGGTGATAGTCGAACCCCTGTTTTTTCTGGTCCTACGGCATCGGCTACTGCCTGAGTGATTTCGGTTAATAATCGCACACGATTTTCTTTGCTTCCGCCATATTCATCGGTTCTTTCATTGGAATTACTTCTTAAAAACTGATCGATTAAATAACCGTTAGCACCGTGAATTTCAACACCATCAAAACCAGCTTCAATGGCATTTTTTGCACCTATTTTAAATTCTTCAATCACCTGATTTATGTCTGCTTTGGTCATAGCTCTAGGTGTTTCAACCGGCACAAACGTAGCATCGCCGTTTGGTGCACCATCAAAAACATATACATTAGTTTCCTTGGCTATTTTGGCTGAAGGCGCAATAGGTTGTAGGCCATTAACTTTCGAGCTAGAAACCCGTCCTACATGCCACAATTGTAAAAATATTTTACTGCCTTTTTTATGAACTTCATCGGTTATTAATTTCCAACCTTCAATTTGTGCTTGGGTATAAATACCTGGAGTGTTGGCGTAACCTTTTCCTTGTAAAGAAACTTGAGTGGCTTCCGTTATAATAATTCCAGCTTCAGCTCTTTGTCCGTAATATTCAGCCATCAAGGCATTAGGAATATCGCCGGGTTGGGAAGCTCTAGAACGTGTCATAGGAGCCATTAAAAAGCGGTTTTTTAATTTTAAATCTTTAGATTGGTATGCTGAAAATAAATTGATTGTATGAGACATGTTATTTTTTGAATATTTTATACAGTAGATATATGCTTACGAAAAAAAGTACGGGCCATAAAATGAATAAATCAACTCTAATAATAGCACCAACTTCTTTTGGAGCCCAGACGAAGTATAAATAGGCTTCATAGGCTAAATAAATCACCCACATGGTAACAAGAATGATTTTATATCGTTTTTTATGATTCATGATTTATAGTGTTATAATTAAATTAGAAATTGTTATCTACATTCTAAATTAATCAATTAACCGTGATGTAAGCACTTTAGAGCATTTTTGTTATATAAATGTTACAACGTTTTCTAGAGTCCTTCTGGTTTTTTCTCGCGGTTCATTCACACGGTATCCAAAAGCGACCATGTACGATAGTCCGAATAAGTTGGTGTCAATCCCTAAATTTTCTTTAAGAATATGTTCACTAACAGATTGATTAAACCCTTCAATAGGACAAGAGTCAATGCCAATCATGGCAGCACTTGTCATCATATTTGCCAAAGGAATGTAACACTGCTTTGAAGCCCAATCGAAAAGCTTTCTGTCGTCAGATAAATCAAAATCACTTTTTTGAAACGCTTCATACATACTGCCTTTTTGTTCAATTACATTCTCGGGTAATTCTTGAATGTCTCTCATAAACTCTTTAATATAGCTGCTGTCGTATTTTGTTAAAGGCGACTTCATGGTTAATCCTAGAACAAAATGACTTGCCGTATCTAACTTTGCGGTGGCTCCCCATGCGCTTTCTTTTAATTTGTTTCTTAATTCAGGATCTTGAACGACAACAAAATGCCAAGGCTCAAAACCAAAAGAACTTGGAGATAACATGCCAGTTTTAAGTATGAAATTCATATCGTCATCACTCACTTTTTTATTAGTGTCAAATAACTTACAGGCATGTCTAAATTTGTAAGCTTCTAATATGTCTGTTTTATTAATCATGGTTTGAGTTTTAAATGATAAGACAAAGGTACAGGGAGACTTAAAAGTTAATGTTGTATAAATCCATTGTATATTTGTATAATTATATGTTTCTATGTCGCAGCGTTTTTATATTACAAAAGATTTAGATGTTATTGAATTTGATGCCGTTAGTGAATGGGGCTACCCTAGGCATAAGCATAATTTTTTCGAAATTACCTTTGTGTTAAAAGGTTCTGGGCAGCATGTGTTAAACGACAGTATCGTACATTATAAAACTGGAGATATCTTTTTTTTAACGCCTAAGGATGAGCATGAATTTGTTGTAGCAGAGCCATCGCGTTTTGGAATTATAAAATTCACAGAACAGCTATTTTTAGAAAAATCGACCTTTTCCGCTCAGGTTTACGGACAAAGTAAAATAGAAACCGTAATTTTTCATTCTAACATTATTGCCGAATCTGTTGTGTATTACGAAAATGATAAGCATCAACTTACGGGTTTATACCATTTAATAAAGGCCGAAATAAATAACAAATTGATTTATAATAGGCACGTACTTACTGAATTATTTGGAGCACTTTTAATGGTGCTTTCTAGAAATATAAAGGCGAGTGTGAAAAACAGAAGTAATGATACAATTTCGGATAAAGAAAAAATTGAGAATATACTCGCATACATCAGGCAGCACGTGTTAAATAAAGAGTTTATCAATATAAAACACATTGCAGAAGTCTTTTATATGTCGCCAAATTACGTAAGTACTTTTATAAAAAAACACGCAGGTATTTCAATGCAACAATATGTTATTCAAACTAAAATAAAAATGGCCGAACGTTTATTAAAACAATCAAATTTAGGAGTAAATCAAATTGCCGATAAATTGGGGTTTGTAGATGCTAGTCATTTTAACAAGATTTTTAAAAAATACACGGGGAAAAATCCGAGTCAATTTAAGTAGTATGTTTTAGCAATTTTTCTGAGAGATGTTTTTTTGATTTAAAAATGCGATATTTGATAGAAATACATAACAACTATGAGTTCCTCGCCTAAAGAAAAAGCACTTACACCTGAAGAATTTCACGATCTAAAAACCGCAAAACCACCAGTAAATAGTGTTGGTTTTGGCGGGCTAATCGCGGCTGTTAAGCAAACAACAAAGTACATGAATCTAAAAGATGCTTTTGTGTTGGCGCGAAAAATGAATCAGAAAGGAGGCTTCGATTGTCCGGGGTGTGCATGGCCAGATCCTGATGATGATAGGTCATCACTAGGAGAATTTTGTGAAAACGGATTAAAAGCTATTGCTGAAGAAGCTCAGAATAAAACTATTGGTGCCGATTTTTTTAATAAACACAGCGTTGATGAATTAGCCACATGGAGCGATTTTGAAATCGGAAAATCTGGACGATTAGCGGAACCGATGTTTCTTGCTGAAGGCGCCACTCATTATCAACCCATTTCCTGGGAAGACGCTTTTAATAAGGTTGGTTCGCATTTAAATGCTTTAGATTCTCCAGATGAAGCAGTTTTTTACACCTCGGGAAGAACCACAAATGAAGCGGCTTTTTTATACCAATTATTTGTTCGAGAGTTTGGAACTTCTAATTTACCCGATTGCTCAAATATGTGTCATGAAGCCAGTGGCAGCGCCTTGTCTGAAACTCTAGGAATTGGTAAAGGTTCGGTGACTTTAGATGATTTATACAAAGCAGAATTGGTGCTAGTCGTGGGGCAAAACCCAGGAACAAACCACCCTAGAATGTTAACCGCATTAGAGAAATGTAAAAATAATGGCGGAAAGGTGGTGGCTATAAATCCGCTACCAGAAGCAGGATTAGTTAGGTTTACCAATCCGCAAAACCCTATAAAATTATTAACCGGCGGAACACAAATTGCCGATGTATTTGTGCCTATTACGATTAATGGTGATGTGGCCTTTTTTAAAGCCATACTTTTAAAGTTATTACAAGCTGAAGAGAGTCAAGGTGGTGTATTCGATAGGGAATTTATAAATGAATTTACCCATGGATATGATGCTTTTATAGCAGATTTAAAAACTTACAATTTTGAGGATTGCTTAGCGGATTCAGGGGTGTCTTTAGATATTTTCAATCATGTTTTTGATTTGGTTTTAAACAAAAATAAAATCATTATTTGTTGGGCTATGGGCTTAACACAACATGAAAATGCTGTTGATAATATTCGCGAAGTTGTTAATCTTCTGCTTTTAAAAGGAAGCATTGGTAAAGAAGGCGCAGGAACCTGCCCTGTTCGTGGGCACTCCAATGTTCAAGGCGATAGAACGGTTGGGATTTTTGAAGCAGCGCCTCAGGCTTTTTTAGATAAAATTGAAGACAAATACGGATTTAAACCCAGTGCCAAACACGGTTATTCCGTTATCGAGGCCATAAAAGCCATGTACGAGAAAAAGGCCAAAGTGTTTTTTGGTTTGGGTGGTAATTTTATCTCGGCGGTTCCCGATACCTTATATTCCGCGAAAGCGTTAGAAAACTGTAATTTAACGGTGCATGTAAGTACTAAGCTTAACCGCTCACATTTGGTAACAGGAAAGGAAGCACTCATATTTCCTTGTTTAGGACGTACCGAAAAGGATTATCAGAAATCGGGGCTTCAAATTCAAAGTGTTGAAAATTCTATGGGTGTCGTATCTTCAACTAAAGGTGTTTTAGAACCCTGCTCTAAAGACCTTCTAAGTGAAGTGGCTGTAGTTTGTGGTATCGCACACGCTACTTTAAAGGAACGTTCTAAAATTAATTGGTTAGCGTATAAAGACGACTATACTTTGGTGAGAAACGATATTGAAGAGGTAGTTTCTGGTTTCGATAGTTATAATAAGCGCTTAAATAATCCTTCAGGATTTTATTTACCTAATGGAGCGCGGGTTAGAAAATTTAATACTTCTACAGGAAAAGCTAACTTTTCCATTAATAAAATGCCAGATTGGAAGTTAAAGGACGGCGAATTGGTAATGATGACCATACGTAGTCATGATCAATTTAATACCACGATTTATGGTTTAGACGATCGTTACCGTGGTGTGTTTAACGACCGACGTGTTGTGTTTTTGAACCGTGAAGACATGCAAGAACGGGGGGTAACCGAGCATCAGGTGGTTAATTTGAAGTCGGAATTCAATGGAATAACTAGAAAAGTACGTAGTTTTAAGGTTGTTGGTTACGATATTCCTAAAAACTGTTGCGCTACTTATTTTCCAGAAACGAATGTTTTGGTGCCGCTAGATAGTTTTGCGCATACTGCGAAAACGCCCGCATCCAAGAGTATCCGTGTTACAATTGAGATTCTTTAGGGTTTTCATTAAAACTCATCCTTTAATTTTCTTAAAAAGCAATTAATCGTAAATCAATTTGAGAAATCGACAATAATCGGCTTTCTGTGAAAAATTCTTAGAAAAACACAGTGTAAAATAAGTATAAATACTTAGTTTTGTTTTCAAATACGTAATTATGAAACAAATAATTGTAGTTGGAAACGGAATGGTTGGTTATAAGTTTTGTGAAAAATTTGTAGCAACCCAAGAAAGTAAAGACTTTAAGATCACGGTTTTTGGAGAAGAGCCAAGACCTGCTTACGATCGAGTTCACTTAAGTGAGTTTTTTGAAAACCAAGACGCCGAAGCTTTAGAGATGGCTCCTAGCACATGGTATGAGGAAAACGGTATCGAATTGGTAACTAGCGAGCGTGTCGTAGATATAAGTAGAGGGAAAAAAACAATTACTACGGTAAGTGATCGCGTATTTTCTTATGATTATTTAGTTTTAGCAACAGGATCTGCACCTTTTGTACCGCCAATTAGAGGGGTAGAGAAAAAAGGGGTTTTTGTATATAGAACCATTGAAGATTTAGAAGGCATGTTGGCTTACGCTGCTAAGATTAAAGCTGAAAATCCAAATGCTAGAGCAGCCGTTCTAGGTGGTGGTTTATTAGGTTTAGAGGCTGGTAAAGCGGTTAAGGATATGGGCTTAGAGCCACATATTGTTGAGTTTGCAAATAAATTAATGCCAAGACAATTGGATTTGAGAAGTAGTCAAGTACTGCAACTTAAATTGGAGTCTATTGGTTTAAATATACACTTAAGTAAAGCGACCAATCAGATTTTAGGTGATGATCGAATCACAGGAATGGAATTTGGCGAAGATGATGTTCTAGATGTGGATATGCTTGTTATTTCGGCAGGTATTCGACCTAGAGACGAACTAGGAAAAACCTGTGGTTTAGAAAT
Organism: Pseudotamlana agarivorans; assembly: GCF_001642835.1. Taxonomy (GTDB): domain Bacteria; phylum Bacteroidota; class Bacteroidia; order Flavobacteriales; family Flavobacteriaceae; genus Pseudotamlana; species Pseudotamlana agarivorans. The sequence goes on from NZ_LXEI01000002.1 coordinate 145,795, forward strand.
GGGTGTTCGTGGCGGCATTGTAGTTGATAACAAAATGCAAACGTCAGATCCTAATATTTATGCCATTGGTGAAATCGCTTTGTACAATCAAATGATTTACGGATTGGTTGCTCCTGGTTACGATATGGCTGAGGTTGCTGTAAATCAAATTATCGGGAATACCGAAAAATTAATGCCTGCAGACATTGACATGTCTACCAAACTAAAGTTAATTGGGGTAGATGTAGCAAGTTTTGGTGAGCCGTTTATGCCACCGTCTAAAGGCCATTCTATTATTTTTGAAAATAAAACACAGTATTTATATAAACGTATTAACGTTAGCCTAGATGGGAAATCGCTTTTAGGAGGGGTTTTAGTTGGTGATGCTTCAGATTATAGCATGTTACACCAAATCTACCTAAATGGTATGGCTATTCCAGAAGATCCTGCTCAATTAATCTTACCAGCTACCGAAGGTGGTGGTGCATTTGGTGATGTAATGGATTTACCAGATGAGGCTCAAATATGTTCTTGTGAAAGCGTTACAAAAGGACAGATTTGTGGTGTTATTGAAAGTGGTGAGGCTAAAGATTTAGGAGATGTTGTGTCTTGCACTAAAGCAGGAACTGGTTGTGGTGGTTGTAAGCCTATGGTAAAAGATCTTACCGATGCCACCTTAAAATCGCTTGGTATTGAAGTTAAAGATACCATTTGTGAGCACTTCGAATTAGGAAGACAAGAACTATACGATATAATTAAAATTAAAGGCTATAGAACTTTTAACGAAGTTATAGATAACCATGGAACAGGTTGCGGATGTGAGCTTTGTAAGCCTCTAGTAGCGTCGTTAATGGCTTCTATTCATGCCGATACGGCTAATAAAGAGTACGCTATCCAAGATTCTAACGATAGATTCTTAGCGAACATTCAACGAAACGGAACCTATTCTGTTGTACCACGTGTACCAGGGGGAGAAATTACTCCAGATAAACTTATTGCTCTTGGACAGATTGCTAAGAAATACGATTTATATACTAAAGTAACAGGTGGTGTGCGTATCGATTTATTTGGTGCAACATTAAAACAGTTACCATTAATCTGGAAGGAATTAATTAGTCATGGTTTCGAAAGTGGTCATGCTTACGGTAAATCGTTACGTACTGTAAAAACATGTGTAGGATCTACATGGTGTCGTTATGGTATGGATGAAAGTGTAAGTTTTGGTATTGAATTAGAAAACAGATACCGAGGTATTCGTGCACCACATAAAATTAAAGGTGGAGTTTCTGGATGTATTCGTGAATGTGCTGAGGCGCGTGGAAAAGATTTCGGACTTATCGCTGTTGATGGTGGTTGGAACCTTTACGTAGGTGGAAACGGAGGAGCAACGCCGCGTCACGCCGAACTTCTAGCTGAGCAAATCGATAATGAAACTGTTATTAAATATTTAGATAGATACTTAATGTTCTATATGAGAACAGCTAAGCCTTTACAACGTACTGCTGCATGGCAAGAGCGTTTAGAGGGTGGTATGGATTACTTAAAAGAAGTGATTATAGACGATAAATTAGGGATTGCCTCAGATTTAGAAAATGAAATGGAAACCCTTGTTAATAAGTTTGAGTGCGAATGGACGCAAGCAGTTAATGATCCTGAAATGATGAAGCGTTTCAATCACTTTGTAAATAGTGAAGACGAAGATGATAACTTGGTTTTTGTCCCTATGAGAGAACAAAAAATGCCAGAACCTTGGAATTAATAGTAATAAAATTTAAGTAAGTATGGAATTAGTTTTAGATAAATACGCAACAACCAAAGTAGAAGATGTCAAGGTTTGGTTTAAAGCCGCATCGGTAAACGATTTTCCTCAAGATGGAGGGGCTTGTGTGAAATATAAAGACAAGCAAATAGCTGTTTTCAATTTCGCAAAAATGGACAAATGGTATGCCTGCCAAAATGTTTGTCCGCATAAAATGGAAATGGTTTTATCAAGAGGTATGATTGGAGATGATAAAGGAATTCCAAAAGTAGCTTGTCCGTTACATAAAAAAACTTTCTCATTAGAGAATGGCGAAAATTTAAATGGAGATATGGATGCTATTGCTACATATCCAGTAAAAATTGAAGGAGAAAATGTGTATATTGGCTTTTCAGAATAATGAAAAGTAATACAATATATAGATATGAAGCCTACAAGATTTGAAACCGCAATAGCTTTAATAGATAAAAAAAACGCCGAAGATACTAATACATACCACGTTGCAGGTATAGAATACCCTAAAGAATTGCTGTATTCACAGCGTATGACAAGGAAGTTACTGCAATTTAACCCTAATGCTTCAAAGGCACTTCAAATCGCGGCAAGAGCACAACACATCTGCCGCTGGAAAATAGCAAGAGATGAGTACCCTATGGATCGTGTAGGGTATTTAAAATGGCGTGAAACTTTAAAGAAAATGCACGCCGAAATTACTGCTGAAATTTTAGAGCAAGTAGGCTACGATCAACAATTTATTGATAGAGTGTCTTTATTAATAAATAAAAAGCTCATTAAAAAGAATGAAGAAACTCAAATTCTAGAAGATACCATCTGTTTGGTGTTTTTAGATTATTATTTCGAAGAATTCGCAGCGAAACATGACGACGAGAAAATTATAGATATTCTTCAGAAAACTTGGGTTAAAATGTCGGAAGATGGACATCAAGCCGCACTGAAGTTACCTTATTCAGAGAAAAGTCTTGAACTCGTTAAAAAAGCAATTTCATAAGATGTAATATATGACGAAGCACGGAAATTCATTAGACCAAAGTACGTTTGATAAATTAAGCCGGCTTTATATTATTGCTTTAAGTGCCATCGCGGTCTCTGTCATTGTTAGTCAAATTCTAATTCGTAATCACCTTTCTAATCAGGAAACAGATTCTTCGGTCATAAATGTTGCAGGGCGACAACGTATGTTAAGTCAGAAACTGACTAAAAACGTCGTGTCACTCACTTCAGAAAAATCGCTTGAAGAGCGGATAGCCTTAAAAAATAGAATAAAGGAAACGCTTAATGTTTGGGAACTTTCGCATCATGCCCTTCAAAATGGTAATGATAGCCTAGGGCTTCCTGATACCAATTCGGCCGATGTAAGAGCCCGTTTTGCTGTACTGAATCCCGTTTTTGATAAAATGAGTTTCGCTACGCAAACCATTATTTCCGAAATTGAACAGTCTCCTGACTTAAATTTAGCTGCTTTAAATGCCGAGGTGAACATTGTAAGAGACAATGAAGGTGATTTTCTCTTGATGATGGACGATATCGTAAATCAATACGATCTTGAGGCCGAGAAGAAAGTCGCATGGCTGCGTAGGCTAGAGTCATGGCTTACAGCGTTAACCTTACTCATATTATTGGCAGAATTTTTATTCATTTTCTGGCCTGCAGCGAAATCGGTGAGATCCACGCTTTCAGAGTTATTGTATGCCGAAAAACGTGCCAAGAAAATGGCTTTTGATGCCGATGAGCTTAGTTTGGCTAAAGAAAAATCCATTAAGGAATTGCGTGCTTTAAGTCGCGCTATGGATGATACCTTATTATTTGCTCGTATTTTACAAAATGGTCAAATCGTACATATGGGTAATAAGTTTTCACGCTTATTTACCTATTCAAAACTTAACGATTTAGGCTTATTTTGGAAAGTGTTGTCAACCGTTGAAAACGAACAGTTACTAATTGAAGAGTTAGTGGTAAAGTATAAAAAAACAGGTTGGCAGGGTGAAGTAAAAGCGACAACCAAAGCAGGAAAAGATGTATGGTTGGAAATGGCCATCATTCCATATAGTCCTACCGAAGATAAATCGGAGTTGCTCATTATTGCTTCCGAAATCACCGATAGAAAAGAAGCGCAACTTGAAATTGACCGACTTACTGCAGCGAGTTTCGAGGAGAAAATGAATCAGCAAAAAATCATTTCTAGTAAGATTATTGAAAACCAAGAAAAGGAGCAAAACCGAATTGCTAAAGATGTGCACGACGGTATTGGGCAAATGCTTACGGGGTTAAAATATAATTTAGAAAGTATTGATACCACTGATGTGGAAAAAGCCACGGCTAAAGTTGAAAACCTAAAAGTGCTCGCTTCCGATATTATTAAAGGTATTAGAACGGCAACCTTTAATTTAACACCGCCAGAATTAACCGATCATGGTATCGTGCCAGCCATTACGAAGTTAACTCAAGAATTGGCTAAGCTTACCGGAAAACAAATTATGCTGTTTAATAAAACCGATTTTAATCAGCGATTAGATTCTTTAACCGAGATTAATATTTATCGCATCACTCAAGAAGCGATTAATAATGCGATTAAATACGCTGAAACCTCACATATTCTGGTGTCATTATCTCATAGTGAAGATATTTTGAGTATTGTTATTGATGATAACGGAATTGGTTTCAATCCGAGTAAGGTTAAAAATATTAAAAATGGTGATGGGGGTATGGGGATGACCTTTATGAGAGAACGTATTAAATACATTAACGGTCGATTTTTTATAAATTCTGAACCAGGTAAAGGTACACGTGTAACCCTAAATATCCCATTGAAAGAGAAGTAATACTTACTTTTTGGTGCTTTAAAGGTGTATAAATATGGAACGACGATTAATCAGTTCAAAGTCCGATTTTGAAAATAAGATAGGTTATTCTAGGGCGGTTGTTCAGAATGGTTGGGTGTTCGTTTCGGGAACTACAGGTTACAATTATGAAACGATGCGTATTAGTGATGATGTTGTTGAGCAAACCGAACAATGTTTTGTGAATATCATAAAAGCACTAGAGGAAGCAGGGGCTAGTTTGAAAGATACGGTTCGAGTTACGTATATTTTGCCTGAAGCAGAAGATTTTAAAGCCTGTAGGCCTGTTTTAAATAAGTATTTTGGCGACATAAAACCTGCAGCTACTATGATTTCAGCGGGTTTGGCTGATGATAAAATGAAAATTGAAATTCAAATAACAGCACTGAAAGGATAAATACGTAGTTTTACTTAATTTTATTACTTTTGTGCTATAATTAAAGGTTATGGATATTATTAATGTTGTGCTTGCCGATGATCATGTTTTGGTTAGAGATGGAATAAGAGCACTTTTAGAAGATCAATCTGGAGTTGAAGTGATTGCCGAGGCTTCAAATGGAAAGGAAGCTTTGGAAATTGTTGCTGAGACTAAACCACATGTACTAATTGTTGATATTAGAATGCCCGAAATGAACGGTATTGAAGTGGTTGGTGTTATAAGTAAAATATATCCTGATGTTCGTACTTTAGTATTATCTATGCACGATTCCGAGGAATATGTGTTAAAAGCCATTCAGGCTGGAGCCGATGGTTATCTGTTAAAAGGAGCTAGTAAGGAAGAGTTTATCAAAGCGCTGAATAATGTGGCTTCTGGTGGTAAGTATTTTACTGGTGATGTGTCTGCAATCATTATGAATAACTTTGTTAATGGCAACACAAACGCTGCAGTAGTTCCAGAGAAAAAGGTTGTAAAAGATCCGTTTAAGCTTACAAAGCGTGAAAAGCAAATACTTAATTTAGTATTGCAACTTAAAAATAATAAGGATATTGCTGAAGAACTTCAAATCAGCAAACGTACCGCTGAGGTACATCGTTTTAACTTGATGAAAAAGTTAGAGGTTAAAAATTTGATGGAACTTAGCAATAAGGCTAAGGAATTCGATCTAGTATAAATTCACATGTTCCTTGTAAAATAAGGGAGCGCTGCCTGTTATCTTGGTAGTTTAGTGTTGCTAACTTCACATTGGAGGTTGCTTGGCGATTTATTGTTGGTAAAAGTTATTTTTTTTGATATTTATAACTGCAACCTTCAATGCAAATGGGGCCACTCGTGGGTGAAACGATAAAGTAATCAGAATAAAATTCCAAATCATAAGTTATATAGCCTTGTTCGTTTTCAGATACACTATGAAAATCCTGGCAGTTATATTTCAGAAGTAATTTGTTTTCATTTATTGAAAAGTTTCCAGTAGAACATTCGGTAAATCTACTAGACGTAAATGATCCGTTTTCTAAAAAATCAATGTCATGGCCGTTTTCAACATCTATCCAGTATTGGGGGCCGCCAGCACTTATATATGCTTAAGTTAGTTCCCATTTACCGACTATCAAAGTTTCGTTAGAAACAATGGGTTCATTCGATTTGTCGCAATTGATGAGAATTAATAGAAGTAGTAGGAAACAATATTTGTATTTCATTTTAAGTATTTGTTTTGTAGATGAAAATTTTTAATAAAGGTTGCGTCTTAATTACTAATGATTCTTTTGATGAAAACTACTAAAATCGATAATTTCAATTAAAATTCCCCTTTTATTTTAGTGATTCTTCAATATCATTAAACTTAAATTGTCAAACTCATATTTCTGTTTAATTACGTAGTTTTAGATGTTTAAAATTAAGTATAAATACTTAATTTTGTTTCAAGAATTAGTTATATCTGTATTATAAATTTTAAACTATTATTGAAATGAATACAACTAAAGGTGCAAATAAAATACTCTTTATAAATACTTTAGCCTTTACTTTTTGCTTTGCAGCTTGGCTGTTAAATGGCATATTGGTGACATTTTTAGTAGACAATCAAGTTTTCAATTGGTCTGGTGTTGAAATAGGATGGTTAATAGGGATTCCTGTATTAACGGGTGCTATATTTAGATTGCCAGCCGGAGTTTTAACCGATAAACTAGGCGGGAAACCTGTGTTTACGGGCTTATTGTTGTTATGTGCTGTTCCTATGTATTTGTTGTCTTATGCTAACGATTTTTGGTCTTTCGCATTATGTAGTTTAGGTTTTGGAATTGCAGGTGCTAGTTTTGCCGTAGGTATTGCATTTTCATCTATTTGGTTTCCTAAGGAAAGACAAGGTGTTGCCCTAGGGATCTTTGGTGCTGGTAATGCAGGGGCTGCGATAACTACTTTAGTAGGTCCTAAACTTTTGGATTACTTAACCGATGGTAAAACCAATTTAGATGGTTGGAGAGAAATGCCTAAAATTTATGCTGCAGTATTGGTGCTTATGGCGGTTATATTTTTCTTAACGACTAAAAATAAGAAGCCTGCTTCAAGTACTAAGAGCTTAAAAGGAATGATGGCGCCGCTTAAAAGTATTAGAGTTTGGCGTTTCGGATTATATTACTTCTTAGTTTTTGGATGTTTTGTGTCTTTTGCGGGATGGTTAGTGCCTTATTATACTAATGTTTATGCATTAGATTTAGCTACCGCCGGACTTTTGGCGTCTTGTTTTAGTTTGCCTTCTGGAGTTATTAGAGCTTTTGGTGGTTGGTTGTCCGATCGCGTGGGTGCTAGAAAAGTGATGTATTGGGTGCTAGGGTCTTCTTTAATTTTTAGTGCGATTTTAATCGTTCCTAAAATGGATATATATGCAGCTGGAAAAGGAATAATGGCTAAATCCGCCGGAACAGTTACCGATGTGAGTTCAACTTATATCGAAGTTAATGGTGTTAAATATCCTGTGAAAAGTAAAACAGACAAACTTACCAACGTCGATGAAGGTTTCCATATTTTTCCTGTGAAGGAGTCTTGGCAAGAAGTGCTTGTTCAGAAGGGTGATGAGGTTAAAAAGAAACAGTTAATTGCTAAAGGAAATACACATATTTTCTTTCAAGCCAATTTATGGATATATGCGATTATTGCGATAATTATAGGTTCTATTTGGGGTATTGGTAAGGCTGCCGTTTATAAGCATATTCCTGACTATTTCCCTGAAGAAGTTGGTGTTGTAGGCGGTATGGTCGGCGTTCTTGGTGGACTAGGTGGTTTCGTTTGCCCAATTTTATTCGGGTACTTATTGGAAGGCACTGGATTGTGGTCAAGCTGTTGGATATTAATGTTATTCTTATCAGCTATCTGTTTAATTTGGATGCATAGAGTGGTGCAAAAAATGGCCGATAAAGCAACGCCTCAGCTGGTGGATAAGTTTGAAAAGGAAATGGAGTAAACGTTTAAGTTTTATTAAGTATTTGTTATATAGTGCTTTAGTAGGTTGCTTTTTGATATAATGATAAAACTTAAATAATTATTAGACGAATATTATAAAATCCGTAAAACGAGTATTCTTAAATTGTTAATCTTACAAATTTTTTAGATTACTTAATTTTTACGCTTCAAATTAAGTATTTATACTTAATTTTACGATAACAGAGTTTGTGATTTAGGCTTTATGAATCAAGACATCTTGTTAAATCTGAAAAATTGAAAGTGTTAAGATTAACGAAACGGATTTTGTATTTGATTAGTTAATAGTGATAAAGACTACTTAAAAGGTAGTGTATGCTACCGCGGTGTCTAATGGTTATTTCATAATTGGGGCCATATAGTGGTTGTGGCTGCGGTAGTTTTCTTTATCAATGGCAATGCTCTTAAAAAAAAATGAAAGCCATGTTATAAAAATTGTTTAAACGCAATTTAAAATATATAACAGCGGCGATGTAAACCGGCAAAATTGATGGTTTATTTTATTAAAATAATAAGATAGGGTGTCTTTTTTATAGGTATTCAGAATAATGAATTCAGTATTTGTTTTCTGAAATTAAAAATTATTATTTAGTATAAAATCTTTGTCTGAATGATTAAAAACGAAGTAAAAACAACGTGTTCATATTGTGGTGTAGGCTGCGGAATTATTGTTAAAAAAGACAGTAATAACAAGGTGCTTGTTGAGGGTGATAAGGATCATCCTGTTAACCGTGGCATGCTTTGTTCAAAAGGTATGAATTTGCACTACGTCTCTAACGACACCTCCGATAGAATTTTATACCCAGAAATGCGCTGGAGCCGATCTCACCCAAGAGAGCGTGTGAGTTGGGATGATGCCCTTGATCGTGCAGCAAGCGTTTTCAAATCTATTATAAAAAAACACGGTCCAGATAGTGTAGCTTTTTATGTTTCTGGACAGAGTTTAACAGAAGAATATTATATCGCTAACAAGCTTACTAAAGGCTTTTTAGGGACCAATAACATCGATACCAACTCCAGACTTTGTATGAGTTCGGCCGTGGTAGGTTATAAGAAAACTTTTGGTGAGGATAGTGTGCCTATTTCGTATGCCGATATTGAGTTGGCTGATACGTTTTTAATATCTGGTGCGAATCCTGCTTGGTGTCACCCGATACTTTTTAGACGTATTGAAAAGCGTAAAGAGGACAATCCCGATGTTAAAATTATTGTGGTTGATCCGCGTAAAACAGATTCCGCTAATTTTGCTGATTTACACTTACAATTGTTACCTGGTACAGATGTTATTTTATACAATGCTATTGCCAGATGTCTTTATAAAAGCGGTTTAATTGATGAAAAGTTTATTGCTCAGTATACCGATGGTTTTGCCGAGTATAAAGATTTAATTTTCCAAACTTCATTACGAAAAGCTTCAAGTTTATGTGGGGTTTCTGAAGATGATATAAGAAAGGCTGCCAAGTACATCGGACTTTCAAAAGGTTTTATCAGCATGTGGGCCATGGGGCTTAATCAAAGTGTGGTAGGAACCGATAAAAATGTGTCCTTATTAAACTTATCGCTTATCACAGGTCAGGTTGGAAAGCCAGGTGCTGGCCCATTTTCACTTACAGGTCAGCCAAACGCAATGGGTGGTCGTGAAGTAGGAGGGATGGCTAATTTATTGGCTGTCCATAAAGATTTAATGAATGAAGAGCATCGTCGTGAAGTGGCTCAGTTTTGGGGGGTTGATCAAATTAATCCGAAACCAGGACTTACTGCTACCGAAATGTTTGACGCTCTTGAAAGTGGAAAATTAAAAGCCATTTGGGTTGCTTGTACCAATCCGTTAGTGAGTCTACCTAACTCAAATCGTATTGAACGTGCCATGAAAAACGCGAAGTTTGTTGTGGTTCAAGATATATCTCATAAATCGGATACCGTAGATTTTGCCGATTTAGTACTTCCTGCAGCAGCATGGCTTGAGAAGGAAGGTACTATGACGAATTCTGAAAGACGTATTTCATACCTGCCTAAAGAAATTGATGCGCCAGGGGAAGCTAGACCAGATGTTGAAATCTTTTGTGATTTCGCACAACGTATGGGCTTCAGAGGTTTCAATTTTAATAATGCCAGCGAAATTTATGATGAATATGCATCGATGACCAAAGGCACGAATATCGATGTGTCTTTCTTGAATTACGATCGATTAAAAAATGAAGGTACGTTTCAATGGCCAGTTCCAGAATACAGACATCCAGGAACACCGCGATTGTTTGAAGATAAAAAGTTTTACACGCCTTCAAAAAAGGCACAATTCAACTTACCTAGTACCATTGAAAATACGTCGGTTCAGCCTAACGACGATTATCCGTTAATTCTAACCACAGGGCGTGTGCGTGATCAATGGCATACCATGACGAAAACCGGAAAGGTATCTCGTTTAAAAACACATTACCCAACACCTGTTTTAGAAATCAACCCTGTTGATGCCTTCTTGAATAAAATTAAAGATGGCGACATCACCGAGATTAAAGGTGAAAACGGTGAAGTTCGTGTGCGTGCAAAAATTACCGATACCATTAAAAAAGGTGTTGTTTTCTTACCGATGCACTGGGGTAAACAGTTACAGAGTGATTTAAACCGCGCCAATAATTTAACCAATACGCATGTCGATCCGACATCCAAAGAACCAGATTTTAAATTTACCCGTGTAGCGGTTTCAAAATATAAAAAGCCTGTAGAAAAAATTATTATCGTAGGGGCTGGAGCAGCGGCATTCCGTTTTGTTCAAAATTATAGAGAATATAATGAGGTTGATGAAATTCATGTATTTTCCAAAGAACCTAATTTGTTTTACAATAGGGTTTTATTACCAGAATATGTTACCGAAGAGTTGACTTGGGAACAGTTGCTTAAAATTAAAGAATTAGAACTTGGTAAACTAAATATTCATTTACATCCAGAAACGTCAATTTCTAAAATAGATAAAGAAAATAAACAGGTTACCGATAGTAACAATGAAACCCATAGTTTCAATAAGTTGATTTTGGCAACTGGTAGTCGAGCGTTTATTCCTAAAGATGTTCAAATTGATTTACCTGGACGTTTTACAATGCGTAATAAAAGTGATGCCGATAGGTTTAAAGCTTATTTAGATGCTACTAATTTACCACCGGAAGAACAACATGTGGTTATCGTAGGAGGTGGATTATTAGGTTTAGAGCTAGCAGCTGCCATGAAGCATAAAAACGCTAAAATTACCATTATTCAACGTGCTTCTCGACTTATGGAACGTCAGTTAGACAAGGTTTCAAGTAAGTTGTTAGCTCTTGATGTTCAAGAACGTGGTATTCAAATTTACTTTGATAACGAAGTAAGTACCGTTTTCGATGATGAAGATACAGGAGAATTAAACATCACTTTAAAAAGTGGAAAATTCATTACTGCGAATGCTATTGTATATGCTATAGGAACCATTCCTAACGTGGAAATGGCAAGAGCAAACGGTATTTCTTGTAGTCGTGGGGTTAAAGTAAATCAGCATTTAGAATCTTCTCACAAAGATATTTTTGCCATTGGTGAAATTGCCGAATACAATAACCAATTGTTTGGTATTACTTCGGCAGCCGAAGAGCAAGCGGGTATTCTAGCCAACTTTATTGCCGGTGATATTAGCTGCGCATATAACGGTTCGGTGTTAATGAATATCTTAAAATTCAATGATTTAAATCTTTGTAGTATTGGTGAAATTAGTGTGCCTGAAAATGATGAAAGCTACGAAGAAATCATCTTTACAGATATTAAAAAGCGCTACTACAAGAAGTGTATTGTTAAAGACGATTTATTAGTTGGTGCGGTTTTAATGGGCGATAAAAATGAATTTGCCGAATTTAAAACCATGATCGAAAGTAAAATTGAAATGGCCGATAAGCGTAATACCTTACTTAGAGGGGCTTCAAACGATACGCCTGTTATAGGTAAATTAGTTTGTTCTTGTAGTCAAGTGGGTGAAGGGAACATTGAAGAGGCTATTGCAAAAGGGTGTACCGACTTTACTGAGTTGTGCAGTAAAACTGGTGCTGGATTAGGTTGTGGAAGTTGTAAAACTGAAGTGCGTGAAATACTTCATAATTCAAAGGTGTTAGCATAATGGAAGAACCATATAGAATTAAGATAAATGGAGGTGTGTTGTCTCCAGGTGAGTTAAAATATATTTGTGAAGCAGCCGAAAGTTTAGGTTTAGATGCGATTTCATTTGGTTCTCGCCAAGATATTATTTTTCCAGAGCAAATTGGTGAAAGTAAATTCGATCAGTTTAGTAAAATCCAGTTTATAAAACCGAAACGCGATGGTATCCAGAATATCGCTTCGTCTTATGTATCTGCCGAAATATTACCGAGTACCTCTTGGTTAACAAGTGACCGTTATCTGTATATCTTAGAGCAGTTTAAACATAAATTAAAACTAAGGGTTAATATTACCGACCCTAGACAACGCTTGGTGCCTTTATTTACTGGAAATGTGAATTTTATCGCTTCCGATCATGAAGATTACTGGTATTTATATGTTAGACTTCCAGGTTGGAAAAAAACATTGATGTACCCTGCGCTTATTTATAGCTGGGATATGGATAAAATTGAAATCGCCATTGAAAATATATTACAAGAGGAGCCTGAAACTATTGAAACGGTTTTCGATTTGGTAAGTGATGCTGTCGATACTAATAATAGGACGGTTGATAAGCCGCTAGAAGTGCCTTTCTATCCTTTTCCTTATTATGAAGGTATGAACCGTATTGGTACAGATCGTTATTGGTTAGGCTTGTATTGGAGAAATAATCGCTATGATTTAAAGTTTCTTAAAGCAATGTGTGAGCTGTGTTCGGAAAATAAGATTGGAAAGATCTCGATCACACCATGGAAATCCTTTATCGTAAAAGGTATTCCATTGAAAGCGAAACTTCAATGGGAAAAGTTTTTAGGAAAATTCGGAATCAATGTGCGTCATTCCATGCTCGAAATGAACTGGCACTTACCTGTAAACGATAGAGAAGCCTTAAATCTTAAAAAGTACTTGGTAACTAATTTCGATCAAAATGATATTAGTACCTACGGACTTACCTTCGGAATTACAAGTTATGAAAGTGATACCTATAATTTTACCTCTATTGTTATTGAAAAAAACAAACAACCAGATATTATAGGGGATTTTAAAATTAGAGATACCTATAATTTATTATATGCTAAGAATTTCGATCCGAACACGCAACAATATATCATGCATGTTCAAGATGTAGATAAGGTGGAATTACCTGGTTTGTTGATGGAATTAAGTCAGTTGTACTTCGAACAATTAGGAACCGAACGCGAAGAGGAAGAGGTGAGCGTTATTAAAAAGGAACGTAGCGAAGAGGAGGTTTATCAATGTTCGGAATGTTTAACGGTTTACAATGAGGTTTATGGCGATGTTACGCAAGATATTGCGCCTAACACCCCTTTTGAAAAATTAGAGGATACTTATGAATGTTCCCTTTGTGAGGCTCCTAAAAGTAGTTTTGAAAAGAAAGTATTAGTCAAATAGAAGTGTTTTTTTAATCAAATATTATTGAAGTTAGTCTAAGAATTAAAAGAAATACTTTTGCTCGAATGCGATGTCTCGGATGCGTTTGATATGTTTTAAATATGCTTGGGTTTGTATTTGAAAAATCAACATCGACGCCAGAGATGTCGCATTATTTTTTAGAATAATTCACGGCGATTCTTCATTCAGCTGTTATTTATTTAAGGTTTTAACAATTTTACTGCGTTTCTTGTTTTAGGGTGCATAACTTCATGTACTCTTTTTTATTCTTGAACATCGTATTTTCAGAAATTTCCTATATTTTCAAAAACTCTAGGTAGTTAATTTCGTTGTATGGAAACAACAAAAAAACAATTTTGGTACGGAGTGCTTATTGGTATTTTAGGGGTCGTCCTATTTTCATCAAAAGCGGTTATGGTTAAATTAGCCTATGGCTATAATGTCGATACGATAAGTATTCTGTTGTTAAGGATGCTGTTTTCTTTTCCAATTTATGTAGGTATTGCTATCGCTTATAGAAATAAAAACACTGAGGCCACTTTGGTTAAAAAGGACTATTTATGGTTGTGTTTTTTCGGTGTGGTGGGCTATTATTTGGCGAGTTATTTTGATTTCGTCGGACTTAAGTATATTAAGGCAAGCTTAGAGCGTATTATCTTGTTTTTATATCCTACTATCGTTTTAATTTTAAACTGCGTGTTTTTAAAAAGGCCTATTACTAAAATTCAGGCCATGGCTATCGCTTTAACTTACTTAGGCGTTGTGATAACGTTTTGGGATGAAGTAACCTTATCTGGAACCGAAACCTTTATAGGTGCGGCTTTTGTATTGCTTAGTGCGATTACATACGCCACTTATTTAGTAGGTAGCGGCTGGTTAATTCCTAAATTCGGCGTGGTGCAGTTTACCGCTTATGCTATGATTGTGTCGTGCATTTGTGTATTTGTGCATTACAGTTTGGTTTCTGAGGTGGATTTGTTTAGTTTTTCATGGCAAGTGTATGTCTTAGGTTTTGTAATAGCCATGTTTGCAACGGTAATACCTTCGTTTTTAGTTTCTGCGTCTATTAAAATGATTAGCTCATCAAATTTTGCTATTGTGGCGGGAATAGGGCCTATTTCAACCATCATATTAGCTGCGATCTTTTTAAATGAAATTTTAACGGGTTTACAGTGGTTTGGTGCTTTAGTGGTTATTGCAGGAATATTAATTGTATCCTTAAAGAAAGGGAAGTGAGTAAATAGAAGTAATTAACAATGAAAAATATTTTCATTGTTAATTACTTTGTTGTAATGCTATTTTATTTTTTAATTGCATGTGCTATATTAGCATCCTATCTTAACCACACCTCTTATTAATGGCAGAAAACTCTAACTACACCGAAGACAATATTCGTTCATTAGACTGGAAAGAGCATATTCGTATGCGTCCTGGAATGTATATTGGAAAATTAGGTGATGGGTCTTCGCCAGATGACGGAATTTATATTCTTCTTAAAGAGGTTCTAGATAACTCCATTGACGAGTATGTCATGGGGGCCGGAAAAACGATTGAAATTTCTATTCAAGGAACGAAAGTTACGGTTCGCGATTATGGTCGTGGTATTCCATTAGGGAAAGTTGTAGATGTAGTTTCTAAAATGAATACCGGAGGTAAATACGATTCCAAAGCCTTCAAAAAATCGGTTGGTTTAAATGGTGTTGGTACCAAAGCGGTTAATGCCTTATCCTCATTTTTTAGAGTAGAGTCTACACGTGATAGTAAAAGCGCTTCCGCGGAATTCGAACAAGGTAACCTTATAAATGAAGAGTTTTTAGAAGAAACTTCGCGTAGAAAAGGAACCAAAGTATCTTTCATTCCGGATGATATCATTTTCAAAAATTATAAGTTCAGAAGTGAATATATAGTGAAAATGCTTAAAAACTATGTGTACCTAAATCCAGGTTTAACCATAGTTTTTAATGGTGAAAAATATTATAGCGAACACGGTTTAAAGGATTTACTGAGTGAAAATATTAACGATACCGATCGTTTATATCCTATTATTCATCTAAAAGGCGATGATATTGAAATCGCGCTTACCCATAGTAAAACGCAGTACAGCGAAGAATATCATTCATTTGTAAACGGACAAAATACCACTCAAGGTGGAACACATCTAAATGCTTTTAGAGAGTCGCTCGTAAAAACCATTAGAGAATTTTATGGTAAAAATTACGATGCTTCCGATATAAGGAAATCGGTGGTGAGTGCCATTGCCATTAAAGTAATGGAACCTGTTTTCGAAAGTCAGACCAAAACAAAATTAGGGTCTACCGATATGGGGGGCGAATTACCAACGGTAAGGACCTATATTAACGACTTCGTAAAGCGTTACTTAGATAACTATCTGCATAAAAATCCAGAGACTGCCGATAAGCTTCAGCGTAAAATTCTACAAGCCGAACGCGAGCGAAAAGAGTTATCAGGTATTCGAAAATTAGCGAAAGACCGTGCTAAAAAGGCCAGTCTTCACAATAAAAAATTAAGAGATTGTCGCGTTCATTTTGGTGACACTAAAAATCCAAGAAACTTAGAAACCACTTTGTTTATTACCGAGGGTGATTCGGCTTCTGGTAGTATCACAAAATCGCGAGATGTAAATACTCAAGCCGTTTTTAGTTTAAAAGGGAAACCGCTAAACTGTTACGGTCTCACCAAAAAAATTGTTTACGAAAATGAAGAGTTTAATCTGCTTCAAGCAGCATTAAATATAGAAGAATCATTAGAAGATTTACGTTATAATAATGTAGTGATTGCTACCGATGCCGATGTTGATGGGATGCACATCCGTTTGTTATTGATAACGTTTTTCTTACAGTTTTTTCCAGAGGTGATTAAAGAAGGTCATTTGTATATCTTACAAACGCCTTTATTTCGTGTAAGAAATAAGAAAGAAACCATTTATTGCTATTCTGAAGAAGAGCGCAAAAATGCCATAGAAAAACTTAAGCCAAAACCTGAAATTACTCGATTTAAAGGTTTGGGTGAGATTTCTCCAGATGAGTTTAAACATTTTATTGGGGAAGACATTCGTTTAGATCCTATTATGTTAGATCATAACATGTCTATCGAAGATTTATTAGAGTTTTATATGGGGAAAAACACACCGTCTAGACAGGAATTTATTATTGAAAACTTGAAAGTTGAGTTGGATATAATTGAGTAAGTTTAATCGAATTTTTTATCCTTATTTTTAATAAAAAATTGGGGTAAAATCGTAATAAATTTTAGTTAAAATTATTTAAGTAATTTATCTTTAAATGTACCTTTGCGGCGACTAAAAAAGATAAATTAATTTGTAAAATTATCCCTCTTTAGGGAAGCAAAAAACTTAAATAAGATGTTATATACTAAGAAAGAAGAATTAGAAGTGGTACGTTCATACGAGCATCTATATGTGCACCCTGCAACCGAACAAATAGCAAGATTACAAGCACGTGGTGGTAGAGTAATGCTTAATGGCAAACCAAAACCAGTTAAAAAATAATTAATGATTGAAAACGGCGACGATTTAATTAACGAACAAGACGAACCTCAAGAAACCATTACCCGAGTTACGGGAATGTATAAAGATTGGTTTTTAGATTATGCTTCTTACGTTATTTTAGAACGTGCTGTTCCTGCTATTGAAGACGGTTTTAAACCCGTTCAGCGTCGTATCATGCACTCCATGAAGGATTTGGATGATGGACGCTATAACAAAGTAGCCAATATCGTTGGTCATACCATGCAATACCATCCTCATGGTGATGCTAGTATCGCCGATGCCATGGTTCAAATAGGGCAGAAAGATTTATTAATTGATACCCAAGGGAACTGGGGGAACATTTTAACGGGCGACCGTGCTGCGGCCTCCCGTTATATCGAAGCTCGAATTTCTAAGTTCGGGCTCGATGTGGTTTATAACCCTAAGATTACCGAATGGCAAGCGAGTTACGATGGCCGTAGAAAAGAACCCATTAACTTACCGGTTATGTTTCCGTTGTTGCTGGCACAAGGCGGCGAGGGCATTGCAGTTGGGCTTTCAACAAAAATATTACCACATAATTTTATTGAACTTATTGATGCTTCAATAAAACACTTACAAGGTAAACGCTTTACTATTTTACCTGATTTTCCAACAGGAGGCGTTGCCGATTTTTCAAATTACAATGACGGATTAAGAGGCGGAAAGGTACGTGTACGTGCTCGAATTTCACAACTCGATAAGAATACTTTAGTGATTACCGAATTACCTTTTGGAACAACAACCTCTTCGCTAATCGATTCTATATTAAAGGCGAATGATAAAGGTAAAATCAAGGTTAAAAAGATTGAAGATAATACCGCTGCAGAAGTTGAAATTCTAGTGCACCTTCCATCGGGATTATCGCCAGATAAAACCATAGATGCCCTTTATGCTTTTACAAGTTGCGAGTCATCTATTTCGCCATTAGGTTGTGTTATTGAAGATAACAAGCCATTATTTATTGGTGTTACAGAAATGCTTCGTCGCTCAACCGATAATACGGTGCAGCTACTAAAGCAAGACCTGGAAATTAAGTTAGGTGAGTTTGAAGAACAATGGCATTTTGCTTCTTTAGAGCGAATTTTTATTGAAAATAGAATTTACCGTGATATTGAAGAGGAAGAAACCTGGAAAGGGGTTATTTCTGCTATTGATAAAGGATTAAAACCACATATAAAACACCTAAAACGCGCGGTAACTGAAGACGATATTGTGCGTTTAACTGAAATCCGTATCAAGCGTATTTCTAAATTTGATATTGATAAAGCACAGCAAAAAATTGAAGCCCTAGAGGAACAAATTGCTGAAATTAAACATCATCTGGCACATCTTACCGATTATGCTATTGCTTATTTCACCAGACTTAAAAAGGAATACGGTGAAGGTAGAGAGCGTAAAACAGAAATTAGAACTTTCGATGATGTTGATGCGACTAAAGTTGTGATTCGAAACACAAAACTTTATGTGAATCGTGCAGAAGGCTTTATTGGCACCTCATTACGTCGTGACGAATACGTTTGCGATTGTAGTGATATCGACGATATTATTGTGTTTACCAAACAAGGGGTGATGATGGTCACCAAAGTGGACTCCAAAACTTTTATAGGTAAAGATATTATTCATGTTGCTGTTTTTAAGAAGAAAGATAAGCGCACCATTTATAATATGATTTACCGTGATGGTAAAAGCGGCCCTTCCTATATAAAACGTTTCGCTGTGACTAGTGTAACCCGCGATAGAGAGTACGATCTTACCAATGGCACCAAAGGGTCTACTTGTTTGTATTTCTCTGCCAATCCGAATGGTGAAGCTGAAGTCGTTACCGTATTACTTCGCCAAGCAGGCAGTATTAAAAAACTTAAATGGGATATCGATTTTGCCGATATTCTTATTAAAGG
The DNA here is from genome assembly GCF_001642835.1 of Pseudotamlana agarivorans. Classification (GTDB taxonomy): domain Bacteria; phylum Bacteroidota; class Bacteroidia; order Flavobacteriales; family Flavobacteriaceae; genus Pseudotamlana; species Pseudotamlana agarivorans. The sequence goes on from NZ_LXEI01000002.1 coordinate 164,816, forward strand.
CAGGGTGTCTAAAGGAAATTTAGTCACAAAATATCCTGTAAAACGTGTAGAACTTAAAGAAAAAGGGGTTTCAACCTTAAAACCGCGTAAAATTTGGTTCGATGACACCGTTCAGCGTTTAAATGTTGATGGTCGAGGCGAATTGATTGGTGAGTTTAGAGGGGAAGATAAACTACTTATTATCACCCAATCGGGAATGCTTAAAACGGTTACTCCAGAAGTAACTATGCATTTTGATGATGATATGATTGTCATGGAAAAATGGCAGCCTAAAAAGCCAATTTCTGTGGTTTATTTTAATGGTGAGAAGGAATTGTATTACGTGAAACGTTTCTTAATTGAGCAAGAAGGTAAGGAAGAAATGTTTATTCCAGACGATCCCAAGTCACAATTAGAAATCGTTTCAACAGATTGGCGCCCTATGGCCGAAATCGTATTTGCGAAAGAACGCGGAAAAGACCGTAAAGAAAACCTAGAGGTTAATTTGGAAGAATTTATAGCTATAAAAGGAATAGGTGCTTTAGGTAATCAATTAACGAAAGATAAGGTGAATCAAGTGAATTTAATGGAACCATTACCTTTTGAAGGGCCCGAAGAAGTTCATGCCGATGATCTAGAGGTTGTTGATGAAACTGAAGTCTCTGATTCAGAAAACTCTAAGGATGACGACACCCAAACCAAATTATTCTAAAACAAAACCTTTTGAATATCTTTAAAAGCACCTATGTCGTGCTTTGTAGTATTATAGCTATTGTTATACCGCTACTTTTAGTTTTTGGTTGTGTTATTACTCGGTATTTCGAGAATGTATGGTCTTTAGTTTTTTCTGTTGTACTTCCGGTTCTTGTTGTTTTAAACGGACTCCTTTTTACTTTATTAATTTTTCTTAAAAGAAAGTATGCCTATTTTGCTGGGTTCGCTTTAGTAGTATATGCTTGGTCTCATGTGCTCTTTTTCAATTTGAATTTTGATAATCATAATATAGAACATGATAATCTTTCTGTTTTAACTTATAATGTGAGAGGCGGAGGAGGTTCAGGGCATACTTCTGATCGGACCCAAATAAAACCTAGAATTGAGGCGATAACCAATTTTGTTAATAACCAGGATGCTGATTTTGTAGTGTTTCAAGAGTTTTGGACCATTCAGAAATATGGCTTTGATAATTACCCATATGCTTTTGTTGGAAAACGACGTGGCATTAGTAAATCCTTGCAAGTCATTCTTTCTAAATTCCCTATCGTAAATACAGGGTATATTGATTTTCCTGATACGTCTAATAATGCCATGTATGCCGATGTACAGTATAATGAAGAGGTTATTAGAATTTATAATGTGCATTTACAATCCTTTGGAGTAGAAGTGGATTCAGAGTTTTTTACACAAAAAGGCTTGGAGGCGGTTTATCCCAAAATAGACGTTGGTCAGAAAATGAAAAGTGCACAAACCGAGTTATTACTAGAAAATATAGAAGGCTTTAAAGGAAAGTATATTGTAGCAGGTGATTTTAATGCGACACCTTTTTCTGAAACCTACCGTTTAATCAGTCAAGGTAGGCAAGATAGCTTTCTTGAAAAGGGTTCTGGTTTTGGTGGTACCTATCACTTGTTAGGTTACCCAATGCGCTTAGATTATGTATTGCCCGATAAAAGTTTTCAAATATGGGCTCATGAAAATTTCAATTTAAAATGGTCTGATCATGAGCCTATATTGGCTAAATTATCTACTAAAAATTATTAGTAGAACTATGTTCGTTTTAATTGTTTCTGAATTTTTTTAATCGCCGATTCGATCGATTTTTCAGGTTCTATAATATTGTAAGCACCCCAAAATCTAGGATCTGAAAACCCTGAAGCTTTTTCGGTTAAAATGGTGGTAGGTCTTAAAACTTGATTTCTGTTTTTTGCAAGTTTTGATTCAGCAATTTCCCAGTCTGTTACCGCCATTTCACTATTTAAGGTATACGTACTGTTAAATAATTTGCCTTCCCAATTGACTTTAAAAGTTAATGAAATATTGCTGTAAGCATAATGCCATTTACCATCTTTGGTTCTGTAATTTACCCGATAAGCCGTTTCAATAGGGTAAACATCAGCTTTTCTTGGTTTTTTTCTAACAAACATCTCACTTGACAATACTTTGTTAGATACATTTAAACTATACACAGCATTTGTTAACGCGTAAGTTTCGGCATCAATAAATAGTTTACCGTAAAAAAGTGGTGTTGTAATATTAGCCTTTTGCTTGAAGTTAATCACATAAATTAAGCGCTCATTGATTTTTGTAGCTTTATCAAATTTAAAGTCATACATAGGCATTGTCTCTGAAGTAAAAATGTATTCTGGATACTTAATCATATCAGTATACAAATTACTAAATGGTCCGCCTTGTAATTTGAGAGCAACTGTGTCTAACCTTTTGTAATTTGTTGTTTTTCGAGCTTTAACCAATTCAATATAATCACTTTTTACATTGTCGTAAGGTTGTTTATGGATTTGAACAACAGCTTCAGATAAAGAAGCATTTTTTCTTCGTTTTTTAATCGTTTCACGGTAAAAAGCCGTCATTAAAGTGTTTTCATTGCTATATAAACTACTTTTTTTGCTTAAACAATTTAAAACTACTTTTTCAGCATCTTTTGGAGTGGTTGATATTTGTACAATATCTAAAGTGGTGTTAACTGGTTTTAGGCTTATTTTTCGGTGATTTTCAAAATCGGAGATTGGTATGATGACTTTTTCATAACCCAAGTAAGAAATGGCAATATGACCATCAGCGTAAGTAGAAGGTATTTTTAAAGCAAAATGCCCGTCGCTGTTACTTACGGTACTTATGTTGGAGTTTTCTAATACTATATCAGCAAAAATTAAATCATTATGAGTTTCTGCGTCAATGACTTTGCCTTCAATTTCTGTAAATTGTTCTTTAGTGTCGTCTTGTGCGTTTAAGGTGTTTGCTCCAAATAAAAATAAAGCAAACACCATTAAAGTACTTAAATAGGATAGTTTTTTCATGATGTCGTTTTTTGTGGTGTAACATGTTGTTAATATACGAAAAAAACGTGTAAAATCCTACTATTCAGATTGTTGAGTTATAAGTTTAAGTTTGTTTCGGTATAATCAGTAAGGCTTTTCATAAACAAAACAATAGCATGTTGTTCATCTTCAGTTAGATCTAATTGGTCAAAAGGGAGGGTTTGATGTTCTAGATTAAAGCCTAAACCAACGCCTCCTCCTTCATTATAAAAATTAACAACCTCTTCTAATGTGTTATACACACCGTTGTGCATATAGGGTGCGGTAAGTTCGATATTTCTTACTGTTGGAGTTTTAAAAGCGCCAATACGTTCCTTAGTTTTAAAAATGTCGTATCGCCCTAAATCGTCATCAAGCGTTTTGTTTTCACTGGTTTCCGGAACGCCTATAATTTCCAATTCGGTGTCGGTGAAATTTGGCGGAACCGTGCCGTTAAACATTGGCGGAAAATGACAAGTGGCACAAGCCGCTTTACCCATAAATAAATTAAAGCCACGTTTTTCTTCTGCGGTTAATGTATTTTCTAGGTTGTTTATGTTCTTGTCGAATTTAGAATCGAACGTATTCAAGGTTCTAATGTAGGATGCTATAGCGTGTCTTATATTGAAATCTTCTCGTTTGTTGTGGTAGAGCGTATCTAAAACATATTTGTAATGTTTATCACTTTTTACCCTTGTTATGATCGAGTCCATAGACATGTTAAACTCATCGTGATTATTTACCACACCAACAATTTGACCTTCTAAACTCCCCACACGAGCGTCGGTAAAATACAATTGCTGATTAGAAGCATAGGTAAGTGTAGGGGTATTTCTTTTTTGACGCTTGTCAAAAGTGACACGTCCGTCAGTAAAAGCCTTTTCTTTAATATGGCAGGTGGCACAGGCCATGTTTCGATCTTTGGAAAGGGTTTTATCATTAAAAAGTTGTTTTCCGAAGGCCACTTTGTTTGCCAAATTGGTGGTATCACTTTTATAATCCGTAAAGAAATCCATATTAAGAGTTTCTTCTGTAAACAATGATGTGAGTTCGTTGGATAAAGCCAGGTTAAAAGGAAAGCTTACTTGCCAATCGTTTTGTGCGTCTACTAAAAGTTTTAACTGCGGATGAATATGATTTTTAATGAAGGCGTAACGATCAAAAGTATCGAAGTCGGCATTTAGAGCGGTTTTAGCCTTTTCTATAGCACATAAAAGTGATTTATATAAAATTTCCGAAGTGAATTTGCTTTCTGAAAGTTTTAGAATAGCTTCTAATGTTTCATACGTAAACTGACTTTCTTTTAATGATTGCCCTAAAACAGGTGAATCAAATCCTGTAATTCCTGTAGTAGCAATGCGCACTATTTGGTTTCGTAATAGCCAAATAACATGATAATCCTTTAAATTTATATGGGTGTTTTGTTCTATCAGTTTTAGTCGACTACTGGTAATATTAACGATTTCAGCAATTTTGCTTCTATCTATTGGGGTTTCATGAAGCAGTTCCTCAATCACTTGAAATCCAAAAGGGTTTCTAATTTTTATATCGGTAGGGCTGTCTTCATGAACTTGTAAAATGTTTGGTGCATTTATCGATTTGTAATTATTTTGATCGACATAAGCTAAAATAGGTTCGGCCAATTTAAAATACTGTCTAGCTTTTTTGTAGCTATCAATTTTATCATTTGTGTTTTCAACAGTGTTTATAGCATCTAGGTTTACAATGCTTTGCTTAATGTTGTTTAAGTAAATCTGTTCAATGCCATTTTCTGTAGCTTTTGGGGTTTCACTACTGGTTTCACTTTTGCACGCTAGTCCTGATAAAAGCAAAAGACATATACCAAAAGTATATGCCTTTGCTCTTACATTTTGTAAGATGTAATTCATGCTATTTTTATCTGTCTAATCCAGTAATTTTAAATAATGTAGAACCTTCTTTGTTGGCGCTATCAGATGAGTTAGCTTTAGGATCTGTAAAAGAAGAACCATCAGCAGGAACCCAACCGTGATTTTGAGTGATGATGATAAAGGTATTTTCACCGTTGTTTACTTCTTCTGTAACATCAATCATTCCTGTGATCTCCCAATAATTTGATGTGCTTCCATAGCCTTGAGCTGCAGCCGTGTCTTGATCACATTCTAAAACCGTTTTAAATGCTCCTGTATTTAAATCGTATTGATACACTTTAGCATAACCTTGGATGTTAGAGTTTAAGTTAGCGTAACCATTGGGGTCTTCTTGAATATAGGCGTAGTTTTCTGTTACTAAAATGTTATCTGGCGAGTGGAAACCATCTGCCTTTCCACCAACGATATCGCCATCTAAAACACAAGTGATTTTCGCAGCTCCAGCTGGATCTTTTTCATTTAATACTACCTTGTAAATACGTCCTAATAAAGAGCCCTTACCAACTAAATCTGGGTAATTTCTTCCTGTTACACAAAAATAAATCTCTCTTTGGTTAGCAGCAGAACCACGTCTCCAATCGATATCTTCTAATCTAGAGAAGCCCATAACGCCTTTAGCCTTAGCTTCAGCATCTAATAAATCGATTTGTGTTTCGTTTAATTCAACAAATTCAGCATCGTATTCTACACCTTCAGCCATATCCATTTCAAAATCAATTCCAGCCGTTGTTACTTTTAATCCGTAAAGCTTTCCATCGTCAAAATTCCCACGACTTCCAACATACATACCTAATTGTCCAGAAGGCACAGAGTTATCAGAGTGGTCGTCACCTATAAATGCAACAGTTTTAGTTTGGTAAGCATCTTTACCAATAACTACAGCATTTTCGGTAGACCATTGGCCTAATTTTGGTAACATGATGGCAGTATCAGCATTATCTACAGATTTATATGGGTTAACTGCAAATACACCTTTTGAAGAACCTCCCCATTCACCTCCAGATAAATATAAAGGACCAAAACCGTGTTCTTCTGGAGTAATCATAGATCCAGAACATTGTGCAGTATAGGCTGTAGCAAACGCATTTAAAATGTATTCACCGTACATAGGTTTTAAATCTTCGTTTAATTTAATTCTAGCAATAGAATAATCGCCTTCAAGGTTGTTAATTAAAGTAAAAGACCCATCATCTTCAGCTAATAATCCAGCACCATCGGCTAGTGAACCGTAAACGAACTCAGGAGAACTTTCTAGAACATCTTCAGAAGATAGAAGTGGAGTGACTTCAATAGAAGAGAATGCAGGGTCTACCTTATAAAAGTTAGGTGTTCTTGACGATTCAAGAGGAATCAAGTCTTCAACAGAATAATCGGCGCCATCCTCACCGTCTTGTCCATCTTGACCGTTAGTACCGTCTACACCATCTTTTCCGTCTTCGCCATCACAAGCGACCAACACCGTACTCGTGGCTGTAAGTACTAATAAAAGCAGTAAAAGTTTAAATAAGTTTTTCATAATTAAAAATTGATAAATTGTTTGGTTTATGTTATTACCAAATGTATTATGAGTGCACGGGAAACTTGTTATGTGATTAATGTTGAATGATTAACTTAGGGTTAGTTGAAAGTTAATAACGTTAAGTAAGGATTAATACAGTGCTTAGACAAAGCTTTAAAAGTTACCTCAGGATTAATTAGTGGTTAAGCCAAATAGAAGCATCTTAACTTAATTTTTAGATTTGTTAAAATAGAATAACAGTATATTTACGTGATTTTTTACTGAACATGCAGCATAAAACCCTTCCTTTTAATAAAACCGGCTATTTTTCATCATTAATTTGTGACTATTTAGCTGAAAGTGAAATATTACAGCCGTTTTATAACAGGTTTCCGAACTTGGATAATTTTAAACTTCAGATTGAAGAAAAAAGCAAGTCTTTTAGTTTGGAGTCTCGAAACACTTTGGTTGCCGTTCTAAAGGAACAATATAAAAACCTGGAAACGTCTAAACTGGTGTTAAGTCAGATTGAATTGTTGCAATCCGAAAACACTTTTACAGTTACTACCGGACATCAATTAAATTTATTTACCGGGCCCTTATATTTCTTATATAAAATTGTTTCGGCCATAAACCTCGCTAAAACATTAAAAAAGGAACATTCCGAAAGCAACTTTGTACCTATATATTGGATGGCTACGGAAGATCATGATTTCGATGAAATCAACTATTTTAATTTTAAAGGAAAAAAAGTACAGTGGAATCGCGAATCCACTGGGCCTGTAGGTGAATTATCTATAGAAGGTTTACAAGCCGTTTTTGATGTTTTTTCAGAAGAATTAGGTTCTACAACACATGCTGAAACCATTAAGGAACTTTTTAAGAAGGCGTATTTGGATCATGATAATCTATCTGATGCGACTCGTTTTCTAGCCAATGCTTTATTTCAAGAGTATGGCTTAGTTATTTTAGATGCTAATAATGCGCGTTTGAAAAGGGGTTTTATTCCTTTTATGAAGCAGGAACTTTTAAATCAAGTGTCGTTTCAAGCGGTTTCTAAAACCAACGATGACCTTACAGTAGCTTTTCAAGACTACAAAATACAGGTTAATCCTAGAGAAATAAATCTATTTTACATTGATGATCAGTTACGAGAACGTATCGTTTTTGAAGATGAGGTGTATAAAGTTTTAAACACAAACCTTCAATGGAACGAAGATGAATTGTTACAGGAATTAAATGAAAATCCCCAACGGTTTTCGCCAAACGTTATCATGCGTCCTTTATATCAAGAAGTCATTTTACCCAACCTATGCTATATTGGTGGAGGCGGAGAATTGGCCTATTGGTTTCAGCTGAAAGGCTTTTTTAATGCCGTTGATGTACCTTTTCCCATGTTATTGTTGCGAAATTCTGTTTTAATTCAGACTGAAAATCAGCTTAAAAAATTAAAAAATTTAGATATTTCTACACAAGATTTATTTTTGAAACAAAGTACCTTCATCAATAAAAAAGTACGTGAAATTTCTAATATAGATATTGATTTCTCTACTCAGAAAAAACATCTAAAAGAACAATTTCTAGCTTTATACGATCTGGCCGAACAAACCGATAAATCTTTTTTGGGAGCCGTAAAAGCGCAAGAAGTGAAGCAATTAAAAGGCTTAGGTCATCTAGAAAAACGATTGTTGCAAGCCCAGAAACGAAAATTATCCGATGAGGTTTTGCGTATGACCGACCTTCAAAATGAGCTATTCCCAAATAAGAGTCTGCAAGAACGAAACACCAATTTTTCTCAATTTTATTTGGAGTATGGTGAAAAGCTTGTGCCTAGTCTTATTGAAAACTTGAATCCTTTAAGTGGTGCCTTTTCGATATTGACATTATAATTTTCTAAAAAAGCTTTTCGATTAAATGCTGTTAAAATTTCACAGTTTCTAATGATAAGCTTAATTTTGGATTTTTATATAAAATATAACTTAAATGCATAAGATTGACTTTGATTTGGTAGAGATGACTATGGATACTATGAAATATGTTATCGATAGGGTGTCCTCTACAACCACAAAAATTGGAAAACCTAAAAAAGCTGAAGAGTTAAAGGCCTTAGTTGGCGAAACCGTTACCGAAAAGGGAATTGGTGGCGAATATGCTTTTAAGTTATGGCGTAAACATCTTGCTGGGGCTAATGTGCCTGTGGATCACCCTAGAAATTTAGCTTTTGTACCAGCTTCGCCAACCAGAGCAGCCATTATGTTCGATTTAGTGACAGCAGCTTCAAGTATTCATGGTGCCTATTGGATGGAAGGTGCTGGAGGTATTTTTTGTGAAAATGAAGCCATGCGCTGGATGGTGTCTTTAACAGGTTTACCTGAAGGAGCTTTTGGTGTGTTTACAAGTGGAGGAACCGCTGCAAACCTTTCGGCTATTGTAACTGCTCGCGAATATTGGCGTAATAGTGATGCCGAACATAAATCTCAAAAAGGACTTATTATTACTTCTATCGGTGCACACTCATCGGTGAAAGCCATGGCAAAAGTTGCCGATATCGATGTGGTTCTTGTCGATACCGAAGATTGCTTAGAAAAAGAAGCGCTGCAAGATGCTATTAATGCCTTATCGCCTAAAGAAAAACGACGCTTGTTTGCTGTTGTAGGGACTGGAGGAACTACAAATGCCGGAATTATAGATGATTTGGAGGGTATTGCTCAAGTTTGTGAACAAGAAAATTTATGGTTTCATGTGGATGCCGCTTATGGCGGAGGGGCTTTAATGGCCCAATCTGTGAAGCATTTGTTTAAAGGTATTGATAAAGCTGATAGTATTACTATCGATCCGCATAAGTGGATGTTCTCACCATACGATTGTGGTGCAGTAATTTATAAAAACCCGGAGTTAGCAAAGGATGCGCATTCTCAGGAAGGTTCCTATTTAGATATTTTTAAAGATGAAGGCGCTCATGGTTTTAATCCAACCGATTATCAAATACAATTAACACGCCGGGTAAGAGGTTTACCTTTATGGTTTTCATTAGCCATGCACGGTACCGATAAATATAAAGAAGCTGTAGAACGTGGTATAGAATTGGCTCAAATTGCAGGGCGTTTAATAGAAGAAATGCCACATGTCGAATTGGTAAGAGATCCTAGTTTGTCATGTGTTTTATACAGAAGAATAGGGTGGGAGCCGGATGATTACACGCATTGGACTTACGAAAATCATAAGTCAGGCTTTGCTTTAGTTACGCCTACAAAGTGGAAAACAGGTAATACTTTTGAGACGGTTTCGCGTTTCTGCTTTATTAATCCAGATACTACTGAGGAAGATATTCGCATGATTTTAGAAACCATGGCTTAAAAAAAACCTCAAAAAAACGGTTAGGTAATTCGTCAATAAAAAATCAATTCATATTTTTGCGCATGCAACATGATAAGGTACTAATTTTAGACTTCGGATCGCAATACACTCAACTTATTGCTCGTCGAGTTAGAGAACTCAACATCTACTCCGAAATACATCCATTTAACAAAATTCCAACCAACTTAGAAGAATACAAAGCAGTGATTCTTTCTGGTAGCCCAAACTCTGTTAGAGGCGAAGACGCTTTGCACCCTGAATTAAAAGGAATAAGAGGGGTTAAGCCAATGCTAGCTGTGTGTTACGGAGCGCAATACTTAGCACACTTTTCAGGTGGCGAAGTGGCACCTTCAAATACGAGAGAGTATGGTCGTGCGAATTTGTCATTTATCAAAACAGAAGAAGCATTTTTTGAAAATATCAGTCAAGGTAGCCAAGTATGGATGAGCCATTCTGATACCATTAAAAAATTACCAGAAAATGGTGTGTTACTAGCAAGTACCACCGATGTTGAAAATGCGGCTTATAAAATTGAAGGAGAAACAACCTTTGCTATTCAGTTCCATCCTGAAGTTTACCACTCTACAGATGGTAAACAACTTTTAGAAAACTTTTTAGTAGGTATTGCAGGACTTAATCAAGATTGGACGCCAGATTCATTTGTTGAAGAAACCGTTGAGGCCATAAAGGCAAAAGTAGGCGGCGACAAAGTTGTTTTAGGGCTTTCAGGAGGTGTAGATTCTACCGTAGCTGCAGTACTTTTAAACAAAGCCATTGGAGCAAATTTATACTGTATTTTTGTAAATAACGGCTTGCTTCGTAAAAACGAATTCGAGAGCGTTTTAAAGCAATACGAAGGCATGGGGCTTAACGTAAAAGGTGTTGATGCTTCCGATAGATTCTTAGCTGCTTTAGCAGGAATTGAAGATCCAGAATTAAAACGTAAAGCCATCGGAAATGCTTTTATAGAAGTATTCGACGATGAAGCTCATAAATTAGAAGATGTAAAATGGTTAGCTCAAGGAACCATTTATCCAGATGTTATTGAAAGTGTTTCTGCAACCGGAGGGCCTTCAGCTACAATTAAAAGTCATCATAATGTAGGAGGATTACCTGATTTTATGAAACTTAAAATCGTAGAGCCTTTAAGAGCTATTTTTAAAGATGAGGTAAGACGTGTTGGTGCAACCTTAGGCATCGATCCAGAATTACTTGGTCGTCACCCATTCCCTGGTCCAGGATTAGGAATCCGTATTTTAGGCGATATTACGGCCGAAAAGGTACGTATACTTCAAGAAGTAGATGCTATTTTTATCAACGGACTTAAAACTTGGGGACTATACGATAAAGTATGGCAAGCTGGTGCCATGTTATTACCTGTAAATAGTGTTGGTGTTATGGGCGATGAGCGTACCTATGAAAAATGTGTGGCACTACGTGCTGTTGAAAGTACCGATGGTATGACAGCCGATTGGGTTAATTTACCATACGAGTTCCTTCAAAAAATATCAAACGATATTATAAATAAAGTAAAAGGTGTAAACAGAGTAGTTTACGATATTAGTTCAAAACCACCTGCAACAATTGAGTGGGAATAAAGATGATGACTGAAACCTTTAAATTTTGTGATTTAGGATTAAATACATAATTTTGGTTTCAGCATACTATATGAAAAAAGAGAGAGGCTGTACAGAAAGTAAAATTTTCGTCAACCTGAACTTGATTCAGGTTCTCCTAACTACTGGTTATCAGTATGATGAGATTCTGAAATAAATTCAGAATGACGTGTTTAATACTTTTTAGACCGCCTCTTTTTTATTTACAATTAATGTAATATGGCGTAGGTATTTACGTTTTACTATCTTTATATTAGCAGATAATAACAAACTATGAATAGAATATTATTAGTACTGGTTTTTGTATTGACTTTTACAAGTGTTAAGGCTCAAAATTTTAGCACACATAACGTTAAAGCAGGAGAAACCGTTGAAAGTTTAGCTAAACGTTATTTTGTAACACCTTCAGATATTTACAAGTTAAATCCAGATGCTAAAAGAGGGTTAAAACCGAATACGATATTAATAATTCCTATTTCGAAAGCCGAAAAACCTAAAACCACAACTACAGTTTCAAGAGAGTTTCAAGGATTAAAACCTCACCGAGTTAAGCGAAAAGAGACTTTGTATAGCTTGTCTAAAATGTACAATGTTGAGGAGGCCGATATCAAAAAACACAACACTTTTTTATACTCAAACCCCTTACGAAAAGGAGATAAGATTCAAATTCCTGTTTACAAAACAGTAAAGGTTATTGAAGAAGTAAAACCTACTAAAGAGTATACGGTTTTACCAAAAGAAGGGAAGTGGCGTGTCGCTTATAAATTCGGAATTACCTTAAAAGAATTGGAAGCCCTAAATCCAGATATGGGTGATGTTTTAAATGAAGGGCAAGTTTTATTGGTGCCTAATATTGAAGAGACTGAAGAAAAAGTTATCGACGAACAGAAGTACAGCTACTATAAAGTTTTACCTAAAGAAGGCTTTTACAGGCTTAAAATAAAATTAGATTTAGAACAATCGGAATTAGAGGCGCTTAATCCAGGTTTAGCTGAAACTGGACTGAAATCAGGTATGATTCTAAAAATACCGTTTTCTGAAGAAGTTGCGCCTATAGTAGGAGGTTCGGTAGCCGAAAAAGTAAATCTTGTTGATAGTATTTCGAATCGTAAAACACAGCACATTGCAGTGATGTTGCCTTTCCGATTAAATCGTGTAGATTTTGATTCTGTCTCACATACCAAAAACAGCATCAAAAGTGATCCGTATTTAAATGCTTCTTTAGAATTTTATTCAGGAGTATTAGTTGCTGTCGATTCTTTGAAAAAACTTGGAATTTCATTGAAACTAGATGTTTATGATACTAAAAATAGTGTAAGTGAGGTGTCTAAAATTGTGGAAGACCATAATTTTAAAAATGTCGATGCTGTTATTGGTCCGTTAACATCTATGTGTTTCGATAAAGTGGCTTCTGCTTTAAATGCCGATCATATCCCAGTGGTATCACCTATAGGGCTAAATTTAAACCTGCGTGATAATGTTTTTCAATCTCGTCCTTCAGATGAATTGTTAAAACAAAAAATCGTCAATTTTGTAAAAGCAGATACACTTAATTATAACGTGTTAATTGTTTCCGATTCTAAAACTTCAGCGATAGCTAGAGATCTTAAAAATGATTTTCCTGTAGCTCATCATGTTGAATCGAGAAAAGGTAAAAATGGTAAAGATGAGTTTTTTGCTACGCGAGAAGATATAAGTAAAGGCCTAAAGCCAGGAAAAAACTATGTGTTTTTAGAAACTAAGGATGAAGGGTTTGCTTCCAATGTTACAAGTATTTTGGCTTCTTTAATTCGAAAAGAAAATACGGAAACTCAGCAACAAGCCGTTGAAATTATTTTAGTAACAACAAACATAAACACAGCTTTTGAAGGCGATCAAATTAATAACAACCATTTGTCTAAACTGCGTTTTCATTTTGCAACGGGCTCATTGGAGTATAACGAAAGTCAGGATAATTCTTTTGTAAAAACGTATAACCGTATTTATAACACTATTCCTAATAAACGCGCTGTTAAAGGGTTTGATTTAGCTATGGATGTTGCTTTACGATTGGCTTCTTCCAACGATTTATACATGTCCACAGTTAATGCGCCTCTTACGGAATATGTTGAGAATAAATTTGCTTATAAAAAACAACGCTTAGGGGGTTATTATAATGATTCAGCGTATTTGGTAATGCACGATAATTTAACCATAGTTAAAGTTCAGGATTAACGGTTTATAGATTGTATTATATGTGAGGCTGTTTGAAAAGTAAGTTTTATCGACTATTCAAACAGCCTCTTTTTTAGAATCTTTATTAAAAAAGTGACGTTAAAATTAACCGATTAGTTTAAAATAAACATGTTACCAGATCAACAGTTTTTAATAGATTTAGCACATACCAAAATGCCTTTTGGTAAGTATAAAGATCGGTATTTAATCGATTTACCCGAGTATTATGTAGTTTGGTATCATAGCAAAGGATTTCCTAAAGGGAAGTTGGGCCTTATGTTAGAACAAGTTTACGAACTTAAGTTAAATGGCTTAGAGAATATTATTCGTAATATAAAAAGGCAATTCCCCAAATAGCTGAAAATTGTTTTACTCTGCGGTATAAACTTGACCACGATGAGGTTTTAAGGCATCTCGTATAGGTTTCATCTCATTTTCATTGACAACCAAAAAGGCAATGCTATGCATATCACTTAAGTTAGAAACTCCTGTAATACTAATATCAAGGTTTTCAATTTTAATGTATTCTTTTAAATGAATATTATGGTGAATTGCGGTTTGTTCTGCATTTGGGCCATGAAAGTCCCAAATAAGTTTGAGTTTGCGCATGTGAATATTTTAAAAATTCAAAAGGTAAAAATACATAAAAGGGATGAAATATATGCCTCTTTTAATCGTTCATAAAACAACTTGCAATCTACGTTTATATTGCTATTTTTGTATCCTTTGAAAATAATTTAACTCTATGAAATTGAAATATTTTTTTATATTTTTTTCTTCTTTTATAGCCTTTAATGCTTTGGCTCAATCTACTGAAGAAGACGTCTTATTTACCGTAGGAAATGATCCAGTTTATGCTTCGGAATTTATTAGAGTGTACCAAAAAAACTTAGATCTGGTTCAAGATGAGTCCCAAAAGGATGTTGATGAATACTTAAAGCTTTTTACCAGCTATAAGTTGAAAATTAAGGAAGCAAGAAGTCAGGGTTTTCATGAAAAACCAGGCTATAAAAAAGAACTAGAAAGCTATAAAAAACAACTTGCAAAGAATTATATTTCAGATCCTAAAGCTACCGATGCATTGGTCGAGGAGGCCTACGAGCGTATTACTGAAGATGTAAACGCCAATCATATTTTAGTAAAAGTTGCTGAAGATGCGAGTTCAGAAGATACCTTAGCAGCTTATAATAAAATTGTAAAACTAAGGGAACGCACTGAAAAGGAAGGCTTCGAAAAAGTTAGAAAAGAAGTGCATAATGGAAAAACCATTTACGGAGAAGCTTTAGGGTACTTTTCTGGGTTTAAAATGGTCTATGATTTTGAAACCATGGCTTACAATACTCCTGTTGGAGCAACATCTCAGCCTTTTAGAACGCGATTTGGATATCATATATTACATGTTATCGATAAGCGAAAATCTGAAGGTGAACGTGAAGTAGGGCATATCATGATTACTACAGGACAAGAAGCGAACGATTCGATTGTAGGTCAAGCTGAAGAAAAAATTAATGAAGTTTATGCTAAAATTAACCAAGGCGATTCTTTTGAAGCTTTAGCGAAACAGTTTTCACAGGATACTAATTCAGCAGAAAAAGGAGGGAAATTACGCGCTTTTAGTCGCGGACAAATAAGTGCTGAAGCCTTTGAAAATGTCGCTTTTAATTTGAAAAATGAAGGTGATATTTCCAAACCGTTTCAAACTAAATTCGGATGGCATATTATCAAGTTATATCAAATTATTCCAGTTCCTGACTTTGAAACTATGAAACCAGAGCTTGTTGAAAAAGTGAAACGAGATTCAAGATCTAAAATTATTGATCAGGCATTAATTGATAGCTTAAAGAAAAAATATGATATTGATGACACACAAGTGCCATTATCTTATTTCGAATCAATTTTAAACGAGAATTATTTTAAAAACTCATGGGGACTTCCTAGCAATTTTTCTTCAGAAAAGGTTTTCTTAAACATTCAAGAAGAGCAAATTTCTTATAAAGAATTCGGTGATTATCTTTTGAAAACACAGCGTCAATCAAGAAAAAAAATGCCTCTTAATGACCTGGTAGAGGAAAAATATCAATCTTTTTTAAAGGACCATCTAATCGAATATCAAGAGGCGCATTTAGAAACTGAAAACGAAGAGTATGCTTCGGTAGTTCACGAATACAGAGACGGACTATTGTTATTCGAACTTATGGAAAACACGATTTGGAACACGGCTCAAACCGATTCTTTAGAAGTGAAAAAATATTACGAAACACATCAGTCAGACTATAACTTTCCTGAACGGATTGATGCGGTAATCGCTTCTTCGTCTAAGAAAAAAGATATAAAAACGGTTTCTAAATTATTAGAGCACAATGAAGATGTTGAAACGATTAAGTCAGCGGTAAATAAAAACGGTGATGTTAATGTTATCTTCACCTCTGGTGTAGTGGAAGCCGACCATCAAGGACTACCAAAGAATTTCGAATTTAAAAAAGGTGTTTCTAAAATTTTTAAACACAATGATGCTTATGTCGTAGTTCAGGTTAAAGACGTTTTTCCTAAGAAACAAAAAACATTTGAAGAAGCAAAAGGTCTGGTGGTTAACGATTACCAAACTCTAAAAGAAGAAAAATGGATTGGTAGTTTAGAGGAAAAGTATGAAGTTAAAGTGAACCAGGACGTTTTCAAAAAAGTAAAAAATCAACTTAAATAAAAAGGGTGCGCATTAGAATCAGTTTATTATTGCTTGGGGTGTTAGTGGTTTCTTGTGGTTATTTTAATAAATCAGAAGAAATAGATGCCGTGGCTCGGGTTAATACCAGTTATTTATATCACGATGATATTAGTGGCTTGGTTCCCGCCGACGCTTCAGAAGCAGATAGCATCTTAATTGTCCATAATTTTATTAACCGTTGGGCAACACAACAATTGCTTGTTGATGGTGCCATGGTAAATTTAAGTCAGGAAAAACAGGACGCTTTTAATAAACTTGTCGTTCAGTATAAAAATGATTTATACACCAAAGCTTATGTTGAAGCACTTGTAAAGCGCAGTATAGATACCCTGGTAACTATAGACGAAGCTAACAGTTATTACGAGGAAAATAAGGAAGTTTTCAAACTAAACGAAGAACTTATAAAATTCCGATACATTCATGTTGATGAAAATATCATCAATTATAACGACATAAATGAGCGATTCCAGAGGTATAGCGAAAAGGATAAAAAAGTATTAGATTCCATCTCTATTCAGTTTAAATCTTATTCCTTAAATGATTCAATTTGGATTAAGTTGAGTCAGGTGGTAAACAAAATTCCAGCGGTAAATTCTGAAAATAAAGACGAACTGTTAAAAAAATCTAATTTTATACAGCTCAAAGATTCATTAGGAGTATATTTGATGCAAATTAATGATTTTTTACTGCGTAATAATACTGCCCCGTTAGAGTATGTTAAGCCTACTATTGATCAAATCGTGATTAATAAACGAAAGCTAGAATTAATTAAAGAGTTAGAAAAAGATATCACAAAAGATGCCATTAAAAATAAACAATTTGAAATTTATAAATAATTTGAAGCATATATGGGTTTTTAGCATGACTTTCCTTTTTGTAGGAATTATGACTGGCCAAGAAATTATTGAAGAAGAGGTTCCTGAACAGGTAGTGACGAAGGTAGATTCTGTTAAAACTCAAAATGCGAGAAAGATTGATGGCGTTGCAGCAGTGGTAGGAAATTATATCGTTTTGGATTCTGATATCAAAAAGGAAAGAGAGCAAGTTAAGGCTGCTGGAGGTTCTTTAGAAGGGGTAGATGATTGTGAATTATTTGGTTTGATGTTAGAGCGTAAATTATATGCCCACCACGCGATTCAAGACAGTCTTCCAGTCTCGGATGCCGAAATTAGAAAAAATGTAGATTACCAAATTGAACAGTTTTTACAACAAACCAACGGTTCCATGGAAAAACTTTTAGAGTTCTATAATAAAGAGGATGAAAAAAGTTTTAGGGATGATATGTTTGAAATTAATAAGGCCAATGAGTTGGCTAATAAAATGCAAGCACATATTGTAGAAGAAGTTGAAATTACTCCTGAAGAGGTTAGAACTTTTTTTAATAGCCTGCCTGAAGATGAACGTCCAACTTTTGGGGCGGAACTTAAAGTAGCGCAAATCGTTGCCGAGCCTCAAGTATCAGAAGAAGAGAAGCAAAAAATTATAGACCGCCTAAAAGGTTTCAAAAAAGATATTGTTGAGAACGGTGCAAGTTTCCGTTCTAAAGCGGTGTTGTATTCTGACGATCCAGGATCGGCAAGTAAAGGAGGAAAATACACGCTGAATAAGAAAAAGCCTAAAATGGTAAAGGAGTTTAGACAAGTAGCTTTTTCTTTAGAAGAAGGTCAGATTTCAGAACCTTTTGCAACCGATTATGGGTACCATATTATCATGCTTGAAAAAATCAGAGGTCAAGAATATGATGTTGCACACATACTTCTAATTCCTAAGGTTTCTCAAAAGGCAATTGACGAAGCTAAAGAGCGCCTAGAGAAAGTTAGAAAGCGTATTATAGATGGCGATATTTCATTTGCTGAAGCCGCAAAAGAAGTAAGTGACGAGAAGGAAACTAAAAATGATGGCGGACAATTAATCAACCCAACAACACAAGATTATAATTTTGAACTTACTAGAATGGATCCTGAGTTATATGCTCAAATTCAAAACTTAAAGGATGATGAAGTAAGTTTGGTTTTAAAAGAAGAAGATAGAACAGGAAAAGTAAAGTTTAAAATTTTAAAAGTAACCGATAGAATCGACGAGCATGAAGCTGATTATGGTAGGGATTATTTAAAAATTAAAGAGTTAGCGCTAGATCAGAAAAAGATTAAAGCGATTGAAGAATGGCAGGAGGAACATATTTTAGATACCTATATTAAAATTAGCGGTGAGTTTAGAAATTGCGATTTTACTGGAAATTGGTTAAAAAAATAATATATGTCAGACGTAGCAGCACTAGAATCATTCGTTAAACAATTCAAAAATTTAAAATCCGAAATAGCTAAAGTTATTATTGGTCAGGATGAAGTTGTTACTCAAATTTTAATTTCTATATTTTCTGGAGGCCATGCCTTGCTAATTGGAGTACCCGGATTAGCCAAAACTTTAATGGTAAATACCATTGCACAGACGCTGGGTTTAGATTTCAAACGCATTCAGTTTACCCCAGATTTAATGCCTAGTGATATTCTTGGGAGTGAAGTGTTGGATGAAGATCGTCGCTTTAAATTCATAAAAGGACCTATTTTTTCTAACATCATTTTAGCCGATGAGATTAATAGAACACCTCCAAAAACGCAAGCTGCATTATTAGAAGCCATGCAAGAACGTGCGGTAACTGTAGCAGGACACCATTATAAACTAAGTTTGCCTTATTTTGTATTAGCGACTCAAAACCCTATTGAGCAGGAAGGTACTTATCCTTTACCTGAAGCACAGTTGGACCGTTTTATGTTTGCGATTCATTTAGATTACCCAACTTTCGATGAAGAAGTTGAAGTTATTAAATCTACAACTACAGACAATACAGTTAAGCTGAATACCTTGTTTTCTTCAGAAGAAATTATACAATTTCAACATCTAATAAGGAGAATTCCAGTTGCTGATAATGTGATTGAATACGCCGTGACTTTAGTAGGTAAAACCAGACCAAACTCTGATGCAGCACCAGAATTAGTCAAAAAATATATCGATTGGGGAGCAGGACCTCGAGCGTCTCAAAACTTGGTATTAGCCGCAAAAACTCATGCCGCAATAAAAGGTAAGTTTTCTCCTGATATAGAAGATATTCAAGCGGTTGCATTTGGTGTTCTAAGACATCGAATTATTAAAAATTACAAGGCAGAAGCAGAAGGTGTTTCCGAAGAACAGATTATTGCCAGTTTATTTTAAGAGGTAATCCAATCCATTTAGTTTTATGCTATCCTAAATATTCCAGGGTTTATTACTGGATACAATCTTTATAGGTCTCAAAATATTCAATAGGCTGTTTCTTTAAAGATAATAATTCATCAAATACTCGTTTTCCAAAAAAAACAGATGACTTCTTCAGACATTTAAAATCCTAAATTTTAATGAAGAAATACCATGATATATTCAATCAGCATGAATTATCTACTTCTAAACAAGGTTTAAATACAAACATAAAAATTTAATTAGGGTATTGGTATTGTCAATTCGGTAATTATTTATGAATATTTATGTCAAAAATTAAATGATTTTAAATAATTATGACACAATAATAATTTGGAAGTATTACTTATCGTATAAGAGGAATTCCTTTTAAAAATAAGGTTTTTATTTTGTATTTTGCGAAGCCTAAAAAAATAAATGGCCTTTAGGTCGCTTGCTTTATTGTGTCACAGTAAATTCGAGTTCTATATAAGAATAATTTAACAGCTGTTAAATTATGATCTACAAGTAATGCCAAACCAGATTAATTCTATTTTATGAATATTTATAACGATTATCTCAAGGAGATTGAAGAAAGAAAAGAACAAGGTCTTCACCCTAAGCCAATTGATGGTGCAGAATTATTAAGCGTAATTATTGAGCAAATTAAAGATGTAGATAATGAACATAGAGAAGATTCTCTAAACTTCTTTATCTATAACGTTTTGCCTGGAACCACAAGCGCTGCTGGTGTAAAAGCTAAATTTTTAAAGGAAATCATTCTTGGAGAGTCTGTTGTTAAAGAAATCACTCCTGCTTTTGCTTTAGAGCAATTGTCACATATGAAAGGTGGTCCATCAATTGGAGTACTTTTAGATATTGCACTTGGTGATGATGAAGCTATCGCTAAAGAGGCTGCTGAAGTTTTAAAAACTCAAGTTTTCCTTTATGAAGCTGATACTGCTCGTTTAGAAGCAGCTTATAAAGCAGGAAATAGTATCGCTAAAGAACTTATTGAAAGTTATGCTAAAGCAGAATTTTTCACGAAGCTTCCTGAGGTAGAAGAAAAAATTGAAGTTGTTACTTTTATTGCCGGTGTAGGTGATATTTCTACCGATTTATTATCTCCAGGTGGTGATGCGCACTCAAGATCAGATCGTGAATTACATGGTCAATGTATTTTTGAGCATAATAAAGCTCAACAAGAAGAACTTAAAGCCTTACAAGCGCAACATCCTGATAAACGTGTAATGTTAATTGCCGAAAAAGGAACGATGGGTGTAGGTTCATCTAGAATGTCAGGTGTAAATAATGTGGCTTTATGGACAGGTGTTAAAGCTAGTCCTTATGTACCATTTATAAATATTGCTCCAATTATTGCTGGAACAAATGGTATTTCTCCAATTTTCTTAACGACTGTAGGTGTAACAGGAGGTATTGGAATCGATTTAAAAAACTGGGTTAAAAAGACTGATGCTGAAGGCAATGTTATTAAAGATGAAAACGGCGATCCTGTTTTAGAAGAAAAATACTCTGTAGCTACAGGAACAGTACTTACTGTAAATACTAAAGAGAAAAAATTATACCACGGTGACCAAGAATTAATTGATATTTCAGCGTCATTAACACCTCAAAAAGTTGAGTTTATTAAAGCTGGAGGATCATATGCTGTTGTTTTTGGTAAAAAACTTCAAACGTTTGCATCTAAAGTTTTAGGTATTGATGTCATTCCTGTTTATGCGCCATCAAAAGAAATTTCTATTGAAGGTCAGGGACTTACTGCTGTTGAAAAAATATTTAATAAAAATGCTGTAGGAACAACACCAGGTAAAGTATTACACGCTGGGTCAGATGTTCGTGTTGAAGTTAATATTGTAGGATCTCAAGATACTACAGGATTAATGACATCTCAAGAATTAGAGATGATGGCAGCGACTATTATTTCTCCTATTGTAGACGGGGCATACCAATCAGGTTGTCATACCGCTTCTGTTTGGGATAATAAATCTAAAGCTAACATTCCAAGATTGATGAAATTCATGAACGATTTTGGATTGATTACAGCGCGTGACCCTAAAGGGAAATATCACGCCATGACCGATGTTATTCACAAGGTTTTAAATGATATCACTGTTGATGACTGGGCTATTATTATTGGTGGCGATTCTCACACGAGAATGTCTAAAGGTGTGGCTTTTGGAGCAGATTCAGGAACCGTAGCCTTAGCTCTTGCAACTGGTGAGGCGTCTATGCCAATTCCTCAATCGGTTAAAGTGACTTTTAAAGGTGAAATGTTACCTTACATGGATTTTCGTGATGTGGTACATGCTACACAACAACAAATGCTTTCTCAATTTGGTGGAGACAACGTATTCCAAGGTCGTATTATTGAAGTACACTTAGGAACATTAACTGCCGATCAAGCCTTTACGTTTACAGATTGGACTGCAGAGATGAAAGCAAAAGCATCGATCTGTATTTCTGAAGATGCTACTTTAATTGAATCTTTAGAGATCGCTAAGAGTAGAATCCAAATCATGATCGATAAAGGTATGGATAATGATCTTAACGTGCTTAAAGGATTAATTGCGATTGCTGATAAGAGAATTAATGAAATTAAAACTGGAGAAAAACCAGCTTTAACTCCAGATGCTAATGCCAAGTATTTTGCTGAAGTAGAAATTGATCTTGATGAAATTCAAGAGCCAATGATTGCCGATCCAGATGTAAATAATGAAGATGTTTCTAAACGTTATACGCATGATACCATCAGACCATTATCTTATTACGGTGGAACGAAGCAAGTAGATTTAGGTTTCGTTGGATCTTGTATGGTTCACAAAGGAGACATGAAAATATTAGCTCAAATGTTGAAAAACATTGAAGATTTACATGGTAAAGTTGAGTTTAAAGCGCCTTTAGTTGTTGCTCCTCCAACATATAATATTGTTGATGAGTTAAAAGCAGAAGGAGATTGGGAAGTATTACAAAAATACTCTGGTTTCGAATTTGATGATAACGATCCTAAAGCAGCTGCACGTACGAAATACGAGAATATGCTTTATTTAGAGCGTCCAGGTTGTAACCTTTGTATGGGTAACCAAGAAAAAGCTGAGCCAGGTGATACGGTAATGGCGACTTCTACACGTTTATTCCAAGGTCGTGTGGTAAAAGATTCTGGTGAGAAAAAAGGTGAATCTTTATTATCATCTACACCAGTTGTTGTATTATCAACTATTTTAGGAAGAACTCCTGATTTGGTAGAATATCAAGCTGCTGTAAAAGGTATCAATCTTACAAAGTTTAAGCCTTCAAGCAAGTTGTTAGTGGTGTAATTAAAACACTGATTTCTTATAAATATTAAAGCCTGAGTTTTTTAACTCGGGCTTTTTTTTGTTCCGAATTATTCATTAGCCCAACATCTTTTCTTCTACTTTGATGCTTGAATAACTTCCTGCTAATGATTTAATTAATCTTTATTTATAAAATAGTTTTAGTTTGAATATTATTAAAGTAGGTTTTTTCCTATTTTTGCAGGCTTGTAAAATACATGAGTTTTTAATGGTGGTCAATTTAAAATGAAATAACAAGTCCGTCAATATAAATTATCGTGTTTTTAAAATAAGTAAACCCAAACTCAACCATATTTTCATGAAATATTTTTCTTTAGTAGTAGCGTTAGCTATTCTGTTTTTTACTGGATGTAAAGACGATTCAAGTGAAACTTTAAATAACATTCAAAAGTTTAAAGATCATATATTTGAAGTATCCACTGGAATTATTTCTACTAAATCGGACATTAAAGTGGTTTTAATTAATCCGATGAAAGATGTTTCTTCTGAAGTTGAGTTAGACAAAAGTATTTTAAAAGTGTCTCCGAAGGTTTCAGGTAAAGTTGTTGCACTAAACAACAGAACGATTGCCTTTATTCCTGATAATAAATTTGAATCAGATACTAGATATACGTTTACTTTAGATTTGGGAGCGCTTCAAGACGTAAGCAGTGAATATGAAAGTTTTGTTTTTGACGTAAAAACAATCAAACAGGATTTTCAAGTGGTTACAAATAATTTAGAAAGTTACTCTAGAGATTGGCAGTATTTAAATGGCACTTTAAGATCTAGTGATGTAATTTCAAAATCAGTAGCAGAAAAGTTAATAACGGCTAAACTTAAAGGTAAATCCTTACCGGTAAAAATCCTAAATGAGAGTTTAGAGGACAATTATTTTAAATTTAAAATAGACAGTATCAGGCGTTATGAAAAGGATAGTTACCTTGAAATAGAATGGGATGGTAGTGATTTTGATATTGATACAGAAGGTGATTATACCTTTAATGTTCCAGGTAAAAACAATTTTAAAGTTGTCGATATCAATGTTTTTGATGAAAAGAATAAATACATAGAAATTAATTTTTCCGATCCCATAAAAAAGGACTTTAACATAAGTGGTTTTATAACTGTTGAAGGCAAAAAAAGTTTATCATTTTCATTTATTAACAATGTGGTTCGTGTTTATGTAGGTCATTTGGAAGAAACCAAAACATTAACCATTAAAAGTGGTATTATAAACCAATATGGATATAAACTTAAGCGGTCTTTATCTAAAGAAATTAGTTTTGAAGAAATTAAACCCAATGTAAAACTATTACAAAATGGTACTATCTTACCAACTTCAGAAAACCTTAAATTTAATTTTGAAGCAGTAAACTTAAAGGCTGTTGATGTTACTGTTATTAAAATTTTTGAAGATAATGTATTGCAATTTCTTCAAAATAATAATTTAAGGGATAGCACCGAACTTTTACGTGTTGCTAGACCCATAGCTAAGAAGACCATTAATTTAGCGAAATATAAAACCGATTTGTCAAATTGGAAATCCTATTCAGTAGATTTAAAAAACATCATCAATCCCGATCCTGGCGCTATTTATCGTGTGGAACTTAATTTCAAAAAGAAATATTCTAATTATCAATGTGCAGGTGAGGACACTAGTGAAATTGAAGAAACTGTAATTAATTACGATCAAGAAGCTGCAGAGTCGAGTAATTGGGATAGCTCCTATTATAATGAAGGTAGTGATGAATATAGTTGGAGAGCATCCGATAATCCTTGCGAACATTCCTATTACAGAAATAAAAAAGTTAGTACCAATCTATTAGCGTCCAATATTGGAGTTATTGTAAAACAAGGAGCGGATAACAATTACTTTATAGCGGTTAGTGATATTATTACAACCAACCCTATTTCAGATGCCGAGGTTAAATTCTATAACTATCAGCAACAATTAATAGGGAAACAAAAAACAGACGCCGATGGTAAACTTGTGTTTCCTATAACGTCAAAAGCATATTTTGCCGTAGTTACAAAAAACAAAGTAAGTACTTATGTTAAGTTAAATGATGGAAACGCATTATCTGTAAGTAAATTTGATGTTTCAGGAGCTGAGTTAAAACGAGGTTTAAAAGGTTTTATCTATGGTGAACGTGGGGTTTGGCGACCAGGAGATACCTTACATTTATCCTTTATGCTTAATGATATTAAAAACAAATTACCCGAAAATCACCCAGTCAAATTAGAAGTTTTAGAACCTTCTGGAGCCTTATATTTTTCAGAGATTAAAACCAATGGATTAAACAACTTTTACAAATTTACAGTGCCTATTAATGATGATAGCTATACAGGTTCTTGGATGGCTAAAGTGAGTGTTGGTGGTGCCGTATTTACAAAAAAACTAAGAATAGAATTTATTAAACCCAATAGGTTAAAAGTCAAAACTTCAATTCTAAATAAACTAATAACTAATAAAGAGGTTCAAGGAGACCTTGAGGCACTGTGGTTACATGGCGCTATTGCGAAGAATTTAAAGGCTGATGTGAATGTTACTTTTAGCCCAATAAAAACAACTTTTAAAGCTTTTCCTAGTTATGAATTTGATGACCCAACCAAGGTGTTTTCAGGAAATGATAAGCAGGTTTTTAATAGTAAATTAGATGGTGAAGGGAAGGGGCAGTTTTCATTCAATCCTAATATAAGTCGTACGGCTCCAGGTTTATTAAAAGCCACATTTGTTTCTAAAGTTTATGAGGAGGGCGGTGATTTTAGTACGGATGCTTTCTCTGCAAACTGTTCGCCTTATACTTCTTATGTTGGAATCTTAACACCAAAAGGTGGTGCCGCTCGAAATATGCTACTAACCGATACAAAACATAAATTTGAAGTGGCAACTGTAGATGGCTATGGAAAACCAACAGCTATTAAGGATATAAAAGTAAAGATTTTTAAAGTGAACCATAACTGGTGGTGGAATGAAGATGAAGATAACTTATCATCTTTTGATACAAGTTCTAACCATGAGGAAACGTTTTCAACTACGGTTTCTACAAATTCTGAAGGAAAAGCAACTTTCGAGTTTGAGTTGAAATATCCTGAATGGGGTCGCTATTTAGTATATGTCTTTAATAATGAGTCTGGACACTCCACAGGAAAAATGGTTTTCATCGATTGGCCAGGATGGGCAGGAAAGGCACGAAAAGGTGATCCTTCGGCGGCAACGATGCTTACTTTTTCAACCGACAAAGAACAGTATAAGGTGGGAGAGAAGGCTCTTGTTACTTTTCCTTCATCAGGTTCTGGAAGGGCTTTAGTTACTATAGAAAATGGCTCGGGCGTGATCTCATCATTATGGGTAAAGTCTAAGAAGGGCGATACGAAGTTTGAGTTGCCAATTACGGAAGATATGACCCCCAATGTTTATATAAACATCAGTGCATTACAAAACCATAATAATACCCAAAACGATTTGCCTATTCGTACGTTTGGATTAAAAGGCATTCATGTTGAAAATCCAGAAACGCGTTTAGAACCAAAAATTTCCATGCCAGATGTTTTAGCACCAGAAAAAGAGGTGGCTATCAAAGTTGCGGAAGCTAATGGCAAGGCAATGACCTATTCTATTGCTATCGTAGATGAAGGCCTATTAGATTTAACCCGATTCAAAACCCCTAACCCCTGGGAAACTTTTTATCAAAAGCAAGCATTAGGTGTGAAAACCTGGGATATTTATGATGATGTTATTGGTGCCTTTGGAGGAAAAATTAATCAAGTTTTTAGTATTGGAGGTGATGATATGCTTCAAGCAAGTAAGAATAAAAAAGCAAATCGATTTAAGCCTGTAGTTATTTATCAAGGGCCATTTAAACTGGATGCCGGTAAGAGTGAAACTCATAAAATCAAAATACCTAAATATATAGGCGCTGTTAAAACGATGGTGGTGGCTCATAATCCTGAAAAGGAGGCTTATGGTCATGCTGAAAAGTCTACGCCAGTTCGTAAACCTCTTATGGTGTTGGCTTCTATGGCAAGGAAGGTGGTTCCAGGCGAAAAAGTTAGAATTCCAGTGACGGTTTTTGCTATGGAAAATAAAATTAAAAGTGCCAATGTATCCATCAAAGTTAATCATGTATTTAAAGTCATTGGGAGGTCTACAAAAACAATATATTTTTCTGGTCCCGATGAAAAAATAGCATATTTTGATGTAGAAGTGCTTAAGGATGGTATTGGGAAAATTGATGTGAATGTTAGTGGACAAGGAGAAAAAGCATCTTATAGTTTAGAGCTAAATGCCTTTAATCCTAATCCAAAAACGATTGAATCTATAGCTGGTACCATGCAACCTAAAAGCTCACAAACATTCGAATTTAATACTTTTGGTGTATCAGGAACCAATGAGGTGCAATTAG
This sequence comes from Pseudotamlana agarivorans, assembly GCF_001642835.1. Lineage (GTDB taxonomy): Bacteria > Bacteroidota > Bacteroidia > Flavobacteriales > Flavobacteriaceae > Pseudotamlana > Pseudotamlana agarivorans. Next base: position 192,098 of record NZ_LXEI01000002.1, read on the forward strand.
AAGTTTCTGCTTTTCCTTCTATTGATTTTACCAGCAGAATAGCCTATTTAATTGCTTATCCTCATGGATGTGTAGAGCAAACAACATCTGCTGCTTTTCCGCAGTTATTTATTAATGATATTTTTAAAATTTCGGATGGCAAGAAAGATGAAACTCAAACAAACATTCAAATAGCCATAGATAAGTTATCTAAATTCCAAAAGGCCGCTGGTGGGTTTTCATATTGGCAAGGCCAGAGTTTTGCAGATGATTGGGCTACTAGCTATGTTGGGCATTTCTTTTTAGAAGCTGAGAAAAAGGGGTATGTACTTCCGTTGGATTTCAAAACAAGATGGATAGATTATCAAGAAAAGGAAGCGAAGCGTTGGAGTGAGTCAGATAATCAATTGGCTCAGGCTTATAGACTGTATACGCTAGCATTGGCTCAGGAACCAGACAAATATTCTATGAATAGGTTTCGTGAATTGGCCATTCAAAATACATTAAATGATGTTTCGAAATTACGATTAGCCGCAGCTTATACTTTATCAGGTAAACATAGCGTTGCTAAAGAATTAATTGGAGATTTTGATATTCATCAAGCTTTGGGCAGTATGGATGTAAGTGAAAGTAATTATGGCTCTAAACAGCGAAATTTAGCAATGATTTTAGAAACGTATATGCTTTTAGATGAACACTTAAAAGCCAAAACCATTGCGGATATTTTAGCAACCGAATTATCTAGCAATCAATATATGAGTACTCAAACGACGGCATATTGTCTTCTGGCCATGTCCAAATACGCCAATTATGTCGGGAATAAGGGTATTGACTTAACGTACAGTTTTAACGGACAAAAAATGCAATCTGTTAAAGCAGATAAAGCCTTAATACTTGAGGGCATTAAAGTTAATAAGGAACATAATACCTTTAAAATTGAAAATAAAAATGATAATGTTATTTATGTAAGACTAGCTAATATGGGGATATTACCTATTGGAAGTGAAAAGATTATTCATAATAACTTGACTTCAGAAATAACTTTTACAGATAAATCAGGAAATCATATAGATGTTTCTAGTATCAGTCAAGGAACAAACTTTGTAGCCCATATTACATTAACGAATCTAACTTCAGCTAAAATAGATAACGTGGCGTTAAAAGCTCTTTTTCCTTCAGGATGGGAAATTATTAATACGCGATTTAATACGGGAGCAAGTTTAAATTCTCAAATTACCCATGAAGATATTAGAGATGATCGGGTTAATTTTTATTTCGACTTAAATCCGAATCAAACAAAAAGGTTTAAAGTGTTATTAAATGCATCGTATTTGGGGAGTTATTATTTACCAGGGTTACAGGCAGAGGCCATGTACGATCAAAATTATTTTACCCGTGCAGAAGGGCAATGGGTTGAAGTTACGAAATAAAGAATGTTAAGGCGTATCAAATATTTTTTGATTAAGAATAAATTTAAAGTACTGGTATTACTAGTGGTGCTTTTAGGATATGCCTTTTGTTTACCAAATAAATTATTTGAAAGTCCAACCTCTACAATTTTAGAAAGTCGTGACGGGGAGTTGCTAGGGGCATTAATAGCCAATGATGGGCAATGGCGTTTTCCGAAGTTAGATTCGGTACCTAATAAATTTAAACAATGTATCACAACGTTTGAAGATGCCTATTTTTATAAGCATCCTGGTTTTAATCCTGTGTCTATGGTTAAGGCTTTTCAGGCAAACCTAAAGGCTGGCAAAATTGTTAGAGGAGGTAGTACGATAACACAGCAGGTTATCCGATTGTCACGAAAAAATCAATCCAGATCTTATTTTGAAAAAGTTATAGAAATCATCCTGGCCACCCGGTTAGAGCTAAGAGATTCAAAAGAAACCATATTAAATACCTACGTTTCAAACGCTCCATATGGCGGAAATGTGGTTGGCCTAGAAGCAGCATCGTGGCGCTATTTTAAAACATCTCCTCATAAATTATCTTGGGGGCAGTGTGCGTTACTGGCTATATTACCCAATGCACCAAGTTTACTTTATCCTGGAAAAAATTCTAAACAACTTATTAATAAAAGAAATGCATTATTAAAGAAATTATTTGACACCGGAGTCATTGATCAAACCACCTATGAATTATCCACAGAAGAACCGGTTCCTACTAAGCCTCAAAAGTTGCCACAAATAGCTCCGCATCTTTTGCAAAAAATAGCAATGACCCAAAAAGGAGAACGTGTTATAAGTACTATTAATACGCATTTTCAAGAATTAGCGCTTCAGATTGTTAATAGACATCATAAGGAACATGCCCAAAACGGCATTCATAATATGGCAGTGTTGGTTTTGGATGTGAAAAGTAAAAAGGTGCTTAGCTATATAGGAAATACCAATACCAAAAAACAGCACCAAAAAGATGTTGATATTATTATCGCACCAAGAAGTACAGGAAGTGTTTTAAAACCTTTTTTGTACATGGCTATGTTAGATGCAGGTGAGTTATTACCTGAAACATTGTTAGCGGATGTCCCTACAACGATAGGGAACTATAAGCCAGAAAATTTCAGTCTTAATTATTTAGGGGCTGTTTCAGCTAAAGAAGCGCTTGCAAGATCGCTAAATATACCTGCAGTAAGGATGTTACAAGATTTTGGCTTAACGAGATTTTATGATGTATTACAAAAATTAGAGTTGTCCCATATAAATAAAGGGGCAGATCATTATGGGTTGTCAGTAATTCTTGGAGGTAGCGAATCAAGTTTGTGGGATATATGTAATGCCTATTGCAACTTGGCAGGAACATTAAATCATTTTAATGAAAATTCGAGTCAGTATTACACCAATGAATTTCAAAAAGCTGGTTTTTCCAGTGATTTTCAACCGAATTTAGGAGCATTAAATTTTGACAAAGATGTGTTTAACGCTGGCAGTATTTATTTCGGTTTTGAAGCGATGAAGGAACTAAATAGACCTAGTGCTGATAATTCATGGCGCTATTTTGAATCTGCACAAGAAATCGCATGGAAAACAGGTACCAGTTTTGGTAATCGCGATGCTTGGAGTGTGGGTGTGACATCGAATTATGTCGTTGGAGTATGGGTTGGAAATGCAGATGGTGAAGGTAGGTCAGGGATGACGGGTGTCGCTACAGCAGCTCCAGTAATGTTTGATGTGTTTGATGCTTTGCCAAAATCAGCATGGTTTTTAAAACCTATAGACGATTTGGTAGAAGCCAAAGTTTGTGATAAAAGCGGTCAGCTAGCCTCCGATATTTGTCCGTATACGATTAAACAAATCCCCTTAAAGGGAATGGATAGCGGCTTGTGCATGTATCATAAGCTGGTTTATTTAAACAAAGATCGGACCTACAGAGTCAATGCTTCATGTGAAAGATTAGATGATATGGTTAAAACCTCACAATTTGTACTACCTCCATTAATGGCTTGGTATTATAAAACTAATCATGCCGATTATAAATATTTACCACCTTTAAAAGCGGGTTGCGAAGGAGATGAAACCCCGGTGATGGCGTTTACAGAACCATTAAACACAAACACTATAATCGTACCTAAGGGCATTTCTGGAGAAAGAAATAAAATTATTTTTAAAATAGCCCATACTAACCCGGAAGCTCAAATTTACTGGTATTTGGATGACCAGTTTTTAAAGGTGACACAAAATTTTAATGAATTAGCCATCCATTTAACTTCAGGTTATCACACGGTTACTGCTTTAGATGATAAAGGAAATAGTATTGCCAAAAGAATCATCGTAAAATAAAGAGCCTCCAACAGTTAAGTGATACCGTTCAAAATGCCTTTGATAAAGCAAAAGAAGAACTTTAAATATCCTGCTTTATTTCGTATATTGTAATATTTAATAAATCAAACTTAAAATATATTATATGGCATTTGATATAGACATGATCAAGGGTGTTTACAAGAATATGGCAGAACGCGTAAATAAAGCTCGCGAAATTGTTGGTAAACCCTTAACGCTTTCAGAAAAGATTTTATACACCCACCTGTGGGAAGGTAATCCAACCAAGGCTTTCATTAGAGGGAAAGATTATGTGGATTTTGCTCCAGATAGAATCGCCTGTCAAGATGCAACAGCTCAGATGGCTTTATTACAATTTATGCAAGCAGGAAAAGCAAAAGTTGCCGTGCCAACAACGGTGCATTGTGATCACTTAATTCAGGCCAAAGAGGGTGCTGCGAAGGATTTAAAACATGCCAATACGGTAAGTAGTGAAGTTTTTAATTTTTTGGAATCAGTTTCTAATAAATATGGTATTGGTTTTTGGAAACCAGGTGCTGGAATTATCCACCAAGTGGTGTTAGAAAATTATGCCTTTCCAGGAGGTATGATGATCGGTACCGATTCGCATACAGTAAATGCTGGAGGTCTAGGTATGGTAGCTATAGGTGTTGGTGGTGCTGATGCTGTTGATGTTATGGCCGATATGGCTTGGGAATTGAAATTCCCTAAATTGATAGGTGTGAAATTAACTGGTAAATTATCGGGTTGGACAGCGCCAAAAGATGTGATTTTAAAAGTGGCTGAAATTCTTACTGTAAAAGGTGGAACAGGAGCTATAGTTGAGTATTTCGGTCCAGGTGCAACGGCTATGTCTTGTACCGGAAAAGGAACCATTTGTAATATGGGAGCAGAAATTGGTGCAACCACATCTACTTTTGGTTACGACGAGTCCATGGAACGTTATTTACGTGCCACAGACCGTGCCGATATTGCTGATTCTGCCAATGAAATTAAAGAACACTTAACAGGTGACCCTGAAGTTTATAATAATCCAGAGCAGTTTTTTGACGAAGTTATTGAAATAAATTTATCAGAATTAGGTCCTTTATTAAATGGACCCTTTACACCAGATTTATCTACTGAGGTTGGTGCTTCGATGACTGAAAAAGCTAAATCAAACGATTGGCCTATAAAGGTAGAGTGGGGCTTAATTGGTTCATGTACGAATTCATCTTATGAGGATTTGTCAAGAGCTTCTTCAATTGCACAACAGGCCTTAGATAAAGGGTTGAAAATTAAAGCAGATTTGGGTATTAACCCGGGGTCTGAGCAAGTGCGCTATACTGCTGAACGTGATGGAATTCTTCAAATTTTTGAGAACTTAGACGCTAAAATATTTACAAACGCTTGCGGACCGTGTATCGGGCAATGGGCAAGGTATAGCGATCCTAAAAACGCGCCTAAAAATAGTATTGTACATTCTTTCAATAGAAATTTTGCGAAACGCGCCGATGGAAATCCAAATACGCACGCTTTTGTAGCCTCACCAGAAATAACGGCTGCTATTGCGATAGCAGGACGATTGGATTTTAATCCGATTACTGATAAGTTAATTAACGAAAATGGAGAAGAAGTTATGTTCGATGAACCTACAGGGTGGGAATTACCTCCAAAAGGGTTTGCGGTAGAAAATAATGGGTATTTAGAGCCCGAGGCCGATGGTAGTCATGTAGAAGTTATCGTAAAAGAAGACTCTGAAAGATTACAATTGTTAACACCGTTCGAACCTCTAGGAGATAGCATCACAGGTGCTAAATTATTAATTAAAGCCTTTGGTAAATGTACTACCGATCATATTTCTATGGCAGGGCCTTGGTTACGTTTCCGCGGACATCTAGATAATATTTCTAATAACTGTTTAATTGGCGCTGTGAATGCTTATAACGATAAAACCAACTTCGTTAAAAATCAATTAACTGGTGATTATGGGGGTGTACCGGATACGGCAAGAGCTTACAAGGCTGCAGGAATAAAATCTATTGTGGTTGGTGATCACAATTATGGTGAAGGCTCATCTCGTGAGCATGCCGCTATGGAACCAAGACATTTAGGTGTGGCTGCGGTTATCGTTAAATCCTTTGCCCGTATTCACGAAACCAACTTGAAAAAACAAGGGATGTTAGGTTTAACATTTGCTAATGAATCCGATTACGATTTAATACAAGAAGATGATACGTTCAACTTTTTAGATTTAAATGAGTTCGCTCCCGACAAACCTTTAACGCTTGAAATCGTTCACACCAATGGGTCTAAAGATGTGATTACTTTAAATCATTCTTATAACGATGCTCAAATAGAATGGTATAAGGAAGGTTCCGCTCTTAATTTGATTAAAAAGCAAAACGCATAATAGTTTAAATCATATAAATAAACGAATTCTACTTTAGTAGAAAACTAATATTATAAAAAAGTCACCAATAAAGGTGACTTTTTTTTGTAAGTAAAAACTGTTTTTGTCGTCAAAATATTCAAACTAAAACAAATCTGTTTTGAAATTACGATGATGTAATTCAGAATTAGAATAAACAAATTTTTTATGGAGCATCTTTGGTATTTGGATGACGTTAACGTTTTTAAAATATTATGTCCGCATAAATTTAAGTCTTACAAAGCATGTCATAATTTTGATGTTTTTCAACCTAGAGATTATATATATTTTGAAAAGGATCATTCGTGTAAAATGTTTCTAATAGAAAAAGGTAAGGTTAAAATAGGGTATTATACTGCGGAAGGAGATGAGGTTGTAAAAGCGGTACTAAGAAAAGGGGATGTTTTTGGCGAAAAAGCCATTTTAGGAGAAGAAGAACGCAATGAATTTGCTCAAGCTCTGTTAAAGGATACTGTAGTTTGCTCCATGAAAGTTTCTGTTTTACATGATTTAATGCGAGACAATAAAACCTTTTCCCTAAAAATATATAAACTCATAAACTTCCGGATAAGAAAATTAGAGCGCCGACTTCAGCTCTTGTTATTTAAAGATGTTCGTACTAGATTAATGGAGTTTCTTCAGGAGCTATGTGATGAATACGGTGTTTGTTGTGAAAAAACAGGCACGGTGAAAATTAGCCACCCCTATACTCAAAAAGATATGGCTAGTTTAATAGGGACTTCAAGACCGACTATTAATACTATTATGAACGAACTTCGTGATGAAAACCTCATAGAATTTAATAGAAATGAAATATTAGTTTTGAAAAAAACGAGCTAAATTATCTTTTTTCATACAAGGATATGTAAGTTTTAAGGGTTTTGTAAGCTAGCTGACATTTTAAGTTCTTTTTAGATTTTATTTTTGATAAGAACTAAAAATAAACACATTATGAATAAGAACTTAAAACTTTTAGCATTGTTTGGTTTAGCATTAAGTTTAACTTATTGCTCAAGCAATGATGATGATTCACCAAGTACAACCAATTTAGATTTAAATATAAGTGGTTTAGAAAATTTAGGAACCGATTATGTTTATGAAGGTTGGATTATGGTCGATGGTAGCCCGTTAACTACAGGACGGTTTACGGTGAATGATAGTGGAGAATTATCGCAATCTAGTTTTCCAATGATGAGCGAAGATTTATCTTCTGCAACAGCATTTATTTTAACTATAGAACCTGCTGTTGGAGATGATCCAGCACCGAGTAAAACAAAACTGTTAGCCGGTGATTTTTCAGGAGATACCGGAGCATTGTCTATTTCACACGCTGCTGCTTTGGGAAATAATTTTGAAACTGCTGCAGGTGAATATATCTTGGCGACACCTACTAATGGCTCCAATAATGATGAAAATAGCGGTATCTGGTTTTTAAACTTAGCATCCGGGAGTCCAAGTGTAGGTTTAAATTTACCAACGTTGCCAGAAGGATGGAAGTATGAAGGTTGGGGTGTTCAAGGACAACCATTAACTACTGGAACTTTTACAATGGTTGATGAGGCAGATGATTTTGACGGCTTCAGTGGAACCATGTCAGGCCCTCCTTTTCCAGGTGAAGACTTTTTAATGAATGCACCAACAGGTGTTAGTTTTCCTCTTGATTTGGCAGGGGGTGTTGCTGTAATTTCGATAGAACCTTACCCGGATAATAGTCCTGCACCTTTTCTTTTAAAACCATTGGTTGGTAATATTCCTAGCGATGCCATGGATCATGTTACCTATTCGATGTCACAAAACTTAAATTTTCCAACAGGAACAGCATCAAGATAAATTTGTTTTAACTTATAATAAAAAAAGTCGTCTTATTTAGACGACTTTTTTTATTAAATGATTTATATGGTTCGGTTATAATCGACCTCGTGTCGGGCTCTTTTCTTTGAAGGCATCCGTCATAAATAATTTATAATTGTATTTTTACCAAAAATCAAGACCTATGAATTCTAGAGAGAATCAGCTTAAAGCCTTCGACCGTTTATTAACCATTATGGATGAACTTCGTGAACAATGTCCGTGGGATAAAAAACAAACCATGGAAACTTTAAGGCATTTAACTATTGAAGAAACCTACGAACTCGGTGATGCAATTTTGGATGGTGATTTAGAAGAAGTAAAGAAGGAGCTTGGTGATGTGCTTTTACATATTGTTTTTTATTCTAAAATTGGTAGTGAAACCAATGATTTTGATATCGCTGATGTGTGTCATGAGATTTGTGAAAAATTAATTCACAGACATCCTCATATTTATGGTGATGTTAAAGTTGAAAATGAAGCCGACGTCAAAAGAAATTGGGAGAATTTAAAACTTAAAGAAGGTAAAAAAAGTGTTTTAGAAGGCGTGCCTAAAAGTTTGCCTGCGCTTGTAAAAGCGAATAGAATTCAGGAGAAAGTGGCTGGAGTAGGATTTGATTGGGAAGAACCAAACCAGGTTTGGGAGAAAGTAGAAGAGGAGCTTGGTGAATTTAAGGATGAAGTTGAAAAAGGCGATCAAGACGCAATGGAAAGTGAATTTGGTGATGTCCTTTTTTCTATGATAAATTATGCAAGATTTGTAAATATTAACCCCGAAAATGCTTTAGAGCGCACCAATAAAAAGTTTCAGAAACGTTTTCAATATCTTGAAGAAAAGGCAAAAAGTTTAAATAAACCTTTAAAGGAAATGACTCTTGCCGAAATGGATGTGTTTTGGGAAGAGGCTAAAACGATTTAATTAGTCAAGCGCTCTTTTGGTAACATACCAACGCCAACCTATAATAGCAAGCTGTATCTTATTGGCTTTTGAAATATCTAACTGTTTTTTAGAATAACTAGGAAGAACAGCCTTGTTTACTTTCGCTAAAAATTTAAAAAATTGCTTCTTCATATTTCAAAAATACTAAAACAAAAGCGACTCTAATAGTTTCTAAATGAATTACACATACTTTTAGATGATAATCGGTATTATATTATCTTCGCAATAAAAAATATTATATGAGTATTGTATTGGTGATTTTAGGTTTTATTTTGTTAGTGATTGGTGGCGAGTTTTTAGTGCGTTCATCAGTAGCACTTTCTTTTAAATTTAACATCTCTAAAATGGTTATTGGTATGACGGTGGTGTCTTTTGCAACTTCCGCTCCAGAATTGCTAGTAAGTGTTCAAGCGGCCTTTTCTGGGTCACCAGCTATCGCCATTAATAACGTGATTGGATCTAATATTGCTAATATCGGATTGGTGTTAGGAATTACAGCTTTGGTAAGCGCTATTGATGTAGATCGTTCCTTCTATAAGCTTAACTGGCCTGTCATGATGGTCTTTTCGATAGCCTTATATTATTTTTTAAGTAATGATATGGTGTTATCCATGTTGGAAGGTGGTGTATTGTTTGCAGGACTTATTTTATTTCTTGTGGTTTTAGTGAGGAGTGCTAGAAAAGATGTAGTTTCCGATGAAGTGGATGAGACTCTAGCAGTGGTTTCAAATTTTAAAATTATTATTTGGTTATTGATAGGAGCAGCAGCCCTTTATTTTGGAAGTGAATGGCTTGTTGAAGGATCAAAAGAAATAGCACTTGCCATGGGGGTTAGTGAGGCTGTAATAGGTGTTTCTTTGATTGCCATTGGTACTAGTGTGCCTGAATTGGCTGCTTCGGTTATTGCGGCCGCTAAACAAGAAAAAGCCATTTCATTAGGGAATTTAATAGGTTCTAATATATTTAATATTGGCTCAGTTTTAGGATTAACAGCACTGGTGAAACCTATTCCGGTAACTGCTCCAGAAATTCTTACAAACGACATTTTATGGATGCTTGGTTTTGCTGCTGTATTAGTTCCGCTCATTTTCTTGCCTAAAAAACTTAAAATAAATAGAATAAAGGGTCTTGTTTTAGTCGCAGCCTACGGCGTGTTTATGTTTTTAATATTTACGAATAAATAGCTTACTTAATATTAAATTAAGTCAAAAATAAAAGGCTAACATGATATCATGTTAGCCTTTTATTATGAACAAAACAATGTTGTTGTTTGAATTAAATCTTAGCTGATTTTACAGTTTTGATAATTCTTGCAGCAATTTTGTAAGGATCACCGTTAGAAGCTGGTCTTCTATCTTCTAACCATCCTTTATATCCTTTTTCTACAGCGATTAATGGAATACGGATTGAAGCACCTCTATCTGAAACTCCCCAAGAGAAATCTGTAATAGCAGCCGTTTCGTGTAAACCTGTTAAACGTTGGTCGTTAAACTCACCGTAAACTGCGATGTGCTCATCAACAACTGGACGGAAAGCTTCACAAATTTTTGCGTAAGTTTCTTTATCTCCACAAGTTCTTAATACACTGTTAGAGAAGTTAGCGTGCATACCAGAACCATTCCAATCCATATCTTTACCTAGTGGTTTTGGGTGGTACTCAATATAGTATCCGTACTTTTCAGTTAAACGGTCTAATAAATATCTAGCAATCCAAATTTCATCTCCTGCTTTCTTAGCACCTTTAGCGAATAATTGGAATTCCCATTGTCCAGAAGCAACCTCTTGGTTAATACCTTCAAAGTTTAATCCTGCATCAATACATAAATCAGCATGCTCTTCAACTAAATCTCTACCATGAGTGTTTTTTCCACCAACTGAACAGTAGTACATACCTTGTGGAGCAGGGTAACCACCAACAGGGAATCCTAATGGTAATTGAGTTGCTGAATCCATGATAAAGTATTCTTGCTCAAAACCAAACCAGAAATCATCATCTTCGTCATCAATAGTAGCTCTACCGTTAGAAACGTGAGGCGTACCGTCTGCATTCATAACTTCAGTCATTACTAACCATCCGTTTATGCGATCTGGATCTGGGTAGATAGCAACAGGAACAAGTAAACAATCTGAAGAACCTCCTTCAGCTTGTCTTGTAGAAGAACCGTCAAAAGACCAGTTTCCTATTTCTTCTAAAGTTCCTTGAAAGTTTTCGTGCTCTTCAACTTTGGTCTTACTTCTCATATTTTGAGTTGGGAAATACCCATCTAACCAAATGTATTCTAATTTAATTTTTGCCATAATAATTATATAATAATTGAAATATTAGTATTAATATCACAAATATATATTTTTATGTATTTAATTGAAATTAATGGGGGTCTTTTAACGGAAGGCTGTTATATTTTTATTTATACCCTATTTTTTTAAGGTATATTTAGAAAAAAGTTGAAATATTTATTTAAATACTGAAAAAGTGTTAACAATAAATTTTAATTAAGGTACTACATTATTAATAAAAGCTAACTATTTTTGTGTTAGTATTCAATTATCAAAGTTTTAAAAAAATGTCAACACTTAGATTTCATGCTATAAAAGAATCACTGGCTTATAAACCTATCAAAATTGAAGAGGTTGAGCGAAGATCTGAAATATTTGGTAAAAATGTATTTAACATGAAAACCATGCGCCAATACCTCACCAAAGATGCTTTTGTAGGTGTTGAAAACGCGGTGCAGTTTGGAAAAAAAATTGACAGAAATATAGCCGATCAAGTAGCGTCTTCTATGAAAGATTGGGCACTAGCGAAAGGAGTAACGCACTATACCCACTGGTTTCAACCTTTAACGGGGGCAACTGCTGAAAAACACGATGCTTTCTTTGAAACTTTAGGTGATGATTTAGCTATTGAACAATTTGGGGGATCACAATTAGTTCAGCAAGAACCTGATGCGTCTAGTTTTCCAAACGGCGGTATTCGTAATACCTTTGAAGCAAGAGGTTATACGGCTTGGGATCCTACTTCACCCGCATTTATTTATGGAACAACTTTATGTATTCCAACTATTTTCGTAGCCTATACAGGTGAGGCACTGGATTATAAAACACCGTTGTTACGTGCTTTGCAAGCTGTAGATACTGCGGCTACAGCCGTTTGTAAGTATTTTGATAAAAATGTAAAAAAAGTAACTTCATCATTAGGGTGGGAACAAGAATATTTTTTGATCGATAAAACTCTGGCAGCTAGTCGTCCCGATATCATGTTAACAGGAAGAACATTGCTAGGACATACTTCGGCAAAAGGCCAGCAATTAGATGATCACTACTTTGGATCGATACCTAATCGTGCATTAAATTTTATGCGTGAGCTAGAAACAGAATGTATGCTTTTAGGGATTCCTGTGAAAACAAGGCATAACGAAGTAGCTCCAAATCAATTTGAAGTCGCTCCCATTTTCGAAGAAGCAAATTTAGCTGTAGATCATAATTCCTTATTAATGGATATTATGGGAAGAATTGCCTCTAAACATAATTTTAAAGTACTTTTTCATGAAAAGCCTTTTGCAGGGGTAAATGGCTCTGGAAAACATAATAACTGGTCTCTTTCTACCGATACAGGTGTGAACTTACTCGCGCCAGGAAAAACACCAATGAGTAGTTTACAGTTTTTAACATTTTTTGTTAATACGATTAAAGCGGTTCATAAGCACGAGGCCTTACTCCGGGCAGTGATTGCTTCTGCAAGTAATGATCATCGTTTAGGTGCTAATGAAGCGCCTCCAGCGATTATTTCTGTCTTTATAGGAGAACAATTGAGAAAGGTTTTAGAAGAGCTTGAAGGTGTGACAAAAGGGAAGCTGTCCCCACAGGAAAAAACAGAGCTTAAGCTGAATGTGGTTGGGAAAATCCCTGATGTGTTATTAGATAATACCGATAGAAACAGAACTTCTCCATTTGCTTTTACGGGGAACAAGTTTGAATTTAGAGCTGTTGGTTCTATGGCTAACTGTGGAAACCCGATGACGGTTTTAAATACCATTGTAGCCAAGCAATTAAAAGATTTTAAGAAAGAGGTTGATGCATTAATTGACAAGAAGGATCTTAAGAAAGATGAAGCTGTTTTTAATGTATTGCGTGAATATATCAAGTCAACTAAAGATATTTTATTCGAAGGGAATAGCTACGGTGAGGCCTGGGAAGCTGAGGCTAAAAAACGTGGTTTAAGTAATAGTAAATCAACACCAGAAGCTTTAAAAGCAAGTATCTCAAAGGAAACAGTAGCCTTGTTTAAGGAAATGAATGTGATGAGCGCTATTGAAACTAAGGCCCGTTATGAAATAGAAATTGAAGCTTATGTGATGCATAATCAAATTGAAAGCCGTGTCTTGGCAGATATTGCAAGAAATAATATTGTGCCTACAGCGGTGAAGTATCAAAATGTTCTGATAGAAAACGTAAAAGGTTTAAAAGAAATCTTTGATAAAAACTTTAAAAATGTCGCTAAGGAGCAAATAACCTTAATTGAAGAAATTTCTAGTCACATTGAAGGTATCAATTCAAACGTTACTAAAATGATTGACGAACGAAGAAGTGCAAACAAATTAATTGAAATGGATAAAAGAGCAGAAGCATACAGTAAAAAGGTGATGCCTTTCTTTGATGCCATTCGTTACCATTGTGACAAATTGGAACTTCTCGTTGATGATGAAATTTGGCCATTAACAAAATACAGAGAACTATTATTTACGAGATAGAGAGTAAAACTTATGAAATCCTGCTGTAAAAAGCGGGATTTTTTAATTCAAAGAAGTAAATTTGCAACACAATTTTATATTATGAGTCAAGAGGTTTCAAAACGATACGCACAACGTGGTGTTTCTGCGTCAAAAGAAGATGTACATAATGCTATTAAGAACATTGATAAAGGATTATTTCCGAAGGCATTTTGTAAGGTAGTTCCAGATTATTTAACAAACGATGAAGATTATTGTTTGGTTATGCATGCCGATGGAGCAGGAACAAAATCATCATTGGCTTATATGTATTGGAAAGAAACTGGCGATATTTCAGTTTGGAAGGGTATTGCTCAAGATGCCTTAATCATGAATATCGATGATTTATTGTGTATCGGAGCTACTGATGATATTATGTTGTCTTCAACCATTGGAAGGAATAAAAATTTAATTCCAGGAGAAGTGCTTTCAGCAATTATTAACGGTACTGAAGAACTGTTAGAAGATTTAAAATCTTTTGGAGTGACTATTCATTCTACTGGAGGGGAAACCGCCGATGTTGGTGATTTAGTGCGAACCATTATTGTTGATTCAACAGTTACCGCGCGTATGAAACGTAGTGACGTGATTGATAATGCGAATATTAAAGCTGGTGATGTTATTGTTGGACTAGAAAGTTTCGGACAAGCGACTTACGAGAAGGAATATAATGGCGGTATGGGGAGTAACGGATTAACTTCTGCACGTCATGATGTATTTCATAAATATTTAGCTGAAAAATATCCTGAAAGTTTTGATGCTTCAGTACCAGAAGATTTAGTGTATTCGGGTGGTGTAAAATTAACTGATGCTGTTGAAAACGCGCCGATAGATGCAGGGAAACTCGTTTTGTCTCCAACACGTACTTATGCGCCAATTATTAAAAAGATTCTTTCTGAATATAATAGCGATGCCATTCATGGTATGGTGCATTGCTCAGGGGGCGCACAAACTAAAATACTTCACTTTGTAGATGAATTTCATATTATAAAAGATAATATGTTTCCAATTCCACCATTGTTCAAACTAATTCAAGAGCAATCAAAAACCGATTGGAAAGAAATGTATCAGGTTTTTAATTGTGGTCATCGTATGGAATTATATGTAACTCCAGAAGTAGCGGATTCGATTATTGAAATTTCAAAGTCCTTTAATGTTGATGCTAAAGTAATTGGCCGTGTTGAAGCTTCTCCTAATAAGAAGCTTACAATAAAATCGGAATTTGGTGAGTTTACCTATTGATTCTTTTTTTTGGAAGCACTAAATATGGAATAGTTGTTGATGAAAACAGGACTTGTATAATTAAATTTTAGCCTTTCATGAGAACTTCTGTCTTATTGATTACTTTATTAATGTTTAATGTTTTATCAGCACAACCCGATTGGTTGTACATTGAAGAAGATAAAGATGATTATAAAGGACCGGAATGGGTACAGAAAAATAAGGTAGCCTTAGATATTAATGAAGCTGTTTTTGTTAACTGGAGTGAAGGGGGAACCAATTCTATTTCTGGTCTGCTCGATTTTAAGAGTGTTCTAAACTACACCGATAGTTATTATGTTTGGAATAACGATGCGCATATACGTTACGGAATCAATAAGCAACAACAAAAGGAAATTCGGAAAACAGATGACATATTTGAAATCAATTCAAATTTAGGGTATAAACCAGATCAAGCTTCAGAGTGGTACTATATGGCTCGACTTAATTTTAGAACCCAATTAACAAACGGGTATGCCGGGGAGAATGAAGGGGATCCTATTTCTAAATTTATGGCGCCTGGTTACTTGTTTTTTGGTGGTGGAATGGAGTATAGTAAAAACAAAAAGAAGTTTTTATTGTATTTTTCACCCTTAACTTTAAAAGCCACTTTTGTGCTAGATGAGAGGTTGGCAAATGCTGGAGCGTTTGGTGTGACAGGTGCAGAATTTGATGATCAAGGTAATGTGGTAGTTCCTGGAGAACAATTTCGACGTGAGGTTGGTGTGTTATTAACGAATACTTACGAGAGAAAATTAGTTAAAAACATTAATGTAAAAAATCAAATTAGTTTGTATTCAGACTATATTAATAACTTCGGAAATGTAGATGTTGATTGGAGATTGGATTTCGATTTTAAAGTAAATAGTTTTGTTCGAGCTAATTTTGGAACACATTTACGTTACGACGACGATGTAAAAACGTTAGTGCCTTCCGATGTAGAAGGAGAGTTTGATGAAGCTGGAGCTAAAGTGCAATGGAAACAGTTTTTAGGTGTTGGCGTGGCATTCGATTTTTAATTATAATTAAGTCGTTTTTATAATTGGTAAATCAAGATTGAAAGTCTTTCTTTTAATGATGAACTATTCGGTGCTGAGAGCCAAATAGATGTGCTTTTTCGAGTTTATATTGTTTACTTCCTTATAAATATTTTTCGATTTCTTTAATGTTTTGTGTTATTATTCTTTTTAAAAATTGTTAACTTTTTGTTGTTGATAAATTTTTAACACCCTTGTTTTCAGTTGTTTAATGTGTTTTTTGTTGACAACTTTATGATTTGTGTCATGGTTTAAGTTGTATCTTTGTTTTTTATTTATAGCATATAAAAAATATTTAATCCATCTTAATATCTCAAAACATCCATGAACGAAAAACTAACAGAAGTCCCAAAAAAAACGTATACCCAAGAAGAGGCTTTTCAAGCTTCTTTAAAGTACTTTAAAAATGATGATTTAGCTGCTCGTGTTTGGTTAAATAAATATGCTCTTAAAGATTCTGATGGGAATATTTATGAGTTAACACCAAATGATATGCACAAGCGTATTGCTAAGGAAATAGCTAGTGTAGAGTCTAAGTATCCTAATCCGTTATCGGAAAGTGATATTTTCGATTTAATAAAGGATTTTAAATATATCGTTCCTCAAGGGAGTCCGATGGCAGGTATTGGGAATCCTTTTCAAATAGCCTCGCTGTCTAATTGTTTTGTAATTGGAAATGATGGAGAATCTGATTCTTATGGTGGTATCATGAAGATTGATCAGGAGCAAGTGCAACTTATGAAGCGTCGCGGAGGAGTTGGTCACGATTTGTCTCATATCCGTCCAAAAGGTTCTGCTGTTAAAAATTCTGCATTAACTTCTACGGGGATTGTTCCTTTTATGGAGCGTTATTCAAACTCAACAAGAGAGGTTGCTCAAGATGGTCGACGTGGTGCTTTAATGTTATCCGTTTCTATTAATCATCCCGATTCCGAAGATTTTATCAATGCTAAATTGGAACAAGGTAAAGTGACTGGTGCCAATGTTTCGGTAAGAATTGATGATGAGTTTATGAAAGCGGTAAAAGCAGGTAAGGAATACACTCAAAAATATCCTATTTTTAGTGCAAACCCTAAAGTATCAAAATCTATTGATGCCAATGCGCTTTGGAAAAAAATTGTTCATAATGCATGGAAATCTGCTGAGCCAGGTATTTTATTCTGGGACACTATAATTAATGAATCGGTGCCAGATTGTTATGCCGATTTAGGTTATAAAACAGTGTCTACCAATCCTTGTGGTGAGATTCCTTTATGTCCGTATGATTCGTGTCGTCTCTTAGCGATTAATTTATTTTCATATGTAGAAAATCCGTTTACAAGTGCCGCGAAATTCAATTTCGAATTGTTTAAAAAACACGTCGCAGCTGCTCAACGTATTATGGATGATGTTATCGATTTAGAGCTTCTTAAAATTGATAATATTCTTAAGAAAATAGATGAGGATCCCGAGCAAGATGAAGTAAAAAGAACAGAGAAAAATTTATGGTTAAACATTCAGCGTAAAGCCGAAGAAGGTCGTAGAACAGGTGTTGGGATTACTGCGGAAGGCGATATGTTAGCTGCTTTGGGTATTAAATACGGAAGTAAAGAAGGTAATGCTTTTTCACTGGAAGTACATAAAACTATTGCTATTGAAGCTTATAGAGCCTCGGTGCATTTGGCAAAAGAGCGTGGAGCCTTTGGAATTTTTGATATTGAACGCGAGAAAAATAATCCATTCATTAAACGACTAAAAGAAGCCGATGATAAGTTGTATTATGAAATGCTTGAATATGGCCGTCGTAATATTGCTTTATTAACGATTGCTCCAACTGGAACTACGAGTTTAATGACGCAAACAACCTCTGGGATCGAACCTGTATTTATGCCGGTTTATAAAAGAAGAAGAAAGGTAAATCCTAATGATAAAGATGTTCGCGTAGATTTTGTAGATGAAGTAGGGGATTCATGGGAAGAATATGTGGTTTTTCATCACCGTTTTAAACAATGGATGGAAGTTAATGGTATGGATACTACTGTTAATTATTCTCAAGATGAAATTAACGAGTTAATCAAAAAATCGCCGTATTACGGAGCAACTTCTAATGATGTTGATTGGTTGAGTAAGGTGAGTATGCAAGGTGCTATTCAAAAATGGGTAGATCACTCGATTAGTGTAACTATTAATTTACCAAACGATGTTTCGGAAGATTTAGTAGGCGACCTGTATTTAAAAGCATGGGAAGTTGGATGTAAGGGTGTAACAGTTTATAGAGACGGTTCTCGTTCTGGAGTTTTAATTTCTAATGATGAAAAGAAGAAGGAAGAGACCGAAGAAACCTTAACAGCATTTCCTACCAAGCGACCACAGTCGTTAGAGGCTGATGTGGTTCGTTTTCAAAATAGTAAAGAGAAGTGGATTGCTTTTATTGGTATTATTGACGGGAAACCTTACGAGGTTTTTACAGGTCTTGCCGATGATGAGGATGGTATTTTAATTCCACGTTGGGTAAACAAAGGGGTGATCATAAAGAATAGAGGTGAAGATGGGGTGCGACGTTACGATTTTCAATATAAAAACACAAGAGGTTATAAAACGACTATTGAAGGGTTATCGCATAAGTTTAATCCTGAATTTTGGAATTATGCCAAGCTGATTTCTAGTACTTTACGTCATGGTATGCCTATCGATAAAATTGTAGATTTAATTAATAGTTTACAATTAGATAGCGAGTCTATCAACACCTGGAAAAATGGTGTGGTGCGTGCCTTAAAACGTTATGTTGAAGATGGTACTAAAGCTAAAGGACAGAAATGCGATGCTTGTAAGTCTACAAACTTAATTTATCAAGAAGGTTGCTTGACTTGTAAAGATTGTGGCTCTTCCAAATGCGGATAGAATAATTTACTGTATAAAACATTTTAATAATGAAGAAAGGGAGGTTGTTTTTTAACAACCTCCTTTTTTTATTCAATGAAATCGACATAAATTTTAACCCTATTTCAAGGCATTGAAAATTGATAAATTATCGTATTTTTGACATCCAATTAAAAAAGGCAGATGTTAGAGAAATTACAAATAGTAAAGCAGCGTTTTGATGAGGTTAGTGATTTAATCATTCAACCTGATATTATTGCAGATCAAAAACGTTATGTCGAGTTAAATCGAGAATATAAAGATTTACGTATCCTTATGGGGAAACGTGAGGAATACATTGAGTTTACCAATAATCTAGCTGAAGCTGAAGAAATAATCGCCGATGGCAGTGATGCCGAAATGGTTGAAATGGCTAGGTTACAGTATGATGAAGCTAAAGTAGGTATTCCAAAATTAGAGGAAGAAATTAAAGTGCTTTTAATACCTAAAGATCCTCAAGATTCTAAAAATGCCGTAGTTGAATTACGTGCTGGAACAGGTGGTGATGAAGCGAGTATTTTTGCTGGTGACTTATTTAGAATGTACACAAAATACTGTGAAAGCAAAGGTTGGAAAGTTGATACTGTAGATTTTAGTGAAGGTACCAATGGCGGATTTAAAGAAATTCAGTTTGAGGTTTCTGGTGAAGATGTTTACGGAACTTTAAAATTTGAAGCAGGTGTGCACCGTGTACAACGTGTACCACAAACAGAAACACAAGGTCGTGTACATACTTCGGCTGCAACAGTCATGGTTTTCCCTGAAGCTGAAGAATTTGATGTTGAAATTAATCCTAAGGATGTGCGTATCGATTTTTTCTGTTCATCGGGACCCGGTGGACAGTCTGTAAATACGACTTATTCAGCCGTGCGTTTAACCCATATTCCAACAGGATTGGTGGCGCAGTGTCAAGATCAAAAATCTCAGCATAAAAATAAAGAGAAAGCTTTTAAAGTATTACGTTCGCGTTTATACGATTTAGAGTTGGCTAAAAAAATGGAGGAAGATGCCGCTTTACGTGGTACCATGGTGACCAGTGGAGATAGAAGTGCTAAAATTAGAACTTATAATTATCCTCAAGGTCGTGTTACCGATCATAGAATTGGTTTAACACTTTACGATTTATCGAATATTGTTAATGGTGATATTCAAAAAATTATTGATGAATTACAACTTGCTGAAAACACTGAAAAGTTAAAGGCAAATAGTGATCAAATTTAGTGTAACCTCATACCATAAAAATAAATAGTATACGCTGCGTTTCTTGACGAAGTCTTTGTGAAACGCAGCGTATCTGTTCTAAATAAAAGTCATGACAACAAGTCAACTTATTCAGGAAATTAAAAGAAAGAAATCCTTTTTATGTATAGGATTGGATGTCGATTTAAATAAAATTCCGAAGCACCTTTTGGAAGAAGAAGATCCGATTTTTGCATTCAACAAAGCCATAATCGATGCCACCCATCATTTGTGTGTAGCGTACAAACCCAATACGGCTTTTTATGAAGCTTACGGATTAAAAGGTTGGAAAGCTTTAGAAAAAACGATCAATTATTTAAATGAAAACCATCCTGAAATCTTTACAATTGCCGATGCTAAACGAGGCGATATAGGGAATACGAGTACAATGTATGCCAAGGCTTTTTTCGAAGACTTAGCTTTCGATTCGGTAACTGTAGCACCTTATATGGGGAAAGATTCCGTAGAGCCATTTTTAGCTTTTGAAAATAAGCATACCATTCTTTTGGCTTTAACATCTAATCAAGGGGCATTTGATTTTCAAACCAAAACGGTTGATGGTAAAGAGGTTTATAAACAGGTGTTAGAAACTTCAAAAACCTGGGTAAATTCAGATAACTTGATGTACGTGGTTGGAGCTACTAAAGCTGAATATTTTGCAGATATCAGAAAAATTATTCCAAACAGTTTCTTGTTAGTACCAGGAGTTGGAGCTCAAGGCGGAAATTTACAGGACGTTTGTAAATACGGTATGAATGATACAGTTGGGTTACTTATAAACTCTTCAAGAGGGATTATTTATGCTTCAAATGATACTGACTTTGCAGCATCAGCCGCCCAAAAATCTGAAGAACTTCAAAAGGAAATGGCCGATATCTTAGATGCGTCATCATTTTAAATGATGTCATGGAGTTTAAAGACCAACTGCATAGAGTAATTTCATTAGAAACTGTTCCTAAACGAATCATTTCATTAGTGCCTAGTCAAACCGAATTACTTTGTGATTTAGGTTTGGAGCATGCATTGGTGGGAATAACCAAATTTTGTATTCATCCAAAAGAGCTGCGTAAAAAGGTTACTGTTGTTGGGGGGACTAAGCAAATTCATCTGGATAAAATCAAGGCACTAAATCCCGATATCATTCTTTGTAATAAAGAGGAAAATACTAAGGAAATTGTAGAAGCTTGTGAAGGTATTTGTCAGGTACATGTGTCCGATATTTATAATTTAGAAGATAGCCTAAATTTAATCGCACAATATGGCACGCTATTTAATTGTAAATTAAAAGCGGAAAAAATTGTTGAAACTATTAAAGCAGAGTTTAATGAATTTCAAGACTTTGTGAAGGATGAACCTGTTGTTTCAGTTGCTTATTTTATTTGGAAATCTCCTTGGATGGCAGCCGCAAATCATACATTTATAAACTATTTATTGAACATAAATAAGTTTGAAAACGTATTCGGTCATTTAGAAAGATATCCTGAAATAGAACCTAATAAATTAGATGCAGGTGGAGCGCCTGAATTTGTCTTGTTATCCTCAGAGCCTTTTCCTTTTAAGGACATTCATAAGAATGAGGCACAAGAAATTTTTCCCAAAAGTAAAGCTATACTTGTAGATGGGGAAATGTTTTCTTGGTATGGATCAAGGCTCATGGCGGCGTTTAAGTATTTTAAAACGCTCCGTTTAAATCTTCATACTCAACTTTAGTAGTGTCTTCTACAAAGTTTGCAATTCTATTTTCTAATTGTTTTAAGCTGATTAATTTATTCAAATTAGGCTTAATTTTTCCTACGCGACAAAAGTGAGGGTTCATAACGTTCTGTTTTTTTGTTTATATAAAGTACGTGATAATAGGCTGTATAGATGTTTATATAAGGTTAAAATAACGATAAATAAAAATTATATCTTACAGTATATCAATTGATTTGAGTTTAAAAACCTTAAACCGTTTAATTCGTTAAGCAGTTTAATGGCTTTGAATTCTAGAATGTCACTCAAAGCAGAGTCCATTTGTCTAAAATTATACGCTTGTTCCATAAGCTGTTTGTAAGTGCTTAATAGTTTCGCTTGTTGTGTTTTTATATATGACGTATTCATAATTGTTAAATTTTTAATTATAGATCAATGCATGAGCAATTTTAATGCCTCATACATTTTTAAAAAGTTAAATAAATGGTAATAAATATTAGATTACTGATTGCTGCTGTTCTCGGTCTCGGTATAGATATTTTAATCGGTTGAGTTTGTTTAGCAGTTTTATAGCGCGATATTCTGAAATATCACTAAGTTCTGAATCGGTTTGTCGAAAATTATACGCCTGCTCTACAAGAGCCTTATAGTCTCTGTGGAGTTTATCTTGATGAAGTTTTATGGCGTCTAATCGTTTCATTCTTGTTCCTTGATTAACAGGAATTTAAATATACATATTTTTTGTTTAAATTTTAAAAAACGCACTAAAAAATTAAATCAATTTTAACTAAAAGATTAAGTGCACAAAAAAACCGAATGAAGTTTCATTCGGTTTTAAATTTTTTAAGGGTAATATATGTGATAAAATCGGTTTAGTCTTGTAAAGCAAATACCTTCTTTAATAAGTCTGTAGTTCTAGATGAGTATTGCGTTCTAATTTCTTTTTCTTCAACCTCGATCATCGTGAAAACACCTTTTAAAGCTTCCTCTGTCACGTAGTCAGTTAAATCGGGGTTAACATCATCTGTAAAAGGAATACTGTTGTATTTGCTAATTAAATTAGACCAGATTTTATCAGCGCCTACTTTGCTAAAGGAATTTTTAATCACCGGATTAAATTTATTATACAATGAGGTTTCTGTTTTTGAACTTAAGTATTGTGTTGCGGCATTGTCGCTTCCAACTAATATACTTTTAGCATCATTAAATGTAATGCCTTTTACAGCATCAACAAAAATGGGTGTCGCCTCTTTAACGGCATCTTCAGCAGCACGGTTAAGCACTTTTAAGCCTTCATCAGCGAGACTTCCTAATCCTATTTTTCTTAGACCGTCATCAACCTTTTGTAATTCTTTTGGTAATAAAATTTTAACCATGTCATTTCCGTAGAAACCATTGGTTTGGGTAAGTTTTGATACTTGCTTATCGATACCTAAATCTAAAGCTTGTCTTAAACCGGCAGCAATATCAGCATTTCCAATAGTACTGTTTGGAATATTGGTTTGTGTTTGAGGTAATTGCTTGGCTACTTCGTGTAACTCGGCACAAGCAGTTAGATTAACTAGTAAGGTAATGGCTAAAAATTTGCGTATCATATGGGGTTTATTGTTTTAATAATATTGAATTGTTGTTTTTGAATGCGATTATGTAAAAATTACCGTCTTATTATTATATACCATCACTTTTCTGTTAGCGTGTAGTTTTACGGCGTTAGCAAGAACCACTTTTTCTAAATCACGGCCCTTAGCTATAAGGTCGGAAATGGCATGTGTATGTGATACACGGGTGACATCCTGTTCAATAATAGGTCCAGCATCTAATTCCTCTGTGACATAATGGCTGGTTGCACCTATAATTTTAACACCTCGTTTGTAGGCAGAATGGTAAGGCTTGGCACCTATAAACGCCGGTAAAAACGAGTGGTGAATGTTTATAATTTTATTTTGGTATTGATTGATCAGTTTGTCAGATACAATTTGCATGTACCTGGCCAATACGATAAAGTCTATTTTATGTTCTAAAAGTAACTCCAATTGTTTGTCTTCAGCCTCTTTCTTTGTGTCTTTGGTCACTGGGATATGGTAGAAAGGAATATTGAAATTTTTAGCGATATGTTCTAAATCGGTGTGATTACTTATAATAAAAGGTATTTCTAGATTGAGCTCTCCAGAGTTATATCTTCCTAATAAATCATACAAACAATGGTCGTATTTTGATATAAATAACGCCATTTTAGGCTTTTTCTCAGAAGAATAAATGCGCCATTTCATTTTAAAAGTTTCGGCAAGTTCACTTTTGAAATCAGTTTTAAAGTCTATTGTAGAAAAACTATCCGAAACAAATTCACTTTCCAAACGCATAAAGAAAATATCTTGTTCTCGATCGACATATTGGTCTATGTAAACAATGTTTCCGCCTTTATTAGCGATAAAGTTGGTGATTGAGGCAATGATATTTGGTTTGTCTTTACAATGTATTAATATGGTTATCTTATTCATTAGAATTCAAGCTTTAATGCTCAAAATTAGGTTAAAATTATAAAAGACTAAACTTAGAATATAGTTTTAGATAATATCAAGTAAATGGTTTAAATTTTTGAATATTTCGTAAATTGCCGGACTTAATTAAGAGAATATTTACGAATGAATCAGCAAGCAATATATAAGCCAAATAATAAAATTAGAATCGTAACCGCAGCCTCTCTTTTCGATGGTCATGATGCCTCAATAAACGTGATGCGTCGAATCATTCAAGCCACTGGTGTTGAGGTGATTCACCTAGGTCATGATAGAAGTGTTGAAGAGGTGGTTAATACAGCCATTCAAGAAGATGTGAATGCTATTTGTTTAACTTCTTATCAAGGTGGTCACAACGAATATTTTAAATATATGTTCGACCTTTTAAAGGAAAAAGGTGCTGGACATATCAAGATTTTTGGCGGCGGCGGTGGCGTTATCTTACCTTCAGAAATTAAAGACTTAATGGATTATGGCATCACCCGTATTTATTCACCTGATGATGGCCGTGAAATGGGACTTCAAGGAATGATAAACGATTTGGTGCAGCAATCTGATTTTGAGATTGGGGATACCCTTGATGTAGATTTAGAGGTTATTCAAAGTAAATCGGTTAAAGATATCGCTCGTGTAATTTCTTCCGCTGAAAATTTTCCAGAAACAGCTAAAGCTACTTTAAATAAAATTCATACTAAAAATGAAACTTCAAAAACTCCAGTTCTCGGAATTACAGGTACTGGAGGTGCCGGAAAGTCTAGTTTGGTTGATGAACTCGTTCGTCGTTATTTAATGGATTTCCCAAACAAGACCGTAGGTATCATTTCGGTCGATCCTTCTAAACGTAAAACTGGTGGTGCGCTTCTAGGGGATCGTATTAGAATGAATGCCATAAATAATGAGCGTGTTTACATGCGTAGTTTAGCTACAAGACAGTCAAATCTGGCACTTTCTAAACATGTTAATGAAGCCATTGAGGTTTTAAAAGCAGCCAATTATGATCTAATTATTTTAGAAACTTCGGGAATCGGACAATCAGATACCGAAATAATTGAACATTCTGATGTGTCACTTTATGTGATGACACCCGAATTTGGTGCGGCCACACAATTAGAAAAAATTGATATGCTAGATTTTGCCGATTTAGTTGCCATTAATAAATTCGATAAAAGAGGCGCTTTAGATGCATTACGTGATGTGAAAAAGCAATATATGCGTAATAATTTGCTGTGGGAGACACCTCAAGAAGATTTACCCGTTTTTGGAACGATTGCCTCTCAGTTTAACGACCCAGGTATGAATACGTTATATCAGGCTGTTATTAATAAGTTGGTTGAAAAAACAGAAGCAGATTTAAAATCTAACCTGGTTGAGTCTCTAGGTGAAAGTGAGAAAATTTTTGTAATTCCGCCTGCTAGAACTCGTTATTTATCTGAAATATCTGAAAATAATAGAGCTTATGATAAAAAGGCTAATGAGCAAGTTGACATAGCTCAAAAACTCTACGGCATCTTTAAAACGATTTGTACAGTAGTTGATGTTAATTCTAAAGAAGATGAATTATCTTTTATTGGAAAGTTAGGCCTCGAAGAAGACACTATTTTAAAAAGCGCCTCTGAAGATAACGGTGATTTTGTAAAATTACTTATAGCCGAATTTGATCGTGTGAAAATGAATTTAGATCCGTTCAATTGGGAGATCCTAACGGGGTGGGATGCTAAAGTGAATAGGTACAAAAATCCGATTTATAGTTTTAAGGTTCGTGACAAAGAAATTAAAATTGAAACCCACACCGAATCCCTATCACATACTCAAATACCAAAGGTGGCATTCCCAAAGTACCAAGCTTGGGGTGACATACTTCGTTGGTGTTTGCAAGAAAACGTTCCAGGAGAGTTTCCTTTTACTTCTGGATTGTATCCTTTTAAAAGAAAAGGGGAAGACCCAGCCCGTATGTTTGCCGGCGAAGGAAGTCCAGAACGTACCAATAAACGTTTTCATTATGTAAGTCAGGGTATGCCAGCAAAGCGCTTGTCTACGGCTTTTGATAGTGTAACACTTTATGGAAACGACCCTGATATTAGACCCGATATTTATGGTAAAATTGGTAATGCAGGCGTTTCTATTTGTTGTTTAGATGATGCTAAAAAGTTGTATTCTGGTTTCAATTTGGCCGATGCTATGACCTCTGTGAGTATGACTATAAATGGCCCTGCACCCATGTTATTAGGGTATTTTATGAATGCAGCCATAGATCAGCAATGTGAAATTTACATCAAAGAAAATGGTTTAGAAGATGCTGTTGAAGCAAAATTAAAGGAATTATATAAAAATGAAGAGCGTCCTAAATATAACGGTACCCTTCCTGAAGGGAATGATGGTTTAGGTTTGATGCTATTAGGGGTAACTGGTGATCAGGTTTTACCTAAAGATGTGTATAATTCTATTAAAGCCAATACCATTGCTCAAGTTCGCGGTACCGTACAAGCTGATATTTTAAAGGAAGATCAAGCGCAAAATACTTGTATTTTCTCAACTGAATTCGCTTTGCGTTTAATGGGCGATGTTCAAGAGTATTTTATAGAGAATAACGTTCGAAATTTTTATTCGGTGTCTATTTCAGGCTATCATATCGCAGAAGCTGGAGCCAATCCGATTACGCAGCTGGCATTGACCTTATCCAACGGCTTTACTTATGTGGAGTATTATTTAAGCCGCGGTATGGATATCAATAAATTTGGTCCAAATTTATCTTTCTTTTTCTCCAATGGTATCGATCCAGAATATGCTGTTATTGGTCGTGTAGCGCGTAAAATATGGGCTAAAGCCATGAAGCATAAGTATGGCGCTAATGAAAGAGCTCAAATGCTTAAATATCATATTCAAACTTCAGGACGTAGTTTACATGCTCAGGAAATTGATTTTAACGACATCCGAACCACACTTCAAGCCCTTTATGCGATTTATGATAACTGTAATTCGTTACATACCAATGCTTACGATGAAGCTATTACAACACCAACTGAAGAGTCTGTGCGTCGTGCCATGGCCATCCAACTTATAATTAATAAAGAGCTTGGTTTGGCTAAAAATGAAAATCCAATTCAAGGATCTTTTATAATTGAAGAATTAACCGATTTAGTAGAAGAAGCTGTTCTTGTTGAGTTTGATAGAATAAATGAACGAGGTGGCGTTTTAGGAGCTATGGAAACCATGTACCAACGTAGTAAAATTCAAGAAGAAAGTTTGTATTACGAAACGTTAAAACACAATGGTGATTTTCCTATTATTGGTGTGAATACTTTTTTAAGCAGTAAAGGGTCTCCAACGGTTTTACCGGCGGAAGTTATTCGAGCTACCGAAGAAGAAAAACAACTTCAAATTAAAACGTTGAAGAACTTGCATGAAGCTCATAACACCACCGATTTGTTAAAGGATTTACAGCTAAAGGCCGTTCAAAACGAGAATATTTTTGATGCGCTTATGGAAGTATGTAAAGTTTGTTCTTTAGGAGAAATTACTGAAGCCTTATTTGAAGTCGGTGGGCAGTACAGACGAAACATGTAGTTTTTTATTTTGTATGTTTTTAATGGCTTATAATCAGTTAAATACAAAAGTCATTTCAACCTTATTTTTGACATTATAATACAAGTTATAGTAATTTAATAACGCTTAATCTAAAAATTAGGTGTTATTTTTTTGCTTTAACTATCTAAGTGTAAATTAATCTTCTAGAGCTATTTATTTAGTATTGTTTAGCCCTAAAAACAATTTTATACTATGGAATGTACCCTCAAATACAAGTTTAAAAGGCGTTCAAAAAACTATTTAGATTGGTTATTTTATACGGTCAAATCAGAAAAATATCACTTAAGTGAAGGCCATGTCTTAAATACGAAAACAAAGTTTATCGCGTGAAAGCATTACGATGAACATGAAAAAACGCTCAAGAAATTTAAATTTTTTGAGCGTTTTTTATATAACCTAGCGGGGTTAAGTTCTATAATGTAAGCATCCAAGTACTTTGTAGTTTTTTAAATTTTTTTAATTCACTTCTTAAAATTGGTAAAAAATCTTTTCCGTTACTGTTAGAACGCTCTAATCGATATGAATTTTTATAAAGTTTATTGGTTAATTTTCTTAAAGATTCAATATGCTTATATCTACGCTCTGAATGTCTTTGTAATTCTGCGTTTAGAATTTCTGGAGCTAATGAAACAGATTGTTGAATAATATCTCCTGAGAAATAAATATGATGACTTTCGCTACCATCTTGATTTAGAGAAGATAAGTCGCTATTTAAGTAGGAAGAAATGCTTTGAGATAGAGTGAAAATCTCCAAAGCTTTCTGATAAATCGGTAATTCCGATAGATTTAGTGGGGTATTAGACGACATAATTATTTGTTTCTTAGCATTTATTCAAAATTACTCACAACGCAGGAGAATCAACTTTAATAGTTAAGGTAAAATTGTATATTTGCTTTTATTATTAATTAATTAGTGTTAAAATTCCTTTGAATGGTAGTTGATAGTCTGAACCGAAAAATTTTAAAATGTTTACAGGAAAACGCAAGGCTTTCTAATGCTGAAATTGGTAGGCAAGTTGGTATAAGTTCGCCTGCTGTTTCCGAGCGCATCAAAAAAATGGAAGATCTTGGAATTATTGAAGGCTATAAAACCATAGTTTCACCTTTTGAAATCGGTTACCAACTAAAAGCCATTATCACCTTGAGAGCATTTATGGGGAAATTAAGACCCTTTTTAGATAAAGTAAAAACCTATGATGAGGTAATCAATTGTTACCGAATTACGGGCGATGAAAATATAGTGATGGAAGTGGTTTTAAAAAATCAAAAGCATCTGGAGACTTTTATTGATCAATTGATTACTTATGGTGAATCTAAAACTCAAATTGTATTGTCAAATGTAGTAAAGCAAAAAGAAGTGACGCCTATAAAATAATGAAGGGGGTAGAGGGAATTTAAAAGAACTTATATAAGTTGTTTTATCATTCAATTTAAATAAATTA
The DNA here is from genome assembly GCF_001642835.1 of Pseudotamlana agarivorans. Classification (GTDB taxonomy): domain Bacteria; phylum Bacteroidota; class Bacteroidia; order Flavobacteriales; family Flavobacteriaceae; genus Pseudotamlana; species Pseudotamlana agarivorans. The sequence goes on from NZ_LXEI01000002.1 coordinate 221,495, forward strand.
CTCCGACACTAAACGCCAAGGTGGGTTTTTTCTGTTTTTTCCAGCATAATATAAAATGATGCGGTTGCCGTCTGGGTCCTTAAGTTGAGCTTCTCTCCATAGCCAGGACTTATCTGTTGGAAGTTGCTCAAACACGATGCCTTTATCTCTCAAATGTTTTACAGTCTCATCAAGGTTTTGTTCTTCAAAATAAACCGTAATTCCAGAACCATCAGATAGGTTTTCAACTTCGTGTATTGAGAACGTAGCATCGCCATCAGCGCATTCAAATCTAGCGTATTTCGAATGCGTGAAAACAATCAGTTTTAAGCCTAAAGCTTTATAAAATTCTACCGACTTTTCGACATTTAAAGAGGGTACAGTAACTTGATTTAGGTTCATAAGCTTATAAAGATTGGGTCTCAAGATGTTCTGCGATGCGTTTGGCGTGTATTCTAGAATTTTCTATAAACCATTTATGGGTTTCATTTCCTCCACAAACTACGCCAGCTAAATAGAGGCCTTCAACGTTTGAAACCATGGTTTCAGAATCATAATAAGGTATGTTTTTTTCGTCTTTTGAAAGCTTTACACCACTACTTTCTAATAGCTTAAAATTAGGGAGGTATCCTGTTAATGCGATTACAAAATCATTAGGAATGGTTTCTTCTCCGTTTTTAGTAGCGATTACCACTTCACGGTCTTTTATTTCTTTGATATTAGCATTGAAATAGGCTTTAATACTGCCTTCTTCAATTCTGTTAATTATATCTGGGCGCACCCAATATTTCACACGCTCCCCAATGCTTTCTCCGCGAACAACCATGGTTACTCGTCCACCTTTACGCCAAATTTCTAAAGCAGCATCCACAGCGGAATTGCTCGCACCTACAACAAGGACATCTTGAAGTGCATATTGGTGTGCTTCTTTATAATAATGCGTAACCTTATTAAGATTTTCCCCAGGAACATCAAGCATTTTTGGAATGTCATAAAACCCCGTACTAACGATGGTGTATTTAGAGGAATACGTAGATTTATCTGTTTTTATAATGAAACCTCCAGCCGTTGTTTTTTCAATGCCAAGGACCGTTTCAAACAAATGTATGTTTAATTGATTTGAGGTAGTTACACGTCTGTAGTACTCTAATGCTTCATCTCTATTTGGTTTTGGATTATTACTTATAAACGGAATCTCATCAATTTCAAGTTTTTCGGAGGTTGAAAAAAATGTCATGTTTTTAGGGTAATTAAACAACGAATTGGTTAAAGTACCTTTTTCAATAATAACATAATTCCAACCTCTTTTTTTGCATTCCAATGCACAAGCAATCCCTATGGGACCACCACCAACAATAATAATATCAAATTGATTTTCTTTCAAAATAACCCTTTTTTCAATGCTTTTAAAGTATCAAAACTATTTAAAACATTTGTAAATTGTATTTTTGAAAGGATAAAATTTAGAAATATTATAGCCCCATGAAGAAAATGAAAATGGTTTTCGTTCTGGTTTTCGTCTTATTAACAAGTTGCACTCAGAAGATGCGCCCTATTAAAGGTGAGACACCTTATCAAAGGCAACAAAATGCCGATTTCAAGGATGCATCCAAATCACCGTTAAAACCAAGTGATCTTAAAGTTTTTGAAGGACTTGATTTTTTTAAGCACGATTCTACATATATGGTTCACGCTAAATTAGAGCGCACCCCAGATACTAAATGGTTTAAAATGAAAACGACTACAGATCGCCTTTCGGAAGAGCGTGTTTATGGGGTTTTATCTTTTCAATTAAAAGGAGAACCATTTAAATTAAAGGTATATCAAGGGAAGGAACTTATGACTCAAGAAGGATTTGAGGATTATTTGTTTTTACCTTTTTTAGATGAAACTAATGGTTTTGAAACTTATGGAGGGGGGCGTTATATCGATGTTAGAATTCCTAAAAATGATTCCTTAATAATAGATTTCAATAAAGCTTATAATCCATATTGCGCCTATAATGAGGCTTATTCTTGTCCGATTGTTCCAAGAGAAAATTATCTAAAAACCAGAGTCGAAGCGGGAGTTAAAGCTTTTAAAAAGGATTAAAAACTTTTTGCTAAAAAGATTCCAAGAAAAACGGCGCATAAACCTACTATAAAACTCATAGACGTGTAAATTGCGAAAGTTAAAAAGTCTCCTGATTTTAAAAAGACATGATTTTCATGTGCAAAAGTTGAAAAAGTTGTAAATCCGCCACAGAACCCAGTCGCTAATAGTAGCGAGTGTTGTTGAGTGAAAGCGTTATTTTTTGCTGCTAGGCCTAAAAAGAATCCGATTAATAAGCTTCCCATAACATTGGCTGCGAATGTGCCGTACGGAATACTTGTATCTAAATTATTTAGGTATTTACCAATTAGAAACCTGAGAACACTTCCTAAACCACCACCAATAAAAACAAGTAAGAGGTTTTTCATAATTTACTTAACAGCGATGTAGATTTCTGTAATCCACTCAGCAGGGTTTTCTGTAGAGCTTGGATCGGTGATGTATGTTTCAAGCATTGGGCCGCTTTCAGCAAATTCTAAACCGTTGTTAGGAATGTATTTCATAGCTGTGTCCCAAGCTTCTTTTAAGTTATTGTAGTTACCTTTTAATGTCGTTTTAACAGCTTCGAACGGCTCCATTTGACCTGTTAGAATATTGTCTTCTGTGGTAATAACTCTTTCCGTAGTTGGAATACAACAAGAAAAGATAGCGGCGTTATTTGCAACATCCCATTTAAGATAATGAACAAAAGGTGCACCAGCCATTTTGATGTGGTGTTGCTTAGCAAATGCACTAACTTTAGGCATCATGTCTTGCATTTTTCTTGATATTTCAGAAATCTTACATGAGGTTGTATTGTAGATGTAGAAACCGCCACCATGTTCTGTAATACCATTTACGGTAACGCTATATTTTTGCATATCGGCTGTAACAATACTATCTAATTTGAAAAGTCCACGTTCGAAATCCGGAGACGTGTTTTCTTCAATAGAACCAGCAAAGGTTGTATACATTTTCGTCATAAAATCCTGTTCGCCTTTCATAGCCCAAGTTACATTCGTGCCTTCTGCTGTATTTTCAAATGTCCAATTAATATCAGATTGAGATTTAAAAGGTTTAACGAAAGTTATTTTTTGTGAAATGGCTTTATTTTTATCAACCGAAAGTGTTTTCATTTTTCCTTCACCTAAAACCTCTCCAGACCAAGAATATCCGGCATCAACACCAGCAGTTTTATCCTCGTAAGTAAGCGTAGCATCAGGTTCGTGTTCTATCCAAGGCGAAAACTCTGGCCAATGTTTATAATCGTTTACTTTATTATAGAGTAGAGAAGCAGGGGCTTTAATCGTTCTACTTCTACTAAAACTAAACTCATTAGGCTGCACAGCAATATACATAGCGGTCCCAATAAAAATAATTAATAATAATAGAAGAATGTATTTAAGTGCTTTCATTTGGTGGTGGTTTTCAATAAAAATTATAAATCAAAGATACTGATTTTAATTTTTTACTTTATAAATTCTTATTTTCGCGTGAAATTGATTAGTCTTTTAGGGGTGAAAACTCTAAAAGGATTTTAATATACTGTTGTTTCTTTAAAAATGATTTTAATCTCTAACTATATTTAATAATATGCAACTAAAAACAATTTTGAGCATAGCTTTAGTAAGTTCGCTTTTATGGGCTTGTGGCAATGAGAAGTCTGAAACCGTTAATCATAAAATGGCCGAAAAAGAGGTTGTTAAATTTGATTACAATGTCGAGCAATTTGCAGATATAAAAATTCTGCGTTATCAAATTCCAGGTTGGGAAAATTTATCCCTTAAGGAGCAAAAACTTGTGTACTATTTAACGCAAGCTGGTTTATCTGGACGTGATATTATGTGGGATCAAAATTACCGCTATAATTTAACCATTAGAAAAGCTTTAGAAAAAATATATACGACTTTTGAAGGCGATAAAACTAATGAGAACTGGAATGCTTTCGAGGCCTATTTAAAGCGTGTTTGGTTTAGTAATGGTATTCATCATCATTATTCAAACGATAAATTGAAGCCAGGTTTCTCTCCTGAATATTTAAAAACTTTACTTGAGGCTACCCAAACAACTTTAGAAGGTGAAGCTTTTGCTGTTTTGTTTAACGATAAGGATGCCAAGAAAGTAAACCAAGCTAAAGGTGTTGACAATGTGGCGCTTTCTGCAGTTAACTTTTACGGTCCTAATGTAACTAATGTAGATGTTGAAAGTTTCTATAAAACTAAGGTGTCTCCAAACCCTGAAAAACCATTGTCTTTCGGATTAAACTCGCAACTGGTTAAAGAAGATGGGGTGTTAAAAGAGCGTGTGTATAAGTCTGGTGGATTGTATGGTGAAGCTATCGATGAAATCATTAAATGGTTAGAATTAGCGCAAGGTGTAGCCGAAAATAAGGCTCAAGGTGATGCACTTGGTTTGTTAATTGAGTATTACAAAACCGGAGATTTACAAACATGGGACGATTATAACGTGGCATGGACAGGAGCTACCGAAGGAAATATCGATTATATAAATAGCTTCATTGAAGTGTATAACGATCCTTTAGGATATAGAGGCTCATACGAAAGTATCATTCAAATTAATGATTTCGATATGTCTAAAAAAATGAAAGTCTTATCGGATAACGCACAATGGTTTGAAGATCATTCTACATTAATGGATGCACATAAAAAGAAAAATGTCGTTGGTGTTTCATATAAGGTGGTAAGTGTAGCTGGTGAGGCTGGAGATGCTTCTCCTAGTACGCCAATTGGAGTAAATTTACCTAATGCAAACTGGATTCGTGCGGCTGTAGGTAGTAAGTCAGTGTCCTTAGGAAATATTATTAATGCCTATAATAATGCAGGTGGTTCAGAGCGTTTAAAAGAGTTTGTAAACGATCAAGAAGAACTGGAATTAGAAGAGAAATACGGACAATTAGCTGATAAATTACATACGGCTTTACACGAGGTTATTGGACACGCTTCAGGACAATTAAATCCTGGTGTTGGTGAAACGAAAGAAACGCTAAAAAATTATGCATCTACTTTAGAAGAAGGGCGTGCTGATTTAGTAGGACTTTATTATTTATATGATCCCAAACTTCAAGAATTAGGGTTGGTTGACGATTGGAAGTCTGTTGGAAAAGCAGCTTACGATGGTTATATTAGAAATGGTTTAATGACGCAGCTTATTCGCTTAAATTTAGGTGACGATGTTGAAGAAGCTCATATGAGAAACAGACAATGGGTTTCGGCTTGGGTTTTTGAAAAAGGTAAAGCTGATAACGTTATTGAAAAAATTACAAGAGACGGAAAAACGTATTTCAATATTAATGATTACGAGAAATTACATGACTTATTCGGACAATTATTAAGAGAAACACAAAGAATTAAATCTGAAGGTGATTTTGCTGCTTGCAAAGCTTTAGTTGAAGGTTATGGTGTAAAAGTAGATCAAGAAATTCATGCTGAAGTTCTAGAGCGTAACAAACAGTTTACATCGGCACCTTATAGCGGATTTGTAAATCCAGTATTAGTAGCAGAAACAGATGCTAATGGAGATATCACAGCAATAAAAGTGACTCAACCAGAAACTTTTGATGGTCAGATGTTAAACTACAGTAAAAATTTCAGTTTCCTTCCAGAAGTAAACTAGAAGTTAATACATAAGTAAATAAAAAAACAGAACCCTATTTAAGGTTCTGTTTTTTTATTTACACTAAATATGAGTAAAATGATATTAACAACAATAAGCGCACTTAAAATTAAAATAATGGTCATCTTTTTATGTTTAGGTTGGTATTCTAAATGATAGATGGTTATTCTTTAAAAAGGTTGCGTCTAAAGTATTAATTTTTTTGTAAATACGTCCTTTTTTTATGAATATCTCGGTTTTGCTTGGGGTCTACTGCTATTTAAAAAAGAATTTAATAGCTGAAATTAAAGCGATAAAGGCAATAAACGCAATAAGCATCCAATAGCTCCCTGCGTAAAACCGCTTGTGTAATTTCAAGTCTTTTCTGTAGGTATAGGCAATAATTATTGCGAAAACTATAAAAAATAAAACACCGAAAATGATTTGGCCTTTACTGAACATATAATATTTTTATGCAAATTTAAGGAATAACAAGCATTTAAAACCCCAATATATAATCACATTATGAAAAATAAAATAGAAGCAGTAAAGGCATTTCATACGGCCTTTAAAATCGGACATCTAGAGTCGCCAAAAGCAGATTTAGGTCAGGCTAAAAACCTGCTAAGATTTAATTTAATGAAGGAAGAAAATGAAGAATACTTAGAAGCTGCACAAAACAACGATCTTGTTGAGGTTGCCGATGCGCTAGGTGATATGCTTTATATTTTATGCGGAACCATTATTGAACATGGTATGCAGCATAAAATAGAAGAGGTTTTTGATGAAATTCAACGAAGTAATATGAGTAAATTAGGAGAAGGAGGAGAGCCTATTTATCGAGAAGATGGTAAAGTTCTAAAAGGCCCTAATTATTTTAAACCTAATATTAAATCTATTTTAGAACAATAATGTATTTAATTTTAACACAAAAAAAATGGTCTATTTCTAGACCATTTTTTTGTTATTACTTAACCTCATAACGCCATCCAAAAGGATCTTCAGCTTTATTGGTTTGTATGTCTGTGATACGCTTTTTCAAAAAGCTAGCGTAGGTGTCGTCGATTTTTGCTATTTCATAATCGTCACCTTTATAGCCAAATCCAGAAATAGGTGAAATTACTGCAGCGGTTCCTGCTCCAAACATTTCCTTAAGCGAACCATTTTTAGCAGCCTCAACCACTTCAGCAACGGTAAGTTTTCTAACTTCAACAGGAATGTTTTCAGATTCCGCTAACTCAATAATACTTTTACGTGTAATACCGTCTAGAATTCTATCGCTAGTAGGACCTGTAATTAAAGTATCATTAATACGAACAAAAATGTTCATCGCTCCAGCTTCTTCAATATACTCGTGTGTATTATCGTCTGTCCAAATAACTTGCTGATAGCCTTTTTCTATAGCCAATTGGGTAGGATAAAACTGTCCGGCATAATTACCACCAGCTTTAGCAAAACCAACACCACCATTAGCAGAACGCGAATATTTTTCTTCAATTAAAACCTTAACATCACCAGAAAAATAAGATCCTGAAGGCGCTGTACAAATAATAAATTTATACTCATCGGCAGGAGACGCGTGGAAGCCATTACCTGAAGCGAAAACAAAAGGTCTAATATATAAGGAACTTCCTTCGTTGGAAGGAATCCAATCTTTATCAACTTCCAATAAAGCTTTTAAACCATTCATAAAATAGTTTTCAGGAAGCTCAGGAATCGCCAAACGTTTTGAAGAGATATTGATACGCTTAAAGTTATCTAGTGGTCTAAATAACCAGACTTTTTTATCGGCGTCTTTGTAGGCTTTCATACCTTCAAAAACGGATTGTCCGTAATGGAAAATTTTAGCAGAAGGATCTAAAGTAATACCTTGATAAGGAACTACTTTAGGTGCTTGCCATTTTCCATCTTTATAGTCACATTCAAGCATGTGATCAGAAAAAACATGTCCGAATTTTAAATTGTTAAAATCTACATCATTTATTTTTGTAGTTTCGGATTTTATAATCTCAATATCGTTGATTATAGCACTCATAGTCTCGTATTTTTATGACACAAATTTAAACAAATTCGTTCTTAAAAAATGCTATATTTACAACAAATCATGGTTTCAATTAATTTTTTTGAGGCCAAATGACTAAAAACCGACTTTTTACTAGAAAATCTTAATTTGAAACGAGAAATTATTATTACTTCCGATGGCTCCTCAACCATTCATATTCCAGAATGGAACGAGCAGTATCATTCAAAACATGGTGCTATTCAGGAGGCTTATCATGTATTTATAAAACATGGTCTTGAGTATGTTTTAGACAAATCGTTAACTTCTATAAAAGGTAAAAGTATTTCCATTTTAGAGATTGGTTTCGGTACGGGTTTGAATACGCTAATCACTTTAATTGAAGCTAAAAAAAAACAAGTTCAAATTGAATATTGTGGTGTAGAGGCTTATCCTATTTCAGATGAAGAAGTTAATCATCTCAATTACGTTTCTGAATTAGATATTGAAGAGAAATCAGGAGTTTTTGAAGCCATTCATAATTCAAGTTGGGAAGAAAAACATGAGATTGTCGAAGGTTTTTCATTAACGAAACAAAAAAAGTTCTTTAAAAATATTACAGATTCCAATTTATATGACCTCATATATTTTGATGCCTTCGGAGCTCGTGTTCAACCAGAGCTATGGACGGAGGCCATATTCTCAATCATGTTTAATGCTTTAAAAGAGGGCGGTGTTTTAGTAACCTATGCTGCCAAAGGTAGTGTGCGTCGCGCTATGCAAGCCGTTGGTTTTACAGTGACAAAATTGCCTGGCCCTCCTGGAAAACGAGAAATGCTTCGCGGGGAGAAATTGAAAGTTAGAAGTTAGAAGTTAAAAGTTAGAAGTGAAAAGTGAAAAGAAGCTCCTTATAACACCGAAAACGTAAAATGGAATTTTTAAATTAACTATTAACTATTAACCAATATTGTTAAACCTAATATAAATACAGTCCATTAGGTATCGCCATTTTGTAGTTTTGTAAAAAAAAGAAGATGCGCGTCTTAATTACAGGAGCTACAGGTTTAATCGGTCAGGAGATAGTCAAGCTTTGTCACCAGCAGGATATCAAGGTGAGTTATCTCACGACGCGCAAATCTCAAATTTCTAAGGAAGAAAACTACAAAGGCTTTTATTGGAATCCCAAAACATTGGATATTGACACCAATTGTTTTACCGATGTTGATACAATTATCCACCTAGCGGCAGCTCCCATTTCAAAACGTTGGACTCCTTGTTACAAAAAGGAAATTTTAAAAAGTAGAACCGAAAGCACTAAATTATTAGTGAATAATTTAAAAGGAGAAACTCATCACATTAAACAGGTCATATCTGCAAGTGCGATAGGGGTTTACCCAGATTCGATTACCAACTATTACGATGAAAATTATAAAACCAAAAAAACATCATTTTTAAGTAAAGTCGTTTGTGCTTGGGAGCATGAAGTCGATGCTTTTAAAACTTTAGGTATAACGGTTTCTAAAATAAGAATTGGTTTGGTACTTTCTGATAAAGGTGGTGCTTTACAAGAATTGGTAAAACCAGTAAATTACGGATTAGGAGCAGCTTTTGGTTCGGGGAAACAATGGCAGTCTTGGGTTCACGTTCACGACCTGGCTCAATTGTTTTTATATGTTTTAAAATATAGGTTGGAAGGTGTTTATAATGCTGTTTCACCTAATCCTGTCACAAATAATGAGCTTGTTAAAACCATTGCATCCATTCAGGAAAAACCATTATTTCTTCCTAATATCCCCAAAGCAGTCATGAAACTAGTTTTAGGAAAAATGCACACCATCTTGTATGAGAGTCAGCGTGTAAGTTCCAAAAAGATTGAAGATAAAGGCTTTTACTTTAAGTTTCACCATTTAGAACCCGCCTTATCCGATTTGTTATAAAATAAAAAAGCTACTCTTTTTTCAAGGAGTAGCTTTTTAGGTTTATAAGGTTTTTGTTTAAGCCTTAGTCGCTTTAACTACAATCTTAAATTCCATATCATCACTGATAAATTTATCTCCTAAATCACCGAAAATAGATTTTGAAGCGTATTTAATATCCCACTTCGTTCTATCAATAGTAAAAGTTTCACTAGTTATGGTCAAATCGTTTTCAGTTTGATTTACAGTTACAGGAACAGCAACTTTCTGAGTAATTCCTTTAATGGTTAAGTTACCGATAAGTTCTTTTTTACCTTCAGATTCAACGAAATCAACCGCTTCAAAAGTTGATGTTGGATGATTTTCTACGTCGAAGAAATCGTCGTTTTTTAAGTGGCCTAAAAGTTTCGCATTACCTTCGTCTTCCGCAGGGATATCAACCACAACAATTGAGTTCATGTCGATAACAATGTTACCACCAGAAATTTGACCTTGTTGGCTCACTAAAGTACCTTCAGCAAAAGAAATGGTTCCAAAGTGCTCACCTGTTGGCTTCGTACCTTTCCATTCCATAGTAGAGGCTACGGGATCAACATTAAATGTTACACCTTCGGTTTTGCTATGGGTTTCTTCAATAGCGGCTTCAGGAGTTGTTTCAGCTTCCTTAGCTTTGTCTTTACATGATGTAAATGCCGCCGATAAAGCGATTAATAGAACAAATGCAGATAAATTCTTCTTCATTATATAATGTTTTTTGGGTTTTAAGTCTCAAAAGTAATGAAACCTACCTTCAAAAAAAATTAAAATAATTTAATGACATTATGACATTTTTACAATATTGGCAGTACTTTTGCCAACTTTAAATTTAGTATTTCAAAACGTGAATTTACGATGAGTAAAGAAGATAAAAACAACGATATAGAAAGTGAACAAGTAGACGGTGTACAAAACGAAACCGTTGAAGTAGAAGAGCAAGTTGCTGAAGAGCAAGCGGTAGAAGAAACCGTGGAAGAAAAGCTTGAGGCTGAATTAAAACAAGAGAAGGAAAAGTTTTTGCGTTTATTTGCTGAGTTTGAAAATTATAAACGAAGAACTTCTAAGGAACGCATCGAGTTGTTTTCTACAGCAAGTGAGGGTGTGATGAAAACATTACTACCTGTTTTAGATGATTTTGAGCGTGCTTTAAGTCATATTGAAGACGATAAAGAGGCTGAAGAATTGCGAAAAGGTGTATTGTTAATTTATCAGAAATTAGTGAACACTTTAGGTCAAAAAGGCTTAAAAGTTATGGAAGTTGAAAAAGGCGATGTGTTTAATGCCGATTCACACGAAGCGATTACACAAATACCTGCACCAAACGACGATTTAAAAGGAAAAATTATTGATATAGTTGAAAAAGGATACCTATTAGGTGAGAAAATTATCCGTTTTCCAAAAGTAGTTATTGGGCAATAAAATAAAATATGGCTAAAAGAGATTTTTACGAAATATTAGGAATTAGTAAAGGGGCGTCTGCCGCTGAAATTAAGAAAGCTTATAGAAAAAAAGCGATTGAATTTCACCCAGATAAAAACCCTGATGATAAGGAGGCTGAAGCAAAATTTAAGGAAGCAGCCGAAGCATACGAAATTTTAAGCGACGAAAATAAAAAAGCACGTTACGACCAATACGGTCACCAAGCCTTCGAGAATGGCGGTGGTGGATACGGCGGTGGCGGTATGAATATGGATGACATATTCAGTCAGTTTGGCGATATTTTCGGAGGCGGCGGTTTTGGTGGCGGCTTCGGAGGTGGATTTGGTGGCGGTCAACGTCGTGCCAAAGGAAGCAACCTACGTATTCGTGTGAAGCTAACTTTAGAAGAAGTTGCTAATGGTGTAGAGAAAAAAGTTAAAGTAAAACGTAAAGTTCAAGCACCAGGTACAACCTATAAAACCTGTCCTACTTGTCAAGGTAGCGGACAAGTAACAAGAATTGCAAATACCATTTTAGGTCGTATGCAAACTTCGGCACCATGTAATGATTGTGGTGGCGCAGGACAAACGATCGATAAAAAACCTAGCGATGCCGATGCACAAGGTTTAAAAGTTTCAGAAGAAACTGTTTCTATTAAAATTCCTGCAGGTGTTGTAGATGGCATGCAACTTAAAGTTTCAGGAAAAGGAAATGAAGCACCAGGTAATGGTATTTCAGGCGATTTAATTGTTGTTATTGAAGAAGAACAACATGATCGTTTAAAGCGGGAAGGCGATAATTTACACTACGATTTGTATGTGAGTTTCCCAGATGCTGTGTTAGGTACTTCCAAAGAAATAGATACCGTTACAGGTAAAGTGCGTATTAAAATAGAAGCTGGTACGCAATCTGGAAAGATTTTACGCTTAAGAGGAAAAGGGATTCCAAGTATAAACGGTTACGGTAAAGGCGACTTGTTAGTTCATGTTAATGTATGGACACCGAAAACGTTAAATAAACAGCAAAAAGAATTTTTTGAAGCCATGCAAGATGATGAGCACTTTGACCCTAAACCAGAGAGTTCAGATAAGTCTTTCTTTGAAAAAGTTAAAGATATGTTTTCGTAATAAAACATATAAAATATTGAGAAATCCGCTTAAAAGGCGGATTTTTTTTGTCAATAAAAGTAAGATATCTTATAATTTTGTTAAAAGTTTGGAAAAAAAAACTATATTTGGCAACCACTAAATTTTATTTGGTGGTAATTTTTCTTTTTCATAGCAATTTTTTTCCCATCCTTAATTTTTTTTAAGGGTGGGTTTTGTTTTTAATACCCTTTGAGTTTTCTTAGTGTTTTGGGTATATTTAAGAGTTGTGTGCTAATAACAGAATCAAGGCTAGAGTTGTCAAAGTCTGCATGGAAGCTAATTCTTAGTTTGTCCGATAAATAGCGTATAAATCCTATAAAAGCACGGGGTAACTTTTATACATTTAATATCTTTACCATCAAAAGTATATCTATGAGTAATTTATTAGAGGTTAATAAGGTCTCGAAGCATTTTGGAGACTTTAGAGCCTTAAATGATGTTTCTGTTTCGGTTCCCGAAGGCAGTATTTTTGGTTTATTAGGGCCAAATGGTGCGGGTAAAACCACCTTAATACGTATCGTAAATCAAATAACCATGCCAGATAAAGGAACGGTGCATTTGGGAGGTGAATTACTTAATCAACATCATATTAAAGACATTGGGTATTTGCCAGAAGAGCGTGGTTTATACAAATCGATGAAAGTAGGTGAGCAAGCTTTATACCTAGCACAGCTTAAAGGTTTAAGCAAAGCTGAAGCTAAAAAACGACTGAACTACTGGTTTGAGCGTTTAGAAATTGGAGATTGGTGGAACAAAAAAATCCAAGAACTTTCTAAAGGGATGGCTCAAAAAATTCAATTTGTAGTTACCGTTTTACATCAACCTAAATTATTAATTTTTGATGAACCTTTTTCAGGTTTTGATCCTATAAATGCCAATTTAATTAAGGATGAAATTTTACGCTTGCGCGAAGAAGGTGCAACGGTCATTTTTTCAACCCACCGTATGGAATCTGTGGAAGAGCTTTGCGATGATATCGCCTTAATAAATAAGTCCAATAAAATTCTGGACGGTAAATTAGTAGATATCAAGAGAGCTTATAAAAGCAATACCTTCGAAGTCGGTATACGAGCGGAAGATAAGGAAAAGCTTAGATTGGAATTGAATGATAAATTCAATGTGTCACGAGCTCAATTTAAAACCCTTGATGACGAATTAAAATTGAATATTAAATTAGATAAGGAAGATAAACCAAACGACTTACTTAACTATTTAACTTCAAGAGGGGAAGTTTCTCATTTTGTAGAACTCATTCCTAGTGTTAACGATATTTTTATTCAAACCGTAAAGAATAACTAATTTTTTATGAACCACTTACCGCTAATTTTAAAACGCGAATACTTAACAAAAGTTAGAAATAAATCATTTATTATTATGACTTTTTTGAGTCCGATAATATTTATCGCACTCATTGCCTTTGTGGCTTATCTCACTCAATTGAACAATGATAAGGTTCGTGTCATTTCTGTTTTAGACGAATCAGAAACCGTTCAAAATGTATTTAAAAATACCGAGCATACAACTTATAACATTCTTCAAGGGGTGTCGCTGGAAGATGCAAAAGCTTTGGTTTTAGAAACCGAGGGTACGGGGCTGTTACATATCCATCAGTTAGAAAATAAAACGATAGACTCACAACATATTACGTTTTATTCCGAAGAAGCGCCTTCATTGAGTTTAATTTCAGAAATTGAAAATAAAGTTGAAAAGCGCCTAACGAACATCAAACTTCAGGAAAATGGGGTTGATGTTGAGATGATTAACAATTCAAAAGTAAAAATAACCATCGCTCAAGAAAGTTTTGAAGGTGAAAAAACTTCAAAAGTAGATAGTGTTATCAAACTCATTTTTGGTGGCGCTGCAGGTTACTTGTTGTTCATGTTTATTATTATTTATGGCAATATGATTATGCGTAGTGTCATAGAGGAGAAAACCAGTCGTATTATCGAAGTCATTATATCTTCAGTAAAACCTATGCAGCTTATGCTTGGTAAAATTTTAGGTACGTCCTTAGCAGGAATCACCCAAGTGGTTATCTGGATTATATTTGGAGGTATTTTAACCATGGTTGCCTCATTAGTTTTTGGCGTAGATATGGCTGAAATGCAAAGTCCACAGCAGCAAGCTATGCAACAGGCCATGGAAAACCCGGAAGTAAACTCTCAAGTTCAAAATATAGCCAATGCTTTTTATCACCTACCTTTAACTAATTTAATTATAGCTTTTATTCTGTTTTTTATTGGAGGTTATTTATTTTATAGCTCACTTTATGCTGCCATTGGTGCCGCTGTTGATAACGAAACCGATACCCAACAGTTTATGATGCCTATTATTATGCCTTTAATTTTGGCAGTATATATTGGTTTCTTTACAGTGATAGAGGATCCGCACGGTACGGTTTCCACAGTGTTTTCTTTTATACCGTTAACATCGCCTGTGGTGATGCTCATGCGCATCCCATTTGGTGTGCCTATTTGGCAACAAATTTTGTCATTAGTCATATTAATTGCTACGTTTATAGCAACAGTATGGTTTGCTTCAAAAATTTACCGCGTAGGTATTTTAATGTATGGAAAAAAGCCAACTTACAAAGAGTTAATAAAATGGATTAAGTATTAGTAACCGATGCAACAAGATACAGCCGATAAAATAGAGAAGAGTGTAGATGCCGTGAGCGAAACCATTACCGAAAGTGGTGTTTGGGCTAAAATTGTTCAGTTTCTGGAATTTAAAATCATCGATTTTTCATACGCGAGTGAAGGAGATACTCATGAGATTGTTCTTAAAGTGAAATACGTGTTACTGGTGGCTATCGTTTTATTGGTAACGACCTATGTTTTACGATGGGTTAAAGGTGTTGTTACCAGAAAAATGCCGCCAGACGATAAAGTGAAATTCACCACAGTATTTTCATTTGCGCGATGGCTGATTTATATTATCGTTATTCTTGTTGTTTTCGATTCTATAGGGGTTAATGTAACCGCTATTTTTGCAGCTTCCGCAGCCCTTTTAATTGGTATTGGTTTAGCGCTTCAAACCTTATTTCAAGATATTATTTCTGGAATTTTTATACTTGTGGATCAAACGGTCCATGTGGGTGACATTATTGAAATTGAAGGGAAAATTGGTCGTGTTGAAGAAATTAAATTACGAACCACCCGAGCTGTAACTATTGATAATAAGGTGCTTGTGATCCCAAATCATTTGTATTTAGAAAATATGCTTTATAACTGGACCCAAAACGGAACGTTAACCCGAGAGTCTGTTAATGTTGGTGTGGCCTATGGAAGCGATGTGCAGTTGGTTAAAAAATTACTGCTTCAGGCAGCAAGAACCCATGAATTGGTTTTGAGTGAGCCAGAACCTACGGTTGTTTTTATGGATTTTGGAGCTAGTTCCTTAGACTTTAAACTCGTGTTTACTATAAATAATAGCTTTAGAGCTCAATTTCCTAAAAGTGATATCCGTTTTGAAATTGATAGACTCTTTAGAGAGCACAATGTGAGCATTCCTTTTCCGCAGCGCGATATTCATATCATTCAAAAACCACAATAAATATTGAATTTAATAATTGAACTAAAAATAGCATTATGCCAAGAATATTAGTTATTGAAGATGAAGCAGCCATTAGACGTGTTTTGGTTAAAATTCTTTCTGAAGAAAACGATACCTACCAAGTTGATGAAGCTGTTGATGGCTTAGAAGGCATTGAAAAAATAAAAAATGAAGATTACGACTTGGTTCTTTGTGATATCAAAATGCCTAAAATGGATGGTGTAGAGGTTCTTGAAGCTACAAAAAAAATAAAAGCTGAAGTTCCTGTGGTTATGATTTCTGGTCATGGCGATTTAGATACGGCAGTAAATACCATGCGTTTAGGGGCTTTCGATTATATTTCTAAACCACCAGATTTAAACCGGTTATTGAATACGGTTAGAAATGCTTTAGATAGAAAAGAATTGGTAGTGGCTAACAAAATATTGAAGAAAAAAGTTAGTAAGAAGTATGACATGATTGGGGAAAGCAAAGCAATTTCTCAAATTAAAGACATGATAGATAAAGTAGCTCCAACCGATGCGAGGGTTTTAATTACTGGGCCAAACGGAACAGGGAAGGAGTTGGTAGCGCATTGGCTACATGAAAAAAGCGCCCGTTCTAAAGGCAGTTTGATAGAAGTTAACTGTGCCGCGATTCCATCGGAACTAATTGAAAGTGAGTTGTTTGGTCATGTAAAGGGTGCGTTTACAAGTGCGAATAAAGATCGTGCTGGAAAGTTTGAAGCTGCCAATGGAGGTACCATTTTTTTAGATGAAATTGGCGACATGAGTTTGTCGGCACAGGCTAAAGTATTACGCGCTTTACAAGAAAATAAAATCCAACGTGTTGGAAGCGATAGAGATATTAAAGTTGATGTGCGTGTCATTGCAGCTACCAATAAAAATTTAAAAAAGGAGATTGAAGAAGGGCGTTTCCGTGAAGATTTATATCACCGATTGGCCGTTATTTTAATTGAAGTGCCTTCTTTAAATAATAGGAGAGAAGATATTCCTTTGTTGGTTCGTCATTTTTCTGAAAAAATAGCTTCAGATAATGGATCTTCTCAAAAGGGCTTTTCCGACAAGGCCATTAAACAGCTGCAAGAGTACGATTGGACTGGTAATATTAGAGAACTTCGTAACGTTGTTGAGCGTTTAATTATTTTAGGCGGGCAAGAAGTTAGCGAACAAGATGTTAAGTTATTTGCTTCTAAATAATTTGACACATCAAAATTTTTAGGATATAAAAAAAAGCTGTCAGACGAATCTAACAGCTTTTTTTATGATATAAACAAGTTAGTTTTAACTCGCTTCACATTGGTTTAAAGCTTCCAAATAGTTTTTGGTAATAGCTTTCATTTCATTAATGTAATGACTTTTAATCTCACTAACAGACTTTGTTTCCATATCTATAACAGTTTCTTCGAAATTTATTGGAGTGTTACTGCCATATACCTTTAAAGTTTCATTATAAGATTTTACGTTTTCTAAAATCCTTGCTTTATAAGATTTGATAATTTGCTGCTTTCTAAGTGCTAATTCTTGAGCTTCTTGCTGAGCCAATTGCATTTTGATTTGTTCAGCCTTTAACTTTAAAGCTTCTTGCTGTTGCTTTAATTTTAACTGCTCTTGTTGTAAATCTGATAATTCCGAACTATTAGAAGAATTAGTAACAGCAACACTTGTCGTTGATGGTGCTACTTTTTGATATTGATTATAAGCACATTTGTCAATTTCAATTAAGCTTTCTTTACTTAATTCACGACCACGCTTTACAAAAAATCGTCCGTCTTCGTAGGTTTCTGCCGATTCAACTTTTTCAAGTAATTCAATACTTTTTTCTGCAAGTTCTACAGCTTTATCACAGTTACAAAAACTAAGTGCTTCCTTAGCAAGTTTAAAAGACTCTACCGATCTGTTGGCATAGTGTTTTAAGTGACTAATATTATTGGATTCATAGGAATCTTTAACATGTGAATAGGCATTTCCGAGGTAGGAATTTGCATTGTCACATTTCGTTTGGGCACTAACAACCATAGAGGCCGTTAGAAAAAATAGTAGGTAATAATTTTTCATAAACTTAGGGTTAACATAAATAGGTAGGTCCAAGATATAGAAAATATATGAAACCAAGCAGTGTCTTCTATTTCAAATTTTAGATTTACTATATTTAACCTATTATTAAGCGAATTGTTAACTAAAATGAAATCCAATGGACATCAATCACTATAAAATCACATCAGAAATATCTTTAAAAAACTCCCAAACCAAAGTCGTTTTTGACGATGCCGAAAAGGAACTAAAAAAGGTTAGAAAAAAATTAGGGAAGCTTCAAGATACCTTATATGCACATGGTAAATATGCGGTTTTAATTTGTTTACAAGGTATGGATACAGCGGGGAAAGATAGTTTAATTCGTGAGGTTTTTAAAGATTTTAATGCCCGTGGCGTTGTGGTTCACAGCTTTAAAGTGCCTACAGAATTAGAGTTAAAACATGATTTTATTTGGCGCCACTACATCGCTTTGCCTGCCCGTGGAAAATTTGGTGTTTTTAATAGAACACATTATGAAAATGTTTTGGTAACTCGTGTACACCCTGAATATGTTTTAGGTGAAAATTTACCAAATATCCATAGCGTTGATGATGTCGATGATGCTTTTTGGGATAAACGTTTCGAGCAAATAAATAATTTTGAAAAGCATGTGGCTCAAAACGGAACACTTATTTTTAAGTTCTTTTTAAACCTTTCTAAATCGGAACAGAAACACAGGTTGTTACGTCGTTTGAATAAACAAGAAAAGAATTGGAAATTCTCGCCTGGTGATTTAAAGGAACGTAAACTTTGGGACCTTTATCAAGATTGTTATGAAGATGCTATTAATAGAACTTCTAAACCTCATGCGCCTTGGTATAATATCCCTGCCGACGACAAACCTTCTGCACGTTTATTAGTTGCAAAAATTATATACGAAACCCTAAAACAATTTGATGACATTAAGGAACCAGAATTAGATGATGCCATTAAAGTACATCTTAAGGAGTATAAAAAGCAATTAGAAACCGAATAATCTTTAAGTAATATTCTTGATAAACCAGGACAGTTTGACGTGTTTTGGAAGTTGAATTAGGAGATTACTTAAAGGTTTTTAGAAGTATTATATTTGGCGTTAAAAATAATTTATGATGTTCGTGAACAAATTCAAACTCCTTATAATATTAAGTCTGATAGTATTTACAGGAAATGCACAAGATAATATGACTTCAGAAAAATTGCCATTTTATGAAATTCCCGAGGCACCAGAAACCTATACAGCAGGAACTGTTGCAGCTCGTATGATTGATGGCTTAGGATTTAGATATTTTTGGTCTACAGAAGGCTTAACGGAAAAAGATTTGAATCACAAATGCAGCGAGTCAGGAAGAACAAGTGCGGAAACTATTGAACATATCTACGGCTTGTCTAAATTTATTAGAAAC
The DNA here is from genome assembly GCF_001642835.1 of Pseudotamlana agarivorans. GTDB lineage: Bacteria > Bacteroidota > Bacteroidia > Flavobacteriales > Flavobacteriaceae > Pseudotamlana > Pseudotamlana agarivorans. The sequence continues at coordinate 240,689 of NZ_LXEI01000002.1, forward strand.
GCGGTGCTTAGCCATGATAAAGATTTAGATATAGAAGTAATAGGTTTTGAAGCGCAGCGAATGCAGACCCTATTAAATTTGAAATTAGTATCTGATTTGTTACGAGACACTGAAAACCCAATTAACTTAGAAGAAACTGAAGTTCCCTTTTGGAATATTATTAATGGTCCAATTGCTGATGCTACTTGGCATTGCGGACAAATAGTAATGTTAAGGCGTGCTTCTGGAAATCCGTTTAATTCTAAGGTGAGTGTTTTTGCAGGAAAGTTGAAGGCATAATACTTTTATAGTTGCCAGCAGTACAAAAAAATTTCATAAACCATATTTTGTACATATATTTGTACTTAATAAAATACAACATTATGCTAATAACAACTGTTTCTGATTTCAGAAAAGATATTAAAAGCTACTTAGACAGAGTTGTGAAGAACTTTGAGACTTTGATAATAAATCGTGGAAAAGATTCTGGGATTGTGGTTATGTCATTGCAAGAATACAATTCTTTAATGGCTACAAATCACGAACTTTCCTCTCGAAAGAATGAGTTAAGGTTAGACTCTGCAATTAACAAGCTAAAAAACGGAACTACTTTTAGCAAAGACCTAATCGAAGGTTAAAATGAAGTATATATTCGTTGACGAGCCTTGGGAAGATTATCTGTATTGGCAAAAAACGGACAAAAAAAAGCTGAAGAAAATAAATGAACTTCTCAAAGACATCGCTAGAAACCCTTTTGACGGAGTTGGAAAACCCGAACCGCTAAAGCATAAATACGCAGGATTTTGGTCACGACGAATTGATAGCGAACATAGACTGATTTATCAATATAGAGAAGGAGAAATATTGATTGCAAAATGCAGATTTCATTACGACTGAAAAAAGTACTGTTGGTAGCAAGGTGTATAATTTATGGCTAGTTCGAGCTTGCTTACGAATATTTCGCAGGAATATTTTATTCGGTTTCTATTTGTTAAATTCGGTGCTAAATCACGTCACTAATCATACACGAGACCGTTAACAGGTATAAAAAATCCTCTTTAAAGCAGATTGTTTAAAGAGGATTTTTTATGTTTATATTGAATGTTCTGTTTATTTAGAAACAGCTACTTTCTTTTTAGGTGAAAAATCTACTTCAACTTGGTTTTTAAGAATATCTTCAAAAGTTTCACGTTTTCTAATAAGCTTCGCTTCATTATTATACCATAAAACTTCAGCTGGTTTAAACCTTGAATTGTAGTTACTAGCCATAGAGAAGCAATAAGCACCTGCATTTCTGAAGCATAAAACATCACCTTCTGTAATCTCGTTAATTCTTCTGTTGTTACCAAAGGTATCTGTTTCACAAATGTATCCCACAACCGTATAGAAACGCTCACGCCCGTTAGGATTTGAAATGTTTACAATATCATGATGAGAACCGTAAAGCATTGGGCGAATTAAGTGATTAAAACCAGAATCAACTTGAGCAAATACCGTTGATGTCGTTTGTTTAACTGCGTTAACATGCGTTAAAAAACTACCAGATTCACTCACTAAAAATTTACCAGGTTCGAAAGCTAAGGTTAAATCTTTTCCATATTCTTTACAGAAATCATTAAATCTAGCCGATAATTTCTCACCCAATTCTTCAATATTGGTTTCAATGTCTCCAGCTTTGTACGGTACTTTAAATCCAGATCCGAAATCAATAAAGTCTAAACCTTTAAATTGTTTCGCTGTTTCAAATAAAATTTCACTAGCGTAAAGAAATACTTCAATATCTAAAATATCACTTCCTGTATGCATGTGAATACCGTTAATGTGCATTTTAGTATTTTCAACAATACGTAAAATGTGCGGTATTTGATGGATTGATATTCCGAATTTAGAATCGATATGTCCTACAGAAATATTAGCATTTCCTCCAGCCATTACATGCGGATTAATACGAATACAAACAGGTACGTTAGGGTGTTTAGTCCCAAACTGCTCTAAAATAGAAAGGTTATCGATGTTAATTTTTACACCTAATTTAGCCGCTTCTTCAATTTCTGATAGCGATACTCCATTAGGCGTGAAAATAATTTGCTCAGGTAAAAAACCAGCCGCCAATCCAAGTTGTACTTCTTGGATAGAAACGGTATCAATTCCTGAACCTAAGGATTTAAAAAGCTTTAAAATAGAGATGTTAGATAGTGCCTTAACCGCATAATTAAGTTTTAATTTCTTAACATTCTTAAAGGCGTTTGTTAATCGGTGATATTGAAATTCAATTTTTTCAGCATCATACACATAAACAGGACTTCCAAAATCTTCTGCAATTTTAAGCAATTGACTATCTAACATAATTTAAAAATTTTTGGCAAAGATATTTCTTTGTTGAATAAAAAAAAGGAATAAATAAAAAATTATACAAAATAAACAAAGTGTTAATTATTTAACTTTTAAGTAAAAACTTATTGTTGTTTTCACTATTAAATATTAGGGTAAGTAAAGCCTATCATATATATTTGCTTTTTTCTTAAACAATTAGCAAATTATGAATTTACACGAATATCAAGGTAAAGAGATATTGAGTAGTTTTGGAGTTCGTATCCAAAGAGGTATTGTTGCACAGAATGCTCAAGAAGCAGTAGCTGCTGCAAAGCAATTAACTAGTGAAACCGGAACGAGCTGGCATGTTATTAAAGCACAGATTCACGCTGGTGGTCGTGGTAAAGGTGGCGGAGTTAAACTTGCAAAGAACCTTCAAGAAGTTGAAGAAATTGCAGGACAAATCATTGGTATGGATTTGATAACGCCTCAAACTTCAGCAGAAGGTAAAAGAGTACACCAAGTTTTAGTTGCTGAAGATGTATACTATCCAGGTGAAAGTGAAACTAGTGAGTTTTATGTTTCTGTTTTATTAAACAGAGCTACAGGTCGTAACATGATTATGTATTCTACAGAAGGTGGAATGGATATCGAAACTGTTGCTGAAGAAACACCTCATTTAATTTTTACTGAAGAAATTGATCCTATCGTAGGATTAGTGCCTTTCCAAGCAAGACGTATAGCGTTTAACCTAGGTTTATCAGGTGTTGCTTTTAAAGAGATGACAAAATTCGTAACTGCTTTATATACTGCTTACGTAAAATCTGATTCTTCTTTATTTGAAATCAACCCGGTGTTAAAAACAAGTGATGATAAAATCATGGCTGTTGATGCTAAAGTAACTATCGATGACAATGCCTTATACAGACATAAAAACTACGTAGATTTACGTGATGTACGTGAAGAAAGTGCTATTGAAGTTGAAGCTGGAGAACTTGGTTTAAACTATGTTGACCTTGACGGAAACGTTGGGTGTATGGTTAACGGTGCTGGTTTAGCTATGGCAACCATGGATTTAATTAAGCAAGCAGGTGGTGAGCCAGCTAACTTCTTAGATGTTGGTGGTACTGCCGATGCAGCTCGTGTAGAAGCAGCTTTCAAAATTATCTTAAAAGATCCTGCTGTAAAAGCAATCTTAATTAATATTTTTGGTGGTATTGTACGTTGTGACCGTGTAGCTCAAGGTGTTATTGATGCTTACAAAAACATGGGTAACATCAATGTGCCAATTATTGTACGTTTACAAGGAACAAATGCTGATATCGCTAAAGAATTAATTGACAATTCTGGTTTAGCTGTATTAAGTGCAACTGAATTCCAAGAAGCTGCAGATAAAGTACAACAAGTACTTGCTGAATAGTTATAAGCGTTTTAAATAAACACTTTACATAAAAAATCTCCGAGAGTTTTAACTTTCGGAGATTTTTGTTTTATAGAATTGAAGTTATAAAGTTATAAGGTTTTAAGGTTACAAAAGTATCTTGACAAGCTCAGTATTACAATTCGTGTCATTATTGGTCATATGAATCACAGAAGATTGCTGAACTGTAAAGTCATAAAGAGGTACCTCGACAATAGAATAGGTGTGACAATTTGGTACAAGGTTTTATTTAAGCCTTAATAATCAATTATCAATAATAAATAATCAATACCTTCAGACGTTATGTCTTGTCCTTATAAAATAATAATGTACTTACCATTGCATAAAACCTATAACTCTCGATAGAGTCTAAAAATTCCCATGGAATCCAAGTCTCAGCTTCTTAATTATGTCCTCCATATAAAGAATAGACCATATTATATTTTCGCTATCGGCATAAGCAACAAAGTCAGCTATTAAGTTGTTACTAGCTTTGATGCGCTCACGTTCATCTTCTTTATACTTGCTTAATAATTTTAAATTTTCAGAATTTTCACGGATTCCAACATCTTGTAATTTCTGATCCGATTTCGTAGTAATGGCCATGAAAGGCATTATTTTAGTTATTTCAGCAAAGCGATCGGCGTATAGACTTACCAAATCTCCTTTTCCCAAACCTTCTAAGTCATCGATGGTATGAAATTTATTTATGCGATCTGATTTGGTAAAAAAGGTATTAACCGATTGCGCGTTTATAATTGAGCTTCCCATTATTAGAATGGAGATACTAAGTAAAATTTTATTCATTTTTGGATGGTTTGTTTGTTAATTGTTAATGACTTAATGAAATAGGTTGTCCGAGGTTATTTTTCATTTCGGTAGATTTTAAAACGAAAGATGGGCGTGCATCATCCAAGGGCGCAATGTATAGATCTTCCGGATTGCTAAATCCTTTAGTGAAAACATTGCTAGCAAAGAATCCATTAGGGTGGTAAATGGTATTTTTTCGGTAGTTTAATCCCTGGTCACTTATATTAAAGAGGTTCTTTTGTAGGCTTATTTTACTCACGATATCACTAGAATCTACATAAGATTGGTCTAGTTTTATCACATGAGCAAATCCAGAAATAGATGAGTACTCCACTGAAACATAGGCATGTGACTTGGCAGAAATTGCCGCTTTTATAAAAGGAGTACTTTCTTGATTAGCTAAGTTTATTATAGTGGCATACGACACTTTTAATGAGGATAAATGCTCGTCCATTGGTTTGAAATTTTCAGAAGTATAACCATCAATTTCAATCGCATAGGAGCCACTAACATCTGAAATATAAGGATGTCTTACCGCGAGAATATGTGTTAGACTACCTTGAAATCCGTTGGTAATATCGAAATCATCATCTTTAGATTTGTATGAAATTAAATTACTGAAATCACCCTGGCCTCCAAACCACTCAAAAGCATCGTCGGCAGAATAACTAATCATGATGTTTTCTAAAATGGTTTTGGAGCCAATACCGCAAAGTGTTAATCCGTTTAACTCTTTGGCCTCATTTATTTTACGACCAGGATACTCAATACGTACATATTTTATTATGGCTGTTTCTTCTTCAGGGTTATCCCCACCATATAAAGCATATTGTGGTGCAAAATTTCCTTCTACTTTTGCAACTCCAGAGCCCGTGTTTAGTTTTCCATTTCCTAAGATGACAATACCGCCCCAATCGCCTGTTTGTCTTGATTTTGCAGGTTTATTAGACGTGAATACTATGGGCTCAAACTTCGATCCTTCAGCAATGAGTTTTGCTCCTTTGGCTACCAGTAAACTAGCAGGGTTAGTATGATCGCATCTAATTGTTGTACCAGGTTCAATGGTTAATGTCGCACCGTTTGCAACGTAAACATTACCAGACATGAGATATACTTTGTTTTTTGTAAGTGTTAAATCATTAGTAATCATTGAAGGAATTTTGGTATCGGCTTCAAAGTAACGTTCTAAATTGGGCTGAAAATTTGTCCAACCATTCATCCATCTGGAAGTATCTGTTTGTGCGTGGAGACACGTTATGCTTATACTAAAAAAGTATAAACACAGTAATGTGTAGTTCTTTTTCATAATAATTTATTTGGGGTTTACATTAATTTTCTCAAGACATAGCTTTAAGAAAAAATGAAACACAAATTTATAATATGAAAAAGGGAAATGTTAAAATTCTAGTTTACGCTTAGGTTATTGGTATATTAAGAGTAATAGCGCGATATGTACTCGATAAAAGGTTAAGTTATTGGCAATCTATTGGTTGATTAATTTACCCAATATTAACATAGGGTTATTAATTCAACTTATAATAAAAAAGTAACGATGTCGAGGTGTGTGTCGTTAAGAAAACCGAATGCTTATTTTTTAGGTTTAGGAGCTTCTCCTTTTTTAGGCATCGGTCCACGCATATGAATGACCAGTCCATTTAAAAAATTACGAAGAATTTGGTCACCACACTCCATATATTTTGGGTGATCTTCTTTTCTGAAAAAAGCGCCAAGTTCACTTTTAGTAATCCTAAAATCAACGAGCTCTAAAATTTTTACTATGTCATCATCCCGAAGTTTTAGGGCTACACGTAATTTTTTAAAGATATCATTATTCGTCATAGTTTCTGTATTTACTCATTTCATCTATTTGTAATCACAAAAGACGAAGATTTAGCGTTTTGATGCATCGGTAAAGGTACTTTTTTTATTGCTGACTAAGAAGTCTTATTTTAATTGTTGTAAAAATCTAATAATCAACTATTTGTGTTGTGTGTTTGTAATTGTTATTTAAAAGTAGTTTAGATAAAATGCCATTATTTAAGATGTATTTTAAAGTGAAACTGATAAACGCAATAAAATTTACGATAAAATACCTGCATTTTTTCGATAAGACGTTAAGATTCAACGATATATAATGGTTTTTTCTGTTTAAATTTATAGTGTAACGCATTAACTCCCTCAAAACATGATTAATAAGCTCGAGAAATTAAGTCTATTGTCTGAAATGATTGCTTTTGCAAAATATGATAATGACATTAACCGTATAGAATACAATTTTTTATTAGGTGTTGCTAAACAGTTGGAAATATCTAGACATGATTTTGATTATTTACTAGATAACCCCATTGACTATACGCATTTAAAATCGCATAGCGAACGCATTGTTCAGTTTCATAGATTAGTATTGTTATTAAATATTGAACAGAAGTTTGGTGATAACAATAATTCTAAAGGCGCTATAAAGCTATATAATTTCGGATTGCGTATGGGGTTAAGTCACGAATCTATTACGAAAGTACTCTATCTCATGGAGAGCTTTCCGAATAAAATTGTACCGCCCGATGTATTAATCGATATTTTTAAAACACAATACAATTAAACCGTTCTCTCTTTTCATTTTATAGGCCATTGATAGCCCATTAAAAGCTAAAAGTTTACACTTTTAGCTTTTCTAGTTTATCTTGGTAGCTTTTTATTTCATCACGTAATTTTGCTGCTACTAGAAAATCTAATGCTTTAGCAGCCTCTTCCATAAGCTTTCGCTTTTCACGTATTTTCTTTTCAAGTTCTGGTTTGCTAAGGTATGCGCTTTCTGGCTCTGCAGCTCTGGCAGCTTCCAATTCGTAGCTATAAGTGCTTACCGAGTTTTTCGATAGCACATTATCTAAACTTTTATTTAGCGCTTTTGGTTTTAAATGATGCTTAGTGTTGTATGCTATTTGTTTTTCTCGACGGTAATTGGTTTCATCAATGGTTTTTTGCATGCTTTTTGTAATCTTATCAGCATACATAATAGCTTTTCCGTTTAAGTTTCTTGCGGCACGTCCTACCGTTTGTGTTAAAGATCTAGCCGAACGTAAAAAACCTTCTTTGTCCGCGTCTATAATTGCAACCAAAGATACTTCTGGCAAATCTAAACCTTCACGAAGTAAGTTAACACCAACTAGAACATCAAATAGGCCTTTCCGTAAATCTTGCATGATTTCAACACGTTCTAAAGTATCAACGTCACTATGGATATAACGACAACGAATTTGAATACGATCTAAATATTTGGTGAGTTCTTCCGCCATACGTTTGGTTAAAGTCGTTACAAGAGTACGTTCATCTTTTTCAACCCGTTGCTGAATTTCTTCAATTAAATCATCTATTTGATTCAAACTAGGGCGTACTTCAATGATAGGGTCCAGTAAACCTGTAGGGCGAATGACTTGTTCGACATAAATACCATCGGTTTTTTCCAATTCATAATCGGCGGGCGTCGCGCTTACATAAATCACTTGGTTTTGTAAAGACTCGAATTCTTCAAATTTTAAAGGACGGTTGTCCATGGCAGCAGGCAATCTGAAACCATATTCCACCAAGTTTTCTTTTCGGCTTTTATCACCACCGTACATGGCGTGAACTTGCGAAACGGTAACATGACTTTCATCGATAACCATCAGGTAATCATCAGGAAAATAATCCAGTAAACAGAAAGGTCTTGTGCCTGGTAATCGTCCGTCCAAATAACGCGAATAGTTTTCAATCCCAGAACAATAGCCTAATTCTCGAATCATTTCAAGATCAAATTCGGTTCGTTCTTTAAGGCGTTTGGCTTCTAAATGTTTGCCTATTTCTTTGAAATAATCATGTTGAATTACTAAATCATCCTGAATACTTTTTATGGCACCTTGCAAAACATCTTGTGATGTCACAAACATGTTGGCAGGATAAATGGTTAGGCGCTCGTATTTTTCAACAACTTGGTTGGTTTGAATGTCGAAAGATTCGATCTCTTCAATTTCATCACCAAAAAAGTGTATTCTGAAGGCATCATCGGCATAGCTCGGAAAAATATCTACAGTATCGCCTTTAATTCTGAAGTTACCATGTTTAAAATCGGCTTCTGTTCGGGAATACAAACTTTGCACAAGTTGATGCAAAAGCTGGGTTCTAGAAATGACCTGGTCACACTCTAAAGTAATCACGTTTTTTTGAAACTCTACCGGATTCCCGATACCATATAAACACGACACCGAAGCGACAACTAATACATCACGTCTTCCAGAAAGGAGTGACGAGGTCGTGCTTAATCGCATTTTTTCTATTTCTTCATTAATAGAGAGGTCTTTTTCTATATAAACACCTGAAACGGGAATGTAAGCTTCGGGCTGGTAATAGTCGTAATAGGACACAAAATACTCTACCGCATTGTTTGGGAAAAATTGTTTAAACTCCGAGTACAACTGTGCTGCTAAAGTTTTATTATGTGCTAAAACTAGGGTAGGGCGTTGTACCTCTTGTATAACATTAGCGACGGTGAAGGTTTTTCCCGAGCCGGTAACACCAAGTAGGGTTTGATATTTTTCGTTTTCATTGATACCATCCACAAGCTGCTTTATGGCTTGAGGCTGATCTCCAGTGGGACTAAACTCTGATTCGACTTTAAACTGCATGTTGCAAAATTAAGCAAAATTTACAAGCTATCGTTTTAAAGTAAAGTGGCCTTTTATTTCCATTTCATTTCCATTTTGGATAATTTTTGCCACATACCAATAATCATCAGTAGGCATGTTTTCGCCATTAAATGTGCCATTCCATCCTGGTGATGAATGTTTTAATGTTTTAAGGAGTTTTCCAAGGCGGTTGTAAATATACACATAGCTTCCCGGGAGCTGATCGGCACCAACGATATGCCAAGTGTCATAAAAACCATCGTTGTTTGGTGTGAAAAATTTAGGAATATCGAAAACAAAAACATCTTTAGAAATATCCATACAGCCATTTAAATCACGAACTGTAACGGTGTGATTTCCAAAACTCACATTTTCAAAAACAGATGACGTTTGAGGGGAGCCTCCATCTAAAATATAAACATAGTCACCAATTCTTCCCATGTTTATATCTACTGAAATTTGGTTGGGGTCTGAAAAATCAATGCTTGAAGTGAAGTTAATTTCGGCTTGCTCTGATTCTATTACCGTGAAAGTTTTAGTATAACTACACATGTTAGGCGTAGTTACTTCAACTGAATACGTTCCTAATTGACTGGCATCTATTGAAATACTAGAGGCCGTTGAATTATTGACTGATGCGTTTACACTTGTCGTCCAAAGGTAGATATCTCCGGCTTCCCCTGTATTGGCGTCAATGTACAAAGGTGACGATTCCCGGCAAAGTGTCACTACATCTTCAATAGGAATTATAGGTAAGGGATGCAAAATGATATTGAATTCGGTAGTACTAAAACAGCCCGTGTTTGTGTTTTCCACACGAGCAAAAATGGTCTCGCCGTCGAATGCTGTATATGATGAAGGTAACGGATTGGTATTTTCTTCAGCATCAATTAGGGCCATAAAGTAGCTTACCGTAAAAAGTGATGGTGATTGTGTGCCCAGAATTGCAGCTGTATTTGATGTCAAATCAAAAACATATTGTCCGTCAAAATCGTCATCGCAATGTTCTAAATCTGGTGGGGTATGTGCTAAAGGGTTTTCATTAATAATTAAATCGAAATCATCAATGATATAACAGCCGGTTGTAGGGTTAGATACTCGAACAAATAGGGTGTGCCTATTGGCGGTGAAATTATACGTTGGAACTAACGGTGCCGTGCTGGTTTCTGCATCGGTTAAATTGTTGTAATAATTAATATTAACCGTAGAGATGTCATCAACTATCAACGGACTTATGGTAGATAGATCTACCGTTTTAGAAGCATTGTCGCAAATGGCGTAATTGCCAATCGTATTAATGTTTGGAGGCAGATTAACCATAAGTTCTAAAGGGATAACACTAAAACATCCGGTTAGGGTATTGGCAACTTTAATGTACACCGTTTTTGCTTCCGAAATAAAATTTACAGGATCGGTAATTTCCTGAGAATTGTCTAAGCCATCATCCTGATTGATATCTTCAAAAGCATTAAAATAATTGATTATAAGATCGGTTTGAACACGATCTAATATGTCGAAATCCGCTGTCGTTAAGTCGAAAGTGGTGATGCCATCATAATCGGTGTCACAGTTAATAAGAGGCGAAGCATCGGTTATTTCTGGGGCAACAATAATGTTGATACCTAACTCTTCAACCACATGACAAAGCGAATCGTCACTTTCAATTCTAATGTAAACGGTTTGTGGGTTGGTTATGTTTGTATAAACATCAGGCAATGGGTCGAGGTTATTATCAGCATCATGTCGTGATTCGTGAAACGAAACATTTAAAACATCTGATATGCCTTGAGTGATTTCGTCTACTTTATCTTGAAAATGAAATTCATGTTTTCCATCGTTCGAAATATCGTCGCACACTAAATATGGTCTTATTGGATTGTAAATCGGATCGGGAGAAACTTGTAAGGTAAATGAAGACGTGCCAAAACAACTCGGATCCGAAATATTTTCTACCCGAACGTAAATGGTTTGCATTCTAGATGTATTCTGATAGGCCGTATTTTTAGGAATAGGTATAGTTAAGGCAGCATCTTCAAAGTAAAAAACCTCTTTACCAGTTTGACCATCTAAAATTTCAGCATCTTTTTCGTAAAGATAAAAATCGGCTACACTGGCTCCTGATGATTCACAGATTTGATAATTGCTTATAACAGGAAAAACAGGTAAGGTATTAATAATCGCTTCAAAGGTTTCAATGGCATAACATCCAGTTGGATTTGAAGGATCTTCGATACGCGCGAAAATAGTTTGTGTATTTGTATTGTAGCTGGTATGTTCAGAGGCTGGGATTTCGTTGGTTTTATTATTGGCGTCGTTTAGAGTGGTATAAAAAGAGACGTCAAAGCTAGAAGCACTCGAAGTAATTTCAGAGATTTTACTATTCAAATCAATAACCGCATAGCCATCCTGATCACTATCACAAATAACAATATCGCTTGGCTGAATGGTTGTGGGAGCAGTAAGTACTTCAACTTGAAATTCATTAACAGTAGAACAGCCTGTAGATCCAATGCTTTCAATACGAGCATATAATGTGGTTGTGGCAGTAGTATTGTTAAAAAAACGAGGTAATCGTTGTGAGGTGTCGTTGTTTTCAGCAGCAGTTTCAGTTTCAAAATAACTCACCGTAAAATTAGGGTTGCCATTGGTAATGGTTTCGTCTAAGGATTCCAAATCAATACTCGTAAATCCATCGTCATCATCATCACAATACGCTAATGGCGGACTATTAAAAAGTAAAATAGGATTCACTCTTAGGTTTATTTCGGCTTCATTGGTACAGGAGCCATATCCCATGGAAATGAATAAGGTGTGCGGACTCGTTGCTTCAAAAAATTGATTTTTGTCTAAGCTATTTCCGTTAGCTCGATCGGCTTCAGTTTCGTAAAAATCAACGGTAATCGGGTAGGGCAAGTCATTAATAATAAAAGTTTCAACAGAAAAAAGATTAAATAAAGCCGTGTCGGTACTGTCGTCATTTTCATCACACATGGCAAAATCTCCCGTATCGGTTGCTGTTAATAATAAATTGGTGTGAATTTCAAAAGGAACCACCGAGGCACATCCTGTAGTATTGTCTTCAACTCTTAAATACATAGTTGTGTATCCGGGCTCATCGATACCATTTATAAACTCGTAATTGGTTTCGTCGGCCACAGGATTTGTGCCATTATCGGCATCAGAATAACTAACATGAAAAGTTGTTGTTACGCCTGTTAAGCCGTTTAGTATATTGTCTAAAACTTCAGTCAAATCGAAAAAAGCATGCCCATCCAAGTCGGTGTCACAGGCATCAATGTATTGCGGGTCGGTATTAACAATCGGACTAATTTGAATATTAACATCGAGAGTTGTGGTTGTAGAACAACGTGTATTGATGTCAACCGCACGAACATAAACCATTTCATTTGGCGTGTTGGTGTTGATGTACGGGTAAGGAATTGGGTTGGCCCCAGTGGTAACATCAAGAGCATTATAATGGTAAGACACATATAAATCGGGATTGCCTCCAGTGATTTCATCGGTTTTTACGCTTAAATCTATAACCGCAAAGCCGTCTGGGGTTTCATCGCTATCACATACTTCCAATGGTGTAGGGGTGATAATGTTAGGTAATGGGTTAACAGCAATGTTAAAGGTTGAGTAGGCATAACAATTGCCATCTAAATCTTGAACTCTAACATAAATGGTTTGAGAAGGACTCGTATTCGTTATTGGAGAAGTAATGGGATTTCGATTGTTCCGAGCATCGGAATCTGATAAGTGATAGCTAAAGTCAAAGTTAGTAAAAGGGCTTAGTGAAGCAACTTGGGCATCTTTCGTAGATAAGTCGAATTCTCGCGTGTTACTACCACTACCATCGTCGCACAGTGTGTAATCGGACAGTGTTTGCATAGGTTCTTCAGTATTGAGAACGATAGCAATGTCATCCTGTTCTACACAAATGGATCCGTTAACGGGCACAGAAACTTCAACACGATAGGTACCATCTTGTGTGGCATTATAGGTGGCGTTTCCCGCACCTGGAATTAAAGTGTTATTTAGGTACCAAGCATAAGAAGCAGCTGGGTTTTGTATATTAGCATCTATGGTTACATTGGGCTCGCAGGTTGTAATATCATCTCCTAAGTCTAAAACTCTAAAACTATCACCTTCAATAAAAACAGCAGAATCATACCCACCATTGGTTTGGTCGGCAATGATTAACTTGATGCGGTATTTAACATTAGGTTTAATGGTGCCCGATGCCGTTAATACGGTGGTACGTCCGTTATAATTCGTGTCGCCAACATTGTAACCATCAAAATAGGCTTTATTCTCGGCAGGGCAAACTCCAAAAATTTCATCGTGAACGGTATTGGTGTTTACTGGTATATTAGTGTTAGGAATGAGAGCGATGTTTCGGAAAGGGTCTGCGGTGCCTTCTTCTTTAATTAAAAAAACAAAACCATCGGAAAAATGACAGGGATAAACGTCGAAATATTCTTCTGAAGCTAAAATATAATTGAATTGAAACTGGTTGGAAATGGAAACGAAATCGAATTCTATAGCCGTAGCATTGAGGTGGGTGTTGGATGTGCCTAAAGCTGCTTCTAGATCGGGGTCGGTGCCCCAAGTGGTAGAACCCTCACTAAGGGTAGGGGTGATTACAGAATTTCCTCCGGATGAAGCTCCTCCTGTACTTAACATAATGCCATTGGCAAACGGGAAATTTGAGCTCCCTCTTTCAAAATAGGCGTAACTTGAAAATCCGCTTGATGTACCATTAACAGGAGAGTTAATATTACTGATGTTAACACAACCATCTACAAGATTGTCCTGAATTAATGTGGTTAAGTCTACCGCGTCGTTAACGATTATGCGCTGTGAGAACATAAGCTCACAGCTTAAAAGTGTAAATATGACCAAGAAGTAATTTAATCTCATTGCGAGTAGGTATTTCAGTTTGATTTTTTCGTTAATAACTATTTATAAACGTAAAAGTCTCACAAACCATTATATGAAGCGGTGTCATAGTCTCGTTTATGTCATATTGATCTTGTCGAAATATTTATAGCTAACGAATTAGTATCGGTTTCGACAAGATCAACTTGACAAATCAAAATTTATTAACTTTCATACTGCCTCGTTGAGGTTTTAATCAAAACAGTTATAAAACTTAAGGTGCTGGGGCTTAAGTTTGCGAGAAAAGTAGTGTATAATTTTTTTGTTTTAAAAAACTTTAGTTGAAATACAATTTAATTGGTTTTTAAGCTCTAGGGCTTTAGAGTGAAGTGATTCTTAAACAGGCGGCCATCTGCTAGTTTAACTGAAAACCAGTAATCATCATGTGGTAATTTTTCACCTCTAAAAGTACCATTCCAACCTTCGCCAAGTGGATGAAGCTCTTTGAGTAGTTTACCATAGCGGTTGAAGATTAAAATTTTAGTATTGGCTTGAAAGGCTTCAGAAACACCATAAACTTGCCAAGTATCATTAATCCCATCATTGTTTGGGGTGAAAAATTTAGGAAAGCCTATCACCGAAATAAGCTCGTTTGTCGTACCGCAATCATTTTTCACATCTTTAACCGACACTGTGTAGAGTCCAGGGTGCACGTTTTCAAATACGTTGCTGTCCTGGTAATCTGTACTAAAATTATTATTCGTGTTGGTTAGTTGGTATTGGTAAGTACTTTCTCCTGTAACAATTATAGAAACTACATTGTTTTCTCTGGCATCCTTAACCTCTACATGATTAATTGTGGCAATATTTGAAGCTTCTACAGTTATGGATCTGGTTCTTTCACATCCTGAAAGGTTGGTTAGAGTCACCGAGTATACACCAGCGGCGTTAATATCAATACTATACGTTGTTTCTCCTGTACTCCATAGATATGAGTAATCGCTCGGATTATTACTTGTTAGTCCAGCATCAATAGTAATTTTTTCTGGATACCTGTTTAAGCAATAATAAGTAGTACTGTCGTCTAATATAGAGAAAGGCTCTTGTACTTTAAGCTCTATTTCATTTATGCCATAGCAATTATTCGCGTTTTCTGCTCGTGCAAAAATGGTTTGCGAATAAGGGATTAAGTTTTGGTATTGGTCAGTCAAAGGGTTTTGCTCTAAAAGAGCATCTTCATAGGTTTCATAATACGTAATATCTAAACCAATAGAGCTACCATCAAGAATAAAGGAATCGGCATCTTTTAAGTTGAATATATAATAGCCGTCCTCAATGCCATCATCATCACAAGAAAAGAGTTGTCCAGATTTAATATTTGTATTGCTCACTTCAAGCGTCAATTCAGAAAATGAAATGCAAGTTGTATTTTCATTAACTACAGAAGTGTAAATGGTTTGTGGGTTTGAGGAGTTTACAAATTTATCGTGGTCTAGAATTTCGTTAGTTCTAGCGGCGTCTAAATAAAATTTAACTGAAACATCGGTGGCATTACCAGTGAGATCATTAATTGCTTCGTTGAGGTTAAAAATAGATTTTCCATCGAAAACAAGATCGTCTTCACATTGCAAAAGGGTCATGTCTAGAGCAGTTGGATTCGGATTAAAAATAACGCTCGCGGCACCTTCTATGTCACACTCGCCATTATTCGGACTAACAATAACTTCATAATATCCAGAATCGTAAACTGGAAGTTTATGGCCGGTTTCAGGTAGGGGCGTATTGTTTTTAAACCAAGAATAGGTTGCTCCAGAAATCGGATCGGCTTGTAAAGTATAGGTTTCGCCCTCACATAGACTTAAACTTGTATTTTGTTTACCATTTTTAATAATATCAATCTGTTTATTAAAAAAAGAACTGATAAAAGGTGGTAAGCCTTGTGTTGAAAACGAAGGAGAAAGGTCTATAGCATCGTGAACATAATCGCAGGCTAGGCCTCTTTTATTGGGTTCGTTAATAACTCCTAAGTAAGGGAGTCCGGTATTGTATGACGCGCTTAAAGCCCGATAGATTTTACCATTAGGTCCCATTTGTAGTGCGCCTCTGTAAAGTTTTCTGTTGTCAATAATGGTAACCGAACCAGCGACGTTGGCGGCATAGATATCAAATTGGACTAACTGCGAATTATGAATGTTAGGGTCATTTATGTCAGCAAAATCTGGTAGAATATTTGAAGTCTGTGTATATAATAATTCACTATTTGGTGAAAATTCCACACCATAGGCAGACCTGATGCCCGGAAGAATGAGCGGTGTATGGTTGGAAATAAGACCTGTTGCAATATCAAAATCGTATAAATCGAGTCCGTCGTACGAATTAGCACAAGCCAATTTTAAACCATCTGGCGATAATTTTAAATAACCTCGACGATCTAATACTTGTTTTGACAAAGTCGATTTTACAGAATTGGTGTTAACACCTGCATCGGTAATTTCAAAAGCATGAAAGGTGTCGAACACGTCAGATGTCCCATCTATAGAAGCATAACTAAGTACCCAAATAGATTTGTCTCGACAATCTTTAAGTACCGCTGTTACTTTCTCGGTCGAATTGCTAAGGAGGTTGATGTTTTTAGAGGTTACAGCACCTAAGCCACCATCTAAAGATAAATCGACTTCAGAGTAATTTAAACCTTTACTAGGTTCGGAAGGACCTCCATAATGATCAACTGTAAAAATATAGTAAATATTGGGGTGGTTAGGTTTAGGAACGATTATGGCCGATTGCGAACTAGAAGGATTACCATAGAGCCAAAAACCGTTAACCATAATCTCATGGTTATTATTCCAAACCGTTATACCGTCGGTGTAAAATAATAAATGACCTGAATTATCAGAAATCGAAGTACATCCCTCCAGGGTGTTAATTTTACCATTAAAAACAGGGGTTACGGTATTGGTACTAGAATCAAAATGAATACCACTATTTTTTCCGAAATACCAATTTGCAGCTTGATTTTGTGCGAAAGTATGTATGGAAATAATGCAAAATAAAGCGATAAAGTTTCTTAACATCTTTAGGTATAAAGAGGTAAAGATATTATAAATCGCGACGTTTTAATAGTTTATAAGATAAAAACACAAATAAGAAGGTCCATCCGAGAACGATAATGATTTCATAGGCATGTACGCTATAGTCGTATGCCAAGTTGACCTTGTCTGGAAACTTGGACATAGTTATACGTTGAAAGGGTTCATCTATGAGTTTGTACATTGATTTTAGAGGAAAGAAATTTTGAATGCTTTCGGCTGTTTTGCTGTTAAATTTCCAAGCTAGAATACCAAATGCAATCCATTCAGCAATAAACAAAATGAATAGAAATCCTAAAGCAAAGGCCGAACGTTTTACCAACATACCAAAAAACAAACAGAGGCTAAAAAAGCCAACAAGTTTTACGAAGTAAGCTAATAAAAATTCAATGTTAGTAAAGATTATTGATACCTCATTATAACTCGAATAATATAAACCAATACTTAAGGTAATAAAGAATATAAGTATGGTAGAAATTAATGAAAAGAAGACAATAGTATAGAATTTCGATAAAATAAATTCCTTTTTACTAAGGCCATCAATGAGGTTTTGTTTAATCGTTTTATTGCTGTATTCATTACCAATCATGCTCACCACTACAATGGCAAAAAAGAATTTGAATTGTGAAGCAAAAAAGGTGGTTAGGTGCCAGATTAGCGGAAAATTAAAAACGCCAAGTTCACCTAGTTCTAAGGTAAAAAAACCAAAGACATTAATTTTTAATGAAGAAAGTAATATAACGAAAAAGGGTAATATAAACGATATAAAAATTAAGACTCTACTGGCGCGGTTTAGCAGGAGCTTTTGCAATTCTAAGTTTAAAAGTCGGAACATTTAAAATGGTTTTTTTTGACAGTTAATTATGGTCTGTAAGTTGTAAAAATTGTTCTTCTAAACTTTCTTTACGCTGTACCAAGTGAGTCAGTATAATTTGGTTGTCGAACATGAATTTGTTGAAGTCTTCTGATAGCATTGGTTCATTCAAATGAGCGGTAATCATTTGGTTGTCGTTAACTTTAATAGTTCCAAACGCATTATGGTTTTCTAAAAGTTCAATTAATTTTGAGTTGTTATTGGATGTCACTTCAAAAAAACCATGTGTAGAAATCATGGCATCTACACGACCGGAATACAGTTTCACACCTTTGCGTAAAACCACCACATGCGAACATACTTTTTCAACTTCATCTAACAAGTGGGAGGCTAACAAAATGGTAGTGCCTTTAGCGGCAATCTGTTTTATAATTTCTCGTATTTGATGGATGCCTTGGGGATCTAAACCGTTAGTAGGCTCGTCTAGGATTAATATTTGTGGATCGTTTAAAAGGGCAGAGGCAATGGCTAGCCGTTGTTTCATACCTAAAGAAAAAGTACTAAACTTACTGTGTTTTCTTTCTAAAAGGCCTACGATCTCTAGTTTTTCTTCAATTTTACTAATATCAACACCTTTAATTTTACAAACGAGTTTCAGGTTTTGAACAGCCGTCATGTAAGGGTAAAAGTTGGGGCGTTCGATAATAGCACCAACATGCTTTAATGCTTCATGTGTGGTCATCGTTCCATCAAACCATTGAAATTGGCCTTCCGTTTTATTTACAACATTTAAAACAATACCTAGGGTGGTCGATTTTCCGCTACCATTGGGACCTAGAATACCATAAACATTACCTTTTTTAATGGTAAAGGATAAATTATTAACGGCAGTTAATGACCCGAATTTTTTAGTGAGATTTTCAATTTTTAGAATGGTTTCCAAAAGTGTAAATTTTAAAAGTTAACTTTTTAGGCTTTTTGGTAATCATAAATATGACGAATCCTATGCCATATTGTTACACAATATCTTTTTAAAAAGCTTAAATTTGAGGAAGATTAGTCGTTATGCAAGATTTAAAAATATCAAAGAGAAAACCATCTTATCCTATAACCCCGAAGTTACAAAAGTATTTATCACGATATAATAGAAATATAGAAATCCCTATTTTTTATGATGATTTACTTCGATTTCAAGGCTCTGTTGTAGTATACGATAAAGATGATAACGATACACTTTGGATTCGCGTTTACTTTAATGAATTTGAACGTGAAGAGATAGAGTCCTCGCTAAAAAAAGTGTATACCATATTTCATTCTGATGGTAATGAAAACATCTTGCCGTTTTTAAGTGTTGATGCTATTGATTATTGCACCTTTGGGAACTCGAAGCCTTTTAGGATTAAAATTAGAAATGTTTTAAATGACAACTCCACGTATTTTTATATTAAAACCGCTGATGCATCTCGTGTATATGGGCTAGAGTTAGAGCATATGCTATCGCCATATAATTTGAATTATTTGGTTTATGAAAATACTTTAATTGAAGAACATATAGCGGGTATTCCAGGTGACGAGTTTATAAAGAACATGCTGCCAAATTGTAGTAAATCGGAAAAAGCGCAAATAGCTAAAGAGTTTGTGAAGTTTAATGAGCGCTGTATGATTCGTTTATTGGGAGATATGCGCTCCTATAATTATGTTATTGTACCTACCCACGATTTTGATAAAGTGGTTTATAAAATTAGAGCCATCGATTTTGATCAGCAGTGCTATGAAGGGAAATTTAATATTTACCGACCTCAGTTTTTTAAAGAAAACTATGAAATGGTTCAATTGGTCTCTAATATTATTCAGAAATTATCTATAGATCAATATAAAACTGAAGAACGTTCTATTTTGGTTAAACGTCTCAAAAGTTCACATGTTCGTGTAGAAATGTTGTTAGATAGTTTAGAAAATGATGTGATTTCTACTGAAGAAAATATTCAATTACTAAAAACAACCATCTTTAATTATACCCATGATGTTAACTTTAAAAAGAGCAAAAACATGGGCGAAATTTTGAGGTTTTCTTTAGAGTTTCTAACAAGAAACTATGAAAATGTCAATTTAGAAGCGCTAAAAAGGAAGAAATACTAGTTCCAGTTTTCGTCAAAATCTAACTGGTCGTAATCTTCAGGATCGAAATCATCTTCAAATTCGTTAAAATCATCAAGAGCATCGGCTTCAAAAGTTTTTTCTGGAGCAGATTCGGGCACTTGACCTTGTACGTACATCAGGTTAGGGTAGTCGTGTCCTTCAGTTTCTTCAACGATTTCTGCTAATTCAACAAAGAATGTCCACATACTTAAAAAGTCGTAAACGTAGATAAGTTTCGTCTGATTTTCATCCAGAAGACCATCTAAAGATGTTTCGTGCATTAAACGCGCTGTAGCTTCTTCACTTAAATCGAATAAAGAGATTTCTTCACCTTGTTCCCAGATATCATTACTTACGTAGAAAGAGGCCATTTCGGTACCATCAAAGCCAAACGACTGCGTGATGATATTGTGTAAATCTTCAAGCGTATCGCTATCACGAATTTCTAAATCGCGAAAAACGTCTTCGTCGGTGGTATCGTTGTCTAATATGACTCTAAATCTGTAAATCATTGGTGAAAAAATTAAAGCACAAAGGTATGTTATTTAAACTATTTAGTAAAACGATGTAAAGTAAAAGTCATACTCGTTAACAAGAAAAAGGCTCCGACTTGATGGGCAATTCCTAATCCTAAGGGTACTTGATAAATAAGGGTGAAAACTCCTAATGAAAACTGTAATAATACGAGAAGTATTAAAGAATTAACACCTTGTTTTTGATGTGCTGTTAGCGTAAACTTGTTAGATTTTCTCCAAATTAAGAAAATGAATAACACCACCACAAAAGCTAAAATACGATGCACAAACTGAATCCCACTTGGGTTTTCAATTAAGTTTTTATAAAAAGGATCTAATACGTAAACGGTGTGATGTATAAACTTGCCTTCACTCATTAATGGCCAATGGTTGTGCATTAAACCAGCCTTTAAACCAGCAATAAAAGCGCCATAAATAATTTGAATAATTAAAACAATGTAGCCCCAAATAAGCAGTCTTTTCATGGGGATATTGGCGGGTTTGCGTATGGGAAACATGAGATCTAAGGCTACCCAAAGTGTAGCAGCAAAAGTTAAAAAGGCGGTTACGAGATGTGCTGCTAATCTATAGTGACTTACATCTGGCATATCTACCAAGCCACTTTTAACCATGTACCAGCCTAAAAAGCCTTGAAAAGCTCCTAGAGCTAATAACACCATGCATTTTTTTATGGTGCTTTTACTAAGCTGTTTTCTAATTAAAAAATATAAAAACGGAATAATAAAGACCAATCCTATGGAACGCCCTATAACACGGTGTAGCCACTCCCAGAAGTAAATGTTTTTAAAATCTTCTATATTAAAATGATTATTATAGGCATGATACTCCGGATGTTGTTTGTAGAGGTCAAAAGCTACTTGCCATTCTTGATCCCCAATAGGCGGAATGGTTCCAGTAATTAATCGGTAGTTTGAAATGGATAAACCTGAGTCGGTCAATCTAGTGATACCACCAACTACAACCATTATGAAAATCAGGAAACAGCCTGTTAGTAGCCAGTATATTACGTTTTTGTTGTCTTTTTTCATGGTTTTGGAGTTGCTGAGTTTCAAAGCTTCAAAGTTTCAAAGACTCATGGCTTCAAAGTGATCTCTAGTTTGTTAATCTTTGTTTTATTTTAATTGTTTTTTTCCCTCTGCGATTCTGTTACTTTCCCACTCTAACGCTTAACCCTTAATTCTTCTGATGAAACTAGTGAGCATACGTTCAATTTCTCTTTTGTCTAAAAATAATTTATTGAAATTTTCTTCTTTTAAAAATGATAAATTATAAGCTATTTCTAGTTGTGTTTGTAATTCGAATAAAGAACTTAAAGCTATATTTAAAAATCGTAAATAATCTTTTGTGCCATCTCTGCCATAACCTTCAGCAATATTACTGGGAATTGATGTTGCAGATCTTTTTATTTGAGAAGTGAGTACATACAGTTCGTCTTGAGGAAAGCTTTTAACACTACGGTATACTTCCGTGACTAAAGACATAGATTTTTGCCAAACTAATAACTTTCTATAGGTGTAACTGTTTTGCATATTGAATCACTTATTCTTCGTAACTTAGAGTATCAAAGTTACTTTGTAGCTTTGCGACTTTGGAACTTTGCTGCTGTAAGCCTCTATTACTATAAAACTAACCTCCAACAGTAAGCCCCAATTTTCGTCCCTTCTCCAACATAAAAGCATGTGCTGCTTCATATTCATTCGGAATTACGCCTTCTAAAATAGCTTCTTTAATAGCTTCTTTGATAATGCCAATTTCCCTAGAAGGTTTTAAGTTGAAAGCAGCGATAATTTCTTCACCAGAAATAGGAGGTTGGAAATTACGAACATGATCACGGGCTTCTACTTCAATAATTTTTTCACGAACAATTTTAAAGTTGTTGTGGTATTTATTGAACTTCTTCGGGTTTTTAGTAGTGATGTCTGCTTCACAGAGGGTCATTAAATCTTCTACATATTCACCAGCATCAAAAACTAAACGGCGTACTGCCGAATCGGTTACGATGTCCTGAGCTAAAACAATAGGACGTGAACTCATAAACACCATTTTCTGTACAAACTTCATCTTGTCATTCAAAGGCATTTTTAAACGCTTGAACAGGTGATATACCATTTTCGAGCCTTCAAATTCATGGGCATGAAACGTCCAGCCTACTTTTTTACTAAACCTTTTAGTAGGTGCTTTACCTATATCGTGAAGCAATGCTGCCCAACGGAGCCAAACATTATCTGTGTTTTCAGCAATGTTATCTACGACTTCAAGGGTGTGGTAAAAATTGTCTTTGTGTCGTTGTCCCTCAATTTCGTCTATGCCTTTTAAAGCGGTAAGCTCAGGAAGAATATGTTTTAAAAGTCCTGTTTGCTCTAGCAATAAAAAACCAATGGAAGGTACTTTACTTTCTAAAATCTTATTGATTTCGGTAACAATACGTTCATTAGTGATAATTTTTATGCGATCACTATTTTTGGTTATGGCTTTTAAAGACTTGGCTTCAATGGTAAAATTTAATTGCGTTGCGAATCGAATAGCTCGTAGCATGCGCAAAGGGTCGTCACTATAAGTAATATCTGGATCTAATGGCGTCCTGATAATTTTATCATTTAAATCTTGAACACCATTAAAGGGATCTAATAAATCACCAAAGTTCTCGGTGCTCAAATTTAAGGCCAATGCATTTATAGTGAAATCTCTTCGGTTTTGGTCGTCGGCAAGAGTGCCGTTTTCAACTGCAGGATTTCTGCTGTCTTCTGTATATGATTCCTTTCTGGCACCAACAAATTCAACTTCAATATCATCATAACGAAGCATGGCTGTACCATAAGTTTTAAATACTTGAACCTTAGGTTTATTTGGTAAGTTTTTGGCGACTTGCTTCGCTAGTTTTATACCATCACCAATGGCGACAACATCAATGTCTTTCGCCGTACCTCTTTTAAGTATAAAATCGCGTACAAAACCGCCAATAACATAAGAATCTAATTGTAGTTCTTTTGCCGATTGCGAAATGATTTTAAATATTGGATGTTGTAATGCTTCTTTGTAATTCATTTTATTTGCCACTAATACACGAATGTTTTTATAATACGATGCGTTTATGGTCTAGAAAATCTTTATGAAAATTCACCAAAAGTGCGAGTTTGTTTTGTGAGACTTTTAGGTAATTAATGCATTGTGAAATATGCTTGTCGTGTAAACTTTCTACAGATTTTATTTCCAATATTATTTTATCGAACACTACGAAATCTGCATAAAACTTGTGTTTTAAAACAATGTTTTTATAGTTAACGGAGTATTCTTTTTCTCTTTGAAACGGAATATTTCTTAATTTAAATTCATGTTCAATAGCATCTTTGTATACAATTTCAGAAAAGCCACTTCCTAAGTTGTTGTAAACTTCGAATAAAACACCAACAATTTCATAGCTTTCGTCTTTATATACAATTTTAGACATTAAATTATAGTTTTTATTAGCCCCAATTCACCAACATTATAAAATGCTTTACCCCATTCTAAAACTAGAACTTAACATTTATTCTAGTTTGTTTCTTTTTTTAATGGCAAAAAGCAAAATTATTCGTGTATTCGTGGCTGTTTTTACTTGCGTATAATCTTCACAACACCATTATTGCTTAATTTAATAATGGACGACGGTTTTGCGCAAATTTTTTCGTGATGCAAATTTACAACATAGTCTACACCTTTTAAAATAGCGGGTGCTATTTCTTTGAATGAGCTTGGTGTTGGATGACCGCTAATATTCGCCGAAGTAGATACTATGGCACCATTTAGTTTTCTGGAGAGCTGGTAACAAAATTCGTCATCTGGTATTCTAATCGCAATGGACCCATCATCGGCAATTAAATTTTTTGCTAAATTTTGAGCATCATCATATATTATTGTCGTGGGTTTGTCGGTTACTTCAATAATATTTAAAGCAGCAGTGGGTACCTGTTTTACAAATTTAGTAAGCATTCGGTCGTCTGCAACTAAACAAATAAGCGCCTTACTATCAATGCGTTCTTTTAAATCGTAAACCTTTTTTACAGCTTCTGGGTTTGTAGCGTCACAACCAATACCCCAAACGGTATCAGTAGGGTAGAGTATAATACCTCCTTGTTTTAAAGTATCTAAAGCGTTTTTAATTTCTGTTTGCATAATTAACTTAAAATGGTTTTTAACCAGTTGGTATAATGGTATTTCTGATAAATTTCTGAAGGTACTTTTTCGTAAGGTGTACTAAAGAAGTCTTCAGGGATATTTATTTCAGCATTTGGATCGATTATTATAATATTATTAGGGTTATAGAAATCGTAGTTTTTTATATCTGCATTTGTCGTTATTAACTTTTTTTCAAAAAATAAACTTTCAAAAACGCGAAAGGTGAGCCCGTTTTGAATACGGTACTTGTGTATATCCACTAGTACATGCGTTTTATTTGTATACTGTAAAACCTGTTCATTGCTTTTACGTTGCTTAATAAAATCAATGATGGTTGAAGTGTTTCTTTTATCAGACTGAACTAAAAATTTAAAGTTGATATTCTTTGTTTTGAAAAAGTGGCCTAATTTTTCTAAGCAATCAACTCTGTAATCATCCGACATGATAGTAAAAGCATTATAACTTAGAGGGGCGCTAGGTAGTTGTTCCTTTAGGTAAATAAAATTAGGAAGGAACTGTAAATTATATTTTTTAACATCGCTCTTTTCAAAAGAATATACCTTGTTAAAAAAATGTATAATATCTTTTTCTCTAGGAATATCATTGATTGAATCGTGGAAGTAGGCAATAAAATGTTTTGTTTTATTTTTTAATTCCTTCAACTGTGCGTCTAGAAGGACATCTGGCCGTATTATTATGATATAATCATAAGATTTATTTGCGGTAGAGTCCATCACATATTTAAACCTATAATGGCTTTTGAAGTTTTTACGTCCAATTAATTTATTAGCTTTAACTCTAAGCCATTGTCCGAAGGATTCATATTTAAATGGTTTTAGGGAGACTGCATTATGAAATTCTACTTCAGTAAATTGCTGTGATAATTCTTCATTAATAATATTGTAATAGGTACTAGCACTGCAGTTGATAAGTAGTATTTTCTTTTTTTTCATGGAATAAAAGTATAAGTTTGTTTTCAAATAAAAACAAATTGTTCAATTAAATTGGGTCTAGTTGTTTTTTTAATTCAAACAATTTTTTTAAAAAATATAAAATTGGTATTCTTAAATAAAAATATAATTATAGAAGGTTACTAAGTTGGCTGTTATATTACAAGAGAATTTATGGTAGAAAAAAGTAGGATAGTGGTATATACCGCCATTTTTGGAAGTTATAGTGGCTTAATAGCTCAACCCAAAATAGAAAACGTAGATTATATTTGTTATACAGATCAAAATTTAGTCGCTAAAAACTGGGAAATTATTAAGGTTAAGCCTCCTATTGAAAATGATAACACTAGAAGTAATCGTTATTATAAAATACTGCCACATAAGCATTTATCGAATGAGTACGATATTAGTATTTATATAGATTCGAATATTTGGATATTACAAGACATCAATACGCTTGTTAGAGAAAAACTTGAAAATGCAAAAATGGCATGTTTTGACCATAATCAAACAACTAGAGATAGGCGTAATTGTATTTACGAAGAGTATCTTGGTATTTTAGATTTTGCCACTAGAAATGATTATCAAAAGGACGATCCTGCAGTTATGAAGCAGCAAATGGATCGTTTTAAAAAAGAGGGTTATCCGGAAAATAATGGACTTATAACTGCTCCCATTTTGATTAGAAAACACTTCGATCCAGAAATTATTAACCTAATGGAAGCTTGGTGGCATATTGTTTTAAACGAAAGTAAACGAGATCAATTAAGTTTTAATTATGTGGCTTGGAAGCATAATTTCACAAGCTTTAGTTTAATTGATGGTGATGTTCGTGAAGGAAATCCTTGGTTTTATACGATAAGACACAGAGATAGTTATGCTTTTAAAATTTTTAAACTGAAACTGAAACGATTTCTGAGAATTGAGTAAATGCTTTATGAAACAGGCGTCTCAATGGGCAGAATTCTGGAAAGAATCCTTAATACCGACTTAGATTTAACGCTTATTTTCTTGTTAAACTTGTGAGTTTATTCGTTAGGGTAAAACGATTAATTACGAATGGATTATATTCTAATTTGGTAATCTTATTCTTATATTTTGTCAATGCTTCGGGGAGGGAATTTAATTTATTTTAATTTTAATGAATATTTTATATTACCTTTATTTTACGATTCATTGAACTTAATAATTTAAATTTTCTAATTATGAATACAAAAAAATTATGTGCTATTATAGCATTTTTAGTAGTTAACACCTTAGTTTTCGGGCAAAGTAATGCAACGGAACTAAATGAAATTATCGGATTGAAAGGTATGTCATCCGAAACTGTATTACAAGATAAAGGATATCATCTAGAAAAAGTTGATAAGTCTTCTGCAGGAATTTATCAAAACTGGTGGAGCAGTAGAAGAGGCAAATGTGTAACTGTACGTATTGAAGATGGTAGAGTTAAATCTGTTGTAAATACTGATGCTTTCGATTGTGGTAAGTCGGGTAATAGTAGTTCAAACCATTCTTCTCACAATTCTTCACATAATAATAATCTTAATTTGTCTAGTTTAAGTGGTATGTCTGAACCAAATGCTTCAACAAAACTTCAAGATCATGGATATAGAGTGACGAACCAATTTGGTTCATCTGTTATTTCAATGTACTGGCACAAAGAAAGTAATGACAAGTGTTTACTAATGATGGTAAAAAATGACCGTGTTACTTCTGTGACTAAAATGTCAAACTCTAGCATGTGTAAAAGTGGAGCTAGAAGCAGCTCACACAATAATTATAATGGGCACAGTAACAGCAGTCATCACAGTAGCGGATCTGATCATGGTGTAACTTTATACGGAGACTGTAGTTTTAAGGGAAGTCACAAGACTTTAGGTGTTGGTCGTTATGATCATGATGAACTCGGTGTTGGAAATGATAGAGTATCTTCTATTCGTGTACCAAGAGGTTATAAAATTATTATTTACCAAGATGGTGGATGGAGAGGAAGCAGCAAAACCTTATATGAAGATAACGGTTGCTTAGAACATGGTTGGAATGATCATATTTCAAGTGTGAAAGTTGAAAGAGACTAATAATTATAGATATTTTTAAAAAGGCGGTCGACTAAAATATTTTAGTCGATCGCTTTTTTTTATACCTATTGGCTGTTTTTTTTGAAATTAAAATGATTTAAGGTCTAGAAGAAAGTTCTATTGATTTTGTTGTTCATTAAAACTTACCATCCAACTGATACCAAATTGATCGGTGAGCATGCCAAAATAATCACCCCAAAAAGTGTTTTCTAAAGGCATGTTTATTTTTCCGTTTTTAGAAAGAGCACTAAATAGTTTATCAGCTTCTATTTTACTATCAGCCGAAATGGAAATTGAAAAGTTGTTGCCTTGCTTGAAATCAGGTGCCCATTCACCACCAGAATCACTGCCCATTAAAATAGAATTTCCTATAGGAAGCGAAATATGCATAATTTTGCTTTTATCTGCTTCAGGAATCGTTAAATTTTCACTAGGCGGTATGTCACTAAATCGACCTAAGTAACTGAACTCACCTCCAAAAACGGACTTGTAAAAAGTGAAAGCTTCTTCACAATTGCCATTAAAATTTAAATATGTGTTTGTTGTAGCCATAAAAAAGTTTTTTATGTCTAAGGTATTGATATATAATGTTTTCTAAAAAAAAATAATTAAAAATTAACGTTTATATTTATTTACAACATCCTGTAACTCTTCAAACATCTTTTTTGAAATGACATCCTTGGTAAAATTGTCTAAGAGGTATTTATAGCCGTTTTCAGTGAGTTCTTGTTTTAAAGTTTCGTTATCGATTAGAAATTCAACTTTATCGGCAAAATCTTCTGGATTACCAACCTCGGCAAGTAGTCCCGTTTTATTATTAACAATCACTTCTGGAATGCCACCTGCATTGGCAGCTACTATAGGTACTTTACAAGCATAAGACTCTAATAAAACACCACCGGTAGGTTCGTTGTTAGACGTAAATAGGAATAAATCAAATTCTGGTAAGACCTCAGGAATATCTTTCCTAAAGCCAGAAAAAATAATATGATTGTTTAAGTTTTTTTCGGTGACGTATTGTTTAATATCATTTTCTAATTCGCCTTCACCGATCAAAAGGTATTTAGCTTTAAAGTTGTTTCTTTTTACTAAAATTTCTACCGTATCCACCCAAGTATAATGGTCTTTAAACTCAGAAAAAGCTGCGATGTTGCCAATAATTTTATAGTCTAAAGGAATATTATATTCCCTATGAAGCAATCCGTTTTTTGTTTTTTTAGTGAATTTATTCACATCCGTTACGCTTCCCACTACGCACATTTTACTATGGTCTTTAACGGCTGGTTTTAAAATCTCAACAACAGGATGGGACACACAAATTATCTTTCTGATTCCAGAGTAATCGTATTTCCACTTGCGTAACGCGTTAGAATCAACCCGTTTAATAAGAGTGCGGCAAAGTACAAGTGGAGCAGGAAGTTTGAATAATAAATGCGATAATACCGCCAATGTATGGGCTTTGCTATTGTGAATAAACACAACATCAATATTTTTTTCTTTTACAATTTTCGATAAACGCTTGGCAAAACCTAAATCGTATTCACTTTTATAATCAAACCCAATAACTTGCATGTTTTTAGAAGTCGCAACATCAAAAATAGGCGTGTTGTTGGCACAAACGATGTACTGATCTTCAACATACCCCTTGTCTTTAAAAGCTTCATAGAGGTAAACGATTTTTTGTTCGTGACCTCTCCAAACTCCAGAGGCAGTGATTTGTAATAAGCGCATAGTTTTATTTTAAACACCAAAGGTAAAAAAGACAAAAGAAATATGTGGGGATTTAGTCTGTTAAACTGTAAGCATAAAATTTGTAATTTCGCAGGATGAAGAAGAAAGTTTTTACACCGGCGTATAAAGGCGATAAAAAACAATTAAAGCGTTTTGTAAAAAAATTTAATAAACTCGGTGAACGTTTTGTTGACGGCGATAGAAACACCATAAAATTATTTGATTTTAATGGTGAAAAAATTAGTATAAAAGCCTTTAAAATCCCGAATCTCGTAAATCAAATTGCCTATAATTATTTTAGAAAAAGTAAAGCACAACGCTCTTTTGAGTTTGCTACGAGACTATTAGAATTGGGAATTGGCACCCCTGAACCTATTGCTTATTTTGAAAAAACAACACCATATTTATTTAAAAAAAGTTATTACATAAGTAAGTATGTGGATTATGATATTACGTATCGAGAATTAACCACAGATTTCAATATCCCCAATTACGAAAACATTCTTCGTGCTTTTACGAGGTTTACATTTAAGTTACATGAAAACGGTGTTCATTTTCTAGATCATTCTCCAGGAAACACTTTAATTCAATATAATAATGGCGATTATAAATTTTATTTAGTGGATTTAAATCGCATGGAATTTGGGACTTTAGATTTTGAAACACGTATAAAGAACTTTTCACGACTTACGATTCATAAATCTATGGTTGAAGTGATGAGCGATGAATATGCTAAATGCTCAGGCGAAGATTATCAAACTATTTTTGATTTAATGTGGGGAGAAACGGAAGCGTTTCAAGAAAAATACCATAATAAACAACGTTTGAAAAAGAAGTTGAAGTTTTGGAAAAAAGACTAATCTTTTCCTTTGTATAACTCGTAAAGCTTCAAATATTTTAAAAAGGTAACGTTAAAGGTTTGTACACAAATTACAAAACCATTTAGGCCGTCTAGAAATCCTAAACGTAAAAAGTAAGCTTTGAAAAATGCCCAAGTGGGTCTAAATACAATTTTAAATACAGACGATTTAATGCCTAACTTGTAATAAGCATGAGCTGCAATCGTTGAAAAACGTTCTACTTTTTGGTTGTGTTCTTGGTAGTCTCTATAAATCCAATGTAATAAGTCTCCTTTTAAAAACCCTGCCTTATACCCTTTTTTTAAGGTATAGCTGTCGTGCGGATTTATACCTTGCCATTCGCCACTACCTTTTTTAAATAAACGTAGTTTCCTGTCGGGATACCAGTCGGAATGCTTGATCCATTGTCCGCAATAATTGTTTAAGCGATTACTATAGTAACCATCATGAGTCCAATTTTGTTTGACTTTTTGGATGCTGTCTTTTAACGCTTCAGAAAGTGCTTCATCGCCATCTAGCGACAAAATGTAGTCATGTTTTGCTTGGGAGATGGCAAAATTTTTCTGTTCAATATAACCTTCGAATGGATGTTGAATAAAGTTAACTCGGTATTTTGCACAAATTTCAGGGGTTTTGTCCGTCGAAAACGAATCCACTACAACAATTTCATCAACAATATTTACAAGTGATTGTAAGCATTTCTCTAGGTGCTCTTCTTCATTGTAGGTTATAATAACGCCCGAAAGTTTTATCATTATAAAAATCTAATTTTTGGCAAAAGTAATTATTTCAAAAAAGTTCTAAGCTTATCTATAAATAATTTGGGTTTAAGCTGTTTGTATAGGATTTCTGTTTGATTCTTAAATTTTTTTTCTTCCTGGTTGTAAATTTCAGGATTAAAGTCTTTTAGATGTACACTAACATGGTTTTTGTTTTCAAAAAGATTCCAAGTGTTTTTATTAATCCAAGGCGAAAATATAGCAAAGGTTTTAATGTTAAGTGCTTTAGCCATATTAATAGCACCTCCTTCGTTACCAATTAAGGCATCGCAGTGTTGCGTAATGGTAAGAAATTCACGTAAACTCTTTCCAAAAACCTCGAAATAGATTTGTTTTTGAGTTTTTGGTACACATAAATCGTAAATAGCCTGTGCCTCTCTTTCTTGATTAGGAATGTAGTTGAATAGAATTTGAGCTTCAGGTTTTTCATTAATGATCTCATCAATAAGCTTAGCCATATAATCAAAGGGATAGGTTTTGTTTTCTCCGCTACCTAATACACTTATCATGTAAAGCGGATGGTTTAAATCAATACCCGAATCTTCTAAAAACTGTTTGCTGTCGTGAATTTCTTTTTCAGTTAAATAAATTTTTGGCTGAATGTCTTTAACTTCAATACCCAAAGGTTTTAGCAATTGAAGCCTATGAGTTATAGCTAGACTATTTGCTTCAAGATTTTGTTGCCTTTTTATATTATAATCATATACAAATGAGGTGTATGATTTATGATACGAAATTTTAGTTTTAGCCTTTGAAAAAGCGGTGATGATATTGCTAGATAATTTGGAGTACACATCAATCACAATGTCATAATGTTGAGATTGAATGTTTTTAGCAAACTTTATTAGAGCCTTTTTACTGTTTTCTTCAGTTTTGGTGAAGAAAATATAGCGATCTATAAAAGGATTGTTTTCTACAACAGGGTAGGTGTGCTCGTTAATGAGGTAATGTAATTGAGCTTGAGGATATTTATGGCGAAGTGCTTCAAACAGAATACTGCTTGTAAGCACGTCGCCAATCATTTTTTGTTGAATAACAAGAATTTTCATTTAAACAGCTACGTCGTTTTCACGAAGCGCATCGTTTAGAGAGGTTTTCTTGTCAGTACTTTCTTTACGTTTTCCAATAATTAAAGCACATGGTACTTGATATTCTCCTGCAGCGAATTTTTTAGTATAACTTCCTGGGATGACTACAGAACGGGCAGGAACACGACCTTTCATTTCAATAGGTTCGTCGCCAGTTACATCAATAATTTTTGTACTCATGGTAAGTACAACATTAGCACCTAAAACGGCTTCTTTTTCAACACGAACCCCTTCAACAACGATACAACGTGACCCCACAAAAACGTTATCTTCAATAATAACTGGAGCAGCTTGTAATGGTTCTAAAACACCACCAATACCAACACCACCAGAAAGGTGAACGTTTTTACCAATTTGAGCACAACTACCAACAGTAGCCCAAGTATCAACCATAGTACCTTCATCTACATAAGCACCAATGTTTACATAACTAGGCATTAAAATAGTTCCTGAAGAGATATAAGCGCCATGACGTGCTACAGCGTGAGGTACGACACGAATACCTTTTTCTTTGTAACCTGTTTTTAAAGGAATTTTATCATGAAATTCTAATGGACCACACTCTATAGTTTCCATTTTCTGAATCGGGAAATATAAAACTACGGCCTTTTTAACCCATTCGTTTACTTGCCAACCGTTTTCAATTGGTTCAGCAACACGTAGCTCACCTTGGTCTATTAAATCTACTACTTTTCTTATTGAAGCAATAGTGTTTTCTTCATTTAATAACGCTCTGTCATTCCAAGCATTTTCTATGATCTGTTGTAATTCTGTCATTGTAAAATTATTTTAAGCAAATATACTAGCTATGATTTAAATACAATAAAGGATTTATCAAATTAATATAAAAAGGGTCCTTATACGGATGTATTTATAAAACTGCTGGTTTTTTATAAAATTTTGTGAGTTTATTAACACGTATTTTTTGTAATTGAAAAAAAATTATTAGATTTACTTCGTTCATCGTTAAAATATGACTTTTAACGGTGTTTATAAGAGGGTAATTTTTGTCTCACTACATTTAAAGCTTTATGGTTTGCTCCATCTATAATTAGGTTCGGGCCAATATTACCTTAGTCATTTTAATCATAAGTAATCATTTAATTAAAACGCAGATGAAAATCAATTTTTACTTCATTTTAATATTTTTATTTTTTGGTTCTATTGCCAGTGCTCAAAATCCTGATTCAACTTTGAAGGCAGGAAAGAAGCAGCAAATCTCAGAAACTAGAAACTTTTCTGTTAATGAGCTAACTCCAAAAAATGTTATATTATTTGACGAATTAAAAGTTAATTTAAAATTCGTACGATTAGAAAGTGATATCAAATTATATTACAAAAGGCAGAAAAAAATAGGAAATATCAGTTTAGTTTTTCCTAAAATGAATTTAGAAGCCTTAGCTTAAAAACTAACCATTACCTATATATGAATAGAAAAAGGTTGCCATATTACGGTAACCTTTTTTTATACACTATTTTTGTAAAAAAAAAGATGGCTCGCATTTTAGCATTAGATTACGGAACAAAAAGAACAGGTATAGCAATAACCGATGTTTTACAAATTATAGCTTCAGGTTTAACTACTGTGCCTACTCAAGAGCTTTTACCTTTTTTAAAAGATTATATAAAACAGGAAGATGTAGAATTAATTTTAGTTGGCGAACCCAAACAAATGGATAATACGGCATCAGAAAGTGAAGCTTATATAATACCTTTTTTAAAAAAATTAGAAAAAACATTTCCTAATATGCCTATCAAACGCGTTGATGAGCGTTTTACTTCTAAAATGGCTTTTCAAACGATGATTGATAGTGGGTTAAAAAAGAAACAGCGTCGAAATAAAGCATTAATTGATGAAATTAGTGCCACAATTATTCTGCAAGATTATTTACATTCTAAGTAACCTTTTTTTGATAAAATCTTGTTATAAATACCTAATTTCTTAATTTTTTCAGAATAATTCCTGTTAAACATATAACATAATTAATAAGAGTTGTATTTTTGCAAGCCTTAATAAAGCACCTTATGATTTTACCTATTGTAGCCTATGGCGATCCCGTTTTAAAGAAGAAAGCCACCGATATTACAAATGATTATCCTAACCTACAGGATTTATTAGCAAACATGTTTGAAACCATGTACAACGCCTATGGGGTTGGTTTAGCTGCTCCTCAGATAGGATTGCCTATTCGTTTATTTGTAATAGATACGACGCCTTTTTCGGAAGATGAAGATTTATCTGAGGCAGAGCAAAAGGCATTAGTCGGTTTTAAACGTGTTTTTATTAACGCTAAAATTATTGAGGAATCGGGAGATGAATGGGCTTTTAATGAAGGGTGTTTAAGTATCCCAGACGTTAGAGAAGATGTTTTTAGAAAACCTAATATTGTTATAGAATATTTGGATGAAAATTTTCAGCCTCAAAAGGAATCTTTCGATGGATTAGTAGCTCGTGTTATTCAACATGAATATGATCATATAGATGGTGTTTTATTTACCGATAAGCTATCAAGTTTAAAGAAAAAATTAATAAAAGGAAGACTTACTAATATCTCTAAAGGAAAGATAAATGTAGATTATAGAATGCGTTTTCCAGATCAAAAAAAGAAACGATAATGTTTGCAATACATCAATAATCAGTTGATATTTGTGACCCTTAAAAAATAAAATATGAGTTTAGAAAAAGTTATATCAATTTCAGGTAAACCAGGATTATATAAATTGGTAACACAAACCCGTGGTGGTTTTGTTGCAGAGTCTTTAATAGACAAAAAACGCATTTCTGTAAGCGTACAAAACAATGTAAGCGTATTAAGTGAAATAGCTATTTATACCTTAACGGAAGAAGTGCCTTTAGCTCAGGTTTTTGAAAACATCAAGGTGAAAGAAAATGGCGAAAAAGCGTCGGTAAAACCTAAAGATAGCAAAGATAAACTTGAAGAATATTTCTTTTCAATACTGCCAGAATACGATGAGGATCGTGTGTATGCTAGCGATATTAAAAAGGTTATCCAATGGTACAACTTACTACAAGAACATAAGATGCTTGATAATTTAGTTGAAGCTGAAGCGACTGAGTCTTCAGAAGAAGAAGCCTAAACGATTTAGCATTGTTAAATATTTAAACCTCCTTTTTTGGGAGGTTTTTTTATGGGAATTTGTTAACTTGTAAAGTTGCCAACTCATAGCCAAACGAACTAAACTCGTATGAAAACTAATTTTAGCACAAAAAATATTCTGTTTATTGTTGTAATAGTTTTACTATTAATTCCTCAAACAAGACACCCAATTCAAGTGTGGCTAAATAAGGGCTTAGCATTATTTAGTCCAGCCGTAGTTGACGAAAATAAGCAAGCTGTTTTAACAGATTATAAATGGGCTTTACAAACAAAATCAGGACAAATTGTTAGTTTTGAACAAAGTCAAGGCAAAGTAGTGCTTTTAAATTTTTGGGCAACCTGGTGTGCGCCTTGCATTGCTGAAATGCCTAGTCTACAATTGCTTTATGAGGATTATAAAGATCAAGTAGATTTTGTTTTTGTTTCAAGTGATCCTCCTGAAAAAATTAAAGCCTTTATAAAAAAGGAGGGCTATACGTTTGAAACCTATACGATTAAAAGTCAGTTACCAGACCTGTTAGATGTAACTAATATTCCACGGACTTTTTTAATCGATCAATCTGGACATATAATAATCGATAAAACAGGAGCTGCCAATTGGAATAGTGAAACCGTAAGGACTACCATTGATGCATTGTTAGATCGTAAAGTTTGATGGATTTATGTGGCTTTGAGGTATAAAAAAAGGTTTTATTAAAATGATTAATAAAACCTTATAACAAGTGGTGCGCACGAGAAGATTCGAACTTCCACATCCTAAACGGATACTGGCCCCTCAAGCCAGCGCGTCTACCAATTCCGCCACGTGCGCTTAATTTGAGGCGCAAATATACAGAAGTTTTAAAAGTTTCCTCAACTTGTTCTTATGTTTTTTGAAGAATTACAGTTTATATCCCAGTACTTCAAATGAAAGAAGGCTAAACCTTTGGTGTTTTGCCTTAGGTTTAGCCTTCTTTTATAATTTATATGAGTTATAAGGATAACTACTTATGCTTATTCAGTTCGTCTTGAAGTTGACGACGTACTTTTTGTTCACGCTCTAAGGCTGTTCTTCGGTGTTCTTCAAATTCCTCTTCCACTTCCGCTAAGTTACGGTTAGCTTCTTTGGTAATGATATTACTGTTATTAAATTTGTAGATAAAGAATATCAAGCAGGCCAGAAGAACTCCAATAATAGACCACATTAATACGTTATAATTCGCTTTTCCTAATTGGATCCCAAATAAAGACATGTTGTCTTTTTCAATGTTCGTTTGATCTAAGTCCGTTTGAGTGTTCGTGAGTTTTAATTTTAGGTCTGAAATCTCTTGCTCTTGAGTTTTAACAACACCTTGTGTTGCTACCAAATCTTTTCTTACGGCATTTAAAGAATCAATAGTATGCGATTTTAAAGTGTATAACCAATCTTTTTTTACAACCTTGTAATCCTGATATTTATTTGATTTTTGAATAACATATTCAAACTGACTATCAATAGTACCGCTGTTTAAGGATAATTTATCTTCATCGATATCCGTTTGGGCAGTTGAGTGTAGTGTAAAAAGGCAAGTAAAGGCAATGCATAGTGATGATTTGATGAATGTCATTTTTGGCATGGTGTTTCGTAATTTTTCTAATTTTCGCAATTTATAAAATAATGTTTAGTATATAATTCAAGATATACAAAAAGCCTCAACTAGTGAGGCTGGTATAGATACGATTTTAAACGTGATTTAGATTATATTATTTTAATAATATGTATAACGTCTCACTTTAGCGATATATTTTGCTAGTCTAATCACTTGGTGACTATAACCATATTCGTTATCGTACCAAATGTAAAGAATGATGTTTTTACCGTCCTTTCTAACTATAGTGGCTTTACTATCAAAAATTGAAGGGGCCGAACAACCTACAATATCACTAGAAACAAGTTCATCGCTAAGTTCATATTTTATTTGTTCTACCAAATCGCCTTCTAAAGCATATTTTTTTAAAACACTATTAATACCGTTAACGGTAGTTTCTTTTTCGATCTCTAAATTTAAAATAGCTAATGACCCATTCGGGACAGGCACGCGTATGGCGTTAGAGGTTAATTTACCTTCCAAACTAGGTAAGGCTTTAGCAACAGCACTGCCTGCTCCAGTTTCGGTGATAACCATATTAAGTGCTGCTGCACGACCTCTACGGTATTTACTATGAAAATTATCCACTAAATTTTGATCGTTGGTATAAGCGTGAATGGTTTCTAAATGTCCACTTTTAACTTTACAAGAATCTTCAACAGCTTTTAAAATTGGTGTAATCGCATTGGTAGTACATGATGCTGCTGAAAAAATATCGATTTCATCTGGGTTATAGGTTTTATGATTAACACCGTATACAATGTTAGGAACTTCTTTCCCTGGTGCAGTGAGTAAAACTTTGTCAACACCTTTCGATTTTAAATGTTTAGACAGTGCTACTTTATCTCTAAAAGCACCCGTATTATCAATGACAAGTGCATTATTAATATCATATTTGGTATAATCGATGTCTTCAGGGGTATTGGCAGAAATAATATTTACGGTGGTACCATTAATGATTAGGGCTTCTTTTTTTTCATCTATGGAAACAGTTCCAGGAAAATCACCATGAACAGAATCGTTGCGTAGTAGCGCAGCACGCTTTTCTAATATTTTGGCGTCTATTTGTCCACGTGTAACAATGGCGCGTAATCGCAATTGACTACCTTTTCCTGTTCGCACCATAAGTTCGCGTGCAACCAGTCTTCCAATACGTCCAAAGCCATATAACACTACATCTTTAGGTTCTATATTACCACTTTTATGTGCGTCTTTTAATTTATCGGCAACAAAAGCTGTCGCATTAATAGATTTGTTCTCCTCAATATGGTACTCGTAAGTGAGTTTTCCAATATCTAGTTTGGCAGGAGGGATGTCTAAGGCTTTAATAGCTTCAGCAATTTCAACGGTATCAAAAATAGAAATAGGTTTTTGCACAAATTTGCCAGCATATTCATGTAAGTTTAAAATCTGACTCACATTTCTGTCGATAAGCTGGTTTCTAAAAAGAACCAATTCGATTGATTTGTCATACCAAAGGTCGCTTACAATCTTAATAAAGGCCACGGTAGCTTTTCTACGGTCTGCCTGAAAGGCTAATTCCTTCTCGTAATTTTTGTTAGAAGTCATTTAGTTTAGTTTTTTAATGGTATTATTTTTCAAAAATACCATATTTCAAACGTTTTCGTAATTGGTTTTAACAAAAAAATAACCCTTCAAAACTGAAGGGTTATTTAATAATATCGAGTGTGTTTTATCTAAAATTAAAACGTTCTCTTTGTCCGTTTGTATTAATAAGCTCTAGTCTTATAGGCTCATAAGTCGACCTTTCTTTTAAGATGTTTTGAACATCATCAACGGTGTTCACTTTAACATCATTTATGGAGGTGATGATGCTACCTTCTAAAATGCCGTTGTTTTTCCAGTATTGTTCATATTCACCATTCAACTCAATAATTTTTACGCCATTATTAGCTTTCAGTTTTTTTAGATCGCTACTGGTGGTGTTTTTAATACGGCCGACTAAAGGCATGTTATACGTATTGTTTTTTGCGAGCGTCACATTCACATTTTTTATCGATCCGTCTCTTAGTAAAGTTAGGTTTACAACATCACCCGGACGTTTTGCGCTTAAGTGTCCTGTTAAGTCTGAAAATTTTGAAACTTTAATCTGATCTATTTCTTTGATGATATCACCATTTTTAAGTCCCGCTTTGTCTGCTCCAGAACCTTCAACAACACTATCGATATAAACACCTTCGGTATCGTTGATGCCAATTTTTTCTGCGACAGAACTGTTTAATGCACCACCTTGAATACCTAAAATACCGGTTTGTACATTGCCGTATTCTAAAATATCTTCAATAACTTTTCTAGCGATATTACTAGGTACGGCAAAGGAATATCCAATATATGATCCAGTTTGAGACGAGATGGCTGTGTTAATACCAACAAGTTCCCCTTTTGTGTTTACCAGAGCCCCTCCTGAATTTCCAGGGTTAACAGCTGCATCGGTTTGAAGAAAGGATTGCGAACTGGTTCCAGACAAATCTCTCGACTTGGCACTAATAATTCCAGCGGTCACTGTAGATGTTAAATTAAAAGGATTACCAACAGCTAATACCCATTCACCAATTTTTACGTTATCAGAATCGGCAAAAGTCACAAAAGGCAATGCTTCATCAGCATCTATTTTAAGTAATGCAATATCATTTTTTGAATCCGCACCAATAAGTTGGGCGGTGTAGGTTTTGTTATTGTTTAATGTTACCGATAGTTCTTGTGCATTTTTAATCACGTGATTGTTGGTGATAATGTAGCCATCGGCGTTAATAATCACCCCAGAACCAGTACCTACTTGTGCTCGCTGCGGACTTCTTCCGTAAAAGAAATCTTGAAAGGTCATTTGGCCAGAGCTTAGTGTCACATTTTTTACGTGCACCACGGCATTAACGGTGTTTTCTGCAGCTACAGAAAAATCAGGGGCTTCATAAGCTTTGTAGTTACCCATGTTATTAACAGGGGTTGTTGGTATGCTTACGGCTTCAGTATCGGTAGTTGTAACCAATTCTGAATGGTTGTTTTCTATAAAAATTTTGTATGCGCTTAAGGTGAAAATACCACCTAAAGCTGAAACTAATAGCATGGAAAAAATCTTCTTCATAATTTCGTTTTAAGTATTATTTTAAATTTATTTTATTGAGTTCAAACCTCTGTTTCTCTAAGTAATTAACGATAATAATGATTAAAATTAAATATTTATTGAGTTTTGATTTCAACTTTAACTGCGATTTAACAACCCAAAAAACCGTATAAAATCTTATCTTTGCCGCCTATTATGCAACAGACTTTTTACAAATACCAAGGAACAGGAAACGATTTTGTGATGATTGATAATCGTCAGCAAACATTCGACAAAAATAATACCAAACAAGTTGCTTTTTTATGTGACAGACGTTTTGGCGTAGGGGCAGATGGTTTAATTTTATTAGAAAATCACCCTGAATACGATTTTAAAATGGTCTATTATAATGCCGATGGAAACGAAAGTACCATGTGTGGTAATGGGGGGCGTTGTTTGGTGGCTTTTGCTCAGCAATTAGGTGTTATTACCAATAAAGCTGTTTTTGAAGCTATTGATGGCTTACATCATGCTACCATAGAAAACGGTATAGTACACTTGCAAATGTTAGATGTTGATGTTGTTGAAAAACATGATAATCATGTGTTTTTAAATACAGGCTCACCACATCACGTACAGTTCGAAACAGCTATTGAAGATTTTGATATTAAAAGTAAAGGCTCTGGCATTCGCTATGGTGCACCTTATAATCAAGAAGGTACTAATGTGAATTTCGTTCAGAAAATTTCAGATACCACTTTTAGAGTACGCACATATGAGCGTGGTGTTGAGGGTGAAACTTTGTCATGTGGAACAGGAGTAACTGCCGTAGCCATCGCTATGCATGCTACCGGTGAAACCAATCAGAATACTGTAAACTTAAATGTTGAAGGCGGTAAGCTTCAAGTACGTTTCGATGTAGAAAATGGCAATTACCACAATGTTTGGCTAATCGGTCCAGCAACTTACGTGTTTGAAGGAAACATATGATAACTTTAAAAGGTGATATCATTTATTTACGTGCCTTAGAACCTGAGGATTTAGACTTTGTTTATGAGGTAGAAAATGATGAATCCATATGGGAAATGAGCAGCACTCAAACGCCTTATTCTAGATTTTTAATAAAACAATATTTAGAGAATGCTCATAAGGATATATATGAAGCAAAGCAATTGCGCTTGGTGATTTCCACTTATGATGATATTGCTGTTGGAATGATCGATTTGTTCGATTTCGATGTTAAAAATAAAAGGGCAGGAGTGGGTATTTTGGTTAAAACGCCAAGCGATCGATTAAAAGGCTATGGAAAGGAAGCTCTAAGCTTGCTTATAGATTACTGTTTTACACACTTAGATTTGCATCAGCTATATTGTAATATCACCGAAGGTAATATGGCTAGTATAAAGCTGTTTTCTAATCATGGTTTTAAAGAAATTGGACTTAAAAAA
Organism: Pseudotamlana agarivorans; assembly: GCF_001642835.1. Taxonomy (GTDB): domain Bacteria; phylum Bacteroidota; class Bacteroidia; order Flavobacteriales; family Flavobacteriaceae; genus Pseudotamlana; species Pseudotamlana agarivorans. The sequence goes on from NZ_LXEI01000002.1 coordinate 282,210, forward strand.
GATTGGACTTGTGTTCGAGGCACATATAAAAACGAATATTTATTTCAACTTATTAATAATTAAATGTATATAAAAAAGATACTTCTTGCTATTGTTGGTTTAGGGCTTGTTGCCGCCGTGTTTTTTGCAAATTTTGTTTATAAGGCAATGCTAAAGCCTAATACTGCTTTTAACAATGAATCTGCTTACATTTTTGTACCTACTCAAGCAACTTATCAAGATGTAAGAGCTCAATTAGAGCCTTTATTAATCGACATCGAGACTTTTGATGATCTAGCGAAACAGAAAAAATACATATCTAACATTAAAGCTGGTCGTTTTGAGATAAAAAAGGGCATGAATAATAATGATATTATTAATTCTATAAGAAGTAGAAATTTGCCTATTCGAGTTTCATTTAATAATCAAGAATCTCTTGAAAAGCTTGCAGGACGTGTTTCCGAGCAAATCGAAGCTGATAGTCTATCTTTATTAACAGCGATGACTGATGCGACTTTTTTAAAAAACAATGGATTTAGTTCTGCTACAGCACTAGGAATGTATGTGCCTAATAGTTATGAGTTTTTCTGGAATACCTCTGCTGAAGGTTTTAGAGATCGCATGTTAAAAGAATACAAAGCTTTTTGGAACGATTCCAGACTTAAAAAAGCGAAAGCAATAGGATTATCTCAAGATCAAGTGATTGCTTTAGCGTCTATCGTTCATGAAGAGTCAAAGCAAGCTGCCGAATTACCTAGAATTGCAGGGGTGTACATGAATAGAATTAAAGTGGGCATGCCTTTACAGGCCGATCCTACGCTTAAATATGCAGCTTACCAATTGCCAGAATATAAAGATACCGTAATTAAACGTGTATTAAATGTACACAAGGAAATCGAGTCTCCTTATAATACATACCTTCACACAGGATTACCTCCTGGACTTATAGCCATGCCAGATATCACTGCGATTGATGCTGTTTTAAATTACGAAAAACATGGTTATTATTATTTTGTAGCCGATGCAAAACGTTTAGGTTTTCACAAGTTTGCAAAAACATTGGCTCAGCATAATAGGAACGCTGCAGAATATTGGCGTTACCTTTCTTCACAAGGTATTAGAAAATAGTTTTTTGTTTTGTGACTTTTAAAACATCCGTTTAATCCAACTTTACGTATAAAGTCAAATTGAATATTCAATTGGGATCTAGGACATGCTATGTCGTAAATTTTGATTGAAAATAGGTGTAACTTTAATTAAGTTTTTAAGTTGAGATGCAGAAAAATGACTTTCTAAGGTGTTTTTACAACTATTTTGAGTTAAAAATATTATAGAAATGACATCTGTTCTGTCAACTGATTGTTAATATAAGGGACGAATAAAAGTCATTAGAATTCGTAATTTATGTTAAAGTTTGAGTCCTATTTATAGGATGTTTTTCTAGCTTGAGGCTAAGTAAAATGCCGAATAAATAGTGATTTGTAAAGTGTAAGTTTCTGTTTTTTAAAATGTTATAATTTGTTAATGTTTTAAGATTGAATGAAATAAAGTCATAGTTTTGGACGTTTACAGACGAATTTATGATGGATTTAATCTTAATGATTGAACTCATTTTGTAGAAAATGTTTAATAGAAACCAGTGTATTTCGTCTATTGTTCAATAAAAAGAAACAGTTAAACGATTAATTTTGAAGTTACTGATAAAAGGCTTAATTTTGCCGGCTCAAATTTCAAAGGTGGTTTTAATTGAAAAACACACCGAAAAAATTTAAAATTATGGTTAAAAATATTGGAAGTATTGGAATTATCGCACTTACAATATCAACACTAGCGTATTTCTCATTTCAATCAAATGAAACTTTTGATTCTGGTAAATATTCAACTGAAGGTTTAGATTTAGATTATACCGTAAGTTTGGATGTTATAGATGAAAGTACAGCGCCTCAAAAATATAACGAGGAAACTTTCACCCCTTACTTAGGAAAATCATTTGTTGGTTTTAAAGAAGCTTTAGCTTTTAAGGAGTCAAGAGGGAAATATACAGTAGTGAATACTTATGGGTACTTGGGGAAGTATCAATTTGGAAAAGGGACTTTAAAACTGTTAGGGGTTACGAATCCAGATCACTTTTTAAACAGTCCTAGTTTACAGGAAAATGCCTTTATCGCCAATACAGCACGTAATAAATGGATTTTAAGGCGTGATATTAAAAACTTTGTTGGTAAAAAGGTGAATGGTATTTTGGTTACAGAATCTGGAATCCTTGCAGCAGCACATTTAGCTGGTCCTGGTAGTGTGAAAAAATTCTTAAGAAGTTACGGTATCGATAATTTTGCCGATGGTTATGGAACAACTGTTGGTCATTATATGAAACGTTTTTCTGGTTACGATACGTCGTTTATCAAACCAGATAAAAAAGCTAAAGCGATTTAATACGTCTTTAACTTTTATGAATAATAAATAAGGTAGGTCTTTTATGAAGGTCTACCTTATTATTTTTCCAATCGTTAGCTGTTTGTGTTTTGATGAATTCTGTAGGTAAAGTGATGTCACAAGCCACACAAATTTGAGTGTTATTTTCTAAAATATTCGCTAAGTCTTCAATCATTTTATTGTTTCGGTAGGGTGTTTCAATAAATAATTGTGATTGATCTTGTTCGTAAGATAAGCGCTCTAAACGTTTAATTTCAGCTTTACGTTCGCCTTTATCAATAGGTAAATATCCATTGAAGGCAAAACTCTGTCCGTTCATACCAGAACTCATCATCGCCATAAGTATGGATGATGGTCCTACTAAAGGCACAACTTTTATGTTTTTATCATGAGCGATTTTAACAACATCGGCTCCAGGATCGGCAACTCCAGGGCATCCCGCTTCCGATAAAAGCCCTACTGAAGTCCCTGATAAACACGGATCTAAAAAGCTTGGCAAATCAGCTTCATTCGTAAATTTGTTTAAAAGAAAAAGTTTTAACGAAGGTTGAGGTTTGTCCGGGCAAATCTTTTTAATAAAGCGTCTTGCTGTTTTTTCATTCTCAACAATAAAGATGTCGATTTGCTCTATGGTGTTTTTTACCGTAATGGGTAACACTTCCATAGGGTTGTTATCACCTAAAGTCGTTGGAATTAAATAAAGTTTGCCGTGGTTTGTCATTATATTAAGACCTTAAGTCGTTTGCAATTTTTTCGCAGGCTTCTTCAAGCATGTTATACACATTTTGAAAACCTTCATCTCCACCATAATAGGGATCGGGAACATCAAAATTTTGATTTGGATACACTTCGTTTAAGATGTATTTCACTTTTTTACGGTCGTCATCATTTCTAGCCAGTTTAAGTGCGTTTTGATAATTAGAAGCATCCATCACATAAATGTAATCAAACTTATCAAAATCTGAAACTACAAGTTGCCTGCCGCGAAGATTCGAAATGTCTAAACCATCCTTCTTAGCGACTTCAACCGAGCGCCTATCTGGAGAGGCTCCAATATGGTAACTGGCAGTGCCAGCAGAATCTACGTAAAATCCTTCAGATGGGAGTTTAGATTTTAGGATGCCTTCAGCTAGGGGAGAACGGCAAATGTTTCCCAGGCAAACCATCAGTATATTAATCATGATTTAAAAGTTTTAAACCGAAAGTTTTTTAGTAATGTCTTCAACATACTTTTTGAATTGTTTGTCTGTTGAAGATAAATTATCCACTGTTTTGCAAGCATGTAATACGGTGGCATGATCTCTTTTTCCTATTTGAGATCCAATACTAGCTAAAGAAGCTTTAGTGTATTTTTTAGCAAAAAACATAGCCAATTGTCTGGCTTGAACGATATGGCGTTTTCTTGTTTTAGACTGTAAAGTGTCGATATCCATTTGGAAATAATCGGATACCACTTTTTGGATGTAGTCTATAGAAACTTCGCGTTTTGTGTTTTTTACAAATTTCTCAACAATAACACGCGCTAAGTCAATCGTAATTTCCTTTTTGTTGAAAGAAGACTGAGCAATTAAAGAAATGATAGCGCCTTCAAGTTCACGAACATTCGATTTGATGTTTTTAGCCACATAATCGATAATTTCCTCTGGCATTTCAACACCATCTCGGTATAGTTTGTTCTTCAGGATGGAAACTCGGGTTTCGAAATCAGGATTTTGTAACTCTGCAGATAATCCCCATTTAAAACGAGACAGTAAGCGTTGTTCAATATCTTGCATATCAACAGGAGCCTTGTCACTTGTCAATATAACTTGTTTGCCGTTTTGGTGCAAATGGTTAAATATGTGAAAGAAAACGTCTTGAGTTCCTGTTTTTCCAGAAAGGAATTGAACATCATCAATAATTAAAACATCAATAATTTGATAAAAATGGATGAAATCATTTCTGTTGTTCTTTTTAACGGCATCTATATATTGTTGCGTGAATTTTTCAGCTGAAATATATAAAACGGTTTTTTCTGGATATTTATCTTTAATATCAACACCAATAGCATGAGCTAAGTGTGTTTTTCCTAAACCAACTCCTCCAAAAATTAATAAGGGGTTGAAAGAAGTTCCTCCAGGTTTGGCTGCTACAGCTAATCCAGCACTTCGTGCCAATCTGTTAGAGTCACCTTCTAAGAAATTTTCAAAACTGTAATTCGGATTTAGTTGCGATTCAATCTTTACATTTCTAATGCCTGGAATGACAAACGGATTGCGTAATTCTGGGCTCTTATTATTTAAAGGAATATCAACATTTTGCGATTTTACAGCCGAGCGGTTCGCACTTGGAATTTTTTCAGTGAAGGGTTGTTTGTTGCCATAAGTGTTTTCCATTTTAATAATGTAAACCAACTTGGCGGTTTCTCCTAACTCCTTGGTGAGTGAAACTTTTAGGATTTTCACATAGTGTTCTTCAAGCCATTCGTAGAAAAATTTACTCGGTACTTGAATACTTAATGCAGTGCCCGTTAGTTTAACTGCTACAATAGGTTCAAACCAAGTTTTGTAGGCTTGCGGTTGGATATTATCCTTTATAAATTCAAGACAGTTATTCCATACCGATTGCGCAGTTACACTCATTTTTGTTAATATAGATTTTAATTGTTAGTTTAGAAATCAGCGAAAATCGAACTTTCGCACCCTCTTTAATAGTGGGGCAAATATGTGAACAAAAATCTTAAAAAAAAAATCAATAGCTATTGAATATTTAGATTTTTTTACGCATGTTTAACCCGTAGCCGAAGCTACAAAAAAATATCCACTTATGAAGATGAAATTCGATGAAATACAAATAAGAGTTCGTTATGGTGAAACCGACCAAATGGGGGTCGTTTATCACGGAAACTACGCGTTATACCTTGAAATGGGGCGTATTGAGTGGCTTCGTAAGATAGGCGTGTCATATAAAAAAATGGAAGAGGATGGTATCATGTTACCAGTTGTTTCTATGACCTTAAACTATAAAAAATCAGCGGGTTATGATGATGTAATTAATGTAAAAACACAACTCAAAAAGATCCCTTCTGTAAAGATTGAATTTGACTATGAAATTACCAACTCAAAGGGTGAAATTTTAACCACAGCGAGTACCGTTTTAGTTTTTATCGACAAAAAAACGAATAAGCCCACAAGACCGCCAAAATATATTTTAGACGCTATTGGTGATTAACTTAAAGTGTTTTTATTTTTATTTCATATAGATTATTAAAAATCTCGAAAATTGATGAAGCATCTTTTTTTCTTACCGTTATGGTAATCTGACAATCCAGTTCTAATTTTTGGTGCGTGATGTTTAATTTTTTCTCTTTGATGATCCTCATGACTGTATTCATGTTTTTATAGTCAAATGTTATGAGGAAATCCTGATTAATGGTTTTCTTAATGATTTTTGCAGCCTCTAAAGAAATTTGTGCTGAAGTTCTATAGGCGCTAATAAGTCCGCCAACCCCTAACTTTACACCTCCAAAATAGCGCACTACAACAATGAGGACGTTTGTAACATCAAAAGACTGAATTTGACCATAAATAGGCATGCCTGCAGAATTACTTGGTTCGCCATCATCATTTGCCCGATAGGTGATTGTTTCTGTACCTAATTGGTAGGCATAGCACCAGTGTCTGGCCGAATGATGCTCCTTTTTAACATATGCCAAATGATTTTTGATCTCATCTTCATTAGTAACTGGAAATGCATACCCAAAGAACTTGCTGTTTTTTTCTTTGAATAAGGTAGGTTCAATGGATTTAGCAATGGTTTTATAGGTGTCTTTTTCAGTCAAAAAAATATTTATTTAAAAAGGTTGCTTTTGGTTTCAAAAAGTGTGCACACATCTTCAGTGCCAGGAGTGATATGCCAAGTTTTAAAGTTTAGGTTATTGGCAGTTGCTATATTGTCTTTGTTGTCATCTATAAAAAGACATTCATTGGCCTTAATATTATTGTCTGCTAAAACAAATTCAAAGATATCTGCATTAGGTTTTATAAGATTGATCTCGTGCGATAAGTAGAATTTGTCAAAACAGGCTTTGAATTCATCAAAAAATTCAACGTTTTGTTTGATGTACTCAATATGAAGCGCATTAGTGTTACTCAATAAAATGAGTTTGTAATCACCAGATTTTTTTAAGTCCTTAATAAACTCTAATCGGTCTTTTGGGAAATCTTTCAGCATGTAATTCCAAAGATTCACCAATGCTTCTCTTGAAAGTTTTGGGAAGTTTTCAGAATAAAAATCTAAAAATTCTTCTGTGCTAATTAAGCCCTGTTCGTAAAAACTGTTGAAACCTAAAATTTCATCCGGAAAGCTGTCTATTTCCATGGTTTCAAAGGCGTTTTGTTGAGAGTCGGGAATATCTAAATTGATAAAAACATTACCAAAATCGAATATTATAGTATTAATCATTGTTGTAAATTTTAAGAGTATCAGAAATGATGTTTTCTTCGTGAATTAGTTGACCAGAGAATCGTGGTGCTTTGGTGCCTTTTTGGAGGTGAACGGGCCCCGTGAAAACACGTGCCTCGTCCCAAAGATTTTCATCAATAAAGGTTTGTAAAGTTTGCGCGCCACCTTCAATAATGACAGAATTGATTTCCATGTTAAATAAATGGTCGCAAATTTGCGAAGCTATAGGTTTTGAGAAATCAATTTGGTCTTTAGTGATGCTTAAAGTTTTTGCTTCATTATTAAAAACAGCGAGGTCTTTGGAAAGCTTCTGGTTTTTATCAATGGCAATTCTAATCGGGTTTTGTCCGGTCCAATCTCTAACAGTTAGGCTAGGGTTGTCTTCGATAACGGTGTTTGTACCAACTAGAATAGCTTGTTCTTCCATACGCCATTTATGTACCAAAATTCTGGAATAGGGATTGGTAATCCAAACAGGAGCTTGGACTTCTTTTTTTTCTGGTGATAAAAAACCGTCTTGACTTTCGGCCCATTTTAAAATAATATAGGGACGTTGTTTATTATGAAAGGTGAAAAAGCGTTTGTGATGCGATTTACAGAGGCTTTCTAATACACCCACAGTAACATGACAACCGGCGTCCTTTAATTTGGTGATACCTTTACCCGCTACTTTTTCATTGTCATCGATACAACCAATGACGACCTTAGGGATTTGATGTTTGATGATTAAATCACTGCAAGGTGGGGTTTTTCCATGGTGTGAGCATGGTTCTAAGGTGACGTAAATGGTCGCTTCTTTAAGTAGGTCTTTATTTTCAACCGAATGGATGGCGTTAACTTCTGCATGGTTTCCGCCGAATGGGCTGGTGAATCCTTCGCCAATAATTTTATGGTTATGAACAATAACACAGCCTACCATAGGGTTAGGTCTGGTGGAGCCTAATCCGTTTTTAGCAATTTCAATGCAGCGTTTTATATAGACTTCGTTAGTGTTCACTAATTATAGTTTTATTTCTATGTTTTCGGTTTTGTCAATATTATAGGTTCTAGAAAATCCAAAAACTTTATATTTTATATCTCCTTTATATTGTACTTTGATGTTTTTATTTAAAAAACTGCCCAAGATGCTGCTTAGGTTTTTACTACTAAACAAACTATCTGTTGGGATTTTTGAAGTCAAAGGAATTGAAAACTCCTTATTAGCCGGAACCTCAAAGGTCTCAGAAGTTACTGTTGCTATATCATTATCATTAACAAAAACTTTTAGTCCGTTGGTTGAAAGTTCGCCTCCAACAGAATTCGGGTTTTTAAAATGGGCTTCAGCATTTAAAATGATGTATTGGGCATTGTATTCTGAAACTTTGACATGATGAACGCTTAGAAATTCAGGTTTTTCTTGAACTGAACAACTAAAAAGAGCTAAGCATAATGTTGATAAGATTAATAGCTTTTTCATTTCTATTTAGTTTTGATTTGGCGTATCTTCACGTATTCTTAAAGGCTAATTAAAGTGGGTAAAGATACTACAGTTATTCGAGAAATTGAAGCTAAGGATAATGCTCAAATTGAGGGTGTTATCAGAGCGTGTTTTTACGAATTTAATATTCCTTTGGAAGGTACAGCTTACACCGACCCTGAAACATCACATATGTTTGAGGCTTACCAAAATGAAGATGACGTGTACTTTGTACTCGATTTTAAAGGTGAAATTCTTGGTGGATGCGGACTAAAACCGTTGGTAAATCATGAGTCTGAAATTTGCGAAATTCAGAAAATGTACTTTTCGCCCCAAGTAAGAGGTAAGGGATTTGGTCATCTTTTGTTGCAAAAATGTATTAGTGCAGCAAAAGAATTAGGTTATAAAAAGTGTTATTTGGAATCAGCACCACAATTAAAAGCGGCTATTCACCTTTATGAAGAAAATGGCTTCGTGCATTTAGATGCCGCATTAGGAAACACAGGACATCATGCTTGTGGTATATGGATGATAAAAGAATTATGAGACTAAAAGATATACAAAAGAAGTTTCACGCCGAATTAGATAGCCTCTATGCGACAGAGGAAGTCAATAGTTTTTTCTATACGCTTATCGATGTGTTTTATAAAGTTTCGCGTATAGATTTAGCGATGGATACCGAGCTTAGTATTGATGACGATGAACCCATTGAAAAGGCTTTAAATCAACTTATAAAACACAAGCCTATTCAATACATTATTGGGGAAACAGAGTTTTATGGCTTACCATTTAAAGTGAATAAAAATGTGTTAATCCCAAGGCCTGAAACAGAAGAACTTGTCGAATGGATTTTAAAACATAAAAAAGAAGATGAAACGCTTAATATTTTAGATATTGGTACCGGTAGCGGCTGTATAGCCATTTCTATCGCTAAACATTTAAAAAATGCGTCGGTTTATGCACTTGATATTAGCGAAAAAGCGTTAGAAGTCGCTAAAGGAAATGCATTACTTAATGAGGTTCATGTTGAGTTTATTAATGCTGATATTCTTACAACCAATTCCATAAGAGATTTAAAGTTTGATATTATCGTTTCGAATCCGCCTTACATAAGAGAAAAGGAACAGCGCCTAATGAAGCCTAATGTTTTGGAGAACGAACCGCATTTGGCCTTGTTCGTTAAAGACGATAATGCTTTGCAATTTTATAAGGCTATTACAGAGTTTTCAGTTCATAATCTAGTTGAAAATGGCGAATTATTATTTGAAATTAATGAGTTTTTAGGAAATGAAATGATTAGACTATTACAAAAACATCAATTTTCTAACATAGAATTAAAACAAGATATCTTTAGAAAAGATAGAATGATAAAAGGAGTAAAGCATTCATGAATACAGTTGAACAAGAAATAAAGCGTCTGCGCGACGAGTTAAACGCTTATAATTACAGTTATTACGTTTTGGATCAGAAGGAGATATCAGATTACGATTTCGATTTAAAACTGAAAACGCTTCAAGACTTAGAATTAAAACATCCAGAGTTTTTTGATTCGAATTCGCCAACGCAACGGGTAGGTGGAGAAGTCACCAAAAATTTTGAAACCATAGTTCATGAACATCGTATGTATTCTTTAGATAATTCGTATTCTAAAGAAGATTTACAGGATTGGGAAAACCGGATTAAAAAAATGGTTGATGGTGAAATTCAATATGCTTGTGAATTAAAATATGACGGCGCTTCTATTAGTCTGACTTACGAGAATGGGGTATTAGTTAAAGCTGTGACGCGTGGTGACGGATTTCAAGGTGATAACGTGACGGCCAACGTAAAAACCATTAAGTCGGTGCCTTTACGGTTGAAAGGTGATTTTCCTGATAAATTTGATATCCGAGGAGAAATAATTTTACCTTTTGATGGCTTCAATAAAATGAATGAAGAGCGCATTGAAATAGGTGAGGAGCCCTATAGAAACCCGAGGAACACGGCCTCAGGGAGTTTAAAGCTCCAGGATAGTGCCGAGGTAGCTAAACGTCCATTAGAGTGTTTGCTGTATAATATTACTGGAAATAATTTAGGCATTTCTTCTCAAATTGAAAGTTTAGAAAAAGCAAGACAGTGGGGATTTAAAGTACCAGATGCGTCTAAATTAGCCCATTCCATTGATGATGTTTTAGAATTTGTAAACTACTGGGATATTAACCGTCATCATTTAGCTTATGAAACCGATGGAGTGGTGATCAAGGTTAATAGTTTACAGCACCAAGAAGAGCTTGGTTATACCGCGAAGGCCCCGCGATGGGCTATGGCTTATAAGTTTAAAGCCGAGCAAGTTTCAACAAAATTAAACAGTATTAGTTATCAGGTTGGTAGAACGGGAGCGATTACCCCAGTTGCTAATTTAGAACCTGTAGAACTAGCCGGAACAACGGTAAAACGCGCTTCCTTGCACAATGCCGACCAAATTGAAAAATTAGATATAAGAGTAGGCGATGAAGTTTATGTTGAAAAGGGTGGTGAGATCATTCCAAAAATTTTGGGAGTTGATTTACTTAAACGTGTTCCAGAATCTACGCCAACAGAATATATAACGCATTGTCCGGAATGTAGCACGGCTTTGGTGCGTCAAGAAGGAGAAGCACAGCATTATTGCCCTAATTATAATGGATGTAAACCACAGGTAATAGGTAGGATTCAGCATTATATATCTAGAAAAGCAATGGATATTGATGGCTTGGGTGGAGAAACAGTAGCCTTGTTAGTTAATGAGCATTTAATTTCTAATTATGCCGATTTATATACGTTAACAAAAGAGCAAATAGTGCCTTTGGAGCGTATGGCTGAAAAAAGTGCTGACAATTTGATCAACGGAATTGAACTGTCTAAAAATATTCCATTCGAACGTGTTTTATTTGCTTTAGGGATTCGTTATGTAGGGGAAACGGTGGCTAAAAAATTAGCCAAACATTATAAAAGTATTGATGCTATTATGGTTGCTTCTCAAGAAGATTTAGTTGCTGTAGATGAAATAGGTGTTAAAATTGCTCAAAGTGTTCGTTTGTTTTTTGATGCCGAAGAGAATGTGCAAATTGTAAACCGATTAAAAGCCTTTGGTGTGCAATTAGAAATAAGTGAAGAGCAGTTAAAAGGTCAAACAGAATTGCTTAAAGGGGATATCATTGTTGTTACAGGTGTTTTTGAAAAAGTGTCAAGAACAGAGCTTAAAAAACTTATTGAAGATAACGGTGGAAAAGTTAGTAGTTCGATTTCATCCAAAACCAGCTATATTGTAGCAGGAGCAAATATGGGGCCTAGTAAAAAAGATAAAGCAGAAAAATTAGGCGTTGCATTAATTTCAGAAGACGAATTCTTACAAAAAGTAGGTTTCTAGTTTATTTTTGTACCTGAAATAAGGCTTTCCTAAATGTTAAGTGGTATTTTAGTTTATATTTGGTCTAAATTAGAAATGAAACGTTATTTTTTATGATAAAACCCAGAGTTCTTGGTGTTATTATAGCGCTTGTTTATTTGTTATTTGTTTATTTACAGATAAACGGTAATGATTTGGTGGCTAATAATTTAGAGGCTCTCTTAGTACCTTTAGTTGCTTTGGGGTATATGGTTTTTGAAAATAAAAAAACGGTTTATTTTACATTGTTTATTTTGCTATATGCGGTGTCCGACCTGCTAGATTTTATTGTTGATTACATAAATTATGATGTATATTACTATGTGGGTAATGTATTATATATTTTAGGTTACTTTTTTTTATTGTTAGAAATATTAAAATCTACAGATTTTAATTACCTGATAAAACGTTTTAAAACTCATTTAGTCGTTCTGTTAGCTTTAAGTGTATATCTTATCTATGTGCTTCAGGATATTGTAAGTCCATTTGTAGAGTCTACGAATAAGTATTATATAGAAATCGTATATAATACACTGCTAGTTGCTTTATTGTCCTTCGCTTTGCTTAATTACATTCATAAGGAGAATAAAAAAGCTTTATTTTTATTTCTCGGCGTAATTTTAATTGTGTTTTCTGTTTTTATTTGGGTGGCTGATAACTACATCGTTAAGAAAAATTTGCTCACCATTATTTCTTCGACCTTAGCTTTAGGGGCTTTCTTTTGCTTTTATAAGCAGGTACAATATGCTGTAGAAGAAGGCGAAGAGTCGCGGGTGGCTCTCGATAATAAATTTTAAGTGATTTCTTTTTATAGCTATTATCTTCAATCAAGAAAACCAAGTGGATCCTTCAAACTTTATATCATATTGAGTTTGTCGAAATATTTTGAACTTGGTGTTAATCAAAATCTGTTTAGGTAAGCTCAACTTTACAAGTTTAATTTCATTGACTTTCCTTCAGTCAGCCTATCTAAATTAATTTAAAATCATAGGATTAAACGCTAATGGAAACCCCTTCAGCAGAAATGTTTTTATTGGAATCAAAATAAAAATCGATACGCCCAACATTAATACCGTAACATCCTACCTGGTTAACAAGCGTATTTTTACCTTCAATATTTTTTACGACTGTAGGTTTTGATAAAAAAGTATGTGTATGTCCTCCAATAATTAAGTCGATGTTTTTGGTCGCTTTTGCAAGTTTGATGTCTGAAATTTTATCTGAATTGTATTCGTATCCTAGATGTGATAAACAAATAACCAGATCACAACCTTTCTCTTCTTTTAATATTCGTGTCATATCTTGGGAGATTTCAACGGGGTCTAGATATTTGGTTTCTTTGTAATTCGTATCCGTAACTAAGCCTTTTAACTCAACTCCTAATCCAAATACACCGATGTTAATGCCGTCCTTTTTAAAGATTTTATAAGGTTTACAATGGGTATCCATTACTGTATTTGTGAAATCATAATTCGCCGAAATAAACTCAAATTCCGCGTGTGGTAACTGAGCATAAAGGCCCTCTATACCATTATCGAAATCATGATTACCGATAGTGGCAACGTCATATTTTAATTTACTCATGAGTTTGAATTCCAATTCCCCACCGTAGTAATTAAAATACGGTGTGCCTTGAAAAATATCACCAGCATCTAATAATAAGGTGTTAGGGTTTTCTTTTCGAATACTATCTATTAAAGTTGCGCGTCTAGCGACACCGCCCTGATTTGGGTTCCGAGGGTCGTCAGGTGGAAAAGTATCGATGTGACTATGAACATCATTAGTATGTAAAATAGTAATTTTTTTAAAATTATTTATAGTTGAAAATGATTGTAACCCCAGCCCTCCAAGTGATATTAATGCTGTTCCTGCTGCTGCTTGTTGTATAAAATTTCTACGTTTCATAATTTTAATTAATTTTAATAAATCTGTCATCACGAACAGGGGAGATGCTATCTACTTTCATAAAATAATCAATTAAAGTATTTCTTATTTTATAATCTAATGTGTATAAATTTTCGTTTGGCTGAAAGAAAGTCATGCTATCTCCACCTTGATATAGATAATCATTTGTAGCCACATAGTAAGTTTTGTCAGCATCAATAGGAGCTCCATCAATTTTGGATGCAACTAAGGTGTTATTTTTGTCGACTGTAATTTGTAATTTAGAAATTGGATGAGCTTTTCGTGCTTTTACAAGGTAGTTCACCAAGTCATTGACTTGGTTTCCTTTAATAGCAGCAACCACAAGGCTGTTCTCAAAAGGCATTAATTTGAAAGCGGTTCCTTTCGTAATCGCTCCCTTAGGTAAATTTGAGCGAATGCCTCCGTAATTCAATAAGACCATATCAATATTATGGCCGGTTCTTTTTAAGAATATGGGATTGGCTTGTTCGTAGGCTATATCGGCCATTAAATTGCCAAGAGCTGTATTTAATTCACCGTCTGTTTTATCGTAGGTTTTAGGAGAAATTGCAATAATACTATCTAAATCTTTTTGAATATGTTCGCGATACGGCGCTATGTATTGATCTATTTCGGAATCAAGTTCTAGCTTATCAGTGACTTGTATTTGTTTTCCTTCTATTTTAGAAAGTTGTACATCACTATTTTTACAATGGAGTAAAAGGAAAAAAAATAACAAATAAATTAAATGTGTAAACCTCATTCTTTAATCTTAAATATTGAACGTACTTTTGCTACCTTTGCGCAAATTATAAAGATAAATGATTTTAAAGGTTTTTAAAGAAAAATCTATAAAAAAGCGTATTAATAAATTGTTAGCTGAGCGCGTAGTGAAATCTGATAACTCGGCTGCAAAAACATTAGGAGTCCTTATAAATATGGATGCATTTAATGATGTAGCTGTATTTGAAAAAATGGCTATGGAGATTAAAATTCAGCCTAATAATTTTAAAATTATAGGGTTTTCTGTAAATAAGAAAAACGAGCTTAATGCTATAGGGACTTGTTATTATCTAGAAGATTTTAACAGAAATGGTCAAGTGAAAAATGTTGAGTTGCAATCTTTTTTGGATTATGATTTTGATATTTTGATTAATTATTACGCTGAAGATATATTGGAATTGAAATTGTTAAGCGTGCTTTCTAAAGCAAAACTAAAAATTGGAATTCTGCAACAGGATGAACGTATAAACGATTTGATAATTAAAACTGAATTAAAAGATTTTAAAGTATTTAAAACAGAGCTTTTTAAATACCTAACGATATTAAATAAAATTAATTAAAGCATGAATAGTAAGTTTCTAGGAACTGGAGTGGCGTTGGTAACACCTTTTAATAGCGATTTAAGTATCGACCATAGCGCGTTAACAAATATTGTAAATTATAATATTGAAAATGGTACAGATTACTTAGTGATTTGTGGCACAACGGCTGAAAGCGCAACTTTAACGAAGTTAGAAAAAAAGGAGGTTATTGAAACGATTTCTAAAGCTAATAGTGGTCGTGTGCCTTTAGTTTTAGGTATTGGAGGAAATAATACGGCTGCAGTTATCGATGAAATTGAAAGTACTGATTTAAGAGGTATTGATGCTATTTTATCGGTTGTTCCATATTATAGTAAGCCAACTCAAGAAGGTTTTTATCAGCATTTTAAGGCTATCTCAGAAGTTTGCCCAATAGACATTATTCTTTATAATGTTCCTGGTCGAACTGCAAAAAATATGGAGGCAGGAACCACCATTAAATTAGCTCAGAACTTTGAAAATATAATCGGGGTTAAAGAGGCTGGTAATAACATGTCTCAGTACTATGATTTAATTAAAAATAAGCCGGAGGATTTCTTAATTATTTCTGGAGACGACGATTTAGCCCTTGGAGTTGTTTTAGCTGGTGGAGCAGGAGTAATTTCTGTAATCGGACAAGGTTTCCCAAAAGACTTTTCAGAAATGATTCGTTTAGGATTAAAAGGTGATGCAAGTGCAGCGTTTAAATTGCATTTTAAATTGATTGATGTCATTGGATATATCTTTGAGGAAAATAATCCAGCAGGCATAAAAGGAGTGTTTGAAGCCTTAAAATTATGTAGAGATACAGTGAGATTACCTCTAGTACCTGCGTCGGATGCTTTAAAAGCTAAGATCAAAGCCTTTGTTGATAATTATTAGTCGTGTTAAATATAACTTAAACCTTATTTTTATAGAGGTTAAGCATTTAATTTAGCTTTGAAATTATATTTTTAAAATCCATATTAATCACTTAATTTTGCATCCTGTTTAAAAATTTATGAACAAGCTTTTATATTTACTAGTAGTATTCACAGTTTTAACAAGTTGTAGCGAATATCACAAGACTTTAAAGGCGGAAGATGTTTCCGCGAAATTTAAATTAGGTGAATCGTTATACAATGAGGGCGAATTTACTAAAGCCAATGCGCTTTTTGCTCAAATTGTTCCCAACTATAGAGGTAAGCCTCAGGCTGAAAAACTCATGTACTTGTATTCGAAATCTTTTTATGAGATTAAAGATTATTACGTTGCAGGTTATCAGTTCGAGCGATTTGCTTCCAGTTACCCTAAAAGTGAAAAATTAGAAGAAGCTTCTTTTTTAGCCGCTAAAAGTTATTATATGCTATCACCGGTGTATAGTAAGGATCAAACAGAAACGAAGAATGCTATTGAAAAGCTTCAAGATTTTATCAATGCCTTTAGAGAATCTAAATACGTTCCTGAAGCTAACGCCTTAACTAAGGAGTTGTCTGATAAACTAGAAAAGAAAGCCTTTGAAATAGCTAAGCAGTACAATACGATTTCAGATTTCGAAGCGGCTATAAAGTCATTTGATAATTTTATTTTCGAAAACCCAGGGTCTTCGTATTTGGAAGATGCTTACTTTTATAAGCTAGATTCGGCTTATAAATTGGCTATTAATAGTGTTGAAAGTAAGAAGAAAGGACGTTTAGAGTCCGCTAAAGAATATTATTTAGATTTTAAAAATGATTATGCCGATTCAAAATATCAGGAAGATGTTGAAGAAATGGCAGTTGAAATAGAAGAAGAATTACAAAATTACAGCTCACAAAGTTAAACATTTATACAATGGATTTAAAAAAAACCAATGCTCCAGTTAATACGATTACGTACGACAGAAATCAAATAGATGAGCCTACAGAGAACATCTATGAGTCAATTTCTATTATCGCAAGACGTGCTGAGCAAATTAATACAGAGATTAAAAAAGAACTTATCGATAAGTTAGAAGAATTTGCTACTTATAACGATAGTCTTGAAGAAATCTTTGAAAACAAAGAGCAAATTGAGGTTTCTAAATTTTACGAAAAATTACCAAAACCTCATGCTTTAGCCGTTCAAGAATGGTTAACTGATAAAATTTATTTCAGAAATACTGAGGATGACGCTCAGGATTAATTTCTTTATATGAGTATTTTAAGCGGCAAAAACATACTGTTAGGCATTACGGGTGGTATTGCCGCTTATAAAACAGCTTCACTTGTAAGGTTGTTCGTGAAATCTGGTGCCAACGTAAAAGTTGTGATGACACCAGCTTCAAAAGAATTTGTAACACCCTTAACACTATCTACACTTTCTAAAAATCCGGTATATTCGACTTTTACAAATGAAGACGAAGATACGGAGGTGTGGAACAATCACGTCGATTTAGGTCTCTGGGCAGACCTTTTAATTGTTGCTCCAGCTACCGCCAATACTTTAGCTAAAATGGCTAATGGGGTATGCGATAATTTATTGATGGCGACTTACCTTTCTGCAAAGTGTCCCGTGTATTTTGCGCCTGCCATGGATTTAGACATGTATAAACATGCCACAACAAAACAATCCTTTGAAAAGCTTAATACCTTTGGAAACATTATGATTCCAGCCACGAGTGGAGAACTAGCTAGTGGATTGGTAGGTGAAGGCCGTATGGCAGAGCCTGAAGAAATTTTTAGTTTTATTGAAGCCGATGTTTTAGGAAAATTACCTTTAAAAGGTAAAAAAGTATTAATTACAGCTGGGCCAACTTATGAGGCTATCGACCCTGTTCGTTTTATAGGGAACCATTCTAGTGGTAAAATGGGCTTTGAAATAGCCAGAGCAGCTGCTAATCTTGGTGCCGAAGTGATTTTAATTAGCGGTCCTACGGCTCAAAAAGTATCTCACAGTTTAATTCAACAGATTCCAGTCGTGAGTGCTGAAGATATGTTTAATGCTGTGCATACGTATTTTAATTCATGTGATATTGCCATTCTTTCTGCTGCTGTAGCCGATTATCGCCCTAAAGAAGTAGCTCATCAAAAAATAAAAAAGAAGTCCTCGACGTTAACATTAGAGCTGGAAAAAACAAAAGATATTTTAGCTTCTTTAGGAGTCATTAAAAAACAACAGTATCTCGTTGGTTTTGCGCTAGAAACAAATGATGAACTGGAAAATGCCAAAGGAAAACTAAAAAGAAAGAATTTAAATTTAATTGTTTTAAATTCGTTAAATGATAAAGGAGCTGGTTTTAAAGGTGACACTAATAAAGTTACTTTTATTGACGATCAAGATAACATCACAGCATTTGAATTAAAAACTAAATCTGAAGTCGCCATTGACTTATTAAACAAAATTATATCTCATATTTAATGCGTAGCATAGTCGTTTTATTACTAATTTTTATCGGATTTAAAGGTGTTTCGCAAGAACTAAACTGTAAAGTTGTCGTTAATGCGCAGTTAACAGGAAATGAAAACTTCCCCATTTTTAATACTTTAGAAAAGGAACTTACCGAATTTGTTAATAATAGAAAATGGTCGAATAAAACGTTTAAGTCTCAAGAACGTATAAATTGCAGTATGGTTATTAATGTAACGAACTATAGTGGCGAATCTTTTCAAGGTACGATTCAAGTGCAATCTTCGCGCCCCATTTATGGTTCTTCCTATAGTACACCCGTATATAACTTTAATGATAAAGACTTTAATTTTAATTATTTAGAGTTTCAAAATCTAATCTATAACGAAACCCAATACGAATCGAATTTAATTTCAGTGTTATCTTTTCATGTGTATATGATTTTAGCTTTGGATGCCGATACGTTTTCTCATCATGGGGGAGAAGCATACTATAAACAAGCTCAGGTAATTACAAATTATTCACATCAAGGTAATTACAAAGGGTGGAAAGTTGAAGACGGTTTACAAAGTCGTTTCGCGCTTATAGACAATATTTTGTCACCAACTTTTAAAGAGTACAGAAGTGTGCTTTATGATTATCACAGAAAAGGCTTGGATGTTATGCATCAAGATGTAAAGGCAGGAAAGGAAGCCATAGCAGCAAGTTTGATGGAATTTGATGCTATGAACAAACGCCGTCCAAATTCTTTTTTGCTACGTGTGTTTTTCGATGCTAAATCCGACGAAATAGAAGATATCTTTACCGAAGGGCCAAATGTTAATGTGGCTAAAGTGAAGGAATTACTTCAAAAAGTAGCGCCTATGTACAGTAGTAAATGGCAAAATATTAAGTACTAAAACTTAATATATTTTTTAAGCCACTTTTACTATATTTAATTTTTATTTCTAATACTTTTCAAAGCTTTGCTAACCTCACTTTCTATAAAAAATTATGCCCTTATCGATGCTATGCAGGTCGATTTTAATTCGGGTTTTTCTATCATTACTGGTGAAACTGGAGCTGGTAAATCTATTCTTTTAGGAGGATTGTCCCTAATTCTTGGTAAACGCGCCGATTTAAGTAGTTTGAAAGATGCTTCAGAAAAATGTATCATTGAAGCTGTTTTTGATGTGTCTAAATACCACTTAAAAGCGCTGTTTGAAGCTGAAGATCTTGATTATGATGCTAATACCATCATCCGTAGAGAAATTTTGCCTTCAGGGAAGTCCAGAGCCTTTGTGAATGATACACCTGTAAATTTATCTAGCCTTCAAGTACTTGGTGAGCGTCTTATCGATATCCATTCGCAACATCAAACCATGCAACTTACTAGTAACGATTTTCAGTTTCAGGTTATCGATGCCTTGGGAGGAAATGAAGACTTACTACATAACTACAAAGTAGAACTTAAAGTTTATAAAAGATTACAAAAAGAACGTGATGAATTGTTAGTATTTAAAGCAGAGGCTATTAAAGAACACGATTATAATACTTTTTTGTTGAATGAATTGAATGAAGCAAACCTTGTTGACGGTGAGCTTGAGAGTCTTGAAGAAGAGTATGAAACTTTAAATAATATAGAAGGCGTAAAGGAAAAACTTTCTGAAGCTTATCAGTTACTAGATGATGAACAAATTGGTGTGATTGCTTCTTTAACAACTTTAAAGAATGTATTACAAAAGTTAGTAGGGTATTCTTCAAAATACAAGACGCTATTTGAAAGAGCCAATAGCAGTTTGATTGAATTGGATGATTTATTTGGGGAAGTAAACGGTTTTCAAGAAGATTTAGAAGCCGATCCAAATCGTTTAGAGGTTGTTGATGCTAAATTGAAGTTGCGACATAGTTTGATGCAAAAACACGTGGCAACAACGGTTCTAGAACTTATAGAGATTAGAGATCGACTAGAAGACAAAGTATCTGTGACCGAAAACCTCGATGAGACCCTAAAACAGAAAGAAGAAGAAATAGCTTCTCAACAAGAAGTATTAAACAAAATAGCCAAGAAAATTCACCATAACCGTGTTAAAGTCATCCCAGATTTAAAAGTTCAATTGGAGGCACTACTAAGCAGTTTAGGTATGCCCAATGCTCAATTTAAAATTGAAGCCCACCTGGACAAGGAATTTTTTATCAATGGAAAAGACCGGTTAACATTTTTATTCTCTGCAAATAAAGGCGGTAGTTTTAATGAATTGAAAAAAGCAGCATCGGGAGGTGAATTGTCCCGAATTATGCTGTCTATAAAATCTATACTCGCAAAATATATTCAGTTACCAACCATGATGTTTGATGAAATTGACACAGGAGTTTCTGGTGAAATTTCAAATAAAATGGGTGATATTATGCTGGAAATGAGTAAAACCATGCAGGTGTTTTCAATAACACATTTACCACAAATTGCTGCTAAAGGTCACGCGCATTTTAAAGTGTTTAAAGAAGATGTGGATAATAAAACGCAAACAAACTTAATCAGGTTAAATCCTGATGAACGTATTGTAGAAATAGCCCAAATGCTTGGTGGTAAAGAAATGTCATCATCGGCTATTGCTCATGCTAAAGAATTACTCAATTAATTACTATCTTTGTCGCCGAATTAATTTATTAAAAAACAAGAAACTAGATATATGTACAACTTATTAAAAGGAAAGAAAGGGATCATTTTTGGAGCATTAGACTCAAATTCAATTGCTTGGAAAACTGCCGAACGCGTTCATGAAGAAGGCGGTGAGTTTGTATTAACTAATGCGCCTGTTGCTATGCGAATGGGACAAATTAATGAGTTAGCTGAAAAAACAGGATCTCAAATTATTCCTGCAGATGCCACTTCTCTTGAAGATTTACAAAAGCTTGTAGAGCAATCTATGGAGATTTTAGGAGGAAAAATTGACTTCGTACTACACTCTATCGGGATGTCTATTAACGTTAGAAAAGGAAATCATTATACCAATCAGAATTATGATTTTACACAAAAAGGAACTGATGTTTCTGCGATGTCTTTTCATAAAGTAATGCAAACCTTATACAAAGCGGATGCTATGAACGAATGGGGAAGTATTGTAGCTTTAAGTTATATGGCAGCACAACGTGTATTTCCTGATTATAATGATATGGCTGATAATAAAGCATATCTCGAAAGTATTGCGCGTAGTTTTGGTTATTTCTTCGGAAAAGATAAAAAAGTAAGAGTAAATACTATTTCACAATCTCCAACACCTACAACTGCTGGTAGTGGTGTAAAGGGATTTGATGGTTTTATTGCTTATGCCGATAAAATGTCTCCACTAGGTAATGCAACCGCTTTAGATTGTGCTAATTATACGGTTTCTCTGTTTAGTGACTTAACAAAACGTGTGACTTTACAAAATCTTTATAACGATGGTGGGTTTAGTAACATGGGTGTAAGTACCGCAGTTATGGAAGCCTTTGTTGAAAACGAAACAAAGTAAAAACACAATAATATATGAAAGAGCCACCTGTTTTTAGGTGGCTTTTTTGGTTTAAAGTTAATCGGTTATTATCATTTGTTTTGATGTTGCTTTCTTTATTTTTGTAATATGTCTATAGCGTTTTCATTTATAATTCCTGTTTACAACCGGCCTGATGAAATTCAAGAACTTTTAGAGAGTTTCAAATCTCTAGAAGGTGATTTTTTATATGAAATTGTTATTGTTGAAGACGGTTCTGATATATCATCGGAAGCTATTGTGAAGGCCTTTCAGTCACATCTAAATATCGCTTATTATTACAAACCCAATTCTGGACCTGGAGATTCTAGGAATTTTGGTATGCGTAAAGCAAAAGGCAATTATTTTATCATTTTAGATTCCGACTGTATTTTACCAACAAGCTATTTAAAAGCCGTTGATAATAGTTTAACTCACGATTTTGTTGATTGTTTTGGTGGCCCAGATACGGCTCATGAATCGTTTTCAAATCTTCAAAAGGCGATTAATTTTTCAATGACCTCTTTTATCACCACAGGAGGTATACGGGGTAAAAAGGGGAGTGTAGATAAGTTTCAGCCAAGAAGTTTTAATATGGGATTGTCCAAGCAAGCTTTTGAAGCCTCCCATGGCTTTGGTAAAATTCATCCTGGAGAAGACCCTGATTTGTCTATTAGATTATGGAAACTAGGATTTAAAACCAAATTGATTCCTGAGGCTTTCGTGTATCATAAACGCCGAATCTCATGGGAGAAATTTTATACACAAGTTCATAAATTCGGATTGGTACGTCCTATTTTAAATTTATGGCACCCAGAGTCTAAAAAGATAACCTATTGGTTTCCTGCACTGTTTAGTGCAGGTTTGCTATGCGCCATAGGGCTTAGTTTTTTCAAAATAAAAATCTTCTTAATAGCCTATTTATTGTATTTTGTAGTAGCTTTTATATTAGCTTTAGTGAGCTCTAAAAGCCTAGGTGTCGCTATATTAGTTATTCCAGCCATTATGATTCAGTTTTTCGGATATGGATATGGTTTTTTAAGATCAACATGGGCGGTTTCTGTATTAGGTAAAAAACCTGAAATTCAATTCCCAAAACTATTTTTTTAATCGTATGCTTAATACCTTAAAGTCTAAATTATTAAGTTCAATAAAAAATAAAAGAATCAATGTGTTTCTTTTATTTCTATTGTTTGCTTTCGTCATCTTAATTATTTCTAAATTATCTAAATCCTATACAGACACCATTCCTTTTAAGGTTGAAAAAGTAAAAATCCCGCAAGAGTATGTGATTTTAGATGATTCTGTAACTATGAACATCACTTTAAAAACACATGGTTTTAGATGGTTGAAGTATTATTTTACACAGCCTAAAGTGACAGTAGATTTTAGTAAAGACGTTCAGAAAAATGACCAAGCCTTTGTATATAATAAAACCAAAGCCTATTTAAATAATACACAGTTTGATAAGGAAGTTCAAATATTAAATATTTCACCAGATAAAATAGCCTTTCGTTATGGCGTAAATTTGGTCAAAAAAGTTCCTGTTAAAATTAAAGCTGAAGTGAATTATGCGCTTGGTTTTAATACTTCTGATGAGATTCGAGTTGAGCCCGACTCCGTAGTTGTTGTGGGGCCGGACGTTTTGGTTTCTAAAATCAAATACCTAGAAACAGAAGCGAAGCAAATTAATGAGGTTCGAACTCATTTAAACCAACCATTGAAGCTTAAATTCCCAGAAAACACATCAGAAGTGCAATATTCTGTTTCTCAAGTGAACCTAAAAGCTAACGTTGAGAAATTTACAGAAGGCACCTTGAAAATTCCGGTAAAAGTCATCAATACACCTAAAAATAGTGTTGTGAATTACTTTCCAAAGGCGGTTAGTGTTTCCTATTTTGTAAGCTTAAATGATTTTGAACGAATTACAAAGAAAGACTTTGAAGTGGTATGTGATTTTGAGAAAATGCATGATGATCAAAATTTCTTAATGCCCGAATTGGTTAAGGCCCCAGAACTAGCGAAACATTCAAAAATTAGTCAGCAACGTATCGAATTTATTATTACAAAATGAAAATAGTCGGACTTACAGGCGGTATAGGCAGTGGGAAAACCACAGTTGCAAAAATGTTTCAAGAACTCGGTGTGCCAATTTACATTGCTGATGATGAAGCTAAGAAGCTCATGAATGAATCAAGTGTATTGAAACAAGAACTAACGCAATTATTTGGAGAAAATGCGTATCTTAATGATGGTTTAAATAGGCCTTATATAGCTAATATTATTTTTAATGATAAAACCTATCTCCAAAAAATGAATGCGATTGTGCACCCTAGGGTTGCCGAGCATTTCAAGAAGTGGGTTTTAGAACAAAAATCACCTTATGTTATAAAAGAAGTGGCCATTTTATTTGAAAACGGAGGCCATAAGGCTTGCGATCTCGTAATAAGTGTCACAGCACCTAAAAATATTAAAATCGAACGCTTGTTAGAGAGAGATGATACAACGGTTGAAAAGATTGAAAATATCATGAAAAATCAATGGTCTGATGAAGAAAAAACAAAGCTTTCAGATTTTGTAGTTTTTAACACTGTTTTAGAGGAAACTTATACTCAAGTCTTAAAAATACATGAGGAAATTTTAAGAAATCTTAAATTTTAACATTTTTGTTAATGTAAGGTTAAATGATAAGATTTTTAATGTTAAAATGTTAATTTTGATCGATGAGTAAAAGGATATTTATCTTATTAATTATACTGATGAGCTTGTCGCTAATCGGTATTATTGCTATTCAGGCTTATTATATTAATGATTCTGTAAATAATGAAAGAAATCGGTTCAAGTCTAATGTCGTTACCGTTTTAAACAACGTTTCTAATACGATTGAAGAGAATGAATTCGAAAAATATTTTACAGAGTATTTAAGTTTAGATAAAGAAAAAAAAGCTGACGAGGATGCTGTCTCTCAACTGTTAATTTACAGGAAAAACAACAGCACGAAAGAAACACTTATTTATAAAAGTAACGTTTTACAAGAGGATTATAAATTGTCCTCATCGCTCTTTGATATTGGTTTAGATAGCCTAGATATAACAAACATCATAGGGAATTCAACTACCGAAATTTATAGTAATTTGGAGTCGGCAGATAAAGATCTTAAAAGTCCGATTTCTAAAATTATTAGAAGTGGTACCATCGATGAAGCCCAAAAACTGAGTTTTGAGAAAAACTTCAAAGAGGTTTTAAAAAGAAAACCGGTTCATAAAAGGGTTTCTGAAGAGGAAATCAAAACTTTATTAGCCGAAAAATTGGCTAAATATGGTATTGGTATTGATTTTGAATTTGCCATTTACGGTAATGATTTAGCAACCAAAGTACATAGTGATAATTTCGATTATCATAAAGATTCTACTTTCGGAGTGCCTATTTTTTATGATGAAAATAACCGTAGTCTTTATAGGTTATTAGTTAATTTTCCAGATAAAAGAAAGTTTATCTTATCTGGCGTTATAGGGATGATTGCACTCTCCATAATGTTTACACTAATTATTATTTTGGCTTCTGGTTTGGCATTGTATCAACTGGTGAAACAACGTAAAATTTCAGAAATTAAAACCGATTTTATTAATAACATGACGCATGAGTTTAAAACACCAATTGCTACTATTAACTTGGCATTGGATGCGATTAGAAACCCGAAAGTGATTGCCGATCAAGAAAAAGTTGTTCGTTATTTATCGATGATCAAGGAGGAGAATAAAAGAATGCATGCTCAGGTAGAAAATGTTTTAAGGATATCTAAATTAGAAAAGAACGAACTTAACATTAATAAGGATAGAGTAAACCTACACGAATTAATCGAAGATGCTATTACTCATGTTGAGTTAATTGTGGAGGATAGACAAGGCTATATAAAAACGTTTTTAAATGCGGAAAAGACATCGGTTTTAGCCAATGAAACGCATTTTACAAATGTGATAGTTAATATGCTGGATAATGCTATTAAGTATTCCCCTGAAGCCCCAAGAATAGAAGTGTATACGGAAAATGTAGGCACTAATGTTTTATTAAAAGTAAAAGATCACGGGAGCGGAATGAGTAAAACGGCCGCTAAAAAAGTGTTTGAAAAATTTTATAGAGAACACACCGGAAATATTCATAACGTTAAAGGTCACGGTTTAGGTTTGGCCTATGTTAAAAGAATAGTAGAAGACCATCAAGGTCATGTATCAGTAGAAAGTGAAAAAGACAAAGGAAGCACATTTACAATAAAGCTACCGCTAATATCATAATATCATGGAAGAGCAAAAAAAGAGAATATTATTAGTAGAAGACGATCCTAATTTTGGAACGGTTCTTAAGGATTATTTAATGATGAATGAATATGAAGTCACACATGCCAAAAATGGTATGGAAGGTTTTGAAAAATTCAAAAAAGATGATTTTGACTTGTGTATTCTAGATGTTATGATGCCTTATAAAGATGGCTTCACATTAGCTAAAGAGATAAGAGAGAAAAACACAGATGTTCCAATTATTTTCTTAACCGCTAAAACAATGAAAGAAGATGTTTTAAAAGGTTATAAAGTTGGGGCAGACGATTACTTAAATAAGCCGTTTGATAGTGAAGTGCTTTTAATGAAAATTAAGGCCATTATTCAACGTAAGGCTACAGAAACTATTTCCGATAGCAAGCAATTTGAGTTTAAAATTGGTGAATTCGATTTAAATTCAAAATTACGATTCTTAAAGTTTAAAGGAGGAGAGCCTGTTAAATTATCACCTAAAGAAAATGAGTTATTACGCTTATTAGCCCTTCACGAAAATGATTTAATGCCTCGTGAATTAGCACTTACAAAAATTTGGCGTGACGATAATTATTTTACTTCGCGTAGTATGGACGTTTATATTGCCAAGTTACGTAAATACTTAAAGCTTGATGAAAAAGTAGAAATACTAAACATCCACGGAGAAGGTTTTAGGTTGGTTGTAAATAATTAAAATCTAACCATGATAATAAATAAAAATCCAGCCATACGCTGGATTTTTTTTGTAGAATTCCATAACATAGGTAGGTTTTATTTTCTGTATTTGACCAAGAGAGACCAGAAATTTAAGAGGACAGATAGGTGATTAAGGGCATACAAGATAATAGCATGTTTTATGTTTTCAAGAAGTTTGTTGTTTCCTAACCTGGAGTTCTGTCAAACCTAATTATTTCACCGTCATTAACATTTTTAAGGACCAGTTCATCATCAGAGATTTCCTCGATATTTATTTCAGTAACATCAGCTCCAAAAGTAATGGTGATTTTTATATTGTTTGATAAGGTATATTCAGCAATAATGGCTCCAAGCGATTCACAGGTCCCAGAAAAATCATCATAAATATCAACAATAGCATCCCCATTATCCATAAATTCCACGTAGCCGTTTTTCTCGCAATCGGTAAAACTACCTGGGCTTTTAGATTCTTGATACCATTTTCCTGTGGTTAATAACTCCCTGGTTGTTTTTTCCGAAGAATCACCATTATCGTCGTTGCTACAGCTTGGTGCAAATATTATTAAGCACGCAAAGCAAATTGTTTTTAGAATTTTCATAATGTTGCATGGTTTAGGTTTTTATAAATTGTACTGTTTTTATTACTTTATTGTCTAATAGGATTTTAAGTTCATATTTTCCTTTTTTAAGATGGTCGATACTCATAAATACCGTAGTCTCTTTATCAGTATTATCAGTATTATTGTTCATGACCACGCTTATATATTGCCTAGGATAAAATTATAAGGATAAAGCGTGATAGGATACTTAATATGTTTCAAAGTATAGAAGGTATGTTCCAAAGAAGTGTTTTCTGAGTTTAAAACGGATTGTCAATATACTCGTGAGGGGTACAAGCATAAACCTCTTTAAAACATTTAATAAAATAGGAGGGGGTATTGAAACCTGCTTGGTAGCCAACTTCAGCAACGGTGACATCCGATTGTTTAAGCAATTCTTTTGCTATTTTTAAGCGTTGAAGACGAATAAACTCGCTAGTACTCGTATTGGTTATCGCTTTTAACTTGCGGTGTAATTGTGTACGACTTAAAGCCATTTTTGAGGCAAACATTTCACTATTAAATTCAGGGTTGGTAACGTTTGAGTCTATGACCTCTTGCAAACGTTTTAAGAATTCAGATTCTGTTGTCGAAACAGCTAAATTCGGACTAATACTTAGTGTTTCACTAAAGTGCTTATGGACTTGTTTTCTGTTTTCAAGTAAATTCCTAATAATGATTTTAAGCTTATCTGAATTAAATGGTTTTGTAATATATGCATCTGCTCCTGTTTTTAAACCTTCAATTTCATGCTGTTCACCAACTTTAGCAGTTAATAAAACAACGGGAATATGACTGGTGGCTGGGTTATTTTTTATGGATTCACACAAGTCGATACCATTTTTAATAGGCATCATGATATCACTAATTATGATATCTGGATTTGTTTTTATCGCCTTTTGAAAGGCTTCTTGGCCATTAGAAGCTTTGGAGATTTGATATTCGTTTTTAAATATTGATGTGGTAAACTCTAGAATATCGATGTCATCTTCCACAACCAAAATAAGAGGTGTGTCTTCTGAAGTTTCCTTATGCTTTAAAATTGGTATAACTGAATTTTTTGGAGTTGTTTCTGAGCAAACGAAGTCACTTTCATTAAAAGCTTCCTTATTTATCGGCAGAGAAACGGTGAACTGAATTCTGTTATTTCCCAAGCTATTGGCTACAATGGTTCCTTTAGAAAGGTTTACCAAATCACGAACTAAAGCTAAACCGACACCTACACCATCCGACATTTCGTTGTCTTGATAAAAGCGCTGAAATAGAAGGCTCAAATCTTTCTCTTCGATTTGTTCGCTACTGTTTATTACCGACAGTACGAGAAATGAGTCTTGCCTATTGGCCTCAAAAATGATATCAGTCTTTTTAGTGGCATATTTTATAGCATTAGAGAGCAAATTAGAACAAATTTTTTCTATCATGTCACTATCATACCACACATCATTTAAATTATGAATCTTAGACACTATTTTTAAATCATTTTTATTCGCATGGTACTGAAAAGCATTTGCAATCTGTTTAAGTAATAACCCCAAGTTTCCTTGAGCCAGCTTGAGTTTTATCTGACCGGAGTCTATCATAGACAGGTTCAGCATTTGGTCTACTAAATTTAAAAGGCGATTAGCGTTTTGCTTCACTAAATTAAGTTCCTTTTTATCCTTAGGAGCTAATTCAGCTTTATTTAATTGATTTGTTATTGGTCCTAGAATAAGCGTTAATGGTGTTCTAATTTCATGAGAGATATTGGTGTATAGCTTCGTTTTATATTCATCCAATTTCTTTAAACGATTGGTTTCTGTATTTTCAAACTGCAATTGCATTTTCATATGCCACCGTACTTTGGCCAAATAGTACACTAAATAGCTTAGAAGAATAAAAATGATGTTATAAAATAAAATGGCATATAGACTCAAATACCAAGGCTTGTTTATTTTAAAGGTGAACTTAGCCGGGTTTTCATTCCATACGCCATCATAGTTACTAGAAATAACTTTGAAAGTATAAGTGTTTGGGGGTAAATTGGTATAGTGTGCAAGATTGAAATTTTTTGAAATAACCCAATTCTCATCATGATTTTCTAATTTGTATTTAAAGGTACTACGTTCTGGTGAAGAAAAATGAAGACTAGAAAAAGTAAAGCTTATGGTATTTTCATTATGCTTTAATTCTAGGTTATTGGTCATTTCTCGATTTTTAGAAAACACTTCAAAAGAGGAAATAATGGTTTTAGGTTTTACTTTGTTGTAAGTAAGTTCATTAGGTTTAAACCAATTTATGCCTTCCAAACCGCCAAAAAACAAGGTACCATCCTCACTTTTAAAATAGGCCCCCGTGTTAAATTCAGAACCTTGTAGGCCATCGTCAGCGCTAAAGTTTTCGAAGGCCCCATTAGACTTGGAAGTGCTAAATCTGCTAAGTCCATTATTGGTACTTAGCCATAAATCGTCTGAAGTCCCTTCTAAAATGCCATAAACCACATTATTGGGGAGGCCGTCTTCTTTCTTATATCTAATTAAAGTGTTTTCCTTAATGTTGTATTTAATCAAACCAGAGCCGTTCGAACCAATCCAAAGGATTCCGTTTTTTATAAATAAGGTTTTAATTTTATAGTGGAGTTGTTTAACCTCTTTTATTTCATCGGTTTTGGTATTTATTCTATAAACACCTGCGTTATCGGTTCCAGCCCAAATGATGCTATCGTTTTCTTTAACTATGGCTCTAACGTTGTTAATAGGAAGACTAGAATTACTTTGATTATAGGTTTTAAGAATCCCTAAGTTTTTATCAAAAAGTACAATGCCACTTTCGGTGCATAACCAACGTCTATCTTTAGTTTCCGCTAAAATTCGCCAAATGGTATGTTTGGATAGTTCTGGATAGTTGATAAAAATTCCTGAATCATTTAGAATGTTTAGGCCGTTGACTTGATGTCCAATCCAAAGTTCATGATCAAAATCATTCAAACTTATAACTCTATTGCTTGAAAGGGTTGAATTGTCTTCCGTAAAGGTTTTATAGGTTTGTGCTTTTAAATTGAAACAAGTCAGTCCTTTTCCCGATGTGCCAATCCAAACGTTGTTTAAAGCATCGGTATTTATGCACCTCACCATATCTACGTTAATATCATGAGGTACTTGGTTATTCGTTAAAATATTAAATTTTACGAGATGTTCGTCATAATAATTAGCACCAGTACCATCCGATCCATACCAGATAACCCCTGTTTTATCCTCGAATAAACAAAGCATGTCGTTATAATGAATGGCAAAAGGATTGCTTTTATTGGCTTTAAAGTTTTTTGCTTCTTGGGTTTCATGGTTTACTAGAAAAATACCATCACCATAAGTAGCAATCCATAAGCGGTTTTTACTGTCTACTAGTAAATCTTCGACATTTATATTATTAGGGATGTTATCGTGATAATATTTCTTAAATTCTTGAATATGGGGAGGTTTGTAAAATATACCATCACCATAGGAGCCCAACCATAACGTACCGTCTTTAGTAGCTACCAAAGTACTGTAGTTGCACTGGTTTGTATGGTCAATATCTATTCTTTTTAGACCAGAAGCTTCAGAATAATTAAAAACACCATGAGAGGTGGCCATGTATAGGCTATTATTGGTCTCTAAAAATTCATAAACCGTCTGGTTTTTAAGCTCATTAAAAGGAAGTTGAGTGGTGTCTTTGGTTGTGGAGTTTATTTTTATCACCCCTTGATTATAAGTACCTAGATACAAGTCATTTTTGCTGTCTTGAAAAATAGTACTAATACCGTATGGTGTTTTAACGGAAATAAAGGTGTCGGTTTTTGGATGGTAGTATTCTAATTTTCCGCTATATGTAATTAGCCAAAGTTTGTTTTGGTTATCTATATAGATCTTGCCTAATTTACTAAATCGCGATCGTGTTTTGTCTTCAAACTGCTTATCGTAATACTTGAATTCCCTACCGTCGTATTTGTTTAGCCCATCTTGAGTTGCGAGCCACAAATACCCAATACTGTCCTGAGCGATGCTAATAACACAGTTTTGTGATAAGCCGTGTTCTATAGTAAGCGCTTTAAAGGCAAACTGCTTATCAAGCGTTTTTTGAGTTTTTATATTTTGCGAAAAACCCCATTGAACAGATAACACCCCAATTGTAAAGATGGCATAGAAAACAATGGTATTTATAAAGTGTGGTTTCAATAATAATTATTTTTTCGTCTTTGGGGCGAAAGAACTTTATTATCAATAGTTTAATGAATTTAAGCAATTTTTATGACTTAAAGGGCAGATTAAAAACGTAAGAATTTATTACCTTCAAAAATTAAATTATTTTTTCAACTTTTAATGGCTGTAAACAAGGAACTCGAATTGGCATGGGCGTTTGTAAATAATACAAACCGATCTATATTTTTAACAGGAAAGGCAGGTACGGGAAAAACGACCTTTTTACACCGTTTAAAAAGAGATAGTTTAAAACGTATGGTTGTTGTGGCTCCTACAGGAGTAGCTGCTATCAATGCGAAAGGAGTTACCATACATTCCTTTTTTCAAATGCCTTTTGGACCTATTTTACCAGACGCCGATTTAAATGCATCTCAAGGGTTTAATAGAAAATTTAGCAAAACAAAAATCAATATTATAAAGTCTATGGACCTTCTGGTTATAGATGAAATTAGTATGGTACGCGCCGATTTACTAGATGGTATTGATAAAACCTTACGCCGTTATAGAGATAGAAACAAAGTTTTTGGTGGTGTGCAAGTGCTCATGATAGGGGATTTACAGCAATTATCGCCTGTAATAAAGGAACAAGAATGGGAACTTTTAAAACCCCATTACCGAAACGGCTTCTTTTTTAGTAGCCACGCCTATATGCAATGTGAGGCTATTTCGGTAGAATTAAAACATATTTACCGCCAAGAGAACCCTAAGTTTATTGATATCTTAAATGAAATTAGAAACAATAAGTTAAGTATCGCTTCCGCGGAAGAATTAAATAAACGCTATATCGCCGATTTTGAGCCAAAACCAGATGCAGGATACATCTCATTAACAACTCACAATCGAAAGGCTGAAGCCACAAATCAAGCGGAACTTGATAAATTAGATTCTAAAATATTTACCTATAAAGCTGAGGTAGAAGGGAAGTTCCCAGAGTATGCTTATCCAAATAATGAATCTTTAGATTTAAAGGTTGGCGCACAGGTTATGTTTGTCAAGAACGATAGCGATCCTTCCAAACGTTATTTTAATGGTAAAATTGGTAAAATTCTATATCTCGATAAAGATGAGGTTGTAGTGCATTGTCCAGACGATGACTTCAATATTGAAGTGAAACCTGAAGTTTGGGAGAATATTAATTACACGGTAGATAAAGAAACCAAGGCAATTTCTGAAGAAAAAATAGGTTCCTACACCCAAATGCCGTTGCGTTTGGCCTGGTCGATAACCATTCATAAAAGTCAGGGATTAACCTTCGATAAAGCCATTATTGATGCCGAAGGTGCTTTTGCACACGGACAAACATACGTAGCACTAAGTCGTTGTAAATCCTTAGAGGGCTTAGTATTAAAAAGTAAAATTCAGTCCAATCAAATTATAAGCGACATCAATGTGATTGCTTTCAATGAAAAGGCCGAACAGAATACGCCAGATGATGCTGTTTTAGAAGCTTCAAAAAAACGGTTTCAACTGGATCTCATTCATGAGATTTTCGATTTTTATGGCTTTTTATACCCTGTAAGTCGCATTTTGGATATTTATTACAAAAACAAATCGGTTGTAGAAGGTAATATAGAAGCAATCATGTTACCTCTTAAAGATAAGTTGGCCGATTTCTTAAAGGTAGCCAATGGTTTTATGGTGCAACTCAAACAAATTTCTGAAGATGAAGGTTTGCCAGAGACCAGTCCCTTAATTCAAGAGCGGTTTAAAAAGGCGATTACCTATTTTAAAACCGAGACTGCTGCACATTTTACAACACCCTTGAAATCTTTTGCTTTTACGACAGATAACCAAGTTGTAGGTTCAGATATCACCAAAAACTTAGATGCTTTAGAGGAACTTCTGGATTTTAAAGTGTTGTATTTTAATGAGCTAAATCAAGGATTTCAAACCAAGTCCTTTTTAGAATTACGTACCAAAGCGATATTTCAAGAGAAAAATAAACCCAAACGTACTAGAAAATCGGTGGTCGACGGTACAAGTCATGTGGAGCTTTTTGAACGTTTACGGGTACTTAGAAATGAAATTGCGGAAGCAAAAGGCTTGGTCCATTTTCAAGTATTTACTCAAAAAGCGCTTTACGATATGTGTGAAAACCTTCCAACAACTAAAAGTGCTTTGCTTAAGGTTAATGGTATGGGAAAAACCCGTGTGCAAAAATATGGTGATGCCATCTTAAAGGAAATCATTGATTACTGTGAAGAAAATGACATCGAAATAGAGAAAGACATCGAAATATTTAGTGATAAGCCGAAGAGGAAAGTTGGTGAAACCAAATTAGAATCTTTAGAGTTATTTAAAAAGGGAAAAACCATTAAGGAGATTTCAGATATGCGTGAGTTAAATGAAAATACCATTTTCGGACACCTGGCGAGCTTTATCCCTTCCGGGGAAGTAGAAGTCTTAGACTTAATGTCTGTTGCGCATTATAATGATCTAAAAACGCTTATTCCACAGAAAACCTACGAGACCATTTCGGATTTAAAACATCAATTGGATGATAAATATACTTATGGTGAGATTCGCTTAGTTTTAAATGAGTTGGAGCAAGCAAAGGAGTGATCAACTTAATTTTGAATAGTCGTTAACTAATAACCACACCGTTGAGAATTAATATCATGATACTATCGTGATAACGCTAAAATTTCATGATTACCTTTTAAAGGTGCTTTTGTTGAAGTAAAACAAGCTGGTTAAATTAAAAATTATCTATATTTAGACTCATGAACATCATTCTTCAAGCTTCTTTACAAACATTAAATAAATCTGAAGTTATTTTAAAACAATTGTGCAATACGCAATTGTGTGATGCTACAGTTTCACCATATTATTCTAGTATTGGAACTCATCTTAGGCATATTTTAGATTTTTACGACTGTATTTTAAAAGGGGCACCAAATAATATGGTTGACCTTACCGCTAGAAGCAGAAATAAAAGGGTTGAAGAAGATTGCCATGAAGCTTTAAATTATCTAAAAAAAATAATAGATCATCTTAAAGCTTTTCAATTTAATGAAACTCAATTGATAAGGGTTGTGGATGATTTGGGAACCGGAAAAATTGAAATTCCGTACACCTATGGAGCTTTGTTATCTCAGGCTAATAGCCATACCATTCATCATTATGCTATTATCAATTATATATTTGATCGATTGCATATAAAAATCAACGATTCTGACTTCGGATTTAACCCAAGTACGCCAAAAGAGAGTTTGATTAATAAATAGTTACAGCGTTTATTTCTTAAACATACTATCCATAATGGTTTTAAGACCTTTAAAAACCATAAAAACAGCCATAGCACATACTGCGCAACCTACAACTAAAAGCGGTAAGTAATAAGGAGATTCTGGCTTACTGTAAGCAAAACTTAATAGGATAGGGCCCATAAAAAGACTTAATGCAGCAAATACTAATATTTTAACGCCTTTAAATAATACCGTTTTATCCGTTCTTTTGGTTTTAGTTTCTTCCATTTGAATAGTTTTTTATAGCTTCTCTTACATTTTTATATTGCTCAAGTAACTCTGAAGCTGTTTTTTCTGAGACTTTAATTTCATCCATGATCATGCGAATGCCACGGTCAACAAGCTTGTTGTTACTCAACTGCATGTCTACCATTTTGTTGCCTTTTACATGTCCGAGCTGAATCATAGTCGTTGTCGTAATCATGTTTAGAACTAACTTCTGAGCCGTTCCTGCTTTCATTCTAGAGCTTCCCGTAACAAATTCGGGACCAACAACAACTTCTATTGGGAATTGTGCGGTTTGTGATAACGGACTATTTTGATTGCAGGTTATACACCCTGTAACGATGTTGTTATTATTACAGGTTTCTAAAGCAGAAATCACATAAGGCGTCGTTCCAGAAGCCGCAATACCAATCACCACATCATTTTGTGAGATTTGATAGGCTTGTAAATCTTCCCAACCTTGGGTGGTAGAGTCTTCAGCAAATTCTACCGCTTTTCTAATGGCTGTATCACCACCGGCAATGAGGCCTATAACTAAATCGTATGGCACACCAAAAGTAGGAGGGCATTCCGAGGCATCGACGATACCAAGACGACCACTGGTACCTGCTCCCATGTAAAAAAGGCGTCCGCCAAGTTTTAGTTTCTCTACGGTTTGTGAAATTAAAGCTTCAATTTGTGGTAAAGCTTTTTCAACCGCTAAGGGTACACTTTTATCTTCGTTATTGATGTTTTGTAGTAATTCTGAAACCGACATCTTTTCCAGATGGTTGTAGTTCGAATCTTGTTCGGTTGTTTTTGTGAAACTCATGCGCCAAAAATACGTTTTTTTTAGTTTAACTTCAGTTCGATTCTTAATTTGAAGTAAAAATCTAGGTATAAAAAAAGCTCCTGAAAACAGGAGCTTTTAAAATATATATGTTAATCGAGATTAATCTATAATCGCATTAAACGTGCTGCTAGGACGCATTACTTTGCTAACCAACGCTTCGTTTGGTTCGTAATAACCACCAATATCAGTTGGTTGCCCTTGAATATCGTTTAATTCAGCAACAATTTTAGCTTCGTTAGCTTCTAATTGCTCAGCAATAGGAGTGAACTCTGCTTTTAAATCGGCATCATCATTTTGCTTAGCTAATTCTTGAGCCCAGTATAAAGCCAAGTAAAAATGACTTCCTCTGTTATCTAATTCTCCAGCTTTACGAGATGGTCCTTTTCTATTTTCAAGAAGTGTGCTTGTAGCATCATCTAAAGTAGCTCCTAAAATATTAGCTTTCGGGTTGTTGTTTACGTTACTAAAGTGTTCTAAAGAAACCGCTAAGGCTAAAAATTCACCTAAAGAATCCCAACGTAAGTGGTTTTCTTCAACAAGTTGTTGTACGTGTTTTGGAGCCGATCCACCAGCACCAGTTTCAAATAAACCACCACCGTTCATTAAAGGTACGATAGATAACATTTTTGCACTAGTACCAACTTCTAAAATTGGAAATAAATCGGTTAAGTAATCACGTAATACATTTCCAGAAACCGAAATAGTATCTTCTCCTTTTATAAGACGCTCACAAGTAAATAAAGTCGCATCGACAGGTGATAAGATTCTTAAGTCTAAACCATCAGTATCGTGATCTTTTAAATAGGCATTTACTTTTTTAATGATTTCAGCATCATGAGCTCTATTTTCATCTAACCAGAAAACAGCAGGAGTTTCAGAAGCTCTAGCACGTGTTACGGCTAACTTAACCCAGTCTTGGATTGGAGCATCTTTAGTCTGACACATTCTCCAGATATCACCTTCTTCAACACTGTGCTCTAATAAAGTATTTCCAGAAGCATCAATTACTTTTACAGTTCCGTTAGATGCAATTTCAAATGTTTTATCGTGTGATCCGTATTCTTCAGCTTTTTGAGCCATAAGTCCAACATTAGGAACTGTTCCCATAGTTGTAGGATCAAAAGCACCATGTTTTTTACAAAAATCGATGGTAGCCGAATAAATTCCAGCATAACTACTATCTGGAATTACAGCTTTAGTATCTTGTAATTCACCAGCAGCATTCCACATTTGTCCAGACGTACGAATCATTGCAGGCATAGATGCATCAATAATCACATCACTAGGAACGTGTAGGTTAGTAATACCTTTATCAGAATTTACCATGGCGATGGCAGGACCGTTTGTATAAGCCGCTTGAATATCAGCTTCTATAGCTTGACGCTCTTCATTTGGTAATTTTTGAATAGACTCTATTACATTACCAAACCCAGAGTGAACATTTACACCTAGTTTTTCAAAGGTTTCAGCGTGTTTAGCGAAAACATCTTTGAAAAAAGTTTTAACAGCGTGTCCAAAAATAATAGGATCACTCACTTTCATCATCGTAGCTTTCATGTGTAATGAAAACAATACGCCAGTTTCTTTGGCATCGGCAACTTGAGCTTCTAAAAAGCTTAATAAGGCTTTTTTGTTCATTACCGTTGCATCGATAATTTCACCATCTAAAAGCGCTAAGTTTTCTTTTAAAACAGTAGTCTCTCCAGTAGATGAGGTATGTTGAATACTTACAGAAGTAGCTATATCAATGGTTGTAGATTTTTCATTATGTGCAAAATCACCTTCGCTCATAGTAGCTACGTGAGATTTTGAATCGCTAGTCCAAGCACCCATTGAATGCGGATTCTTTTGAGCGTAATTTTTAACAGCTTTAGGCGCACGTCTGTCACTGTTTCCTTCACGTAAAACAGGGTTTACGGCACTACCTTTAACTTTATCGTAGCGGGCTTTGATGTCTTTTTCAGCATCGGTTGCAGCCTCATCTGGGTAGTTAGGAATGTTAAAACCTAAGCCTTGTAATTCTTTAATAGCACCTTTTAATTGTGGTACAGAAGCACTAATGTTTGGTAATTTTACAATATTAGCTTCAGGCTTTTTTGCCAACTCGCCAAGTATAGCTAAGTCGTCAGATACTTTTTGATCATCTGTTAAAAAGTCTGGGAAAACAGCTAGAATTCGGGCTGCTAATGATATATCTTTGGTTTCAATGTCAATACCAGAAGATTTAACAAACGCTTTAACAATAGGTAAAAATGAGCGCGTTGCTAACGCCGGAGCTTCGTCCGTTTTTGTGTAAATTATTTTAGACATTAGTGTCGGATTTATTTAATGAATTATTTAGGGCTAAAACGTTGTAGTTAATAATTGTAACATTTTTAGCCAGGCGAATATACAAAATTAGATACGTAATTGAAATCAATCATTATACGAATGGTTTTTTTGCATAAAATTTTTGTAATTATGAAAAAATTGTACTGATAAAGTATGGATATGATAAAATAATTGTGAAGATTTTGTTAAAAAACAAAAGCCATATCCCTGCAGAACTAAATCTACTGTGACATGGCTTTCTCGAAATAACCTTACTAAACCTATTTTTAGCATTTCACTAAAAATTTTAAAATTTTCAATTAAACTTTCAGCTTAAGTATTGTTATTTCAATGAAACATTCATTTAATTTTCAAAATGTATTGACTTATTAACTAAATGCTTCTGTTAATTGCTTTTTTATACTAATAAATCCTTACTCGTTTAAACGATGATTTATCTAGTAATACTTTCTAGCAGTATATTCATTTTGATTATCCTGACTAAAGCGTCTTGTTTCAATATTAAACATTACATTATAAATCTGCAACTCTTGAAACGCAACTTGATCTTTTTAATTACTTCATAACGAATATGAAATAGCGATCTAAAAAAGCAACCTTTAAATATATAAGAACGTTTATTCTGTTACTAAATTACGAAAAATAACCGCTATGGCCAAGAGTTTTAACATTTTAATTATCAACGGTTTATAAACAGCAGTTGTTAACATTTGTTCATAAAAAAAGCCTTGATAAAAATCAAGGCTTTTAAAAACTACGGTTGTAGTTGTATTGTGCTTAGCGTCTACGCTCAGTAATTCTGGCTTTTTTACCAGTAAGACCTCTAAAGTAGAAGATTCTTGCTCTACGTACTTTACCACGTTTGTTAACTTCAATTTTTTGTAATGCTGGTAAGTTCACTGGGAAGATACGCTCTACACCAACAGTTCCAGACATTTTTCTAATTGTGAAAGTTTCAGAAGCACCAGTTCCTCTTCTTTGGATTACTACACCTCTAAAAAACTGAGTTCTCACTTTTTCACCCTCTCTAATTTCGTAGTATACAGTAATTGTATCACCAGCTGAAAATTCAGGTAATTCTTTTTTTGCTACAAATTCGTCTTGTACAAATTTTACTAAAGATTCCATATCTTTAAATTTTATTATGTTTAATTCAGAACAACATTCACGATTCTCGCCAGAGGTTAACCCGAAATTGGCTGCAAAAATAATCATTAATTAATTATTTGCAATTTTTTATTCTATTTATTTTGGTGTTCCCTTGCAGGTCAGGCTATACGCTATATCTTTTTTGTTGAAAACCTGAGTTTTTAGTCAAATTTTAGGAGTCATTTCAACACTATAGT
Source organism: Pseudotamlana agarivorans (assembly GCF_001642835.1). Lineage (GTDB taxonomy): Bacteria > Bacteroidota > Bacteroidia > Flavobacteriales > Flavobacteriaceae > Pseudotamlana > Pseudotamlana agarivorans. The sequence goes on from NZ_LXEI01000002.1 coordinate 321,806, forward strand.
AGCTTAAAATAGCACCAAACACAAAAAAGGATGACGCTTCTATCCTTAACACAAGTAAACCTTATGTTTAAACGGGTTAAATTTTTTTGAATAGCCTCCCTAATCTTCCAACAAATCTGGGCGTCGTTCCTTGGTTCTCAAATAGGCTTGTTCTTCACGCCATTTTTCAATCTCAGGCAAGTTGCCACTAAATAGTAATTCAGGAACTTTCCATCCTTTGTATTCACGTGGCTTTGTGTAAATAGGTGGCGCTAGTAAGTTATCCTGAAAAGAATCGGTTAGGGCAGAAGTCTCATTACCTAAAACCCCTGGTATTAACCTTATAATAGCATCACAAAGTACCGCAGCTCCTAATTCACCTCCCGATAGGACATAATCACCAATCGAAATTTCACGGGTTATAAATTGATCACGTACACGTTGGTCTACACCTTTGTAATGTCCGCATAAAATAATAATGTTCTCTTTTAAAGATAAATGATTGGCGATGCCTTGTTTTAAGGTTTCTCCATCGGGAGTCATGTAAATCACTTCGTCATAGTCGCGTTCTGCCTTTAAAGCCGAAATACATTTGTCTATAGGTTCAATCATCATCACCATGCCGGCGCCACCACCAAATTGGGTGTCGTCAATGGATTTGTAATTGTCGCTGGTATAATCTCGTAAGTTATGAAAATGAACTTCCACTAAATTCGCTTCTATAGCTCGTTTTAGAATGGAGGCTTCAAACGGACTTTTAAGTAACTCCGGTAACACCGTAATAATATCTATGCGCATGATTTTATTTAAGAGGGACAAAGATAATTTAATTGTTTGAGAGTTTCATAACTTAAATTTTTAGGTCTTTTTTAAAAGAATCAGCAGAAAATGAAACTCAAACTATTGCTCTAAATATTAAAACGAATGCATTAAAAACGTTAAAAAATACGCAAAAATGCGTTCTAGGTCTTTTTTATGCTATAAATTGAAAATTTTCTAAGTTACAAGTGGCTATTATGCTTTTGTAAAGGTGGGTAAATCAACCTGTTTTTTGTTGTTAAAAGCAGTCGGTTTCAGTACATTTGTTAACTTAAATAAAAAGAAAACTACTTAAATATATAACTAAACAAATAACAATGAGTGACAAAAAAAAAGCATCAGTAACTTTCGATGTGCTAATTGAAATTCCAAAAGGTAGTAGAAATAAGTATGAATACGATTTTACACTACATAAAATTCGTTTCGACCGCTTATTATTTTCATCAATGATGTATCCTGGTGATTATGGGTTTATTCCAGAAACATTAGCGTTGGATCAGGATCCTTTAGATGTATTGGTTTTAGGACATGAGCCAACCTATCCTATGGTGGTTATGGAAGTAAGACCTATTGGAGTGTTTTACATGACCGACGAAAAAGGACCAGATGAAAAAGTAATTTGTGTACCAGTTTCAGATCCTATTTGGAGTAATAAAACTGATATTTCTGATTTAAATCCGCATAGATTAAAAGAAATCGAGCACTTTTTTAAAGTGTATAAAGATTTAGAAAAGAAAAAAGTAGATACTGGTGGATGGGGTAATGCCGAAGCTGCAGTAAAAATTTATCACGAGTGTGTTAAACGCTACGATGACAGTGAACACAAGAAAAAAAGAACGTTCACTATTTAGAACGATTTCTTAATACTATATTTTAAAGACCACCTCAAATTTTTGAAGGTGGTTTTTTTTTGTCAAAATCCAACCTATTTTTAATTAAATTTTTTATTCGTCAATCTGAATTTATTTCATATTCACACAGTCATATAAATGTATTGTGATGTAACTCTATGTCGAACACCGAATGAGGCAAATTCTAACTTTTAAACCTCCTCATTTTTAATCGGAGTTATGTTCAGAATATATATTAATTGAACTCTGGATTTATTTATTCCACTTTGAAGTTTGTGAAGCTGATAAATGTCATTGGTTTATAAAAAAGATATTTAAACAGAGGTTTTATTGAGAAATCTTTAGTTAATCCTTGCTTTTTTTATCACTTATATTTTTCTATTTTTAGCAGGATAAAAAAATAACTAATTATTAAATGACTAACTATTATGGAACTAATTGTAAAATTTTTACCGCTTTTTGGTGTATTGGCCTTAGCGTTTGTATTTATTAAAAGTGCTTGGGTCACTAAACAGGATCAAGGCAATGATGAAATGAGAAGCATTGCCAAGAATATTGCCGATGGCGCCATGTCTTTTCTTAAAGCGGAATATAAAATATTGTCGGTTTTTGTTATTGCTGTAGCTATCCTACTTTATTTTAAAGGCAATGCTGAAATAGGATCCAATGGTATGGTGGCTGTTTCGTTTATTGTAGGAGCTATTTGTTCTGGATTGGCTGGTTTTATAGGTATGAAAGTCGCTACCAAGGCTAACGTACGTACCACCAATGCAGCTAGAACTTCATTAGGAAAAGCTTTAGAAGTGGCTTTTGCTGGGGGCGCCGTTATGGGCTTAGGTGTTGTTGGACTAGGGGTTCTTGGTCTTAGTGGCTTATTTATGATTTATAGCGAAATGGGCTGGGGTATTAGCGAAGTGCTTAATGTGCTTTCAGGGTTTTCACTTGGTGCATCTTCTATTGCGCTTTTTGCACGTGTTGGTGGTGGTATTTACACCAAAGCTGCCGATGTGGGGGCCGATTTAGTAGGAAAAGTAGAAGCTGGTATTCCGGAAGATCACCCTTTAAATCCGGCTACTATTGCCGATAATGTAGGGGATAATGTAGGTGATGTTGCTGGAATGGGAGCCGATTTATTCGAGTCTTACGTGGGGTCCATCATAGGAACCATGGTTTTAGGAGCTTTTATTATAACCCCAGAATTTAATGGCTTAGGTGCTGTTTACCTGCCTTTGGTATTAGCGGCAGTTGGTATTGTTATGTCTATTATAGGGACTTTTTTCGTGCGTGTTAAAGATGGTGGAAATCCGCAATCTGCCTTAAATATAGGTGAGTTTGGTTCGGCAGGACTTATGGTTATTGCGTCATATTTTATAATTAACGCCTTAATTCCAGAGTCTGTGGAAGGTTTAAGCTTTGGTGCTATGGGGGTGTTTTGGGCTACAATCGCTGGTTTGGTAGCAGGTTTAGCCGTTGGTAAAGTCACAGAATATTACACAGGAACAGGAAAGAAGCCTGTTTTATCCATAGTAAAACAATCGGAAACTGGCGCAGCTACCAATATTATAGCCGGTTTAGGTATTGGTATGATGTCAACAGCCATTCCAATCATTCTTATTGCAGCGGCTATACTAGTCTCTCATCATTTTGCAGGACTTTACGGAATCGCCATTGCTGCGGTTGGTATGTTAGCAAACACTGGAATTCAATTGGCTGTAGATGCTTATGGCCCAATTTCTGATAATGCAGGTGGTATTGCCGAAATGGCTGAATTGCCGAATGAGGTTCGTGAGCGTACCGATAAACTTGATGCCGTTGGAAATACAACTGCTGCAATCGGGAAAGGTTTTGCTATTGCTTCAGCAGCGCTAACAGCACTTGCTTTATTTGCTGCTTTTATGAAAACGGCTAATGTGGTTGCGATTGATGTGTCTAAACCAGATATTATGGCCGGTTTGTTAGTAGGTGGGATGTTACCTTTTGTTTTTTCAGCGCTGTCTATGAACGCCGTTGGTCGTGCAGCTATGGCTATGATTGAAGAAGTACGTCGTCAGTTTAGAGATATTCCTCAATTAAAAGCAGCCTTAAATGTGATGCGTAAATATGATTCTGATATGTCTAAAGCTACTGTTGAAGATCGTGCGATATTTGATGCTGCTCACGGGTATGCTGAGTATGATAAATGTGTTGATATTTCAACCAAAGCCTCTATTAGAGAAATGATTCTTCCAGGTTTATTAGCCATTGCTGTACCAGTTGCTATCGGATTTATTGGTGGCGCTGAAATGTTAGGTGGTTTATTAGCTGGTGTTACAACCTGCGGGGTGTTGATGGCTATTTTTCAATCGAATGCAGGTGGTGCTTGGGATAATGCGAAAAAAACTATTGAGGAAGAAGGTAGAAAAGGTTCAGAGGCTCATAAAGCGTCTGTGGTTGGTGATACTGTTGGTGATCCTTTTAAAGATACGTCGGGACCTTCATTGAATATTTTATTAAAATTAATGTCGGTTGTTGCTTTGGTGATTGCGCCAAGTATTGCCGTTTCATCTGAAGCTTTAAATGCATACACTTCCGAAGACAATATAACAGAACAGGTGGCTCCTAATTCTATGTCTAAAGAGGTAAAAGTAGAAATGACAGATAACGGCGATGGTACTGTAAAGGCTGTAGTGACAACGATTACTACAACAAATGAAGAGGTGGTTACCAGTTATGATACCTTTCAAGGCACAGAAGCTGAAGTTAAAGCTAAAGTTGACGCTATAAAATTGGAATAAATTTTATAACAACTATACATGTTGTCATATTGAGATTGTCGAAATAAGTTTAGTGAACTGATGGTCAAAGTCAGTTTCGACAAGCTCAACATGATAAATCAACAAAATCACCATGAAAAAACAATTTGAATTGAATTTTCATGGTGATCTTGTTTTATGTATTTGGTAGGGTATTTAAAATAAGCCGTTTATTTCGGCGTCAATGGTATTGATAACGTAACCTAAATCTTCAGGGTTATCTACAAAATCCAGTTTATCTACATCTATAATAAGTAACTTTCCTTTATTATAACCATGAATCCATGCTTCGTAGCGTTCGTTCAGGCGACTTAAGTAATCGATGCTAATCGTGTTTTCGTAATCGCGACCACGTTTCTGTATTTGTGCCACTAAATTGGGAATTGAACTTCGCAGATAAATTAAAACATCTGGACCTTGAACTAAGGATTCCATCAGTTCAAAAAGCGATCGGTAGTTTTCAAAATCACGATTGGTCATTAAACCCATAGCATGTAAGTTAGGCGCAAAAATATGGGCATCTTCGTAAATGGTACGATCCTGAATGATATCTTTTCCACTCTGACGAATTTGTAAAACCTGTCGGAAACGACTATTTAAAAAGTAAACTTGTAGATTAAAACTCCAACGCTCCATCTGATTGTAAAAATCATCGAGATAAGGGTTGTCCACCACATCTTCTAATTGCGGTTCCCACTTATAATGTTTAGCGAGTAATTGGGTAAGTGTCGTTTTTCCTGCTCCAATGTTTCCTGCAATAGCAATGTGCATGGTCTTAATTTATTTTTAATTTGAATTGATGTACGCTTTCGTTGCTGTAAATATACAAGGTTTCATTGGTTACAAAAAAATCATTTATTAATAAATTTCCGGTATCGATAGCATTTATGGTGTCACTGTTTTTTTTCAAATAAAATAAAGTGTTGTCTTTTTTAAGGATGATATTTTCATTGCTTTCTACCATCGCAGTAAAGCCCTTATTTTCAGTTTTTTTAATCAAACTACCAAAATAATTGTAAACGTAAAGGAATTTTTCGGTGAGTAACCAGCAGTAATTATAGTTGCTTTTTAAATCTAAAACCGCACTTTGTACAGGAACGGTTTGCGCTCTAGTGGTCTTCGATTTGTAGTCGAAAAGTTCAAGTTTTTGCTGATCCTGATTGAAAATCCATACCATATTATCATATCCCGTAGAAATTTTGGAAACGTTTTTATATGGTGTGATTTGATTGAAATCAATTTTAAAAATTTCAGCTAATCGATTATCTAGAATAATTACCGTATTAAAATCTTTGTAAAATAGATTGATTTTTAAAGGATTAAAAACTTCAGCTTCATATAAACTACCCAATTGTAAAGCGCTAAAGTTGGTGGTTTGATCTTTGTCTTTTTTATGAAACACATTGTTAGTGATGTAGTAGGTCGTTCCGAAATTATCAATCGAAATAAACGCATCGGCTTTAAGTTCAATTTTTTTAATAAACTCGGTTTCTATAGTAGTTTGACCAAATAGAAGGGCTGTAAAAAAAAATAATATAAAGCAGGTGTATTTCATAGACTTTGGAAAATTACAAAATTCCAATTGGTTTTAGTGTATAAAATCACCTAGTTGATTTTTAGCATATTCATTTATTTTCAATTTTTAACATATAGGCATTAAACCTTGGGGTGTTTATTTAGTCCAATGGGTTTTAGTGGATAGGAGATGTCATTCATAAGGACGTACTTCTGAAGAATTTTTAGCTTAATAGAATAGAGATGCATCACTATGTTCTGCATGACAATCAGTGTTTTGAGAAAAGTACGATTCTGTCATTCTGAAGGAGGCACGACTGAAGAATCTCTTACTAAAAATTAATTCAATAAGATAATTATAGCACGCATAAATACATTTTATATGATTTTCAAATATTTAAGAATCCAAGTCATCTTACTTTTTTTAACCGTTTCAAGTACCTTATTTGCTCAAAAAGATTTTCAAGGGAAAGCCTATTATGAAACTAAAACCTCCATAGATATGAGCAGTTTCGGTGGTAGAGACATGACCGAGGAACGTAAAAAACAGATTGCAGAGCGTATGAAAAGCGCTTTAGAAAAAACATTCATTCTAACCTTTAACCAATCTGAAGCTTTATATGAAGAGGAAGAAAGTCTAGATGCTCCAACTGGAGGTAGAGGGATGCGATTTGGTATGATGAATACGTCTGGTGGCGATCAATATAAAAATGTCAAGTCGAAGGCATTTATTCAGAAAAAAGACCTTTTCGGAAAGCAATTTCTAATTAAGGATAGTCTACAGAGTTTGGATTGGAAATTAACAGGAGAATCTAAAATTATAGGGCAATACACTTGTTTTAGAGCTGAAGCCGTAAAACCAAAAACTGGTTTTGATTTCAGAGATTTTAGACGACCACCACGCGATAAAGCAGAAGAGTCATCAAAAAAAGAAGATCATCCTGAAGCGGAGCAGCAAAATGATATTAAAGTGGTCGCTTGGTATACGCCGCAGATTCCAGTAAATCTTGGACCTGATGTATACTGGGGGCTACCAGGTTTAATTTTAGAAATTAGTGCAGATAATACAACCATGCTATGTTCTAAAATTGTGATTAACCCTTCCGATAAAGAAGATATTAAAGCGCCAACCAAGGGTAAAGAAGTGACTCAAGCCGAATTTGATAAAATTTCAAAAGAGAAAATGGAAGAAATGCGCGACATGTATAGAGGTCGTGGCCGTGGCGGACGTCGATAATTAAAACTTCAACTAAAACATTATTCATGAAAAAACTCATCTTTTTAACCCTCTTTTTAATGGCATTTGCTGTAAACGGACAAATAAAATTGGAAGGCGTGGTAAAAGATAGTGTTGGTACGCCTTTAGAGCTAGCCAATGTTATTGCTATTAACAAACAAACACAAAAATTAGAGTCTTATGGGATTACAACACCCGAAGGCCGTTACCGCTTATCTGTTGAAAAAAATACAGCCTATAATATTCAAGTAAGTTATATAGGTATGAAAACCCATCTAACAGAATTAATCACAACCACTGATGATGTGGTTAAAAATTTCAAACTGGAGTATGACAATGCTTTAGATGCTGTAGAGTTGGTTTATGAAATGCCCGTGACTGTAAAGGGAGACACCATAGTTTATAACGCCGATTCTTTTACTTCGGGAACCGAACGTAAATTGGAAGACGTTTTAAATAAACTCCCTGGGGTTGAGGTAAATGATGACGGCGAGATAGAAGTAGAAGGGAAGACGGTTGGAAAAGTGATGGTAGAAGGTAAAGATTTTTTTGATGGCGATTCTAAAATAGCGACTAAAAACATTCCGGCCAATGCGATTGATAAAGTGGAGGTTTTAAAAAATTATGCTGAAATCGGACAATTAAGTGGGGTGACCAACAATCAAGATAATATTGCCATCAATATCAAATTAAAAGAAGGCAAGAAGAATTTTTGGTTTGGAAATGTTACTGGTGGTAGTGGAGTAGCCGACGATGCTGGTTTATATCTCGCTCAGCCTAAATTGTTTTATTACAGTCCGGAGTACAGCATTAATGTTATTGGCGACATAAACAATATTGGTGAAGTAGCTTTTACACGTCGAGATTACTTTAATTTCACTGGCGGGTTTAGGAGTCCAAGTCGGAACAGTGGTACCAATATCAATTTAGGAAGCAATAGTTTAGGTTTTCTAACCGCTCAAAATAATAGGGCGAAGGAAATAAACACCAAGTTTGGTGCGGCTAATTTCAGTTATTCACCAAAAGAGACCTTAGACTTAAGTGGTTTTGCTATTTTTTCAAATAATAAAACCTTAATGGAAGAGCATCGGACAACTCAATATACCGATCCTGAATTAGGTATTCCAGACGAATATACTGAAAGCAATACAGTACAAAGAAGCGATTTGGGGATGCTAAAACTAAGTGCTACCTATAAGCCAAATACCAATAATCAGTTGGATTATGATATTTTAGGACGTGTATCCAAAGAATCGCAAGAACAGCTGTTTTACTCTTCTGTGAACGGTGATGTGAACGAATTAGAAAGTGCCGATCCTTATAGTATCAATCAGAATTTCAACTACTATTATACCTTAAACGACAAAAATATTTTTGCTGTTGAAGCGCAAAGTTTAATTCAGGATGAAGATCCATTTTACAACGCCTTTATTGAAGATAAAGCTAATTATGATGATGTAGCCGATGCTTTGGGGCTTAACAATCTACAATCGGCGTACAACGTATCCCAAGAAAAACGTGTGAAATCCAATCAATTGGATGCTAGATTGGATTATTGGCATATTTTAAATCAGAAAAGTGATTTGAACATAACTTTAGGAACCATCTATAGCAAGCAGGATTTTGACTCCAATATTTTTCAAACCTTAGACGATGGCACACAAGTGGAGGCTATGCCTACTATAAATGATGGTTTATCCACTAATGATATTGGCTATCGATTTAGTGATGTGTATTTAGGGGCACATTACCGATTAAAATCTGGGTTGTTTACCTTTACTCCAGGGCTTTCTGCTCATGCTTACAGTTCTAAAAACGAACAGTTTAATGAAGAGTATATTGATAACTTCTTCCGTTTATTGCCAGATTTTAATGTGATTTTACAACTTAAAAAAAGCGAACAAATCACATTCAACTATGCCATGCAAACCGATTTTACCGATGTTAATCAGTTAGCTCGAGGGTTGGTACTAAACAGTTACAGTTCGATATTTTCTGGAAATCCGGAGTTAGAAAGTGCTTTATCTCATAATTTGAACTTGTCTTATTTCAGTTTTAATATGTTCAATTATACCAATGTGCGAGCACGTATTAATTATAGTAAAACGGTAGATAGAATAAGAACCAGTTCGCAGTTCGTTCCGGGAGGTGTGGTACGTGTAAGCTCGCCTTTTAATTCGGGCTTAGCCGATGAAACTGCTAGCGTAAGCGGAAACATTGATAAAACCATTGGTAAATTCAGGTCAACTTTAAATGCTAACCTGAGTTATAATAAGTTTAATCAGTTTGTAAATAATCAGGCCTCAACCAACGAAAATTATGCCCAAACCTACCGCGCTAGAGTGCGTACTAATTTTAGGGAAGCTCCAAATTTTGAACTAGGATATCGTTTTACCATTCAGGATAACGATCAAGGCGCTAGTCGTACAAAATTTTATACCAATGCTCCTTCAATAGATTTTGATGCCCTTATTCTTAAGAAATTCACCTTTAAAACCAATTATGCCCACAACCGATTTAGTGACGAGTCTGGTACTTTAAACACCTTCGAATTCTGGGATGCTTCGCTATCTTTCCGAAATAATAAAGATAGTAAGTGGGAGTATGAGTTAAAAGCGACAAATATTTTAGATACTAAATCGCAAAATACAAGTAGTTCAAGTAATTTATCTGTAAGTGCCACAGAGTATTACATTCAACCGCGATTTGTAACCTTTAGATTGCGCTACGAATTATAAAAAAACTTTAGTATTTTATTTTGCAGAACCAATAATGCGTTATATATTTGCGCTCGGTTTTGGGGAGATACTCAAGCGGCCAACGAGGGCAGACTGTAAATCTGCTGACTACGTCTTCGCAGGTTCGAATCCTGCTCTCCCCACAAAACAAAAAGCAAGCTGTAAAAAGCTTGCTTTTTTTGTTTTTGCACTTTTCTAAATTTCTGAAGTACAGTCAAAATGGGGATCAATCCTAATTGTTGTGTTTATGCAAAAATTGTTTTAACTATTGAAAAATCAGTTTTATAAATTATATTTTAATACTATCTATAACTGAATTTTTAGAACAGTATATTATCAACTAGCTATACTTTTTTATAAATGGTGGCGTTAGAAATTTAGCTCCTATACAAATGGTGAATGGTATATGTTTTAGTGCTGTATCACATATCTATTTGAAGAAGTCTTACTCAACAATCTAATCCACCAACCGTGAAAACCATCTCTATTTCCTTTTTAGTCATCCTCATTCTACTTTGTACTCTAGCTTGTAAATCAAACATAAGTGAAACACCTAAAACAGATCTACCGAAATCTGTCTTAAGTAGCGAAGTGCTGATTGAAAATCTCATTAAAGCCCAAGAGCCAGATAGTATTTCTAAAAAAGCATTTGAAGAATTTAAAACAAAAAGCAACTATATAGATATTATTGAAGCTTACGATAAAAAAAACAAGCTACCAGGTTGGTTTAGTGAAACGGTTTATGATGAATTAAACTATTCTAGTTTACCAACAGAAGCAAATACAAAAACGTATAGTAGCAATAATTTTGTGTTTGGTGATTTAAACATGGATGGTTTAAATGATGCTGTGGTCACGGCGGTACGTTCTAATAGCTATAACGAAATTCACTTTTTTTACGTGTTTTTAAACCAAGGAGATACCTTTAAGCTGGTAGATGTGGCTTGCGAATCCGATCTAGCTGGATGTGAAGAGCAGGGGTGGCCTAATATATTTAGAAATCAGAAAATTGAAAATGGCTTGTTTACAGGGCGTGCCGTTTGTCATTATAACGATGCACATTGTTGTCCTTCAATAACCCTTAAAAGCTACGCGAAATTAACAGACCATAAACTTAAATTTTACAAAGCAGAATTTATTACTGATGATGACGACTTTGTAAAATACAGACCAACGCCAGCCTTAGATTCTATTTTGGCTAAGCCTCTAAAAAAGCACTAAAATTTCCACGCCCAATAATCCTAATCTCAAAAAATGATGAGGTTGAGGCGTGGTTTTAAACTGCTATTACTCTATTTCTTGAAGTAAACTTGATATTTCAATGGCTGGATACCATGAGGAAACGTTAGCATCATCAACATAAAATACAAAAGAATAGTTATTAGATTTCATGCTACCAACATAAGATTGGTACCCGAACGATTGTCCGCCATGCCCATAAGAAAGGTCCATGATATTAATAATCCCTTTTCCGTAAGTTATAGCTCCTGCTACCATAGTTTGGAAATCCTGAGATTTAACATTTTTTATGGTATTCGGATCTTCAAACAACAAACCTTTATTCCATGCATCAATAAATGTTTGCATATCGTCTAAATTGGATAAAATCTCTCCTGCTGGTCCTGCTAAAGTAAAAGGCATTAGTGCAACTTTACCTTTGTAATAACCTTGTGGTCTTTTATTTTCTGGGTATAATGATCCGAAATAAGTGTTTTTAAGTTCTAACGGATTTATAATATGCGCTTTGACGTAGTCTTGGTACGTTTGCTTCGAGAATTTTTCAATAAGTAATGCTAAAAGAATATAATTGGTATTACAGTATTCAAATTTCGACCCAGGAATAAAAAGTTTTTTTTCAGGGTTGCCTTTTGCCATTTCAATAAGGGCTTCATAAGTGAATTTTTCGCTTGGATCACTGTAGTGTGCGATTAACTTATCCTCGTCACTTTCTACGTAATCAGGCAGTCCTGAAGTGTGGTTTAATAGGTTGATAACCTTTACGGAATCAATATAGTTTTTACCATCTATATCAAGTAAGTTTTTATACAAATCGTTATTTGGCAAAATGGAGACGAGGTAATCATCTAATTCTAACTTGTTTTGTTCTACAAGTTGAAGAATGGATGTCGCAGTGAAAATTTTAGTACAACTACCAATCTCAAACAATTCATCAAATTCGCTTGGTTTTGTATTGGTTCTAGCATCAAGGCCGCTGTAATAAGGTAATGTATTAGGACCTTTAATAACGGCTTTCATTTTGCAGCCATTGGTTTGAGCTACTTTATAAACAATAGAATCAAAAAGTGCTTTGATGGAATCTGAAATCTCTACAGATGCCGTTTCAACCTTCGGTTTAATGTCGTTATTCGTGGTGGTGGAGGTGCTTTTTTTACAAGCAATGATTGTAATTAAAAAAACAGCTAAGAGGGTAATTTTTTTCATGAGTTTAATTTAAAAGGAGATAATAATCATTTAATTTGAGTTAAATTTAATGATATCCTTTAAATAAACGGTTGAAAAATAAAAAAGAGGCTGTTTGAAAAGTAAATTCGCCATCAAATTGATCTTGTCTAAATGCTTCAATGCATTAAAAACACTAGGGTTTCGACAGATTCAACTTGACAAATCAAATGCTATTGACTTTTCAAACAGCCTCTTTGTAGTATACTTTATAAGGTTAGTACCCTACATAGTCGGTAATTTCTAAACCATAGCCAATTAAACCTACACGCTTACTTTGTTGTTGTGTGTTAGAAATAATACGCAGTTTATGAATGTTTAAATCGTGTAATATTTGAGCACCAATTCCAAAATCTCTATTATCCATATTAATTTTTGGAGCTTTGCTTACTTCATTTTCCACTTGATGGTTTTTCAAGTAAGCCAATCGCTTTAGAATATTCATAGATTGTGCTTCTTGATTAATAAAAATGATAGCGCCTTTACCTTCATCATTTACCACTTTAAACATGGCGTTTAAATCATCGTCGGCTTTATTGGTAAGGGTACCTAAAATATCGTTATTAACTAATGTAGAATTGATTCTGGTTAAAACAGCTTCATCGGCTTTCCAAACGCCTTTAGTTAAAGCTATATGAATTTGCTTGTTTGTGGTTTGTTCGTAGGCTCTTAACCTAAAACTACCAAAACGAGTTTCTATTTGGAAATCTTCCTTTTTCTCAATTAAAGAATCATGTTGCATACGGTAAGCAACTAAATCTTCAATAGATACAATTTTGATATCATGTTTTTTAGCTACTTCCATAAGTTGAGGAAGTCTTGCCATGGTACCATCTTCATTCATGATTTCAACAATCACACCAGCGGGTTTTAGGCCTGCTAATCGTGCAAAATCAATAGCAGCTTCGGTATGTCCTGTACGTCTTAAAACGCCACCTTCTTTGGCTACTAGAGGGAAAATATGACCTGGTCTTGCCAAATCGTATGGTTTTGTGTCTTCGTCAACAAGGGCTTTAACAGTTAAAGCTCTATCCGCTGCTGAAATCCCTGTAGTTACACCTTTACCTTTTAAATCAACCGATACAGTAAAAGCCGTTTCCATGTGGTCGGTGTTGTTTCTAACCATCATGTGCAAATCTAATTCCTTACATCTATTTTCGGTAAGCGGTGCACAAATGAGTCCGCGACCTTGAGTAGCCATAAAATTTATAATCTCAGGCGTTATTTTTTCTGCGGCAGCTAGAAAATCACCTTCATTTTCTCGGTTCTCATCATCCACAACAATGATAACTTTACCAAGTCTAATATCTTCAATAGCAGAATGGATGGTATCAAGCTTGATTTTTTGTGTGGTATCTTGTGTCATAGGTTCTTCTAATATCATGCTGCAAAGATATTGCTATTTTATAGAAATCAAACAATTTGATTACAGCTCTATTTTAATTCTGATTTTTGGAAACTTGGATTAACGGATCATGGATTTCATCCTCTTTCACATCTCTATTAAGCATGCCCTTTTGCACGATATACACAATAAAGAACAGTGGTAATCCAACTAAAATGTAAAGAATCGAATTGGCAAAAACTTCCTTTTTTACATGTTTTTTGAAGTTTGAAAAACTAATAAACGAACGTGAAAGCGCAATGAGGTAAACCACCCCAATGACCACACCTGCAATAAATAAGCCTTTTCCAATGGATTCATAATGATTGTTTTCTAAAATTTTACCTACCAATACTAATGGGGCAAAAAACAGATAGAGGATAAGCGCAAGATTAGCATCTTCATCACATGCGTTTTTAAGTCGGATGGTTTCATCGAAACGCTCATCAGAATATTCACCAGTAAACTTTAATTGTTGTTTGGTAACGCCTCTTTCATTTAATATCTCTAATGCCGAGTTTTTATATTTAATATCATAATTGTAGTGTTTGTAATTTTTTATGATATCAATAAGTTTAGCATTATCATAGGTGGTTAAAGTTGTGTACTCATCGGTTTCAGTACTGAAAGTTGACAAGTCCTTTTCTTGCGGCTTAATTTTAATTCCGAATATTTTTTTAAGCGGTTCTAGAATACCCTGACTTTCAAAAAGACCACGATCGGCAGTGGCACGTCTAGTTAAAAAGATGCCTAATGGTAACATGATAAGCGTTGAAAACCAACTGGCCAAAATGGGATTAAAACCACCACTCTTAGCACTGTTTGTTGAGAAAATTCCAATGAAGTGATAAGTTAAAAATAGTAAAATAGCAATAACCATTGGTAAACCAATACCACCTTTTCTAATTAAGGCTCCTAATGGCGCTCCTACGAAAAATAGGATGATACATGCAAAGCCTAAAGCAAATTTTTCATGTAGAGAAATGATGTGTTTGTTAAGCCAAGTTTGAGAGTTTCTCAGACTTTTTTCTTTTGTAGTTAAAATTTGTTGTGAGCTAATAAGTGATTTATTAGCGATATCTACCAATTGCAATTGGGTTTTCGTATCAAAAATGTCTAGAATTTCCCCGGTATAAAGTGAGTCCTTATCAATGGTTTTAGAAGGAGCGAGGTATCGTATAAAACCTGTACGTTGATAGAGATTTTTGGTAAATCCTTCATAGTCCGATTCACTTTTTTGTACTAAAGAGTCGATGGCTTTATTCAAACCAGGAACATCAAGCATGTTGTATTTATCGGTTTGGGATTTATCGTCAAAATCAACCTTATTTAATTCCGATAAATCGATATTCATCAGTTTTTTATCGAAATTACTTTTTACAAAAGGTTTTTTCTCGCGAGACTTATGGGTTTTTGTAGCCACATCATTATAATAATGGCCATCTGTTAAAATAAGCGTTAGCACATTGGAGTCTTCTTTACTAGTCAATTCTCCTAATTTGGCTTTAATAACAGTGGCATTGGTTCTTCCGTTGCTTCCTTTAATATGAATGGTTACATTGTCGAGAAACTGATCGCGATCACCATGTTTTTTGTCAAATTTTATGGTGTAATCGCCCATCTCGTTAAATTGACCTTCAGCCAATAACATGGCAGGCTTTAACTTGGCTATATTTCGTCTTAAATTAAACGAATTGTATTCTGCCCAAGGAATCACATTATTAGAGAAGAAGAATGTTACGATACCTAAACCTACAATAAAAATACTTAAACCAGACATGGCACGTTGCAGTGAAATCCCTGTAGATTTCATGGCTGCAAACTCATAATTTTCAGCAAAACTACCAAAAACCATAATGGAAGCCAGTAGAATGGTTAATGGAAGCACCAAAGGAATTAGTTTAGGCATAAAGTAAAACAGAAATTTTACAATGACGATGATGTCTAAGTCCTTTCCAGCCAACTCTTTAATGTATAGCCAGATGGTTTGTAAAACAAAAATCATCATGAGTATTAGAAATACACTGATGAAAGTTTTTAAATAAGACGTAAGTATGTAGCGATCTAGTATTTTCACAAGTTCATTTAGTCTAGATTATTGATGTAATAATCTTTATATTTTGTGGCATCAAAAGTAAACACATGGTTTGGTAATTGCTCATTCGTTTGGAAAGAATTTACAGTAAGTTTTGTTTGCGTACCATTATTACCAATTTGAATAAGGTTGTAAATGTGTTTCGTTTGCGCATCAATTCCTAAAAGGATGTTTTTAATTTCAGAATTAGAATCAATAGGTGTTAATTTCACATACTGAATTTTACGACCTTTTATATCTTGTTTGATGTCCATTTTGTAAGTGTAACCACTTTCGTAGAATGAAAGCATTTTACTTGGGGTAATAACATCTTTATCCTGATCGATGTGAGAAGAAATAGTGACTTCTTCGTCTTCAGTACTGATGCTATAAAGTTTTTCACCATCGAAAAGCTGCGTTACCCCTAAAATATTTAAACGGTATTTCTCGCCTTGTAAAATAACATCACCTTTAGTTTCTTGTTTTATATTTTCTGATGGGTTTTCAAGACTGTATTTGAAGTCTAAAGAAATATTATCGTAGCTTTTTATTTTTTTGGAAACCTGATTTAATAAGGTTTTAGCATCGCTCTGTCCGAAAGCGTTAAAAGAGATGGCGATTATAAGTATTGCTATAATTTTTTTCATGATTTAAGAAATTAAATTTCGTTTTCTAAGTGTGCATCAAGAGCGATTAAATCGGTGATTAAAACTTGTCTGGCTTTACTGCCTTCAAATGGGCCAACAATACCAGCGGCTTCAAGTTGATCGATGATTCTTCCTGCTCGGTTATATCCTAATTTTAATTTTCGTTGTAATAATGATGCCGAACCTTGTTGTGCCGTTACAATTACGACAGCGGCATCTTTAAACAGTTTATCTCGGTCGGAGATATCTATATCAAGACTTGTGCCACCTTCTTCACCCAAATATTCGGGTAGGAGGTAAGCATCGGGATAAGCTTTTTGAGAACCTATGAATTCGGTGATACGTTCTACTTCAGGTGTATCGACAAAGGCACATTGTACACGAATTAAATCGTTTCCTTGGGTATAAAGCATATCTCCACGTCCAATAAGTTGATCGGCTCCAGAACCATCTAATATGGTTCGAGAATCTATTTTTGAAGTTACTCTAAACGCAATACGCGCTGGGAAGTTTGCTTTAATAATACCGGTAATAACATTTACAGAAGGACGCTGTGTGGCGATAATTAAGTGAATACCAATGGCACGTGCTAATTGTGCTAATCGCGCAATAGGGGTTTCAACTTCTTTCCCTGCGGTCATAATTAAATCAGCAAACTCATCAACCACCAAAACTATATATGGTAAGAATTGATGTCCGTCATTCGGATTTAATTTTCGAGATTTAAACTTTTCGTTATACTCTGCAATATTACGACACATGGCGTTTTTAAGCAGTTCATAACGGTTATCCATTTCAATACAAAGTGAATTTAGGGTATTGATAACCTTGTTGTTGTCGGTAATAATCGCTTCTTCACTGTCTGGTAGCTTTGCTAAATAATGACGTTCAATTTTGTTGAACAAGGTAAGCTCAACCTTTTTAGGATCGACCAATACAAACTTAACTTCAGCAGGGTGCTTTTTGTAAAGTAAAGAGGTTAAAACAGCGTTTAATCCTACCGACTTACCCTGACCTGTAGCACCGGCCATAAGCATGTGAGGCATTTTAGCTAAATCAACTACAAAAGTTTCGTTACTAATGGTTTTACCTAAGGCGATAGGCAGTTGCATATCGGTGGTTTGAAACTTTTTAGAAGCGATTACCGAACGCATCGATACAATAGTAGAATCTTTGTTAGGTACTTCAATACCAATAGTTCCTTTTCCTGGAATTGGCGCAATAATACGAATCCCTAAGGCCGAAAGAGAGAGTGCAATATCGTCCTCTAAATTTTTAATTTTAGAAATACGAATGCCGGCTTCTGGAACAATTTCATAAAGGGTTACCGTAGGACCAATCGTCGCTTTGATGCTTGCAATTCCAATTTTATAATTGCTTAAGGTATCTACAATTCTATTTTTATTTTCTTCGAGCTCTTCTTGATTAATTTTAATCCCTTCTGTATCGTATTTTTTTAATAAATCGAGGGTTGGAAATTGGAACTTTCCAAGCTCTAAAGTAGGATCAAATTGTCCAAAATCTTCAACCAGTTTATTGGCTAAATTATCTATTTCAGAAAGCTCTTCTTTAACTTCTTCCACTTTAATTTCTAGGGCAGAATCGTCCTCTTCAGGCTCTTCCTCAGTTACTTTAACTTCAAATGATGTAGAAGCTACTTCAGGTGTTAATGTGGTAACTGCTACTTTTTCTTCTTCCTCAACTTCTTCTTTGGTTTCAGATTGGTCTAGCGATACTTTATATGCCTCTTTTATAGCTTCGGCTTCTTCAGTTAAATTATTATCTAAAGGAACAATTTGGTCTTCTACGTTATTAGAAAGCTCATCCTTGATGTCTTTTTTAGCGGATTTGAACACATTAATAATGCTTTCAAACGTGACTTTAAATCGGATGGCTAAGTAGGTGATGAGTCCAAAAACAAGTAAAAGAACGGTGCCGGTTTTACCAATGTAATCTTGTAAATAGCTGTTGACTTCAAATCCTATAGTACCACCTAAAACATCATTTCTATCACCGAAAAACCCAAATAAAATGGATATCCAAATGATAATAAACATGCCCCAAAACCAGTGTTTACGAAGTTTGCTTAGGCTTAAATTCATTAAAACAAATACGCCAGAAAGAAAAACTAAGCCAGAGAATATAAATGAAGAAATACCAAAACCACGTTGAATGAATAAATCACTCAACCAGGCGCCAAATTTACTAAGCCAGTTTTCAGTTTTAACTTCTCGAGAAGTAAATTCCGATAAGGCACTTTGGTCAATTTTACCAGTAAATAAGTGTGAAACAAAAGCGATACAGATGAGTAGGCCACTAATAACAAGAAAGCTACCTAATACCAGTTTTTGCTGGCTAGATAACTTAAAATCAGGCATTTTAAATTTCTTTCTAGGTGCTTTTTTAGTTTTGGGTTTGCTTTTAGCCATTAATGCGTTGTTGGTTCAAAATGTCATACTAAAATACATGCTGCTCTTTCATGTTTTCACAAAGCAACAAAAATACAAATTACTAACGTTTATCCTAGAGGTAAAAGTATTTAAAAAATCTTAGGAAGATAGATGATTAACCCTACGATACAAGCAAAAACAGAGGCTATAAAAACAGCCCCTGCTGCTATATCTTTAATCAAACCAATTTTAGAGTGTTGTTCGGGGTGAATAAAATTTGCTATTTCTTCAATCGAGGTGTTCATGCCTTCCATGCTCATAACGAGTCCAATAGAAAAGGTTTGAGCCATCCATTCGTATGCCGAAATATTAAAAATAAATCCGAATAGGGTTACGATTAAGGCGATGGCGAATTGAATTTTAATACTCGCTTCTGTTTTTAATAATAAAACGGCGCCCTTAAAGGCGTAACCAACACTTTTTAATCGGTTTTTTAAAAGTGATTCTTTTTTCGGCATTTTAAAGCGCTTCTAAAGCAGCTTTATAATTTGGCTCATCAATGGTTTCACTTACTTGCTCGGTGTGTTTTACGGTACCATTTTCATCTAATACAATAACGCAACGTGAATGTAAGGTCTCTAATGGTCCATCAACAAAGTTTAATCCGTATGATTTTCCGAAACTTCCATCTTTAAAGTCAGATAAACTAACTACATTGTCTAAACCTTCAGCACCACAGAAGCGTCCTTGAGCAAAAGGTAAATCACGTGAAATACAAAGTACTTTAGTGTTTTCTAAATTACTTGCTTCTTTGTTAAAAGTTCTTACCGATTGTGCACAGGTTCCTGTGTCAACGCTAGGGAAAATGTTTAAAACTACTTTACTTCCAGCAAAATCGCTTAAACTTTTTGATGATAAATCGGTTCCTGTTAATGTGAAATCAGGAGCTTTAGATCCTACTTCTGGTAGGCTTCCTGAGGTATGTATGTCGTTTCCTTTTAATGTTACTTTAGCCATTGTTTTGGTTTTTAAATTTTTATAAAATTAGGATAAATAAATGTGATTGAATATAAGAATTTGATTTTTCTATTAAGAATTTGTTTTCTATCGATTTTGCTTATTCTTTTATAGATTATTAACATTTGCTTGACATCTTTTTAGGAGCTATATTTAGTAAATTTGTAATTATTCGGAACTATTTAAATCATATTACCAATGGAAAGTTATCAAAATTCAAATTCATCAAAGAGTAGTGAAAGTAAGTGTCCTTTTTTTGGAGGCGAACAGAAAGTATCATCGGGTAGCGGTACACGAAATCGTGATTGGTGGCCTAATGAGTTGAAGTTAAATATTCTACGTCAAAACACTGTAAAATCAAACCCTATGGGTGAAGATTTTAACTACGCAGAAGCTTTTAATAGTATAGACTTTAAAAATTTGAAGCATGAAGTGATGCAATTGATGACCGATTCTCAAGATTGGTGGCCAGCCGATTACGGTCATTATGGGCCGTTTATGATTAGGATGGCATGGCACAGTGCAGGAACATACCGTGTAGGGGATGGACGAGGAGGTGCTTCAACCGGGAATCAGCGTTTTGCACCTTTAAACAGTTGGCCAGATAATGGAAACCTAGATAAAGCTCGCTTATTATTATGGCCAGTTAAAAAGAAATATGGAAAACACATCTCTTGGGCCGATTTGTTAATTTTAGCAGGAAACTGTGCTTTAGAATCTATGGGCTTTAAAACCTATGGTTTTGCTGGTGGACGTGAAGATATATGGGAACCAGAACAAGATATTTATTGGGGATCAGAACGCGAATGGTTAGGCAACCAAGAACGTTATAAAGATGATGAATTAGAAGGACAATTAGGGGCTTCGCATATGGGATTAATTTATGTAAATCCAGAAGGACCTAATGGTAAGCCAGATCCGCATGGTTCGGCCATAGATATTAAAGAAACCTTTGGGAGAATGGCCATGAATGATGAAGAAACTGTTGCTTTAATTGCTGGAGGTCATACTTTTGGTAAAGCCCACGGTGCTGCTAATCCTGATGAGTATTTAAGTGCAGAACCAGCTGGAGCAACCATTGAAGAAATGAGTACGGGGTGGAAAAACAGCTTCGGAACTGGGGTTTTAGATGATACTATTACTAGTGGACTTGAAGGGGCATGGACGCCGAATCCAACGCAATGGGATCATGATTATTTTGATGTTTTATTAAATTATGAATGGGAGTTAACAAAAAGTCCTGCTGGCGCGCACCAATGGAAACCAACTGAGGCTTCAAAAGCTAGAATGGCGCCTCGTGCAGGAGATTCGTCAAAAACTCAAGGTTTGATGATGAGTACTGCAGATATGGCTCTCAAACTAGATCCTACTTATTTAGAAATTTCTAAACGTTTTCATAAAGATCACAAAGCTTTTGAAGATGCTTTTGCTAGAGCTTGGTATAAGTTAACACACCGTGATATGGGTCCTGTTTCTCGTTATTTAGGACCAGAGGTTCCTCAAGAGGAATTGTTGTGGCAAGACCCAATTCCTAAAGTAAATTATACTTTAAGTGATGATGATGTGGCTACGTTGAAAAATTTAATTTCGAATTCAGGATTAAATATTTCTCAATTGGTAACGACTGCTTGGGCTTCAGCGTCAACATTTAGAGGTTCGGATATGCGTGGTGGTGCGAACGGCGGACGTATTAGACTGGCGCCTCAAAAAGATTGGGAAGTGAATAACCCGCCAGCATTGGCTAAAGTTTTAGCGGTTTATGAGGATATTCAGAAAAATTATAGTGGCGAAGTTTCTATTGCCGATTTAATCGTTTTAGGAGGTGCACTTGGCGTTGAAGAAGCTGCTAAAAATGCAGGATACCTTGTTAATGTGCCGTTTTCTGGAGGTCGAGGTGATGCTACGCAAGAACAAACGGATGTCGAGTCATTTAATTATTTAGAGCCTCAAGCTGATGGTTTTAGAAATTATTTAAAACCAGGATTATCAGTTTCTTCAGAAGATTTATTGGTTGACAAAGCAAATTTGCTAACACTTACCGTTCCAGAAATGACCGTTTTAGTTGGTGGTTTACGTGTTTTAGGAGCCAATTATGATGGTTCTAAACATGGTGTTTTTACTGATAAAGTGGGGCATTTAACGAATGATTTCTTTGCCAATATTTTAGATTTTAGATATACCTGGAAAGCGTCTTCTGATGATGATGCCTTTTTTGTTGGTTCTGAAAGAAAATCTGGAACTGAAACTTTTTCAGGAACTCGTGCCGATTTAATTTTTGGTTCAAACTCTGAGTTAAGAGCTATTGCTGAAGTATATGGAGCCGATGATGCGCACGAAAAATTTGTTAACGATTTTGTTGCGGCTTGGGCTAAGGTGATGGATTTAGATCGTTTTGATTTAAAATAATTGAAATAAGTAGTTTATTAATATTGGGATAGGTGTATATTATGCTTATCCCAATTCTATTTTAAAATATAAAGTAATGGAAAACGTAGAAACTTTTTTTAGTAAAATACAATCAGGAGACCTTATAACAGTAAAGTCTTTGATAGACAATCAACCTGAATTAATTCATGCTACCGACGCTCGCGGGTTTACACCTTTAATTTTAGCGTCTTATTTTGATAAGAATGATTTGGCTAAAGTTTTAATTGATAAAAATGCGCCAGTTGATGCGCGCGATGCCATGGGAAATACCGCTTTAATAGGCGTAGCTTTTAAAGACAACCAAGAGGTAGCCGAATATTTGCTAACTCATGGCGCAGATATTAATGCAAAAAATAATCATGGTGTTACGGCTCTAATTTTTGCTTCGATGTATGGTAAAGCAAATATGGTGAAGTTTCTGTTAGATAAAGGTGCCGATAAAACACTTCAGGATAATGAAGGAAAAACAGCATTTCAGCATGCAGAGTCAAAAGGGTTTGAGGAGGTAGTTAGCTATTTGCAATAGGCTGTAAGCTTTATGCTAAATGTGTGTAACTCGTGTCTGGATAATGTTAATCGTTAGACGTAACTTTTAAACTTTATACTTTTCACTTCCCATATCTAATATTTAACTTCACCATTTCTAGTCCTTCGACAGGTTCAAGATGACATTTCGTGGCCTTAGGTAAGTTAATAATCAATTATAATTATTCAATAATCCATTAAGCGTCCGATTAATCGTCTAAAACCTTAATCATTTTAAAAGACTTCATTAAGTGAAATAACCCAGGTAGAATAACGAGGCCACCAATTATTAAGGAGATACCAAGTACGTTAATTACTTTATCAGGAGAAGCTGTTTCTAACAGGTTAATGTTTTTGTTATAGGCTATAATGAGCACAGGGAAATGCGTTACAAACGCAGCGACTAAAATTAAAGAAACTTGTATGCCTGCTAACATTCTTGTGGTAACTTTTTTAGCTTTTTTGATGCTTATTATTAACGGAAAAATTAAGATAAAGGATAGAATAACTAATCCTACGGTTACTGGGTTTTTAATAAAATCGGTTACAAAAGTAATGTTGTGATAAAAGCCATAACAGATGATAATAAAACCGATTCCAACAACGGCAGCAGTGGCTTTTTCAGATTTAGAAACATATACCTTACGGTCGTTAGCATGCGATTCTCCAATGAGTAAAATGGAGGCTAAAA
Source organism: Pseudotamlana agarivorans (assembly GCF_001642835.1). Lineage (GTDB taxonomy): Bacteria > Bacteroidota > Bacteroidia > Flavobacteriales > Flavobacteriaceae > Pseudotamlana > Pseudotamlana agarivorans. Next base: position 345,352 of record NZ_LXEI01000002.1, read on the forward strand.
AGGCACATAGCGATGCGAAAAACACACCAACTAAAATGGAGAAGCCATTAAACCAAGGTTGTACAAAAAGGTCTATAAAGTTGTAGTTGGCATAATCATCTGTGATTACAAGTTGCCCTGATAACATAGAACCAGCGGTCATACCCAGGAAAATAGGTGTCACCAAACTAGAAAAGCGAAACATCCAATCGTATAAAATTTGAGATTTGTCTTTAAAAGCATCATAATGTCTAAAAACAAAAGCGACGCCTCTCATGGTAATGCCCAGTAATACTAAAGTGAGAGGAATGTGTAAATACACCACCAAAACATTGTAAAATTCAGGGAATCCCACCCAAAGGATAACCACCAAAATAATAATCCAAATATGATTGGCTTCCCAAACAGGACCCATCACGCGATATATGGTTTTTTTGGTGAGTTGCTGATTTTTTTTGGTGGAAAATAATTCAACAATTCCAGCACCAAAATCAGCTCCAGCTAATATCACATAGAGCAATAACGACACCATTAAGAAAAACAGTACAACGTTTAACATTTTAATTCAAGTTTGGGTGGTTAAGTGATTTTATTTGACGCATCATAAGCCAGGTTACTGCAAGAGTTAATATGGCATAAAGTCCCATATACATGTAAAAGCTATATATCATACCAGGCATAGGTGTTACGGCATCTTTAGTTTTCATGATGTTGTGAATAATCCAAGGCTGCCTGCCGACTTCAGTTACAATCCAACCGGCCTCTAAAGCTATGAAGCCTAAAGGGGCTAGAAGCGCAAAGATTAACCAGAATTTTCGTTTTGTCCACCATGATTTTTTCACAAGACTCACAAAAAAAACGAGTCCGAAAATTAAAAGCAAAGTTCCTAAGCCGACCATAGTTTGAAATGCATAATGCACAATAGGTACGTTGGGTTGCACATCTTTAGGAAAATCGTTTAAGCCTTTTACTTCGGCATCAAAATCGCCAAAAGCTAAAAAAGATAAGGCTTTTGGGATTTCTATTTTATGTGTAACTTCTCGAGTTTCTCCATTTACAATACCACCAATATAAAGGGGGGCTCCCTTTTGAGTTTCATAATGCGCTTCCATGGCAGCCAATTTTATTGGTTGGCGTTTCGCAATGTCTTTGGCAGATAAATCGCCACTAATAGGTTGTAAAATAGCGGCTACGGCGCCAAAGGTAATGGCAATTTTGAATGCTTTTTTATGTAACTCCACATGACGATGTTTGTAGATTTGGTAAGCATGAATGCCTGCAACGGCAAATCCCGTAGCGGTGAATGCAGCTAAAGTCATGTGTAAAGCTTGAGTAAACCAAGCAGGGTTGAGTAAGGCTTTAATCGGATCAATATTAACAAATTCGCCGTTAATATAATCAAAGCCTGAAGGGGCGTTCATCCAGCCATTAGCTGAAACGACGAGAATCCCCGAAGCAACTCCCGATACTCCAACGATAACCCCTGTAAACCAATGAAATTTTTCAGGAATTTTATCCCAGCCATATAAATAAAACCCTAAGGCGATCGCTTCAACGAAAAATGCAGCACCTTCTAATGAAAAAGGCATCCCGATTATGGGGCCAGCATATTTCATAAATTCCGGCCAGAGTAAACCCAGTTCAAAGGATAGGGCAGTACCAGAAACAGCTCCAACCACAAAGAAAATAGCAACACCTTTTTGCCAAGACTTGGTAAGTTTTAAGTAGATAACATCTTTAGTATTTAACCATTTTTTATGGGCTACAATCATAAAAAAAGGCATAACCATACCAACACAAGCAAATACAATGTGAAAAATAAGGGTAAATGCCATTTGCAGTCTTGCGGCATCTAAATTATCCATAAAAAGAGGGTTTAATGTATTGAAACAAATATAAAAGATATCGTTCTGTAAACCCTAATTATTTTGTAGTAAAATGACGAAAAAACACCCTAAGCGGAATATTATTCTTTCACAATTTCAATTTCAAAGAGTTTGTCCCAGCGTTTTCCTGTAACAAAAATGGTTTTGCTTTTTGGGTTATAAGCAATGCCGTTTAACACATCTAAACCTTCATGTTGAGTTACTAAGTTTTTAAGAGGTGTGAAATCGACCACCGCAATAACAGCACCATTTTTAGGGTTTATAATAGCCACGCCATCTTTTTGGTATCTATTTGCGTAAATGTTCCCTTCAATCCATTCCATTTCATTGATACCTATTATTTTCCCTTTGTTGGTGTATACTTGTATGTGATCTTCTTCCACTAGAGTTTCAGGATCTAAAATCCAAATATTTTCAGTACCATCACTTTTATAAATGGTTTGATCAACATGGCATAAACCCCATCCTTCTTTACTGTTTCCGTATTTAAAAGTGCTTAATTTTTCAAAACTATTCACATCATAAACGAAACCAGTACCTTTTTGCCAAGTAAGCTGATAAATTTTGTCATTTAAAATGGTAAGACCTTCACCAAAATAGGCGGGATCTAAATCGGTGTTTTTTATAACCTCTCCAGTTTTATAATCTACTTTTCTAAGTTTCGATTCCTCATATTGACCGGTGCTTTCGTAAAGCGTGTCATTATAGAACTCTAAACCTTGGGTATAAGAGGTGATATCATGAGGATACTCATTAATTATTTTATAGGTGTAAACCTTAGGTAACTCATGATTTAAAATAGTAACTACCGAAGTTGTTGTTTGCTTTTCACCATTAAAATATACAGAGGCTTCAATAGTATGTTTACCTAATTTCTTGTTTTCTAAGCTAAAGCTTTCAGGAACAGAAATACCATCTAATTTATAAGAAACCGAGTCTATAGTGTGACCTTTTTTGTTTTCTAAATCTAATTTTAGCGTTTTTTGATTCGAGATATTCCCTTTTAACGCATTCGTGATGATTGAAAAATCACTTTTTTTATGATTTCCATTAGATCCACAAGCGATTAAAGTGGCTGTTAAAATTGTGATTGTGAATTGCTTAAGTCTTGTCATCTTAATTATGTAATTTAAGGCAAGATATTTATTTAAAATCAGTTTGAAAAATCATTGTGATATTTTTAAAAGGTTGTATATTTGCAGCCGGCAAGTCCTACACAACCAGCTCCTGTTGAATCCTCCAGGTCGGGAACGAAGCAAAGGTAAATGGTCGTAGCGGTGTGATGTAGGTAGCTTGCCTTTTTTTGTACCCAATACTCAAATCTTGAACAGCTTAGTTTCAAGATTTTTTTATTTCTACAGGGCATCATCGTTTTGGGTTTACGTACTGCAGCATACAAAACATCTTAATATACTTTGAATGGTCTTATAGTAAATCTGTTCACTCTTTTAATTCTAAATTTTCATAGAAAAATTACTACAAAAAAATAAGGTTGATTTATTAAAATATTGTAAATTTGGCAAAATTAGTAAGAAAAAACTTAAATAAATCATAGGAAATAAATTATAAAATTTAATATTTCTTGATTTTGATAAGTTTAATTACATGATGTTTACAATAATATAGATGATAAGAGTATTTGCTAAATTAATTGTTGGTATTTTGTTTTTATACCTTCCGTTAAGCTGTAAGAGTTCCAAAACCACTAAGAATAATGATGATATTGTGGTGACTTACAAACCTATTATTCCAGAAAAGACCTTCTTGCCTGTTCAAATTGAATATGCCAAAATTCTCAATACAGTTCCTGATTCATTGCAAAATGTAAAATTATACCAATTTATTGATGAGTGGAAGGATACCAAATATCTTCTTGGAGGCGAAACCAAAGATGGCATTGATTGCTCGTCATTCTCACAGCTTTTGTATATGGTTGTTTTTGAAAAGTATATCGAGCGCACGGCACATAAGCAATTTGAATCTGAATACATTAGTAAATTTAGAGGTAAAGAGTTTTTAGAAGAAGGCGATTTGTTGTTTTTCAATAGGGAAGGCGAACAAACGATAAGTCACGTGGGTGTCTACTTGATGAATAATAAGTTTGTTAACGCTACATCCTATAAGGGTAAAAGTGGTATTGCAGGTGTTAAAATTTGTGACATTACCGAGCCGTTTTGGGAGAAACGTTATGTAGCCGGGGGTAAACGAAATGATTTACAATAACTGAGCGCGCTAGCGAAATGTCATGTCATGAAAAAGGACCTACAAGCCATACATAACGAACTCAAAGATATTCACTACAATGTAAAAGCGGAAGTGTTGGTTGCTGAAATTGAAGATAAAACTACCGTCACATCAGATCACATTTTGGTTTCAAACCAGAGTGATTTTAATCGGTCTTACCGAAATGACATCATAAATGTATCAATCGATAGTCATGGAGGAGATCAAGAGTTATTGAAGCTGGATTTGTCTCGACATGGGATTTATGATTTACTGCCTGAAGGCGTGTTTCACAGTGTGGAATCAAAGGGCAAAACGTCGTCCTATAAGGAGCTAAATAAGCTTCAAAAGGAGGAAGAGCGGCAAGCACGGTCTTTGTTTGCTCCGCTGGAAGATGCTTTTTTTAGGAGCCGTGTTGAGGCAGAGCAAAAACAAGACAAAACCATACGTGATTTTAGTAATTTAAAGGACCCATTTTTGTTGAATTTTTGGAAAATTGATCCATCAATACCCAAAGATTTAGCGGTTAAATTACTACGATTACTGCCGTACACCCATCAGATTTCAGGAAATTTAGAGCTCACTTTTCTTAGCTTAAAGAAAATTTTATGTGTTGATATTAATTATAAAAAAGGTTTTGAATCCCTTGAGTTGCTTATTGATCAACCTTCAGAAAATAAATTAGGCGTTAATTTTGTCTTACAACAAGATTCTTTAACTATTCAACAACCTACCTTACATATTAAAGTACAGCCTCAATCTAATAGTCATCTAGCTTCAATTCTAGGAAGTCAAGGTTTTACGCGTTTTCTGCAAGTGTTTTACAAGTTTTTTATCCCTTTTGAGTACCATATCAAAACTGAAATTCAGGTTAAAGAAGCCGATGACTTTATTCTGGGAAGCGCATATGATGCTTATTTGGGAATGGCTACCAGAGTTTAAAAATGATAATTATGATGACAAGTTTCGCTCACAGTGATGTTTTTAAGATTAGTTTAATATTACTTTTAATAAGTTCTGTACTTATGGTCTTGGTTAAAGAAGTGAGAACCATTTTTTCTAAGAACAAACTCAAAGCATTAATTTATGCGGTAGTTTTAGCGCTTCTTTTTGCACTTACAGGATTTTTAGCTTACGATAAAGTTTTAAATAATTCGCCTACCCAGGCTTTTATGGCTATTGAGCTCATCTTTTTTATTTTAGGAATCATTCATGTGTTTACATTGCGTAACACTTTTAAATCCGTGATTGGACAAAAGCTAGAGTTTTTAAATGAGTTTATGTTGACTCTCGTTTTCCTAGGTATAGCTCTATTCGTTTTTATTCAGGTTGTTAGTCGATTTAGACCAGAATTTGTTAGCATTTACATGACAGCCGGACTTGTTTTTATCACGCCGCTTTTGGTTCTAAAAACGTTCGAATATGCGATGGCTATTCCGGTTCAGGTTTATAAAAAATGGTTATTCCCAATACGTCAAGAAATTAAAGAGCCTACTTCGTCAGAGCTGAGTAACCCACTGGTGATATCCTTAGAATTTAAAAAGAAAAGCGGAGATAAAGAATTAAGTCGTTTTAAAGTAAAAGCACCAGAGCAGATGGAGTTTGGTAAGTTGTTTTATTTTTTTGTTGACGATTATAATGCTTTGCACCCCGAACGTAAAATTGAAATCACAGATAGTGAAGGCGAGGCTTCGGCTTGGATCTTTTATTTTAAGCCACGATGGTGGCGTGCTTTGCGACATATTGATGCTAATAAGTCCATTGAATGGAATGGCATTCGGGAGGAAAATAGTATCGTAGTTCAACGTGTTGAAGCTTAAACTCAAACAATAATTTAATACCAATAGTTATGTCATTTTTATCTAAATTGAGCATTGAAGGCGATGAAATGAATGTGCTAGATTGTGCATTCGAATTTTCTCAGCAAGCCGATTATAATGGTCGTCCAGCTGAAAATCCGCGTGGCGGACAAATACAATTACTTGTAGAATCGACCTCTAAAACCGATTTTATGGATTGGGCGATTTCGCCAGAAATGGTAAAAAACGGTACCATTACTTTTTACAAACGAGAAAATATGGCAAGCCTAAAAAAAATAGAGTTTAAAAACGCTTATTGTTTGCGTTATCATGAACATTTCAATGCGCATGATACTGAGCCTATGCAAACCCTATTGATGATTTCGGCTCATGAAATTACTATAAAAGGAACTACTTTTTCCAATAATTGGCCTATTAAATAAGACAAAAATGTATTATGATATTGTAGCTTAATTGATTTATATTTTGCTTTATGGAAAACGGAAACCTACAAAAACTAAAAGACTTAGTACAAAGTCAAGCTGATTATGCTTTAGAACTTAGTTTAAGTGATAATAAGAGCGGTTTTAGTTGTACAGGCTTTGGTAAGCACCTTGAGTTTCTTTTGAATTCTAGAAATCATGAAATTAATTTTCTTTTAAGTGAAATAGCAAAAGAGCAATTAAAGAATCAAAAGAAAACTCCTGAACCACCTGATTTTACGAAATACATTAGATATTCAAGTACTCTATTATCACACAAGGAGGTTTTTGTTGGTGATAAATGGGTGCTTGTTCCTAATGATGCTTGTGTCGATTTTAAAACGACTTCTTTGAGTAGACAACGCGCATTTTCGGTGACTATCAGTCACGGAAGTAACTATGCAACATTTACTTCTACAGAGCATTTAAAATCGTATCAAGAACAGAATAAAGTATTATATGGGCATGATATCTCTATACAGCTGGAAGATGATTATATCAGTAAAGAAGAACACGATTGGATGAATTTAGCTTCTCAGGCTTATGGTGCTACAAAAAAGCATACAGGCGGGTTAGATAATCTTACCGAACTTTATAACAGAATTCCAAAAGAATTTAAACGTAGTTACGCTTATAAAATATCAAAGGTTACCAAAAAAGTGGGAAAACCGGCAAAAGCGGGTAAAATATTTCAAGGGGCAGAGAGGATTGCTAAAAAAGGTAAGTTTTTAGGGTCTTTAGGGAATGCCTTGACCATAGGAACCATAGGTTATGAATATAAAACTGATACTTGGGACGCACATACTGTTGTAGATGGAGCTTTTTTAGTTGTAGGAGTAGTTGCAGCCACTTTTGGAGCACCGGCTGTAGTTATTGGCATCGCTATTTACGGACTTTTAGATTATGCTTTTGATATAAGTGAGGGCATAGACGAGCAATTTGGTAGAAATTCTGCTTTTTGGGATAAAAAGCCGATACATAATTTTCGAACACGAAGAACTCCTTTGTTTAATGAAGTTAAAAAAGACCATACTTACGTTGCTCCTAAATTAACAGTACCATCAAATAACTATAAAGATTAAATGTTTAAAATTTTATTTAAAAACTTATTATTAGCGAACTACAGTTTTGCTAAACGTTGGGTAAACAAGAAAATGCCTGAAAGAATTATTCCAGCAACTATACATATTTTTATATCACCTTTTACTTTTATTACCTCAGGTTTAGCATGTGTTATATTAGGTAGTATTGTTTATAAAATTAAATATCCTGAGCTTGTTTTAGTTCTAATAGCCTTTGTTTTTGGGTTTGGATTACAAAAACCAGTAAAAAAAGCCATTCATCAATGGCACATAGAGAAGGAATATAAGACACTTTCAAAAAATGAACGTTTGAATAAAAACACACTTGCTTTTCTGTTTTTTTGGATTGGATTTGGTGTGTTTATATGTCTTGGAGCAAAGTTTATGGGAGGATATTTGATAGAATGATAATCGTTAGATACCTCCATGACTTTATAAATGAGGTTTTAATTATGACCAAAACTATATTTAAACCATTATTGCTGGCGTTTTACTGTACCTCAAAATGGCTTGTAAATAAAAAAATGCCTCAAAATTTGGTTCCATCAACTATATTGACTTTCTCTTTTCCTTTTACCTTTATAGCTACAGGAATATTTTGTATGTATATATTAGAGCGTATACTGAATACCGTTAAAAGTCCTATAGTGTGTGTTGTAGGTGTATTATTATTTATTAGTCCTGTTTATTATTTTTCTGGAAAAATTGCTAAAAACGGTATTCATGAATGGGGAATTGAAAAGGATTATAAATTTTTGACTAAAAATGAACGCATAAATAAAATAGTAACTGCTTTTATCTTTTTTTGGGGTGCGTTTATATTTCAATTTTGGCTAGCAAATATTGCTATAAGTTCGATGTAGATTTATTTGTGAGTAATCGGTTAAACTTAATATTCCTACTAGAGAAAATTAAATAGTTAAGCTATTTAATATTTGCGTTGTTATAAATTTAAATATTAATGTATAAATTTTGTTTTAGACGTTTGTTGCTTGCAGATTATTGTGCAGCAAAATGGCTTGTAAATAAAAAAATGCCTGAACGAATTATTCCTTCTACATTACACTTTTTTGCAACACCGTTCGCTTTTATTGGAGCGGGATTATATTTTGTAATTATAGGTACAATTAGTTATAGGTTTGAGACGCATTTACCTATTTTAATAGGGTTAGGGGGAGTCATGTTACCTTTACAATTTTATATAGAGAAAAGGGCTAAAAAAGTAATTTTTAAATGGGGAATTGAAAAGGAATTTAATACCCTCTCTAAAAATGAACGTTTGAATAAAAACATTCTTGCTTTCTTGTTTTTTTGGGTAGCTTTTTTCTTGTTTTTCTATTTGGGCGTCACATATGTTGGGGGATATTTAATTGAATAGGCATAACGTTAGAATGCAAAAAAAAAGAAAAAAAGATCATCCTTACGTAGCTCCAAAATTTAAAACAACATCAAATATCTATAAAGATTAAATGTTTAGAATTTCATTTAAAAACTTATTGTTAGCGAACTATAGTTTTGCTAAACGTTGGGTTAATAAAAAAAATCCTGAAAGAATTATTCCAGCAACTATGCATATTTTTACAACTCCTTTTAGTTTTATAATGGCTGGCATGTATTGTTGGATATTAGGTTCTTTAGATTTTAAGTTTACATCTTTCTTGCCGACCTTCATTGGGTTAGGAATAATAATGTTGCCATTTCAGTTTTTTTTAGAAAAAAAAATAAAAAAAGCAATTCATCAATGGCATATAGAGAAGGAATATAAGTCACTTTCAAAAAATGAACGTTGGAATAAAAACATACTTGCTTTTCTATTTTTTTGGATTGGATTTGGTGTGTTTATATGTCTTGGAGCAAAGTTTATGGGAGGGTATTTGGTAGAATAATAATCGTTAGATAACTCAATGGCTTTATAAATGATCGCTACAGGAATATTTTGTCCAAACTTATCCATGCCAAAAGATGTGTATTCAAGGAAAAAGAATCTAGAATTCTAATACTATTTTAGTAGGTGTTCTTCTTTGTTTATGCTTCAAAATATCAATTAACTTATTGATTCTATTAAAACTGAAAATATATAAATGGTTGGAAATCGGTTGAAAAGGCTTGATAACAAATAACACCTACGATAACAGACGCTACAGCTTTTACATAAATAGGGCTGTTCGCGTATAGATTTTCAATGTGGTTTTTAGTCGAAGATGGTAACCAATGTGTAATGTACCCTATAAGCATCACAATAAAAACAGATTTGTAACTTGCCAAGACGTGCCAAGCATAGTGCCAGTCCATGTGATACGCCACTTGGTTGTACCACTTTGCAATATGATCCATGCTTTCTCCTCTAAAGTAAATCCGTGTAAACGTTATAAATATTAGAGTAATTAAAATTTTCCACCAACGCACGTACCATTGGTTGTAGTTTTCATACGGACTAATTTTACGCCAGTATTTGTAAACCACAATGCCTAGTCCGTTTAATCCACCCCAGATAACAAACTTCCAAGAAGCCCCGTGCCATAAACCGCCAATAAGCATGGTAAGCATCAGGTTAATGTTGGTATTAATATTATTTTCTACAGTTTTGTTATACTGTGCCAGAATAAAAATGGTTAAACAAATCCCTAAGGTGATAAATACTACCAGTAAATTTTGATAAGCATATAAAGTTCCTAAAATAATGATCGATAGGATTATGTAGGATCCCACAGAACCCTTTCTATTTCCTCCTAAAGGGATGTATAAGTAATCGCGTAGCCATGTGGATAACGAAATGTGCCAACGCCTCCAGAAATCACCAGTATTAATGGCTTTATAAGGTGAATTAAAGTTAACAGGGAGTTTAAATCCCATGAGTAAGGCTAGCCCAATAGCAATATCGGTGTAACCTGAGAAATCGCCATAAATTTGTAAAGAGTATCCAAACATAGCCATCACATTGGCAAAACCGGAAAACATATCGGGGGTATCGAAAACACGATCCAGGAATTGCATGGCTATAAAATCGGCAAAAATCATTTTTTTTATGAGCCCTTTTAGAATCATGAATGTGCCTTTGTCGAAGTCTGATTTGGTTAAAACCGTAGGTGCAGAGATTTGAGGTACAAAATTTTCAGCTCGTACAATAGGACCTGCTACAAGCTGCGGAAAGAAACTTACGTAAAACCCGAAGTCTAATATAGACTTTAAAGGCACTAATTTTCTACGGAAAATATCAACACTATAACTTATGGTTTGAAAGGTGTAAAAGGAAATCCCCACAGGAAGGATAATTTTATCTACCGTGAAATAATTTTGATCATTAAAACTGTTTCCAAACTGAGCTAACCAATTCATCACTTGGTAATCGGTATGAAAAAGCATATTAAACGAATCGGTAAAAAAGTAAGCGTACTTAAAATAACACAACACACTAAGGTTTGTAATAACACTTATGGTCACTAGGGCATAGCGCTTTTTACTATTTTCACTGTTATAAATACTTCTTCCAATAAAGAAATCGACTATGGTACTAAAAATCAAAATACCAATAAACAGTCCGCTAGTTTTATAATAGAAAAACAAGGAAATTAGAAATAGATAGGCATTTCGTTGTTTTATTTTTTTATAAAAAACTGCGAATAGGGTATAGGCTACTGCAAAGAATATCCAGAAATTAACCTGCGTAAAAATTAACGGAAATTCTTCCGAAAATGTAAAAATGTCGTAAAGCCTATTCATCTAAGTGTTTAAAATAATTAAGTAATTCTTCTGCGTTTCTTCCGGTTGATGAAGCCCAAGCCTTGACCATAGCAACCAACATTAAATCGGCTTTAACACTATATCCAAAAAGTGTAAAATGTACACGGTCTTTGGGCATTAAATTGTTTTTATACCATTTTTGGGAAGAACCCAAACCGCCCATAATTTCAAAGCAATCCCAAACTGCCATGTTGTATTCTTGAGCAATTTCTAAAATAATTTGTTCTTGTGTAATGGTATTAGGGTTGGGTTTTTTACGCTTATAATAGCTATCGTTCGGAACGGTAAGCAGTATGGCACAATCGGGGTTTTTACGTTGTATCATGTCTATAAAAGACTTGTAATAATACCTGAAATTTTCTGCATCAAACTTGTCTTCTGGCATATAGGCATCGTTTGTTCCTATTGAAATGATAAACAAATCGGGATGATATAAGTCAAATTGCCTTTCAAAATACGCACTGCGATCAAAGAGTTTAAAGCTCGCCCCATTAACCCCAATGGAGGTGTATTCTATACCAGGATTGTTGTTCATAAACTCCATGCCCATCATGGCAAACTCTGGATGAATGTTCGTGGTGTCTTTAAGTTGAAGTGCAAAAGAGACAGAGTCTACCGCAGTCTTAAAACGAAACTCACGGTACATTTTGTCGTAATTAATCGTATCAGAACTCACCAAAGTACTGTCCAGAACATTTAAATTATAATCGTCTTTCCAGGTGTTGTAAAACACACGTAATTTATTAAAGTTATAGCGATCTATATTATAGTTTCTGTGGTTAGCCTTTACAATTATGGTGTCGCTAACATCACGAAAGGCACCTGTAATACCTGCCAAACCCCAAGCAATACTATCGGAAGTAATAGAACAGCGGTAGCCCTGCCACTTACTTTCGGTATTTGTTGATATTCTATAACTTAAAGGGTTGTTGGTATGTGCTAAGTGATACGGAAAAACAAAACCTCGTTGCCCTGTGCTATTGGCGTTCATGTTTTGTAAATAGGTTCTCATTTTATTCGAGTAAAAATCACCTTGAATATGTGAACCTCCAATATGAAAGATATGTAGTTTGTCTTTTTTTCCAGAGTAAATACTGTCTAATTTTGCGAAAAAACGATCAAAAGCAGGTGATTTATCAGCAAATTTTAATGTGTTTGCTTCAAAATTTATAAGATGACCTAAGCTTGGTGTGATGCTGTCCAACACATAATGCTGAGCAAAAATCGACGTGCTTAATAACAGGGAGAAAATTAAAAGGACTATTTTCATTTAAGATCTGTTAGGTCTAGGTAAAGGGACAGAAATAATATTTCGGAAATAATTTTAGTTCCCGAGGGCGAAAAGTGAGTGTAATCATTTCCTGCAAGTTTTTGGTCTACCCAGTAGGGCATGGAATTTTTTCCACCCATAGCATCATAAATACTCCAATATGCAGCACCGTTTTCAGTCATAATATCTTTTAAACAGGTGTTTAGGTAAGGTAAAAGCGGATAGGTAACCATTTTGCCGTTTTCAGAAGTAGACATGTCACTAGGGCCTATAAACAAAATACTAGCATCGTTGGTTTTTCGTTTTACCCAATTCACATGATTTTTAATATAACCGGCATAGCGCTTCACATGTAGCGAATCTTCAAAGTATGGTACCGAGTTTCCGCCGTATTGAAAAATCACCAATTTAGGATCCAATTTCTTGTACATGCGATTAAAATTCGCAGCGTTTGTTCCGGCGAAGATCGTACCCGCCGATCCACGCATGGCAACATTATCTAAATTTATTCCGCTATCACCATCTAAGGTAAGTCCGTAAAAATCCGGACTAATCTTACTAGCTAGTTCTATTTTTAAATTAGTAGGCGTTGTAGCTAGGTTAATTTTATATTCATGATAATCACCATCATTAATAAGTTCATCTGTTTTAATAAGTTCTCCATTGTTATATACATTTACGGTGGTCGGTGTTACCGAATTGCCGTAGTGTAAACCAATTTTGGTAAACGTTTTTAATCGGCTATAGGACTTTGAAGGCTGACTGATATAAATATTCCCTATAGTTACAGGTAAGGAATCTAACAAAGCTTCATTGATACTATCATGACTTTGAGTAAATCTTGAAAATGACGAATAAGCCCCATATTTTTTGTGCTCAAAAGGCTTTTCTCTTCTATCGAAATAAGCATGGCGGGTCCAATTTTCTGAAGCTGCCACTTCGTTGCTAATTTGCTCATAAACCTGAACAATAGGTACAAAGCCTGGTCCGGTACCACCATAAATACCTTGAAGCCTGTTTCTTAAATAAGCTGAAATTCTATCGCCTTCCAATTGGGAATCTCCGTAATGGATAATGCGGCACTGATTTGAGCTTAAGCTACTTTTTAGTTTCTCTAAGTATTCAAGTTTATTTTCAGGATAGACAATACGCTTCACTTTTGAAGTGTCTATTTTTCTGAAATTTGGTGGTGGTGGCAGATCTTCAACTTCTGCTATTTCAACCTCATTAGTTTCAATGAATGTTTCTACATTGGTTACAATGCTGTCAATAGTGGTTACCTGAGGTTCTGATATGTCTTCCTTCTGAAGAAAGGTGTCCGATTTGGGATACTTCACGGTAACATCTCCAATAAAAAAGCCTTCCTGAAAGGTGCCATTAGGCAACGGCTTGGAGTCTGTAAGGAAGGTTAATCCTAATAAAATCAACAAAACGATGATTAGGTATACAGAAATTCTTAACGGTGTGTATTTCAAGTCGGTTTAAGTTAGGTGTTTTAGTAAAACGTGGTATCAGGGCATAAAGATACATTTATCAATTAAAATTATCAATGTGTAATATTATAAACCAAAATAATATTCTTATAAGTTTTTATCATGTAACGGTCATTTAAAATGTTGTATCCCTATTGTTTTAACAAGAACTTAACCCTATAAAATGGCTGAATCCCTTAATATTTAAGGAAAACTTCCGCATCTTTGCCTTAAAATTAGCGCTGTGGATTTTAAAAACAAGAACCTTATCATATTTGATTTTGATGGCACCCTCATCAATAGTATTCCAGACCTTACTTTAGCAGTTAACAAAATGTTGAAGCATTATCAAGCTTCGCCCTTAAGCATTGAAGAGGTAACGCCTTTTATTGGTAATGGCGCTATGTCTTTGGTGAAAAGAGCCTTGGCTAAAGGGTTGCCACAAAAAGAACTTACAGAGGATTTTCTTGATGAAGCCTTTCAAGTTTATTTAGCGGCATATGAAGCAGATACTTGTAAAGATACTTTTATGTATCCTGGGGTGCTAGAAACCTTGAATGACTTAAAAAGCAAAGGATATAAATTAGCAATTTGTACCAATAAGCCTTATGGATTTATTGAACCTATTTTAGATAAGTTAGAGATTAAAGCGTTTTTTGAGCTTTGGGTTGGTGAAGATTCCTTGCCAGAGAAGAAGCCTCATGCGTTGCCACTTCATCATTTAGTAGAGGCCATGCAAACTACGGTTGAAAATAGCATCATGGTTGGCGATTCTAAAAATGATATTCTAGCAGCACAAAATGCTAAAATGGATAGTATAGGCGTCAGTTATGGTTATAATTACAATGAAAATATTGCAGATTATCATCCTACTGTGGTAGTCGATGCGTTTTCCGAGTTGCAAAACCTGTTATAGCTATGAGTAAAATTTATAATGTTGGTATAATCGGTGCAGGTGTTTCGGGAGTCGTCACGGCATTACAATTGGCAAAACATAACATAGATTCTGTATTGTTTGAACAGGAAAAAAGTGTGGTTAACGGACCACCTTTTTGTCATTTACATGCTGGCGGTAATCTTTATCCCGACATTTCTATAGAACAATGCAAGTTGCTTATGAAGCAATCTATAGAAATGGCACGTTTATTCCCAGAATCTATTGATGAACGACCAACATTTATAAGTGTACCTAAAACTGAAAAATACGAAATAGCACAGCTTACAGAACGTTTGGATGCACTCGTTTCATATTATAAGTCCCTTATAGAGGAAGATGACGCCAATGCCATTCTTGGTAAGCCAGAAGCCTATTATAAAGTGTATAGTCAATCTGATTTGGCTGACTTAGCGAAGCAGCCAACTGTTTCGGTGCCAAAATCAGCTGACCAATGGATGATTAATACGCTTCAACTTATTGATTATAGTAAATTAAAAACTCCCGTTATTCTAGTTCAAGAATATGGTTGGAATTTATTTAGGCTAGGAGCACAGGCTCAGTTAGCTTTAGAGAAAAGCACGTATTGCGATTTAAAAATGCAGACTAATGTAAGGAGCATTAAGGATGTAAGGCATGAAAATCTTGACTATAATTGGGAAATCCATACAAAAGATCAGGTTTTTAAGGTGCGCTATTTAGTGAATTCGTCGGGTTTTAAGACAGGAGATTTTGATGCCTCGTTACGCATTAAAGCCGATCGTTTAATTGAGTTTAAGGCGGCTTATGTATCGAAGTGGCAACCCATTACTGGCTTAATACCAGAGCTTATTTTCCATGGTGAGCGGGGAACACCTCGAGGCATGGTACAGCTTACACCGTATCGCGATCACTACTACCAAATACATGCCATGACCAATGCGATTACTTTATTTGAAAAAGGCTTGGTGAAATCAGATGCCGAAATAAAACCTGAATTTGATAAAGCCATTACACAAAAATTAAAACATGGCTGGGAAACTAATGAAGTTAATGAACGCACCGAAAAGGCGATAGCTTCGGTAACCCATTTTTTACCTGCCTTTGAATCGGCAACCGTGGGCGGACCACCATTGTTCGGCGCTCAACAAATTCCTGGTGATGATCCAAGTTTAAGAGTAGGCGAGGTGAGTTTTCCTTGTAAAACTTATGCCCGTAGTGAAATTGTTAAGGCGTCTTCGGCATTAACTGTTGCCAATCAAATAATACATCAAATTCAAGACCTTGGGATTATGTCGAATTTGGGTAAAAAAGGTGATGAAAACGCCTTATTAGAGAGTGTTTCAAAAGTCGAGATAGACGCTTTGGCTCGACAGTTTACGTTGCAACGCGGTTACCCCGAAGCACTATCCCAGTTGCTTATTCCAAGGAAACATTAAGAGTCTCAAGATTTTTTAAATCGTTATTTTAGAAAGCTTCACCAATTCTAAAATAGATACCCCAATCGTCTTTACCTACAGCTGCATCTAACCCGATATTAAATTTTACTTTCTTAAAAGCGGCATAGCGATACCCTACACCTAGACCTGGATAAGCTTTCCAGTCAAATTCTTCGGTGTCAGAACCATACATGGTGGCAATACCAGCAAAACCAACCAACCCCATTTTGTCATTAAAATTATAGCGATACTCGCCTTGTATGGCCATTAAACCATCACCACGGTATTTACCTTCAGAGTAACCACGAATATCTTTTCCGCCAATGGTTACTTGCTGCTGAAACGCGATATCACCTAAACCAAATTGACCAGCAAAACGTGCGGCAATAACATCTTTGCCCTTCCTCGTTGGGAAATATGTGTTATATTCTGACAATATTTTTTGAGCCTTCACGTCGTTGCCAAACCAAGTAGGAAAGGATAAATATCTTAGTAACGCTTTAGAACCTGTTGTTGGATAGTATACGGCATCTCTAGAATCGTATAAACCGTTTAATTCTAAGGCATTTGTTTCTGTGATGTCTTCAGGTTGAACATCATCTTCATATAAGGTATCATAATGGGCGTAGGTATATGTTAGACCTGCATATAAATTTTTAACTATTTTCCGCTGTACCCCAACACTAGCCACCGTAATGTTTGTACCGTAATCATAAAAGCCAGGAGCCTCAATATCTGTCATGTAAAACTGAGAATTTTTGTCACCAGTCATAACAAATAATTTACCACGCCACGAATCTTCCTTAAAATACCATTTATTAAAAAAAGCTATAAAATACGAACCATTTGTTGTGTAAACCGCTGAAAGTCCTGATAAAGATTTAGGTGACACCTTATCTTCTCCATCCAATTTATACATCATCATAGGAATGGCACCTATCATAAAATCTAAATTCCTATTGTAACTCATGTATGGCATAACACTAAAATCCACTTTTTTTTGCTGAAGGGTGTCATGCTGTTTAGCAGTCTGCTCATTATTTTGCTGTGTATAAGCGTTTGTGAGAAAAAAGGTGAAGTATGCAAGAAATAGGATGTGCTTTTTCATAGTTTTTCTTAAATAGTGGTTTAGTATGTGAATTTACTGTGAATTTAACTATTAATGAAACATTGAGCGTTTTATTTGTTGGTCTTGGAAATTTTAAAGTGACAGGTTGTCAGTTTTTTTGTAATGGCATAAAGATTGACTTATACAACTCGAAAATAAAAATGAACACATGTTTCCGTGAAGACGGAAATCTATAAACAAATAAAAAGTTATGAGTAAAATTATTGGAATTGATTTAGGAACAACCAACTCTTGCGTTTCTGTAATGGAAGGTAATGAGCCTGTAGTTATTCCTAATGCAGAAGGAAAAAGAACAACACCATCTGTAATTGCCTTTGTTGAAGGCGGCGAAATTAAAGTTGGTGATCCAGCTAAAAGACAAGCAGTAACAAACCCAACAAAAACAGTTTATTCAATTAAACGTTTTATGGGAAATAAATATTCTGAATCTCAAAAGGAAGCAGAACGTGTACCATATAATGTAGTAAAAGGTGATAATGACACACCTAGAGTTGATATTGACGGTCGTTTATACACACCTCAAGAATTATCGGCTATGATTCTTCAAAAAATGAAGAAAACAGCTGAAGATTATTTAGGTCAAGATGTATCTCGTGCTGTAATTACAGTACCAGCTTACTTCAACGATTCTCAACGTCAAGCTACTAAAGAAGCTGGAGAAATTGCAGGTTTAAAAGTAGAGCGTATTATTAACGAGCCTACTGCTGCAGCTTTAGCTTACGGATTAGATAAAAAAGGAACAGACCAAAAAATAGTAGTATTCGATTTTGGTGGAGGAACACATGATGTGTCTATCTTAGAATTAGGAGATGGTGTATTTGAAGTACTTTCAACAGATGGTGATACACACTTAGGTGGTGATGATGTTGATGAGAAAATCATTAACTGGTTAGCTGATGAGTTTAATGCGGAAGAAAACATGGATTTAAGAAAAGATCCAATGTCACTTCAACGTTTAAAAGAAGCTGCTGAAAAAGCGAAGATTGAATTATCATCTTCAGCTCAAACAGAAATCAACTTACCATATATCACAGCTACTGCTAGTGGACCAAAACACTTAGTGCGTACTTTAACAAAATCTAAATTCGAGCAATTAATCGACGATTTAGTAAAACGTACCATCGCACCATGTGAGTCGGCTTTAAAAGCAGCAGGTTTATCAAAATCTGATATCGATGAGGTTATTTTAGTAGGTGGTTCTACACGTATCCCTGCAGTACAAGCTGCTGTTGAGAAATTCTTCGGAAAAGCGCCAAGTAAAGGTGTGAATCCAGATGAGGTTGTTTCTTTAGGAGCAGGTATTCAAGGTGGTGTATTAACAGGAGATGTTAAAGATGTATTACTTTTAGATGTAACACCTTTATCTCTAGGTATTGAAACAATGGGTAATGTATTTACAAAACTTATTGAAGCCAATACAACCATCCCAACAAAAAAATCTCAGGTTTTCTCTACAGCAGCAGATAACCAGCCATCAGTAGAAATTCACGTATTACAAGGTGAACGTGCTATGGCAGCTGATAACAAAACTATTGGACGTTTCCACTTAAGTGATATTCCACCAGCAAGACGTGGTACGCCACAAATTGAGGTGACTTTCGATATCGATGCTAATGGTATTATTAAAGTGTCTGCGGAAGATAAAGCGACTGGTAAGAAACAAGATATCCGTATTGAAGCTTCTTCAGGATTAAGTGAGGAAGAAATTCAAAAGATGAAAGCTGATGCTGAAGCAAATGCTGAAGCAGATAAAGCTGCAGCTGAAAACGCTCAGAAATTAAATGAAGCTGATTCTATGATTTTCCAAACTGAAAAGCAATTAGAAGAGTTTGGTGATAAATTATCTGAAGATAAAAAACAACCAATCGTTGAAGCTTTAGAAGAATTGAAAAAAGCTTATGAGTCTAAAGATATCGCGGTAATTACACCAGCTTTAGATAAAATTAACGAGGCTTGGAAAGTAGCTTCTGAAGAAATGTACAAAGCGCAAGCTGAAGCTCAAGGTGGACAACCAGGACCAGATGCTGGTGCAGGTGAGCAACCACAAAACGAAGGAAGCGACGTTGAAGACGTAGACTTCGAAGAAGTGAAATAATTTATATTAGAAACACTCACATTTAGACTTTAAATTTTAAAGTCAAAACTCCTAAGAGCGTAACCATAACGGTTGCGCTCTTTTTTTTATGATAGTATAGCGTATAAACCGTTTTAATAAGAACATTTATTTTATAATGGAATTGGTATAATACGCCTAATTCTTGTAATATTGCTTAAATTTTAAATTCCTTCAAATGAAAAAAATACTTGTTTTATTTACCGTATTAAGTGTCGCTTTGACTTCGTGTTCTAATGACGATGATAATTTTACTTCCGAAGATCTTATCGGTAATTGGCAATGTACTGAGGTGACTTACACAGGCTCAGTAACAGTAACTGTAAACGGGCAGTCATCAAAAGCTAATATTGTAGGTAATGGTTTAAATGTAAATAATATGACGACGAGATTTAATGACGCCCCAAAAACGTTATTTACTCAGGGTAGATTTAATTTAGAGCTCGTTGTTACCATTAACGGTGTGGATGAAGTGCATCCAGCACCTTCACAACAACTTTTAGTTGGTGATAGTTGGGTTCAAAATAGTACAAAACTAACAATTTATAATAACGGTGAAGAGGAAGTTTATCATATCGACGAATTACTTCCATCAACCATGACGCTCACGTCTTCACAAAAGGAAACTGTGGTGATTGACGGACAAACAACTACGGTAGATTTTGAGGTTGTAGCCAAGTATCGCAGTGTAAATTAATAACATTATGAAAAAAATTACAACACTTTGTTTAGCCTTCATTTGCATCTTGTCCTCTTGTTCTAAGGATGATGATCAGGGTTCTCATATTTCTGGAGACATCGTAGGAAATTGGATAGGTACTGAAATGACCTATGAAGGTACTATTGAAACAGAAGTTTACGGTGTGCCCGTAGAATCGGACTTTACAGGTGAAGCTTTCGATATTTCTACAGAATTAACCTTTAGCGAAAATCCGAATACTTTGGTTTCGGAGGGCACATACAGTGTAGAAATTGAATATGATTTAGAAGGCGTTAAAAAGATTGAAACCATTGAAGATTTATCCTTTTTAGGAAGTGGTACTTGGGAAATGGATGGCGATACTTTATGGGGTGAAAATGAGAGAGGTGCCTATCAAGCTAAAATTCATAAACTCACCGAAAATGAATTGGTAATCGGTATTGTTCAAACTGAAGACGTCTTGATTGGTGGTACCATGGCAGTAGGAACGGTTCGAGTTACGGCTAAATATGTCAGGTAGTTTTTACTGCTTTAGACGAATAATAACACTTCAAATTTAAAATTCCAACAAAAACGTCATGGCTCTTTTTTCTGAAAAAATAAAAAGTATAAAACAGCCCAAACGACTGGCGGTTAAATTAAATACCAAAGGGGAACAATTTGTTTTACAGGGCCATCCATGGGTATTTTCTAATAACATTATTAAAATTAATGACGGCGCCAAGTCGGGTGATTTGGCTATTATTTTTGGAAAAAGTAAAAACCGTGTGATCGGACTTGGTTTATATGATGCGAACTCGCCTATTCGAATAAAAATGCTGCATAGTGGTTATGAAAAAGCCGAAATTAATGCCGCGTTTTTTCATAAGAAAATTGAAGAAGCTTTTACAAAAAGAAAAGGGCTTTTAAAATCAAATACCAACAGTTATCGATTGCTATTTGGTGAAAACGATGGTTTTGCTGGGCTTATAGCCGATGTATATGCACATGTTTTAGTGGTTAAAATTTACTCTGAAATTTGGTTGCCTTATATCGAAAGTATCATTCCAAGTCTGCAAAAAACAGCAAAAGCCGAAACGGTCGTATTGCGATTAAGTCGAAGTTTAGAACAATCAAAATTACATCAATTTGAAAATGGCGAAGTAATTTACGGTTCATTAGAAAATGAAGTGGTAAAGTTTGTCGAACACAACGTTAATTTTTCAGCTAATGTTATTAAGGGGCATAAAACAGGCTATTTTTTAGATCATCGCGCTAACCGAAAACAAGTAGGGCAGTGGAGTAAAGGTAAAACGGTTTTAGATGTGTTTTCTTATGCTGGCGGATTTTCGGTACATGCGTTATTTAACGGCGCTAAGGAAGTCACCAGTTTAGATATTAGTGCACAAGCTTTAGAAATTGCTGTCCAAAATGGTAAACTTAATGATTACAGTGGAAAGCATAAAGTGATTGTTGGCGATGCTTTTGAGGCATTGACCAATCTTATTAATGAAAATTTCACGTTTGATGTTGTGGTAATCGATCCACCAAGTTTCGCCAAGCAAGCTTCAGAAATTAATCTTGCCAAAAAGAAATATGCACAATTGGCGCAGTTAGGGGAACAGTTAACGGCAAAAAAAGGATTACTTGTTTTAGCTTCTTGCTCATCAAGAGTACTGGCTCAAGATTTTTTTGAAATCAATAGAGGCGTTTTAGATAAGACAAACCGTCCTTATAAAATGATTTTAAATACCGAGCACGATACCGATCACCCCATAGGGTTTCCTGAAGGAGCCTATTTGAAGTGTGGTTATTATCGTTTTCTGGATTAATTTAAAATCCTTATAAAAATTGTCCGATTTCGTTCGTTTTAAGCGATAAGATGTCTTCTTCCTTTTTAATTTTTACTTTGAATACTTGATTTAAAGAATCCTGTTCATGATCATATTTTATGTATTGAACACCTTCAATAATAGACCAATTTGGAAATCTTTTAGAAATAGCTTGCATCACTTCAAGTGGTAACCTTTTGTTTTTATACTTTTCAAAGGTTTTAATAATCTTACCATTTTTGTTATACACTGCTTCAATTTTACCGAAAGTTCTGTAAAAGGATACCGTATACAAATCATTTTCATCATCGTATAAATCTGCAAGTTCTGACTTATGATTATAGGCTAGGAGTTGGTTTTCTAAGGTTTTAATATGTTTTGAAATATGGACTAGGCTTGTCGCATTAATATAGTTTTGGTTATGCGATATGTAAGTGTCAGATAGCGCTATCGTTTGAGCTTTAATATTATAGGCTAAAAACGAAATGAATAGTAACGGATAGAATTTTTTCATGAGTACTGGTTTTTATCTTACAAAATTAGTTATGCGTGCATAATAAAAAAATGATAAATATCATATCAACTGTGATGCTTTGTTAAACTAACAAATTGATTTTTAGGTGTTATGCGTGCATAATATTTTGTTATATTTGAGAAAAATGATTAATGTCTACTAAACTCACACAACTTTTAGATATCAAATATCCTATTATCCAGGCACCTATGTTTCTCGTATCAAATGTAGATATGGTAAAAGCAGCTATGGACTGTGGAATAGCAGGCTGTATTCCAGCATTAAATTATAGAACTTTAGACGAGTTAAAAGTTGCTATTAGGGAACTTAATGCGGCAAAACCTAAATATGGCGCTTTTGGTTTTAACCTCATTGTAAATAAATCTAATGTAAAGTTTAAAAGTCAGTTAGATGTTATTTGTGAATTGGGGTGCGATTTTATTATCACATCACTTGGGAGTCCAGAAGTAACAATTAAGGAAGCTCATAAAGCAGGCATAAAAGTCTTTTGTGATGTGGTCGATTTAAATTATGCTAAAAAAGTAGAATCTTTGGGTGCCGATGCTATTATCGCAGTTAACAACGAAGCTGGTGGTCATCGTGGCCAATTATCACCGCAAGCATTAATTCAGGAACTCGACCAACATTGTCATATTCCCATTATTTCTGCCGGTGGGGTGGGCACTAAAACCGATATTGAAAAAATCCTAAGCTATGGTGCTAGTGGGGTTTCGGTTGGAAGTATATTTATAGCTTCAGAAGAAGCTGGTGTCACTCAGGAGTATAAACAGGCCTGCGTAGACTACGGTAAAAATGATATTGTCATGACCAAGCGCATTTCAGGAACACCCTGTACAGTGATTAACACGCCTTATGTGCAACGTATTGGAACCGATCAAACTTGGTTGGAGTCCGTTTTAAATAAAAATAAAGCACTTAAAAAATGGGTAAAAATGATTCGTTTTGCCATAGGTATGAATGCGACCAAAAACGCAGCGACTAAGGCTACTTATAAAACCGTCTGGGTTGCTGGACCTAGTATAGAACACAGTAATAAAATTTTGCCCGTAAAGGAAATTGTTAAACGATTGGTATGTTAAAATGGTTATTCAGGGCTTAAATCTTTAAAAAGATTAATTATGCACTTGAACTTAATGCTTATATTTGATTTAAAATCTAAATGAACACAAGAATAATTTTATAAAAGAACAAACAATGAAAAGAAAATTTACATTTTTAAGCGCACTTTTAGTTGCTATTGTATTTTATAGCTGCGGACCTTCCATTAAAGTAACTAGTACTTGGAAATCTCCAGATGTTAACCAAATAAAACAAGATAAAATCTTAGTAATTGCTAGAATGGACGATTTGGCCTCTAGACAATTATTTGAACAAGAAATTGCAAGTGCACTAAAAGAGGCAGGTATGAACCCTATGGCTAGCTATATCGCTTATCCTAATGTTGCTGTAAATAAAAAACTAACAGAAGCCCAAGTTAATAAACAAATTGAGCAATTTAAAAGTGATGGCTATCAAGCGGTTGCTTTAACTGTGGTAAAAGATGTAAAAACAGAACTTAATACCGAACAATCTGGAGGGTACGCAACAGGAGGTTATTACCCTGGGTTCTATGGTGGATTTGGTGGTTATTATGGTTCTTTCTATTCACCTTATGGAATGGGCGGTATGTATGTACCAAGTTCTCAACGTACTTACGAGTCAGATATCTATAAGTTAGAAACTGTAGTTTACGATTTAACTAAAGACACTAGTAAACAGTTGGTTGCTGTTGTAGCTTCAGAAATTACAGATCCAGATTCAGCTTCAGGAATTGCTAAACCTTATGCAGAGAAAGTATTAGCGCAGTTTACTAAGTAAAAATCTGCTTTTAAAAGATTAAAATACCGTTTTCAAAACCCTATATTTTGGAAACGGTATTTTTTATTTTAGAATTTTAAAAATTTGTATTCAATGGAATTATCGAAAGAAGCCGTATTAGAAAAAGCCAATGCTGTTTGCAAAAATACCTTAATGGAAACCTTAGACATCGAAATTATCGATGTTGGCGACGATTTTATTTTAGGAAAAATGCCTGTAACATCAAAAGTATATCAGCCCGATGGGGTGTTACATGGCGGTGCTACAGCTGCACTGGCTGAAACCATGGGAAGCTTTGCTGTACAGATTTTAATGCATAATAAAGATGTGTTTGTAAGAGGTATTGAAATTTCTGCCAACCACCTAAAAAGTGTTAAAGACGGTTTTGTTTATGCCCGTGCTGTTTACTTGCATAAAGGGAGGACGACCCAACTCCTAGAAATTCGTGTTACCGACGATCATGATAATTTGATTTCGTTGTGTAAATTAACTACTATTGCACTCCCAAAATCGAAATAAATCGCATGACTACTGAAGCTTTTTTTGAACGTATTAAAACACAATACGAAAACCATTTGCCTTTTGTGGCTTATAGGAAGCCTCATGTATCGAAAGTACAAGGGGTATTTCAAAAAAATGCCGATTTGTTTTTTACAGAAGATTATTCTGAGAAAGGATTTGTATTCGCGCCTTTTGATAATGCTCAAAAAACAGTGATTATGCCTTTTGAAGCTTCAGAAGTACACACGACACTTTATGAGTCTTCAGAAGATTTACAAACCTCAAAGTTTATAGAAACAAAAGAATCTACAGATAAGGCGTTTCATATTAACCTTGTAAATCAAGGGGTAGAAGCTATAAAGAAGTCAGCTTTTAAAAAGGTGGTACTATCTCGAAAGGAAGAAGTCAAGCTATCAGATACAAATCCAATTAAAATCTTTAAAAATCTCTTAAACCGCTATAAATCGGCTTTTGTTTACTGCTGGTTTCATCCTAAAGTTGGACTTTGGTTGGGGGCTACGCCAGAAACATTAATTAAAATTGAAGGAAAACGTTTTTCTATAATGGCCTTGGCGGGTACTCAAAATTATACGGGTGATTTAAACGTAACTTGGGAAGACAAAGAAATTCAAGAGCAGCAATTTGTTACCGATTTCATTTTAGATCACATCAAACCGCTATCCGAAAGTTTTAATACTTCGGCTGTGGAAACTGTGAAAGCAGGCAATTTGGTGCATTTAAAAACAATGATTTCCGCCCAACTTAAAGATGATGTGCCCCTTTCAAGTATTATAAATACCATACATCCCACACCAGCAGTATGTGGATTACCCAAGCAAGAGGCTAAGGAATTTATTTTAGATCAAGAAAATTATAACCGCGAGTTTTACACCGGTTTCTTAGGCGAATTGAATTTTGAGACCAAAATTGCACCACGTTCTGGCCGACGAAATATAGAAAACCGAGCTTATGCGCTAACTCGAAATAGCACACAATTGTATGTGAATTTGCGTTGTATGCAGTTAAAAAAAGGAGCTGCCATGATTTATGTTGGTGGCGGAATTACCCAAAGTTCTGATGCCGAAAAAGAGTGGCAAGAAACCGTTTTAAAATCTTTAGTGATTAAAAGTGTTATATAATTAATCGATTTCTTATTTTTGGTAAGTAACCAAGATTATTATATTAAATGATTTATCCTAAAATACCACTCGCCCAAACTTTAGTTTCCCTGTGTAAATCTAAAGGTATTAAGCACATTGTTATCTCTCCAGGTAGTAGAAACGCCCCATTAACTATAGGTTTTACCAACGATTCATTTTTTAAATGTTATAGCATAATTGACGAGCGTTGCGGGGCATTTTTTGCTTTAGGTATAGCACAACAATTACAGGAGCCAACGGCTGTTGTTTGTACCTCAGGTAGTGCTTTGTTAAACTATTATCCAGCTGTGGCAGAGGCGTATTATAGCAATATTCCTTTAGTGGTGTTATCGGCAGACCGCCCAAAAAACTTAATTGATGTAGGTGATGGTCAAACCATTAACCAAAAAAATGTTTTTGAGAATCATGCTTTGTTTTCAACAGATTTGAAATTGGATTTAAAGGATGAAAAACACATTCATTCTAATGAAGATGTACCGGTTTTAGTTAAAGTTGAAGATCGATTTGAACGTCTATTAGGTTTACAGAAAAACATTCAAAGCTATAATGAAGAAGAAATTAATATGGCTTTAAACATGGCTTTGATGAAAAAAGGGCCTGTTCATATTAATATTCCATTTGATGAGCCTCTTTATGATGTGGTTGAAAAGGAAAGTGTAAAACCAAAAATCATTGAAGCAGTGGCCAAGCCTCACGAGATTGAAGACTATGTTTTACAAACTTGTTTGGAACAATGGGATGTGTCGCCTAAAAAAATGATTCTGGTGGGTGCGAATATGCCTAATCAGATTGAAATGAAATGGCTTGATGAATTAGCAGAAGATGATAGTATTATTGTGTTAACCGAGTCGACTTCTAATATACATCATAGTGGATTTTTTCCTAGCATCGATCAATTAATTGACGGATTATCTACAGAAGAAAAAGAAGCGCTTCAACCAGATATTTTAGTGACCTTTGGAGGATTAATTGTTTCTAAAAAAGTAAAACAGTTTTTAAGAAATTATCAACCAAAGCACCACTGGCATATCGATAGAAAAAGAGCCTACGATACCTTTTTCTGTTTAGACAACCATATTGAAGCGACACCTAATACGTTTTTTGAATCCTTTTTACCTAAAATACTACATTACGTAAAAAGTCATTATAAAACCCATTGGCTAGATGTAAAAGCGAAGCGCCTTAAAAAGCATAAAGATTATATTAAAAACATTCCGTTTTCAGATTTAAAAGTTTTTAATAGGGTTTTAAAATCGATTCCAGACGATAGCATTTTACAAGTAGGGAATAGCTCCGCTATCAGATACACGCAGTTATTCAAAGTAAACAAAACTTTAGAAGTGTACTGCAACCGTGGTACCAGTGGTATTGATGGTTGTACATCAACAGCTATTGGATGTGCTGTAGCTCGAGAAGATAAGCCTACAGTGTTATTAACGGGTGATTTAAGTTTCTTATACGACAGTAATGCCCTTTGGAATAATCATATTCCTAGTAATTTTAGAATTATTGTGGTGAATAATCAAGGTGGAGGTATTTTTAGAATTTTGCCAGGACATAAAGACACCGAGAACTTCGACACCTATTTTGAAACCAATCATAACCTAACAGCAGAGCACTTGTGTAAAATGTATGGCCTAGATTATCAATCGGTTGATAACGAAGAAGCCTTAGCTTCATCCTTAACATCTTTTTATGCTGAAGCCAATCAGCCTAAATTGTTAGAGATTTTTACGCCTAAAAAAGTGAACGACGAAGTGCTTTTAAAATACTTTGAGCACTTAAAAGAAACGCCTAAGAAAAAAATAGATAGTGATGAGGTTGAAAAATAGTCTGTTAAGTCTATAGAACAGGGTGTTAATTCACTTTTTATATAATAAAGTTTAAATTAAAACGCATAGGATATTTACTATGCGTTTTTGTTTTTTCATAAACATAACTTTCGCTAATATCATTACCTTTGCAGCATGATAACACTCGGACAAGTAAATACTTTAGAAATAATACGTGAAACAGATCACGGTATTTATTTAATGGATAACGAAGACAACGAAGTCTTACTCCCTAATCGCTACGTACCAACAAGCTTTAAAATTTGGGATAAAATAGATGTTTTTGTCTATTTAGACAATGAAGAGCGTCCCGTAGCTACAACCGATATGCCATATATTAAACGTGATGAATTTGCTTTGTTGCGTTGTAATCAAGTCACCGATTATGGGGCTTTTTTAGATTGGGGCTTGGTTAAGGAGTTGTTTTGTCCGTTTAAAGAACAGGCTTTCAAAATGAAACCTGGAGGTTGGTATTTGGTACACTGTTATTTAGATGAAAAAACAGATAGGTTGGTCGCTTCTAGTAAAACCAATCGTTTTTTAGATAATACAAACCTAACGGTTCAGCAGTTTGATGAGGTCGATATTATCATGTCTCATCCATCAGATATTGGCATGAATGTTATTGTTAATAAAATCCATTCGGGTTTAATTTATAAAGATCAAATCTTTAAAGACATTAGTGTAGGTGACAAGCTTAAAGGCATTGTTAAGAAAATACGCCCAGGTAATAAGTTAGATATTTCTTTAGGGCAAATAGGATACCGTAATATCGAGCCTAATGCCGAACGTATTTTACATGAATTGCAAGATAATTCGGGGTATATGAATCTTACTGATAAATCGAGCCCTGAAGCCATCAAGGAGCAACTTCAAATGAGTAAAAAGAACTTTAAGAAAGCCATTGGAGCGCTTTATAAAGAACGCCAGATTGAAATTAAATCAGACGGTATTTATTTGGTTTAAATTATTTCTTTAAAGTGTTTTCTACCCAAGACACCGCTTCTGTTAATGATAAAAAGTTACGTTTGTTAAATTTAAAGAAGTGACTTTCTACTTCAAATGATTTTTGAGTAAAAACGTTATAGCTTACCGTTGCATATGCCTTTGCATTAGGGAATGCCTTGTTAAAAAGGTAAGCTTCTGTAATCACTACAGAGTAGGAGTTAATGCGATTGCTTATAAATCCGAAATCATTTTCTCCAAAGTACTTTTTAATAAGGTTTTGGCATTGTTCAAAACTTAAATAATCGATTTCTACGCCTTCATAAAACTCGGCGATTACATAGTTTTTAAAAAAATACAGATCACCTAAATTGGTTTTTTCAATTTTAATATGATGTGTTATTAAGGGAGATTTTGCTACTAACATGATGCTATTTTTTAGGGCGATACAAATATACGCTTGCCAATTTGTAATTTAAAATATTATCAAATTATTAATTTGCAAGAAGTTATTAGGGGAGTATTAAGATAATAAATAATTTTTGCACTAAAAAATTATTGAATTAACAAGTTGGTTGATTGTGTTTTAAAATCGCTTTAAAAGCGATTTATCGTTCGATAAAGAATCGAAAGTCTTACTACGATGCTTCGTTAATTATATTTATTTTTGTGTCATGATTAATCAAGATACCATAGTCGCTTTAGCAACACCTTCTGGAGCAGGTGCTATAGCTGTAATTCGCTTATCTGGAAAAGATGCCATCACTTTAGCAGAGGCTCAATTTAAATCGGTTTCAGGTAAACAGTTGGCAAAACAGCCCACGCATACCATTCATTTAGGACATATTATTGAAGGTTCAAGAACCATAGATGAGGTTTTGGTTTCGGTTTTTAAAAACCCGAATTCTTATACCGGCGAAAATGTGGTTGAAATATCATGCCACGGATCAAGTTATATTCAACAGGAGATTATTCAGTTATTTTTGCGACATGGTTGCCGAATGGCTACTGCAGGGGAATTTACCTTACGTGCTTTTTTAAATGGTAAATTAGATTTAAGTCAGGCAGAGGCTGTGGCCGATTTAATTTCTTCCGATAATGAGGCCAGTCATCAAATAGCCATGCAGCAAATGCGAGGTGGGTTTTCTTCGGAAATTGCTAAACTCCGGGAAGAACTTCTAAATTTTGCTTCTTTAATTGAGTTAGAATTAGATTTTGCTGAAGAGGACGTCGAGTTTGCCGATAGAACACAGTTTAAAGAACTCATTTCAAGAATCACCTTCGTTTTAAAACGTTTAATAGACTCGTTTGCTGTTGGTAACGTGATAAAAAATGGTATTCCAGTAGCCATTGTTGGCGAGCCAAATGTGGGTAAATCAACCTTATTGAATGCGCTTTTAAATGAAGATCGTGCCATTGTAAGTGATATTGCAGGAACGACTAGAGATACCATTGAAGATGAATTGGTGATTGAAGGTATCGGATTTCGTTTTATAGACACGGCCGGAATTCGAGAAACCAAAGATGTGGTTGAAGGCATCGGAATTAAAAAGACCTTTGAGAAAATAGAACAATCTCAAGTGGTTTTGTATTTGTTTGATGCGACGCAGTTTGTTGAAAATGCAGCACAGTTTCAAGTGGAAATTGAAAAAATAAAAAACAAATACCCTTTAAAACCACTATTAATTGTACCTAATAAAATTGATAAGCTATCTGAAGCTGAAGTAGAACAATTAGAAGCGTTTTTAAGTGGTATAGAAAATTCTAAATACATTTTATTATCCGCTAAGGAAAATAGGGGTGTGGAGGATTTAAAAAATCAACTGATAGGTTTTGTAAACACAGGCGCTTTACGAAACAATGAAACCATTGTTACCAATACGCGCCATTACGATTCCCTAATAAAAGCTTTTGAAGAAATCCAAAAAGTCCAAGAAGGCATCGACACCAATTTATCTAGCGATTTAATGGCTATCGATATCCGTCAGGCTCTCTATCATTTTGGTGAGATTACAGGGCAAGTGACTAACGATGAGTTGCTTGGGAATATTTTTGCTAATTTCTGTATCGGCAAATAATCACACAAAACATCACAAAGAAAAACAAATAAAACCCTTATAAAATAAGGGTTTTTTGCTTTTTATACTTTTTATTGTTTTCTTAAAATCATGCTTTTTTTGTCTTTTTTTGTACCTATTTTGTACCTCGTTTTCTATTTTTTAATATGTTTGTTAAAAATGTGACGTATATTGAGTTTTTTGAACCATATAGACCCATGTAGAACCACGTAGATCCTTATAGAACCTGATAATATTGATAAAATAGGGGTGAGAACTTGACGTATGTTAGTAAATAAAAAATGCACATATTGCGGAAAAAAATTTCAGGCAAGAACTACAAAAACCAAATACTGTAGTCATACCTGCAATCAAAAACATTATAAGCATAGGGCTAAGAATGAACGTATTAAAGCATTAAAAACAAATGGTGTTTTAAAAGAAGAGGTGGTGCCATTTAAAGACCAACTCGAGATAATAAAGATTAAAGACTACTTAAGTGTTGAGGATTGTGCTACATTGTTAAATGTTAGTAGATCTACAATTAAACGGTTAATTAGCCAAGGAGAACTGGCAAGTTTTAATGTTTTTAGTCGCGTTTTAATTTCAAGGAAGGATCTGAATCTGTTTTGTGAGAGTGAGTTGAAAAAGCCTGTATATAGAGAGAAAGTAGTTAAGGTGAAAAGTAATAAGGAAAAGTTTTTTAATGTTAATAATTACTATTACATGGGTGAGGTTACGGAATATTACAACGTATCATTAAAATCGATTGAGAGACATATAAAATCAAATAATATAAATAAAATAAAAAAAGGAAGGTTTAGCTACGTTCTAAAATCTGATATAAAAAAGCTGTTTGGAGCACCTAATAAAACATAACCTATGGCAAATGTTACTTTAAGGCACAAGAAAATTGCGAATGATAAATTAAGTCTGTATTTAGATTTTTATCCACCTATAATTAATTCAAAAACGGGAAAGGAAACTAGACGTGAGTTTCTAAAATTACAGATTTATGAATTTCCGAAGTCAGATTTGGAAAAGCAACACAATAAGGAAACCATAGAATTTGCAGAACTTATTCGATCTAAGCGATTAATTCAAGTTAGAGATAAAGAATATGGGTTTAAAGACAATATGTTGTTTGATGTGAATTTTGTTGCTTTTTACGATACTGTTGTTGAAGAGTATTTAAATAAAGGAAGTTATAATAATTACTTATCATGGAAAGCATCTTTAAACTATTTTAAGGCTTTTGCGGGTAGTAAAATTCAATCTCATAATCTGTCTGTTTTGCACCTAAAAAAATACCGACAGTTTTTATTAAGCACTAAAAATTTAAGAACTAATAAAGGAAAGTTATCACGTAATACGGCTTCATCTTATTATAAGAAGTTTATTTATGTACTAAAGCAGGGGTATAAGCAAAACATTATAACATCTGATTTGTCCTTGCATGCTGAATATATTAAAGAAGAGGAGACGCATCGAGAATATTTAACAGAGGATGAGTTATCAGTACTTTGGAATACCGATGTTAAAATTGAAAAAGTTAAACATATGGCTGTTTTTTCGGCATTAACAGGTTTGCGTTTTGTTGATATTCAAAATCTAACTTGGGAAAATTTATATTCGGATAAACATCAAGGCGAATATGTGAAGCTGCAAGAGAAAAAAACTGGTAATATTCACAACCATCCCATTTCAAAAACGGCTTATAATATCTTAAAGAAACAAGATACTGAATCTGGTTTTATTTTTGGAGATATTAAATATTATCAAATTGTGAGACCACTAAATGATTGGATTAAAAAGTCTGGTATTATTAAAAAAATATCATTTCATAATTTTAGACATAGTTATGCAACACTCCAACTAGCCAATGGTACAGATATTTATACGGTATCAAAATTATTAGGTCATAAAAATGTTTCAACCACACAGATTTATACTAAAGTTATGGATAGAAATAAAATTGAAGCTGCAAATCGAATAAACTTGGATTTAGATGGATTATCATAAATTATATAGTCACTTTTATGATAAAACGTTCATAATAACGAAGCGTGTAATTATTTCAAAGTTTAAGAAAGCTAAAGTTAAGAACAGGCCTTATGAAAAGTTTAGGAATGATATGCTTATGGATTTACGTGGGTATATAGCCGAAAAATTTGAAAACGTTTTAAAAGGTAAAGCGGCAGAATCTTATATTATTTTTAAAAACAGACATGAGTATGTTGAAGGTGACTCCCAAGCAGTTTTAAAACAAATTTTAGAAGAAGAAGTGTTAAATGCATTTGTGTATTCACAAGGGTATACTTATAATGGTTTTGTTGCAGACTTAGCGATCGAAACTTGTTTAAATGATATAATTAGCCATTATGTAAGTCATTCTGGGTACTATGAGCTAGTATATGAACAAGAGAGATATAATTATATCTTTCTAGAAGACTTTAAAGGGATTTCATATGAGAGTTCGAGTGAATTTAGGGAGATGCAAGAGTTTAAATATCCAAGTCTCAAAGAAGAACGTGAAAAGGCTAACCTTGGAAATAATGTTGTAGATTTTAATATAGAAGTCGAAAAAGGTTTGGGGAAGAAAAAGAAGTGTTCTTCAGACGAAAATAAAATGTTAGCAATTATAAATATTTTCAACGATAATGAACGTGCCTTATTGTTGTCTGTCTTTAACGATCAATTGATAAAAAATAAACTTTCGAAAACACCTTTGACGGAGTTAGTTAAGTTATTTAAAATTATTGGTCATTATGAGGATCTATCTATTTTCACAGAAATATCAAAGAATAGTACTTTTTATGTTAAATCTAATAAGGGTTTAGGTTATTATAAATCATCGAGTCGTAAATTGGAATTAATTGATTCTACAATAGCTAAATTGAATAAAAATAATATAAGTTTCATGATAGATCTTTTGAAATCAAAGAGGCTAGACTTACTCTAAAACTAATAAAATCTGTAGCAAAAAAAAGAATCTGATCAAACATTAGGTTCTTTTTTTTGCTTTTTAGTGTGTTTTGTTTTATTTATTTTCCTTATTTAAAGTTACTTATTGATTTCGGCATACTTTCGGTCGGTTTCTGGCACGGCCTTCAATACTTCTTTCTTCATTTTAAGTTTGCTACATAATTTTTAAAAAAAACAAAAAATGAAGAAACAATTTTTTATGCTCTCAGAGGACGAAATTGAAAACCTGGTAGAGCGTATTTCAAGTAAATTGAGAGATCAATATGATTCTCAAAACAGTTTTCAAGAAGATGTGTTATTAACGATAGATGAAGCGGCGAAGCTGATAAAACTATCTAAAGCAACTATTTATGGTTTGGTCCATAAAAAGGAAATCCCTTACAGTAAGAAGGGGAAACGTTTGTATTTTCAAAAATCACAGCTGTTTGATTGGATAAAATCGGGTGAAAAAGAGACAAAAGTATCTATGAGAAGCAAAGTAGATGCCTACCTGTACCAAAATAGATTGACTTAAAAGCAAGCTTATGATGTTTCAATCAGGTTTTATTAAACTATACAGGGATTTAGTAGACTGGGAGTGGTATACAGATCTGAATACGTGTAAGTTGTTTATTCATTGTCTTATAAAAGCAAATTATAGCAAAAAAAAATGGCAAGGAATAACTATTGAAAAAGGAGAGTTTATAACTTCAAAAGAAAGGTTGGCGGTAGAGACAGGTTTATCAGTTAGTAAAGTGCGAACAGCGTTAGTAAAGTTACAGTCATCTCAAGATTTAAAATTGGAGCCTCAAACAAAATACACTAAGGTGATTATTACTTCAAGTTATTTTGATGATTCAGAATTTAAATCTCCTGAAAATAGCAAACATACTAGCAAGACTAATAGCAATCGTTTAGCAGTTAAAACACAAACGAATAGCAATTTAGTAGCAACTACTAAGAAAGAAAAAGAAGAAAATATAATTAAAAGAAAAAAGAGATTTAAAGAAGATGTTTTTTCTCTCACTAATTTTTCAAATAAGATTTTAAATGATTTTTATAATTATTGGTCCGAAATTAATTCGTCCGAAACACTAATGCGATTTGAGTCTGAAAAATTTTGGGAGTTAGATAAACGTGTTGCTAAATGGGTGGCCTATGAGAGACCAATATCGGTTAGGGATAAGTCTAAGCTAGAATTACAAACCAATAGATAACTGGATTATGAGAAAAAATGAAACACAAACAGTGCATGAGGTTTTTAATCAGTTAAAAATAGAGAAATCATCTACCATTTCTAATCAAGATTTTAAAGATCATTCGCCATTAATTTCTAAAAAACAACTGTGGAATGAGTTCCTTTTTGAATTCAAGAACATTTATGGAAAAGAGTTTATCAAGTGTCCCGATAGTGTGATGAATATTAAGGTGCTGTTTTTATATTTTTTACAAGACATGGAGTTTTTTAATTGTGAAAAGTTAAGATCAGATTTAAGTTGTCCAAGTTTTAAAAAGGGACTCTTCATTATAGGTGGTTTTGGAGTAGGTAAGACAGCATACATGAAGGTTTTTGAAAAAATATTTAATAAACATAAAGAATTAAGGCTTAAAGGGTATACAGCAAAAGAGCTGGTTAATATGTATGAGTCTTGTGCTACACCGTCTGATAAAAGTTATATGATGAGCACAACGGTTAGGCCAAGGTTGTTTATAGATGACATTAATTCAGAAAGAATAGCAAACAATTATGGTAACTGTGATGTGGTAGAAGAAATTCTATTTAACCAAAACGAAAAACGTTACACAACTTTTGTAACTTCTAATCACACAAACCCAGAAAATAGTATGGAAGAATCAATTATGGATATTGGTGTAAGGTATGGTGGTCGAATCCATGATCGATTTTATGAAATGTTCAATATGATTGACTTTACAGGAAAGAGTAATAGGCGCTAAAACGTTAAATAACACTTTATTTAACGTTTTAATCTATGAAAAATCATCAAAAACAAGACAAAATATGTTAAACAAGACAAAAAAATGTAAACATTGTAGTTGCCAGTTTGAGGCCCGAAGAGCAAATCATTTGTATTGTTGTTCAAGCTGTAAGACAAAGGCAAGTTATAAGCGTAACGGCTATATGTACATATCTGGCCATTATAAAAAAGTTGAAGACACAGGTTTATCATTAGCAAAACCAAGAACCGAAACCGAAGACCTACGAACATTGTTAAAAGACATGGATTCTAAATTAGAGGCTTTGAGTAAAAATACGCATTCTCAAAATCAAAATATTTTAAATTCCGCATTGGGTAGTGCTGCTAGTGATGCAACAATTAAAGCGGCTCAGAAATTGTTCGCACCGCAAACACTACCCGCGACAAAAGGGGATATGCAAACTATAAATCAACAACTTAAACAGCTCAGCTTGATTTTAAGACAGCTAAAAACCTAAATATTTAAATTATTTTGTAATGATACAGATGTATGTAACCACTTCAATAAGCCAAATTATTAATGGTTTTTGGAGTGGTTTTTTTAGTTTGAATTTTATGATTTTAAAAGATTTTGAAATAGGCTTAGTATCTATAAACTAGTTGTATATTTTGTTATAATTCTGATAAACCATAATTAAAAATAATTCATATTCATTACATTAGCAGTTCAACCTGATTAGGTATCTTTTTTCTCAAAAATGAAAATGTCAAAAATAAAATTTACCTATCTCAATTAGATTAGTATTCAGATAAAGCTATATGAAAGGTCAGCTTAAAAGGGGGAGAAAAACTCAAAGCAACATTAAATCAATTTGTTAACAGATAACATAGATAATTGAAGGATGGAAGAAATTGTACTTTCGAAAGAACAGGAAAAAGCGATTAATTATAATAAGACTGGTGCATATGCTATAAAAGGAATTGCCGGTAGTGGTAAAACAACGGTTGGTTTGCATAGGGTTCCATTTTTAGCATCAAAATGTGTAAGCGGGGAAAAAATCCTTGTGGTTACTTTTCACAAAATTCTTATAAATTATCTCGAGCACCTTATAGAGAAAGAAAATTCCAAAAAAACCGAGGATATCTTTCATACAGGTAATGTTTGTGATTTTAGAAGTATAGATAGTTTAGTATATGGAGTATATCAAAAATTCAGGAGGCAGAATTCAGAGCATAAACATTATCAAAGATTACCCGAAAAAATTTCCAATGACATAAACTTAAAAGATGTTTTTAAGATAGCGCTCGATTCAGTAAGCGCTAAATATCCAAGTCTTAAATCGTACAACAGAGATGAATTTTTGAAAGACGAGGTTGATTACATAAATAATTGTGGTATTAGTACGGTAAAGGAATACCAGGTTTTTTCCCGAAGTGGACGTAATAGATTTACTGAAACCCGAATTGAACTTCAAAAAAAATCAAACATTAGGGAAGCCATTTTCCAACTTCGTAGAAAATATAACAATTTACTTATTAATGAAGGTTTGATAGATTGGCCGGTAATGCGTTTGTTGGCATTAAAACAAGTAACAGATAATCCTCCTAAACAATATACTCATATTGTGATAGATGAGTGTCAGGATATGGATCGTACTCAACTAGATTTCTTAAAAAACTATTTGGTTGATAGGCCAAACGCTTCAGCCACATTTTTGTATGATAATACACAAAGCATATATAAAAGCTCTTGGCTGGGTAATGGACACAGTTTTAAATCCTTGGGTGTTGACATTAAAGGCCGAAGCAAAATTTTAAAGCACAACTTTCGTACTACTTATGAAATACAAGAAGCAGCACAATCGTTAATTGTAGGTAACGAGCTTATAACACAAGAAATTGAACCGGTACTTATTAACCGATCAGGTACTAAGCCATTTTGGGCACATTGCAATAGTTTTGAACATCAGGTTGATTATATCTACGACATTATAAAAACGCATAGCGAAATTTTAAATTTTAATGATATAATAGTAACCGCTCGTACCTGGAACCATGTAAGTAAACTCAATGACGCATTACGGAAAAAGGGTGTTGATTGCGGAATTCTAAAATCAGGAGATGATTCTATAAAAAAGAATCAAGTACGCATAATGACCGTTCACAGTTCCAAAGGTCTAGAGAGCGAAGTGGTAATTATGGCCGATTTAAACGAAGGTGTGTTTCCTTGGAACCCTAAAAGTAAGGCAGATATTGTTAGAGAATTGAAACTAGTGTATGTGGGAATGACGCGTGCCTCTAAGCACCTTTACCTCACTTCTTATGGTAAAGCTTCAATATTTTTTGATTCAATAAATCATAAGACATTAGATATTGTTGATTTACTAAATTATCGGGAATTTCAGCCAGTTCATGATAAGGATTTAATGAAGAAAATGTCTACTATTAAAAGTCAACTTATGGAAGTGTTGGAAAATGCAACTGATCTTAATGCAAGTGTACAGACGAAGGAAGATTATGAAGAGCGTCGGACTGTAAATATGCAGATGCAACATCAGCTTGCAATATTTCGTCAGCAATTGATAGAATTAAAAGAGGAAGTGCCGGCTAATACTTCAATTCATGACTTTTATAATAACCTTTGGAATCAGTGCGAATGTGGGATTGAGGATGAAATGAGTAAGTTATTTAACTTTATTAATACACCTCTTGATTTAAAAGAATGCATAAAAGACTTAAAGTATAGTTTTTATAATTTTCAAGAAAAAACAATAGAATCGATAGCCACGCCTGAATATGAATTAAAAGAAGCTAGTATAAAGCAAAAAGCAATCGAGAAAGATTGTGCTCCTTATATTACCTCTTATTCAAAAGCGCTTGAAATGGAGCTTAGAAATTTAGTCAGAAAAGAAAAGTTTAATGATACATGTGAAAAAACAGGGGGGCTAAGCCTATATAAAATGTTAAATATTCTTGAGAAGAAGGAAGATCCCTATAAATTATTGGTTGAAATGTTGAGAAGTGTTGACTTTAGAAGAAAACGAAATAGTGCGACACATTATGAAGTCATTAAGCACCATGAAGTATTGCCCATACAAGAAAAATTAATGAAACAGGATGGCGTTTTTGATTTGTTAAACGATTTATTGAACGACTAATGGATAGAAAACTTAATTGTAATCAAGTAATTATTGGTATAAACTGGGGAGCGATTTTTGAAAGGGGGTGGTTTGAATCAGAACAACGAGTCGGTGTTGACTTGGACCTTTGCTGCTTTTTGCTTGATAGTGATCAAAACACAAAAGAAATCCTTAACTGGGAAAATTCAAGCTCCATTTGGGGCAGTATAAGTAACGACGATATGGAAGGCGATATGGAAGGTAATGACCAAAAAGATAATGAATGGCTTACACTTAACTTAAATCAAGTAAATAATAACTTCGAGTTACATATTAGTATTAGCAATTATAGTGAGAAGAGCTTGAGAAAACTTTCTCATTTCGATTATCGCATCTATACTGGTCATCCCAATGAGGTGAATAAAAGCTTTTATTTTAAAGATTTAAAACATAGTAACCTCAATGATACTTCAAAAGGGGTTTATCTGGGGCGAATAAAAAAAATAGACGGGATATGGCAATTCAGCACTATGGAAACTCAGTTGGAAGCTTGTGATGCCGGACAACAGATTGAGCAAATTTTATCAATAGTTACAAAATGACAGAGCAAGAACTTGAAAAGAACTTCTGGGGAGCGGCTATTGTTTTACGTGGAAACATTGATACCGGAGATTACGAACAATATATTTCCCCACTTAAATTCTTTAAATGTTTGTACGATGTGTATAACGAAGAATTAAAAGGCTTTGTTAGAAGTGATGTCGATATGAAATATGAGGCATTCGCCGAAAACCATCATTTTGTGGTTCCGGAAAATACCCACTAAAATCAAGACCCGCTAGTTCCAAAGCTTTATAAGAGAGTTTAATTTATCAATTGTTTCAGCAAATAGAATAATTGAATGGCTCCAACATAATTAAGAATAAATATTTATGCAATTATCAAAGCTACTTAAACATTACAAACTCAACGTACAGCAGCTAAAACTTATCCTTGAGCGCAAAAGTATTATCCACGATTTTAGAGCAACAACAACAGTTCCCGATGAATGGAACCAATTACTTAGCGAGTATACCGGCATTGAGTCTATGTTAACTGATAAACAAGTGGAGAGTCAGATTATAGTACCTGCAAACATATCCGAGTGTATACAAAAAACAGAACAACCTTTGGTAAATGATGTCTTTGTAGCCTACGTAAAATTTGTTGCTGATGATAATTCTCATGGCTTTGTTAAGCGTATTGACAATATAGCAAAAATAAAGCAAGTTGATTTTCGTATAAAGAATGAACTAGACTATGTGTTAGGTATTGATATAAAGGATTTAAAAAGAGGCCAATTAGTTTTGTGTGCTTCGTCAAGTGATTCAAATAATCGAGGGAAAGCAAAGTCTGCACAGTTGGTAAGTAGTGTCTTTACCGGGATTATCCATAAACAGCCTTCAGCTATCGATTTCACTATGATAGACACTGTTGAAACGAATTTCACGATTAGTTTGAGTTGCAATACAGAAAAGCAGGCTGAGTTGTTAGAATATGCCACTTTAGAGTTGTTTTATAATAAGAAAAAAGTATATAATAGATATTCAAGGTCGAGTTTAAAATGGTTTTTTACTTTTGAATTAGCCAAGGGGGAAGTGAATGAAGAAGCGGTTGAATTAGGAATTAAAAGTCAGGTTGAAAATATATTAACTAAATTTACACTCAACAAAACCGATAAATACCTAATTGATGCTTATAGAAGTATCGTTGACCAAGGAATGTTTTCTGCCAGGCTTTCTGAACTCTTTATCCAAGAATTTGAATTAGGCACCAGTTTTGAAAGTGTTGATAAATTAAGCAAATTCGTTGATAAATGGAATACGCTTGATAACAGCTTATTGGATAATGAACTGCTTAAAACAAAGGTGGATACCAGCATCCTATTTGAATATTGGAAACAAGGAGGTTTGTCATTTAATTACTGGGGGTGGCATTTAGTCGGCATTGTTATAGATTATTACAAAGGAATAGAGGTAGAGAGTCAGCTAAATCTAGTTTACAAAGGCAACATCCAAGATACAAGTATTACTATATTACAAGAATCTTTAGATTTTTATTTTAGTAAAATAGGCCTTATCAATGATGCTTTACATTATAATAACCTCCATACCATAATATCTTTTCTGCCTTTAAAATCTCGAAGAGTATTACACGAAAAACTATACTTTATAATTAATCCAGACCTACAATTTAAAGTTTGGTTGAAAGACACAAGGCTTGATTTTACAGAGGGAGTAAATAATGTGCTAGTTGAAAAGCTAGAATTTGAACTTAAGAAGGAAGAACTAGGTGACGAGATAATACAATTAGTTGGAGTAGCTAAAGAGCATATAGATCCAAAAAAGTATAGGGAAATAACTTCTCGTAATTTGATAAATGAAATAAGCTTCGGCAAATGCTTCAAAACAGAAACCAGTATTTGTAATTTCATTATAAAATGGAATACTATTAATGAAACTATATTAAACCATGAGCTACTCAAGAATAAAATAAATGCAGATTTATTATTTGATAATTGGAAAGAAGGTTTTTTACCTTTTAATTTTTATGGAGATTTATTAGTAGAACACTTTTTACAGCACTTTGATACCGAGAATATACCTAATGCCCTCCATGATATTTTTAAAGGGGAGGTAAACGAGGAGTCTTATAATGATTTTGAAGTATCGCTTCAATACTACTTTTCCAATTGCAGGGATATAGATACGCAGAACCTTTTCAATAGCTTAAAAGCATTTATTGCCTATCTGCCTGAGAAATTCCGAGCTGATAACCTGGCTCAAGCCTATTTAAAACTAACACCAAAGCTTCAAATAGAGAATTGGTTACAAGATCAGAATTTAGATTTTCCTCAAAAGGCTGCCGTACGTTACATGGCATCTTTTGAAGTTGAGCAGCAAGAGCAATTATTACAACACATTGAGGATAAGTTTTTACCTGATGTGTTGAATGAGCTACATGAAATTAAAAACGAGGCATTGCTTAAAAGGCTCTTGGAGTTGGTGGTATACCCAAGGATTACAGCGTTTAATGCTATAAGCTTCGACCTTGAAGTGAACCCAACTACGAAAGAAATTCTAGAACTCGCATTTGGAGATGAAAAGCAATGGGAGAAGTGTGTTCATAAAGACAATATGCCGATTTCATTAAATTCATTAGAGGCCTTAACCAAGGATAACAACAAACTGTTTATTGGGCACAACGCTACCGAATTTGATTGTCCCATTCTGGAAAAACACAACATTTATATTTCACCCAACAAGCTTTGGGATACCATGCTAATTGAGATGCTGCTAAGTCCCGAGTTTATGACGTTTGCCTTAAAAACCGTACATCACGCTATTGATGATGCTAAATTGACTCACTGTCTTTTTATTAATCAGTTACTTCGTCTGGTAAAAATATCTGAAAGTGACTTTGAGCTCATAATTGCTTATTTCCCCACAGCGATATCTGAAAAAATAAAAATATTTAAGAATACACTGGCTTTAAACTGGCTACCAGTAAATTTCCTATTCAGTGAACGGAATGAATTTTACAGACCCCAACCTAAGGCTAATCCTGTTTTAACAAGGTTGAAAGAAGAACTAAGTAAACATTGTGATAAAACAAAATTAATTATAGCACCCCAAGTATACGAAAAGGAACTGCTTAGGGTTAGTAATATAGTCTGTAATTTCATTGATACTGACGAAGACTATAGGCTGTTAAGCCAAAGTAAGGTCGATGAATTGACAGATGAAAATGATTGGAGTTTTATCGTTTTGCAACGTTATTTTAACTACTGTAAAGTAGAACAAATAGAACCCTATTGGGGGAATTTAGCTGTAGCCATAAAAATGAGACTATATAATACACCTGGTATCGATTTTATTTTGGATAAAGCTAATGATGAAATACATTGGGAAAGCAGTAAAACTTATTTTACAGCTGTAAGTAGTTTGAAACAATTTGCCAGGCAAATTGATGAGTTAGAAAAACTCGAATTATTTATACTCGATCCCGATTTATTATCGGTTTCGAACAAAGAGCTATTAAGGGAAATAAATATTGATAATTTGCTCAGCAATGATAGGGCTAATCAGCTTTGGATGAAATTTTCGGGAGGGCAAAGTATTGTTGGTTTATCAAAAGAGCAAGCTGTAAATTATCTCGATTCTGGTGATACGGTATTCTCACATTATTGGATAGAGAAATACCAGTTTGAACGTTATCGAATATATGGTACCCACAATTGGGAAGAGGAAATTACAAAATTAAAAAGCTGTAATAGCCATTTAATTTATCCGGATGTAAACGATACTCATAATGGGCAAGTTCAATTTGCAGTTGTAAAAAGCACAACAGCCAAAAGCAGCAAGGTGGTGCGTTACAATCCTGAAACCATATATCGCTCACGTTATTGGGTATATCAAAAAATGCTATTGCAACAAATTGATTCAAGCAAACCTTTAATATTGCTCATTCAACATTGCGACGAAATAAAATATCTAAAAAACTACTTTGCAAGCTTAGGCTACTTTATACCTTATGGGGATATGCCCATCGGCCGTCAGTTGGAGCGTTTACATACGGATAAAAGTCATCGAAAAATGCTCATTGCTCCTCTTTATCAAATAGGTGCAATTTTACACGCCAATTACCTTGGAGCATTAACTGTGGTTATCGATAGCTTTTATTTAGCAGAAAAGTGCCATACTGCGCAAGGAACCTCGCTGTTTAAGCGTATGGAAACCCAGTCCGCCGGACAAAATTCTGAAAATGAAGAAACTGAAGAGAAAAACATGACTTTTAAGTCGAATTTACCTTACGAAAAAGACACCTTTTTTCTGTTAAAGCTTCAATTACCCTATATAAATTATTTGCGTACTATTATAAATGCTAACGACAGTGAACATCAAATTTGGTTGCTCGACCCTCGTATTACTGATTTTCCAGAATTGGGAGAAACCTGGAAAGCCAAACGGAATTACATATCTATTTGGAGCGATCCGGAGAGTTATGAAGCCGATGCAAAAGAAGCCGATGAGCATATTAACAGTGTTAAGCCAAGTAATGAAATACCATATGAGCACAATGAGGTAAAGAGTATTTTATCAAAAGCTTTTCTGGGTGAAGAGTTCGATTGGTACGACTATCAGCATGAATATCTAGATAAAATAATTCCGGGCAAGGAGGATTTTTTAATCAGCTTGCCTACCGGGGGAGGAAAATCTTTACTGTTTCAGGCTCCTTCCATTTTCAAAAGTACTTTTACCAACCGATTAACATTGGTAATTACTCCTCTCAAGGCACTTATGGAAGATCAAGTAAAAGATCTATGGCAGAAGGGGTTTGTTGGTAGTGTTGAATACATTAACTCAGATCGTAGCAGCGATGTTCAGTTAATATATCGTAGCCTGGCTGGAGGAGAGTTGTCACTTTTGTACATTACTCCTGAACGGTTTAGAAGTCGTGGATTTCTTAATGCCTTAAATATGCGTTTACAATCAGATG
This sequence comes from Pseudotamlana agarivorans, assembly GCF_001642835.1. Taxonomy (GTDB): domain Bacteria; phylum Bacteroidota; class Bacteroidia; order Flavobacteriales; family Flavobacteriaceae; genus Pseudotamlana; species Pseudotamlana agarivorans. The sequence goes on from NZ_LXEI01000002.1 coordinate 389,836, forward strand.
GAGGTCTTGAGTATGTTGTTTTTGATGAGGCTCACTGTGTATCTCAATGGGGTAATGAGTTTCGTCCCGATTATTTAAACGGGGCGAAAGTAGTTTGTCAAAAACGACAACAATGTGACCAAGACTTTCCGATTTTATTATTCTCCGCTACCGTTTCGGAAAAAGTTTATAACGATTTTAATGTGATTTTTTCATGATAAGCCGATTAGAAAACAAGGAGGTATATAATCCTATACGCGACCATATTAATATTAATTTTGAACAGGTAGATTCAGTAGATGATGCACTTGCTTTTATCTCTAATGATTTATCAAGAAAAGGTTTTGACCCCGAAAAAAGTCGTGTTCTAATTTTTGTTCCTACTCGTAAAAAGACAGAAAATATTGCCGAGCTTTTAAGTATAAAATTAAATGATACAAGTGCAGCTTACGGAAATAAAATAGATTTCTACCATGCCGGTCTTGATGGTATCGAACGCGAAGAAAAATACGATCAGTTTAATGCCGGTGATGTCGTAATATTAGTAGCTACCAAGGCGTTTGGTATGGGTATGGATATTAAGAATATTCATTACATCTACCACGTGGGGCCTGCTTCAACATTTGAAGACTACTTGCAAGAGGTGGGAAGGGCTGGACGCCATAAAGGAATGCTGGAAGAGGCTGGGTTTTCAACTCAAAATCCAATTCAAACAATATGTCTGTTTTTGAAAGATGATTTTAAAAAACTCAAGGATAAATTACATGAATCGCAAATAACCTGGACAAATTTAAATGAAGTTAGGGAAATCGTATTTGACTATGTAAAACAATTTAAAACCCTAGAAGTTGATGAAGAACAGCCTTTTGCTTTGCCACTCGATTTGTTAGAACAATCGGATGAATTTAATGATAAATTTAATAAAGATACGTTTTTTAGAGTTTCTCTCTTTTGGTTGGAAAAGTTAGAACGTATTAAACTAGGAGTTTATACACCTACTCAGTTACCAATTCAATTAATGAATGATAACAGCAACTCTATAGAAAAGGTCGGAGAAGATAAATTGAAACAGCAAATTAATTCCTTACTAAATGGACTTAACGAATACCAAAAGGATAACTTTCCAAGTTCACAATTTGTAATGATTGAGATGAACAAACTCAAAGCGTTTGTTCCAGACCTATCACCAGGGAAATTATTAGGCTTATTATTTCGTGTACAAAACCTTGACCTTATCCGTATAGAACGAACAATTACACTTGAGCCAACAAAAACACGAATCGATGAGTTAAAGGAATGGGAAGAAATGAAGTGGTGTCATGATACAAAATCACCTATATTGGAAGCTCTCTTTGAACTCGCTCATGAGATTTTAAATTCAACCTCTTTGGGAGATCAAAGAAGTTTTGATGGAGCCTATTTAGATCACTTGAGGAAGGAAGTAACTACTAATCATTTTATACCTGATAATATTTTTTGGAAAGAAACAAAAGGCAAACATGAGAAGGAAATAAGTAAGGACGAAATTGCTAAAATACTTGCTGAAGATTTTATTACTAAACGATCAAAATTTGCTCTTAAGCTTATAAGCTTTTTGCCAAAAATCCGTCATAAGACGGTTATTCAAATTAATCCAGATACCAAACACCCTGAAATAACCCAGCTGGTTTATAATGGTTATCAAAAACATGACGAATGGAAAGCTCTACTGAATGATTTTAAGGATAAGCTATATGTCTTAATTCAAAACATTTCAAAAGAATTTATTATTGAGAATAAAAAACGCTTTAATATTGTTGACTTAATTGTTAAACTAGACATTATTGAGCAGGAAGAAGATTATCTTCAAAAGTTAGTTTTTATAGTCAAAGCACTAGCTTATCTGAAGGGCTATGGTAGCCTTGTTCCGATGGGGATAGAATTATTTATTAAAGATACGACTTCATTTGCTGAAAAAGATCAATCCTCAAACGATTATCAGGTTTTCAACGAGTTTAACGAAAGTAATCAAATGCGTGAACTACGATTATTAGCTCTTGAGTGTTTGTCAAGGATTAATACTGAAGATTATGATACCTACATAAAAGATTACTTTAGGGGAGCAAGTGTCAGTGATATTATAAGGCTTCTGGAGGATAAACTAGGTGAAGAGCATGAGAATTTAAAAGCTTTCAGAATAGAAGCCTTAAACAAAGCTAAGGAAGAACTAAATGAAGCGCAACGTAAGGTTTATGATACTAATGTAAACCAAAACCTACAGGTGATAGCCGGTCCAGGTAGTGGAAAAACACATACTTTAACCTTAAGGGTTGCAAAACTTATTCAAGAGGAGAAAGTTAACCCCGACAATATTTTGGTTCTGGCCTATAACCGCGCAGTTGTGGTTGAATTAAAAGAGCGCCTTGAACGACTGTTTCGTGCTCTTGGCTATGGCAAATTAATTAAGCGCCTAAAAGTATATACGTTTCACGGATTTTGTAAATTTTGCTTAAAAAATGAACTAGATAACCTAGATTTTGATAGATGGACAACTACTTTTATCCGAAAAGCACGTAATGAACCAGGGCTGGTAGCTCAGAAGTTGGGTAATGTTAAATATGTTTTTGTAGATGAATTTCAGGATATTACCAGCGAACGTATGGAGCTATTAAGCTTGATTGCGAATCCTGAAAACACCAAAGTATGCGTTATTGGTGATCCCAACCAAAGTATATATGGTTATGAAAGAGCAGCTGTAGGCGATACTATGAATCCTAAACCATTCTATGATAGATTTAAAGAGATATATAAACCACAAGAGTTAAACTTGAATATCAACTATAGATCCTACCCCGAAATACTTAGGAATGCAGAGCAATTATTAAGTTTGAATAAATCAAAATTTATTTTACCACCATTAGTAGCAAATAAAGTACCCAAAAACAATGAGACTTACTGTCATATTATAAAATACGCAAAAGGAGAGCTTTCCTGGTTGGATTGGCTAAACGAGTTGATTGAAACGAAAGAAGACAGTGGTAGTAACAAGTACAGTCAAGTTGCCTTAATGTTTCGAACTAACGATGAAGTTTATAAGGCATTTAATACTGTTAAAGAAAAAATGAAAAATGTTAGAATTCGTATTCAAGGAGGTAAGAGCTCTCCATATCGTTCGCGTGAGTTTTATTACTTTTTAAAATCGTTTGAAAGGATATCAGGACAGTTTGTTGAGTCCAGTTTGATTAAGTCTTTTGCAAAGGAGAAAGAATTATGTCTAGCTAGATTTCCCAATTGGGATAATTATTTACTAAATCTTTTTCACTGTATTCTTATAGAATTTAGTCGTATTAAAGATGAAGATGCTACTTATGGAGAATTGATAGATTTTGTGGAAGATATCGCTAATCGAGATGATGGTCAATTCGGGAAAATTTACGATAATAATATAAGAAGCATAGAAGGTGAAAAAGCAGAGCAAGAAATTGTGATTACCACTATGCACAAAGTAAAAGGAATAGAATATGACGCCGTAATTATACCACCTTCGTTTGCTAACCTGCCTCCTAGATTAGGAAGAGATAATGCATACACTGAAAAACAAATAGAAGAAGACATTGAGGAAGAACGACGCTTGCTTTATGTTGCTTATACGAGGGCTAAATATAAATTAATTGTTATAAAGTATGATAGAGAACATTCTTTAGACAAAGGAGAAATATATAAATTCCCTGATGACACCATGAATAGATTGGGTGTTAAAATACCAGAAGGAATTGATAAGATGAATATCTCTTGGGGTGCACAAGATTATCAAGAAACTAGACTCAAGGTATTTAATCATTTACGTGATAGTATTAAGCTAGGAGCTCCGGTGCGATTAATTAAGAAAATTAATGGTTTATACACTTTTTGGGAGGTAGTATGTAACAACAGAATAAGTGGTCAAATAACATCGAGATATTATCCAAATACGAATAAAACAGAATTGAACGGATTCTTGGTATCATCAATTGAAAGATATACTTATGTTGAGACCTTAAAGTATGATGAGAAACACAGTACAAACTATGCAAGCAGATGGTGTGAGTCGTCTAAGAGCAGAGGATATATTTATTTAGTAGATTTTGCTGGTTTTGGAAAATAAGCTAGTTAGGAAGTTAGCAGTAAAATACTTGTATTTTGTGTGTTTATAGGGGGAATAATAGGAGGTGTTACCTCAAACAAATGCATTATCTATTATATCTTTTAGTTGGACGTAAAAAGAAATATAGCTATTTATTGTGTTTTGAGGGTAAATAAACTCATTTGTCCAAAGAATTTAGAAAGCTTTCTGTCAGCCCAAATGAGTTAATTTATCCTAAAACTAAAAAGGTTAATTCAGCTGAAATATATAAGATTGAGGTAGTAAAACAATATATTTGATTCACGAAAAATAAATAAAGAAATCTTTTTAGTAATCTAAAATGTACAACTTTTTAATACCATGTTTGTGGATTATTTTAAATAAAAAAATGCCAATAAAATCAAATCTAAGACAAAATAAAAATTATTTTTTAAAGATGACAATGTCCTAATCTTTTTATGAGTCTTATCTTTTTTGAGGTGTTTTTGTATCTCATTTGTACCTCGATTTTTTTCCTTATTTTACAGGCTTATTAAAATATATTATAAGTCATTTTGAAAAAAATCATAGTCTTATCCATTTTTATAATCAGTGTATTTTATTCATGCAAGTCGGATCCTAAAATTACAGACTACAGCGAAGATGATTTATATGAAGTTCAAGGGATTCTGGATTTTATTGGTTCAAATAGTAATCCTTTTGATCACCACACAATTAAGGATGTAAGATTTAGTTATTTCTTAGATCGCTCTATTCCTAAAAAAGGATCCGAAAATAATCTTGATTTAAGAGATGTCGAATATGCCTTTAGGCCAAATGATATTCAAAACGGTTACCCATTAATAGTCTTAGTTCATAAAGATGATGAAAACATTAGTTTTTATGGTCAAGTTGGAGTTCTTGATAATTTGAACGAAAAAGAAAAAGCATTTCTCACGGGTTATATTCAAAGTAAAATGGATAAAATAAAGAAAGAGACGCCGGAGTATATTTACAATGCGCTCATTGAAGAAAAACAAACCGGAAAGGATTAATTTTTTTTAAAATTCTGTTACGTTTAGATGTAGCAAATACCAAAAAATAAAAGTATTAATATGTCAAATATGATCGTTGATTTTATAAAAGAAAAAGCCATTTTTCTTAATAATTTAAGTAAAGACGAAGAAGCGCTTTTTAATTATATAAATACTAACCAAGATAATTTAGAAGAGATTATCCAACAGTATAAACCAGAAACTGTATTCAAACCCGTTAATACCTTACGTTTCTTAATAGCTAATGAGCTTAAAAAAGGGAATAAGGTTGATGTTAAAATTCTAGATGCACTAAAACTAGCCATTGAAGAAAGAGATATTTCAGTTTACTATAATTTTAATGAAACTGTAAATCAAAGTTTATCTAATTACAAGCAGAGTAAAAAAGGTATGTTTCCTAATTGGGGGAACGCTTTTAATGTATTATTTCCTTTTTTGTACAATAACGCAGTAAATGCAGAAGTAAATATACAACTCGAAAGGTTGGCAGATGAGGTTATTCAAGCCAATCAACTGGAAAATGTATCTAAACATATTGTTAGTTTTCTAGGATCGAACAACTATGGATCTGACCATACTTGGGTTGCAATAATTCCAGAAACGGCTCCTAGTGTGCAATATGCTTATCAAATATTTTTCACTATAAATAAAAACGGTGTAGTTGGAGGCTTGCATAAAGGACACAGTTTAACCAAACAAGTATTTAGTAACCAAGACTTGCAGTTCAATAATTGGGAGAATTATATAGAGCATACACAACAGACTAAGGAGGAGTGGTTACAATTAAACTCAGCGGTTAATTTCATATTATTAAATGATGAAAAGGCATTAATAAAAGCAGTAAAGCAAGTTGATGCAGTAGCATTAGCTGATTATTTCAAGGTGCTTGATAAATTAAAAGAAGATTTAGATATTCAAGATGAAGAAAAGCTCGTGTTTAGCACCTCAAGTAATCGTTTAAGCTTTCATGTAGGAAAGCGGTATTGTTTGAATGTTAATAAAGCACTTTTCGATTATATTTCGTATATCGAACTAGAAGAAGGTAATTCAGATAGGGAAACATTTACAGCTTCTGAAACGGCATACCTGTATAAAAACAGAAACTCAGGAGACGTTTATAAAAATTATGAGGTTATTAAATCTGCTATTGAAATTGAAATAGAGAGAGACAACCATGCATTGGCAAAATCGTACGATAATAGTGCTTTTAGGAAAGCTGTTTTTAATTTAGCATATCGAAATAATATCATTCAGAATAATGAAATTAAAGGAAAACCTAATAATTATTGGGGATTAGGATTTAATTCAAATATAGACAGATTGAATCTCTTTAAAAAAGAAGGGTATTGGCAAGCAATAGATTATAAAAAAGGAGATACTCGAGCAGCGGCAAAAAGGGCTAGAAAGTTATTTGAGAAGATTCAAACAGGAGATTATGTTATTATTAAGGGGTATGGTGGTTCACACGATTTAATTGTTCATTATAAAGGTGAAGTAGTATCAAAAGATGAAGAAAATGAACGTTTAGAGCTAAAAGAAATAAAAGGAGCTCTTTATAAAGGTAAAGCACCAAGAGGAACTGGTGCTGGTAATTGGCACGATACAATTGTACAAGTAAAGAGGCAGGAAGATATTAAATTATTGTTTGAAAATATGGTAAACATTAAAACAGAGTTTATTGAATGGTTGATTTTGAATTCTAGTGCTGATTTTTTCAATAAAAAATCGGATACCCTAAGTGAAAATTTAGACTATTATAACACCTTTTTTAATATCGACATTTTTAATGTTTCAAAAAGTAGTTATAAAAATGTAATAGCAGAAATTGAGAATATTGCTTATAACGATGACACAAGTGCTTTCTTTAAATTTAGTAAAGTTGAGAGTAATCATGTGCCAAGGGCAATTATTGGTCGTGCAAATTATTTTAAGTTTTTAGGGGATTATTTTAACGAATCTGATGAAATAAAAAATGAAGATGATACTTATATTGGTTATACAGCCCCACTAAACCAAATATTATACGGCCCACCGGGAACAGGAAAAACCTATAATACGGTTTTAGAAGCAGCAAAGATTATAGAGCAGAATGAAACTTTAAGCTATGCTGAAGCTCTACAGGTTTTTAACACCCATTTGGGTAAGCGCATAGAATTTATAACGTTCCATCAAAATTATAGTTATGAGGATTTTGTTCAGGGCTTGAGACCAGATGTAGATCAGCTAGCTTTAAGTTTTAATAGGGAAGATGGTTTATTTGCAAAAATAGCTACTAATGCACTTTTTGAGTATTATAAAGTACATCAAAAGGAAAGTAAATTAAAGAAATCTAAAGAAGATGTTAGTATTGATATTAATGAAGCTTACATCGAATTTTTTAAATCTTTAACTGTTGGTCAAGAGTTTGAAACCAAAACTGGGATGACCGTTAAGGTGGTTAGTTTTACAGATAGACAAAATATTGAATTTAAGCCAGATAATGGTGTGAAATCTTATTTGGTTTCAGGAAATCGTTTATTGAAATTATATGAAGTCTTCCCAGATATTAATAAAATTGAACGCGTACATGAAGATATTAGGGAAGCCATTGGTGGGTGTAATTCTTCAATATACTATGTGGCATTAAGAGAGTTTATTTCATTTTTAGACAGCTATAAAGAAACCGTTGATACCTTTGAGGATAAAGATGAGGCAGATTTCGATTATGATGATATCTCTTATCAACGTAAAAAGGACCTGCTTACTAATGTGAATTTATCCGATTTACGCAAAGTAGATCTGCATAAGGTTCCTAAGTATGTAATTATTATAGATGAGATAAACAGGGCTAATATTTCGCGAGTTTTTGGAGAGTTAATTACGCTTTTGGAGCATGATAAACGTTCTCATGGTCAAATTCCTTTAAAAGTAAAACTACCTTCTAGTGAAAATTTTATTGTGCCTTCAAACTTATATGTTATTGGCACTATGAATACCGCCGATAAATCGATTGCTTTATTAGATATAGCTTTAAGGCGACGCTTCGAATTTGTGGCAATGTATCCAAAATATGAATTAACCGATAGAGAAGTTCATAAAAAGGAATTTTTAAAAACACTGAATAATGAGATTGTAGCCTCTGGAAAAGGACATGATTTTACTATTGGTCATGCTTATTTTATGGGTGATGATTTCAATTTTAAAAGTGTTATTAATAATAAAGTGATTCCGCTATTGTTAGAATATTTTATGAATGATGAAAAGGAAGTACAACGTGTACTTGCTAATTCGGGAATAAAAGTTGAAGGTTGGCCAATGGAAATGATAACGAATGATTAACCTTTTTGAATATAAAAATACAGCACCCTTTCCTGAAAACCACTTTGAAAACCTTGAAGTTTTCTTGGATGAGGTTTGGGCAAAAAGAGAAAAATCTAATTATTATACCGAGGATGAAAACAGGGAAGAGGTACAACGGTTTATTCAGTTTTTGCATAAGTCCAAAACTTTGAAGTCCAACAAATATGTTGGTGTTATTCATTTCGAAGGCGAAACCTTAAATTTATTACCTAAGATATTTTTTACAGGAAGTGCTCCTCAACCAAAACATGTAAAAGCAATAAGCACCCACATTTTATGGTGGTTGAGTTATTGCAGAAAAATTAAGTTCCCAAATTATCTTTCAGGTTTATCGAGCACCCAATCAGATTTTTTTGAAATTCTTATTTATCTATTCAGTAAATACACGAGAGAGCTTCTAAATTCTTCTATTTATCAAAAGTATATTGAAGTAAATAGAGAGCTTTCTTTTGTAAAAGGACGTATTAACTTTAATAGTTACATCGCAGCCAACCTAGCAACGGCGCGACACCATAAAGTGAGTTGTACTTATGATTCTTTTGAAATGGATAATGAATTTAATCGCTGTGTAAAATTTGTTTCAAAATTGTTGCTAGGAGTAAGTCAGGATTATCAAAATAAGCGTTTTTTAAACGATATTATTTTTATTCTGGACGATGTTAAAGATATTCGAGTTTCTGCTGATAAAATGAAACGCATGTCTTTTAACCCCATGTTTTCAAACTTTGAAACCATTAGAGATTATTGCGTGTTGTTTTTAGACAATAGCGTGTCCTTTAATTATAAAAGTTCCATGAAGCTCTTTGCATTCCTATTACCCATGGAATATGTTTTTGAGGATTTTGTTTTTGGATTTATAGATAAGGAAATCGATGAGATAAAAGCAAAAAGTCAATTAGGAAACACCTACTTAGACGAAGAAACAAACTTTAAATTAAAACCAGATTTGTATTTGAGTTTTCTCGATAAAAAGGTTATTGCAGACACAAAGTACAAAATCGTTTATTCAGATAGTACAGATCCTAAAAAAGGCATTTCACAAAATGATTTGTATCAAATGTTGGCTTATGCCGTGCGATTTGGAGTGTCTGAAATCGTGTTGTATTATCCCAATACGTTAAACCATGAGAATCCAGAAAGCTCGGAATTATCAATGGTTGATAGCTTGGCAGAGAATCAAAAAATTCATGTTAGATCATTTCAGTTACCAATAATTAATTTTGATTTGTTTAAAGACGATTACATTAGCAAAACATCATTAATTTTAGATTTTGAAGAAACCAGAGTAAGATTAATTGGCGAAATTAGAAAGTCTTTGAGAGCTGATTGATTGTTTTTATGTTAATTCAAATTTTAAGTGCAACGGAAATTGAACTAAGTGAACACTTGTGATGTGATGTATAACAATAAATTATACTCAATGCAGGTTAAATACACGTTAAATAGACCTGATTTTGGTAAATTTGAATGAAATTAATATCCATTTGAAATTACTTTTAAAGCATTGCTAATTTCTGTGGAACTTCCGAGACTTATTGTACCTCATTTTCTATTAAGCCTTGTAAATAAAGGAAAATATATTTCTGTATCGGGAAGTAAATCTTTATACTGAGCTAACAACATGGTTTTTTTATGTATTCGAAAATAAAATACCCTAAACGAGCATTCCTAATTTTAATTTAGCCTCTTCGTAACCCATTTGGAAGATGTCTTCGGCATGAGTTTTTGAAAACACATCATGTTTCCCTAATTCGCTAGGAGCTATAAATACATCACAGGCCTTAAATTTTGCCTCTGATGCATTGACACGTGAAATTCTATAAGCCCGATCGATAACAGCTTTAGTATTTGAAAGTGCTTCAATTGAAGTTTCTAAAAGTGAATTTAAGAATACACCTATAATGGTGTCACAAGGTGTTAATATAGGTTCAATAGGGAAGTTGTTCGTTACACCACCATCACACAATAGCATGTTATTTAAAGGAATTGGCGTGAAAACACCAGGAACCGCTGCCGAGGCAATAATAGGTTTTATGATTGGCCCAGAATTAAAAAAGCAGGTTTTACCTTGAATTAAATCGGTTGTGGCAACGTACATAGGAATGTTTAAATGCTCAAAGCTGTCTTCTTTTAAATGTGACGTTAATAGTCTTTCAATTTTAGCACCATCTATTAAACCAGGTTTTTTTAAGGTATAATTGTGGTAAGAAAACAATTCAGTTTTCGTAAAAACATCAAATATCTGGTCACAAGAATTTCCGGCTGCATATAGAGAACCTACAATAGCACCTGCACTAGTTCCAGAAATATAATCTGGTTTGATCCCTAACTCTTCCATGGCCTTTAAAACGCCAATGTGTGAAATCCCTCGGTAACCGCCACCAGATAACACTAGCCCTGTTGTATGTGATCGTTTCATGAATGAAAATATATTTAATTTCAAAAACTAAATTACATAAATTTTAATGATCATAAACGTTGCTACATCAGGGAATACTTAAAATTAATAATGAAAGTGTTTAGTATAAATAGTAGAAAATTAAATCGTAGGAGGCTTTTAACTAAACACTCAGCAACGTAGGTTGAAGTATTCTTTGAACATCAACATTATCATTCTGCTGAATTAAAAAAGGCTCTAAATCTTCCGAAGTCATCATTTGTTCTTCTTTATCTATAAACCCATAACCACAATACAAGCTATCTTTTATCATGATAAAAGCGTTTTCATTATCATGTCTGCCTGGTTGTTTTAAGATCATATTTTTTGAGTTGGTTTTGGAGTATTCTATAGCTTGTTTAACACGAATATTATAGAGTGCTACCGATTCTGTTTTTCTACAAACACCTTTACAGGATTGAACTTCGTAACCAGAACATTCTTGAAGACCTTCCTGTAAATGACAGTATTTAGGACATAAATTAAACTGTTTACAGAGCTTTTCTAAATATTGCTGACATGTTTTTACGCTATACAGGATTTGAAAAGGAGAGGGGGCTGCCTTTAGGGTGTTAAAAGCTAAATGTATGATGCCATTGCGGTCTTGATAACTAAAGATACCGTAGGCTTTAGGTGCCCTTTTTAATACTTGATTGTACTTAGGGTTGTATTCTTTTATGGCAGCATCTTCCATAAGTAAAGCGATGGTTTCACTTCCAGAAAGTTCAAAATCTATATCGACCGTTTCTTGTGTTAGAAGCACTTCTTTTTCTGCTTTGCTATTAAAGTGCTTTAAAACTTGTTTTTGAATGTCGGTAGCATGACCGACATAGATAACAGTGTCTTTTTTATCTTTAAAATAGTAAACCCCAATGGCTTTCGGTAATTGATTATAAGTTTCTGCTTTCAGGTTTTTAGGTAACTTGGTTTCTTTAGCGTCTTTTTTCAGAAATACCTGAATGACATCTTGAGCATCTGGTTGCTCTAATAATTTTTGAAAAAGAATAACCGTAGCTTCTACATCGCCTTTAGCGCGGTGTCTGCCGTGTATGGGAATATCTAAATCCTGACATATTTTACCTAAACTATACGATTTATGTCCGGGAATGAGTTTTCGAGATAGCCTTACGGTGCATAGTTTTTTTCGGTTGAAAGTGATACCAAGGGCTTTAAACTCGTTTCTTATAACATTATAGTCGAAACTCACATTGTGTGCAATAAATACCGCCTGTTGTGTGATGGCTAAGATGTTTTCAGCAATTTCATGGAATTTAGGCGCTTTAGACACCATGTAATCATCGATTCCAGTTAAATCTGTGATATAATCGGGAATTAATGTTTCTGGATTAACAAGGCTTGTAAATTCATCAACTAAAACAGCATCGTCATATCTAAAAATGGAGATTTCAGTAATCTTATTACTTGGTCCCGTAGTTTCTACGTCAATTACGGTATAAATCATTTTACTAATCGTTCTAAAGCTTTGAGCTCAATACCTAGTTCGGTAAACATATTTATAATACTGCTTAGTTTGAGTTCTTCCTCGCTATATTCTTGGGTGTTAATGCTACAGGTGTATTCCCAAATTTCTAAAACTTCATCCATAGGAATGCTGTAATCATTGTATTTCTTGTTGTCGGACATTAATAAAAGGGAGCCGTTAAAGTCGATGTTATTCATAACACGCTTATATACCATACCATCATTTAATGTAACTAAAACGTAGGTACGCCCTGTTTTTATGTCATTTCTATCTTCTATAAAACGCCCAATAACAAAGGAGCCGTCTTTCATTGGTAACATGGAATCTCCTTTTATAGGAAAGGCTCTGTGTTTTCCAGTGGGTAGGAAAGGCAATTTTATTTTTTGTAATTGCTCAATGTATTCCGGATCATCATAACCGGCCAAATACCCCGCCGAAGCTTTAATAGGAACGACTTCAATTAAGTTTTCGTTGTCGCTATCTATGGTGATGGGGAATAACACACGCTGATTACCTACTTCAATAAAAGAAGCGTCTGTCGCCTTAGTTAAATCATTACGCAATAAAATATCTATGGGTAATTTAAAATAATCAGACAGCAGTATAAGCATGTCAATGCTTGGTGCCGAACGGCCTTCCTCATAAGACCCAATACGAGATCGTGTCACCTTCAGTTCATCTGCAAGAACTTCTTGAGACAACTTTTTTAGGGTCCGTAAATGTTTTATGTTTTTAGCTATTATTTTCATTATGCTACAAATATAAGTAATAAATACTTTGTTTTGTAGCTGTTTTTTGTGTCCGATAAAAAATATTTTAAGATGCATAGGTGCAACCAACGTAGATCAAGAAAAGCCTTAAATAATTATTGTACTTTTACGACCTTAAATTTTAAAATTGCATGTCGAAAGTTGTATTAATCACTGGAGGATCTTCAGGAATTGGGAAATCTATAGGAACGTTTTTAAAAGCTAAAGGTTATGTTGTATATGGTACCAGTAGAAATCCGCAGCATTATAAAGATAGCCCATTTCCCATACTTGCTCTCGATGTTAAAGATGGTGAAACTATAACCAATACTGTTCAAGATGTTATTAAGAAGGAGGGAAGATTGGATGTGGTTATAAACAATGCAGGTGCTGGTATAACGGGACCTATAGAAGAAATTCCAGACTCTGAAATTAAAAACAATTTTGAAACGAATTTTTTCGGACCCCTTAAAGTGATTAAAGCGGTGTTGCCACAAATGAGAAAGCAAAACTCCGGATTAATTATTAATATCACCTCAATAGCTGGTTATATGGGCTTGCCATACCGTGGTGTTTATAGTGCGAGTAAAGGCGCTCTGGAGCTTATCACAGAGGCATATCGTATGGAGTTGAAAAACTTCAATATAGAAATGACTAATGTGGCTCCTGGCGATTTTGCTACTAATATTGCTGCAGGACGTTATCATGCACCGCTGTTAGACGATTCGCCTTATTATAAAATTTATAAGGATACTTTAGAGTTGATGAATGCTCATGTTGACCACGGGAGTAATCCTAACATGATGGCTGAAGCGGTTTGTAAAATCATTGAAACCAATAATCCTAAGGTACACTATAAAGTAGGGGCGTTTATGCAGAAGTTCTCCATTGTTTTAAAACGTATTTTACCAGATACGGTTTATGAAAAACTTTTAATGAATCATTATAAGCTTTAAGTTGTAGTTCAGATTTTGATAAAAACGGGAAGTCTTTTAAAGGCTTAAGTTGCTGTATAAAACCTGACTAATTACCTGAAGAAACGCTTTATAAGAAGTAGGGTTTCGACAAATCCACCTAACAGGTCAAATTTTATTGACTTTTCAGAAGGACTCTAATAAGAATTATATTTTATTGAGAAATTATCTGTTGATGAGACCTAGAATATCATCTTCAAATTTATAAGAGAAAATATTCGCATTACTCTCTATAATTTTTTTGTCCTTATCAACAATAATGGTTTTTGTAATCGGGTAGATGATTAATTTTTCTGAGGCCAATTTAGAGTCTTGAAACTGGTATTCATGCTCATGATTAAAATTAAAATTGTCTAAAAGCTTCTCGGCTTTTTCTAAACCATAATCATCCACATTAATAGTAATGAAATGCACTTCAGGGTACTTAAGTTCTAATTCTCTAATCTTATAGTGACTGTCCTTGAAATGCTGATAATAAACGTTAGACCAAAACGTAATAACGGTCAGTTCGTTAATAAGCGTGTTAAGCTCAATCGCTTCATGGTTGTAATCAACAAGGTCAACAAGCGGTAATTGCGATCCATTTTTTAATTTATGAATGGAATTAGCATATTTAGTCATACGCTCTTTTTCAGACGCATTACTACTCTTATCTAGGTAAAAATCTAAAACCTTTCGGTTGTAGGATTCATCATCATGTTTTGATAAATATTTTAAAGTGAAATGATAAAGTAAATCATCTTTAATATTAGGGTCTGAAACTAAGCTGTCAACCAATTTTAAGCGTTCGAAATTGTAGCAAAAAGCATGCTGCTTACGTGATTTTTCGTCGTCGTGCTTAGCATGTTTTTTAAGCGCTAAATTACTTATGTTGTGCTTTAAAAAAGTACGGTAATTGTGGTAATCACTAAAAAAAGTATCGTTATAATTGATGGTTTTTCGGTAGTCATAAAAGCCATCAGGTAAACTTTTAAGGTTTTTCATTTTGTTCTTCCCGTGGTGCGCAAAAGGGTATACCTCTTTATTGGAGTAATAACTGTATTTGTTGTTGGCTTCAGCTATTTTGATGAATAAAGGAGAAGGATCGTATCGGTTTATAAAACTAGCTAAAAGGTTGTCCTTTTCAGTTTTTATAGAATCGATTTTTTGCTCATAGGCATCAGGAGAGAGTTGGCAAAGTTTAATAATGTATTTTTCTTCCTTTTCATGCTCAAGAAAATCATTAATCAAGTAGTTGTTTTTCTTATCGCCATGACCGGTAAAAACCAAAGATTCATCAAAGTCTAAGGTATTTAATCGAAACAAGACACTATCTCTAGGTTCTAAGAGCACCATTTGTGTTTCAACACCGTGTTTAAAGGTGTAAATTCCTGGAGTAAGCGAGTCTAACTTGTAAAGAAATCGGTTAACACCATTTAGCTTTACGGTGTCTATAACTTTTTGATCTATAGAAAGAACCACGTAGTTGGTGTTGGGATTTATAATTTCACCACCAATATATGCATAACTATCTCTCTCATTATCACTGTCTTGTTTACAGCCAAAAAAGGTTAATAGTAAAACTACAACTGAAAAGTAAATTCTCATAAATATGATAAGGTGTCTTTGGAGAAGCAAAAGTATAGGTTGTTACGGGATTCGGCTGTTAAGAGGCTGTTAAAAGTTGTTTTTCTTACAAATTTAGAGCCGTTTTTAATTGATTTTATCGCCTAAAATTGCTACGCTTAAGTTTCGTCTTACCAATTCATTTTTCTACTTTTGCAAAAATTTTAATATAAATTATGCTATCAGTATCAAATCTTTCTGTCCAATTTGGAAAACGTGTGCTTTTCGATGAAGTAAATACCTCTTTTAACAATGGTAATTGCTACGGTATTATTGGCGCCAATGGGGCTGGTAAATCTACCTTTTTAAAGATTCTTTCTGGGAAGTTAGATCCAACCTCTGGTCATGTGTCGCTTGAAGCAGGAAAGCGTATGTCGGTATTTGAACAAGACCATAGTTTATATGATGAGCATACGGTGTTAGAAACCGTTTTGATGGGGAATAAACCACTTTTCAAAATTAAATCTGAAATTGATGCCCTTTATGCTGATTACACCGATGAAAACGCCGAGAAAATAGGGGAGTTACAGGTGCAGTTTGAAGAAATGGATGGCTGGAACGCCGATAGTAATGCAGCTTCCATGTTATCTAACTTAGATATTAAAGAAGACTTGCATTATACCATGATGGCCGATTTAGATGGTAAACAAAAAGTACGTGTGTTATTAGCACAGGCTTTATTTGGAAATCCTGATGTGCTTATTATGGATGAGCCTACCAACGACCTGGATTACGAAACCATTTCGTGGTTAGAAAACTTCTTGGCTAATTATGATAATTGTGTGATTGTAGTTTCGCACGATAGACACTTTTTAGATGCCGTGTGTACACATATTTCGGATATTGACTTCGGAAAAATTAATCACTACTCAGGAAACTATACCTTCTGGTATGAGTCTTCGCAACTAGCCGCAAGACAACATGCACAGCAAAACAAAAAAGCTGAAGAGAAAAAGAAAGAATTAGAAGAGTTTATTCGTCGTTTTTCTGCCAACGTAGCTAAAAGTAAACAAGCTACTAGTAGAAAGAAAATGATTGATAAATTGAATGTAGCTGATATTAGACGTACCAGTAGAAGATATCCTGCTATTATTTTTGAACGCGAAAGAGAAGCAGGTGATCAAATTTTAAATGTTGAAGGCCTTGCAGCTTCTATTGATGGTGAAGTACTATTTAAGGACATCGACTTAAACTTAGCCAAAGGGGATAAAGTAGTGGTGTTTTCACGTGATTCGAGAGCTACTACAGCGTTCTATCAGATTTTAAATGATAAAGAAAAAGCCGATGCCGGTAAATTCATGTGGGGTGTCACGACAACACAATCGTATTTACCTCTAGATAATAGTGAGTTTTTTGATAACGACTTAACCTTAATTGATTGGTTACGTCAGTGGGCAAAAACAGAAGAAGAGCGCGAAGAAGTTAATATTCGTGGTTTCTTAGGAAAAATGATTTTTAGTGGTGAAGAAGCCTTTAAAAAATCGACGGTACTTTCGGGTGGTGAAAAAGTTAGATGTATGCTATCTAGAATGATGATGGTACGTGCGAACGTATTACAACTTGATGAGCCTACAAACCACTTAGATCTTGAAAGTATCACGGCTTTTAATAACTCCTTAAAAAACTTTAAAGGTACCATATTATTTACCACGCATGATCACGAGTTTGCACAAACTGTTGCTAACCGTGTGGTTGAGTTAACGCCAAACGGTGTGATAGACCGCTACACTACTTGGGATGATTATATGCAGGATCCTAAAATAAAGGAATTACGTAATCAAATGTATGGGGCGTAGGGTTTAGGTTTTAGGCAATATGTTGTATGCCGTATGCTTAAGGCATGTAACTTCGTTTCATTGAAGCTGTGTATACTGATTTTGCTGCCCTTCGACAATCTCAGTGTGACACCGTAGAGCATAGTTTCAGAAGTAGCTTAATCAATAGTCAATAATAAATATTCAATTTTTTTGGATTTATGCTGAAGGCTTGTAACTTCGTTTTATTGAAGCTATCTATATTGATTTAGCTGCACTTCAACAAGCTAAGTGTGACATCGTAGTGAATAGTTTCAGAGCTTTTTAAAGGTTTTATCTACGGTCTTCGAGCGGAGTCGAGAAGTTAAGTTACAAGGTTACAAAGGTTACAAAGGTTACAAAGGTTACAAAGGTTACAAAGGTTACAAAGGTTACAAAGGTGGTGACATTCAGAAGGAGGTACGACTGAAGAATCTTTAACTCAATAACTTGTTAAAATACAGAGATTCATGAAGGTTTTTTGCTTTAGGTGGTATGTTTTATGCCAATAACCAGTAACCCACAACAAATTTTCACTTCTAATATCTACTATTTAACTTTTGAAGACTCTTCGACAAGCTCAGAGTGACAAGTTGGGACCACGTTTCAGTAGTAGGTTAATAATCAATAATGAATAGTCAATTTTCTTACCCAAAAACCAATATCTAGCTCAAAAAAAAAACAGCCTAGAATATAATTCCAGACTGTTTTATAAATGTTTGATTTGTTTTGGAAAACTAATTTAAAGTAAAGTTTGAAGGCTATAGATTGATACGCTTCACGAGATAATAATCACGTTCTACGAATCCATTTTAACTTCTACCGTTTCACTTCAAATTAATTATCTATCGATCCCATAACACGCTTCATAAAGGCATTTAATGCTTCTTTTTTAGGCGTGCCATCTTTGATCATTTTGTTAACTTCAACGGCTCCATACATGTTAGAAATAAGCTCGCCAATAACATCCAATTCTTCATCTTTTAAAGACGATAATTCGGTTAAAGCTTCTAGCGTTTCGATGGTTTCAATTACGAAATCCTCGTCATTCTCCTCAATAAATTGAGTAAGATGTTTAATTACTGGTAACTTCATCGACTAAATCTTTTAAAGGATCAAATTTATTGGTTTGCACTTGGTTTAAAAAGTTCCCATTTTTAAAAGTAGCAAAGGTTGGTAAATTATCAACATTAGCTAATTTTCTTGATTCTGGGAATTTTTCAGCATCAGCGATAACGAAAGTAATGTTTTCGTTTTCGGTGGCTAACTTTTTAAATTTAGGTTTCATAATTCGGCAGTTACCGCACCATGTTGCAGAGTATTGAACTACAACCATATCGTTGTTTGAAACTAATTCGCCTAAATTGTCTTTATCTAATTCTTGAACCATGAGTTTTGTGTTTTTAGTGTGAAGCTAAATATTCAGCGGTACCTTTAGCGTTAGCTTGCATAGCATCTTTTCCTTCTTCCCAGTTTGCAGGACAAACTTCTCCTTTTTCTTGTACGTGTGTTAAGGCATCAACTAAACGGATGTACTCACCAACATTTCTTCCTAAAGGCATGTTGTTTATACTTTCGTGTTGTACTGTACCTTCTTCGTCAATAATGTAAGTCGCTCTGTATGTTACGTTATCGCCTTCAACTTGTACGGTTCCAGTAGCTTCGTCAAAAGTTTCGTTAGTAATATCTAAAATACCTAAAATGCTAGATAAGTTACGGTTGCTATCAGCTAGGATTGGGTAAGTAACACCTTCAATACCTCCGTTATCTTTTGGCGTGCTTAACCATGCGAAGTGAACTTCTGGCGTATCACAAGAAGCTCCAATAACTACGGTGTTACGTCTTTCAAATTCTGGTAAAGCCGCTTGGAAAGCGTGTAATTCTGTAGGGCAAACAAATGTGAAGTCTTTTGGATACCAAAATAAAACAACTTTTTTCTTGTTATCTCTTGCTGCTTCTAAAACGTTTAGTTTAAAAGTATCACCCATTTCGTTCATGGCGTCTACGTTTAAATCTGGGAATTTTTTTCCTACTAATGACATATTTCTGTTTTTAAGTTATTAATTGTTTTCTACTGCAAATGTAGTATAGAATATAGATTTTTTAGAATAATTAAATCCTAAAAATTTATCAAACTATAGATTTTTGTTATAGTAAAATTTAAACTGAATAGTTTTCAGTTATTTAGAGGCGAGTTCCTTTATTTTGATGTTTAGCGCAGCGAATAATAAGGTGGTAAACGGACTCAACCAATTAAAAATGGCATAGATAAAGTACTCGCCAACACCAACGCCTAAAACGCCAGATTGATAAGCCCCACAGGTATTCCAAGGGATGAGTACTGAGGTTACGGTACCCGAATCTTCAAGCGTTCTACTTAAATTTTCTGGAGCTAATTGTTTGTCGGCGTAAGCTTGTTTAAACATTTTTCCAGGAATCACGATGGCTAAGTATTGATCGGAAGCAATAATATTTAATCCCAAACAACTAATTACGGTACTAGCAAACAAGCCGAATATAGAACTTGCTACGGCTAATAAAGCCTGAGTAATTCGAGCTAACGCTCCAATACCATCCATCACACCACCAAAAATCATGGCACAAATAATTAAAAAGATGGTCCATAACATGCCTTTCATGCCGCCAGAAGCAAAAAGTTCATTGAGTTTCTCGTTATCGGTGCTTATTTGGGTGTCTGTTAAAATGGAAGTGATTACCGCTGAGAATTTTGAATCTCCTATTCCGTTTAAAATATCCGGTTGAAACACAAAAGCAAAAATAGCAGCTAATAATACCCCGGCCAATAAAGCGGCCAAAGGTTTGGTTTTTAATAATATGAGACCAACTACCACCACAGGAACCGCGAATAACCAAGGGGTAATGTTAAAGGTGGTTTTTATGGTTTGCAGTAAATCGCTAACATCGGCACTTCCCGAAGTTTCGGTGGTTGCACTTAAAATCCCAAAAACAATTAAAGTGATCACAATGGTAGGTACCGTTGTAATGGCCATATACCTAATGTGAGTAAACAAATCGGTTCCCGCCATAGCAGGCGCTAGATTGGTGGTATCACTTAAAGGTGACATTTTATCACCAAAGTAAGCCCCAGAAATAACAGCACCAGCAATCATACCAGGATGAAGCCCCAAAGCCGTACCAATCCCCACAAGTGCAATACCTACAGTCGCCGAGGTGGTCCAAGAACTGCCCGTAGCTATAGAAATAACCGCTGCGATAACCACAGAGGCGGGTAGGAATATCTGCGGACTTAAAACCTGTAAACCATAGTAAACCATAGCCGGAATAACGCCGCTAATTAGCCATGTTCCGGCTAAGGCTCCTACTAAAAATAAAATCATAATAGGAACAAAAACACTTTTTAAATTCTCCCATATTTCTTGCAGCATGAGTTGGTAGGATACTTTGTTTAAAAAACCTACTACAGCAGCTATAGCCGCACCAATTAATAAAATAATTTGATTAGAATATTCCCCAAACATTTCGCCGTTAGCAAAAAAAATGTTGTAGGCTAAAAAACTCATTAAAACCAGAACAGGAATTAGGGCTGCAGTAAAATTTAGGGCTTTGTTTTCTATAATATGCTGCCCTTGGGCTTCAAATTCAGAAATATTTTTGTCGTCTTGCATGAAGGTGATTTTGTAACGGTAATGTTACGATTTTCGTAGAAGTTACGCAAGTTTAGGTTTCAGTCTCGGTTTCAGTCTCGGTTTCAGTCGCAGTTTTCAGTTAAACGCCTAAACGATTAAACAAATCACCAAATCAACAAATCACCAAATCCACGATTAAACATATAAACAAACCCCATCCTTCCATAACAATCAAATTCTTACATAACAAAATCTTTTTAGTACATTTAGGCATTATTAATCAAACCAAATTTTAACAAATGAAAAAATTAGTACTACTTGTATTAGGCTTTATTTTAGGAGCAGTTATTACTTATTATTTTTGTCCAAGACCGCTTCAAGAAGAGGTGGCTGAGCAAAAGATTGTAAAACCAAAAGGTTTAATTACTTTTGATGAAGCTAAGGTTTTAAACGACAATTGGAGCAAGTATAGACAAAAGGCAGTCGATTCGGCTTCAAAAAAATATGGAGGACGAAATAAGGACACTCGTAATGTTAATTGGCCTTTAGAAGAAGTAGAAAACTATATCGCTTATGCGAAAAGCCAAGCAGATAGCTTAGGGTATGAAGTAACAGGTTTGCGAGTGTATCTTGGGGTTTACGGTAAAAACCAAGGTCAAGCAAAGAAAAACTTATCTACCATGTTTATTGTTCCTACAGGAACCAAAACCACATCTAAAGCCAGTAGCTTAAATTTTAACCTTCAAGGAGGGCCAACTGATTTAGATGTAAGTCCATTGAACAAAGTAACTGGTGGTACAGGTGATTTTCCTCAATAAATATTTTTTGTGCTTAATTTTTTAACTCAAAATTATTATTACCTTTTAAGTCTAGAGTTCTTAACAGCAATTATAGGTTTGTTGTGTTATAAGTATTACAAACATAGTGTTGCTAAATATTTTATAATATTTTTACTATATGTAACTGTTGTAGATACTTTAGGCTTGTATACACAATATGTGAGCGAAGACAAAGCATTAGAGTTTTTAATAGGTACCGTTTTTGAGAAGAATTACTGGCTGGGTACTTTATCGTGGGATATTGGTGCTGTTTTGTTTTATACTTTTTACTACCGTAAAATTTTACATTACAAGTTGTCTAAAAATATTGTATTAGGAGTTTCTATTTTATTTTTAATATTTTCTCTAGTATATATAGGGACTCATTTGAATCAATTTTTTCTTGAATATTACAGCAGTGTCATAGTGTTTGGAGGTTTTACCGTTGTACTTTGTTCTTCACTCTATTTTGTAGAAATGTTACTAAGCGAAAAGATTCTATATTTTTATAAGGATTTAAATTTTTACATTAGTGTGGTTATTTTTATGTGGTGGATTATAATTACACCTCTGACTTTTTATGATGTTTATTATACATATGATGAAGTGAACTCTTTTAGTGACTGGAATTATGTTCATTTAAGGCAACAAATTTATATTTTCGCTAATTTATTTATGTATTTGTGCTTTACAGTTGCTTTAATATATTGTAGACCACGAAAAAACGAAATAGTTGATTGTAAGTAAATTTGATTATGTTTGTAATAAATATCGACATTTTATTATGAAACATCTATTTAAATTAAAGCGCATCGTACTTATAACGGTGTTTGGTTTTTTAGCATTTAACTGTTCTAAAGATGACAGCGAAAACTCTGGTAACACTTCTTTTTACAAGCCAGATGGTGTTATTACTATAAACGAAGCACAAGATTTACATCAGGCTTGGCAAGATAAAAATGCCGCTTTATTTAATAAAGCGGGCTCTAGTAAGTTTAGTGAGCAACACCAATCGTTTTGGTGGTCGTTAGAAGATATACGTAATTATTTAGACTACGCCCAACAAGAAGCCAAAGACAAAGGTTATAACATGAATGGTATTCGTGTTTACCTAGCCGCTTATCCAGAAAAAGAAGGCCAAAATACCTTATTTATCGCGCCTACAGGATATGAAAATACAGTTAAAGCCAGTGTTTTAAATTTGAGTTTTTTTGGTAATGATGAAGATATCCCTGTAGGACCGTTGAACAGAAGTGCAGGAGGTTCAGGAGGGTATAATCCTTAATTTTTTGAATCATTTACAAGTAAACATTTACGTTTAATTCAAAACAAGTAATAATCTTAGCAGCAGTTTTTAGCGATGTTCTCTTTTTAAGAGCTATGCTTAACTGCTGTTTTTTGTTTTGTATTTTTATGCTTTAAGCTGTATGCTTAACGCTGTATGCAGCATACTGTGATTCAGAAGGAGGTTCGACTTAATAATCTTTATCATAAGAAATTGTTGTAACGCAGAGGTTTATTGCTTTACGCTGTACGCTTTATGCCAATAACCAACAACCAACAACCAATTTCTACTTCTAATATCTAAAATTTAACTTTTACCCTTAATTGCCTTCCACAAGCTCAGGATGACAAGGTCTGGGCTCTGGGCGGTACGCTTTAAGCTGTATGCTATAGGCGTTATGCTGTCATTTAGAAGGAGGCACGACTGAAGAATCTCTACCCTAAGAAGCGGTTGTAACACATTCACTGCTGTTCCTGCTCGATTATTCGTGATATATTCAATATCTTTAGCCTCATTAAGAAAACTTGGCACTTTTAATCTATAAAGTAGTCGTTTCAAGTTTTCTAGAGAGAGAAACAACTAACCCACTATTTTATGATTGTTTTAAGCATTATGGAAGCAGGTGAACGCTTGGCCAGTACATCTTCGGCAGAGCGTTATATGCTGATATACATGATTAATGTTTTGGCTATTATAGTAGTGCTGTTTATTGCGTTTTTCGTGATGTTTAATATTCGTAAAAATAAACTTCTGCAAGAAAGAATTAAACGCGAACAGGAATTTGAAACCCAAATTGCTACTGCTAAAGCCGAAACTCAAGAACAGATTTTAAAAGATATTGCCTGGGAGTTACATGATAGCGTCGGACAATTATTAATATTTGGAAATATGCAGTCTCGCTCATTACTGCGTTTGAGTCCGGAATCCTTAGAATTTAAAGTTGCTGAAGTTAATGAAACCTTTAATTCGAGCTTGACCGAAGTAAGAGCCTTATCTAAAACACTTAACGGCGAAGTGGTTTTGGATTTAGGTTTTCAAAAATCGATTTCAAACGAACTGATTCGACTAGAGCGCATGCGCTTTGACAAAGCAATACTTGAGGTTGTTGGGGATAACAAGCTTTTTCCTCGTAGTAAAGACGAAGTCATGCTTTTTAGAATCCTTCAAGAGTTTTTATCGAATTCTGTAAAATACTCACAAGCCAAAAACATTCATATTATTTTAGATTACCAAGCAGATTATTTGGTTGTTACCGCTAAAGATGATGGGAAAGGATTTGACATCAATACCATAGAAAAAGGCTCCGGACTAATTAATATGAATGGCCGTGCAAAATTGATTAATGCCGAATTAACTCTGAATAGTGCACCTGGAGAAGGGGTGGAGTTGATTGTTCGTTATCCGTTGGACAATGCTACGCAGGAAGAGGTTGATGTTTAAAGTTACGTTGTATTTTTAATCATTAAGAAGTACTTAAATCCTACTTCAAATGCCTCTTATTATATTATTCGGATTGCAGTTTTGAGTTCAGATAACTAGGAAGCACAGGCCTTCCAAATAACATCTTCAGGAAGCGGCGCATCAATGGTTATTGCTTCTTTTTTAACCGGATGAATAAATTCAATGTGTTTGGCGTGTAAATGAATACTAGCGTCTTTATTACTGCGGTCGAAGCCGTATTTTAAATCGCCTTTTATCGAACAACCTATAGTGGCGAGTTGAGACCTTATTTGATGATGTCTGCCTGTTTCTAAATTGATTTCTAGTAAAAAATAATGGTCTAGCTTTTTTATAACTTTATAATGAAGTACGGCTTTTTTACTCCCAGTAACCTCCTTATCGTGGGCTTTAGATTTATTATTTTTCGGGTTTTTAACCAGCCAATGTGTTAAGGTATCAGCCGTTTTTGGTGGTTGATTTTTTACCACTGCCCAATAGGTTTTTTGAATGTCTTTGGATATAAACAGTTTGTTTAATCGCGGTAGAACTTTACTGGTTTTTGCAAAAATTACTAAGCCTGTTGTGGGGCGATCTAAACGATGAACCGTGCCCAAATACACATTTCCAGGCTTATTGTATTTGTCTTTAATATACTCCTTAACCACATCGCTCAAAGGTTTATCGCCTGTTTTGTCTCCTTGCACAATATCGCCAGCACGTTTATTTACAACAATAATATGATTGTCTTCGTAAAGTACTTGAAGGTTGGATTTGTTAGAAAGGATCTTCGAGGCGGTCAATTTTTTGTTGGTTATTGGTTGATGGTTACTAGTTATTAGTTAGGGGGATGCGTATTTATTGTTTATAGTTTACAGCCCATAACAATTTAAAATTTATTAATGATTATTTATTATTGCTAAAAGCAAATAGCCTACTGTAATTTATTTTTTTGCCTAAAGCCTAAAGCCTAAAGCCTAAAGCCTAAAGCCTAAAGCCTAAAGCCTAAAGCCTAATACTTCTCCTCCTCATTGGGGAAATCGGTTGTTTTTACATCGTCTACATATTGGCCGATGGCTGTGGTCATGTCTTCGTAAAGATTTAAATAGCGGCGTAAAAATCTAGGATGAAATTCATGGGTCATTCCTAACATATCGTGTAGTACTAAAACTTGTCCGTCTACATCTGGACCAGCACCAATACCAATAATAGGAATACTAACACTTTCGGCAACTTCTTTGGCTAATTGAGCAGGGATTTTTTCTAAAACGATGGCATAACAACCAATACGTTCTAGCATTTTAGCATCGGCGATAAGGCGTTTTGCTTCTTCTTCCTCTTTAGCACGAACGGTATAAGTACCGAATTTATAAATGGATTGCGGCGTTAAAC
This sequence comes from Pseudotamlana agarivorans, assembly GCF_001642835.1. Classification (GTDB taxonomy): domain Bacteria; phylum Bacteroidota; class Bacteroidia; order Flavobacteriales; family Flavobacteriaceae; genus Pseudotamlana; species Pseudotamlana agarivorans. The sequence goes on from NZ_LXEI01000002.1 coordinate 415,871, forward strand.
CTAAATGGCCCATTACAGGAATTCCAGCATTTAAGATACGCTTTATAGATTCTTTAATTTCTTTACCACCTTCTAATTTTACAGAATGTGCTCTACTTTCTTTCATGATTCTAATGGCCGAACGCAGGGCTTCTTTAGGATCACTTTGGTAGCTTCCAAAAGGTAAGTCGACAACAATTAAAGCGCGATTTGCAGCACGTACTACCGATGAGGCATGATATATCATGTGGTCTAAAGTAATAGGCAGCGTAGTTTCGTAACCTGCCATAACATTACTAGCCGAATCGCCAACAAGAATGACATCGACACCAGCGCCATCTACGATTTTAGCCATGGTATAATCGTATGCGGTAAGCATCGATATTTTTTCGCCACGAGCTTTCATATCGACTAATGTTTTTACGGTTACTCGTTTGTATTCTTTTTTTGCTGTAGACATTTTTTCTGTATAAAATTTATGAGCAGCAAAAATACTAAATAAAGCAGATATGGCTAAATTTTTATGGCTTTAGCTTCTCGTTTTACGATGGGGTTGTCATTTAACGCTGGTTGCGCAAGGGATAGTAGTGAAAAGCCCACAGGGAGGTACGACCGCGGACTTGCAACGGATAGCCCGACCCCTTAGGGTTGCGCCCAAAAACAACTAACAATCGGTGAGGTGAACGCCCACGGCAAGGCCGCCTTCGCTGGTTTCTTTGTATTTTCTACTCATGTCTTTGGCGGTTTCCCACATGGTTGAAACGACTTTATCTAGAGGTACTTTGACGTTTTCGGGGTTGGTGTCTAGCGCTAATTCTGCTGCATTAATGGCTTTGATGGCGCCCATGGCATTGCGCTCGATACATGGAATTTGCACGAGTCCGCCAATGGGGTCGCAGGTAAGCCCGAGGTGATGCTCCATAGCAATTTCGGAAGCAACCAAAACCTGTTCTGGTGTGCCACCAAGGAGTTCGCATAAAGCACCAGCAGCCATGGCTGAAGACACGCCAATTTCGGCCTGACAACCGCCCATAGCGGCACTAATGGTTGCGCCTTTTTTAAAGATGCTTCCTATTTCGCCAGCGACCAGTAAAAAACGCTTGATGTCTTCGAAATTTCCATCGTGATTTTCAATAACCAAATAGTACATGAGCACGGCAGGAATTACGCCTGCGCTTCCGTTGGTAGGTGCCGTAACCACACGGCCTAAAGAGGCATTAACTTCGTTAACCGCAAGGGCAAAACAGCTTACCCATTTTAGGATTTGGCGGAATTTAACTTCGGTTTGCCTGATGGAATAAATCCACTCGACAGGATTCGTATAAGGCGCTGTGCCTTTTATATTTTGATGGATATCGAAGGCGCGACGACGTACTTTTAATCCGCCAGGAAGTGTCCCTTCGGTATGGCAGCCCAAGTACATGCTATCTAGCATGGTGTCCCAGATGCGTTTTAATTCGGTGTCTATTTCTTCCTCACTACGGATGGACTTTTCGTTTTCTAAAACAATTTCTGAAACCGATTTGTCCCAGGTTTTACAAAATTGAAGCAGCTCGGTGCCTTTATCGATAGGATAGGGGAAACTACATTTTATCTCGAAATTCTTTTTTGCGTTGTTTTTGGTTTCTTTAACCACAAAACCACCTCCAATAGAGTAGAAGGTAGAACTTTGTTTTTTGCCCTTTATAACCGTTGAAAATCGAAGTCCGTTGGAATGAAAAGGCAGAAATTTTTTATTGAAAACAATAGCGGTACTCGGATCGAATGGGATACGGTTTTCGTTATTGAAACACAGGGTTTTACTTTCCTTTATTTCTGAAATAATACGGTTTATATCCTCAGTAGGCATGGTTTCGGGATCGGCTCCTGTAAGGCCTAACATGATGGCTAAATCGGTAGCATGCCCTTTACCTGTTAATGATAACGACCCATATAAATCGATTTGTATGTTATCGACTTGGCCAAAGGTATTGGCTTTTTTTAGTTCGGCTATCCATTGTTCGGCGGCACGCCAAGGTCCCAAAGTATGGGAGCTAGAAGGACCTACACCAATTTTAAGCATGTCGAAAACAGAGATACATTCCATAGGGCAGCATTTTTCTGCAAATATATTGTTTTTAAAAGTGATTTATGCCGCCAACGACTTGAGGTATTTTAAAATAATTGTAAAAAAAAAGATCGGTTTACACATCTAGTAAACCGACCTTTTTAATAGTGTTAAAGCTTAATTATTGCTTAACAATTTTAATAGCAGTGTTTAATGCTGCAATACGTAAAATATAGATTCCTGAAGGTAAATTAGATACAAATCCAAGCGTTGTTTTTCCACTTGACAATACCATGGTTTCATTATAAACCGAAGTTCCTAAAATGTCTATAATTTCTACATTAGAGCTTACAGGTGCCTGTAAATTTAATTGTAAGTTCAGGTAGTCGTTAAACGGTACTGGGAATACTTTTACAGTATTTACACTAGCATTGGTTTCAAGATCGCTTAAGGTTGGACCTTGATTTCCAGGGGAACCAACAGCAGCTTCATTAGCGTCGTTAACCGCTGTAGCTACAGGTTTGTACATCCCATCTCCAATGACACTAAAGGCACCTTTTTCAACATCATAAGATTGTCCTGGTGCTGTAGCTGTATCTGGGAAAGCTTGTGCATCAACAATATTACCTACGGTAGTTGGGTCACCAATCCATAAGGTTACAGTATCACCACCACCACCTAAGCCAGCGCCAGCGTAAGTTCCTATCTGTACATCGGTAAGGTTATAGTAAGCACCCCAAACGGCTATAAATTCATCGGCATTAGCATCATCAATAGCGATTACCGATTCGCCTGGTTGGATAGAAGTGATTCCGCTAATTAAAACTGCTGCATTAGGGTCTTGTGAATCATCGTCAAAATATAAACCACCAGAAGCAGGTGTCCATGCTATTGGGCCGTTGTTTGTGATTTCAAACCAGTCTGCCGTTAAATTGCTTCCTTGGTCGTTACCAGCCCAGATTTCGGTAATATTTAAAATAGGGCCAACAAGTTTATTATTGCTACCAGGTGTATTTAAGGCTTCACCTTCGGTAGGTGTTCCTGTAAACCCTGAAAATCCTTCTCCATTAAAATCATTTCTAATCCAGTCGTTAGGGCTATCTGTATCTGTACCATTAGGCATGCGAGAGGCTCCACCATAGGTCGTTGAGCCGCCATCAAAATTAGGAACTAAAGACACCACATAGGCGAAGTCATTTAATCCTCCATCAATAACACCAATACCATCAACAATCGTACTCCAGTAAACGGTATCGATAGCACCATCATCAGCGGTATCAATATCGTTTCCAACAGATCCGGTGTAGTTTTCAACAAGTAAAAGCGAGATGCTTCCATTTCCAATCACATCGGTAAGGAAACCTGTGCTCCAGAAACCATTTTCGTCTGTTGTTCCTAAGTTATGAGACGACGTGATGTTACCCGTACTACCTTCATCAGCTTGAACAACGACTACCGAATATGCTGAATAATCGGTAAATGGTGCGCCAAATATTTCAATGAATTCATTGGTGTTATTTCCAGCATGATTTGCCACAAATTCATTAATTACTGGTGTTTGTATGATTGGTTGTGCTACAGGACCTAAAGTCACGATATCGGTTCTAAATTTTTTCCATTGCACACGTTGGTCTTTATTTTCGTTACCATCGTTGTAAATTACAGTAGCCCCAAGATCAACTAATAATTTAATCGTATCTGTATCACCATCTGTACCTAAAAAAGTGCTGTTTGGTAAATCTGCAATACCTTCAAAAGACCCGTTGGTATGAAGCGCTGTTAAATCGGCACTACGCATTTCAGGAGTATCGGTAGCAAGACCGGTCCAAGTGTATAATTTAAAGTCATTTTGAATATTAAATGGCCCACCAATTAAAACACAACCACCATCGTTACACTCCATACTTCTTAAAGATCTTCCGTTAAGGTCTAAAAATATAGGCGTTCCAAAAGTAGCAGAACCAGCAGCCATACCTGGTAAACTTGTAAAGTTTGTTACCGGGATTACAATGGCGTTGTTTTCAGAAGTCGAACTTCTTAAACCTAAGTAAGCTGTAGTGGTGCTGTTTGGTGCTAAAGCTAAAGCTTCAACTTCTATAACTTGACTTAATCCGAAGTAATTAGCGCCTAAACCGTGATCGTTATTGGTATCCCAAGCCACTAAATCGTCGTGTAGGCTATTGTATTTATCGCCATAAGTTAGGGTTGAATTAGCTCCTGAACCAGATACTTCGGTAGTAAAGATTACCGATCTATCGGCTTCCGCAGTAGAACCTGTCCAGTAAATCGTGTTGTTTAAACGGAATGAACCTTCAATATCCACTTCTTCGGTAGACCCTAAATCGGCGTTAAAATCGATAGATTTCACAGGTAAACCTGATTGGTTTCCGTTATATAATCGGATGGTTTGATCTTCATCATCACCAATCCAGATGTAATCATCTTCAACAGTGATTCCTGTTGATCCATCGGAAGCACCCGTATAAAAATGACTTGTTGTTGGTGACACAGAAGCTTCAGAAGCCGCATAATTAATAGTGTAAGTGGCTGTGTTTAAATCGGTGTCTTGAACAGTTACCGTGATGGTTGTAAAACCTAGTGCCGTAGGGGTGATTTTTAATAATCGGTTAGCATCGGTACCAGTTAACACTAAGTTGGCGTTAGGTACTACGGATTCGTCGCTACTAGCAACCGATACTTGTAAATCGGCAACAGGAGTTTCAACATCTGAAACAAGGAATGGAATCCCGTAGATGCTTGCTGGATCGGTAGGATCGTGAACCACACCACTAGCAGAACCTATATTTTGTTCTGGTAAATCTAAAAAGTTAGATAGGTTAGCGGTATCAACCGTAATGGTTAATGTTGGAGTAGAAGTAGCTAAAGGCCCTTGGTTTCCAGGAGAAGCGATAGCGGCTTGGCCTTCATCATTCATGCTTGTGTTGGTTGCACCAGCTTGAGAAGCATTACCAACTGTGCTGTAGGTAGTAAATTCAACGTCGTATGATTGTCCGCCAAATCCATTAGTATCTGGGTAGGTTGCATAATCAATCATGTTTGCCGTTACTAATGGATCACCTAAGAAAAGGGTAACACCATCACCTCCTTTACCAAGACCAGAACCAGCACAATAGCCTACTTGGATACCCGTCATATCATAATCTAAAGTCCAAAGCGTTTTAAAATCGTTGGCTTCGGTAGCGTCTCCTAAAATCACAATAACACGTTCGCCAGGTTGGATCGCACTAATACCTTCAATGATATCGGCACTTGCAGGATCTTGTGAATCGTCGTCATAGTATAGGGCACCATCAGTACTGGCTACCCATGCCGTTAAACCGTTGTTTTTAATTTCAAACCAGTCTGCAGTTAAATTATCGCCCGGATCGTTTCCAGGCCAAATTTCGGTTACCATTAAATCGAAACCAGCAGCTAAAGGACCTTGATTACCAGGCGATCCGATAGCGGCTTGGCCTTCATCGTTAACTGTTTGTGTCGTAGGAGCAGCATGGTTAGCGTTAGCAGCCGTACTAAATGCAGCTAAGGCTACGTCGTATGATTGTCCGCCATTAGCATCAGCATCAGGGTAAGCTTGAAAGTCAATAATGTTACTTGTTAGTGTTGGATCACCTAAGAATAAAGTCACACCATCACCGCCGCCGCCAAGACCAGGGCCATCGGTATAGCCGATTTCAATACCTGTCATATTATAATCTTGAGACCATACATGGTTAAATTCATCAATGTCTGTGATTTCTCCAATGATTACAATAACATGTGCGCCAGGTTTAATTTCTGTAATCCCTTCAATGATTACAGCTTTAGTAGGGTCTTGAGAGTCGTCATCATAGTATAAATCAGCATCCACACCCGATACCCAGGCGGTTGTCCCTTCGTTGGTGATTTCAAACCAATCGGATGTTAAATTATTGCCAGGTTCGTTACCGGGCCAGATTTCGGTTACTTTTAATATTGCTTGGGATGTCCCGATAAAGCAAGTCAGTAAAAGTGCGCTAAATAGCGTAATTTTCTTCATGTGTACATAATTTGGTTAAGGGCGCAATGTACTTTGTTAAGTTTATGAACATGAAAACTAAAGATTACAATACTGTTACCTCGAAGACCTGAATATTAACACTGTGTTTAGTAATTAACATTAATTTAAAACAGAGGACAACGTAAATTTAATACGCAAAACTCGGATGGTAAAAAGTAGGAAAATATCTCATGTTTTAGATTGTAAAACGATATATTTAAAGTTTTAAAATTTATAATATATGGCTACAGGGTATCAATTTGGAGAACGTGATCAATATCAAGAAGGTGTTCAAGAACTTCCAACAAACAGAACATTTTTGATACATCAGTTTACTGAAAAGACGCCTTTGCTTCCTGAAATTATAGAGGATTTAAAAACGCTTCAAGATGTTTTTAGTCATTTTAAACCGCAAATATCTGTGGTTTTAGAGGGGTTATCTGGTGAGCAGGTAAATGAAACCATGGTTTTTAGAAATATATCTGATTTTGATGTATCACGTATGGCCTTTAGAAGTCCTTATCTTAGAGCTATAAGCCATAAAATTAACAGCTATTTTGATGTGCTAAAAACATTACAATCTCAAGAAACTTTTAAGGCAATACCTCATGATGAAGGTGATCAAGACCCCTTTTTTAAAACGGTTGAACTGTGTGAGGATTTAAAGGAAAGGACTAAGGACCTTTCGGAAATGGTTGCTGCTATGACTAGAAAAATGAATAAGGCCCAAAATATATATAAGCGTAGCTTAATGCAATTTGTTAACAAGGCTAAAACTTTAGAGTCTACATACAAAGGGTTGGCTTTGTTTTTTGAAAATGCGCAAAAGCGAAAGATCGGTAAAATGAGTCTTATGAATGCCGATTTAAATCAACTCAAAGATTTAGATAATCCTGAATTTATTGATGCTGTTAGAGATGAAATTAATTCGGCCTTCGATCGCTTGGATTTAAGTTCACACTATTCACTACTTGTGATTCCTGGGTATTTGGGAGGGAATAAGGTTTTGGACCGTTGGGCGAAAATGGCTTTCGATCATAAAGTTTTTATGATAACAGATTACGCACATTTGGATGGCCCTGATGATGTTGTAGCCTATTTTGAAACCACCAATCATGTGCGTAATGAAACCTATTTATCTAATGTGGTTATGACTTGTAATTGGTTGGTAGGACGAGGAAAATATGATTTTATAGCTGAGGAAGACGATTTGTATTTACCACCATCGTTGGCTTTAGCAGGGAAACTTTATAGTAATGGCTTGTCTCAAGCAAGTGCGGGAAGAAAATATGGCGCATTAAATGGGGTAGGAGGTGTTTGTTTTAAGCTTAAAAAGCAGGATTTAGCCATTTTAGAAGGTTTGGGCTTGATTCCCATGTATTTTGAAAATGGTCAAATTATAGCCTACTCGGCAAAAACACTTTTTAACGGTAATAATTTGGGTTTACAAACCTATTCTGTAGTGCGCGTTTTTGACTATGTGAGTAAAGTGCTTATAGATTATTTTAACCGAAAAACCTTCGAGAATTTTAGCGTGCGCACCCGAAGGGAGTTTATGCGAGATATCGTAAGCTTTTTAGATAAAAATACAGGAGCCCAAAAACTTATTGAAAGTTTTAGTATCAAACGATTAGAACAAGATATGGAACATAAAGATCGTGTGCATTTGGAACTTTACATGGAACCGTATTTTCCAGCAATAAACTTTTTAATTCATTTAAATGGTAAAATTGGCGATTCGGGTAAGGCTACTTCATGGGAAGCGAACTACGAACAGAAAGGCTGATTTGATTTAATCTATTATTAACCAAATAGTCCCTACAACTTTGATGAAATAAGCTGTTGAGGTATGTTTTTAATAAGAAAAACCTTTTACTGCTAAGCTATAAGCTCATCAATAAAAGGTTTTAAATGATTCTGTTTTATCCTAGTTATTCTATTCTTCCGTGATTAAAATATTATCTATTTTATATGCTGTAGTTGCAGTCAATGTTGGATAAAGTATTTTTTTATAGCGAAAGCCTATTCTAAAAGTCGTTAGATTTTCTGGGATGTTAATGACAGATTCAATGGTACTGAATTCATGCGCTGCGTTTTCCGTTTGCGGTACCATATTGATGTTGTTTTCAAGACTGTATAAAATTTCAGTATCAGTAACATCATCAACAATAAAGATGTCTAAATTATCACTATTTCTGTTGGTAATATTGATATCTAAAGATAGCTTTAATTGTCTGCTGTTATTAATTTCTATGGGTTTTGTAATTAACCATGATTCATAGGCTTCATTTTCACCACCTTTTCTAATTTCAGCATATACGTTGTCGTTATAGGCGTTTGCTAACCAATAAACAGGAATGTCCTGAGCTGTATTGATGTTTTTCCAGCCTTCTAAAGCTATGAGTTCTTCTTGAGTGCTAATTGATTCAAAATTTTCGGAGAATAGAATGCCTTCTTCTGTACTTTGAGATGCTGTTTGGCAGCGTTCTTGGGTAAAATCGATATCATTGGTATCTCTAATAATTAATCTATTTCCGTAAAGAATACCAGTAATACTACCGTTAAGTTCAGGAAATATGTGGTCGCTAAAGCTTGAACTCCCACTATTTTGTAGGCTTAGTTCCAGATTGTCGTTACAGTCTATTAAGGTTTTTATGGCCTGAAGTTGTGTTTCACTGTTTTGGGCATTTTTACCGTAGGCGCTCCCTAATTCTTCATCAATCAGTTGGACATTTTCAAGGCTTACCAGAATGGCTGGAAACGGTTCGCTAGTGCTTTCAGGATCTAAACTTTGTAAAACTTCGGCTATGGTTACTGGTTTAGGAACGATGGTTTGGGTTTGGATGGTTTTTAAAATGTAGGTTTCAATTTCTTCTTCAGAAATGGCTGAAAGGGCTCCGTTGGTAAATTTTCCTATGTGATAAATGTTGTTGATTTTTTGAAGTCCTAAACCTTGAAGTTTAAGTTGAATTTCATGACCAACACCAATTTGGAATTGGTTGTAAATATGCTCGGAAGCCACATGGATTACAACGCCCATCGTAGGGTTTTCGGCTTGATCTTGAATAAAAATTTGTTGTGTGATGTTTTGACTTGCATCGCTAGAAATCACGTATCCTCTAGTAAGAAGTTCATGAGCTTCTAAAGATGACGTTGAAAATTCTAAAATCTCACCGTCATACAGTTTTTCAATGTCGGAAAGGGAGGTTGTAGTAAAATGTCTGATGTCTATATTTTCATCTACAGTGTTTTCAGTAATCTCTTCATTTTCTTGGTCATCAAGGTTTAATTCAGGTACCATAAGGTCGTCATCGCCGCAAGACACCAGAGCGATTAAAAAACTTAGTACAAAAAGTGGTTTAATTAGGTTGTTTTTCATGTTTATCTGTATTTAAAATCTATAGTAAAGGTTTAGAAAGTAAGTGGCACCGTAGCCTTTCCAGAAACGGTTGCCATATAAAGGTTTTTCGCGCGTAGCATCTTCGAGAAGCGCATCGTATTTTAATTGTCCCGGTGTTTCAAATCCAGCTACATCATAGTTTTGTCCTAAAACATTATTAACACCTGCTTTAAAACCTATGATGTCAGCTTTTATTTTCCAGTATTTACCACCAAATAGATTGATGTTGAGGTAGTTGTTAAGACGGTTTTGCTGCAATAGATAGCTAGCATATTCTGGTTGGTAATTTGGGAAAACGGTACCGTTAGTGTCTCGGAAAAAATCCTCTGTTCTGTAATAGGGATTGATGTCGATATAGTGATTAGCAAAATAATTTCCAGTGACTTCAAACCAATACTGGTGTTTATCTCGATATTCAAACCCGATGGAATACACTTGTGAAGGCGTGTTGGAAAGGTGGTAGTTTTGAAGCGCAACTTCACCCAGATTTATGACCTCGCTTTCTGAAATGACGTAATGTAATTCTGGGTTGTTGGTGTAAACAAAATCACCTAAGGCTACTGCCGTTTTAAGCTTTAAGCCATCAAAAAATTCATAGGAAGCCCCTATTTCGAGTCCCATGTATCTCTTATCGATATCACTCATGACTTCCTGTATGGTTGAGGAAGATTGACCGTCGACGCTGTCACCTACAAATCGTTTATTAGAAATACCCTTCGTTTGTGAAGTGAAATATCCCGTGATGGTCGCTTCAAAAGAAGTGGATTGATAGCTGTAATTTAATTCTGTTGAAAAGTTATGGGCAGCTTCAATGGGGATCAATTCCGGCGCTTGATCCAGTTCGGATGCTGTGGTTACGTTTTGAAAATCTCTTGGGTTATCGCTTTCAAACGGATTTAAAAAGATGTTATTAAGGGTAGGAGCTTGTCTTCCAAACAAAGCGCGTATTCCTAATTGGTGCTTCGGATGTATTTGATAATCAAATCCCCCTTTAAAACTAAAATCTAGAAAGCTATAATGTCGCCCAGCTCCGTAGGATAGATTTGGTGAGCGTCCATTTTGGTATTTTCCAACTCTGTATTGGTTCGAATGATTCAGTTGTATGCCTAAAAACATTTGCAGCGGTTCGTTGGTATAACGCAATTGAACAGATCCGTTTATGGCACTCCGGTTTAGGTCATATTGATACCTGAAAAAGTCATTATTAGAAACCATTCTGTTTGGTGTTATTAAGTTTGACTGCGCGCTATCACCATCACCATCCAGTGTATTCACATCAAGGTAATTTTGGGCACCTAGCAAATCATCCATTTGAGCATAATGACTGGACTCAAAATGCGAATAACCAATAGCTGTATTTAAATCGAATTTGCTATTTAGTTTTATTTCGGCAATGTTATTGATGTCCAATTTGCCATGATCGACAACATGGTTATAAAGCGCATATGCGGCACTGGTTAAACCACTGTTTTTATTGGTGTCAAACAAATTAGTCCAATCAATTTGTCCGTTGTTTTTAAAAGCTTCTTGTGCCAGATAGGCATGCTCATAATCTGGATTTTGGGCGTCTGCCAGGAAATAACTAGGAAGTTTGGTGTAATAGCTGGGGTCTGGATTTTGGCCAATAGGATCGGTCATTTGTCCAGAATTATCTAATTCAACCCCTTGAAAATCTATCATACTTCGGGTGCTAGAACCAAAATTGTAAGCAATATTGGTCTGAATTTTAACATAAGCACCCCAATTCAAATAATAGTTCAACATTAAAAAGGGATTTGAAACCGTTTGCGTTCTAGCATTGACATCGTCTCCATTTAGCGTTCCCCAATAACTATTGTATTTATGGTTTTTTAGATCAAAGACTTCATTAGTGTTTGCTGATCTACCACCGCGCTTCGTACTGTTAAAGAAACCACTAAAATTGATGATGTTATTACTGTTTAAACGCGTTTCAGCACTAATTAAAAAGGCGTTGGAGTCATAATCTGTACCATCGAAATAACCTGAATCAAAGGCCGTTCGTTTGCTTGCAGATATGGCTAAGGAAAACCCTTTTGGTGATATTCCTGTCGCATAAGTGGCTAGGATGCCATGACGATAACGTTGGCTTGAAGATAGGTAAGCTATTTGTCCGCCCTCGCGTTGTGCAGAGGCCCTAGTATTGGTGTTTAAGGTTCCTAAATTACCATTTACCTGGTATTTTGAAAATGATAAACCGTAGTCTAGTTTGTTGTTTTCAAGGGTTTCGCTAATTCCTCCAAAGGCATTCCAATCGGCTGCACCGCTCAACGGCGAATTGTAGGGCACCCCGTTTATCATGACGTTACTTTCTGAGTAGTCTTGAGCACGAGCTTTAAAGAACGCGGATCCAAACTGGTAAGCTGCTGTTCTTAAAAAAGTTGTATTTGATGCTTGATAGAAACTTGAATTATTGGTTAAGGTATTATAGTCCGTGTGTAGTTGGTCTTCTGCAAAGGTGTTTATAATTTGATTTTGAAGCTGGAAAAGCTCACCGCCTAAAGTGATGCCGTCAACATGAGCTATTTTCCCAAGACTCACAAATATAGGATAGGTTTTAGTAGTAAAATCGGCTTTGGTTATTTTGAGCATTACGGGACCCTCTGGGACATGGTGGCTTAAAATAAACCGACCTTCATCATCGGTTGTAGTGGTTACATAAGAATCAACAATACTGACTCTGGCTCCTGGAATAGGGCGTTGGGTTTCTTTATGGGTGACTATACCGGTAATAGCGGTGCCAGTAACAGGCTTTAATTTATCGGCTTTTTGTTTCGTATAAAGATTGATGTTTTCAATATGCGCATGCTGGCCTTCTTTAATTTCTATATCGAATTTTCTGGAGCGATAGCCTGGTTTTTCGATAGATAGTGTGATAGTTCCCTGTGGCATATCACTTTTAAATTCAAATTCACCGAGAGCATTAGTTTTTTGGTTTACCTTGGCGTTTACTATGATGACTAAGGCTTCGCTGATAGGTTTTTTGGTGTTGTGATCTATAATGTTACCCTTTATTGATGCTTCCTGAGACCAGCCAAAATAGCTTAGCAACAGGGATAAAAGGGCCATATTAATTCTTCTCATAAATAGGTTTGTCACGCTGCTTTGTGTAAGCAGCGTCAGTTTTTTATTAATTAAAGGCTTGTATTAAAGGGTTGGTTCAGTTAATATTTCGCTAGGCACTTTAGGGTTGAATTCAATGTTGCCTTGGTTTAAAACGACATCAATTTCTTGTGGGGCTTTAAAAGTTTCCGAAATAATGAGCCTAGATAAGGGACGTTTTAACCGATTTCTTATCACTGCTTTTAGTTGTCGCACGCCATAAACAGAAGAAAAGCCATTTAGAGCTAAGTATTTGCAAGTGTCATCGGAAATATGTAGTGAAAAACCTTGGTCCTCAGCCAAATTGAGCAGTTCCTTTTTTAAGTGTAATTTGAATATGGAAACAGCAATTTCCTCAGAAATGGGAGCAAAGGGAACTATTTCGGTAATACGCCCTAGAAATTCAGGTCGGAAATATGGACTCATGATTTCAGTGAGTTGCGTAGGGCTTGGTAGTTGTCCTTTTTCCATGGATTTAACAATATAATCAGATCCTATATTCGAGGTGAATAAAATCACGGCATTTGAAAAATCTCCTGTTTTGCCTAAGCGATCATGAAGTTTACCTTCGTCTAGAATCTGTAAAAAAACATCAAATACCGATGGGTGTGCTTTTTCAATTTCATCAAACAGCACTATAGCATAGGGCTTTACTCTAATTTTATTGACTAACACGCCGCCTTCTTCATAACCTACATAACCAGGAGGTGCTCCGTAGAGTAAAGCTGCCGCGTGTTCTTCTTTAAATTCCGACATATCAAAACGAATGATGGCGTTTTCATCTTGAAATAAAAATTCGGCTAATGTTTTAGCGAGCTCGGTTTTCCCAGTACCTGTAGGACCTGAAAAGAAAAAGGACCCAATGGGTTGCCCAGGCTTCGATAAGCCAGACCGTGACTCTATAATGGCATCCGATATGGTTTTTATAGCGTTATCCTGCCCAATAACCCGTTGCTTTAAAATAGCCTCCATATTCATAAGTCGTGCTTTTTCTTGCGTTTGCACTTTACCTATAGGAATCCCTGTTAGTATGGAAGTCATGGTGGCTATGTCCTTTTCAGTAATACTTTTTACATCCTTTTGAGTATGTTGCTCTAGCTTTACTAGTAAAGCCTTGATGTACGTTTGCTTGTCTGCGACAGTTTTAGGTTTATTATAATTCTGATCAAGATATGGGGTCAATACCATGTCATGAACTTTATAGCAAATGGTATGATAAAACGCATCCAGTGCTTCTAAAACTTCTCGATTAGATTTGTTTATAGTGTTCTTTTGTAAGCTGATGAAATTTGATTTTAACGCTTCGATATCTTTACCAAGGGATTGGTTGCTCACTTTTACGGCCGACATGGTACGGTCGATTAAATCGATGGCCGTATCCGGAAGACTTTTTTCCTTCAAATACCGTTTTGCTAACTGAATGACTGTCTTTATACCATTCTCAGAAATAGTGAGTTCATGATGCTTACCATAAGTTTCAGCATGTTTTTTTAGCATATCAAATGCTGAAGCATCGTCTGGAGCTTCAATATTAAGTGTGACCATTCGGCGTTCTAGAGCTTCATCAGTAGCAATTAATTTTCGATAGTTTTCTGGAGTTGTGGAAGTGATCAGTGTCATTGCTCCAGAATTTAATTCCGATTTAATAACATGTCCAAGGCTTTTTCCCGTGGTTTTATCCTCCAAAAGCATATGAAAATCATCAATAAAAATGATAGGCTTCTCATAACTTTTTGCTGCCTTAAATACATCAAATAAGCGATCTTCAACCTCTCCCTTGTATGAGGACGTGGTTAATAATTTAGCCGTGTTAATTTCTAAAACGGTAGCGTTTTGTAGGCTAGTTATTGTAGATTTATCACTTATGGAAGCCGCAAAACCTTGTATTAATGTGGTTTTCCCAACACCAGACTCGCCTATAATGGTGACGTGTGGCTTTGATTTTCTATTTAAAATTTCAGCAATCTGTTTTATTTCACGATCACGACCAGTAAAATCATCAAAGGTCCCTTTGGAAGCCTCTAAAACTAGGTCGGTGGTATACTTTTTAATGGTGGGATTCGAAAGTACTGTCTCTAAATTAGTATGTTTTTGATGAGGTAGAGAAGAGGTCTGCTCGAATAAACTTATAAGTTGTAAATGTGTAACTGGTAAGGCTTTAAGTTGGTCGTAACTAAATCCGATATCTGGTGTAAGACATGCGATAAAAATGGAAAGTAATTCCGAAATCTTGTTATCGTCAATAGACTTTAAGCGTTCGGCTTCTTCTAAAACTTTTGAAACCTGTTCATTTCCAGAAGGAAGCCAGTTGCTTCGATTTCTTTTTGGAAAATTTTCTAAATGCACCGTAGCCCATTCATCAATAAAATAGACATCAACATCCTTATTAAAAAGGGTTCTAAGCAGACCAAATTCTTTAGTTAAAACAGCTTTGATAAGATGTGCTGGACCATAGCTTTCATGCTGATGGTCTTTCGCAATTTGTATGGCGATATGGGTTATTTTATTTAAATCTGACATATAAAATGTTGTGATTAGAAAATGAAATATGCGGATTGATGGTAAAATCTAAGCCTAAAATGCGCCAAATGTAATATAATTTTGTAGGAATTATCATAATTTCATCTGTAAATTTGTAGATTTTTTCTTTCATTCTGAAAACGTGATAGTTAGGAAAATATTTACAAATTTTGAAATAAAATTCTTGCAAATGTAATGTGATTTTATAGCTTTGTCGTTGGCTTTTATGCCGTTACATATATTTAATCAGGTAGTATTTACCAAAAAAACCAAGTTATTATGGCTTTTAAAACAAAGTTGAAAGTAGGTGGAAACGAGTACAACGTATTAAGTTGTAGCTACGCTCTTAAGCAAGAAACAGATGCAACTGGAAGACCTTCTTCTGTAACAAGAGGAGGTGAAGTAAAAGTTGTTATCGAATCTACTGGAGGAACCGAGTTATTCGAATGGCAATGTAGCAGTTTTGAACGCAAAGACGGCTCTATTGAATTTACCAAAAGAGACACTGATGCGAAACTTAAAGAAATTAAATTCGAAGAAGGTTATTTAACCTATTACCGAGAAGATTTCGATGCTACGGGAACAAACCCGTTAACTCAAACCTTTACAATTTCTGCCAAAGTACTTTCTAGCGGAGGTGGCATTCATGAAAATGAATGGCCAGTGTAATTGTTCTAAATAGATGTTTTAAACACTCTGATGAAGGACAAAACAAAAAGGGGTGCTTATAATTTTTAAGCATGCTCTTTTTGTTCTTTTAATTAAAAATAAGCATGTAATCAAGTTGAAAATCAAATTTTTAAATATATAAGTTATGGCATCAAATAGCGTAGGATTAGGAGGGCAGGTGGTTCAAACCGATGCAGGAGAAGCATTAAATGAAATTCCTCAAAATCGAACCCTTATTGCAGGGAAATTGAGTCCGAATACACCCATAAAACCAGAAGTCGTTGAAGGGCTAAAAACTGTAGAGGCTGTCTTCCAACATTTTTCTCCAGAGTTAAATTTGGCTTACGAAGATAAAGATGGTGGTACTGTAAATGAAACCGTTCAGTTCAATAATTTGGGTGACTTTGGAGCTCAAGGATTAACGAAAAACAGCCATTTTTTGAAAGGTTTGGAGGTTGAAAGTGAGCAATACAATAAAATAATAAAACAGCTAAAAACCAATAAAGTTCTGAAACAGGCTTTGCAAAATGAATCCTCTAAAAAAGGACTGATTGCGACTTTAGAACTGCTTATTGAAGAGTTAAATGCTGCTAAATAAATAGATAATTATGGCGCAAATAGAAAATAGTGCAGATCAGGTATTAGAAAAATCTTGTGCAGAACAAGTATTAGAAAATTCGAATGCCTTGGCACAGTTTGGCGGATTTGATTTAATTGAGTCGGCTATCGATAATGTTCAAAACTTGAATCCAGAACGTAAGGCTAGAAAGAAAATTTTTCTATCTGAGAACAGTAAAAAACAAGAGCGAGAGGATCTGCTTAAAGTGTTGAATATATGGGTGGAAACTTTAAATTCTGAAGGTGATATTATTGATATCATTGAAAAAACTACCGAAAATGCAGCACGTACCAAAAATGTGTTGCAAAGAAATTTAAAGTTGGCCCTTGATGAAACCCGTGTATTGGAATCGTCATACCGTTCGGTGGCATTGTTCTATAAAAACACCGATGAAGCGGCTATAAAAAACTTAAGTATTGTAAACGCCGAATTAGAGCAACTAGCGGATCTTGATAACCCAAGATTTTTTGATTATATCCGAGAGGAAATCGTATCTAACTTCGACCGTTTAGATTTAAGGGATAATTATGCGTTATTAGTGCTTCCAGGGTATTTGGGAAGTAAGTCTGTCGTAGACAAATGGGCTAAAATGGCCCATGAAAATAAAGTCACTTTAATAACTGATTTTGTGCATCTGGATGAGCCTGATGATGTTATTGAGCTTTTTGAAAGCGCAAATTTAGCTAGTGGCGATGCTTATTTGTCAAATGTGATTATGACTTGCAATTGGCTTGTGGGACGTAACAAGGTAGCTGAATTGGGTGAGGAAGACCATCTGTTCATTCCGCCGTCTACAGCATTAGCAGGAACCATCTATAAAACCTTAATGTCGCAAGTTACAGCGGGTAAAAAACACGGTGGTTTAAGTGAAGTTGAAGCAGTTAGTTTCGATTTAAAAAAGAGTGAAATCGCTGTTTTAGAAAACCTAGGCTTGGTTCCTATGGTGAACGAATACGGTAAAGTCATGGCTTTTTCAGCCAAAACCTTGTTTAATGGTGATAATATAGGACTGCAAACCTACTCTGTGGTACGTGTTTTTGATTATATCTCGAAAGTTTTAATGGATTTTTTAAACCGTCGGGCATTTGAAAATTTCAATACCAAAACGAGAAACGAGATTTTAAAACAAATCGTTAAGTTTTTAGATAGCGTGACCGGACCAGATAAATTGATAGAGAATTTTGATATCAAACGTTTCGAGCAAGATCAAAATCAGAAGGATAAAATTCATGTCGATATTCGTTTAAAACCTTATTTCCCAGCCAAGAACTTCTTGATTTCTATGGACGGACAAAAAGGTGATGAAGGCACAGAATGGGACACCGATTACGCCGAGCAATAAACAACGACCTCATATCTTTTAAATGATGCTTAACCTACGTCCTTTTTTTAATGGCTGTTACATATTATAAACTTCCTATACAGGCAAAGGATTTAATGACCAATACGAACTCCAAAATGGTGAGTTTAGAGGAATCTATTGTAAATTATTTGCATTTGATTATGACAACCCGTTTTGGCGAATGTCAGTCAGATGCATCTTTTGGATGTGCGTTATGGGACGTTGATTTTAACAACATGGGGTCTAATAATAAACTCCGTGCTGTGATCGCAGATTCTTTAACTAAATCATTAAAACACTACGAAAAAAGGCTATCTCAAATCGAAATAAATGTTAATATCGAACAAGATGAAATGGATGGCAGAGCTACAGTGAGCCGCGTGAAAAAAATGGTGCTAGTGCATGTGATAGGCGTCATCAATAAAACCAATGAAAATTTTACTTACAAGGCTCATTTTTATATCGCGCCCTTATCGTATTAAGTTATGAGAATGAATGCTAAAGAAGCGATTACAAATCGCATGATGAAAAAAGCGGCCCGTTTATGGAATATTCCTGTAAACGAAATCAATGAAACCATAGATCCTTTGGTCTCTTTATTGTTTTCGGCGTGTGCATCCGAGTTGGAAAAGATTTCTGTAGCTATTAATGACACACAAATAAACACGACAGAACGACTTATTCAGCTTATGGCACCTTTGTCTTCTTGTGAGGTAAAGCCAGCACATGCGATTGCTTATTGCGAATCGACGCTTCCAAAGACCATTATAACGCCAAACGATCAGTTTTTTTATAAGGATAAGCAGGCAGATTCTAATTCTAATCATCATCAAAATGATGTGTTTTTTACGCCAACACAAGAGACGACGTTATTGGATGCTTGCGTGAAATATATGTTTACGGGCAATAAATTGTTTACGATTTCAGGACATAAATCAAAAGAACTCACGCACATCATAGACCACCGAAGTGATACAGATCGAACAACCCTGTACTTGGGTATAGAAAGTAGTAATGCTGCCTTGGATTTAGAAAATGTATCTTTTTATTTCGAATATTTAGGTGTAGATGAATCCGATCAGTTTTATCATCATTTGAAACATGCCACTTGGAGAATAGGTAAGCAAAAAATCAATGCAGTATCAGGTTATGTTAACTCTGAAGGTTTAGATGCTATGGATTTGGACGCTATCATTAACGGACAAGCCAATAGAGCTACAGCAGTTTGTGAAGAGATTAATCAGTATTATAAAAAGCACTTTGTTA
This sequence comes from Pseudotamlana agarivorans, assembly GCF_001642835.1. Classification (GTDB taxonomy): domain Bacteria; phylum Bacteroidota; class Bacteroidia; order Flavobacteriales; family Flavobacteriaceae; genus Pseudotamlana; species Pseudotamlana agarivorans. Next base: position 434,869 of record NZ_LXEI01000002.1, read on the forward strand.
CCCTAAAAGGAGCAAATAGAATAGAAGAAAATCCAAGTTATGAAGCGTTTAAAAGTTTAAACAGCCATGATGCTGAATACTTTGATTTCCCTAATACTTTGTGGATTGAGGTTGAATTTTCAAGCATTGTGAATTCAAAAACATTAGAGCAATTGTTTTGTGGGATTAATGCATTTCCTGTAGTGAATAGAAAAATGCATCAGTTTAGTTATCAAATGAAAAACATCATTGATATCATCCCTGTTATTTCTGAATCGCCTTTTTTTGATATTAAATCCATTGAAAATACCTCAGGTCAAACATATAAAAATCAAGGAACTCAGGTTTCGGAAGCCGATAAAGGAGGTTATATTTTAAAAAATGCCCATGTTGGTAAACTCGACTCTCGCAATGCTAAGGAATATCTAAGTCATTTAATAGGGCTTATTAAAGATGAAAGCGCTGCTTTTCAGTTTTATAATCATGAGTTCTTACAGAACGATTTAAATGTTTTAAACCAAACGGTTGCTGTCATTGAAAAAAAATTAGAGGAGGTTATAAAAGAAGGTACTCATGCCCATTATATTTATTTAAATCCGTATGAAAGCAATGAAACTATTCAGGTTACTTACTGGACTACAAATGGGGCAGAAGCGAATCATATCAAGGCTAGAAAGGCCTTAGAGGTTTATAAAGGCAAACATTTAAATACGAAAAGCAGTTATTTGATAACTCCTGTTTTTGGCGGTCGACACCAATTGAATTCAGAACAACGCTTGCAGGCCTACAGACGAGCAGCTTTAACTCAAAATAAAATTGTTACCGAAGAAGATATCAAGGCGGTTTGCTATGAATTATATACAAATCATATTGCATCGGTTGAAATAGAAAAAGGAATAAGTACCGATTTGTCTGTAAATAAAGGTATGACGCCGTGTATTGAAATTACCTTATCAGCAAGTGAAAATTCGAATCTGAAACCCTACGAATGGGATTATCTAAATCATCGTTTAAAAACCATTTTAGAAAAACAGTCAACTAATGTTTTTCCCTTCCAAATAATTAATAAATCCTAAATAAAAGTATGATGCGTACAAATGGTCACGAAACGGCAGCAAAGTACCTAGATAAGTCTGTTGTTTATTTTTTTATAGGTGTTTTCTTGATATCAGGATCAGCTTTGGGTTACCGGTTTTATAACAGTTTTCCATGTGAACAGTTGGTTATGGATATCAATGCCAGAAGCTATCGTATTGGTGAGCTAATCAAATTTACAGACCTCACAGAACACAGTAAAAACAGGCAATGGTATTTTGGAGATAGTACAGCGGTTAGCGATAAAAGAGAAGTACTGCATGTATATACCAAGCCTGGTAAATACCTCGTGCGATTGCGAGTTAATGGTAGTTGCATAAAGGAGACTACCCTTGTTATTAAAGATAAAAAAGTATTGATTGATCCGAATAAAATACCCAATCTGAAGGTTCCAGACAGTATCACGGTTGGTCAAACGTTGGTTTTAACTGATAGCACCCCAGAAGCACATAGCTGGGAATGGCGGTTTGGAGAAACGGCTCACGCCAATGCCACCACACAAACAGCATCCTATAGCTACGAAAGTTTTGGTTTAAAAACCATTACCCTTATTGTTAATGGAGACATTAAACATATGGCTAAAAAGCGTATTCAAGTGTATGAAAACACAGTGCTTGACGAAGCTCCAATAAAAACTATTAAACCTAAGAAACGAGAAATTGGATGGGACATACCTTATGAACCTGTGGTTAAAGAGGTTGAAAAAAAGGATGAAAAAGTGCCTTTTATAAGTGAAGAAGATTTTGCAAAAGCGTTGATTAAAGTGTCTCAAGAAGAGATTACAGAGAAAGAATTTGAACCGTATTTCTGCGGAAATATTAATAAAAACATTGTGGTAGATGGTAAAAACATGACGTTTTTAGTCTTCTGCCAAAAGATAAGAGGTAAGAAGATAAAAATTAAGAGGTTAACGCTTTTTAGAAATGAATCAACCAACTGTATTGAAAATATTAACCTAGAATACAATAGAAAAATCCTTTAGATGGCCTATAAACATAGAATTAATTGGGTGGATGGCATGAAAATTAATAAAGATCATTTTATTGGTTTTGAAGATGCTATGATGCAGCAAATGATCCAGATGAACCGCCAGTTTGTGCATCAAAATAATTATGGATTGCTACCGCATACGAGAACTAACGAAGATGCTGTAAAACTGTCTCTATCTATTGACGGTATGGATACTTTAAGTGTTCTTATCCATAAGTGCTTTGCAGTGACTTTAGGTGGTTTTCACATTGAAATAGATGATACGATCCAAGATGCTCAGGAAATTTCAGAACGTATCAATATACGTGAATTTATTAAAAATGACACAAGCCAAATAGGATATATCCTGTTAGCGGCTAAACCTTTTCAAAGAGTAGCTATCGGGGATGTTAATCCAAGCGAAGAACCATATCGAAGACCATATGTGTCACAAGGATATGAGTTGTCATTGGTTTCAGAAAAGGATTTGAATACTAACGACACAGGACTAAATAATATCGTAGTGGCTAAAGTTTTAAAAGACGGCGATTCCGTAACCTTGGTCGATGATTATATCCCGCCATGCACATCCATACAAAGTCATTCCGAGTTAAGGCAAACGTATATAGATGTTGATGTGTATCTGAATAAAATGGAATTGTATGGTCTTCAAATCATATTGAAAATTCAGCAAAAAAATCAAACTAACGAGTTATCCAAAATCGTCCTTAGTATAGCCAAGGAGGTACTATATTATTTAAGAAACACGATGTCTAGTTTTAGAAATATGGATAAAAACGCTCCCCCGATTGACATGATTACTAAGGTAATGAGTTTGGCAAGAATCATTAAAGGCGGTATAGATTTGAGTATTGGGTCTGGAAAGGAAAACTTACTAAATTATATTTCAGATTGGTGTGATGTGAGCCAGGTGACTTTCGAAAATGTGATTGATAATATGGTGAATTTGGAGTATTGTCATCACGATAGTGCTCAGGCTATCGATAAGCTATCTGAATTCACTTTACTTACCCATAGTTTATTTAAAAAATTAAATGAATTAGAATATATCGGAAAGAAATCAGACTCCAGCATTTTCGTAAAAGAAGATGTTGTTATAAAGGAACCAGAGAAAAAACGACGTCGTTTTTTTATGGAGTAATTAACGTCATTCAATAATTAAAATCAAAAGAGATATGAAACCAAAGAATATTAAAGCACGAAGGTCCAGTTTTATTAAATTTTTATTACTGTTTATGCTAACGGTAACAACCATTGTAGGGGCTGTGTTTTTTAATTATAGTGTGCCCTTAAAGGAAAATACGCTACTAAAGGAACGAACAAGAAATATACAGCAAGAAATCGATTTTCAAAAAAGTTTTGCTTTAAGAGTGCATAATGTTCAAGCTATGATTGATTCGTTAGGTGCTCCTGGACAAAACATAGCGTTTACAAACACTTTAATTCATGGTAAGCTAGCTGATTTACAAAGTTCTATTCCGCAAAAAGACTCAACCTATCTTTATAATATGTATACTGATATTGTTGAAGCGCTAGTAGGTTTACAAAGCACTAAAAATGATCTCCTTAGTTTAGAAAATGCCAGGAAACGTATTGATGAGTATAAAGAGGTTTTAGATGAGACTAGAACTGAATTAGAGCAAACAAAAAGAGACCTTGATATTTTAAGAATTTCTAGAAACTAATTGAGGTTCAGTTCAATTAAATGATTTAAAATAATATGGCATTACAGTCTGCAACAACGATTTATATTGGTAGCAACCCAATAAACGCTTTTAAAACGTTTACTTTAAATCAAAATATTAGCGCACACCACGTTTTAAACTTGGAGTGCCGAATTGATGTTTTAGAAGATCAAAATGAAGATTTCTTAAACACCGCCAAAAAGTATTTGGGCGAGATTTTAACGCTTCAAGTAACTTCGCTAGCTCAATTCGAAAATTATAAACGTCTTGACTTTAAAGGTGTGGTAACGGCTGTCTCGAATAAAAGAGGGAAAAATGGCGAGCACATCATGTTGATAAAGGCAGAGAGCCCAACAGTGATTTGTGATGCTGGATGGCATTTTAATTCTTTTCAAGATAAAAGTTTGAATACTATTTTATCGGACGTGTTTCAAAATGTTGATACATCTAAATTAAGCACAAGTTTTAATCCTGATTTTACCGATGTAATAACGTATTCTGTTCAGCAAAAGGAAAGTTCTTGGAGCTATGCGAAACGCTTGGCCATGCAATACGGGGAATGGCTATTTTACGATGGTAAAAAACTAATTTTCGGATCCCCAGAATCGGGGGACGACGTGGTCTTAAAATATGGATTTGATTTACAGGGGTATTCTATTGATTTAATGCCATTACCTAATAGTTTTCATTATGCAAGTAAAGACTATTTAAATAATGAAGTTTATGCCTCTCAAAGTTCTGAAAATACTACAGAAGCTTCCGGCTATCATGGTTTTGTAAATGATTGTAGTCGAAATTTATATACTGAAGAAGCTGAGGTTTGGGTAAATGGTTTTTCTGGAGATGAGCACCAACAGCGTTTAAATGACCAAGAGGAACAGCAAAAACGAGTTGTTGAAGCTAGGCAAGTTTTTTTGAAGGGAAACAGCGATAATCCCGGAGTGTCTCTTGGGAAAATTATTGAAATTACCGATAATGCAGGAAGTCGAGGACGTTACCGCATCATTAAAGTATCGCATAGTAATTTTGAAAATGGACAATACAACAATATTTTTGAAGGCATAAGTGCCGATATTGATAAGTGTCCACTTAATAATCCTGAAGCTACACCTAAAAGTCATTCACAAACCGCTGTGGTAGTCGAAAATGCCGATCCAGAAGGTTTGTCACGAGTCAAAGTGCAATTTCCATGGCAAATTAGGAATAATGAAAGTACGCCATGGATACGCGTGTTAACTCCGCATGCTGGGAATGAAAAAGGATTTCATTTTATTCCAGAAATTGATGAAGAAGTTTTGGTTGGTTTTGAAAATTCGAATGCAGAACATCCTTATGTATTGGGAAACTTGTATAACGGTAAGCAGAAAGTTGAAGATTGGCAATCAGATACGAATGCGATTAAAGCCATACGAACCCGTAGCGGGCATACCATAGAGCTTAACGATGAAGATGGAGAAGAAAAGATTAATATTTATGATAACGCAGGGAGTATTATCACCTTCGATACGCAGGCAAAATCCTTATACATCACTACGGCAGAAAATTTAGAATTTCAGGCGAAAAATATTAAAATGACCGCCGAAGAAAATATACAATTGGAAGCTAAAAATAATTTGTCACTGGTTTCTGAAGGCGATACCCAAATCGCGAGTCAGGGTCTATTAAATTTTCAATCTGACAATGATTTAACCTTGAAAAGTACTGCGAATATTAAGGTTGAGTCTGAAGCTAATATGGAAGTTCAAGCGCAAAGTATTCGTGCTGAAGGGCAAGTTTCAACAGAAATAAAAGGTCAGCAAACTAAAATCCAAGGTCAAATTACGGCTCTAGAAGGCGCTAGCGGCAAAATTGAAATTATATAGCGTTTTGTACTACATACTTTTTGATATGAAATCCTCTATCAATATTTTTAATATTATAATGCCTTATCTGTTAGTTATTTATATTCATTCTTGATAATATTGAAAAGTGTATGTTTTTGTTTAGAATTGTTTGAGTGGAATTAGAAATTAACTAAATTTAACATATCAAAACGGACTGGTTTGTCAAGATGATCCATTCTTTAAAGGAATGTTGGTAGGATTGGACAGAGCGATGTGTTATTAATTATTTCTAAGATCAAATCAATTTGATGCGAAACAAGAAAATATTACCACCAAAGGATTCCAAATGGCGCACAACAGCAGTATTCTTTATTGCTGTGATTATTGGTCTAGCCTTGTTTATGGCAAGAGAGTCTAAGATTATTTCTTATATGTCTGACGATCCCCAAGCTTGTGTGAATTGCCATGTAATGACTCCTGTTTATAACAGTTGGATGCACAGTTCCCATCGCGAATGGGCCAAATGTAATGACTGTCATGTACCCCATGATAACGTTTTCAATAAATATTATTTTAAAGCTAAAGACGGTCTTTACCATGCTTCTGTTTTTACCATGCGTGCCGAACCAGATGTTATTGAAATGAAGGAAGCTTCGCAAGAAGTGGTTCAAAGCAATTGTATTCGTTGCCATGTTCAGCAAGTCACTCAGGTGAAATATAATGGCTGGATTGAAGGGCATAAAGAGAATAGGTTAGGGCGTCAATGTTGGAGTTGTCACAAACAAGTGCCTCATGGAAATGTACACGGATTATCAACCATAAAATTTAATATAGCACCTATACCTACAGATCGCGAGGATGAACTTGTTATCCCTGAATGGATGCAAGAGCAGATTAAAGAATAATAAAAGTACAGCAGATGAAAAACAAAGTCTTATTTATCGTAACCATTATTGTCGTATTTCTATTGGGGCTTTTGGCTTCAAGCATCGTCAATAGAAAATCTGAAGCCAAATATAAATATGTTCCTCAGGTTAATATCGCCGAAAATGAACCAAGAAATGAGGTTTGGGGTGAAAACTTCCCTCTTGAATATCAATCATATATGCAAACTTTAGATACGACGTTTGCTTCTATGCAAGGTGGTTCTGCGATGCGCGATGTACTTGAAGAAGATCCGAATTTAGTGGTGTTATTTGCTGGATACGCGTTCTCTAAAGAATATAATCAAGGCCGCGGACATGCCTATGCTGTTGAGGATGTTCGTAATATTTTAAGAACTGGAGCGCCCGAAGGTAAGGGTGATGGACCAATGCCTTCTACTTGCTGGACTTGTAAAAGCCCTGATGTGCCACGTTTAATGAATGAAATCGGTGTTGCCGAATTTTATAGCGGAAAATGGGCCGATAAAGGAGAAGAAATTGTAAATCCTATTGGTTGTGCCGATTGCCATAACCCGAAAACCATGAAGTTGCGTATTACCAGACCTGCTTTGGTTGAAGCATTTGATGCTATGGGGAAAGATATCAATCAAGCAACTCATAATGAAATGCGCTCTTTAGTATGTGCGCAATGTCATGTTGAATATTATTTTAATAAAAACTTACCTGGAAAAGAAGGTGTGCCATATCTCGTATTTCCTTGGAAAGAAGGTATGACCGTGGAAGATATGGAGAAATATTATGATAATTTAGAGTTTTCAGATTGGACGCATCAACTTAGTAAAACACCGATGCTAAAAGCGCAACACCCAGGTTACGAAACGTTTACTACTGGGGTGCATGCCGATCGTGGTGTGTCTTGTGCCGATTGTCATATGCCGTATAAAAGTGAGGGGGGACAAAAATTTACAGATCATCACATTCAATCGCCTTTAAATAACACTTCAAATGCCTGTCAGGTTTGTCATAGAGAAGAATCTAGCAAGTTAATTGCTAATGTTTATGATCGCCAAAGAAAAGCAACCGAAAATCGATTAAAGCTAGAAGAGTTATTAGTGAAAGCCCATGTTGAAGCTAAAAAATGTTGGGACCTTGGTGCTACCGAAGAACAAATGAAGCCTATATTAACCGATATTCGTCACGGACAATGGCGCTGGGATTATTCTGCAGCGGCACACGGCGCTTCTTTCCATTCGCCAGTTGAAACGGCTCGAGTTATTGGAGGAGGTTTAGTGATTGCTCAAGAAGCTCGTGTGAAATTAGCTCGCTTATTAGCTGATTTAGGTCATAATTCACCTGTAGAAATGCCTGATATTTCTACTAAAGAAAAAGCTCAAGAGTATATCGGTTTAGATATGGAAAAATTAAGAGCTGAAAAAGAAGAATTCATCAAAAACGTAGTGCCTAAATGGCTTGAAGCAGCCAAAGAGCGTGAAGATAAAATGCCCATAAATGCGGTTTCTGCAACAAACTAAAAATTAAATTTCTTAATATTATTTATACGAAAGATACCTTGTTTACTTAAATAAGGTATCTTTCAATTTAAAATAAGGCCACATCCTACTTATATGAATAAAATCTACCGCCTATTTGCCTCTCCAATACTTGCTGTCTTCCTTTTATTAATTTTTGCAGTCTCTATGGCAACGGCCACTTTTGTTGAAAACGATTTTGGAACTGCAACAGCATGGAAAATGATTTATGATTCATGGTGGTTTGAACTTGTCATGCTAGGCTTGGGGCTTTGTTTTATGATGAACATATATAAGTACAGATTATGGCGACTCGAAAAATGGTCAATACTCACTTTTCATTTAGCTTTTATTATTATTTTATTAGGAGCAGGCATCACACGATACGTCTCTTATGGAGGCGTAATGCGTATTCGTGAAGGTGCTACTTCAAACATGATTATTTCAACGAATAATTATTTACACGTTCACCTTTCTAATGGAGAAAAAACAAAAACACTTCGTAAAAAGATCAGCTTTTCACCATTAAGCAATAATGATTTTGAGATAAAAACTGATTTTCAAGATCTTCCCATTACCATATCTTATAATGAATTTATCGCAGATGCGGTGCCCGAAATTATAGATGATGCTGAAGATGGCAAACCGCTAATTCAAATGGTAGTGTCTGCTGGAAACGGAAGGGAAACCGTGTATTTGGAAAAAGGAGAGATTGAGAGTATTGGCGAACATCAACACAAAATTGGTTTTGAAGTGGATCAAACCGATGTGATTAACATTTCCGAAAAAGACGGTCTGTTTAAAATTAGGTCGCCTAGGAATTTAAGCACTTTTGTGATGGCCACCGAAACGGCTGGAACCATAGTTAAAGATAGTCTACATACCATATCACTTAGAACCTTATATCGAGATGGTGATGCCTCTTTTGTTCCACTATCTTATCATCCCAAGGCTAAAATTGGATTAATATCAGTTTCTGAAAAACCAAAAGACAATGATGAGCAAAAAGATGATGCCTTACTTGTTGATGTTAAAATAGGGGATAAAACAAAAGTAGGTACCTTATTATATAGAGAAGGTTTTTTACCAACTAAACATGATATAGATTTTGATGACATACAAGTCACCTTGTCTTATGGTGCAGAACCTATTATAACACCATTTTCAATTAAGTTAAACGATTTTCAATTGGAGCGTTATCCCGGTTCTACAAGTCCGTCGGCCTATGCCAGTGAGGTTAGTGTCATTGATGGTGACGAAGTGATGCCGTATCGTATATATATGAATCATGTGCTAGACTATGAAGGGTATCGTTTTTTTCAAGCGAGTTATGATACCGATGAACTCGGAACGGTTCTAGCTGTAAATCATGATGCTCTAGGTACCAATGTGACTTATTTAGGATATTTTTTAATGATGTTGGGGATGTTTTTTACACTGTTTAATAAAAACTCCCGCTTTTGGGTGGTAAATAACAAGTTGAAAAAACTTAAAATGAAAAGTGCTGCCTTACTTTTAATGGGGTTGTGCTTTACACTTGGGAGTTATGCACAAAATAAAGCTCCAGAAATAAATATTCAAAACATAAAACAGCTAGAAGTTGATGAGCAACATGCTGACTTGTTTGGACGATTAATGGTTCAGGATTTAGATGGACGGATTAAGCCAATGAACACCCTAGCCTCCGAGTTCTTAAGAAAGCTAACTAGAAAACCATATTTTAAATTTACTCAAAACGGTCAAAGTATTAGATTAAGTGCGAATCAAGCTTTTCTTGCGATGCAAGCGGCTTCTAATATTTGGCAATATATTCCTTTAATTAAGGTTGATGTTGAAAAAGGAGGTGAGGTCTTTAAAGCATTAGAAGTTAGTGAGGATGACTTAGTGTCTTTTGTTGGACTCTTAGATGATAAAGGAAAATATAGATTGGGTGAAGTTGTGGAGGTTGCAAATAAAAAGAAACCTGCAGAACGAAGTGAGTTTGATAAGGAGATTATAAAAGTTGATGAGCGATTTAATATACTATATAATGTATTTGCTGGAAATTATTTAAAGGTCTTTCCAAATAGTAAGGACGAAAACAACAAATGGCATAGTCAAACTCATGACTTTTTAGATTTCCCAGAAGAAGACGCGCAATTTGCTCAAAAAATTATTCCAAGTTATTTTAATGATGTTAATAAAAAGGATTGGATTGCTGCTAGTGAAAAGTTGGAATACATCAAAACGTTTCAAGATGTTTTAGGTAAAGATATTATTCCTTCACGAAAAAGAATAGAGGCGGAGCTGTGGTATAATGAGCTTAACCTAAATTTTTGGCTGTTTCAAGTTTTCTTTACGTTAGGAGCGCTTCTATTATTTCTAGCTATCCTAAGGGTTTTTACCAAAGGTAAAGTAATTGATTATGCTTGGAATCTAATTATAGTATTAACCCTTGTTAGTTTTATTGCTTTTACAGGAAATATCATATTAAGATGGTATGTAGCACAACATGCACCATGGAGTAATGGCTATGAAATGCTGGTGTTTGTGTCTTGGGTATTGTTATTATGTGGTTTGCTTACGTTTAGAAAGTCCGATTTTGCATTGCCTTTGGCAACACTTTTTTCAGGAGCCTTGTTGTTTGTTAGTTATTTAGATTGGTTAAGTCCTGAGATCACTAATCTAATGCCGGTATTAAAATCGTATTGGTTAAAAATTCATGTAGCAACGATAGTAAGCAGTTATGCACCTCTAGCACTTTCAGCTGTTTTAGGTTTTATGGCCCTTTTATTAATGGTCTTTAAAACAGAAAAAACACAAAAGGAAATTGATATACGAATAAAAGAATTGACCTATATAAATGAAATTTCTATGACCATAGGGTTGTTTGTACTGTCTGTTGGAACTTTTCTCGGTGGTATTTGGGCTAATGAATCTTGGGGACGTTACTGGGCATGGGATCCCAAAGAAACCTGGGCATTAATTAGTATAATTGTATATGCCATAGTGTTGCACTTAAGGTTAATTCCTGGTATAAAAAGCATGTATGTGCTTAATACGGCTAGTGTTTTTGCTTTCGGATCTATTATTATGACATCATTCGGGGTTAATTATTATTTGTCTGGATTACATAGTTATGCAGCAGGTGATCCATTACCTATCCCAAAATTTATTTATGTTTTAATATTCTTAGTTTTACTAGTCGCTTTTGTAGCATTCATAAGGAAACAAAAATTTCAAAAAAACAAATCCAAAGGATTTTAACGCTGTTCAACCCTTATTATTGTGATTTAATCGAATTTTTTGATTTTTTCGGGTATTATACGTGAAAAAATTGAAAAAAAGCCGATAAAACGCTTGGTAATTTCGGTTAATTACATAAATTTGTTCCACTAACCCTAAAATCTTTAACATGAGAATTAAATTAATCTTACTAGGTTTTTGCCTTTTCCTAGTATCGAGCATTTCTTTTGCTCAAAAGTCTGATGGTCCAAAAAGTATCATTAGTGATAAAGTTAAGATAAAAAAATACCATAATATTGAAGAGTTAGAACGAATGGCTAAGGGTGAAGTGTTAGCGCTTTATAGAGAGAGAAATACAGTTCTAACTAGAATATTACCTTATATTGCATTTGCTACAAAACCAGGGGTTACTATGGTTACTTTAGGGATTCCTACAAATAGTGATAATGTAAAGGCTTTAGATAATCAATTAGAAGCGGCAGATGATTACGTTAATAGTACAACGTTTTTCTTGAATGAATATTTACCATATGCAGACACTAGAAATCTAATTTCAGGTATCTTGTTTTATGAGGAAATTATGAAATCATTACATACCTTTAATGAATACCGTTAAATAGAGTTTCGTTAAATTTTATCAACATCATTTTTATAATTATGCTATTGAAGTATTAAACTAAAGTTTAAAGTACTACAATAGCATTTTTTTATTTTATGGAGGTATGGGTTTTGTCTTGTTAATTATTAGTGATAAAATAGAAAGTTGGCATTAGTTATTTTCTAATATTTTTTATAAAATTGCCTTTGATAGAAAAATAAGGATGATTTTAACGACATAAGAGTGTATTTCGTCGATAGAAATTCCTTGCAAATGAACTTATTTTATGTATTTAATCGAAATAATTGGTATTTCGTGGATTTTTTTTTAAATTTGATTAATTATTGATCTAAAAATCATATTTTGGTTCTAACCCCAAATCGTTTAATTATGAGAAAAATTACCCTTACCGTTTTCATGTTCCTATTTGTGGCTGCAAATGTTGTAGCTCAACAAGAAAAAGGAATTATAGGAAAAGACAACTGGCTTAACAATTGGACAGACTTTCAGTCTAATGGTCAAGATAACCATGTAGAGCCTACTCAGATTTTAACAGGAAATATTACAGAAGATAAACGTTTGGTTAAAAGACATGTTTACTTGTTGGTTGGAAGTATCTTCGTAACTAATAATGCTGTCTTAACGATTGAACCAGGAACTGTAATTATTGGTGACTATGCAAGTAAAGCTTCTTTAACAATTGCAAAGGGAGCAAGCATTGTTGCAAACGGATTAGAAACAGATCCAATTATCTTTACTTCAAACCGTCGTGTTAAAAAGTCAGGAGATTGGGGAGGTTTAATTATTCTTGGTGATGCAGCATCTAATAAATTTGGAAATGGTTCGGTTTCATCGTACTATACAAGACTTAACCCTGCAAACTATGCCTTTACAAATTTTGGTGGTGAAAATCCAAATTCTAACTCTGGGTTGTTAAAATATGTGAGAATTGAATATGCTGGGAGTCGTGTTAAAACAGGGTTGAATTATAATGGTTTATTATTAGCAGGAGTAGGAAGGGAAACTGTATTAGAAAACGTTATGGTTAGTAATTCTGGAGGTAACTCAGTAGAAGTATGGGGAGGAAATGTTGCCTTAAATAAATTTGTGTCATATAAGGCTAGTCAAACAGATTATAAATTCAATTATGGTGTTCAAGGTGAGTTAATTAATTCATTAGCTGTAAGATCTCCATATGTTTCAAGTAGTAGTGGAGCAAGAAGTTTGGAAGTTGTGGCTTATAGCGAAAGACAAGAAGTAGATTTTTCAAAACCATCAACATCTGTTAGTGTTCAAAATATCACTGTTTTAAATACGTCTAAAGATTTAAGAGAGGATATTAGAATGGGCTTAGTGCAAGAAGGTGTTTATGTTGGAGAACACGCATCACTTGATATGAATAAAAGTGTGATTTCAGGTTTTAACCCAGCAGTTATTTTTGAAAATAAAATTCAAATTAACCAAGAAAGTTTAGATAAAATAAAATTCACAAATATGTATTTCAATAATTGTAATGGAAACATTTTTGTTGAAAATAATGCAAATAATGAAGATTTAGAAAATTGGTATGGTAATCATGCGTTTTTTAACGTTTATTCTAAAGGGCATGACGCTGAAACTTTTATTGAAATAAACAATCTAAGAAGACCGGATTATAGATTACGTATCAATAAAATTATTGCTTCTAACGATTCTGATTCAAACTAAAAACATCTAATTATTTCTAGATTAAATAGAATTACCTTAGATAATAAGAGTAGATTAAAACAAACTAACTAACCCAAATCGTTCTACACATTTTATCTAAAACTTATAGCTTACATCATATAGTTTGTGTTTACAAACTATATGATGTATAAGTCTTAATTACGTTTTTTCGTAAAAATGACTCGTGAGTTTTATGTCTTTTTTGTGTGAAAACCTCAAATGAAAAATTTCACGCTAGTACATATTGTTGCTTTTTTCCTTTTTATTTTTTCGAATTTAGTGCAAGGACAAGTAGTTATAACTAAGCCTAATTTGCTTGGTTTTAATCAAGCTTGTGCTAGTGATGGGTTTAATGAATATAATGTTTCTTTTTCTTTTTCACCAGAAACAGCGCTTGGGTCATCTAATCAATTTATATTAGAACTTTCTGATGCCGATGGTAGTTTTGCAAATAGTGAAGTGGTTTATACATCGACTGCTGGAGCTATTGTTTCATCACCAGCAACAATAACCTTTGCTATACCTAAAACGGTATCGGGTGAATCTTATAAGGTTCGAGTTAAAAGTACCCAGCCAGCAGCAATAAGCTCGGGCTCTAATGCGTTTCCTGCGTATTATAAACTTCAAGATAGTCCGTTTACAATTAATAATTTAGTACCAACGGCTAATTTTTGTTCTGGTGGAAGCTATCTTTTAACGATTGACAATCCTGGTGATGAAAACAATGATTCCCCACTACAATATCCGTCATTAACTTATAATTGGTATAGAGAAACCAGTGCCACTACTAAAGAATTTGTTGGAAATGGTAGTAGTTTATCGGTTACCACTTCAGGTAAATACTTTGTTGAAACAAATTATGGCACTTGTACCTCAAATTCCTATTCAAACCGTGTTACAGTTAATGAAATATCCACAGGTGTTACAGTTGCTATCAACTCCAGTTTGGGTAACCCTTTCTGTATGAGCGACGGACCAACAACGTTAACCGCTACAGCTGGAGATAGTTATCAATGGAGTAAGGACGGTATGCCTATAGACGGTGCTACCGAGCAAAATTATATTACCAATGAATCAGGTGATTATTCTGTAAATGTAGATTTAGGAAGCTGTACCGCTTCCGCTTCCATTCTTTTAGATAATTCTGGTTTTTCTAGTAGTATTGATGGTGTTATTCCTGATGAAGATAATGTTTTAGAAGAGGGAGAAACTATAACAGTTACGATAACAACAGATGCTTTAAATCCTACTTATACTTGGTATCGTAATGATGCTCAAATTTCTGGAGCAACAAGTAATAGTTTTGATATTGATCAGTTCGGAAGTTATAAAGTAACGGTCTCACAACCTTCTTCTACAGGTAGTTGTGTAGCCTCTACGGAGTACCTGTTTACGGTATCCGGGGGTGATAATTATTTTCCTAATGTTGAAGAAATACCAAATATTGTGAGTCCTAACGGTGATGGTATTAACGATACTTGGATAATTCCTCAAGCATATGTTTCAGGTACTAATACAGAGGTAATTATTATAAGCCCACAAGGCAAAACAGTACTTCAAACCAATGACTATTTAAATAATTGGCCAGAAAATAATATCGATTTTAAAAGTGTTAATCCTGTGTATTATTATATCATTACGACTTCAAATGGAAGCACAAGAAAAGGAACTTTAACAGTAATAAAATAACATGAAAAAGTATCTGCTCCATATTCTGTTATTTTTCTGTTTCATTCAGCAATTTTCTGCACAAGATGATGGCGTTGTAGGCTTAAATATTCCGGTTAGAAATTCTTTAAAATTTAATAGAACCTTTGTTAATCCTACTTTTAGTTTTGTAAGAGAAAGTCATCGTTATATTTCTATAAGTAATAAAAGAGAGTGGGCTCAATTCGATAATGCACCAGAAACATATGTTTTTGGATATTCCGGAAGATTTAGAGAAAGTATAGGAGCTGGATTAAGTTTATTCCAACAAAATTATGGTGCATTAACCACTTTTGGAGGAATGGCCAATTTTGCCTATAATGTTGTTGTAAATCGGTCTGGGAATTTAACTTTTGGAATGAATCTCGGGTTTTATAGAAGTAGTATTAATGATGGAGCAATTATTACAAATACGCCAGACCCTTCACTTGATAATATTCCTTCAAATTCCATTGTAACCATAAACCCTGGAATAAATTATGGAACAGAGTTTTTTGATTTTGGAGTTTCTCTAAACAATATAGTGGCTTACAATTTAACATCGTCATCTATGATAGAGGAAAATCCAGAGCAAGGTATTCAAGTTCATGGTATGTATACAGGCTATATGAATACGCGTGGATTTTTTGAGGATAGTAGATTTTCAGCCTTGGTTCGTTCAGAATTTAAAACGGATCAAACGGTGTTTTCAGGAATCGTCATGCTTATGGTTCCTAAAGGTTTTTGGGGACAAGCGGGTTACAATTCTTTTTATGGATTTTCAGCAGGTGTTGGTTTAAACATTACATCACAAATAGCTATAGAATATAATTATGAAAAATCTATGGGTGATATTTCTGCTTTAGGAAATTCCCATGATATTACTGTAGCTTATAGATTTAAATCAAAAGATCGTTATGACTATTTTGGTGATGAAGAAGAAGACGGATTATTTATTTCTGAAAGTAAAAATAGAAGTAGCAAAAAGGTAACTCAGAGTCAGACGCCTAAGAATTTACCAAGAAAATCTGATGCCTTAGAAAAGCAGCGTGCGGCTGAAGCAGCGGCAGCAGCAGCAATTGCTGAAGAAAAAAGAGCAGCGGCAGCAGCGGCATTGAACGGAAAAGTAGAAGCAGATCGTTTGGCAGAAAAAGAAGAAGCCGATCGTATAGCGGAAGAAAAACGCTTAAAAGCAGAGGCCTTATTAGCTGAGGAGGAACGATTAAGAAAAGAAGAAGAAGCGCGCTTAGCTGAAGCAGCTAGATCTAAAGCAGAGCAGGAGTCCGCTGCTTTAGCTGAGGCAGAACGTTTAAGAAAAGAGGAAGCGGCGAGAATTGCGGAAGAAAAACGACTTCAAGAAGAACAAGCAGCCCTAGCCTTAGCAGAAACAGAGCGATTAAGACAAGCAGAAGAAGCCCGTTTAGCTGAGGAAGCGAGACTTAAAGAAGAGCAAGAAGCCAACGCTTTAGCTGAGGCAGAACGTTTAAGAAAAGAGGAAGCGGCGAGAATTGCGGAAGAAAAGCGATTACAAGAAGAACAAGCTGCTTTAGCCTTAGCCGAAGCAGAGCGATTAAGAAAAGCGGAAGAAGCCCGTTTAGCGGAGGAAGCAAGAATTAAAGCAGAGCAAGAAGCTGCCGCTTTAGCAGAGGTAGAGCGATTAAGACAAGCAGAGGAAGCTCGATTAGCTGAGGAAGCGAGACTTAAAGCGGAACAAGAGGCTGCAGCTTTAGCCGAGGCAGAACGTTTGAGGAAAGAGCAAGAAGCTTTAGCCTTAACTGAAGCAGAACAATTAAGACAAGCAGAAGAAGCTCGACTAGCAGAAGAAGCCAGACTTAAAGCAGAGCAAGAGGCTGCCGCTATAGCAGAAGCTGCGAGATTGAAAGCTGAGAAAGAGGAAGAACTGAAAGCTATTGTGCCTACCGATGAGGCTACTAAATTAATGAACGACGTAGCAAGGTCGGCTATGGAGTCTAGTAAGGAACAAAAAGAACTTATTGAAAAATTACAAGAAAAAGTAGCGCTTAAACAAAAAGATCTTGACGATTTAATTGAAGAAAATAACTTAAGTGAACAAGGTATTGTAATGGCTCCTAAAGCATTTAGAAGTATTTCTGCTGAAAACAGAGAGTTAGAAGCCTTGAAAGTGGAAATAGATAATGTTGTTGCCGCTCAAAATAATAAAATTAGAAGACTAGATAGAATTTATAAAGAGCGTCTTGAAAATGTTCCAGATGTTAATGATGCAACTAATAAATACTATAAAAGGCGAATTGAAGAGTTAAAGGCTGAACAAGTTGAAGTTTTCCAAATTAGAGAAGGGTCTATCTTTAAAATAGAAGAATTAAAAGAAGAAATAAAAGAAGAGCGTAAACGTCGTATTAAACGTGCCCTTTACGATAATGATCAAGAACGTTATGAAAAAGATAGGGCTGCTCTTAATGTTATCAGGCAAAATACACCAGTGAGTTCTACGCCTTTAACCGCTGAAGATTTTGATTATGGTGAAGAGTTAAGTAATATCCAAATCTTAAAAGGTATTAATAATGTAGAAGAGGGCTATTACCTTGTTGTAGCAGTACTTTCAGATGTTAGTAAACGAGATGAATTCCTTAGAAAAGCTGTTGCAGCAGGACAAAAGGATATTAATTTCTTCTTCGATGTAAATACAAGTAAATATTATATTTACTACGAAAATTATGACGGACTTTCTAGTGCTCAAAGAGCTCTTGAGAAAAAGGGTGATAAGCCATTCAACGGCAAAATGTCGCTTGTTAAAATTGAAAAGTAAAATTTAATATTTTGTAATAAGGAAAAACATCGGTCTATTAATTAGGCTGATGTTTTTGTTTATAAGTAGTATTCTACCAGTCAAAATTTATTATAATAATTGATGAAATTTCAGTCAACACCTAGATTGTAATCCTTTTACTACTTGTGAGTCTTTCAAATCATATAAAAGGTGTTGTTTCATCGATAAAATGCATAATTTTAATGAACACTATGTTTGTTTTCAAATTATTTTCCGATATTTATAACGTTAAAAAACCAAAAAAATAGTTTAACTGCATGTTTTGAAGTATTGTAATTACTAATAAACTGTAGTTAAGCTCAGTTTATGTTCTGTTTTCTTATGAAATCAAAATATAAACAACCCCAAACTATAACCAACATGAAAAAAATTACTTGCTTGACATTTAGGTCTTTCCTATGTGAAATTTTTACTAAGGCTAGTTTTATAACCCGTAGCATAAAGGGAAAAAAAATTACTTTTCTTTTACTATTTTTCTTAACATTATTTGGTAATAGTGCATATTCACAAATAGCAGTGCCTTTTACTCCTAGGGAATTAGCTCCGGGTGAAACAAGTATTCGTGTAAAAGGAGATGTTGTTTTGATTGGAAATAGTATTATTAAAGGTGTAGGTAGTCAGTATGATTTGCCATACAATGGTAGCCAGAACAACAACAATTTATTTGCAGAATATATTGATATCGATGGAGATTCTTCTACCTTTAGTTCAAGCTCAGCTAATTTGAATATTAATATTGACTGTAAAAAAATTGTTTACGCTGGTTTGTATTGGGCTTCTGCTTACCCTAACGGAGTTGGTGATGGTACTAGTAGTAATGGAGGAAGTGCTTTTGGGGGGACACCACGTGAAGATGATTGGAATCAAATTAAATTTAAATTACCCACTGGAGGTTACATTCCTTTAACAGCAACTGGTAGTGAAATTATTCTTGATGGTTTAAACGCAAACTATCAAAATGGTTCTTCAGGTCCCGTAAAGGATGGCCCCATTGTTTGTTATAAAGATGTTACAAGTTTATTGCAAGGATTAAATGAGGCTGATGGTACATATACCGTTGCAGATTTAAGAGCTACTCAAGGTAGAAGAGATGGAGGATGTGCTGGTGGATGGTCTTTGGTTGTTATTTATGAAAGTCCAGATTTACCAAGTAAGTTTATTTCAACTTTTGATGGTTATGCTGTAGTACAGAGTTCACAGGCTTCGGTAGATATTCCTGTTTCTGGCTTTCAAACGCTTCCTAGCCCTCTAAAGGTAAATGCAAGGATGGGGGTAGCTGCTTTAGAAGGAGACTTAGGATTAGGTGGTGATACCTATCAGTTTAGGGCAAATTCTGTTTCAAATTTCACTAGGCTTCAAGACGCACTTAATGATGATGATAATTTTTTCAATTCTCGAATAACATATGATGGTAATTATATGACTAATAGAAATCCTAGTAGTGAAAACTCACTAGGGTTTGATATTAAAAATATCATATTGCCCAATCCTAATAATTCAGTACTTCCAAATGATGAAACTGGAGGAACATTAAGATTAACGACTTCAGGTGATGGTATTGGTCCTTTTTTAACAACCTTTGCTGTAGATATTATAGAACCTAAAATTGTTTTAACTAAAGGTGTTCAAGACACCTCAGGTAATCCTATAGGTGGGGCGTTAGTTGATCTTGGTGACCGATTAAATTATGTGATTAGTATTGAGAATATAGGGAATGATGATGCTGAAAACTTAATTATTAGAGATATTCTTCCTATAAATGTTGATTTTAGTAATGATCCAAGTAATTTTACATTATCTCCTGGGGTTACAGTACAAAGTTATGATGCGAGTACTAGAGAGTTAATTTTTGCTGTTGATAAAGAAAGAGTTAAACATGGAGAAGGCGTGGTTTCAACCATACGTTTTGGTGTAAATGTTGTAAGCTCTTGTAATGAATTAAGTGATGCTTGTTCTAATATTATTCAAAATCAGGCATTTGCAACCTATAATGGAGTGTCAAACTCGAGTTATACTATTTCAGATGAACCAAGTTATGCAAACGATGGTTCTAATGTTTGTTTACTTGCTCCTCAGGCGATTAACTTTTTAGCTGATGTTACTCACTGTACTTATGAAGAAGACGTAACACTTTGTGGTGATACTGTTGATATTACCGCCCCAGGTGGTTATGATTCATACATTTGGTCTACCGATCCTAATAATTTTGACCCTTCAAATAATTTAGGTACAACTCAAACTATTGAAGTTAGAGCTATTGGTACTTACTATGTTAAAAACAACGCCATTGCACCATGTCAATCTACCATTAAAGAGTTTAATGTGACTAGTTTTGGTGGTACTACAGTAAACCCAGTACTTTCTTCTGCAGATGAAGTGGTAACTTGTGGAAATGATGGTAAGGAGTTGCCATTATTTTTCTTATGTGGGGTTAATGATGTAAGGGCTTTACAGGTACCAGGTTCGGCAGGAGCGACAGAAATTGTTTGGGAAAAGTTAGACGAAACTAGTTGTAATGCTATTACTGTTGATAATTGTGCTAATGAAGATCCGGGATGTACCTGGGTAGAAATTCAAACAGGTAGCAATTTCGATTTATCACAGGCTGGAGAGTACCGTATTACTATTAATTATGCAGGAGGTTGTTTTAATAGGTTTTATTTCAATGTTTATAGTAATTTATTAAATCCCCATATAGATAAAGAGGATATTATTTGCAATACCTTAGGAAAAATAACTATTAATAATTTACCAACTGGTTATTTATACAGTTTAAACGGAGTTGATTACCAAACAACAAATTCATTTGATATTGCAACTGGTGGTTTATACACGGTTTATATTAAACAAGATGGAGTAGATACGAATCCGTGTATTTTTACATACGACGTGCAAATTATTGATTACACACCTGTTTTAGGTTTGGATAATATTGAGCACCCACAGTGTAATGGCGATAAAGGAGCTATTAATATTGTTGTAAATGATGGAAGAGGACAATATAAATTCAGCATTTCACAAGGAGGAACTTTAGTTAGTAGTTCTCCAGATATAGATAATGCTTTTTATAAGTTTGATAACTTAAACCCTGGAATTTATGATGTACTTGTAACAACTGAGGATGGTTGTTCTTTAACAGGGCAGGTTGAAATAATAGAACCAGAAGAAATACAAGTAGTCACTTCAATGAAACCACTAACATGTGCAGATGGCGAAGTGACTTTAGGGGTAACTGGAGGGACAGCTCCTTATTACGTTTACGTTAATGGTGCTACAGATTTCAAACAAGTTGACGCTACAAATACAATTGTATTTGCAATTGATACGGCTGGAAACTACGACTATACTGTTGTAGATGCCAATAGCTGTTCTACGGATGTAACTGTATATGTAGATCAAATAGCACCTCCAGAATTCACTGTATCTGGAGCAGATGTGAGCTGCTACGGTGCTGTTTCTGCTCAAATAGATTTTAATGTTACTAATGCAAATGGTTATACTATTCAATATAGTATAGATAATGGTACAACATATAACACTAATCCAACCTTCTCTAATTTAAATACAGGTACCTATGCTACCATGATTAGGTACACATTAAATGGTGTAGAATGTTTTAGTACGCCTGAAAATGTAGTCATTGACGGCCCAGATGATGCCTTAACTGCTTCTGCAGGAGTATCAAAATTAGCAGGTTGTGGAGCAAATGGAGAAGGAACAGTTCGTATTACAAACCCTCAAGGTGGTGTGCCTCCTTATGAGTATAGTTTTGATAATCAGTCGACTTGGGTAACTTCTAATGAAGCAGAAGTACTCCCTGGTACCTATACATTATATATAAGGGATAGTCAAGGTTGTGTTTTTGCCATGCCGGGTATCATTTTAGATCCAGAACCAACGCCGCCAACCATTGATGACAATATAGATCCAGTTTATAATTGTGATGGTACAGCAAATGCAACGGTTAATGTAACAAATACCGGAGGGGCTAATTTTGAATACACCTACTTATTAAATGGTGTTGAAAATACAAACACCGCCGATCCAACAACCTTCCTTAATGTGCCGCAGGGTTCACATACGATTAGTGTAACCTACAAATTAGTTGATGTCCCAACGTATAGTAATTTACTTTTAGAAACCTTTGGATCTGGTGAAGACACTGAGTCACCGGGAATTAATACAGCATATTATTGTTGGGAAGATCAAGTATATCCATATTGTAAAGGGCAACAAAATATTCAAGATGGAGATTACACGGTAACGGCTCATATCGAATCACCTTACGGGGATTGGAGTCAACCAGGGGATCATACTTCAAATAATACAGATCCAAAAGGACGTGCTTTGGTAGTTAATATTGGAGATCAATTGCCAGAGAACGATGTATTATATAAAAAAACCATTAATGATATTATTCCAAATCAACCTATAAATTTTGAGCTCTTTGTATATAATTTAATGCAAAGTCATACTACCAAGTTTGATCCTAATTTAACCATAGCTTTAGTTGATGGTTCAGGTAATGAAATTTCATCCTTTGCTACTGGTAATGTTCCTAAAACCGAACAATGGGAAAATTATCCAAAGACTCCTATAACCTTAAATCCTGGGAATAACACAACCTTAGAATTTTTAGTACGTTCTACAGTAAGGCAAACTAATGGTAACGATGTAGCGATAGATGACATTAGAGTATATCAATTACCAGAGAGCTGTATTGATCAAGTAGATTTCCCTATTGAAATTGAGGCAGAAAGAGCTTTTACAGCAGAAGTTGTTAGTACATCCAATGTGAATTGTTTTGGTGCTGATGATGGAGAAATTCAAATAGCAGCATCTAACTTCGATGCCACAAATGGCTATCAATATTCGATTGATGGTGGAAGTACTTGGGTAACTCAAACAACTTCACCATACACGATTACTGGTCTAAGTGGAGGAAATTATGATGTTCAAATTCGCTACGATGCTACATCTACAGGTTGTGAAGTAAGTATTCCAGAGGTTATTGGAGCGCCTTCAGAAATTGTATTAACCATAGATGCTACTGATATTACATGTTTAAGTAATTCAACCATTTCGGCTTCAGCCACAGGAGGAACAGCGCCATATAGCTATGAATTATATGACAGTACCGGAAGTACTTTAATAGATACTTTCCCTACAAGCGGCTTGCTAAATGATGTTGCTGCAGGCGACTATATTGTGCGCCTTATGGATGCCAATAATTGTACAACAGATTCTGCTTTAGTTAGCATCACGTCAACGGATGCGCCAACGGCAGATATTGAAATTACAAAGCCGTGTTTGGATACCAGCGGTGCAACTATATTGGTAACTACAACCGGAGGACAAAGCCCATTCCAGTATAAAATTAATTCAGAGCCGTATCAAGGAAATGAAGAATTTACTGATTTAACAGCTGGTGATTACACGATAACAGTTCGTGATTCTAACGGATGTGAGGTTGTTTTACCTACTCAAACAATTGCTGAAACAGTAGATGTTAATATTACCTTAGATAAGGTTATTGATTGTTCACCATCTCCAGAAGCAAGTATTACTGTAAATATAACAGAGGGTTATCCTCCTTATGAATATGAAGTTTCAGAAGATAACGGGACAACGTACTCACCTCCTGTATCAACAGGAAGTACTTTTGTACATACAACCAACCAACAAGGAACTTATTTATTTAGAGTTACAGATTCAGAAGGTTGTGAAGCTTTGTCTAACATCATTAATATCAATGCCCCAACCAGTCCAACGGCATCAACTATCGATGTAAACCCTAGTTGTAATGGAGAAACCGATGGTTCTGTTGAAATTGTGGTATCAGGAGGCCAAGCACCATTTGAATACAGTTTTGATGGTAGTGCCTTTGCCACAGATGTTACAACTTATTCAAATTTAGCAGATGGCACATATAACTATACCGTTAAAGATGCTTTAGAATGTGAAGTTTCTGGAACAGTGACGCTATCATCACCTTCAACTTTAATAGCTTCTGCTTCGGCAACCAATTTAACTTGTGATACTTCTAATGTTGAACAAGCTGCAGTTGTTACAATAGATGAACCAACTACGGGTACATCACCATATCAATATAGTTTTGATGGTACGAATTTTAGTAGCACGCGCACATTAAATGTTAATGATAACGGTTCGGTACAAACGGTAAATTATTTTGTTCAAGATGCTAATGGTTGTACTGCAAATGGGTCATTAACTATCGATCCATTAAATTCGCCAACCGATTTAGATTTTGCTTCAAGTGCCGTAACATGTAACGCACCAGCGACTGGAGTTACCGTAACTTCAACAGGTGGCGTAGGGACATTAACTTATGAAATTACCGATCCAGCTTCAGCAGTTACTTCAAATAACGATGGAATCTTCACAGGGTTAACTGCAGGAACCTATGTATTTAAGGTAACTGATGTTAATGGTTGCTCATATATAGAATCTTATACAATTGGAGCTGTAACTCCTATTGCCCTTATTACAAGAAAACAAAGTGACGTTTTATGTCAAGGTGAGGACACTGGAGCTATTCAATTAGAGGTTTCTGGTTTTTCAAATACATATAGGTATTCGTATACAGGTAATAGTGTTGTTGTTGTAACCGGGGAATCTAGTTCTACTGTGTCTCTAGACAATTTGGAAGCAGGTACTTATAATATTTATGTAGAAGATGAAACTACTGGTTGTACAAGTAATGCGTCGGTGACTATTACAGAACCTGCAGCATTAAGTTTAACTGCTAGCGGTACAAATACTTACTGTTCAAATGATGAGTCTCAAATTACAATAGTTGCAGCAGATGGTACACCAAATTATAAATATGCTGCAGTAATTTCTGGAGCACCAGCACCAGCACCAACAATGTTCGGGGCTAGTAATGTGGTTACTGTAGACACCAATTTGGGAGCCGATTTAGTTTGGGATGTGTATGTACAAGATGCAAACGATTGTATCGCAATGACTACAGTATCGCTTACTGCTGATGCTACTCCAACGGTAAGTGTAACCACCTCCGATTTATGTGCAGGCCCACCTTATACATTAACAGCAACAGGAACTGGTTCTGGAACTTTAGAATATAGTATTAATGGAGGAGCTTCATACCAAACAAGTAACGTATTTACAATAAATACTTCAGGAACTTACACGATAACTCTAAAAGACGGTAATGGATGTACTGTTGACAGTGCAGCGACTGTTATTTATGATCAGTTAACAGCAAGCGCTATTTTAACTAAAGATATTACTTGCGAATTAGGTAATGAGGATGCAACAATCGATCTTTCAATTACTGGAGGAAGTAACAGCTATACCTATGAAATTTCTATAAACGGAGGAGTATTTTCAAACTTAATACCTGTTCCTTCTCCTACTTTTTCAACGAGCTCAGCAGGAACCTATCAATTTCAAATTACTGATGCGAATTCAGGCTGTGTCGTAAAAACTGAAGTAATCACAGTTACAGACCCAATACCTCCTGTAATTGACGACGTTAGGGAAACACAATCTATTTTATGTGCAAGTGATGAAACAGCTGCAATTGAGATTGATTATGATAATACAGTAGGTTTTGCACCCTTTGTTATTAATGTTACAAACACAACAACCGGAACAGATTATGGGACGCAAACTTCAGGTTTAGGAGCAGGTGATTATGTTGTTACAATTACTGATGCAAAAGGATGTACCGATACAAAAACTATTACAATTGGTGAGCCTAATCCAATTATTGTTAATCATCATGCATTGCCTATCACGTGTGACACGACTGGAGGACCAGGAGCAGGGGTGACAAAGGGTTCTGTTATTGTTGATAGTGTAAATGGTGGAATAGGACCTTACAATTATTTTGTTACTGGAACAAACGGTTATGCAGCGCAAGAATTGAATAATGCAGGAACAACTTCAACTACTTTTGATGTTGTAGATTTTGGTTTGTATCAAATAAATGTTGTTGACTCAAATGGTTGTTCTGTATTAATTCAGGATGTCTTAGTAGCGTCACCACCTAATGACTTAGAAATAAGTGTAATATCACCTCCAGCAGATTGTTCTACTGGCGGATCTGCAGAAGTTAAAATAGGCTCTCCTTTAGTAGGTTCCGGACCATTTTATTTTGCTATATACACTGGTTCAGGTATGACTTGGGATGGAATAGTTGGAGGATCTACAACTTGGCACTTGGGTGCTGGTAGTCCAGAATCAACAACATTCATTGATTTAATTCCCGGAGCGACGTATACTTTTATTGTTTTTGATGAATTAACAGGTTGTTATTATTACGAAACTGCAGACACAGCAATACCTACAAACTCAAGTTTAACGGTAAATAATTTAGTTGAAAATAATATTACTTGTAAAGGAAGTGCAGATGGAACTGTTAGTTTTGATATAACTAGTACATATTCAACACCAACAAGTGTAAATTATGAGATATTAGACTCGCAAAGTTTAGCCACTACAGGTATAACTGGGCCAGGAACGGTTCCTGCAAACGGAACTTTATCTGTTACAGATTTAGGTTTATTAGATTTCGGTAATTACGTTATTGTTGTTGAAGAGGCAGCAGGATCTACCAACGAAGGTTGTAGCATTGTTTCTGTTCCATTTAACATCACAGAATCGGCAATTGATTTAAGCGTTACGGCTTCCGATACAAGAAACCAAAACTGTAACGAACTAGGTGTTATTTCAGCCATAGCAAGAGATGGAACTGCACCTTATGAATATCAATTGTTACCAGATTCAGCTCCAGCACCAGATGCAACAACAGGAACATGGGTAACAGGAAATACATTTACAGCTTCAGCAGGAGATTATATTGTTTACGCTAAAGATGCTTATGGATGTATTAAACCATCGGCAGTTGTAAATTTAATAGAAGATCCACTTCCAACTATAGCGCCTTTAGCTCAGCAATGTTTTGATGGTTCAACGCCGCTTAGTATTACTTTAGCTGAAAGTTCGGGTACTGCTATAGCACCATTAACTTTTAGTATTGGTAAAGGAGGTATGGCTGGGGCTTACTCAACAAACCCTAATTTTACAATCACAGAAGCAGGAACCTATGATTTCTTCATTAAAGATGGGAATGGTTGTATCGCAACAACAACATACGTGGTAAACCCAGTAGTATTATTGGATGCGACTATCACTAAAGAGATTGATTGTACAGGAACTCCGAATGCTGAAATTACATTAACAGCTACAGGCGGTGACACTTCTAGTGCTTATGTATATGAAGTAAGTACGAACGGTGGTATGAGTTATGTGCTTGCAAGCAACCCATACTCGGCAGTGGCAGGCTCTTATATTTTTAGAGTTTCAGATGCGCAAACACCAGTTTGTCAGGCCGTGTCGCAAACAGTTGTTGTAGATGCCGCAGTTGTGCCAACTCTAACAGAAACCCATACCGATGTAAGTTGTAACGGAGGGTCTGATGGCAGTATTATAGTTACAGCAACAGCAGGAGTAGCACCATTTGAATATAGTATTGATAATGGAGCAACGTACCAAGCTTCAAATGTATTTGATGGTTTATCGGCAGCAACTTATCAAGTAGTTATAAAAGACGCTAAGGATTGTGATTCTGCTCTAGAAACGGTAATTATTGATGAGCCTTTAGAAGTGGATGGCACTATCGCCGTAACTACCACACTTTCTTGTGGCACAGGTAATGTAACTCAAGGTGCAGTGGTTACTATTACACCAACAACAGGAACAGGAACACCACCATATACCTTTAGTTTTGATGGTGTGAACTACACTACAACCAATACTTACACAACGAATATTGCAGGAACTGTACAAGGTTGGATTAAGGATGCGAATGGTTGTGAGTTACCTATACCAATTTCAGTTGATGTAGCTCCAATTACACCGCCAACCGATTTAGATTTTGTAGCAACTACTGTTACATGTAACACAGGAGAATTAACTTCAAATGTTACATTAACACCAAATACTGGTGCTATTGCACCGTTCGATTATAACATTGTTTACCCAACAGCTGTTGCTGGTGGGGTGGGTGTACCAGCGGATTATACGTTTACAGGATTAGCTCCAGATACTTATACATTTGAAGTTATAGATGCTAATGGTTGTAATTACACCGAATCGTTTACGGTTGAACCAGCTGTTAATATTTCTGTAGCTGGTACCGTAGATAATGATGTGTCTTGTTTTGGAATTCCTAATGGTAAAGCAACATTTACAGCAACAAATGTTCAATCAACATTCACTGCAACCTTAATATCAGGAACAGGAACAGTAGGTACGCCTTCAGGAAATACCGTCGAAGTTACTGATTTAGCTGCAGGTACATACACGCTTCAAATTACAGATGATGTTACAGGATGTACGGCAACTGCTGATGTTACTATCACGCAACCTACAGCAGCTTTAAATTTAACAGCTTCATCAACTGAAGTACATTGTAATAATTATAGCTCACAAATTACAGTAACCGCATCTGGTGGGACACCAAGTTACAGCTATGCGGCTGTTATTAGTGGTTATCCAGCCCCAGCAGCTGCTGACTACGTATTAAATGGTGATGTGATTACTGTAAACACTAACAATGGAGCAAACCTTGTTTGGGATGTTTATGTAAAGGATGCGAATGGGTGTACTGAAATGACAACGCATACTATTCTAGAAGATGAAGCACCTTCAGTAACGGTAGATCCTAACACTGTTTGTTCTGGAACATCTAACGGATTTGAATTTACAGCAACCAATACAACTGTATCTGGTGTACCTCCATTTGAGTTTTCAATTGGTAACGGATTCCAATCTAGTGCGACATTCACAGGGTTAACGCCTGGAAATTATACGGTTACAATTAAAGATGGAAACGGGTGTACTGCCGATAGTGGTATTATTACTGTTTTCCCAGCCATTGATGCCGGTTTAACTATAGTTGCTCTTCCTACTTGTGGAAGTAGTGATGGAGAAGTTTCAGTTACTGCTTCTGGTGGATCAGGAGATTATGGTTTTGCATTGTTTGATGGATCAGGAACTCCACTTGGTACAGGAACAGTTTCAGGGGCAACAAGTGTTTTTAACGGATTATCTGCTTCAATAGATTACGATGTGGTTGTAACCGATAATATTACAGGTTGTACAAAAACAGTTTTTACAAACTTAGAGGCAGCGACTCCTGTGTCCTTTACACCAACATCAACCGATGTAAGCTGTAACGGTGAAAATGATGGAACTATAACAGTAACTTTAGATGCTAATCAGGATAATCCTATTTATAAATATGAAATCATTGCAGGGCCAGTATTAAAGGCAGAGCAAACCTCTAATGTGTTTTCAGATTTGTTATCTGGGTCCTATAGAGTTCAAGTGACTTCTGAAAGAGGTTGTGTTATGACAGAGGATATTGATGTAAATGAACCAGCAGTCATTGCGGTACCTACACCTACACCAATTCAATATGCATGTGTGTCAAATACCAATACATCTAATTTTGCTTCCATAACAATTGATGAAGCAGCAATTACAGGTGGTTCTGGTAACTATGCGATTTATGAGTTTGTTAGAAACAGTACGGTGGTACAACGTTCAAGTAATAATGTTTATACCGAAACAGATTTATTAGGAGGAACCTATGATATTAATGTATATGATGATAAAGGTTGTATTGGTTCAACTTCAACCACAATTAATCCTTTTATTTCTATAGAAGATTTAACAATTACTGTTAATGATGCGATCACGTGTACCTCACTAGAAGAAATTCAGGTTGCTGTTACAGCTACAGGAGGAACGCCTAATTTAGAATATACGGTAGTGCAGGTTGAAGCAGATGGCACAACAACTTCAGGGGGTTATTCATCTACTAACTCTACCGGGCTGTTTACAGGATTAGATATTGCAAACTACTTAGTGACTGTTGAAAATATAGACACTAATTGTTTCTTAAGAAAGTTCCACTATGTGAGTGATCCAAATACATTCGACTTAACTATTGATAATGTGGTTGATTTGACTTGCTTCGGAGGAAATGACGGTGCCGTTAATGTAACCTTCATCGATCGTGTGCCTACACCAACTGATGAAGCGGGAGCATTTACTTACAGTATTGTTGATGCTTTAGGAAATCCTGTGTCTACGGGTAATGTGGCGAGCGCTGGCCCTGAAACACTTTCAGGATTGGAAGCTGGAACATATACTATTACAGCTACTTTAACTAACCGACCAGAATGTGAAGTAAGTAAAGCCTTCACGATTACAGGCCCTACAGCTGCATTGACAGCATTAGAAACACATACAGAAATTACATGTGATTTAGCAAATGGTACCATTTCTGCTAGTGCGACTGGTGGTTGGCCAGGTGGTTACGAATATCAGTTAGAAAAAGTAGGTGGTACAGCAACGGCCTTTGGTTCTACATTTAACTTTACTGGCTTAGATGCAGGTGATTATAATGTAAACGTTAGAGATTCTAGTGGCTGTATAGCTACAACTCTAGTAACGCTTGTTGATCCTACGCTAATTACTATTACAGCAGTATTCGATCCAGCTTCAGCACTACTATGTTACGGTGATGCTACAGGAGTTATTAATGTATCGGCAACTGATGGACAAGGTTCAAATTATACTTATGTATTGAATAGAGTGGGACCTACAGTGAGTCAAACTGGTCCGCAAACAGGAACAAGTTTTACTGGTTTAACTGCTGGAACATACAATGTAACGGTTACAGATGGTTGGAATTGTACGGCGACTTCAGCTGATATTACTATTACTCAGCCAACAACAATTCAAAGTAATTTAGTGATTACCAATACTCAAACATGTGCGCCTAATTCAACCACGCTTACTTTATCAGCAACTGGAGGTACAGCACCTTATGTTTATAGTGCAGACGCTAGCTTTACAAATGTAACTCCGTTTCCTACAGGTTCTACATCAGTAGATATTCAAGTGGATCCAGGAACTTATCAGTACTATATTAGAGATGTGAATGGTTGTGCAACTGGACTTTCTAATGAAGTGAAGGTTGATCCGTTAGTACCGTTAACAGTATCTATTGATGCGACTAATGCCGACATTAACTGTTATGGAGATAACACAGGAGTTATTGTTGCTAAAGCGCAAGGTGGTTTAGGTAACTATACTTATACTTTACAAGATACTTCAGGAACCGATATCACACCTGTAGTTCAAAATAGTCCTGGTGTATTTACCGAACTTGTTGCAGGTGATTATCAAGTATATGTTACTAGTGGTGTAGACTGTGAGGTAACTTCAGTACCAGTTACTATTAGTGAGCCTAGTGCACCGTTAACTGCGCCATTTGTAATATCTGATGTCGCTTGTGCTGGTGGTAACGATGGAAGTATTGAAGTAATGGGTACAGGTGGAACGGGAGTCATTAAATATGCGATTTCACCACAGTTAAATCAATTCTTTGATTCAGGTCTGTTTGAGGATTTAGCTGAAGGAGTTTATCAAGTAGTAGTTCAAGATGAAGCTGGTTGTTTTGAAGTTATTGACTTTACCATTGGCGAACCTACTCCAGTTATTCTTACTGAAATTCCAACGTCTATAATTCCTGAAGTTTGTGCAGGAGATTTAAATGGAACTTTTAGTGTTAATATTACAGGAGGTACAGCTCCATATAGTGTAACCTTAGATGATATTAATGGAAACTATGTGACTGGAACTTTAACGCAAACACAATTTGATTTTACTGGACTTGCAGGAGGTAACCACACGGTTTATGTGGTAGATGCTCAAGGCTGTGATTCGGAATGGGAGATTGATTTCCCTGAGTCTGTGAACTTAAATCCTACAGTAGTAGTTGAATACGATTGTTTAAATAATACGTCTACAAACCGCGTGATCGTTACAGTAGATGATAGTGTGCAAGATTTAAGTTTAGTGGAATACTCACTTAATGGCGGACCTTATCAAGCTAGTAATATTTTTATTGATGTTCCTGGTGGTTTCGATCAATATGTGGATGTTAGACATGCGAATGGTTGTATTAAACAAACTAGATTGTTTGATGTTGATCACGTAACGCAGTTGGAAGTGCTTCTAGAAGAAGGTGATTTAAATCAAATTGTTGCTGTCGCAACTGGAGGTGTGGCTCCTTATGAATACTCATTAAACGGAGGCCCTTTTAGTAGCACCGATAAATTCTTAATCTACGAGTCTGGTGATTATACCGTTACTGTTCGTGATTTCTACGGTTGTGAGGCCTCAGGAACCGGTTATTTCGAATTTATTGATGTATGTATACCAAATTATTTCACACCAAACGGTGATGGTAATTTTGACGGATGGGGTCCTGGATGTGCAACGCAATACAAAGACTTAACTGTTCAAGTATTCGATCGATATGGTCGTAAGCTAGCCGATTTAAGAGTTAATGAGAAATGGGATGGTACATACGAAGGTAAAGAGTTGCCTTCTGGAGATTACTGGTATGTTATCAACCTTAATGATCCTAATTACGATAGAGATTACGTAGGACACTTTACGCTTTATAGGTAGAATATTTAGAAGCACTAACCGCTGAAATTAAAATTATGCAAATAAGAAAATTCATTATATATCTAGTACTCATGGTCGTAGTAAAAAGCTATGGCCAAGAGTTAAACTTACCTGTATTCACGCAGTATTTAGCAGATAATAATTTTGTGATATCTCCAACTTACGCTGGTATTGGGGATAATGTTAAACTTAGGTTTAATGGCTTAACACAGTGGGTTGGTATAGAGAATGCACCAGATAACCAAGCGTTTTATGGGGATGTAAGAATTGCCGATAGAACAGGAGTGGGGTTGTCTTTGTATAATGATAGAAATGGAAATACCCTCCAGTCGGGTTTAAAAATTTCTTTTGCACACCATATTATTTTGGATTATTATTCAAAGCAATATTTGTCCTTTGGTTTATCTTATAATTTGAATAGTTTTAAGCTAAATATTCACAACTTTGACGGAGGTTATGAAAATCAGGTTATAGATGGTGCCGTAACAGACGATCGCCGAACTTCTAATAATAACTTCGATGTGGGATTATTGTATAGAAATAAAGGCTATTTTCTAAGTTTTAATGCAAACAACATTTTACCTAAAGATATCGATGAAGCCATTCGTACTTTAGAGCCTGATTTACTACTTAATTATCAAATCTATTCGGGTATTACTTTAGGAAGAAAATATGGTAGAGTAGAATATGAACCTTCTGTGTTTTACCAAATGTTTAGCTCGGATAAACGTTCTAGTACCGATGTGAATTTTAAAGTAAGAGCTTATAACAGAAAAGAAGATTACATTTGGGGAGGCGTATCTTACCGATTCTTAAATGATCAATTTCTAAAACCGCTTAGTATCGGACCAATGGCAGGCTTTCAAAAGGGTATGTTTTATTTCGGATATGCGTATCAAGTAACCACAAATGATATCGGTGCATACAACTCCGGAACACATCTAATAACCTTAGGCTTAAACTTCTTACAAGGTATTAGTAACTGTCCGTGTACACAAAGCCCAATTCATTATTAATTGTTAGTGTTTAAGGACGAGGATTAAAACAAGAAGTTTATTAGTGTAAAAAACTTGCTTTAAAAAATAAGGACCTTCTTGAATAGATTATAAATAAAAGTTGGTTACTCAAAATTCATTAAATATGGAATTGAGTAACCAACTTTTTTATTGAGCTTAATTCTAGACTTACGGTTGTACAAGTTCTTGAATTCTTTCTTGTAATAATTCTTGGTCTTGTAATGTTTCCCATCCAAACATGGAGATTAACATAACAATAAATACGATATATAATACCCCTAAAACAATACCAATAACGGCTAATATCTTTCCAACTTTTACATTTTGATATCCTGTATAAAGTTCTGGGTTTTCGGCATATAATTTAGCGGCTTTGTTAGCCAATACGATGGCTACAATACCAAGTGTTATGCTAACAATACCATAACAGCAGCACAAAGGAATAGATAGTATTCCAAATACTAAAATAAGGGTTGAATTGGGGAGTTTTTGTTGTTCCATATGTAATTGATTAATTGGTTATAAACGTTTTTATTATAAAACTTGTAATAATTATAAAGCCATTAAGGATGGCTAAAACTGTAATAATTTTATTTCCATATTTTATGTTTTTTACAGCATGAATAGCAATAAGTCCAAAAAGGAGAATCAGTGTGTAAATAGCTGGGTACATTTTAAAAGCCGCTATAAAATCACCTTGTAAAATAAATGCAAGAGACCTTTGAATACCACAACCTAAGCATTCAAAACCTAAATACTTTTTATTGAAACATGGTAGCATGTATTCTTCCATAGAAGGTAAAATAATCTGATTTTGATGAAACGAAAATACTAAAACGTACGAAATATAGCTTGATAATTATCCATAAGAAATTCTTCTTACTGGATTTTATTTTTAAGAATTTAAAATGAGTCCTAAATTTTACCGTAATTTGTACATGATTCAATTATCATAAAGATCATGAAATACCTAAATTATATTCTCATTGTTATAGGCGCTTTTGTAGCGATGTATGCTAAAACCAATGCTAATCAAAATCAATATGTATTAATTGGAGGTATTGTAGTGCTTATGCTTGGTATTTATAGAGTGGCTAGAACGGTACCAAGTAAAAGTGATAATGAAGATTTAGATAACCAAGACCATGATGCCTTATGAATTTTAAAATAGGTGACTATGTTTTGGTTTTGGATGAAGATATTTCTGGAACCGTAAGTCAAATTAAAGCACAAACCATCACGATTGAAACCGAAGATGGATTTTTGTTAGAATTCCAAAGCAATGAGTTGGTTAAAAGTCAAAAAGAAGCTGATTTAACAGGTTTATTTTCTAAATCGAGTATTCATTCAGTTATTTCAGAAAAGGAGCAACCAAAGCGCAAACAGCAGGTTAAAAGACGTGCGAAAGACAGGTACGAACCCACTATGGAAGTTGATTTACACATTCATCAACTGATAAAATCTAGCCGAGGGATGACTAATCATGACATGTTGACCTTGCAATTAGATACCGCTAGGCATAAACTAGATTTCGCTATTTCAAAACGTATTCAAAAAATAGTGTTCATTCACGGCGTGGGTGAAGGGGTGCTTAAAACAGAACTGGAGTATTTATTCGGACGCTATAACAACGTTAAATTTTACGATGCTAATTACCAAAAATATGGTTTAGGAGCCACCGAAGTTTATATTTATCAGAATGTTTCAACCGATTAGTTGAACACGGGATTCGCTGTAACGGTTTTAGTTAAAGCACTGTCTTCTAATTCACCGAAATCAAGTTCATCAGCCGATAAAATATCAATATCAATATTTCTAAGAATGACAGTTACCTTGTAATATTGGGTGTAAACATGACCTCTATAACCCGTAGCAGGAACTACTGTTGCTACTTGTGGGTTAAGATAATCTGGTCCTATAGCACTATTAGTGATATCGTTAGCAGGGTTATTATCTGTGGAGTCGTTTTCTTCGTCACGTGTTTTTACACCGTCACCATCATCATCATCGTCTAAGTAATCTGGAATACCATCGCCATCGGTGTCCTGTGCATCACTTAAATCACCATCACCATTAGGATCTGGGTTTTCATTTATAGTTAAAACATTATCACCATCATCGTCAGAATCAAGATAATTTGGAATACCATCATTATCGGTGTCGTCATCGGTTAAATCTCCATTGCCATTTATGTCTTCCAAATTAGAAGGGATACCATCATCGTCAGCTTCCGTTAAAACGGTTTTAACATCGGCTATGCCACTGGTGCTTTGAATATCTTTTGTAATATCTACTTCAGAATTAGGTACATCGCTACAAAATAAATCGTTTGGTAACGTCGTGTTACTATACGTTCTATAATTAAAAGGGTTTGTGGAACTAATAATATAATCCTCCTCAAAAATGCCACCGGCATCAACATCGAGAATATCATCTAAAGTAACTCCTGTGAGTTTTAAAGACAGGGATTCTGAGGGATCATCTTTTGTTTTATAAAATACTAAGTTATCTATGCCACAACTATAAAAAGTGTCATCAAAATCTAATTCAATTGTAATAATATCACCGTCATCACAAGATAAATTAAATACTAAACTCAATAAGGTTAAGACAAAATACAGTTTACGCATAGCATGTTATTTTAGGCAAAAATAATGGAATTGTAAATTATAACGCATCATATTGATAATAATTTTATTTGAATTACTTTTGAACTTAAAACATAATTTCACAAGTAAGATGGTACAGGTTTATTTTGATAATGCAGCGACAACGCCTCTGCGAGAAGCAGTAATTACAAGGATAGCTGAAGTTATGAAAAGTCAATTTGGTAACCCATCTTCATCACACAGCTTTGGCCGCTTATCAAAAACTTTAGTAGAAAAATCGAGAAAAACCATAGCGAAATACTTAAATGTATCTGCTGGTGAAATTATTTTTACATCTGGAGGCACAGAAGCCAACAACTTCATTTTAAAAAGTGCTATAAAAGATTTAGGAGTAACACACATTATCACGTCGCGTATAGAACATCATGCAGTTTTAAATACCGTAAAACAATTGGAATTAGATAATTCGATTAAAGTAAGTTATGTGAATTTGGATGCCAAGGGTGATGTTGATTTTAATCATTTGGAAGCATTACTCCAAACTGAGGATAAAACCTTAGTGAGCTTGATGCATATTAATAATGAAATTGGTAATATCTTAGATTTAAAACGTGTTTCAGACCTGTGTAAAGCGCAACAAGCTTTATTTCATACCGATGCCGTTCAATGTATAGGACATTATAAATTGGATTTAGAGGTTATTGCCGTGGATTTTCTAACGGCTTCTGCTCATAAGTTTCATGGTCCTAAAGGCTTAGGATTTGCTTTTCTTAGAAAAAACTCTGGAATACAACCCTTAATTGTAGGTGGAGAGCAGGAACGCGGCCTTCGAGCTGGAACAGAAAATGTGCCTAGCATTGTGGGTATGGAAACCGCATTAATTCTAGCTCACAACAATTTTGAAACGGAATTCGAGTTTTTAAAATCCTTAAAGCACTATTTTATTGAAAAATTAACCACCGAGATTCCTAATATCGCCTTTAATGGACAGTCTAATGATTTAGAAAAAAGTAGCCATACTTTATTAAATGTGCGTTTGCCGTTACCCGAAGATAAGGCAGCTATGATTTTGTTTCAAATGGATTTAAAGGGTGTAGCCTGTTCTCGAGGTAGTGCTTGCCAAAGTGGAAGCACTAAAAAATCACATGTATTAGAAGCGATACTTAATGATGAAGATTTACAAAAACCATCACTACGCTTTTCTTTAAGTGTATTTAATACTAAAGAAGAGGTAGATTACGTCGTAGATGTGTTAAAAGACTTAGTGAACGCTTAAAATTTCATGGTTGTTCTAACATTAAACACGCGTGGTGTTAAATAATTAGGGATGGCAATTTGTCGTTTACTGTTTACATCTCTTACCCAGGTATTGGTTATGGAGTTTTGTACATCGAAAATGTTAAAGATCTCAATACCGAATGACAATTCCTTGAAAGCTTTTCGCCATCCTTTATTAAATTGTTTATTACGATCTACTACGACGTATTGTACACCTAAATCCGCTCGTTTGTAATCAGGTAAGCGTAATTGATATTCGTAAGGATCGGCGTAGCTTGGTGAACCACCTGGAAGCCCTGTGTTATATACCAAATTTAAATACATTTTCAAGCTTGGTACATTAGGTACATAGTCTTGAAATAAGGCTGCAAATTTTAAACGTTGATCGGTAGGTCTAGGAATGTAACCACGGTTGTTTATATTTTCTTCTGTTTTTAAAAATCCAAAGCTAAACCACGATTCTGTTCCAGGGACAAACTCGCCGTTTAAGCGTAAATCTAATCCATAAGCATAAGCTTCTGCACTGTTGTTTGCGCGGTACCTAATACGAACATTTTCAAGGGTATATGGATTGACATCGGTAAGTTTTTTGTAATAGACTTCCGAAGTTAATTTAAAAGGGCGTTTCCACATTTTAAAGCTGTAATCATTTCCTATAACCAAATGAATTGATTTTTGTGCTTTAACATCCGGCTGAACCTTACCATACATATCTCGAAGCTCTCGGTAGAAGGGAGGTTGATAATACAAACCTGTGGCTACTCTAAAAAGCATGTCTTTTTTCCAATCTGGTTTTATGGAAAATTGACCTCTTGGACTAAATACGGTTTGATTTGATGAGGAGATACCATCGCCGCTAACCGTCCAATTGTGCATACGAACACCCGCATTGTACCAAACTTCGCTAGATCCTATATTATCACGCTTACTCCATTGCGCATAAGCTTGAATTCTGTTAATTTGAGTGTGATTAAACGCTCTCACGTTTTGAAAGGGTTCTAGTGGCCCCGTGTACGGTTCGTAAGGCTGTTGGTTCGCAGGGATTTTAGGTGGTCGAATTGAAAACCCTGCAGAATCAATAACTTCCCACTCAACCAAGCGGTCGCGAATATCTTCATTAGTATATTTTAAAGACCAATCGATACGGTGGTCTTCAACCTTAAAGTTTCCTTTATGTTCAATGTTGGTTATAAGCGCATCTAGGTCATTTCTCCCATGGGTTAACTGTCCGCCAATGCCTTCGCTATATTCAACCTCACCCAAGTCTTCGTCTCCAATATTGGCGTTAACAACACCCAACCGGTACTGTGCCAAAATATCAAAGTGCTCTTGTTCTTGGGTATTATACATGGAGGCGATAAGATGTAAAGTTAAAATGTCGTTCGCAAAATAACTACCTTTAAAAGCACCAAATAGGGTTTGGTATTGGTCTTTTTCTTGACCTTCATAATACACTAATAGTGCCATAGGATCAGCTAATGTTCCAAAATTGGTTTGTCGTGTTTCAGGTTCGTAA
Organism: Pseudotamlana agarivorans; assembly: GCF_001642835.1. GTDB lineage: Bacteria > Bacteroidota > Bacteroidia > Flavobacteriales > Flavobacteriaceae > Pseudotamlana > Pseudotamlana agarivorans. The sequence continues at coordinate 473,839 of NZ_LXEI01000002.1, forward strand.
CTGTATTTGTTTAAGGAAGCGTTTCCAAGAAAACTCAAATGAAATTTATCTGAAAATTTATAGGTAAAAAAACCTTGAATATCACCAAAAGCTGGTCTGTAATTAGTTTCGGTTTCTTTAGCATTTACCAATAAACTGTTATCGCGGTATCTCGCTCCTACAATAGCAGAAAATTTAGAGTCTTTACTCATATTTTCAACAGAAACACTGGCGCCTAGCAAACTCACATCGGCATTCGCTTCAAATTGATAAGGCGTTTTATAGGTAATGTCAAGAACAGAGGATAATTTGTCGCCATACTTTGCTTGAAAACCACCAGCAGAAAAATCAACATTCTTTACCATATCGGTGTTTACAAAACTTAAGCCTTCTTGTTGACCCGAACGGATTAAAAAAGGACGATAAACCTCAATATCATTTACATACACTAAATTTTCATCATAATTTCCACCACGAACAGAGTATTGTGTACTTAACTCGTTATTATTACTAACGCCAGGCAGGGTTAGCAATAGGTTTTCTACACCGGCATTGGCTCCAGGAATTTTTCTAATGGCTTCAGGGTCTAGGGTGGTAATGCCTTCAACTTCTTTTCTTTGTCCGCTATTAATGATGACCGTTGCAATTTGCTCTACGGAAGTATTCAAAATAGGATTAAACTCGTAAGTTTCACCATTTTTTAAATTGAAGACACTTTCAATATTTTTATAGGAAACATGAGTGAATACAACTTTGATATCTTGATTTGCAGGAATCGATAGTGAATAAAACCCGTTTTCATTGCTTACAGTTCCTTGGTTCAGGTACTTGATATTCACCTTGTCAACAGGTAAATTTTGATCATCTAGGATAACCCCTTTTATAGTAGCTGTTTGGGCAGCACTTACATAGATTAAGACGAAAAATAGGATGGAGGTTAGTAAAGATTTAGCTTTCAAAGGTCTGTGTTGGTTTATTTTCTGTAAAATAACGCTTCAAAAGTAGAATTATTTCCCACATTATCGGTTACAATAAGCTTAAAATTGTTTTTAGTTTCGCTAATAATATGATCACTAAAATCGTAAGTTAGTGTGTTGTATTTATATTCATATTCCATCAAAATCCATTTACCATTAATGGTTGCTCTGTATTTTGAAATGCCTGAAGCATCATCAGAAATTTTAATCTTTAATTCACTATGGTTGCTTATCCATTGCTCATTGCTAAAATTAGCAGGCCTAATAGTAGGAGCAATAGTATCAGAAGTAATGGTATAAGTACCTAGTTTTTTTGTACTACCAATCAGTAAGTTACCTTCTTGTTTTGTAGATGTATAACTAGGTTTTTGGGTGTTTCCAATAAGTTGTGCAATGTATAATTTGCTTCTATCAGCTTCATTATAATGGCTAACATCAAAAGTTATTTTAAAATTCTTTTTAGTCGCTTTAACGTCTTCATGAAGTTTAACGGTATCATTTTTAACTTCAAAATCCATGTAGAAGTTTTCATAAAATGTGTCTTTATGAAAATCGACCGAAACCCGTCCTTCTTTTAAATTTGTAGTTTGGTTGGCATTTATAAAATAAGGCGTCACTTTAGGAGTTTCTGCCTGAGAAAGACTATCTGTTTTACCATTGATATGAATAGTTACCCATGATGAATTGCTTTCAAAATCGGAAACTCGAATTTTATAAACCAAGCTCGTTTGATCTTGAACTTCAACAATACCATCGTTAACTAATGGTTTAATAATGCTAAGTGGGTTATTAATTTTGAATAATTTTTGAATGCGCTTTTTGGATGTTGTATAGGTTTCGTAATCGATGAGTTGATTGATATGTTTGGTTTCACTGAATGAAAAGCGTTTAAAATCAAGCTCGTAGTTTTGTATGCCATTTACAAAGGATTGAATGTTGTACACACCATTTGAATTAGGTGCCAAATCCAACCGGTCTATGGTTTCAATTCCGAATCCAATGTTTCCTATAGCGTCAATAATTTCGGTAGTATAATCGCCTCCTTTTAGAGGTGCTAAGGTTAGTTTTTGCTTGCTGTTTTTTCCATTAATAAATGATTTATCGTCTAAAGGAAAAGCATAAATGGACTTGACTATTGGGTTTGTGGTGTCTGCGGTATTAATTCCAAAAAGCATCGGGTTCATGGGGCGCTCCTCTTTATCACGAATTTCAAAATGCAAATGCGGACCACCAGACCCCCCTGTGTTTCCGCTGAAAGCCACAAGACTGCCTTTGGTTACATTTAAAACACCAGCTTTAGGAAAATCTTCTATTTCATAAGATTCCTGCTCATATTGAAGCTTTTTAACATGAGCTTCTATTTCAGGAGCAAATTTTGAAAGGTGACCATAAACTGTGGTATACCCGTTAGGGTGTGTGATGTACAATGCTTTTCCGTAGCCCCAATGTGATACTTTTATACGACTGATATAACCATCGGCAGATGCTACGACATTCAAACCCGTGCGATGTTGCGTCTTGATGTCCATACCAGAATGGAAATGGTTGGAACGTAACTCTGCAAAAGTTCCAGAAAGAACAATGGGGACTTCTAAAGGGTTGGTGAAATAATCCTGAGGATAATTCGATTGACCATTAGAAAAAAATGAAATAAAAAAAACAGAAAATAGTATAATTCGCATAGAAAAAGTATTCGGGCTAAAATATCAATCATGGCATTAAAAAGCAAAGAATAAAACAAAAATCAAGTCACTGTTTATCTATGCTATCGTAAAATGACATTTTAAAATTTTATGAAAAAACAATTGTTATTTAAGCTAAGGTATGTTAACTTTGTGAGGTAAGTATTGAAAATTGTAAATGAGTAATATTGAAGATATTGTAAATTCGTTAGAAGGCAAAATTGAAAAATTACTACGCAAGATGGAGCTTTTAAAGCTTGATAATTTGAAATTATTGGAAGAATTAGAGGTTTCGAAGCAAGAAATTTTGATCCAAAAAGAAAGAAATTCAGATTGGGAAGAAAAATATGAAGCTTTAAAAATGGCAAATTCAATACTTGGTAGTGACGATAATAAAAGAGAAACAAAGCTTAAAATAAATGCCTTAATTCGAGATATTGATCATTGTATTGCTCAATTATCAGATTAAAGCTAGTTAAATTCAATGTCTGAAAAGCTTAAAATAAAGCTATCTATAGCAAATCGTGTATACCCTTTAACCATTGATGCAAGTCAAGAAGAAGGTTTACGAAAAGCTGCTAAAAACATTGAAAATATGATAAAACAATTTGAGCAAAGTTATTCTGTTCGAGATAAGCAAGATGTGTTAGCCATGTGTGCTTTGCAATTTGCAACTCAAGTTGAACAGAAATCTATAGATAAAGAAAATATGTCTGAACATGTTGAAGAGAAGCTTAAAGCTTTAGACAGCCTGTTAGAATCTTATGTATAGACTCTAAACGTTCTTTAAAATAAACTAAAGTTACTGCCTACATTGGTTATTTTTTTTGATAAACTCAACGTTAATTCTTTAAAAAGGGTGAGTTTAAGTTGTAAAAGCATGCTGCATTTTTAGCAGACCCTTGATCAGCTTGTTAGCCCTAAACTTGTTTTTAAGGAGTTTATACAAAATTTTATGCTGGTGTAGGCTTTTTTTATATACGAAAATTAACCAATCAACGATGGATAACTCAATTATATTTGTAGTAGGAGGTGTCGTTTTAGGGCTTGTAATAGGCTTTATAATAGCAAAGACACTAGAGAAAAAAAATGCTTCTAAATTAGTAAAAGAAGCGAAAAAAAATGCCGCTTTAATACTTAAGGAAGCAAAAAGTGAAGGTGAAAACCTTAAAAAAGATAAAATACTTCAGGCAAAAGAAAAATTTATAGAGCTCAAATCAGAGCATGAAAAAGTGATCTTATCACGCGATAAGAAAATGGCTGATGCCGAGAAACGTACCAGAGATAAAGAATCTCAAGTGTCTAGCGAGCTTTCAAAATCTAAAAAACTTAATGAAAGTCTTGAAAGTAAAATAAAAGACTATAATCACAGGCTTGATGTGGTTGAAAAAAAGCAAGAAGAAGTCGATCGTTTGCATAAAAGTCAAGTGCAGCAATTAGAAGTGATTTCTAGTCTTTCTGCAGAAGAGGCCAAAGAACAATTGGTAGAGTCTTTAAAAGGAGAAGCTAAAAATGATGCCATGGCTTTTGTTCAAAGTGCTTTAGAAGAAGCTAAACTGACTGCAGAGCAAGAAGCTAAGAAAGTGATTATTAATACGATTCAGCGTATTGGTACCGAGGAAGCGGTTGATAACTGCGTCTCTGTATTTAATATCGAATCTGATGATGTTAAAGGGCGTATTATTGGTCGTGAAGGACGTAATATTAGAGCGATAGAGGCTGCAACAGGAGTTGAAATTATTGTTGATGATACTCCAGAAGCTATTATTTTATCTTGTTTTGATTCGGTTAGAAGAGAGGTAGCACGTCTATCTTTACACAAGTTAGTAACTGATGGTAGAATCCACCCAGCAAGAATTGAAGAGGTGGTTAAGAAAACCCAAAAACAAATCGAACAAGAGATTATTGAAGTTGGTAAACGCACCGTTATCGATTTAGGTATTCATAATTTACACCCAGAACTTATTAAAATGGTAGGTAGAATGAAGTATCGTTCTTCTTACGGACAAAATTTATTACAACACTCGCGTGAAGTTGCTAAACTTTGTGGTGTGATGGCTGCAGAACTTGGTTTAAATCCGAAATTAGCGAAACGTGCTGGATTACTACACGATATCGGTAAAGTGCCAGATGCAGAAGCTGATATGGAAACACCGCATGCTATTTTAGGTATGCAATGGGCTGAGAAGTTTAATGAAAAAGCCGATGTTTGCAACGCTATTGGAGCGCATCACGATGAAATTGAAATGAAGTCGCTATTAGCACCAATCATTCAAGTTTGTGATGCTATATCTGGAGCTAGACCAGGCGCAAGACGTCAAGTTTTAGACAGTTATATTCAACGTTTAAAAGATCTAGAGGATATTGCATTCGGATTCTCAGGTGTTAAAAAAGCATACGCTATTCAGGCCGGTAGAGAACTTCGTGTTATTGTAGAAAGTGAGAAGGTAGACGATCAAAAGGCTGCTGAATTATCGTTCAGTATTTCGCAAAAAGTTCAAACCGATATGACTTACCCGGGACAAGTAAAAGTTACCGTAATTAGAGAAACTAGAGCCGTTAATATTGCTAAATAGGAATAGGTCTCATATTGTAAAAACAAAAAATCCAGCATTTGCTGGATTTTTTGTTTTTATATTAACCATTAACCATTAACCATTAACCATTAACCATTAACCATTAACCATTAACCATTAACCATTAACCATTAACCATTAACCATTAACCATTAACCATTAACCATTAACTATTTCCTCGGATGATATTTTTCAACAACTTCGGTTAAATGACTTCTATCCAAATGCACGTAAATTTCGGTTGTTGTGATGCTTTCATGGCCTAACATGAGTTGAATGGATCTTAAATCGGCGTTGTTTTGTAATAGGTGAGTAGCAAAAGAATGCCTAAAAGTATGTGGTGAAACCGTTTTTTTTAGTCCAATTTTTTCAACCAATTGCTTAATGATGGTAAATACCATGGCACGGGTTAATTGCTTTCCACGGCGGTTTAAAAAGAGGGTGTCTTCAAAGCCTGCCTGTATGTTTAAATGGGTTCTAATTTCCTTTCTATAAATGTTAATATACTTTTGAGTGATATCAACAATAGGTACGAAACGTTGTTTGTCGCCTTTACCTGTCACCTTGATGAAACCTTCTTCAAAAAACAAATCGGAAAGCTTTAGGTTGATAAGTTCACTTACCCTTAAACCACAACCGTATAAAGTCTCAAGCATAGCTCTATTGCGTTCCCCTTCAGGTTTACTTAAATCAATGGCTTTTATAATAGCGTCTATTTCTTCTTCGGATAAAGTATCAGGAAGTTTTCTACCTATTTTCGGACTTTCAATGAGCTCTAGCGGGTTGATTTTGATATAATCTTCAAAAATTAAATAACTGAAAAAGCTGCGTAAGCCTGAAATTAATCGTGATTGGGAACGGGCATTAATGTGTTTTGCAGATTCGTATATAAATTGTTGTATCGTATCGGAACTAATTGCCAAAGGAGTAACAGAAAGTTTGTTAATCTCTAAATAAGTAATGAGTTTCTTTACATCTAGGACATAGTTGTCTATAGAGTTTTTCGATAACCCGCGCTCGATGGTGAGATATAACTGATAATCTTTAAGTGCTTGTTGCCACGTCATAGTTTGTAAAAATAGTTAAAAGTTGTGGTATGTAAATCTTCTTGTTATTAATGAAATTGTGTTTTAGTTAATTCAATTAAAATCAAAGTGATCTTAATAATTTGTTAATCAATATGTTGAAAAGTTAAACTTGTATGTTTTTAATTAGCACAGAATTGTTTTAAATTGTTGAAGTATAAACTATTTAAATATTAATTAATTATGAAAAAATTATTATTTACCTCAATTTTTGGTCTATTCGCATTAATAAGTATGAATGCTCAAACGTTTAAAGTGGGAGGCTCAGTAGGTGTGCCTTTATCAGATGCTTCCGATTTTAGCTCTGTTGTAGTTGGCGCTGATGTATATTATTATTTTACTAATATAGATCAGTTTATTTCAATAGGAGGAAACGTGGGTTTTAGAAACTTTTTTGGAAAGGAATATGACGGTGTTTTAAACCTAGAAAGTGAAGATTCTTTATTTTTACCAGTAGCTGGTGCTGCACGTGTTAAATTATTTGGACTGTTTTCTGGTGGCGTTGATTTAGGATATGCCTTTGGTCTATCAGATTTTTTAGATGGTGGATTTTATGTGAAGCCAGTAGTGTCTGTTGATGTCGCTGATATCATTGAAGTTTTTGTTTCGTATGAAAATATTTCTGATTATGTTAATTATGGAAATTTAAACTGTGGTGTGCTATTTCAATTCTAAAGTTAAATTATAAACTTAAAGGAGGTTTAAAAAGTTATAATACCTTTTAAACCTTTTTTTATGTAAAATTGATAGCAGTAAATCAGTGACTTACTTAAAAGTATAGGATAGTCCATTTACTAATTGATACTGTGTTGTAGGGATATTTTTCGCAGGATAGGGGTCTAAATTAATAACGTAAGTGAGGTTGAAGTCTAAATTCTCCAATACTTTAATAGATAATCTTCCCATGCCATCAATACGGTGGTCCTTAATAAAATCTACTCGAGGTTGATAATAGCCAGCCAATTTTACTGAAATATTTTCATTGATGTCATAAACAAAAGAGGCATAACCATTAAATCGAACTTCATAGCGATAGATCGTAGGAAGGTTATCAACTTCATCATCTTCTATATTGTCATCTTCATGTTCGTATACAAACATGAGGTAAGTGCCGAAGGAATACATGAACTTTTTGTTTTTGGTATGCTGAAATCGCGTGCCACTACCAAGAACCATTCTATGGTCGATATTAGCAACCTTATCTACAAAAGATTGAACAAAGGATTCCCAAAATAAATTTTCCTTATAACGATAGTCATATCGAAGCTGTATGGTTGTGTTGTTTACATCATCCTCGCTGTCTGTTATTTTTCTATTTATAGAGGTTATTAAGGCTAAGGTATTTTTCTCTTTTTTATATTCAACATAGGAGTAACTGTGCAATGTGAAAATATTTTTAGTGTTTTTTATTAAGCTACCATTCAATTCAATGCCGCCAGAAAATCCAACCGTATCCTTTTCTATAATAAAATTTTCCATATTAAATATTTGACCATAAATAACTTGGCTAATCGATAGAATAAGAATAAAAAATGAGGGTTTCACGAAGTTGTATTGCACTTTCTCTATAAAACTTTTCACTATTATGTGTTTACTAACCTTATGAATTCAAAATCGTGTTTAGAAGATCTGCAAAGATTATGCGTTAAATATACAGTTAAATAGTCCTAGAGCAAAATTAAATAATTCCTGAAGCTTAATATTTATCTAAGATTTAGATAGGAGGTCCATTGTTGTAAAATTTAAAAAGATGTTATTTAAGTGTTTATCAAGAATCTTAATTATATACGCTTTAAACTTTGAATTTTTTTTAATTACAGAAAAGCATTATATTTTTTTCATTTTTAAATGGTAAATGAATGTCAAGTATAACTTTTGTATTTTTACCTTCTATATAAAGTAAATTAATGAAGAAAATAATTATTATCAATGGACCGAATCTCAACCTTTTGGGAAAAAGAGAGCCTGAGATATATGGAAGCTTAACTTTTCAAGACTATTTTGAAACACTTAAGAGCAAATATCCTAATGTAGAATTAAGCTATTACCAGTCGAACGTTGAAGGTGAACTGATTAATAAATTACATGACGTTGGTTTCAGTTTTGATGGTGTTGTGTTGAATGCAGGAGCGTACACCCACACTTCTATAGGTATTGGTGATGCTATAAAGGGTATTGAAACACCAGTGGTAGAAGTTCATATTTCTAACACTTTTAGTAGAGAGGAATTTAGACATCAATCATACATTTCTCCTAATGCTAAAGGGGTAATTCTTGGCTTTGGTATGCAAAGTTATGAGCTAGCGATACAAAGTTTTTAATTATAAGAAAAACATTAAAGTTTTATTAAGATTTTTCACATATAATTAACTTTCGTTTTTACTTTTATTGTGATTGTCTTGTGAGAATTTTAAGATGTTGACGTATTAGATTTGTTTTTATTAATCAATAAAACATTTCTATTATGAAACAAAAATTATTCTTATATGCATTTACAATGGTGAGTTTGGGACAACTACAAGCTCAAGATTTTAAAATTGCCATTAGTTCAACTTTACCTGTTTTTGACACGACTAGACATGCTGCTGCATTAGATGTTAGTTATGTCTTACCAATTACAGATGCCTTTGAAGTCGGATTAACTTCGGGTTTTGCTACTTGGTTTAAAATGCCAACGTATCAGTTAGGAGGAGGATTACAGGTAGCTAAAGAAGATCAGGCTTCTATGATTCCTGTAGCGTTAACCACACGCTTTAATCTGGTAAAAAGATTAGATATAGGGCTCGATTTAGGTTATGCATTTGCAGTAAATACAGATATAGCGGTTAATGACGGACTTTATTTTGCGCCAAAAATTCAATATCAAATTTTTGATTATGCCGATATTGTTTTAGGTTATAGGTTAGCCAATTTTAATGTGTTAATTAGTGAAGGAAGCCAATTCTATACAGTTGATAAAACTATGGATATGATTACAGTAGGATTAGAATTTAGGTTATGAAAACTCAAATCATTACAATATTTATATTGTCTACCATGAACTTAGTAGCGCAAACTAATATAAATGAAAAGCAAACCAAAGATTCTAAGGTTGAGACCTCTTCATTTTTTAATCAATACAAATTAAACGATGATTGGGCTATTATAGGAGAACGAGAATCTAGGGTAGAAACAGATTATAGTGTTTACGAATTTCCATTACTACTTAAATATAAAGTTACTGAAAAACTAAGTTTATTAATAGGGTCAAAAATTAATCTCTATAATGATATTAGTGGGGCTGGGATACCAACGGCATCAGGTGTACTTGGTGTTCAATACGATGCCTCCGAAAACTTATTATTTGAGGCTAAATTTAATCAGCGTTTTACTGGTGAAATACCTATGGAAAAGGATTATACTTTTGGTTCAAAACAATCTTTTACATTGGGCTCGAAATTAAGGTTTTAAATGAAGTTTCTTTAACTTCTCATAACGGAGGGTTGTTAAATTTTAGAAAACAAACGAATAAAAAAAAGCGATTCTAAATTTAGAATCGCTTTTTTAGTATGTAATAACCCGTCCGAGTAAAAGTTCCTCCCTTTTGGGGAGGCTAGGAGGGGCTCTTCTTATAAATGTATAACTTCATCATAAGCATCAGCAACAGCTTCCATTACCGCTTCACTCATAGTTGGGTGAGGGTGAACTGTTTTTAATACTTCATGACCAGTAGTTTCTAATTTTCTACCTAAAACAGCTTCAGCAATCATATCGGTAACACCAGCACCAATCATGTGGCATCCTAACCATTCGCCGTATTTAGCATCGAAAATCACTTTAACAAAACCTTCTTTGTTCCCAGAAGCACTAGCTTTTCCAGAAGCAGAGAATGGGAATTTTCCAACTTTAATGTCGTAACCTTCTTCAATCGCTTTAGCTTCAGTTAAACCTACTGATGCAATTTCAGGAGATGCGTAAGTACAACCTGGAATATTTCCGTAGTCGATAGGCTCAGTATGTAAACCAGCTAATTTTTCAACACAAGTAATTCCTTCAGCAGAAGCAACGTGTGCTAAAGCTTGTCCTGGAACCACATCACCAATAGCGTAATAACCAGGAATGTTAGTTTGGTAGAAATCGTTAACTAATATTTTATCTCTATCTACAACAATACCAACATCTTCTAAACCAATGTTTTCAATGTTAGATTTGATACCTACAGCAGATAATAAAATATCGGCTTCAAGAGTTTCTTCTCCTTTTTTAGTTTTTACAGTAGCTACAACACCTTCTCCAGAAGTATCAACAGATTCTACAGAAGAATTTGTCATCACTTTAATCCCAGATTTCTTTAATGAGCTTTCAAAAGCTTTAGAGATGTCTTTATCTTCAACAGGTACTACAGTTGGCATAAACTCCACAATAGTAACTTCTGTTCCCATAGAGTTGTAAAAGTGTGCAAACTCAACACCAATAGCTCCAGAACCAACAACAATCATTTTCTTAGGTTGTTTTGGTAAAGACATGGCTTGACGGTAACCAATTACTTTTTCACCATCTTGAGGTAAATTAGGTAATTCGCGAGATCTTGCTCCAGTAGCAATAATAATGTTATTAGCGCTGTATTCTGTTACTGTACCATCTTCAGCAGTAACATCTACTTTTTTTCCTGTTTTAATTTTACCAAAACCTTTAAGAATATCGATTTTGTTTTTCTTCATTAAAAACTGAACACCTTTACTCATCCCTTCAGCTACGCCACGGCTACGTTTAATAACCGCTTCAAAATCTTTATCGATAGCTTCAGCTTTCAATCCGTATTCATCAACGTGTTTTAAATAGTCATAAACTTGAGCACTTTTTAATAAAGCTTTTGTAGGAATACATCCCCAGTTTAAACAGATTCCTCCAAGGTTTTCTTTTTCAACAATCGCTACTTTAAATCCAAGTTGCGAGGCTCTAATTCCTGTTACATATCCGCCAGGACCACTTCCAATAATGATGATGTCGTATTTACTCATTTGTTATTTTTTAGGCTACGAATTTACGAAATCGAAACCGAATATGGAATAATGTCAGTCTAATTTTTACATCTTTATCTTACCTTTGTTAAGCAAGTTTTAATTTATGAATATACCAAGAACAAGTTATCCCCGCATGGTTATTATTGGCGGAGGTTTTGCTGGGGTCGCCTTAGCTAAAAAATTATCGAAGCAAGAAGTACAAGTCGTACTGCTAGACAGAAATAATTATCATAATTTTCAACCGCTTCTATATCAGGTTTCTACTGGTGGATTAGAGCCAGATTCTATAGCTTATCCTATTCGTAAAATATTAAAAAACTTTCCTAATTTTTATTTCCGATTAGCCGATGTTGAGTTTATAGATACAGAGAATAACGAATTAAAAACGAACATTGGACATCTTAAATTTGATTATTTAATCGTTGCTTCGGGTTCGGAGACCAATTATTTTGGGAATTCAGAAATTGAAAAACACAGTATGGCCATGAAAACCATACCGCAATCTTTAGATTTGAGGAGTTTGATTCTGGAAAATTTTGAAGATGCTTTATTGACTTCTGATTTAAATGAACGCAACGCTTTAATGAATTTTGTTATTGTAGGCGGAGGACCAACAGGTGTTGAATTGGCAGGTGCTTTGGCTGAAATTAAAAAAGGTATTCTTCCTAAAGATTATCCCGATTTAGATACCCGAATGGCACAAATTAATTTAGTGCAATCCAGCGATTGTTTACTTAAAGGGATGAGTGAAGAAGCCTCGGAAAAGGCCGAAGAGTTTCTTGAGAAATTAGGCGTAAATGTCTGGAAAAATTTACGAGTTACAAGCTATGATGGTAGGGTGGCTACCACAAATACCGATTTAACTTTTAGAACAGAAACTTTAGTTTGGGCAGCTGGTGTAAAAGGGGCATTAATTAAAGGACTGGATAGTGCATCTTTTGTAACGAGGGGAAACCGTATTTTGGTAAATGAGTTTAATCAAATAAAAGGTTTTGAAAATATTTTTGCTGTTGGCGATATTGCTTGTATGGTTACCGATGGATTTCCTAGTGGCTTCCCCATGATGGCACAACCGGCTATTCAGCAAGGTGAACAATTGGGGGATAATCTACTTCGTTTACTAGAGAAAAAACCGATGAAGCCTTTTAAATATTCAGACAAAGGCGCTATGGCCACCATAGGTCGGAATAAAGCCGTTGTGGATTTAAAAAAGTTTAAATTTCAAGGTGTTTTTGCTTGGTATGTTTGGATGTTTGTACACCTGTTCTTCCTTATTGGGTTTAGAAATCGAATGGTCGTTTTTATAAATTGGGTTTATAATTATGTGCGTTTTGACCGAGAAGCACGTTTAATTATTAGACCTTATCGAAAAAAACTGAAGGAAAAAATATAGAATCCACCTAAGTAACAATTTAGTGCTTCGGAATAAAAGTTAAAGCGACACCATTGATACAATGTCTTTTACCTGTGGTGTTTCTAGGACCATCGTTAAAAACATGACCCAGGTGTCCGCCACAAGTAGCACAATGCTCCTCAATACGTGTATAACCTAAATCGTTATCTGTTGAAAAAGCGACGTTGCCTTCAATCTCTCTATCGAAACTTGGCCATCCTGATCCAGAATCGTATTTATGTTCACTTTTAAACAATGGTGTATTACAGGCTTTACACACATAGGTTCCTGCTTGTTTGTTTTTATTTAGTGGACTGCTATATCTGGGCTCTGTTCCTGCCTGACGTAATACATGATACTCCATGTCTGTTAATTGTGCTTTCCATTGTGCATCCGTTTTGGTGATTTCATATGTTTCAGAAGAACTATTTTTTGGCTTTTGAGCCGAAGAGTTACAATTAAATAATAGAAAGCAAAGTGCAAGAAGAATTTTGTACATAAGATCACATTTAATATATTATTATAATCTGTCGTATATATTTATGGTTCTTAACAAAATTGATTTTTAAACAATTTAAATCAATAGCGTTAAATTTTTTGATTAATATGATATATTTTAGCTAACCGAAAATAACTCTATCTAAATAAATTTTAACAATGCTAAAGTTTAAAACTATAGTTTCATTACTAGTAATAATCCTTATTTATTCATGTGCAACAAATCCGTTTACAGGGAAAAAAACCATGGCTTTGGTACCTAATTCCGATTTGTTTCCAACGTCATTCGCACAATATAATCAGTTTTTGTCAGAACATAAAGTTGTAACAGGTACTAAAGACGCCCAAATGATTACACGTGTTGGCGAACGTATAGCGGCAGCTTCAGAACGTTGGTTGAATGCCAATGGTTACCATGGGTATTTAAATGATTATAAATGGGAGTATCATTTAGTAGATGATAAAACAGAAAATGCTTGGTGCATGCCTGGTGGAAAAATCGTTTTTTACACAGGTATTTTGCCTGTGGCAAAAAATGAAACTGGTGTGGCTGTAATTATGGGGCATGAGGTTGCACATGCTTTAGCCAATCATGGTCAGCAACGTATGAGTGCCGGTATGTTACAACAGTTTGGAGCTGTTGCAGGAAATGTGGTGTTACAAAATGAAAGTGATAGAAATTTGTTTAATCAATATTATGGTGTAGGTTCACAGGTAGGTGTTATGTTGCCTTTTAGTAGAAGTCATGAAACGGAAGCTGATAAGATTGGATTGTATATTATGGCTGTAGCAGGTTACGATCCAACAGAAGCAGCAGCACTTTGGCAGCGTATGAAAGATAATAGTGCAGGAGGGGCTCCACCTGAAATATTGAGTACGCACCCTTCGAACGATTCGCGTATAGCGAACTTACGAGCTCTTGCTCCTAGTGCTATTGCGGAAGCTAAAAAGTTTGGAGTAACTAAATTTAGAGAATAGATTTAGTTGATATTGGAAAAATAAACTCAAATTAAAATATTTGTTTACTTTAGAAGCTGCTAAAAAATGAGCAGCTTTTTTTATGGAAAATATTAAAAAAGGAAGTAAAAAACTTCTAAACGCTTGGGCGTTTTACGACTGGGCGAATTCTGTATATACCTTAACCATTGCATCATCGCTTTTTCCGATTTTTTATTCGTCATTATTTCTTTCCGAAGTAAAAACTGTAGTGGCTTTTGGTTTTGAATTGAAAAATACAGCCCTTATAACTTTTGTTACTGCTTTTACTTTTTTAGTGGTTTCCGTGTTATCACCTTTATTATCAGGAATTGCCGATTACGTAGGAAATAAGAAAAACTTCATGAAATTTTTCTGTTACCTAGGAAGTGCAGGCTGTATCGGGTTGTATTGGTTTAGCTTAGAGCATATCCATTTGAGTTTGCTATTTTATTTTATGGGCTTGCTTGGGTATTGGGGGAGTTTGGTGTTTTATAATTCATATTTGCCAGACATTGCCTTTAAGGAGCAGCAGGATCATATTAGTGCGAAAGGATTTTCTTTAGGATATATAGGAAGTGTTATTTTGTTAGTTATAAATTTAGCTATGGTTATGAGCCAGGATACAGGCGAGGCTAAAATGTTAATGATGCGTTATGCCTTTGTTTCAGTAGGTATATGGTGGGTTTTGTTTAGTCAGTATTCTTTTTATTATTTACCTAAAGGGACTAATAAAGGAGCGAAAATAACGCGTGCCATCGTTTTTAACGGATTTAGAGAACTGCGAGAAGTATGGCGTGATTTACAAAACAACTTGAGGTTGAAACGTTATTTATATGCATTTTTTGTGTTTAGTATGGCCGTGCAAACCATTATGCTTGTGGCCGTATATTTTGGTGAGGAAGAAATTAGTTGGGGTAGCGAAGTCGAAAAAACAACAGGACTAATTGTTAGTATTTTAGTGATTCAGTTGGTTGCTATTTTAGGAGCTTTTTTAACTTCAATGGCCTCTGCAAAGTTTGGTAATATTAAAACACTAATCTATGTTAATGTTATTTGGGTTGCCATTTGTTTTTACGCTTACTTTATGCATTCGCCCTTGGAATTTTATATTGCAGCTGCATTTGTAGGCTTAGTCATGGGTGGGATACAGTCTTTAGCACGATCGACTTATTCTAAGTTTTTGCCAAAAACCGAGGACACGACTTCGTATTTTAGTTTTTTCGATGTTGCTGAAAAAATTGGAATTGTAATCGGTATGGTTATTTATGGAACCATCGATCAAATAACAGGGAGTATGCGTAATTCCATTTTATTTTTGTTTGTGTTTTTTTTAGGAGGTATTATTTTGTTGTTACGTGTCCCAAAAGAAACTGTCAAGACTACTGAGTTAATGTCTAAATAGCCCTGACAAAATCTCAATTAATTAGACCAATTCCAGTGCGTTTTCGCGTAGTTTTTTGGCGGCCTTTACCAAGTTTTTAAGCGCTGTTTTGGTTTCTGGCCAATCTCTAGTTTTTAATCCGCAATCGGGATTTACCCAAATATGTTCTTTAGGAAGTACGTTTTTTGCTTTATTAATAAGATGTTCAATTTCTTCTAAAGAAGGAACTCTAGGCGAATGAATATCATAAACACCAGGACCAATTTCATTAGGATATTTGAAATTCACAAAAGCGTCAAGTAATTCCATTTCCGAACGCGAGGTTTCGATGGTAATAACATCGGCATCCATATCAGCAATATTTGAAATGATATCATTAAATTCAGAATAACACATGTGTGTGTGAATTTGGGTTTCATCTTTAACACCTGAGGCTGAAATACGGAAAGCTTTTACTGCCCAGTCTAGATAGGCTTTCCAGTCTTCTTTTCTAATAGGAAGTCCTTCGCGGATGGCTGGCTCGTCAATTTGAATAATTTTTAAACCATTGTTTTCAAGGTCGATGACTTCATCTCTAATAGCTAAAGCGATCTGGTTGCACGTGGTTGATCTGGGTTGATCATTTCTAACAAAAGACCATTGTAATATGGTAACAGGACCTGTTAACATGCCTTTTACAGGGATATCGGTTAAGGATTGAGCGTATTTTGACCATTTTACAGTCATGGCTTCGGGGCGTGAAACATCACCAAATAAAATAGGAGGTTTTACACAACGACTACCATAACTTTGAACCCAACCAAAATTACTAAACACAAAACCATTAAGTTTTTCACCGAAATATTCAACCATATCATTACGCTCGAACTCCCCATGAACCAAAACATCAAGACCGATGTTTTCTTGAAAACGAATGGAGCTTTCAATTTCTTTAGCAATTAACTTATCGTACGCTTCGTGAGAAATTAATCCTCTTTTATGTTTTAAACGCCAGCTTCTTACTTCTTTGGTTTGAGGAAAGGAGCCAATAGTGGTGGTTGGAAATAGAGGTAGTTTTAAAGCTTCTTTTTGCTTCGCTTGCCTAATCGGGAATCTATTTTCGCGATGCGCATCTGATACTTTAAGGTTTTCAATGCGAGATTTTACAGTCTCGTTATTTATCAGTTTAGACTTCTTTCTATTCAGGTTTGCTAGTTTGTTTTCTTCAAAAAGGTATAAATAACTGTTGTTTTCTTCGGAAGAAAGATGTTTTAATGCGATGACTTCTTCAATTTTTTGTTTTGAAAAGGCGAGCCATTGTTTGATTTCAGAATCGATATTTGTTTCAAGATCTAAATCATAAGGCGTATGAAGTAGGGAGCAGGATGTTGAAATCCATAAATTTTCTATTGGTAGTTTTTTTGAAGCTTTTTCAATAAGTTTTAATGAAGCTTCAAAATCATTCTTCCAAATGTTTCTCCCGTCAATGAGTCCTAATGATAAATTGACATACGGATTGAAGTATTTAGACGCTAAAATATCATCTAATTGAAGCGGGCATCGTACTAAATCTAAGTGGAGGGTATCTACCGGAAGCTGAAGGGCTGTTTCTAGATTTTCACCATAGCAATCGAAGTAATTTGCTAGAAATATTTTTAATTTTGGAAAACGTTCAGCAATCGCTATATAGGTTGAAGAAATGGCTTCACGGGCTTGGTTGGATAGGTTTAAGGCTAGACAAGGTTCGTCTATTTGAATGTATTCTACATCTAATGCGGTTAATTCGGTAAGAATATCGAAATATACAGGTAATAAACGCTCCAGGAGTTCCAACCTATGAAATCCTGATTCTTTTTCCTTTCCTAAAAGTAAAAAGGAGACAGGACCTATTAATACAGGTTTTGTTTTAATGCCTAGTTTTAAAGCTTCTTGATATTCATCGATTATTTTTTTTGAAAAGAATTCGAATTGTTGATTTTCTTCAAATTCTGGAACGATATAATGGTAGTTCGTATCAAACCATTTAGTCATTTCCATAGCAGTGACATCAATATGTTCATTTTGAAGGCCACGTGCCATAGCAAAATATAACTGTAAAAAGTTGTCTTTATTGATGTTTTGATAACGCTTAGGGATACAGCCAAATGTTAAACAAGCGTCTAGTATTTGGTCGTAAAACGAAAAATCGTTTGAAGGAATAAAGTCTACGCCTAAAGATTGCTGTTGTAACCAATTTTGTTTTTTAATAGACGAAGCTGTTTCTTGGAGGGTATGCTCATCTATGTTATGTGCCCAAAAGGCCTCACATGCTTTTTTTAGTTCTCGTTTGCGACCTATTCTAGGGTGTCCTAAAATTGTAGTTTTCATAATTTGTTATAGTTTTTATTACTGTTCAAAATTATGTTTAAAGAATGTTTTTGAGTAATTTAGCTTAATAATTAGTTTTTTATTCTTAAAAATTATAATTTACAAGTTAAATTATCTTTTAAGAAGTTGCGATGCCATGCTAAACAGAAAATAATTCTACAATGATGCTTGATGATATTGATATTCGGATTTTAAAATTACTACAGACAAACTCTAGCTTGACTACAAAAGATTTAGCGGCCAAAGTAAACTTGTCGACGACTCCAGTTTTTGAAAGGGTAAAACGGTTAGAGAAAAGTGGTTATATTAAAAACTATATCGCTGTTTTAGATGCCGAAAAGTTGAATAAGGGTCTTATGGTGTTTTGTAATGTAACTTTAAAAGAACACACGCGCGAGATTGGTAATCAGTTTGTGAAAGATATTTTATTACTGAAAGAAGTGGTGGAGTGTTATAATATTTCTGGAGATTATGATTTTCTCCTAAAAATAGTGGTAAGTGATATGAAAGAATACCAAAATTTTGTTCTGGATCATTTAGGGGGAATTAAAAATATAGGCAGTGCACATAGTACGTTTGTTATGGGGGAAATTAAAAATACCTATGCTGTTCCTATATAGTACTGTTCAAGGTAGTAAATTGATGAAATAAAAAAGCCCGATAAAACTATCGGGCTTTTTATGTAATTATAAATAATGATCACTAAGATTCAGCTGGTTTTTCAGCCTTTTCTATAGAGATTTTTAATTCATCGGTAGCGGAATCTAAATCGATTTTAATTTTGTCACCTTCCTCTAGGTGAGAAGTAACAATTTCTTCAGCTAAAGCATCTTCAACATATTTTTGAATAGCTCTTTTTAGCGGTCTTGCACCATATTGCTTATCAAATCCTTTTTCAGCAATAAAATCTTTTGCCGATTCCGAAAGTGTTAAATGATAACCAAGACCTTCAATTCTGATTAAAAGCTTTTCTAATTCGATATCGATAATCTTGTTGATGTCTTCTTTTTCAAGAGGATTAAATACAATAACATCATCAATTCTATTTAAAAATTCTGGAGCAAATGACTTTTTAAGTGCATTTTCGATAACACTTCTTGCGTTTGCGTCTTCTTGAGCTTTTTGTGAAGCGGTACCAAAACCAATACCTGTACCAAAATCTTTTAACTTTCTAGCTCCAATATTAGAAGTCATAATGATAATAGTATTTCTAAAATCAATTTTTCTTCCTAAACTATCAGTCAAATACCCATCATCAAGTACTTGTAAAAGCATATTGAAAACATCTGGATGTGCTTTTTCAATTTCATCTAACAGAATTACAGCATAAGGCTTACGTCTTACTTTTTCTGTTAATTGACCACCTTCTTCGTAACCAACGTATCCTGGAGGTGCTCCAATTAAACGTGAAATAGCGAATTTTTCCATGTATTCACTCATATCAATTCTAACTAAAGAATCTTCACTATCAAATAACTCGCGAGATAAAATTTTTGCAAGTTGGGTTTTACCAACACCAGTCTGACCTAAAAATATAAATGATCCAATTGGTTTATTAGGGTCTTTTAAGCCTGCTCGGTTACGCTGAATGGCTTTAACAACTTTTGCTACGGCTTCATCTTGACCAATAACCTTTCCTTTAATATGATTAGGTAATTCGGCTAATTTGTTAATTTCTTTTTGTGCAATACGGTTTACAGGAACTCCAGTCATCATAGACACCACATCTGCCACATTGTCTTCTGTTACAATTTCTCGGTGTTGTTTGGTTTCTTCTTCCCATTTTTCTTGAGCCATAGCTAAATCTTTTTCGATGCGTTTTTCGTCATCTCTAAGTTTAGCGGCCTCTTCGTATTTCTGCTTTCTTACAACAGCATTTTTAGACTCTTTAATGTCTTCAAGTTGCTTTTCAAGCTCGATAATTTGCTTTGGAACATCAATGTTTGTAATGTGAACACGAGATCCTGCTTCATCAAGAGCATCAATAGCTTTGTCCGGTAGGAATCTTTCCGACATATATCTGTTGGTTAACTTCACACAAGCTTCAATAGCCTCTGGTGTATAGTTAACATTATGGTGCTCTTCGTACTTTCCTTTAATGTTATTGAGGATTTCTATAGTTTCATCAACCGTAGTTGGTTCCACAATAACCTTTTGGAAACGACGCTCTAAAGCACCGTCTTTTTCAATGTACTGTCTGTACTCATCTAAAGTTGTGGCACCAATACATTGAATTTCACCTCTTGCCAGGGCAGGTTTAAACATGTTTGAAGCGTCTAAACTTCCTGTGGCACCACCGGCACCAACAATGGTATGTATCTCGTCAATAAACAAAATAACATCATCGTTTTTTTCAAGCTCGTTCATCACAGCTTTCATGCGCTCTTCAAACTGTCCGCGGTATTTTGTACCTGCAACTAAACTTGCTAAATCAAGGGTTACCACACGTTTATTGAATAGAATTCGAGAAACTTTTCGCTTAATGATTCTTAAAGCTAAACCTTCAGCAATGGCAGATTTACCAACACCAGGTTCTCCAATAAGTAAAGGGTTATTTTTCTTTCTTCTACTTAAAACTTGTGAAACGCGTTCTATTTCTTTTTCTCTACCCACTACAGGGTCAAGTTTACCTTCCTCGGCAAGTGCGGTTAAATCACGTCCAAAATTGTCTAAAACAGGGGTTTTAGATTTCTTATTGGCTTTGCTTCCAGTGGGGGTGTTAAAAATATTGTCTTTAGCCGAATCGTCTTCCGTGTGTGCATCATCATCTTGAAACTCGGCCTTTGGGTCTATATAATCGTCGTTATCGTTTGTAATCATAAGTTTAAATTGTTCTTTAACATTGTCATAGTCAACTTTCAGCTTATTTAAAAGCTTGGTCGTTGGGTCATTCTCATTCCTCAGGATACAGAGCAATAAATGCGCTGTATTAATTGAGGTACTCTGAAATAACTTGGCTTCTAAAAATGTTGTTTTTAAAGCACGTTCTGCTTGCCTAGTAAGGTGTAAGTTCTTTTTTTGATTTGAAGCTACATTTATATTGGGGTTTGCAGGACTAAGTATTTCAACCTTTCTTCTTAAATGATTTAAATCAATATCTAAAGCATTTAAGATGCTTATCGCTTTTCCGTTTCCATCTCGCAATAGTCCAAGCATTAAGTGTTCAGTGCCAATAAAATCATGACCTAAACGCAGGGCTTCCTCTTTGCTGTAAGCAATCACATCCTTTACTCTTGGGGAAAAATTATCATCCATATATCTTATCCTTTCTGCATTAAAAATAATAAAACATTTTACCAAAGACAAAAACTGTACCTGTTTTTGTGGGTAAAGTGCTAATTGACGAAAAAAACTTTATAAAATCAAAATTTTAGCGCCTATAACTTATTAATAATATAGTCGTATTAATTGTTAATAAATAACATTAAAAAACACGCCTCTTTGTCCTGCTATGACTGATGAAAGTCTTATATTAGCGTGTTTTGAAAAAGACATAAAATTAAATAAGAATATTTATGGCAGAAGGAGAGAAATTGATCCCTATTAATATTGAGGATGAGATGAAATCGGCCTACATCGATTATTCGATGTCAGTCATTGTGTCTCGTGCTTTACCAGATGTAAGAGATGGTTTAAAACCAGTTCATAGACGTGTACTTTACGGTATGCACGAACTGGGAGTTAGAGCAAATTCAGCACATAAAAAGTCCGCAAGAATAGTTGGAGAAGTTCTAGGTAAGTATCACCCACACGGTGATTCATCAGTGTACGATGCTATGGTACGTATGGCTCAGGAATGGAGTTTACGTTATATGCTAGTAGATGGACAAGGGAATTTTGGTTCTATTGACGGCGATAGTCCTGCAGCAATGCGTTATACGGAAGCTCGTATGCGTAAGATTTCAGAAGAAATGCTGGCAGACATCGAAAAGGAAACCGTAGATCATATGTTGAATTTTGATGATACACTTCAAGAGCCAACAGTTTTACCTACAAGAATCCCAGGTCTTTTAGTAAATGGTGCATCAGGAATTGCTGTTGGTATGGCAACGAATATGCCACCACACAATTTAACAGAAGTCGTTAACGGAACTATTGCATACATTGAAAATAACGATATTGAAATAGAAGAACTGATTCAGCACGTTAAAGCCCCAGATTTTCCTACCGGAGGAACAATTTATGGATATGACGGTGTTAAAGAGGCTTTCTTGACAGGTAGAGGACGTATTGTTATACGTGCTAAAGCCAATATTGAAGAGGTTAACGGTCGCGAGTGTATCATTGTTGAGGAGATTCCTTACCAAGTGAATAAAGCAGATATGATTAAGAAAACTGCTGACTTGGTAAATGAGAAAAAACTTGAAGGGATTGCTACGATCCGAGATGAGTCTGATAGAAATGGAATGCGTATTGTTTACGTGTTAAAGCGTGATGCTATCCCAAATATTGTATTAAATAAATTATTTAAGTACACGGCGCTACAGTCCTCATTTAGTGTAAATAACATTGCGCTTGTAAATGGAAGACCACAGCTGTTAAACTTAAAAGAGCTTATTCATTATTTCGTAGAGCACAGGCATGAAGTTGTTGTAAGAAGAACAACTTATGAATTACGCAAAGCGGAAGAAAGAGCTCATATTTTAGAAGGATTAATTATTGCTTCAGATAATATTGATGAAGTGATTAAAATCATTAGAGCGTCATCTAATGCTGATGAAGCTCGTACCAATTTAATTGAACGTTTTAAGCTTTCTGAAATTCAAGCTAAGGCCATTGTAGAAATGCGTCTGCGTCAATTAACAGGACTGGAGCAAGATAAATTACGTGCCGAATACGAGGAGATCATGATAACTATTGAAGACCTTAAAGATATTTTAGCTAATAAAGAGCGAAGAATGAATATCATTAAGGAAGAGTTAGAAGTGATTAAAGATAAGTATGGTGATGAGCGTCGTTCAACGATTGAATATGCTGGAGGTGATTTAAGTATTGAAGACATGATTCCAGATGAGCAGGTTGTGATTACCATTTCTCATGCGGGTTATGTTAAAAGAACGTCACTTTCGGAATATAAAACTCAAAACCGTGGAGGTGTGGGACAAAAAGCTTCAACCACACGTAATGAGGATTTCTTAGAGCATTTATTTGTGGGAACTAACCACCAATACATGTTATTCTTTACACAAAAAGGAAAATGTTTCTGGATGCGTGTTTACGAAATTCCAGAAGGCAGTAAAACATCTAAAGGTAGAGCGATTCAAAACCTGATTAATATTGAGCAAGATGATAAGGTTATGGCCTTTATCTGTACTCAAGATTTAAAGGATGAAGCCTATATCAATAGCCATTATGTGATTATGGCTACTAAAAATGGTCAGGTTAAAAAGACCTCTTTAGAACAGTATTCACGTCCGAGAACAAACGGAATTAACGCTATTACTATTAAGGATAACGATGAGTTATTAGAGGCAAGATTAACCACTGGAAACAGTCAAGTTATGCTAGCTCTAAAATCAGGTAAAGCTATTCGTTTTGAAGAAGCTAAAACACGTCCTATGGGTCGTGGTGCTTCTGGTGTTCGTGGTATTACTTTAGCTCATGATAAAGATGAAGTTATCGGTATGGTAACCATTGAGAACTCTCAAGAGGAATCGGTATTGGTAGTTTCTGAAAACGGATACGGTAAGCGTACTTATATTGATGATCCAGAAGATGGAGAACCAGTGTACAGAATCACCAACCGTGGTGGAAAAGGAGTTAAAACCATTTCTATTACCGAAAAAACGGGTGATTTAGTAGCTATTAAAAGTGTGACGGATAATGATGATTTAATGATTATCAATAAGTCGGGAATTGCCATAAGAATGGTTATTGCTAACTTAAGAGTCATGGGAAGAGCCACTCAAGGTGTAAAATTAATTAACCTTAAAGGAAACGACTCTATTGCAGCTGTTGCTAAAGTTGTTCATGAAGAAGAAGTCGTTGAAGAGGATGGGGTAGAAGCGCCTGAAAACACGAACCTTAATGGAGATGAAGGGAACCTTGAAAATAATTAGATTATAAATAAATAGAATTAAATTAAATATATTACAAAAATGAAGAAACAAGGTATAATAGCTTTGGCGATTTCAATTAGTGCTTTTTCTTTTGCACAAAAAAAGGAATTGAAAACAGCTGAAAAAGCTATCAAATCAAGTAATTATTCTGAAGCGAAATCGGCTTTAGGTCAAGCAGAATCATTAATGTCTGCTATGGATGATAAGCTTAAAGCTAAATATTATTATTTAAATGCAGAGGCATTATATGCAAACGGTAAGGGCTCAATGAAAGATATTGATTCTGCCATTGCAAGTTTGTCTAAAGTAGAAGGAGACTATGTTAAGGAGTCTGAAGAGTTGAAGCAGAAAATGGTAAATAGTTTACTTAAAACTGGTAATACTGCCTATGAAGCTAAAGATTTTTCAAAAGCTTCTAATTACTTCGAGAAAACATACAGATTGAGTACTAAGGATACGGTATATCTTTATTATGCTGCAACTATGTCTGTTAGTGTTCCAGAATACGATAGAGCTTTAACTTTATATGAAGAATTGAAAGATTTGGGATATACTGGTATTGCTAAAGAATATTATGCAACTAATGTAGAGACTGGTAAAGAGGAAATTTTAGATAAAGCAACAAGAGATTTATATGTGAAATCTAAAACACATATAAAGCCAGGTGAGCGTACAACTGAATCTAAAAAGCCTGAAATCGTAAAAAATATTGCCCTTATTTATGTAAGTAATGGTGATAATGAAAAAGCGATTGCAGCTATGAAAGAAGCAAGAGCAGAAAGCCCCGATGATGTAAACTTAATTTTATCTGAGGCTAATGTGCATTACAAAATGGGCAATACCGAAGAGTTTAAGAAATTACTAGAGCAAGCTGTAGCAATGGATCCTAAAAACCCTGAATTACAGTATAACTTAGGAGTAATTGCAGCGGAAACAAAGCATCCAGATGAAGCTAGAAAATACTACGAAAAAGCTGTAGAATTGGATCCAAATTACGTAAATGCTTACATTAACTTATCAGCGTTAATTTTAGCAGAGGAGAAACCAATTATTGAAGAAATGAATGGTTTAGGGAGTTCTAAAAAAGATGACCTGCGTTACGATGAATTAAGAGAAAAGCGTCAAAACTTATATAAAGATGCGGTTCCTTATTTATCTAAAGCTTTAGAAATTGATCCTAATAACCTTAATGCTGCTAAAACTTTAATGAATATCTACAGTATCCTTGGTGAAACAGAAAAGTCTAAGGGAATGAAAGAAAAAGTTGAAGCTCTTGAAGCTGCAGGTATGTAATGAAAACCTAATAAATAAGTACAAAAAAGCCGCTTTCTTGAAAGCGGCTTTTTTTATGTTTGCTTTTAAAAGGATCAATAAAAGAAGTATTTGTAATTACCTTAGTCCATAAACTGTTACGTCTGCCTTTCCATTTAAGATACCTTTGGTATCGTACCAAAATTCGATGCTTCGTAATTTGCGCTTTCCACCTCTTAAATCAATAACACGACTTTCACCATTTTTAGGTATAGAAAAACGCGTTTCAATTTTTTCGGGAGCATCGCCGCCATCGTAGGTAACGATCATGCGGTGTATGTTTAATGGGGAATCTCTTACTTTAAATTTTAGTTTACGGTAATAATCATAAGGTCCTGGGACGTTTATTCTATCATGATCCGCCGTATGATTGGCATGAGTGGTTCCAAGGTTCACCCACTTTCCAACCTGATTGTTGTGGTTGTTTACCGTATGAACTCCTTTTCGGTGCTGTGCATTTGCATTTTGAAAGCATAGAAAAACAGCTAATAGGGTTGCGAATAAGTAGCTAAGTTTTTTTTTCATGAGTATCTCATTTTTAATTAATTAACTTGTATTAAATATAAGGAATTTTAATAAAAATTAATTTTTAAAAATGACAACTTTATCAAATAATCTTCTTGATAACTCGTAGTTTGTGTGTATGCGTATTTTTATCCACGTTGTAAATCCCAGAATGATCTAAACGATCAATGCGCACTTTGCCATGAGCATGAATAATGTAGTTGTTTTCCATGATGATGCCGACATGTATAATTGTACCTTCGCTGTTATCGAAAAATGCCAAATCTCCCGGTTCGCTTTCTTCAATAAAACTCAGCGCCTCACCTTGTGTGGCTTGTTGTGAGGCATCACGTAGTAACTTGTAACCATTAAGTTTGTAAATCATTTGTGTAAAACCAGAACAATCAATACCAAAAGGTGTTTTTCCACCCCATAAATATGGCGTATTCAGGTATAGAAATGCGGTTTTAATGATATTAGATTTTTCAATTTGATGATCAACAAAATTACCATCGTAGACATGGTTTAATAACGTAAGACCGTTTAAGCTTGAGCCAATTGAAATGGGGAATATTTGCTGGTTTTCATCTTCTATAAACTCCACCAAATCGGTCGAAAGTTTAATAGGTTGTTGATTTAATGTCTTATAGTGATCTTCCGAAATTTCAAGGTATTGTTTGTTGTCTATCCAACCCTCATATTTATCAAAAGCCAGTCTTATTTTACTCCATTTTTTGCGTTGTTCAATAATTTTGAAAATTTCACCATAAAGGACTTGCGAAACTAATTCGCTAGGATCTGCAGGCTCATTTCGTAGAGGAACAATGCTTAAATTACAAATTCCGTATTGCATTAAATACTTTTAATTTCGTTCTATAACAATTGCCGATGCACCACCGCCACCATTACAAATAGCTGCTGCACCAATTTTTGCATTATTCTGTTCTAATATGTTAAGTAGTGTAATGATGATTCTAACACCAGAACACCCAAGTGGATGACCTAACGATACAGCACCACCGTTTACATTTACATTTTTATCTGAAAGACCTAGCAACTTTATATTGGCCAATCCAACAACCGAAAAGGCTTCATTAAATTCGAAGAAATCAACATCGCTAAGAGTAATTCCTGCTTTACCTAAAGCTTTAGGAAGGGCTTTTGCTGGAGCAGTAGTAAACCATTCTGGCTCTTGTGCAGCATCGGCATATCCTTTTATGGTTGCTAATGGTTTTAAGCCTAGGCTATCAGCTTTAGTTTTGCTCATTAAAATGACTGCACCCGCACCATCATTAATGGTAGAGGCATTGGCAGCTGTAACCGTTCCATCCTTTGTAAAAGCTGGACGGAGTTGAGGTACTTTTTCAAAATTCACATTAGAAAATTCCTCGTCTTTAGAAACGATGATAGGTTCGCCTCGACGCTGAGGGACTTCAACAGGAGCGATTTCATTGTCAAATTTCCCTGTTTCCCAGGCTTCGGTTGAACGTTTATAGGATTGTAAGGCATATGCATCCTGATCTGCTCTACTAAATTCATATTTATTGGCACAAGCATCAGCACAAACACCCATAGCATTTTGATCGTAAGCATCAACCAAACCATCTTTTTGCATGCCATCAACAAGGGTTGAAGGTCCGAATTTTGTCCCTGTTCTTGTGTATAAATAATGTGGAATAAGACTCATGTTTTCCATACCTCCAGCGACTACAATTTCGGTATCACCAAGCGCTATAGATTGTACGCCTTGCATCACCGCTTTCATTCCAGAAGCGCAAACCTTATTTACGGTTGTACATGGTACTGTGTTTGGAATACCTGCATATATGGCGGCTTGTCTTGCTGGAGCTTGACCAGCACCGGCTTGAATGACTTGGCCCATAAAAACTTCATCAACCAGTTCTGGTTTTAAATTAACTTTCTTTAAAGCAGCAGAAATAGCAATAGCCCCTAGTTTAGGAGCAGGAACGGTAGATAAAGCCCCCATAAAACTCCCAATTGGGGTTCTGGCAGCAGAAACTATAACGACTTCTTGACTCATGAATGGAAGTTTTAATTAGTACTTGCGAAAATAACGAATTTTTGGTAGAATTTGGAACGATTCAATTATTATAAAAAATGGTTAAAGTTCATAATTTTATTACATTTGGAAATTAGAAAGGACATTAAAAAGTTAAACGTCACGTTTAACACAATGATTATATGGATGCTACAAGTTATATATAAAAGTGGATTCCATACCGCCATATGAAAGACTTCATCAATAGATTATATCGAAATCATTCTTTAATTTACAAAGGGTTATTATTCATTTTTACTACTTTTTTAATAGTGTATTTATTTCCTAAAAGTGGGAAGTTTAAATACAATTTTGAAAAGGGAAAACCTTGGCAGTCAGAGAATTTATATGCGCCTTTTGATTTTGCCATTCGAAAGACAGAAGCCGAAATCACTGAAGAAAAACGTATTGCCAAGGAAAACTCTGTTTTATATTTTGATTTAAATGATTCTATAGAAAAAAGTGTTTTAGATTCTTATTCGAAGGCTTTTCAAACACAGTTAGGCGATTCATTAAATCGTTATAAGGCTCAGGAACTTAAAAAAGTAGGTGAAGCTATTATTTCAGAGCTCTATGAATACGGTGTGTTAAATGAAAACTACGATTTTTCATATGATCAAAGTATAGCCATTATCGATGGAAGAGAAAAGGTTCAAGATGGTTTTTATTCGAATCTTATAAGTCAAAATGAGGTAACTCCAATTATTAATAAGGTTCTTAATAGAAATAACTTATCAGAGTTTAAAACAGCATTTGTTTCTTTATTTTTTGATTTAATTCATCCTAACCTAACCTTTAATAAAGGGTTTACAGAAAAGGCACTTCAAGACGATTTGGATGGTATCGTCTACATTAGAGGAAGCGTTGTTAAAGGGACACTTATAGTTTCAAAAGGTGAAGTTGTTGATGTTGGAAAATATCAAATTTTAAAATCACTTCAATTAGAATACGAATCTCAAGTCTGGAATGAAGCCGATTATAATTGGGTATTGTTCGCTTATACGTTATTAGTGGCTTTAGCATTACTCATGTTGCTCTTATTTTTAATGAAATACCGTTATGAAGTTTTTGAGAACAACACCAAGGTTACGTTTATATTTTTCAATATTTCATTAATTATATTCATCACGACTTTAGTGGTCAATTATAATTCAAAATACATATATATTGTTCCTATTTGTATTTTGCCTTTAATATTTAAGGCTTTTTTCGATGCGCGCTTAGGGTTGTTTTCTCATGTTCTTACAGTCCTTCTTATCGGTTTTATAGTTCCGAATAGCTACGAATATATGTTTCTTCAAATCATAGCAGGAATTGTAACCATTTTAACGGTTTCTGAGCTTTATAAGCGGGCGAATTTATTTATTTCGGTAGGACAGATCACATTGATTTATATTATAGCCTATTTTGCATTTTTCGTGATTCATGAAGGCAGTGTAGATGATTTGAAATGGGAAACATTCATTTGGTTTATTTTATGCGGATTGGCAACTTTGTTTGTTCAGCCACTAATTTATGCCTATGAAAAGTTATTCGGACTCGTATCTGATGTGTCTCTTTTAGAATTATCTGATACCAATTCAAAACTTCTTAAAGAATTAGCCAATCAAGCACCAGGAACATTTCATCATTCGTTAAATGTGGCCAATCTGGCTGAATCTTCAGCCAATGAAATTGGTGCAAACGCTATGTTAGTTAGGGTAGGGGCGCTTTATCATGATATTGGTAAAATGAAACACCCAACGTATTATACCGAAAATCAAGCTACGGGTATTAACCCTCATGACGAGTTATCTTCTAGAGAGAGTGCTAGGATCATCACCAATCATGTTATAAACGGCATAGAAATCGCCAAAAAGAATAATCTACCCGATCGTGTCATCGACTTTATACGCACGCATCACGGTACTAGTGTGGTGTATTATTTTTATATGCAGGAGAAAAAAGCCTTCCCAGATATAGAAATTGATAAAGCCGAATTTAGTTACCCAGGCCCGAAACCATTTAGTAAAGAAACGGCTATTTTAATGATGTGCGATAGTATTGAGGCTGCTTCTAAAAGTTTAAAAGAACCTACGTCTACTAAAATTGAAGCATTCGTTGAAAATATCATAAATAAGCAAATCGAGGAGGGGCAATTCCTAAATGCGAACATAACTTTTAAAGAAATAGAATCTATAAAAAAAGTGCTAAAACACAAGCTAGCAAACATTTACCATTTGCGAATAGAATACCCAGAATAAAAAAAGAAAAAAAGGCAAAAAAAAGTTGTGTTATACGCTTCTTTAGTATATTTTTGCAACCGCAAATTTATTGCAAGTTCTTATTAAAATTTAGGAGAGGTGCCAGAGTGGTAATGGAGCAGATTGCTAATCTGTCAACGCGTAAGTGTTGCCCGGGTTCGAGTCCCGGTCTCTCCGCAAATTTTTTATGATAACCATTATTCGGGGTGTAGCGTAGCCCGGTTATCGCGCCGCGTTTGGGACGCGGAGGTCGCAGGTTCGAATCCTGCCACCCCGACAAAAACAAATACCAGAGAATACTAAAACCTTATAAATCGTATGATTTATAAGGTTTTCTCATTTTTAGGGAATCTTAAAATTTGAAATTCTTTGATTATAAACCTGACCAATTCGGCTGTTACATTTATAAGGGACAAAAAGGGGATTAAGGATCAATCCTAATTGTTATGTTTATGCAATAATTGTGGTTAATCTGTATAGAAAGAATTCTATATTTTTGACTCCTCTAAATTAACTTCTGAAGGCTTTAATTTTAGCATTAAAAGATTCTGCATAAGCATTTTCGAATTCCATTATACATATTTTTTAATTCTGAAAACTTTTGTGAAGTAACAAAACTCTATTGCTTACTGTGTAGGTAATATACTATAAGTCTGTAAAAAACCAAAAGATATACGATTATTGGTTGAAAATTTCAGTTGTAAAGAATTAATATTTTCTTAATGATTTATGGAAATATTATACACGAAACTGAAGTATTTTTAAAATCGATATGAGGAAGGCTAAACAATTAAATTTCAATGATATTTCTGATGAAAACCTACTTTTATATGTGAAGGCAGGGAATCATTCTGCTTTTAATCAAATTTATAATAAGTATTGGGAGAGACTATATATAAGTGTATATAATGTTTTGATGGATAAAAGCCTTACTGAAGATGTATTACATGAGGTTTTTTCTGATATTTGGTTAAGAAAGGAAGAACTTCAAATTAGAAATTTGAATAGTTATCTCTTTAAGTCAGTTAGAAATAATGCGTTACTAAAAATTAGAAATGATAAGTATGTTGGTTTTAATAGCGTCATACTTGAAACACTAACTCTAAACCCAGAAATTGAACTCGATCTTGATCATAGGGAATTAAAAACTTCTATTGAACAAATCATGTTGGACTTACCATCAAGATGTAGATCCATATTTTATATGAGTCGATTTCAAAATTATTCAATTACGGAAATAGCATTACATTTTGGTATTTCACATCGAACTGTAGAGAATCAATTACATAGGGCATTAAAGCATCTACGAACAGCCTTAGGAAGTACTCTTTTTATACATTTTTTTTGTTAAGACTGAATAAACATTACCTAAATGAAACCTAAGTGTTATCAATAGGTTAAAAGAAGTTTAATTCGGTTTTTTCTGTGTGAGTTAATGTGTGTTTCTGCATCATACTATTATAAACGCAAAAAATGAATAAAGAACTATTATTTGATTTATTATCAAAGTTTAAAAAAGGAAACTGTTCAAAGGAAGAGGAGGTTATTTTATATCAATATTTTAATTCTTTGCAAAATACAGACAAAACTCTTGACTGGAGTTTTAAAGAAAAAAATGAGGCAAGGATAAGAATATTAAAGCGTATAAGTACTACTATTCGTGATAATGAGAGAGGTAAAAGGAAAAAACTAGATTGGAGAGGTGTCACGGCAGTAGCTGTAATATTTTTAATTTTTTTAATAATTAGTTCTAAAATAGTACAAAATAATGGTATAAAAGAAGAGCTATTAAATAATGAAATTACATTAGAATTAGAAGATGGAAGTATAGAAGTTCTGAAAAAAAATGCTGAAATAAACATTTACGATAGTCAAGGAAGGGTTATTGGGAAACAAAAAGGAACAAAGCTAGCTTATAAAAAGAATTTAGAAGCTAACCGACTTATTTATAATATTCTTACTGTTCCGTATGGAGAGTTTTTTGTTCTTCAGTTGTCTGATGGTTCAATAGTTCAGTTGAATTCTGGCACAAAAATTAAGTATCCAAATCAGTTTTTAGAGGGTATGGAAAGAAAAGTATTCATTACTGGAGAAGCTTTTTTTGATGTAGCTAAAGATGATAAAGCTCCATTTATTGTAAATATAGATGATTTAGATGTGAAAGTTTTAGGGACAAAATTTAATGTAAATGCTTATCCTGAAGAGTTAAAGAAAGAAGTAGTCTTGGTAGAAGGGTTAGTAGATTTGTATTTAGAATCACAACCTTACAATAAAGAAACTAGCTTTTCATTAAAACCTGGCTATAAAGCCGTATTTAATGATTTTACAAGTGAAATAACCAAAACAAAAGTTTCTACAGAAATATATACCGCCTGGTTGAATGGAGAATTAGTTTTTAGAAACATGTCTTTTGACAACATTCTTAAAAATTTGGAAAGACACTACAATGTTAAAATAATTAATTTGAATAATAATTTACATCAACAAAAGTTTCATGCGAGCTTTGGTAAAAAACCTCCATTACAAATGGTTTTAGATGAATTAAAAGAAATTTATAAAATTGATTATACCATTAATAAAAATACCATAACAATTAATTAAAAATTTATATGCTGGATTAGACCAAATAAAACTTAGGAAAAAGTATCACTAAACCTAAATTTAATATTTAGATTAAAAAAAATCGGAAAATGCTGGAACACTTTCCGATAGCTTGAGTGATCAATCAAAAAGATTAAAACACTAAAAAACTTAACAAAAATATGAAAAATCTTCTTAAACGAAGAAGTCAATCTCTATTATTGAAAATTGACCTAAAAATGAAACTTACTGCATTGTTTATTATAGTCTCCTTTATTACCATGCATGCTAAAGAAACCTATGGGCAAAAACCAAAGATTTCCTTAAACTTTACCAATATAACGGTAAATACCTTTATTAGTGAGATAGAAAGTAAAACAGATTTTCGATTTGTTTTTAAAATTAGCGATGTAAATCTTGATAAACATTTGAGTATTCATGTGAAAAATGAACCGATAGATTTTGTATTAGATCAAGTATTTAAACACTCAAATACAAATTATAAAATTATTAATAAACGTATTTATTTAATAAAAACTAATACAAGAAGCTCTATAAATAAAAACTCAAATCAAACCATAGTTCAAGATTTAAGGGTGCAAGGAAAAGTTATGAGTAAAGATGGTTTTCCGTTGCCAGGAGCTACAGTTGTTGAAAAGGGGACTTCAAATGGTTCTAGTACCGATTTTGAAGGTCGTTTTGAATTATCTGTTTCAAAAATTGGAGTTGTTTTAACGGTGTCATATGTCGGATATAAAACTCAAGAAATTGTAGCTAAAACTAATGACCAATTCGACGTATTCCTAGAAGAAGAAACCTCCTTTTTGGAAGAAGTAGTTGTAACTGCTTTAGGAATAAAACAAGAAAAAAAGGCTTTGGGCTATTCTTCTCAAGATATTGCACCGGAAGAGTTAGTAGAGTCTAAAGAAACTAATTTCGTAAACGGGTTATCTGGTAAAATTGCAGGGGTGAATGTCACTAATAGTCCAACTGGAATTGGTGGGTCTTCACTAATTACTATTAGAGGAGCGTCTTCATTAGACATAAGTAAAAACTCTCCTTTATTTATTGTTGATGGAACGCCTATAAGTAATGATTATTTTTCTCCTACAGGTGATAGTACAAGTGATGTAGATTATGGAAATGGTGCTGGAGAAATTAACCCTCAAAATATAGAATCTGTTAATATCTTAAAAGGACCAGCAGCTGCAGCTATATATGGATCTAGGGCCGCAAACGGAGCAATCGTTATTACAACAAAGAAAGGTCGTGGCGACGGCAAATTAAAAGTAAATATTAGTTCAGGAATTACTTTTGAAAATCCACTAACAATGCCTGATTGGCAAAATGAATACGGACAAGGTAATAATGATGCGTTTTCGTTTGTAGATGGCTCAGGTGGAGGAGTAAATGATGGACTAGATGAAAGTTGGGGGCCTAAATTAGATACGGGGCTATTAATTGCGCAATTTGATTCACCAAGAGAAGATGGTACAAGAGGAGGTGACGTTGATGTAAGTAATGCTAATATCATTCCTACACCATGGGTGTCTAACCCTGATAACGTAAGAGATTTTTTCGAAACGGGATACACTAAAAATAATAGTATTGCGCTTTCTAAATCAGGTGATTTCGGAAATTTTAGAATTGCATACCAGAACCTTAATCAGGAAGGTATTGTGCCAAATACAGATTTATCCAGAAATAATTTCAATTTGTCAACGGGTATAAATCTAACGAAAAGTTTAAAGGTGAATGCAAATATTAATTATCTGAAACAGGATAGTGGAAATAGGCCATCCGTGAGTTATGGAACTGAAAATGTAATGTATATGTGGGTATGGTATGGCAGACAAATTAACACAAATAGTTTAAGAAATTACTGGCAAGAGGGCTTAGAAGGTATTCAACAATTTAATTATAATTATAATTATCATGATAACGCTTATTTTAATGTTTTCGAGAATACAAACAGTCAAGATAAGGATAGAGTATATGGTAATGTTAGTTTAGATTATAATTTGAACAAACATTTTAAATTAATCCTTAGAAC
This sequence comes from Pseudotamlana agarivorans, assembly GCF_001642835.1. Lineage (GTDB taxonomy): Bacteria > Bacteroidota > Bacteroidia > Flavobacteriales > Flavobacteriaceae > Pseudotamlana > Pseudotamlana agarivorans. Next base: position 508,546 of record NZ_LXEI01000002.1, read on the forward strand.
AGGGAGAGATTTCTATAGGGATTTCAGAGCTAAAAAGCGAGCCTATAGTACCCAACGTTTTCCAAATGGATATTATAGAGAAGATAATATTTTTTATGAAGAAGTAAATACAGATTTTCTATTGTCATACGACAATACATATGGTAAATGGGACGTAAATTTATCTTTTGGAGGGAATAGGTTGAATCAAAATAGAAATTATGATAGTACTAGAGCTGATGAGCTGATTAACCCAGGGGTGTACTCTTTTAATAATGCAGGTTCTCAGATCATTTCAATAGAGAGTGATTATAAAAAACGAGTAAATAGTTTATATGGATTTGGTCGATTCTCATTTGATAATAAGATTTACTTTGAGGTATCGGCTCGTAATGATTGGTCTAGTACCTTACCTAAAAACGACAACTCGTATTTTTATCCTTCTGCTAATGTAAGTGTTTTATTGAATGAAGTATTTAGCCTGCCTCAAGTAATTTCCTTTGCCAAAATAAGAGGGGCATTTGCAGCAGTAGGAAATGATACAGACCCTTACAAAAATGGTCAGCCAACCTATACTAATGGAGGGACCTATGCAGGCAATCCGATATTAAGCGAATCTGCGGCGATAACAAACGGAAATTTGAAACCAGAAAATACCGTTTCTTATGAATTTGGAACAGATTTAAGGTTTTGGGGAAATGCTCTTACCCTAGATGCAGCTGTATATAAAAATAGTACTACTAATCAAATTCTTGACGTTCCCGCAGACATCTCAAGTGGGTATGATACGAGGTCTATTAATCTAGGGAAAGTTGAAAATCAAGGTTTAGAAGTTACTCTGGGGTTAAAGCCATTTAATAAAGAAAAATTTAAATGGAATGCCTTTTTTAATTTCAGTAAAAATGAGAGTAGGGTAAGTGATTTAGGGGGTGTTGATTACACTATAGCAGAGAACAAAGCATACATTCAAGCCAGGGAAGGCGGATCTATTAGCGCAATGTATGGAATAGGTTTAAAGCGAGTAGACGATCAAAACAGTCCTTACTACGGAGAGGTAATTTATGATACTAGTGGTTTGCCTTTGAGAACAAGTGATTTAGAGTACCAAGGTGATTATGCACCAGATTTCACTTTAGGGATTCAAAATACTTTTAAAATTAGAAATTTTGATTTTGGGTTCTTCTTCGATTACAGAGAAGGGGGGATGGTGGTATCTCGAACGAAAGTTGTGGGTAGTGCTGCAGGACAAATAAAAGAAACTCTTGTTGGGAGAGAAAGTGGCATCATAGGAGATGGTGTTGTTGAAGTTTCACCAGGCGTATTTCAACCAAATGAAACACTTGTAAGCGCTCGAACCTATTATAAAAGTTATAATAATAGTAATAATGTCGAGACCTCAAAATACGATGCATCTTATGTGAAATTAAGAGAAGTTAGTATAGGTTATAATTTATCATCAAAATTTTGTAGCAGTATATCAATAGATGATTTGAGGTTATCGCTTTCGGGCCGAAATTTAGCATTATGGACAGAAAACCCTCATTTTGATCCAGAAACAGTTATGGTTTCGGGAGGTGTCATAAGTCCAGGGTATGAATATATGTCTCTACCAAGTACAAGGTCATTTACTTTCAATATTAATATTAATTTTTAATTAGTCAAAATGAAAAAATATTTAAATATAAAATCAGTTTTTAATATTATCACGCTTTTACTCTTAACCAATTGTACAAATGATTTTGATGAAATTAATACAAATTATAAAAATCCATTAATAGCTTCACCAGAATTACTTCTTCCAGGGATTATTAAATCTACTTCATATTCTTGGGGAGGTTTAGGAGGAGAAGAGGGTTTGGTCGTTACGCAGCACGCAGGGGAAATGCAATCTACTAATGATGATACTTATAATTGGTATCCTAATGAAAAACCATATGATGCAGGATATAATACCTTAAGAAATGTAAATAATTTAATAGAAGTTTCTCAAGTTTCAGATGCGCTAAAAGGTTACTATGGGGCAGGTCTAGTTTTAAAATGTCTGAATTATCATTTTATAACAGATGCTTATGGAGATATTCCTTATTCTGAAGCTTCATTGGGAAGAACCGAAGGGAATTTTTTCCCTTCTTTCACGCCTCAGAGTGAAATATATGAAGGGATATTAAATGACCTTGAATTGGCGAATGAAATTTTGTCAAATGTAACTTCAGATATTTCTGGAGATATATTGTTTTCTGGCGATATTTTAAAATGGAGAAAGTTTGCTAATTCTTTAAAACTCCGATTGCTTTTAAGAATTTTAGATGTAAAGCCTCAAGTCGCTATCGAAGGAATTAAAAATATAGTAAATAACCCATCCGATTTCCCGATATTCCAGAGTAATGAGGATATGGCAGCCCTCCAACATGAAATAGACAACCCTCCTAGTAGATATGATACACGCGTAGGGTCTTTTGACTCATATCGCTTAAGTAAAATAATGGAAATTAGATTAAAGGAATTAAATGATTCTCGTTTAAAGGTTTTTGCTCAACCCATTTCAGCATCCGAAAAAGGTATTTATTCAGAAAACTGGGATGATTACGGAGGGATTTTAAATGGATTGAATGCCGATGATTCTGAATCATATAGTCCCACCAATAATCCAGACAAATCGGGCTCTAATTATATCTCTAGGCTTGGGGTGTTATATGCGTGCAAAGAATGCAGTGATTTAGCTTCACCAATTGCCGCTCAGACAGTTATTATGTCTTATTCAGAAGTCCAGTTTATTTTAGCAGAAGCTACCACGCGAGGAATAATAGATTCTAAAGATGCAGAAGTATATTATCAGAACGGTATAAGAGCATCCTTCGAGTATTATTTAGAGCGTGTGAAAGTAGGTGGATGGAATGACTTGGCCGAAGAACTAGAATCATTAGATATGACGGTATATTTATCTCAAGAAAAAGTCAATCTTACTAGTGAAATTTCGCAGGATTTAGACAAAATATTACTTCAAAAATGGATTTCACAATTTTATGTAGGTTTTGAATCTTGGTCAGATTGGCGTAGAACAAATCGACCAGAAGTAACACCTGGACCAGGAGCTGGTAATGATAAAAAAGTACCTGTACGTTTTTTATACCCTAACGATGTAAAGTCCACTAATAATGATAATTATCAATTAGCAGTCGATAATATTGGTGGAGATAATATTAACACAAAATTATGGTGGGATGTTTTCTCAAATAACTAATATTTTATTTAAAAATTTGATATGGATTTAAAAAAAATAATCTTTAGAGGGTTAATGTTCATGTTATCATTTAATGGTTTCTCACAGTTAGATAAACCAGAACATATTATTTTAACAAATAAAAATAATCCTGAAATTTCTCAAAGTGTCACTTGGAGAACTCAAGATGCAGTTGAGGAACCCATTGCCCAAATAGCTTTAGCAAAAGCCGCTCCTTATGACAGTATTTTAGAACAAAATGTGTCTGCATTTTCTGAAAAGATAATAGACAAAGAAGGAGATACGTACTATTACCACTCGGTAAATTTTTCAAAACTTAAGTCAGGTGCAATGTATCGTTATAGGGTTGGTAGTAAGGATGGAATCTGGAGTTCATGGAATCAATTTAGAACAGTATCGAATAATGAAAAGCCATATTCTTTTATTTATTTAGGTGATATTCAAAATGATATTTCTTCATGGGGTACAAGAACCATTTGGGCAGCACATAATAAGGCTCCGTATGCTAAATTCATGTTGTTCGCTGGCGATTGTGTAGATGATGGACAGAGTAATGGACAATGGGAAGAATGGTTTTATGCACTAGGGCGTGTTGCTCAAACTACACCTATTTTACCTGTTGTAGGGAATCATGAATATGAGAAATTGAAGGATTCTCAAGTTGAAAAATCACTTTCAGTATTTTGGCAGCCTCAGTTTGAATTACCAAACAATGGACCTAAAGGATTAGAAGAGAGTGTTTATTATCTAGATTATCCAAATATGCGAGTAATCGTTTTGAATAGTTTAATTGCGCTGCGTTCTGAAAAAGAACTCAAAAAACAAGCGAGTTGGCTAGAGTCTGTTTTGAAGCACAATAAAAAAAAATGGACTGTTGTTTCTTTTCATCATGGCGTATTTAGTGCTAGAGATGGTAGGTGGGGAGACTATCCTGAACTAAGAAAGGAGTGGTTACCCATTTTTGAAAAATACAAAACGGATTTAATACTAACAGGACATGACCACATGTATTGTAGGTCAAATAATCAAATGAAGTCTTCAAATCTAAAGGATGGAGAAACAGGTCCTGTTTACGTTGTATCTGTAGCTGGGCCTAAAATGTATGGCATCCTAGAAGAAAAGAGATGGATGGATAGAGCAGCCGTAAATTCTCAAATGTATCAAATAATAACTATAGATGATAATACATTGAAATTTAGAACATATACTGCAGTTGATGAGCTATACGACTCTTTTGATTTAATAAAAAGAAAAGGAAAATTTAATCAAATTATAGAGTATATATCATCTGATAATTCACCAGAAAATAAATTTCCTAATGGAAGTTATACTCGAAAATAACCAATGTTTTAATATAAAATATATGACAAAATTAACTTTCATGTTAGTAGTATCTGTTTTTTTTAGTTACTATGTTTACTCTCAAAATCATGTAAAAGGCTATGTTTTTAACGATGAAAATAATAATAAAATAAGGGAGAGTAAGGAAAAAGGAATACCTGGGGTTGGGGTGACTAATGGAGTTGAAGTGGTTTTAACAGATGAAAAAGGTTATTATTTATTGCCTGCCACCGATGATATGATTGTATCTGTAATAAAACCTTCAAATTACGCTGTACCGGTTAATGAAAATAACCAGCCAGAATTTTACTATATTCATAAGCCTAACGGATCTCCTAAAAATAAGTATGTTGGCGTGAAACCGACTGGCGATTTACCCAAAAGGGTTAATTTTCCATTATATTCAAATGAGGAAAACTCAGATTTTTCAGTAATTCTATTTGGAGACCCTCAACCCGATAGCGCTTTAGATTTAACTTATTTTGATAAGGCTATAGTGTCAGAATTGTTAGACACAGATAAAGCTGTTTTAGGTATAAGTCTTGGTGATTTAGGAATAAAAGAGGTACTGGGAGATTATATTAGTATAATAGGAAAAATAGGAGTTCCTTGGTATAATGTTTTAGGTAATCACGATTTGAATGGGGAGCAAATCGATAAACTTAGTGATGAAACTTTTGAGTATTATTTTGGACCAACCAATTATGCGTTTAATTATGCCGATGCTCATTTTATTATGTTAGATGATGTCCTGTATCCCGATCCTAGAGATGGTAAAGGTTATTTAGGAGGGTTTAGAGATGATATCTTGAGGTTTATAGAGAATGATCTTAAACATGTAGATAAGGATAAACTGATTATTCTAGGTTTTCATATTCCCATTTTTGAATTTGAACCGGGTCCAGATCAATTTCAAGAATTAGATGTGCAAAAATTATTTGATTTATTAAAGGGGTTTCAGTACACTATTTCTCTTTCGGGACATACGCATTCTCAAAATCATCATTTTTTCACGAAAGAAGAAGGATGGCCAAATTCAGGATACCATCATCATTACAATCCAGGCGCAACATCTGGCTCTGTCTATAAAGGAGCTAAAGATAGCTACGGTACACCTTCATCTATTATGAGAGATGGTACACCAAAGGGATATGCTTTTTTAAATATTAAAGGAAATACCTATGACTATGATTATGTTCCTTCTGGAGATAATGATTTAAAAATGAGTATACATATTCCTAAAATAGTCCCTATGGTGGAGAAATATCGTGGAGAAATAGTAGTGAATTTTTTTCAAGGTTCACCATGGGATAATGTAGAGTATAGGGTAGATAATGGTGATTGGGTAAAACTTAAATTAACTTCACGATTTGATAAGTATTTACTAGATGTTGAATATGAATGGGATCATGCAGAAGAGCTTCCGTGGGGAACTCGTAATTCTACTCCATTACCATCTTCTCATATATGGAGTGATAGTATGCCCTCTTATTATAGCCTTGGAGATCATACTTTACAAGTTAAAGCAACTGATTGGCTGGGTAGGACTTTTTTTGAAGAAAAGAGTTTTAAGATGGTGCCAGATTCTAAGGTAAAAAAACATGGTTTCTAGATTTATTTGAATTGATAAAATTTAAATAGGATTAAAATATATAGTAAATTAAGTATAATTCGGTTTTTATATTTTTTATTGCTCGGGATTAGGCTTCATAGAAATGTGAAGTCTTTTTTCTTTCATGTATGACCGAATAATAACTGAAGTTGTAGCCTATCCCTTTTTAGGGAAGGCTACATAACCGCAAATTAGAGTTAGTCAACAACCTACTTTTTTTAATCAATATGATTTAAGTAGACTTAAAGGTTATTTTTTAAGTTCCTACTTTTTTATAATTCTTTTTACAGTAATAAAATTATTTACATCTTGAATGCGAACAAGGTAAACACCCGAATTTAATTGGTTTATATTAAGCTGATTATTGCTTAAGGTATTTGTTTTTAATACTTGTTTACCCATGACATCAAAAATGCGAACTTCTGAAATTTTTTGAACACCATTAATTGTAATTTGAGAAGTTGCAGGGTTTGGATAGATGGCGATAGAATTAGAATCAAAATCATTTGTACTTAAAGATGAATCAAATTCAAAAGCAACAGAGTTTATGATGATGTTACCAGTTCCAGAAGACCTTCCTTCTGTAGCTGTACCAGCTTTACTTGAAGCAGTAAATCTAATTCTTATTGAATTTACATCACCGTTCCAGTTAGATAATTCAGTCATGTTAAATGTATAAGTTTGGAACCCTGAATCACTAGTTGTCATTGTTTGAGGAATTGCAACTTGAGTGTCAGTTCCATTAATGGCAATTGCAGTTATTTCATCATCACCTGTAGATTCATTTTTTAAAACTATTGTTAATTTATTGTAAGAAGCGGCTGGGATTGGGAAATCGAATAAGTTAAATCTAGCCCATTGATCTGCTGTAGGCACTAATGTAACTTCACCACCAGTATGAGATGCAAGGTTTAATTGTGCATCTGTTGTCCAACCTTCTAAATCGTTATCTGTATTAAAAGTAAAGTTGTAGTCAAAACTAGGATTAATTATAAAATTGGCTGTTACTGTTTTATTGGCATCCATTAAAATACTTCCTGGATTTGCAGAACCAGTAAGGTCTCCACTCCAATTGTTAAATTGCCAGTGTGTTGTTGGTTGTGGTGTTAATGAAACATTATCAGTTGAAGTATAGTAAGATTGGTCTGGACTTTTTACAACGGTACCAGATCCACTTACATTAGTAGTTAATAATGTACTTCCAGCTGGAAGGTTAAAAGTAAAATAAGCATCATCAATATAAAATGTTCCAGAAGTTACAGCAATGATTCTTAAGTTTGAATTATTTCCAGTTTCTAGAGCTGTAAAAGTGTGTGTGTATTCAATCCAATCTCCTGTCATATTAACTTCAGGTCCAGATGGATTACCACAGCAACCAAAAAATTGTGCTTTAATAGTTGTACCGGTTGTACCTTTAACTCTAAAAGTAACGGTATAATCACCTGCATAATCTAATGGTGTATTAGGAGAGGATCTAAAGTTATTACCTGCAGCAGCCTCAAACTTACCACTTCCTGGTGTTGTGAAACCTTCTGTTGCATCCCAAGAATGAGTGCCGTTAGAGTTCCATCCAGATACGTCGGCATCAAACGTGTGATTAGTAATTAGTTGATCAAATTGCCCAAATGCGAGTATTGGCAAAATTGCTAATAGTAAAAATGTAATTTTTTTCATGATTATCGAATTTAGTTTAATATTAATATTTTAGTATTATAATGTGCGCCATTGGTTAATTTGGCTATTAAAATATAGGTGCCATTGGCTATTGCTGGCCAATGTAGTTGGGTTATATCTTTAGAGTTATTTTTATAAATCATGCTGCCATGAAGGTTATAAAGCTCTACGTTATCTATAGTTTGATTACTTTTAATGTTGATATGGTCCCTTGAAGGATTCGGAAACACTTTTATTAATTCCGATTTATTACTCTCATTATTACTTAAAGTATTTCCAAGTAAGGCTTCTTTTATACCTTTGGCCCAAGTTCGTGTTGGCGCTATATAAATGGTCTTTCCCGATTTGTGTCCGGCATCCCAGGCTGTAAACGAAAACCCTAAATCGATGGCTTTTTCAGCTAAATATTCATGATACAAAATACGAGAAGCTTCTTCAGGTCCTCCAAAAGCACCATAAGTGTTTTTGTTATAATTGAATCCACCTTCATTATCTGCGCCAAATTCACCTAAATAAATAGGGATGTTTTTGTCTGCAGACCAAGTTTGAACGGCTCCGAAATTTTTGTCTATTTCAGTTTTATCAGTAGGGGTACCCCAATCATAATCATTATGATTTTCACTAGCGGAAGCTGTGAAATCTCGTGGCCAATAATAATGAAAGGTTGCTATTAAATAGTTGTCCATATTCAAAACCTGATCACTAATTTGTAGTGGTGCTTCAAATGAATTTTTGCCTCCCCCGGTAATAATAATATTTCGGTAAGTGTTCTTGCCGCCAGTAGATCTAATAATGTTTATTATATCTTCATTTAAGATGTCCATGTCATTAGCACTCAGACTAAAATATGGCTCGTTTACGACCTCAAATATTAAATTTAAGGAATAATCTTTAAATCTGTTAGCGATTGATAACCAAATAGTTCTGAATTTCTCATTATCTGCTGCTCTTTTTGCCGAAGTTGGGTGGGTATAGTAAGGGGCATCTTTACTTTTTGTACTAAACGTATGAAGAAACTCATCTTTTAAGGTATTGCCATGAAAATCTAAAACAACAATTAAGTTTTCATTTAAAGCCCAGGTAATTACCTCTTCAATACGGTCTAAATAAGCTGGATTTACAACATAATCTGAAGGTGTGCCCGTATACGAAGCAGAAGTGTTTTCAGCTTTTGAATAAACCGATGTATTACCAGAAGTTCTATCTCCAAAGAAATCTATCGGGATTCGAACTGAAGTAAATCCGGCACTAGCAACGTCTTTTAAATACGTATCAGTTAAAGCTAGCGCCCAATTTCCTTCTTTAGGAGCACTTAAAACATTACCAATGTTTATACCTCTCCCCATATTCCCAACCATAGTTTGAGGCGTAATTTGAGCATAGCCTAAGGCATAAATTACAAATGCGATAATAAACATTGAATAGTGTTTCATGTACAAATAGCTATTAATTCTCCTCCTGTTCTTTACCTTTTTTTCGTGCTTTTATTTGCTCTTTAGTAAGCACTTCTTTAAATACTTTCTGATTATAATTTTTTATGATTGCTTTGGTCTCCGTATCATCGGCACCTGCTTTTTTTGCTTTTCTTATAGCTTGAGTTCTTTCGATATATAATTTTTGAATTTCTGATTTTTGAGCTTCCGATAATGCTTGTGTTTTATCTCCGGTAATTATATCAGTATTTAGTTCTTCAACTTTTTGGTTTGCTTTTTCAATAAGCTTTTCCGATTGTGCGAAGCCTGAAAGAGCAAGTCCTATGAATAGGAGGGCTGCAAATATTATTTTTTTCATAATGATGTGATTTGTTTGTTCTGTAAAATTATATAACTAGACCTTTAATGAGGTTTGATTAGAGTCTGAAAAGGTTTGAAAATCGTGAAAACCCTATGTTTATTGACGAATATGAGGATTTTTACGGGGGGGCTAATGGCTACTTTGTTAAATAATGAACTAAAAAATTTAGTTGTTTTGAGGAAACAATTGCCATAATCCATCTACATTTTCTTGTAAAATCACTTCAGGATCGCCACCTTTTACATGGCCTAAAATTCCAAAAGGGCCTTTGTAATTTAAATCCAATAATTGTTGAATCATGTCTTTTTCAAGATCACCATCACCAATAGTTATAATTTTCGGACCGTCTTTTTTCATGCCATTTAAATTAACACACCATAAATAGGGCATTAACAATTTTATATGTTTAGAGTAGTTTTCTATATCGTGATGGGCATGATGAAAATTAAAAACCACACCCAAATTTTCGTTAGGAAGTGCTTTAATAATTTTTAATTGATTTTCGGTTTGTCCAGCCCAACCACCATGATTGTAAAGGGCAATTTTACAGCCTAATTTTGTTGCACGATTAGATAAATAGGATACCATGCTTACAGCATCATCTAAAGCTTCAGCATCCGATAAATTTTCAAAATGTTTGGGATCGAATCCTATCCAGATTTGGGTTTTTAATCCAACTGCTTTTAAGTTTTTAAAAACAGCTTCATTTTGGTCTCGTAATGCATTTGGTTGGTCTTTGTCCAAGTTTAAATACAGCCAAACCGCATCAATTTTTACGTTTTCGGCTTGAGCAAGTTCCCATTCTTCCTGCATGGTTGGTATGTGTTTTGGCCTATTTCCGTAGCCATAACGCTCGAATCCTAAATGTTTCAGCATGTCGATACGGGCTTTTGGACTTCTTTCTTTTACATCGAAACCTACAATAGACCAAGGGACAAGGTTGCTTTTTTCAAAAGGATAACGCTTTGTGCTTTCCTGTTTAGAAGTTTTGCAACTCCAAAAACTAATAATTAAAACGATTAAATACAGCGTTTTTTTCATGTAAGCTTAGTTTGTTTCAGTTATTTCAAATCTAAAGTTAAGCACTGGTAATAAGGTTTAATAATTGTTTGATTAGTAGTAATTATCGTCAAACATCACATAATGAAAGGTTTGTTTAGTATTTAAAATCAGGGTTTGGTTTTGGCGATTCATAACCTGTTTCTGTTTTCCAAAGCTCTAAACGTTTTTTTAATTTTGAAATAACTTGCGGATTTTCTTTAGAAACCTCTCTGGTTTCATAAGGATCCGAATTTAAATTGAATAGGGTATAGGTCGACGTTTCTACAGCTTCAGTCATTTTATAACCATCCATTTGAATCACATTCACCCATGCGCTGGCAAAAGTTTTTGTTTTTTCGTTATACCGTGCGTAATTGGTGTACTCCCAAATAAGTGCATCACGATTGGTTTTTGAAGCTTTACCTAATAAAATTTGCGATAAGTCTTCACCATCTAAAACGTAGTTTTCTGGTTTTGGTGATTGAGTTAAACCTAAAAGTGTTGGATAAAGATCCACATGAATTATTGGTGCTTCGGAAGTAGAACCTCCTTTTATTTTATTTTTCCATTTGAAAATATATGGCACACGAATGCCGCCTTCTAAAGTCTGACCTTTAACGCCTCGATATGGCTGATTAAAAATATTACTTTCCGTTTTGTAATGCCCATTATCGCTAGTAAAAACAATGATGGTGTCGTCTTCTAAACCTAAATCTTCTAAGGTTTTTAATAATTGACCAAGGCTATCATCTAGACTTTTTATCATGGCTAAAACCTTGATTTCATCTGGGCCAACGTCTTTGTTTCCTTTTAGTTTTTGTTTGAAATGTTTGAGATATTCAGCTTTTGGCTCTAAAGGTTTATGCACCAAATAATACGGCACATAAGCAAAAAATGCTTTGTTTTCTGATTGCGCTTTTTTAATAAAATTGATGGTTTTTTCAGTTATTACATCGGCTGAATATTGCGTGTTATCCAACTGGTTTTGCTCAGGAAACGTCTTAAAATTATAATGTCCTGTAATTTCGTAACCTTCATCAAACCCTTGATTTTGAATTTGTAACGCGCCTTTTCCTAAATGCCATTTGCCATAAGCTGCTGTTGCGTAATGGTTATTTTTTAATGCTTCTGCAATAGTAATTTCATCTAAAGATAATCCGGCACCCGTACCTTTTACTCTGTTAATTTCGGGAGGAAGAAAGCGCATGGCTTGCAATGTTTTTTTATCTGTTTTATAGCGATCTGCCACACGGTATACTTTATGTCTTGGTACATAGTGTCCAGACATGATGGATGCTCTCGACGGCGCACAAGTCGGGTCGTTGGAATAGCCATTTGTAAAATGCAAACCTTCGGCATATAGTTTATCAATATTGGGCGACTCAACTAATGTATTTCCGTAACAGTTTAGAGCATTTACTCCTAAATCATCAGCCAAAATAAAAACGATATTGGGTTGTTTCTTATCGGATTTGGCATTCGGTTTCTGAGCATTACAAAAACTGAAAGCTAAAAGAGACACTAAAAAAATTATTCTATTCATCTTAAAAACGGTTTATGATTTTGAGGACATTTTACTTCAATGGTGCGTATAATTCAAATTCGGCCAAATAATAATCTTTCGTGTTTTTAACTTTCAAACGGATTTTATCGGTTGTAACAGGAGTTTTTAAGTACTTTAATGGCTCGAATTTAGGTTTCCATTTATAAATCGTTTTCCATCCACCATTACCATCGGGAATCTGTAATTCAGGGTTGTTTTTCGTCACCCATTCTTCACCACGACCAGCAACAAAACTTTCAATAGTTACGGGTTTTTCAAAATTGGCTTGAATCCAAATGTCTTTATTTTTTTTAGTAGACGCATGCCAAACCGTTGTTGGGTTACCATCTATAACATTTTTTGTTGCTTCTTGGTTTTGTGAAGCCGTTAAAGTCGCTTGTTGTGTTAAGGTTTTTATAGAGTACATTGGTGTCATGTCCATGGCACTGGCATTCAATTCAATGGCTACAGTCGTTACTATTCTTTCTAAAGATTGCTTTGGAATAGTTAACGTGTAATTTTCAGTATTTTGAGATAATTCAATCTTCTTCCCATTTAATAATGAAACCGATTTAATTGTTTTATTAGGGAAATTAGGCAAGGTTAATGTGCCGTTTTTTTGCCAATTGAAAACATGCAAAAATACTTTATTGCCTTTTCGCGTTGAAACACCCCAATTACTTGGGAAGTAGGGGCCACCCCGGCTTCCTGCAATACTTTTTTCGCCATTAACTGCCCACCAATCGGCAATTTGCTCCAAACGTTTTACTTCTTCAGGATTTAAAGCACCATCGCCCATTGGACCAATATTTAATAACATATTGCCATCGGCTCCCCAAGTGTAAAGCAGAATCTGCATCAATTGTTTAAGGCTTTTTACGTTTGTGTCTGGGTTGTATCCCCACTGGCTTGTTGTGGTATGGCAAGCCTCCCAAAGTTGTTGGTTGTTAAACTGACTAACCGTATGTTCGGGCGTGTGAAATCGGCACCAACACCACCGCGGTCATTTACCATAGCATCGGGCTGTAATTCACGAATTCTTGTCATGACTTCTGCAGAAGTATTTTTCCAATCGCCAGGACCCAAACCATCAAACCAAATTTCATTTATTTTACCATAATTGTTTAATAACTCTTCCATTTGAGCCTTGTAGAAAGTAATATATCTATCATGATGATCTTTGGAATCGCAATCAGGATTATACCAATCTCGAGGCGAATAATAAAATCCGAAATCGAAATTTTGTTTTCTACAGGCTTGTTCTAATTCTTTTAAAATATCTTTCCCATAAGGGGTATTCATGATATCGTAATCTGTTACTTTAGAATCGAACATGGAAAACCCAGCGTGATGTTTTGCCGTAAATACGAGGTATTTCATCCCAGCACGTTTGGCTAAATCTACAATATAGTCTGGATCGTACTTTGTAGGATTAAAGGTTTTGTATTGCACATCGTAAACTTCGGGTTCGATATCTGCTATTTTATATGGTTTCCCTCCTGGTTTATGACTTTTACTGTTTCGAGAATGACTGAGTTGTTTGCCTAGCTGACTTATAGGTCCCCAATGAATAAACATCCCAAAACGTTTGTCTTTAAAACGTTCTACGGCTTCCGGACTGGCTTTTTCAACTTTTACGTTTTTGTCTACTTTATAAGACTGAATTTCATCTTTTTGAGCAAATAGATTGGTGTGCGTTGCAAATACTATAGCAATGGCTAGTAAACAGTTTCTTTTTATTATCATGCTTAGTTGTGTTTGTTTTTCAACCAAAACAGGGCTTTCCATGTTTTTGGACCTTCATTTTCTAAGTTTTCTCCTTCGGTGCTTCTTCCGTTAAAAATGATGTTGTTTAAAGTTGATGTGAGTTCTTGTGTTTTATCCGCGTAAGCGTTATCATAAAATAAATTATTTTTTTCTGAAGGATCTTTTGCAATATTGAACAAATAACTATTTCCTTTTTTAGGATTTAAATCCATTTTCCAATCGCCTTTTCTAATGGAAAATCGACCTGCAAAATTACTATACACCGAGGCTTCTCGACTATAGTCATTCTTGCCCTTCAACAATGATAAAATGCTGTAACTGTCTACACCTTGATTAGGATCTGTTTTTACTTTCAAAATATCGGCGCAGGTGGCATATAAATCGCCTAAGGAGATTGTTGTATTATTTTTTGAATTGGGTTGCACTACGTTTTTCCACTGCACAATAAAGGGAACTGTATGTCCGCCTTGATGTAACGTGGCTTTTCTGCCTCGTAAATTTTTACTTGGTTTATGTTGGTATTTAGATTCAAATTCAACGGGGAAAGAAGATTTTGATGCGCCATTATCTGCTGTAAAAATAATGATGGTATTGTTTTCTATACCATTAGCTTTTATAGCCGAAACAATTTGACCTACCGTCCAATCTAATTCCTGAATAAAATCGCCATAAATTCCAGCTTTGCTTGTGCCCAAAAATTCATCTCTTGGGTAAACAGGGGTATGGGGAGCAGTTAAGGGAATGTATAAAAAAAATGGTTTGTCTTTTTTGTGATTATTTATGTATGCTACCGATTTATTGGTTAAATCTAACATGACCTGTTCGGCTTTAAAACCTGGAGCTTTATCTCCTTTACGTTTTAATTTTTGTCCACCAACTAAATCATTTTTTCGGCCACCAGGAAAATCTTTATCCTTTCCATCGGGTTTCATGGTTTCTGTTGGGAGAGCTATGAGTTTATTATTTTCTGAATATACATAAGGCGGAAAATCTAACGAGGCATTTAATCCGAAGAAATAATCAAAACCGCAATCTGTTGGGCCTCCTGTAAAGGGTTTACTGTAATCTACTTTTTTGCTGATATCTTCATTAAACTGATATGGGTTTTTCGGATTCATTTCAAGGCTAGCCTCATCTTCAATAACCCAATTCCAGCCCAAGTGCCACTTTCCAATCATAGCAGTTTCATAACCATTTCGTTGTAATAGTTTAGGCGCTGTATCTTTTGTGTCCTCGATCATTGCTTTAGAATAGCCATCCAATACTCTAGATTTTAATCGAGTTCTCCAAGCGTATTCGCCAGTCATAATGCTATATCGAGAAGGCGTACATACCGATGATGTGGTATGTGCATCAGTAAAACTAATGCCGTTATCTATCAATAAATCGATATTAGGCGTGTTTACTTTTGCTTCAGGGTTTAAACCAGAAACATCGCCAATACCCATGTCGTCTGCTAAAATATAGACGATATTTGGCTGCTGGGTTTGTGCGTTTAAAAGCGAAAAGCTAAGCAAGCATACCATGAGAAAAAATGTCTTAGTCATGAGTAGTAATTAGTTTTTTTGAATGGTATTATTTTTATTAATAGTTATTTTTTAATGGTAAAACTATCAAACACGGTACCTGTAAAAGAATTATAAGCTTTAAAAACTAAAGACTTTCCATTAATTTCGAATAATCCAAAACTTCCAACGTGTTCAGCATGAGCTACTATAGAGCCATCTTTACAGTGCTCTAAATTAAACGGGTCTGGAAACCATTTTTTGTTTAGTTTTCCACCAGCACCTAAGGTTATGGATATAAAACGGTTTTCTAAATTTTTATATTCAGACTGGTTTGTAACAGATCTATCAACGTTTCCAAAGGCATCATAAGGTTTTAAGCGTTCGTAAGTATGTGCGTGTCCGTTTAAAACCAAATCGACATTAGAATTGGCAAAAATAGGGTAGAGGTTTTCAACATGATGATAATTCTCTTTATAGGTACAGGTTTTACCATTGTGATGTAAAAACACTATAATCCAATCGTATTTACCTTGTACTTTTTTTAATTCTTTATTTAACCATTTGGTTTGTTTTTCGAGTTCGAAAAAACCTCCATTTCTGGAATCTAAACCAATAAAATAGGCATTTGCATACGAAAAACCGTAGTAATGTTCGTTATCAGGCAAGGCCCATTCTTTTTCAAAGTTTTTTTCAGGATCCGACAGCCAATCGTGGTTTCCTGCAACTGGGTAAAACGGGGTGTTTTTAAAAACCTTTTCAAAGGGTTTAAATAAGTGGTTGTCGTAATTTTTACTTTCGCCTTTTGGGTAAACAATATCCCCTAAACCTAAGCCAAAATCGGGTTTAATGCCTAGTTCTGTAATGCGGGTTGCAGGTTCTATGGCAAAACTTTGTTTTTCTTTGGCACCAATATCTCCCAAGGCATAAAAACTAAAAGCCGTGTTTTTGTTATCTGGTGCCGTAGTAAAAAAATAATCTTTACCACTGGCTAATAAATAACCATTGGAATAAATGGCATAGTTGTACGCTGTTTGTGGTTTTAGGTTTTTAATAACCACCTCGTTGAATTTATCACCTTCATGCAGCACCATTTTTCCTGCTACTTCGTCCTGTTCTAAGCTGTTAAGGTCGTTATAAACAACTTTACAGTGTCCTGTAACGGCATTGGTTTTCCAAGTAATGGTTACCGTGTTTGGTCTAACCATTTGCAAATAGGGCTGACGAATTAAAACAGGTTCCGCCTTAAGGTCTACAAGTTCCGGTTGAGATTCTTTTGCAGATTTACATGCTGAAAAACTAAGTAAAATAACAAGAATTAGCGCAATGCGTTTCATTTTAATTTTTATCTAAATAGTTAGGAATCCCATCGTTATCTGAGTCACCAGCGCCTTCCATGTCGTCTGGAATGCCATCGTTATCGGCATCACGAACTAAAATCTTGCCTTTGTTTTTCGAAGACATTTCATAAGGTTTCGTTTTTAGCAAAGCCATACATCCATCACCTTCGCCTTCATTTCTAATATTTCTTGAGAATTTATGTAGTAAAGGCTCGTAAATTTCATGTTCAACCACCGCTAAATTTCTAGTTTCGTTGGGGTCTCTTTCATAATCATACAGCTCATAAAAATTTTCTTTACCCTTTTTTACCCATTCGATGTAGCGGTATTTCCCGTTTACACGATAGCCGTAACCTAAACCACGCTGCCCTTTATAAACGGTAACAGCTCCAATTTTAACTTCGGCATTGGTATCGTTTAAAATAGGCACTAAGCTGCGTCCTTTAAGAGGTCTACCTGTTGTACTACTGGCATTTTTTGGTTGTTCTGGAATTGGTAACCCTGCCAATTCGCAAAGTGTTGGGTAAATATCGGTGGTAGATACTGCCGAAAAAGTTTCACCTTTTGCTTTAGGGTTTCTAGGATCGATAATAATTAATGGGGAAGACGAAGCCACTTCTAAATTCGAGTGTTTGTTCCAACGGCCATGTTCACCTAAAAATAAACCATGATCGCCCCAAATTACAATAATGGTATTGTTAGCTACTCCTAATGCTTTCAGTTTTTCTACAACCAATCCAATTTGTGCATCTACATACGATGTACAAGCGTAATACCCTCTTTTAAGTTCCAATTGAAAGGCTTCATTAATACGTCCTGTTTCTGGATCTATATTTTGCTTCACATCTTCACCATGCGGTACATAAGTTTTTAAATCGTCGCGACCAATAGGTGCTTTCTGATTGGCTGCAACCTCAAATTTTGTATTCGCGTATAAATCCCAATATTTCTTTGGTGCGATAAAAGGTTCGTGTGGTTTTTTAAACCCGATAGCCATAAAAAAAGGTTGGTCTTTTTTAGCAACTTCTTCCAATAATTCGTTGCCCTTTACGCGAATAATACCATCTACATAATCTTCATCGGGTAAATCTTGAAAATCTATAGCAACACCTTTAGGGTTGTGGCCGCCTCTTGGAGCCAAATACGGAATGCTCCATGAAGCAGGGTCGTCGCCATCGCCATTTTTACCATTACCAACCGTTCTTGGGTCGTGAATTTTTCCTGCAGCAGCTGTTGTGTACCCATTATTTTTAAAATATTGAGGTAAGAAAGTCACGTTAGGCAGTTTTTGTCTGATGGGTTTAAAACCAATAACGCCCGTTTCTTCAGGCATTAAACTGGTTGTTAAAGCCGCACGCGAAGGACCGCAAACGGCATACTGTACTTGATGATTTCTAAACGTTACGCCGTGTTCTGCCAAGGCATCAATATTTGGTGTAATGGCTTGGATATCGCCATATACGCCTAAGTTATTTCGTAAATCGTCTACACAAATCAATAAAACATTGGGTTTATTAGGGTCTGTATTTTGAGCGGTTGTGGTTTTAAAAACCAGCAATACTAGAATTAATAAGATGGCAATTTTTTTCATTTTTGAGATTGTATTAGGTTATATGGCAATATGGTACATTATTTAGTTCGTATTATTCGCCTTCAATTTGCTGTTTATATGCCGTATGAAGGATGTTTTTTAGTTGTGAAACCACGTTTTTATAGTCTGGATGATTGACTACATTTTCGTTTTCAGATTTATCGGTTCTATGGTCGTATAGCATCGATGTTATGGTTGCGTTGTCTTCTGCTTTTATAAATTCGGTATAACTAAAGTCTTTCGTTTTTAAAGTAAACCCATTTCCTTTTTTGATGAAAACATGGGGTTTACCTTCCGAAGACAAATCATTAAAAACAGAAACCAAGCTTGTCCCGTCCAATTGGTTTTTAGGGTGTTCTAATTCACATAATTCGGCTAAAGTAGGGTAGATGTCTACCAACTCCACTAAAGCATTAGTGTGCCCTTTTTTATTTTGTAACGGATTATAGATAATTAAAGGCACTTGTGTGGAGGTGTTGTAATTCGTGAATTTTGCCCATTGCGTGTGTTCTTGCAAATTATAACCGTGATCGGAAACCAAAACTACAATGGTGTTTTTATCCAAATCTTGAGCTTTTAATTCATCTAAAATGCTTCCAATAAGCGCATCAACATAACTTACTGTGGCATAATAACCGTGAATTAAAGTTACGGCTAGCGAATCTGAAACCTGACCTTTTTTAGGAATATTTGAATAAGCGCGCATTTCTGGCCAAGTACTAATGCTCATTTTTGGAGCATCTTTAGGAATATAATTGAAGTTTTCGGGTTGTTTTATGCTGTTTCTATCGTATAAATCCCAATATTTTTTTGGCGCGTTAAATGGTAAATGCGGACTAATAAATCCAGCGGTTAAAAAGAAGGGTTGGTTCGTGTTTTTTAGCTTTTTTAAATCACGAATCACTTTTTGAGTGACCAAACCATCAATATAAATCGAGTCTGCTACGTTGGCACTTTCAAAAGCAGGGCCTGTATTTGTGGCTTTGTATTCTATTATATTATCTGGATTTTGGTAATCTTTCCAAAGGGATTGCCAATAATCGGTTGGCGCTAAGTTTTTATCATTTTCATCAAAAGCATAAGGGCGCCAAAGTTCGTCCCAATCGGATTCTCTATCATCTAAATGGTGATAGATTTTTCCGTTAGAAATGGTTTTATAGCCATTAATTTTAAATAACTGAGAAAGCGTCACTGCATTTGGCGTTTCCTGCTCTACAAAAGTATTGTAGTTTAAAAATCTGTTTTTTGTGGGTAACATGCCCGTAAGCATACTGGCTCTTGAAGCGCCACAAACAGGAACATTGCAATAAGCGTTATTAAATTGAACGCCTTTTGAAGCTAAGGCATCGATATTTGGTGATTTTATTTGTGCAAGACCATAACTACCTAATTCCGGACGCAGATCGTCCATGTAAAGCAAAAGTATATTGGGTTTTTGTACGTTGTTTTTTTGGTTTTGATTTTTACATGTTATTAGACATGTGAAGCTCAAAACACAAATTAATTTTAGAATGAATCTAAAGACCATAGGCTCTTATTTGGAATTATAAAATTAGAACTATAGACTAAAACAGAGGTTTGAGATTAAACAATAATGCACCAATAATTGTCAAAAAAATAGCGAAATAGACTTAAATGAAACCTTTTAGGTTAAAAAGCAAACCTCCTTTGTTTGTTTTAAAGATAATTTTACGAGCATAACTAAACTATACCTATGAAACATTTTTACTACAAACATTTTTTGTTTTTTACATTGTGTATTTTATGTATTACACAGATTAATGCGCAAATGGATATGATGCATGCATTTCCATCTAATCTCGCAACGCATACCGCGAAACAAACTGGCTCTTGGTTTGATACCAATACTTGGAATACAGGAACAATTCCTTCAACAGGAGCGATCGTTTACATTCCCAAAAATATCACGGTTAATTATGAAGGTTCTTCCGGTGACCACATTTTTGCAATTCGTGTTGATGGGGTTTTTAATTGCAAACAAACCAATGCCAATCAAACTACCAGGTTGAAATTTGATACTTTCTTTTCCATGCACTCGTCTTATGTTACATTCTTGGCAAATAAGGCTTCAGACGGAAAAATTATAGTCGAAATTGCCCCTTTCGATATCGAAGCTTATAAATCTGGAACAAACAATTGGTCTGCATCGGCAAAAAATCATTTTAAAGATAATAATGTCGTTACTTTTAAAAACAGATCGGGACAAGGTGACGACAGATACAATACTATAGAACAAGCTAATAATGGAGATTTTCAAATTATTGAATCTGCGGGTACGGTTATTAACGATGGTGCAGGTGTATTAGGCCGTTATAGTTGGGATCCTACGCAATTAAGTTTGGGATTGGTAACTATGGGGCAATTAGAAATTATCGGACAAGAAAAACTAAATATGGCTAAACTCGCAACCGATGCTACTTCGGGACAAAGCAGTATTGAGCTTTCTGAAATACCTACAGGTTGGAAAATTAACGATGATATTATTATTACCAGTGGGGGAAATGCTATAGCTTCAAACAATGGTGAGGATCAAGTGAAAATTCAGAATATTTCAGGGACAACCATTTCATTAACTTCAAATCTTTCTAAAAACCATCAAGGTAGATCGGCCGATCAATTGCATTGTTATGTGGGCAACCTAACACGTAATATTGTATTTAAATCGCCGTCAACTCAAGTGGTATCGCAACGTGGTCATATTATGGCCATGCATAACGCTGATAATGTCCAAATTAAAAACGCCCAATTTTTAAGATTAGGACGTACAGATAAATCAAAATTATTAGACGATTTTATTTGGAACAATTGGCTAGATCCTAAAGTTTTTGTTTCAAAAATATCGGCATTAGGTCAAGAATGTGCAGAAATGCGCCCCGTACCAATCAATGAAGTTACAAATCCTAGAGGACGCTATTCTATTCATTTACATAAATTAGGCGCTGCGTATAACGCAAGCATGGCAGAGGTTATAGGAAATGTGGTTTGGGATAATCCGGGTTGGGGTATTACACATCACGATTCTCATGCCGACGTTTCTAAAAATGTCGTTTATAAAATTATAGGCGCTGGTATTGTTTCAGAAACCGGAAGCGAAACCGGAACTTGGGACAATAATTTGGTTGTTAATGTTGCCGAAGGCCATAAAACAGACCCTTATACGGCGTCATTATATCACGATGATTATTTGTTTTCAGGGCAAGGTTTAGCCATGAAAGGTCGTGCTGTACTATGTAGAAATAACGTGATTGCCAATGTAAAACAGGGCGTAGGGGTTATTAATATGAATAACTCCATTAATAACCTGGACCGCTTAGATGCACAAGCATTGGCTACTACTCGAGTGGGGCACGAGGTTGATAATTTTCCGCTAAGCATAAACGGTTATAGTAAGGAAGGCGATGGGGTTATGCCTGTTGAAGCCGCCTTAATTATGGAAAATACCTTGGTGATAGATTCTAATATGGGATTACGTTCTATTGAACGCGATATGGGGGTTAACCATGAGTCGCGCTCTGTTTTTGACGGATTTGTAGCCTGGGGTATAAAAACGGGTCTATCTATTACCTATCAAGCCGATTATAGCTTTAAAAATGTTTTTATTTCTGGCGATAACTCTAGTAAAACTTTAGGTGTCGATATGTGGAAACACTCACACAACCAAACTTTTGAAAATATAAAGATGGTGGATTTAAAGCATGGTATTAAAGTGTCTAAAACGGTATTGAGCGATTCTCAAGGACCTAAAACTAGAAATAACGGATTTACACCCTGGGTTTTTGTGAATTTAGAAACGATTAATGTTGATGAACTTTACGATTTGGAAGTTGATAACCCGAGTGTTAATGGTACTTTTAATTATACAGAGCATACCGATAATGCCATTCATTTAAGTGATACTGATATTGTTTCTAGACCAACAACATTCACCATTATTGACGATTCTACCTTAGAAGTTGATTATGCTGAAACAGGAGAGAATGCCTTGCGTTTTGAAGTTGATGGTGTTATTACCGATGATTTTGGAAGTTATGATATGGGGATTCAACAAGCTTGGGCTCAAGGAACTTTACGCTATGGGTATCCTAAACGTATCTATCAATTTGCTTCTCATGCTAAATTTGAAGAATATCTGGCTGCAAATGGTGTTTATAAAGATGAAAACGATAATAATCAACTGTATTTTATACTTAAAGAAAGTTTGCCCAACCGACGCACTTTTAAGTATACAGAATTTCCAGTTCGCGTGAAAATTAAAATGCGCCAACATCTGGCGTCTTTGCAAATGCTAAAGTAGAAACTGCGGCTGCTCTAGAACCAAAAGACCAAATGATTAGTCGTTTGGCAACTGTTTCACAAAGTTCTACACGAAGTAATTTAAGTTATACCGATGGCACACTCCCAACAGCTACCATTACATTAGAAGCAGAAAAGGCTGTAGATGGTAATATTAACGGACGCATAAATGCGCAATATTACCAAAGAGGTTTAGTGCCAGTGGGGAGTTTTTCTCAAACTAATGAAGAAAGTGAACCTTACTACGATTTAGATTTCGGAGAAATTAAGCAGATTAGTTATTTCGATATTTGGAACACCGTAGAACTTAACGGTTCCGATATTGAAACCGTTTCAAATCATTTTAAAAACTTCTCTGTATTTATTTCAGATACACCATTTACAAGCACAACTTATGCAGGGTCTAAGTCGGAAGCCGATTATCAGTACGATAAAAATGCGATACCAACCCGTAAGTTTTCTCAAAATAATTTGAATGCTATTGGACGATATATGCGTATTCAGTCGTCGCACCCAAGTAATATCAAACTTAAATTCGCAGAAATTGAAGTGGTTGGACGTACCTACACAGGAACTTTAAGCAATGATGTTTACGAAAACTTAATAAAAGTATATCCAAATCCAACGGAAGGCCTTTTAAATATTAAGTTAAATAAGAATTACAATAATGTAAATATTAGTATTTATAATTTATTGGGACAAACCGTGTTGTTAAATCACTTTGATAATCTAACCCATACCCAGCTACAATTCAATGGGGCTGCAGGTTTATATTTTGTGAAGATTACTGGCGATAATAATTTAAACGCTTTACTTAAAATCGTTAAAGAGTAAAACGCATTTAAAAATTAGTCGCAGTTTACATGGTTGTTTTTGATAACGGTAAACTGCGACTTAATTATGTAGAATTACTCTATTTTGGTTTTTGAAATTTCAGTTTCTTTATAGCCAATACGTTGTGCCATGGTGTAAATGTATTGGCCTTGTTTTACGTTTATTGGTTTTGAATACACTTGCCAAGGGCTATTAAAATCGAGTTTTTCTTCAGATGTATCTGAAATAATATAGGCTATTGAAGCACCTTTTGTTTTAGTTGAAAGCGTAACTGTTTTTCCTTGAGATGTTTCGACTGCGCTCAACATGACAGATTGAGTTACAGGCTGCTCAAAATTAGGCCACATCTTATTTATTAATTGACTTTCAGGCAACATGCCTAAATCGGTATGGGAGTCACGAAACTTTAGTAAAGCCGTTCGCATGCGATTTTTAACATCAGCAAATTTTGGGTTATCGGCTAAATTATGTAACCTGTTTGGGTCGTTTTTTATATCGAATAATTCTTCATCTTGTTTCGGTTGAAACCATGTGCTTTGTACAGCGTTTAATTTGTTTTCATCACGAAGCTGAATCATTTCTTTCATCATAGGGACTTGCAAGCGGTATGAAATATCTTTATACCACAATTTTTCAGGAAAATCATTAATCACATAAAGGTATTGTTTGTCGTATACCGCACGCGAACGATCGGTTATTTCATCAAAACGATCGGAGGTTCCAAAAACATAATCTCGTGGTTGGCTATCTTTTTCTCCCATAAAAGCTTTGCCTTGGAGGTAATCTGGAATTTCGGCACCAGCCAAACTTAAAATAGTAGGCGCTAAATCTACAAAGGAAACCAAACGATCGGTACGGCCTTTAGTGCCTTTTAAATCTTTTACCATAAAAGGTACGTGTAATCCACTTTTGTGTATGTCACGTTTTTGTCTTGGTAATGGTCCACCATGATCGCTGTAGAAAAATATGATGGTGTTATCGTAAAGTCCATCTTTTTTAAGCTGAGCAATTAATTTCCCAACCTGTTCGTCTAACAATTCAATATTGCTATAATTACGAGCCACATCGGTTCTAGAAGTTTTGGTATCTTGGTAATAAGAGGGTAGAGGTACGCTGTCTGGATTAACAGTCATGGGTAATTTGCTGTTCTTCCAGATTTTACTTTCGTGGGTTATATCAAAATTAAATACTGAGAAAAAGGGTTGGCCATTGGCACGATTTCTCCAATGTGCTTGTGCGTTATTTTGATTCCAAACCGTTACAGGCGCTGCAAATTGATAATCTGTTTTTTGATGATTGCTCGTAAAATATCCCACTTCACGTAAATATTCTGGGAAACATTTAACGTATTCTGGGATCACTGCGGCATATTCAATAACCGATTTGCCTTCTAAATCGACAACATTAGTTTCTTTTTTATAATTTCTATTTCCCCAAGATTGAATATCTTTTCCTGTGCGCATGTGCATGGTACCCAAAGTTGTAGGATACATACCTGTTACAATGGCAGATCGGCTTGGTGCACAAACACCAACAACAGCATAAGCATTATCGTAAATCAAACTTTCTTTAGATAAAGCGTCTAGATGAGGCGTTTTGGCCGTGTTATCGCCGTAGAACGAGAGGGTAGGGCTAATGTCTTCACAAACAATCCAAAGGATATTAGGTTGTTGTTTAGCAATTTTAGGTGTTTTTTTGTCCTGTTCTACTTTGCAGGAAAGATTTAAAATAACTAAAAGTGAAAATAAAATAGGTTTCATTACAGTTCAATTTTTATAAAGTTTTGATGTCTTGGTTGCACTAAAAATGTTCCGGTTACCACTTTACCATTTTCAACAAACGCATATTCATATTCGCCATAAAAACCTTTTGCCTTTAGGTTTCCATTGGCATCGGTTACCGCATTTAAATCGGTTTTCCAGGCGCCATCAACTAAAGAGAAATAGGCTTTACCCATAGCACCAATGTCTCCGTTTTCTTTAAAGATATCTACTTTTTTCTTGGCGTTTTCGGTATAACCCCAAAACAAAAATTCAGAGACGTTCGGGTGCGAAAAGGCAGCAATCATAAAATCACGGGTGTATTGTTCTCTAATTTTAGGCTCTTGAATGTCCATGGTAAACTCAGAAATACTAATTTGTTTTCCTAGTGTTGCATAAAAGGCTAAAATTTCTAAAACGCGTTCTGGTGGTGTGAGGTCGCTACCAATATGACTTTGAATACCAATGCCTTGTACTAAACCGTTGGTATTTTCGTCTATACGTTTTATAAAATCGTAATACCATTGTTGCTTTTGGGTGTCTAATCCACCTTTACTAATAATGCCGTATTCGTTTGTAAAACGTCGGGCTTGAGGTTGTAAAGCTTTTGCACTTTTAAAACCTTCGTATAAAATATCTTCCGAGCCGGTTATGGTTTGTAAATCTTTGTTGGTGTAAGCTTCGTTAACTACATCCCAGTTAGAAATTTGCCCTTTTGTAAGGGTTAAAACATTGGTTACATGTTCGTGCATTAAACTTTTTACTTTTTCAGGGTCGTCTTTGTTTTCCTTAATTTTAGGGGTTAAATAACGAAATCCTGGCCAAATTAAAACATGACCTTTAACATGAATAGCGTCGCTTCTTAATTGCGTAATCGCATCTAAAGTTGCTTGTCTGGATTTAGGCTTTTCCCAACTTTTAATTTTTAAATCGTTTTCAAAAACCGCAAGATTGAAGGCTTTTTTAAAGTTTTTATATTTTGAATTGTCTTCAACAACATCTTTGGCATTAAGTGCTGCACCAAAAGGAAAACTGTGTTTTATTAATTTAATGTGTATTTTTTTATTTGGTACTACTGTTCCGTTTTTTGTTAAGTGTAATTGAAATTGGCCTGTTCTAATGGCTTCAATACGTTTGTTAGCTTCTGTACGCCATTGAGCATCGGCTTCCATACCTGCATAAGTGATTTCTGTTTTTGGTAAATCTTCAAAAGCGGTACCTTCTGGGAAACTTTCAAATTTCAAATTCTTAAGAAGAAAGGATTGTTCTCTAAATCCGAATTGCATCACAATGCCTAAATCTTCTTTCTTAACGTATCGGTTCGTTTCAAAAGGGATGTAGTAGGTTTGCCAATTGCTAGAAAACGTTTGTGTAGAAGCAATATTACCTTGATAATTATCGAGTTGTTTGAAGATAAATAGCGCTTTTGCTTCACCAGTTTCTAAACTTGAGGTCACCGTTTTCGCTTGAAAAGATAAAAGAAAAACACGCCCTTTTTTATAATCACTTTTTGTTATGTGAAAGTTGGATGATAAATTGTGTATAAACTTGGGCTCTTTTTCGGTTTTAAAAAGAAGCTCTAAGCTATCGGTTCCAACGTTCATTTTTTCAACTTTGCCATAGTCTGGATTTGCTGAAATAAATTTTAAGCGTTCGGCTATAATTAAATCCTGTCCTTTAGGATTATTTTGAGCTAAAGCGCTAAAGCCAATGATTAATATGATGAGGTTTAGAATATTTTTCATAGGATTACTGTGTGTTTTTAAGTGTTTGATTGCCTTTGATGTAGCCTAAGGATTCAAGAAATTTGTCTGTTTCAATTAAAGTTTCAATAAAATAATCACCTTTATTAAAGAAACTGTGTTCTGCGCCTTCATACAAATGTAAATCGCAGCGACTACCTACAGCTTTCATTTTTTCTTCGTAAGCTTTTGATGATGCCACGGGCGTTGTTTTATCGTTAGTTCCAAAAAAAACAATGGTGGGTGGCGCCCCTTTAGAAATATTATGTAACGGCGAAATCTCTAAATATCTACCATCCATTTTTCTATAGCCGTAACCTTGTTTGCTATTATCGTACACGGGGTTAAACAGTACTAAAGCATTTGGTTTCGAGCTAATTTGTAAGTTTTCGTTGCTACCTTCTAATCCTTCAATATTACCACAAGCTGCGGCTAAATGTCCGCCAGCCGATCCGCCACCTGCTGCAATTAAATTCGGATTAATATGTAATGTTTCAGCGTGTTTCCTAACATACCGAATTGCCGATTTGGCATCTTCAACAGCATCAAAAGGCGTGGTTTTATGTGTGTTGAACAATCTATAATCAGCAGAAATAGCTATCATACCACGTGAAGCTAGATAGCTGGATTGACGCGAAAAGGCTTTATAGCTTCCCGAGTTCCATCCACCGCCATGAAAAAAGACGATACAGCTGTAGGTTTTAGAAGGATTAAAATCTATAGGTTTATAAATATGAAGCTTTAATTTTATGGTGTCTATTTCTTTGTAAATCAGTGTTTCAGGTGTAATGTCGGCTATTTTGTATTGCGCATTAACACTAAAACAAAGACTCGTTATTAACAAATAGATGAATGGTTTCATAATGTTTTAGAATTTAGACTTCCAATCGTTAAGCTTCGTTAACAAACGCGTTGTGGTTTCAGGCATTTTTTCTGAAAGATCTTGTGTTTCAGAAGGATCTAAAGCAATATTGTATAATTCGGTGCGACCTTCTTCATACCAATTAATTAACTTATAATCCCCTTTTCTAATGGCTGAAGATTTGGTGTCGCCTGTATTTACAGGGCGTGCTTTTGATGAATGCCAAAATACCATTCTGTCGTCCCAGGATTCTTTGTTTTGAAGTAATGGTAAAAAGCTTTTTCCGCTAGTGTCTAAGTTTTTATTTGCTGCAATGTCTAAAACCGTAGGGAATACATCCATAAGCATCACAATGGATTTTTTGTCTGTTTTTGGTTGAAACTTCCCGTTCCATTTCACCATTAAGGGCACTTTAATACCGCCGTCGTATAACCAACCTTTTCCGGCACGAAGCGGATAATTACTGGTGGCTAAATGTCTTTTATTGGTGCCATCGTTGGATAAGCCGCCATGATCTGAAGACAGAATAACAATGGTGTTATCGTCTATTTTTAAATCTTTTAAAAGTTGTAATAATTTCCCAACGTTTTCATCCATGGTTTCAACCATAGCGGCATAAGTAGGGTTGTCTTGACGCATTTTTGTTCGTCCTGTGCCTTCATTAATGTATTCAGGCAGATTTCCGTAGTCGAAATTTTTAATTTCTGCTCGATTACGTTTAATATCTTTTTCTTTAGCTTCTAAAGGTTGATGTACGGCGTAGAATGAAAACATGGCCATAAATGGTTTGCTTTTATCGGCATTGGTAATGTATTTCGCAACATTATCGGTCATGACATCCATTAAATAATCACCTGCTTTACTTACGGCATCAACATCTGGAATAGGTGATTTTTTATTAGCGCCCTTTCCTTTTTTCTTATTAAATGGATATAGGAAACTAATAGGTGATCCAGCGTGACCAGCAGCAAAGCTAAAGTCGTAACCAAAGTCCTTTAAACTTTCTTCGCTACCCAAATGCCATTTTCCAAAATATGCAGTTTGGTAGCCAGCCGCTTTTATGTTTTTTACGAAGTTTTTATTGTCTTTTACATGATTCATTTCAAACCCATCATCTGGAACATCGCCATTTTGAACAGGGTAGTTGCCAGTCATCATCGCAAAACGCGAGGGTACGCAACGCGGATAATTGGCATAGGCATTATCAAATACAACAGATTGTTTTGATAGAGCATCTATATTTGGGGTTTGATATATTTTTGATCCGTTTACACTTAAATCATGGTAGCCTAAATCGTCGACATGAATAATGAGTATGTTAGGTTTTTCGGTTGAAGCACTTTTCTTTGTGGTGTTAGCTACTTTTGATTTACAACCAAAAGTGAACATCAATACAAATAAAAGAAAGTAGTAGCGTGAGTTGTTTTTCATCAATTGAGAGGTTTTGATTAGTTGGTTCGGATTGGTGTTAAAGTAAATTGGCGTATAAATCTTGTTTAGATGATACGCCAATGGGTTTTTATCGTGTTTTAGTTCTTATTCTTCTTGTTTTTATTTTTGTTGTTCTTTTTTCCTTTTCCCTTGGGTTTTAAAATTTTAGTTTTTTCAGGAATTAAGTATGCTTTTTTCCAGGACTCTAAAAGCCCTAAAAGTTCTTTTGTTTTTTCAGGATTTGAAACTGAAAGGTCGTGCGCCTCACTAATATCTTTTTTAAGATTATAAAGCTCAACTTTATTGGTGTCTAAAAACTGAATCAATTTAAAATCGCCAGAACGTACTACAGCCGCTTTACTATCGCCTGTACTATGAGGTCTTGCTTTTTGTGAAATCCAATATACAGTTCGGTCTTTCCAATTGTCTTTACCTTCTAAAACCTTTTTATAACTTTTACCGTCAATACCAGAAACGGTGTGGTTTGTAGCTAAATCGAGTAGGGTAGGAAACACATCCATACCAAGCACGATAGATTCGTTTTCTACTCTTGGTTTTAGTTTACTATCCCATTTAATGAAAAGGGGTACACGAATACCACCCTCGTATAAATGGCCTTTTCCTGCTTTTAACGGATTGTTAGTGGTTGCTAAATGACGCTCGTTTTTATTCCCGTCGTTTGATAATCCGCCGTGATCTGATGAAAACACAATAATGGTATTTTTATCGATGCCTGCAGCTTTTAAGGTTTTTAAAATACGGGCTACATTTTCATCAACATTTTCAACCATTCCTGCATAAGCAGGATCATCTTGACGCATTTTTCTTCGA
Source organism: Pseudotamlana agarivorans (assembly GCF_001642835.1). GTDB lineage: Bacteria > Bacteroidota > Bacteroidia > Flavobacteriales > Flavobacteriaceae > Pseudotamlana > Pseudotamlana agarivorans. The sequence goes on from NZ_LXEI01000002.1 coordinate 538,748, forward strand.
CCTTCACCTTCTTTAATATATTCAGGTGTATCGCCAAAATCGATGGATTTTAATTGTTCTTTGTTTCTGGCTTCATCCTCAGGTTTAGCTTCAATAGGCGTGTGTACCGCATAAAAAGCCAATACGGCTAAAAAAGGTTGGTCTTTAGGTCTGTTAGTAATGAATTCTAACAGTCTATTGGTTAACAAATCTGAAGCATAATCACCTTCTTTACCATCTTCTTCGAGATTTTCAACAGGTTCTTTAGCTGGTTTACCGTTTAATTGGGTATTAAAAGGGTAGAACCTTGAACCAACACCTCCAGATCGTCCAGCGGCATAACTTTCATCGAAACCAAAGTTTTTCGGTGTGCTATCGCCTTCACCTAAATGCCATTTTCCAATGTAAATTGAATGATAACCAGCATTACCAAATTGTTTGATTAGATTTTTTTCTTCAGGAATATTCCCTAACCATCCTTTGTTTTCATTAACCGGATACGTGCCTGTCATCATACCATATCGCGATGGGGTACAACGCGGATAACTGCTGTATGCATTTGTAAAAGCAACAGATTCGCTTGCTAGTTTATCAATACTAGGGGTGTTATACAATTGAGAACCTGTGAAGCTTAAATCGTGATATCCTAAATCGTCTGTATGGATGATTAAGATATTTGGTTTGTTTTGTGCTAATGTGATTAACGACACACAAAACATAAAAATGAAGCTGTACTTTTTCATATGGTATTTAAATTAACTAGGACTATGATGCGTTTTTAAAATTATGAATTATTGAGTTAAATGTGTTTTAAGCTTTGCTTTTAAAGCGGTTACGGTGCTCTTATAACTCGGGTCGTTTACTAAATTTTTAGTTTCTAACGGATCTTTTTCATAATCGTAAAGTTCGCGTCCTACTATTTCATTGTCTTTATAAGGTTTATAACTTCTATAGTTATTATCATGCCATTCGGTATAACGGTAACGTTCTGTTCTTACGGAGTAGCCCATACGTTTCTGACGCGCATATTGGTGGTAAGCATAATCCATTTCAATGGTTGTTGAAGCATCATCATCTAACAAAGGCACTAAAGACTTTCCGTCGGTTTGTGTGCTTTGTGGTACGTTTGATAATTCGAAAACAGTTGGAAATAAATCAACTAAATTAACAGGGTGATGCTCTTTCTTGTTTTTAGCAACGCCTGGTCCTGCAAACATGAATGGAATTCGTGTAGCTTGCTCAAAATTTGAATGTTTACACCATTCGGTATGATCGCCTAAATGCCAACCATGGTCGCCCCAAAGTACAATAATGGTATTGTCTAATATATTACGACGTTCCAATTCGTCTAAAAGCAAGCCTAATTGTGCATCGATATAAGAGGTACAAGCCATGTAACCATGAATTAATTCACGCTGCTTGTTTTCGTCAATAATATCGCCAATATTGTAGTTATCATCAATATCACTAAAAGCTCTTAACTCACCATAATTATGGTAGGCGAACTTTGGTGTGCCTTCAGCCAATTGTTGAAATTTAGCCAACTCAATTTTATCTCTATCGTATAAATCCCAATACTTTTTAGGGGCAACAAAAGGTAAATGTGGTTTTTGATAACCAACACCTAAAAACCAAGGTTTTCCCGATTTTTCTAAGTCATCTAATTGTTTTAAAGCAGTTTGTGTGTATAGTCCATCTTGGTAAGCGGTATCGCTCACATCGATGCATTCGGTTGAAGGTTTTAATTTCTTAAACACATAGCTTCTAATTTTTCCGTTTTTTGTGATGCCTTTCGCTCTAGCTTCTTTTTCTAAACGTTTAAACTCACGTTTGGTTTCAGGGTTTTGATAATAAGAAAAGGCAGCTTTACCAGCAGCAGGATCAAAATTATCAGGTAACTGGTGTGGCATACTCCAGCTTTTAGCATCGTGTCCTCCAGAGGTAGAGCCTTTATGGTAAATTTTTCCTACCGCTGTGGTTTCATAACCTTGAGAAATTAAATACTCTGGCATTGAAATTAATTCAGGAGCAGATTCTCTAAAGTTGGTATGTAAATCCCAAACTTTCGTTTTATCAGGATTTGTGCCTGTCATCACACTTGCGCGTGAAGGCCCACAAACGGCATATTGTACATGCGCATTAGTGAAAGTCATTCCCATTTCGGCCAAGCGATCAAAATTAGGCGTAATCATTTGCGATTCACCATAATTGGATAATAGGGGTTTTAAATCGTCTACCGCAATAAAAAGAATGTTCTTTTTAGCGGTAGACGTTTTTGAATCTGCTTTTGAAGGTTGCTGTGCTTTGCATGCGATGGTAGCAAAACACAGTAGCATGATGTATATTAACTTATTATTTTTCATTTTTTGTACCAGTTCTATTGGTTAAAATATCTTGAACCGAAGTTTCATCATCTTCATGATCTACAATCGAACCAAAATCGGCATCAGTAATCACTCTAAAATCAGCAAGCGATTTATTGTTTTCGTATTTAATCATTAAATCTTTCAACTGTGCTTTTAAATCTTTAATCACATTATTGTACTGCGGATCGTTGATGATGTTGTGCATTTGTGCAGGATCTTTTTCTAAATCGTAAAGTTCCCAAACATCGATGTTATAGTAAAAATGCGCTAAGGTGTATTTTTTAGTTCTTATGCCATAGTGTGGTTGCACATGGTGCCAGTAAGGAAACTCATAGTAATGGTAGTACATTCCTTTTTGCCAATCCTTAGGTGTTTTTCCGTGTAAAATAGATTTAAAACTTTCACCCTGCATTTTATGGTCGGTTTTAATATTAGCCATATCTAAAAGGGTAGGTGCAAAGTCGATATTTGTAATAATATCTTCGTTGACGGTTCCCGCTTTAACAGCTTTTGGGTAACGTACCAAAAATGGCATACGTAAGGATTCTTCGTAAATAAAACGTTTGTCGAAAAAACCATGATCGCCAAGGTAAAAGCCTTGATCGGAAGTTAAAACAATAATCGTGTTATCTGTTAATCCGTTTTTATCTAAATACTCTAAAATACGACCAATGTTATCATCTACGGATTTTACACAGGCTAAATAATCTTTAATATAGGTTTGGTAACGCCATTTTTTACCTTCTTCGGCGCTCATGCCATCTGGTTGAACAATTTCTCCTGGTTTTGCTCCGTAAAACGCCCATTGAATTTTTTCTTTACCTTTTAAATTGGCAGGTTCTTCAAATTTCATATCACGACGCGAAAAGTAATCCATGGTCATTTCGGTATCTCCAGCCGTTAACTCACGACCTTTATAATCGTCGTTAAAAGTTGCAGGATAAGGAAATTCGACATCATCCCATAATTTTTCATATTTGGTATCTGGTTGCCAAGGACGGTGTGGTGCTTTGTATTGAAGTACCATTAAAAACGGATCATTTTGTTTTCTTCCCGTTTCTAACCACTCTAAAGCAAATTTGGTACTTAAATTAGTGGAATAGCCTTTTTCTTTAACATCCTTACCGTTTTCGTTATACACAGGATCCCAATAATGACCTTGTTGTCCTGCGGAATTATGATATTTAAATTCATCGAATCCTTTTGGTTCTGAGCCTAAATGCCATTTACCAAAAAGTGATGTTTGGTAACCGTTTTTTTGAAACTCTTGAGGGAAAGTCCATTTTGTTTCATCAAATTTCCCACCGCTTTCATTTTTGAAAAAGCCATTTTTATTACTGTAATCGCCCGTAAGAATAGCGGCACGACTTGGTCCACAAATGGCGTTTGTACACAACACATCTTGAAATAACATGCCTTCGTTAGCAATTTTATCGATGTTTGGCGTTGGCGCAAGATCTTTATAAATGCCACCGTAAGCACTAATCGCTTGGGTTGTTAAATCATCAGCCATGATATAGATAATATTAGGCTTTTGGGTGTCCTCTTGGTGATCTGCTTTAGCAATTTTTGTAGACTTTTTTGTTTGACCACAAGCAATTGTCATAACTACCATAGTCAGTGATGCTGTGGTTAGCATGAAGTACTTAAGTTTATGTGTGTGTCTTTTCATCTTAATTTTTTAATTTAATTAGTTGTGGAACATTAAGCATGGTTGTTTTCAAGCTTTTATCTGATGACGAGTTTCCAGTCATAATCGTGAAATCTCCAGGCTCAACAACAAAATTGTATGCACTGTCGTACATGGCTAAACTTTCCGCATTAATAGTTAATGATACCGTTTTTGTTTCTCCAGGGTTAAGCGATACACGTTTGTATGCTTTTAGTTCTTTTACAGGACGTGTGTACGAGCTTACTTCGTCGTGGATGTAGAGCTGAACCACTTCGTCTCCAGCAACTTTTCCTGTATTGGTAACTTCAACAGTAGCCGTAATTTCATCGTCAATTCCAGAAAAGGAAGTTTTTGATAATTTTGGCTCTGAAAACTTGAAAGTTGTATAGCTTAATCCGAATCCAAAAGGGTGTAAAGGCACTTTTTTCTCGGTGTTGTATTTATGAATATAAGCGGTTGGTTTGTGGTTGTACACCATTTGTAATTGACCTACACTACGCGGTATGGTTAATGGTAACTTTCCTGAAGGGTTTACTTGTCCGAATAAAATTTCGGCAGTAGCTTGTCCTGCAAATGCACCACTTTCCCAAGTGTTTAAAACCGCAGCAACGTTATTTTCTAACCAAGGTTCTGCAATAGGGCTTCCACTAACGTAAACTACAATTACAGGTTTCCCTAAAGCTATAATTTCTTTAGCGAGTTTTAATTGGTTACCAGAAAGCTGTAAAGTAGCTCTATCTACATTTTCGCCTGTAGTTTTACGTCCCCAATCGTGACGGAATGAATTTTCACCTAAAACTAAAACTGATAAATCGGCTTGTTTTGCTTTTTGAGCGGCTTTAGAAATGTTAGCATCGGTAATTTCTTTAGAACGATCGCCAGCATCAAAATAATCGATGTTATAACCGTTAGCTTCACCAATTTGAGTGATGCCCTCTAGCATAGTAACAACATTTTCTTCAGGCTGTGGAGAAACCCAGTCACCTAAAGTAGTTTGATTATTAGCATTTGGTCCTGTAATGAAAATGGTTTTATTCTTACCATTGGTTGATAATGGTAAAATGTTTTTATCATTCTTCTGTAAAACAATGGCTTTTCTAGCTTGTTCTAAGGCATTTTCTTGATGTGATTTTGCAAAGCTTGTGCTTTTGGCTTTTTCAACATCTATAAAAGGATTTTCAAAAAGACCCAATTTAAATTTAGCTTCTAAAATTTTACGACATGCATAATCTACACGTGCTTCATCAACTTTACCTTCGTTAACTAATTCGATAAGAAGTTTGTCGAAAATAGGGCCGTGCATGTTCATATCCATACCAGCATTTATTGAAAACTCGATGGATTGTTTAAAATCTTTAGCCACATGATGCCAAATATCAATTCGAGAAATATCGTTCCAATCGCTTACGTAGAAGCCTTCAAACCCCCAACGGTCGCGCATTAAATCGTTCATCATGAACTTATCCATATGTCCTGGCAATCCAGCAACTTCGTTATGTGCAGCCATGATTGAATATACATTTGCTTCTTGTACAGCACGACGGTATGGTGGTAAAAATATTTCGAATAAAGTACGTTTAGATACATCGGTTGGTGAGGCGTTTAATCCGTTAATTGAAGAACTTCCTGCAATTAAATGTTTGGCACAAGCAATAACGCTTTCTGTTCCTGAAAAATCATCAGATTGTAAACCGTTTATAGTGGCAATACCCATATTTCCTACTAAATATGGGTCTTCACCATAGGTTTCGCCAGTACGCCCCCAGCGTGGGTCACGTAAAACATCGATGTTTGGAGTAAACGACCAGTGCATCCCGTTTGCGCGCATTTCTAATGCTGTTTGGCGGCTACCTTCTTTAATTAAAGCATCATCAAAAGTTGCAGCTTGTGAAATAGGCGAGGGATAAATGGTTGAACCACTTACCAACCCGTTTCCATGAATGGCATCGATACCAATTAATAACGGAATTTTTAATGGTGATTTTTGCGCTAAACGTTGCAGGTGGTTGGCTTCTTCAGGTGTTACCACATGAAGAAAAGACCCCACGTGACCAGCTTCAGCTAAACGCCCAATACTATCGCTATGAACGCCTGGATAAAAGCCTAAAGCATCATTTTTTTCAAGTTCTTCAGGCGTCAGTTCGTTTTCGGCATGTTTCATATGCTCTAAACCTACGTACTGACACATTTGATAGACTTTGTCTTCCAACGTCATACGTGACATTAAATCTGAAACACGATCGTTCACAGATGCTGTCGCGTCTAAATAGAGCGGGTTAGCATCTGTTGAACTTGCTTTAGTATTATCTTGGTTTTTGCACGACACTAGTACTGCTAGTAGTGAGAATGCGGTAATGCTTATGTTTTTAAAAATGTTCATATGTTATTTGCTATTAATATCCTGGGTTTTGGTCGTCTTGAGTTATCGCTTGATTTCCAGATAATTCTGTAGAAGGGATTGGTAACAACATGTTTTTTTCATCTTCTGGGTACACGTAATCTCTGTTTCCCATTACAGCATTATTATGTGTGTGGATCACTTCTTCTAAGAAATAGTCAAACCCACGTCTTCTCGTATCGAAAAACTCATGATTTTCGGCTAATAACTCATATTGACGTTCTCTCATAATACGTGTTCTAAAATCGTCTTGAGAAAGTGTACTTGGAAAATCTGCCGGCTCAGTTGCTGTTCCAGATTCTGTATTTCTAGCACGTGCTAAAACTTCATTAACATATCCTAAAGCTTCAGCAGTAGGGCCGTTTATTTCATTTGTTATTTCAGCTAACATCAGTAATAAATCGGCATATCTTAATTTTATTTGATTTCTACTAGTTGTTGTACCGTTAAAACCAGGGTCTAAATATTTTTTAATGGCCGCATAACCATCGTTACCATTTATTTGTTGCGGGTAAATCTTTTTTGTGCTGTATGAACCATCATTCGGATTGTGTTGTTCGAAACTATCATATAAAAAAGTAGCTTCAATTCTTGGATCACCTGGATATTGAGTGATATGTTGGTCATATACTTCTTTGTTAGGGCGAATTCTACCAAAAGTATCATACTCGTAGTAACCTTTTAAAGTATAAGATCTAATAATATCAGAATTTCGTACCGCACCATTTTCACCATACTGAATTTCGAATATAGCTTCTGATGTATTTTCATTTCCAGGAACAAAAAGTTCGGCGTAAGTAGGCGTTAAGCTATAAGCACCATAAACTTGAATAGCCTCGTCGTATGCTTTTTGCCATAAAAAGGCTTCGTTAAGTTCGCCTGCCATTGTCATATAAACTTTAGCTAAAAACATATTTGCTGCTGTTTTTACAGGACGATCTACAAGGTACTCACCTGGGTTTGGTAATAACAATTTGGCCATTTCAAAATCGGCTATAATTTGGTCGTAAACATCTTCTTTTGTACTTCTTGGGGTATGTAATGTTTCTGAAGTTGTTGGCTCTAATTTTAAAGGCACACCTCCAAAATAACGCACTAAATCAAAATAAGTCGCTGCACGAATAAAATAGGCTTGACCTAAAGCAACATCTCTATTAGTAAGGTTTGAGTCTTCAAGATTTTTAATAATACCATTGGCTACATTTATAGTAGTATACATGGCAGGCCATAAACGGGTTAACCAAGTATTGTTTGGTAAACAGTTTAAACTCGTAGCATCTTGACTAGCACCTTGGTTAGACCAAAATTTACCAGACATTGGGGCTACCAAGCCATGGATTGACGACCCGTGGTATCCTGGGTCTGCATAACTTTGATATAAACCATTAATGGCTGATTCTAAACCGTCTTCAGTTGAAAATATTTGAGTTTCACTAAAGAATGTTTGTGGTTCCTCGTCTAACATTTTTTCACAGCTGTTTAGAACAAATATCACGAGTACTAAAACGAAGGGTGTTATATATTTTTTCATAATTAATTTTCTAAAATGTGAGATTTAATGAGATTGCAAAAGATCTTTGATTTGGAAATGAATTCCAATCAAGGCCTACACGACCCGGGTCATAAGAGAAGCTGTTAACTTCAGGATCAAATCCGCTGTATTTAGTAAATAACAACAGGTTTCTTCCGGATACCGACAGGTAAGCATTATCAATAAAACCAATGTCATCAACAGGAAGATTGTAACCAAGAGTTATATAGCTTAAGCGCATGAAGCTACCATCTTCAACTAAACGATCTGTAAATCCGGTATCGTCGGCTAAATCGTAACCAACTCTTGGGTAAGTACCACTAGTGTTTGTAGGAGTCCATGCTTTGGTGTAAGCTTCTGTTCTAACATTATTTGAGTTGTTATCAGCATAAGCTTCACGAAGTAAATTTCCATTAGCAATTTCATTACCCTCTGTTCCGTAGAAGAATAAGCTTAAAGAAACACCTTTATAATCGAACTTAGTACCAAAACCGTAGTTGAAATCTGGATTAGGGTCTCCAATAATTGTTAAATCGCTATCATCAATAACACCATCATTATTTTGGTCTACAAGATTAACATCACCTAATTGAGGGGCCATACCATTAAAAACGGCAGCATTGGTAAGTTCTGTATCGTTAGAAATAATACCATCGGTAGCATAACCGTAAAATAAACCTGGTGCTTCACCTTCAATAAAAATGTTTGCAGGTGTTTTAAAGTAATTACCACCAGAAATTTGACGACCTAAAAAGGCTGAGTAGGTTTCGGTTCCAAACTGAGCAGGAGGTAAGTCTAACTCTGTAATTTCATTTCTGTTTACAGCAAAGTTCCCATATACATTCCATGTAAAATCATCTTTAGAGATAATATCCGCAGACAATGAGAACTCAATACCTTTGTTAGTAATATTTCCTTGGTTGGCATAGTAATTTGAGAATCCAGTAGAAGGGCCTATTTCAACATTAAGTAATAAATCTGAAATGTCTTTGTAATAAACATCAGTTGTAATTAATACTCTGCTATCCCATAATCCTAAGTCTAAACCAGCATTGTATTGGCTGGTTGTTTCCCAAGTTAAATCTGGATTTGCCAAATTAATAGGGGTAATTGCTGTTAAAGCACCACCATTTGCACTAGAATAAGGGCTTTGGGTTGGACCATAAGGCGCTATGGTTCTGTAATTAGGAATGCCTTGGTTTCCTGTCAATCCCCAACCTACACGTAATTTGGTTTCGGTAACACTTTCAGAATTTCTTAAAAAGGCTTCTTCGTTTATTTTCCAAGCAAGCGCAAAAGAAGGGAAGTGCCCCCAACGGTTTCCGTTAGCAAACTTGCTACTTCCATCGGCTCTATACGTAGCGGTAAATAAGTAACGGTCTAATAAGGTATAATTAAAACGCCCTAAGAATGAAATAATCGTTTCTCTTTGTTTGTCTAAAAACATAGGCTGAAAAACTTGACCGTAAGAAATACCATCCGCTCTTAAATCTTCATTAGGAAAATCGGAAGCCTGGTTAGTTGTACGTTTTATGATGCTTTGATCGAATACTGTACCTACAGTTCCGTTTATTCTATGGTTTTTGTTGAAACGTTTTTTATACATTAATGTATTATCCACATTATATCTAAAGCGATTTAATGTACTCATTCCAGCTTCACCATTAGCTCTGTTACCTCTGTCTAGCCCTGTTCCATACCAAACTTGACGTTCTTTATTTCTGTAATCTGCTCCAAAACGTAAACGGTAAGTTAAATCGTTAGTCAGTTTGTAATCTAATTTAAGAGCACCAAGTAATCTCAGTTCGTTTGATAAATCATCATAGTCTGAGATCCACGCTCTTGGTCCATCTAAATTTTCTTCAAAATCATCACCAGCATTATTATTATCTTCAAAACCTAGAAAAGGCGCTCCTGAAACAATTTGTCTAACCAAGTTGTTGTTGGTACCACCTAAATTATCAGTGCCTTTTGATGCTGAATTTTCAGTATAAGAAGCAGACAATTTAGTGCCTAACTCTAATTTGCTAGTTAAATCGTTATTTAAGTTAACAACAAAATCGGTGCTTTTAGCAAATGATCTTGGAACAATACCTTCTGAATTTGAGTGCCCACCACCAATATAGTAGTTGCCATTTTCGCCACCACCAGAAACAGTAAGTCTGTAGTTGGTAGAGATTGCCGTTTGGTAGGTGTCATAGCTCCAATTAACGCCTTCTAATCTTTCAATAGAATCGGCGTTATTAATCATGTAATCTTCACTGTTAACAAATTGAGCTATACTACCATCAGGATAAGTGTAATAACTAGGTAAGAAACCATCATTTGCTTTTATATCATTTTGATAATCAACATAGCCCTTAGTGTCTAGTACATCAATATTGTTGGAAATAGTACCTATTGAAGAAACCGCGCTAAAATTAAATTTAGCTTTGCCGCTTTTTCCTTTTTTGGTTGTAATTAAAATAACCCCATTAGCACCTCTTGAACCATAAATAGAGGTTGCAGAAGCATCCTTTAACACTTCAATATTTTCAATGTCTCTAGGGTTTATTCCTGTAATACCGCCTTGTGGAGATAAATAACTGTTTCCACCAGACAAAGGATCTAAAGTATCTTCAGTAGCAGAATCTACAATAATACCATCTATAACATATAACGGCTCTGTGTTTCCTGTTAAACTATTAAGACCTCTAATTTTGATGCTAGAAGGAGCACCAGGCTCAGAGCCCAATTGTCTCACAGTAACACCAGCTACATTACCTTGTAAAAGTCCTTCAACACCTTGTGTTTGATCGACACTGTTTTGGGTTGGCTTTACAGTGCCTACCGATCCTGTTAAGTCTTTACGCATAACCTGGCCGTAACCAATAACAACGACCTCGTCTAAAACTTTTTGGTCGGTTTCAAGTATTATGGTTAAATCTAATTGGTTTTTAACTGTAATTTCTTTAGAAACAAATCCTAAATAACTGATAGATAAAACAGCAGGTAGCTTTGGTACGGTGATTTCAAAATATCCATCAAAATCTGTTACCGTACCTGTAGTAGTAGATTTTAAAATTATAGAAGCTCCTGGTAAGGGAAACTTAGAGTCGTCTACCACGGTTCCTTTAATTGTTTTTTGAGCAAACAATCCGAAAGGTAGAATTAGTAGTAATAAACAGAAACGTTTTTTCATAATGGTTTAGTTTGAATTTAGTTTAGCTAAACTACTTTATTGGTTTAAAAATGCAGTTTGAAATACATCATAAAAGGTTCAATTATTGTCAAACCCTTAAAAACACTGGGTTTTTAAGGGTTTGTTAATTGATTAATATAAAAAAAAGATGTGTTTTTTATGAATGTGATACTGGAAGGAAAATGTGTTTTTAGATTATTTTTCCTTCAAAGAGTCTAAAAACTTACTTGGCGTAAGGCCATAAAACTTCTTAAATGAGGTGCTAAAATATTTAGGATTTGAGAATCCGGAGCGGTAAGCCACTTCTTTAATACTGCTAGTATTTTCTATAAGCAATTTTTTAGCATGCTTTAATTTGGTATGTATAATAAAATCTTGAGGTGATAAATCAACCAGATTTTTAAGCTTCATATATAATGAGGTTCTACTCATGTTAAAACTTGCCGATAAATCGTGTACTGAGAACGATTCATTTTCAATATTCTTAATGATAGTATCCTCTAAGTTTTCTAGAAAATCCTGATCGTTTTTATTTCTGAATAATGACGCATTATCGGCATCGTTATTCTGAATAAACTTATCGCGTAATTTTTTCTGCCACTTTAAAGTATTTACCATTTTGGCTAGTAAAAACTTAATTTCTATAGGTTTTTCGATGTATTCTGAAATACCATTCTCTATACTTTCTAGTTTTTGTGCCGAATTTTGTAGCACCGTTAGCATAAAAACAGGAATGTGATTTAAATTTATATCGTCTTTCAACTGTTTCGCCATTTGCATGCCATCCATCTCTGGCATAATAAGATCGGTAAGGATAATGTCTGGAAATATTTGCGAGGCCATTTCCAAGCCTTCTCTTCCGTTAGAGGCTTCAAAAATTTGAAAATAGACGCCAAGCGTTTTTACCAAAACGTCTCGCAGTTCGTCATTATCTTCAACAATTAAAATTTTGCTATCACTAAAGGTTTCAATTTCAGAAGGATCTTCACTTTCTAATTCAATAATATTGTCGACTGGTTTTTCTTTTGAAAATATTTTTTTATCGTATTCAAATTTCAAATTCTTAAGCACTACAGTAAATGTTGTGCCTTTATTTTCTTCACTAGTAAAATCGATACTACCTCCCGTTTTTTCTAATAGTTTTTTAACCATCATTAAACCTAGGCCTGTTCCGGGGCGCTGACTGTTAATAACGTTTCTAGCGCGGTAATAGCGTTTAAGAATAAACTTTTGTTGATCTTTTGGAATGCCTAAACCTTCATCAATAACCTCGATTTTTAACTCCCGCATGTTGTCTTGGAAGAGGTTTATGGTAATGGTGCTATTTTCAAAGGAATATTTTATAGCATTGGTGATGAGGTTTAATATAATTTTATCGAAATCGTCTTTATCAAAATAAAATTCACCTTCATTCCAATGGTTGTTAAGTTCAATTTTTAAGTTTTTTTCTTTGGTTAAAGGTTCAAAATTATGAATGCGTTTTTTAATGTGACGTTCAACGTAGATTTTAGTAATATCAATATGTTCCGCAGAGTCTGATGTCGCTTTTTGAAAATTCAGCATTTGTTCAAAAAGGGAATTGATGCGCTTAACCGTTGTTTTTATTCTTTTTTTAGAATCTTCGTTAGTTCCTGCGTTTTCGGTAACACTATCAAGTGATGAAATTAAAATGGTTAAAGGCGTTTTAATTTCGTGCGTTACATTGTTGAAAAAATCGATTTGTTCATCGGCATTTTTCTTTTTTACGATAACACTAGTAAAATGTATAATGGTTAAAATAATGCCAATTAAAAGCACAAAATACAAGAAATAAGCTTTGTTGGTAGCCCACCAAGGCGATAAAATGGTGATTTTGATTTGGCGTGTATCACTAGAATTAGCGTATTTGCTGAAGGCTTTAATTTTGAAAACATACTGGCCAGGACTTAAATTGGTATAGGACGCATAATGTGCAGGGCTAGGGGGCGTCCACGCTTTGTCAAAACCTTCTAGAACATAGGCATATTTAATTTTCGATGCCGAACTGTGTAAAACCCCTGTAAAATGGATTTCGATAGAGTTTTCATCATGGTTTAAAGTGATAGACTCTGTATCGTTTATAGGTTTTGTTAGGATGCCTCCTCCTGGTTGAACGGTTTTATTAAATAGCTTGAAGGAATCGAATACTAATTTGGGTGTGTAACTGTCGTTTTTAATGCTATACGGATTAAAAAGAGTAACCCCGGTAACGCCTCCAAATGCAAATAAACTGTCGCTTAGTTTATTGTAACTTCCGTAATTAAATTCGGTGCTCGCTAAACCATCACGGCTATCAAAAACATTTATAATGGTGTCTTTTTGGTTAATATTTATATTGGCTAATCCTTTTGTGGTACTTGCCCAAATAGTAGAGTCTGACGTCGTTACGATGCCTTGAACAATATCAGAAGGCATTCCAGAGTCTATGGTAAGTTTTTTTACAGCATTTGTTTTGGAATTATAAAACACGAGACCTTGACCGTTGGTTGCTAAAATAAGATTACCGTTTTGGGTTTCGTAGCTACTATTAATTGTAGAGTATCCTAATGTATTAATATTAGGTTTTAAAGCTTCAATTAAATTGAAATCTTTAGTAATTGGGTTTATGGTATATACACCATATCTTCCTGTAGTAAGTATGTTTCCTTTATGTGTTTCTGTAATAGATTTTAATTGCTGTATGGGGTAAGTTTCAATACCTCCAGTTGGTTTAATTACAGCTAAATCACCCTCTATACCACCAGCCCAAATGTTGCTTTTAGAATCTTTATAGACTGCGTAAATTTTGGTTAAAAGTTCGGGGTGTATTTTGTTGTAATGGGTGATTTTAAGTGAGTTAACATCCAGTTTAAAAAGGCCGTCGTTGTATGTACCTACCCACATATAATCATTGTCGGGCTCTAAGGCCATTACTATGTCTTGTTGGTTATTTTGTTGACCAGAGAGGCTAGGGATGTGCTGCCATGTGTTTTTGGATCTGTTCCAAATGCTAATTCCTTTTTTGGTGCCAAACCATAGGTTATCATTTTTGTCTTTGGCAATAGCTCTAGTAAAATCAGAAACAATACTGTTTTTGTCATTAAAACGGTGACGAATTTTAATGTATGGTAATCTGTTGGAATCGAAGTAATTTATACCACCACCATAGGTAGCAACCCATAAAATATTTTCTTTATCAAAGAGAATATCATAAACCCCATTACTAGATAAGGTGTTTGGGTTATTAGGGTCTTCAATAAAATGATCGAGGATAGAAAAAGTAGGCGTTACGTGGTAAATCCCATCACCATCGGTAGAAATATAATAGCTATTGTCCTTGTTTTTAATAACATCGGTTATGGTGTGTGTCAGATTTGTTTTTAAATCTATTTTAGTAACCTCAAGAGATTTGGTATTTATTTTAAATAGTTTCCCTGTTTTTGTACCAATTATAAAATTGTTGTCTAATCGTGTTACAAGACTAATCTTATTAAGTTCTTTGTCTAAATTCTTTTTTTCTAAAGTGTCATGAGAAGTATCATATACATAAAGTCCTTTTTGAGTACCGAAAATAATATGGTCTTGATAAGTGTTTAATGATTGAATATTATGATTACTAACTATCCTAATCAATTCGTTAGTATTCGATGTGGTGTCGTATTTCCATAAACCATTAAATCCGCCAACCCATATATTACCGCGACTATCTTCTTTTATTGTAGTGACTAAGGAGGGATTTATGTCTGAATTATTCTTAACCGGTTTAAAAACATCTAATTTAGAATCGTAGAGGCACACACCGTTTTCTAGTCCAATCCAAACCCGTTGTTTGGAATCTATAAAAACTTCTTTGGTTCGGTTGCTAAAAAAATCGGGTAAACCACTATACGTATTGTATATTTTATAGAATTTAGAATTATGTTTTAAAACACCTTCTTCGGTTGCAATCCATAAATTCCCAATAGTATCCTGTGCCAAAGCGTAGGTAATACTTTGTGTAGATACATTCTCTCCTTTTAATTTCTGAAATTCAATGTTATTTTGAGAAAATGTGAATTGAATAAAAAGAAAGAAAATAAACAGTTTTATGTTTAGTTTTAATGTCAAGGCGTAGTTTATTAGCAAATAAATGTACTTAATTTATTTTTATTGAATACAATTGTTATAGAAGTTGCAAATCTAATTAATAAAAAAAATCAGATTAAATTTAACCTGTTACTTTAAAATCTACACTTTTAAATGGTAATTCCCTCATTGTTAAAACAAACTTAAATTTTTTTTTGAATACACCGTTTGGCACCTCAGATTGTTTTAAAATTACATAGAAGGCTCAACTGAAATGAGTTTAATTAGTTCTAAATCAGTTGATTGTAAAAATGTTCAGTTTTAGTCTAGTTTTCTAAAAGCATTTTATAATTTATAATTTCTAATATTGCGGAAAGTATAAAATGAAATTAAATACCAGTAAATAAATTCTTATTACTACTAACAGAGTTTAGTGTTTTGTCTTGTTATACTCCAACCGATGAACAACTAAGTAATTTAGAAAATAATACGACTCCAGAAATTGGATTCGAGTTTATATACCAATTTAACCTAGATAAAATTTAAAAAAATGAATGAAATGAAATATGTAATATTATTATGCGTCATGTTCGCTTTTAGTTGTGATAAAGCAGACACTCCTATTAATGATGACCAAGAAATTGAAGATCCAGGAAACGGAGGTGATGAAAATGAAGGTAATGAGAATGAAGGTGGTGAAAATGAAGAAGAAGATATGTATATGCTTCCCGAAGCGTTACCTGTTTTAGAAGCAGGTAAAACTTGGACGTACCAAGATAAATTTTCAAACGAATTTTCAGCCGATAAATCATCTGAAGAATTTACAGCAAATTGGCAGGATAAATTTTTCAATGGTTGGAAAGGGCCTGATAAAACGAGATATACCGCGTCGCGTTCTTCAATCGTTGATGGCGAAATGATATTTGAAGCTGCTGTAGTTAATGGAACTGTTGAAACAGGTTGTATTAGTTCTAAAGAAATGGTTGAGTATCCTATGTATATGGAAGCTCGAGTTAAAATTAGCAATTCGCCATTGTCTTCTGCTGTGTGGATGCTAAGTGAAGATTCTACTCAAGAAATAGACAATCTAGAGGCCTATGGCGATGTGACAAACGACTATTTTTCTAAGCGATTACATTTAAGTCATCATGTGTTTATTAGAGATCCGTTTCAAGATTATCAGCCAACAGGCCCAGAAACTTGGTATGCTGATGGTAAAAACACCGTTTGGTCGCAAGATTACCATACGTACGGCGTTTTATGGTGGGGCCCTAGAGATTTAAGGTATTATGTAGATGGAGAAGAAGTTAGAAGAACTCCTGAAGATGAAATAGATCCAGAAAATTACACAAATGGTACTGGTTTAGTAAAACCTATGTATTTAATTATAAGTCAAGCTGCACAGGGTTGGAGAGAGAATAGTGGAATTGACTACCTTACCGATCCGGGAGTAACAACTCCAGAGAGAACTAGAAATTATTTTGATTATATCAGGGTATTTAAGCCTGAGTAAATCACTTTTTAATCAGTATATAAATCGTCTAAAAATGTAAATTTTTAGACGATTTTTTTTTATGATAGACCTATATGTTAATAGAAAGAAATAGTTCGCTTGCATCAATAGCAACAGTTTTAGTGGCTACAAACTTTTCTCTAGAAGATGATATAATGGTACAAAATACTGGAAATTTGGCATGGATAAAGGAGATGGGGTGTCCGGTGCAGCGGAATAGAAGCCTTTTAGCATTAAAAATTACGACTCCAAAGGTTTCTAAAAATCAAGCAGATATTTAGGCACAGAAGCTATTAAAAACTTAAATAATTGATGGAGAGTCTACTTTAGTTAGTACAGATTTATATGATAAACTTTAATTTGTAATCAATCCTATCACTTCGAAGTAACAAGATTGTAAATTAAATAGACCCCATAAATCAATAGACTTATGAGGTTTTGTTTTAGGTTTTTGCGTTACACAGATTTAATTCGAATCCGATATATGTTATTCATTTAAATTTTAAAAATCATTTATAAAATCGGATAAATTATCATTGCGTTCTAAACCTAATTTTTTTCTTAATCTGTAGCGTGATGTGTGAACACTTTCTACACTTATTCCTAAAATGGATGCCATTTCTTTACTTGAGAAATTTAGCTTAATTAAAGCGCATAACTTTTGGTCGGTCTGGCTAAGTTTAGGGAATTTTTCAGTGATGTTAGCATAAAAGCTCTGATTAATATTGGTAAACCTAGCTTCAAATTCCTTCCAGTTACTTGCCGTATTGCCTTGAATGCTCTTTACCATACGTTTTATAACCGTTGTGTCTATTTGGTTATTCTGCTTGGATAATTTAGAGTTTATAGACTCTAAAAACTCATCCTTTTCAATAAGTTGTAAAGCTGAAGACGCCAATTGCTTGTTTTTTAACTCTAGAATATCATTTTGCCTTTTACGCTCAATTTCTTGTTGCTTTTTAATGTATTGTTTTTCCGATTTATGCTTTATTCTTAAGTTTCTAATAAAGACTGCGGCAAACAAGGAAATAAATAAAACAACGACAACTAAAAGGATGGTTTTTAGCAACCAGATTTTGTCTTCATGCTCTAGTTCTGCTAGTCGTTTCTCTTTTAATAAGGCATCTTGTTTTTGTTTTTCAACCCTAAAATCATCTTTAATCTCTAATAAATGCTGGTTGTTTTTACTACGGCCACCAAATATATTGTTGTTTAACTCATTGGCATGTAAAAGCGCTTGGTAGGCTTCTTTGTATTTATGATTTGCTTGATATAATTCCGATAAAGACTCGTAGTTTCTTGGGGCATAATTACTATGGGTATGGTATTTTTCACCGAGCTCTAGTGATTTTTTGAAATAACTCTCACTCAATTCAAAATCATTTAAATCGCGATACACTTCACCAAATAAATAGTAAATTATGGTAAGGTAGGAGGGATCAACTCTTTTGAAATAGGCTTCAGATTCTTTCAACATGTCAATACCTTCCTTACAACTACCTTGTTTACACATAATGTATCCAAGTTCGGAAGTAGCAAAATATGGCGGGTTATCGGTTAATTTACTATGGTATACATTACTACTATCTAGATATTTTAGTGCCAGATCAAATTCCTCATTATTTCTGTAGAAAACGGCAATAGAAAAATAATCGCTTCTTAAATTTGTATTATAATCTACAGGATCTAGTCGTAATGTTTTATCAATAGCAATAGATTTGTTGAAGTACTTTAAAGCCTCGTCATCTCTTTTATAATAGCTATAAAGCCATCCTAGTTGGTTGTAGATACTTGCTATAGAAACGGAATCTTTAGATTTATCGGCCAAAAGAAGGGCATTCCAGTACCCATCATAAGATTTTCCGTAGTTCACGTTGTGGGCATATAAAAAAGATAAATCTTTTAAACTGTTTATAGCAGCTAAGGTGTCTTTCTCTTTAAGTTGAAAATCAACACTTTTTTGAAAATAAACGGCAGCACTATCTGGTTTGTCGTATTTTAGTTTATCTGCTTTTTGGTAAAATGAATCCCGTTCAGCTGGATTTTGACTGAATATAGTCTGAACTTGTAAAAGCGTTAAAATAGTTAGCAGGAAAAATTTTAAGGGCTTCATAATATTTAATTGTTAGTTTGTTTAGTCGCAATAATTAGTGGTGGAGTTGGTAATTCTGTTTTTTCAAATGTAAATAAAAAAATCAGTGTAATAAGGGCTGGTTTCTCTGTGTTCTACTTGTTTTTGTCTAGTGTGTTTTTAGATTTGTTGTTTGGTTTAGATCAATTTGATTTCATAAACTGCTATCTATTAGTGGTTTGTGGTTTTTAGGTGTTTTTTAATTGTCGTGTATAAATTAGCCTTATTGTTTTGTAATGTTCAGTTGTTGTCTAGTGTTAAATTCTTGAAATACCTCCTTTAAAATACAGAATTGCTATTTTTTTATTGTTTTTATAATCATATTCATATTGAATATAGTGTGTAAAATTTAGGTTACTCCGACAGCGTATAAAGTTTTTAAGGATGATTTTTCTAAATTGTTGAGTGAAAGTTGATAACGAGTTATTAGTGTATAGGTGGATATAACTTCATCATTTTTCAAATGTTATCAACACAAGCTCATGTATGCGAGTGCTTTATATGATGTGATAGTTATTCTAAATGACTTCTTTAAAATTCTTGTATCAGAAATAAATTCAATTCATCTATTATAAATATGGTATTATTTAGTCTTGATTGAGAGTTAAGGGAATGTCTTGTCTAGTCGTGTGAAACATTTTTGAAATGTATTTCTAAAATGTACATCTCATATAATAGTGTGCTTGGTTCTTAATCGAAGAGGGGTGTGTTTTTCTCATCTTGGAGAAGTCGTTATGCTCTAAAGTTTCAAAAATTATTTTCTGATTGTAATTAAAAGGATTTAAAAGTTTATCAGTATTGTTTGTAAATTACACAAAAAGGTAGTGGTTTATTGGGTAGAGTGTGGTTCACTTAGTTTTAATCTACAAAAAACAATAAATTCATTTTGAATGCCCCTTGAGCTATTTATTATATGTAAAGTATAAGTTTTGAAGTGATCTTAAGGTTTCGTATTTAGGTTTAGACTAATCTATTTATGATGTAAATACATACGTTATTAACAGCTTGTTGAGTGTTTTTGTAGTTAAAAATCGAGGTATGGTAACTATTGTACAGTTCTAGTCTAGTGCTAATTCCCTGTTGATCTAATATTATAAACCATTTTTGTATTCTAATAATTTATTAAAAATGAAGAATCTATTTTGTGTTGTTTTTATTATTTGTGTTCAATTTTTATCTTATTCTCAAAATAATAGTGAATTTGATAGAGAATTGGACTTTAATTTAGATTGGGGCTTTTATTTAAGCGATTCCGATGTAGATTATAAGACTATAAACAAATCTAAATTCAAAAAAGTTAATCTGCCTCATGATTGGGTTGTTGAAAATGGTTTTGATGAATCTTTAGGCGACGATGCTAAAGCTACTGGTTTTATACCAAGTGTAGGTTATGGCTATTATAAAAAGGAATTTAGTTTAAAAACAGAATCAGATGAATTAACCTATATTCTTTTTGATGGGGTATATAATAATTCAGAGGTATATATAAATGGTCACAAATTAGGATTTCACCCTTATGGTTATTCACCTTTCTATTACAATTTAACACCGTATTTAAATACAAATGGTAAACCTAATACTATTATAGTGAAGGTAGATCATAGTCGTTTTGCTGATAGCCGTTGGTATACAGGGGCAGGAATTTACAGAAATGTAAAATTAGTGACTACCAATAAACTTCATATTCCTATTTGGGGGACTTTTGTTACAACGCCTTCTGTTTCTAAAGATCTAGCAAAGGTTCAAATAGATTTGACTTTTAATAATGGATACAATTCAGATGAAAAAGTTTTTGTTACCACTAAGATTTTTGATGCTAACCAAAATGAAATCGCAAAAACAAGTTCTGAATTAGCTATTAAAGCGCAATCAAAAGCAGAAATCACTCAGGATTTAAATGTGAACCATCCACAACTTTGGGGTGTCAACTCACCATATTTATACAAAGCTGTAACAACTATTAGTAAAAACAATAGTGTTATTGATGTGGTTGAAACCCCATTCGGAATCCGCACGATTAATTTTGACACCAATAAAGGTTTCTTTTTAAATGGTGTAAACATGAAGATTAAAGGTGTGTGTTTGCATCATGATGGCGGACTCGTAGGAGCAGCAGTGCCAAAAGATGTTTGGGAAAGACGCCTTAAAATTTTGAAAGATGGTGGTGTGAATGCCATAAGAATTTCTCACAATCCAGCTTCAAAGGAATTTTTAGAATTATGTGATGAAATGGGCTTTTTGGTGCAAGATGAGTTTTTTGATGAATGGGATAACCCTAAAGATAAACGTTTAAACACCAATGAAAAAAGTGTCGATTACGTTACTCGTGGTTATCAAGAACATTTTCAAGAATGGGCAAAGAAAGATTTAACGGCTATCATGTTAAGTCATCGTAACCACCCTTCAATCTTTCAGTGGAGTATTGGTAATGAAATTGAGTGGACTTACCCAAGAAATGCCGATGCAACCGGTTTTTTTGGAAATATGAATTGGAACGGAAATTACTTTTGGGATCAGCCGCCATATTCTCCAGAAAAAATTAAGGAACAACTAGAAACGCTGCCAAGAGGTAAATACGATATTGGTGAAACGGCTCAAAAATTATCACGCTGGACAAAAGCTTTAGATACAACACGTCCTGTTACAGCAAATTTAATATTACCATCGGTAAGTCATTTGTCTGGATACACCGATGCTTTAGATGTGGTTGGGTATAGCTACCGACGTATTTTATATGATTACGGACACGAAAACTATCCGGATAAACCAATCATGGGAACCGAAAATTTAGCCCAGTACCACGAATGGAAATCCATTATGGAGCGTCCATTTATTTCTGGAACTTTTCTTTGGACAGGTATTGATTATATGGGTGAAATTAGATCGCCTTGGCCAGTACGAGTACAACCTTCTGGCTTGTTAACTACCGCTGGTTTTCCAAAAGGGTCTTACTATATGATGCAATCCTTATGGACCGAAAAACCAATGATTCATATTGCGACACAAACCATTGAAAAGTCATTAAATAAAATTGATGACAAAGGCAATATCGTGGCTAAAAACCCAAATAAATGGAAGCACGCCCTTTGGGAATGGCAAGATGTAAATGACTATTGGAACTATGAAAAAGGGAAAATGATTTCGGTTGAAATCTACTCAAATTGCGATGAAATTGAATTGTTTTTAAATGATAAATCTCTAGGGAAAAAATATTTAAAAGATTTCGAAGATCATATCTATAAGTGGGGTGTGCCTTTTGCGGAAGGAACTTTACTGGCTAAAGGCTCTAAAGATGGTGTTGTAACAGAATCGAAGATTGTTACTGCCACGAAATCTTCTGAAATCGAGTTAATAGCTGATGACTTAACACTTGATGCAGATCATTACGATGTATCAAATATTGTGTTGCAATTGGAAGATAAACATGGAAATCCTGTTGCTACAGACGATCGTGAAATTCATTTTGAAATTTCTGGACCTGCCAAATTATTAGGTGTCGATAACGGTTGGAAAAAGAGTGTACAACCTTTTCAGTCTAACATAAACACCACGCATAACGGTAAAACTTTAGTAGTTATTCAGGCTACAGGAACGCCAGGAACCATTCATGTGAAGGCTAAAGGTCGCGGATTAAAAACGGAAACGATTTCAATAAAAAGTAAATAAAAAATTTAAAAAGATATGAAAGCAACACGTTACGAAGGGGATAAAACCTTCAAAGTAATTGAAAAAGAAATGGCAGATCCAGCTGCTGGCGAAGTTAGAATTAAAGTCGCTTATGTTGGTGTTTGTGGAACCGATGTTCATATTTACCACGGTATGATGGATAAACGTGTAAACATTCCTGTAACCATCGGGCATGAAATGTCTGGGGTTATTGATGCCGTTGGCGATGGTGTTTCCGATTATGCCGTTGGAGATAAAGTTGTGGTTCGTCCGTTGGATGATAGAAAGGTAAAAGCTTCCGATAAAGGTTTCAATCACATTTGTGAAGAATTAAAATTTATTGGAATCGATAGTGAAGGGGCCATGCAACAATATTGGAACGTACCTACATTTACTTTACATAAATTAAAAGAAACAACCGATTTAAAACTGGCTGCTTTAATTGAACCTTTATCGGTTGCAACACACGATGTACGTAGAAGTGGTTTAGTAAAAGGTGAAACTGCTGTAGTTTTAGGTGGTGGTCCAATTGGTTTGTTAGTGGCTATGGTGGCTAAAGAAGTTGGTGCACAAGTAATCATTTCTGAAGTGAATCCGAAGCGTATTGAAAAAGCAAAAGCTCTTGGTTTTGATGCTGTGAGTCCGATGGATGTGGATTTAGTGGAATACGTAAAAAGTAAAACAGAAAACCGTAGAGCCGATGTGGTTTTTGAAGTGGCTGGCGTACAACCTGCATTAGATATTATGTGTGAAGTTGCTGGAATTCGCGGTCGTATCGTGATGGTAGCTATTCACGGAGAGAAAAAACCAGTGGATTTATTTAAATTTTTCTGGAAGGAACTAAGCTTAATTGGGGCTCGTGTTTATGAGAAGGAAGATTATGAAAAATCTATCGAACTGATCACAGCAAACGAATTACCGTTTGAAGAGATGATTACCGATGTACAGCCTTTAAGTAACATTCAACAAGTTTTCGAAAACATAGACAGCAATCCTGATGGCTTAAAAGTATTAATGGATTGTCAGTTATAAATTCTAAAAAATAAATAAAAATGAGCATTTTAAATACATTCAGTTTAGAAGGAAAAACAGCTTTAGTTACAGGTTGTAAAAGAGGAATTGGTAAAGCTATGGCTATTGGTTTGGCCGAAGCTGGTGCAAATATTATTGGTGTTTCGGCATCTTTAGAATTATCGGGAAGTGATGTGGCCAAAGAAGTGGAAGCTAGAGGAAAAAAATTCTCGGCGTATCAATGTGATTTTTCAGATAGAAAATCGCTTTATAAATTTATTGAAGCTGCTAAAGCCGATCATCCACAAATTGACATTTTAGTAAACAATGCAGGAACTATTTTAAGAACGCCTGCTGCTGAACATCCAGATGAGATGTGGGATAAAGTGATTGAGGTAAATCAAAATGCACAATTCATTTTAACTCGTGAAATCGGAAAAGAAATGGTAGCAAGAGGCGCTGGAAAAATCATTTTCACAGCTTCATTATTAACCTTCCAAGGTGGGATTACTGTACCAGGTTATGCGGCTAGTAAAGGCGCTATTGGTCAGTTAACCATGGCTTTTGCTAACGAATGGGCAGGAAAAGGTGTGAATGTAAACGCCATTGCTCCAGGATATATCGCTACAGATAATACTGAAGCTTTAAGAAACGATCCAGCGCGTGCAGAGTCTATTTTATCGCGTATTCCAGCAGGACGTTGGGGGAAACCAGAAGATTTTGCTGGCCCAAGCGTATTCCTAGCTTCAGAAGCTGCTAGCTACATGAACGGTTCTATCGTATTGGTAGACGGCGGTTGGATGGGACGCTAATCTATTCCACAATTAAATAAATATGAAAAACACTCTAAACATAATACCTTATAAATTTCCAATTTTAACAGCGTTTATTTTTGGAGTGTTTTCATTTGTATATGGTCAAAATCAGCCTAATATCATATTCATCTTATCTGATGATGCGGGTTATGCCGATTTTGGATTTCAAGGCAGTAAGGAATTCAAAACCCCAAACTTAGATAAGCTGGCTGAACAAAGCATTCGCTTTACTCAAGCTTACGTATCTGCGGCGGTTTGCGGTCCTTCAAGAGCTGGGATTTTAACCGGGAAATACCAACAGCGTTTTGGTTACGAAGAAAACAATGTACCTGGCTACATGAGTGCTTCAGGAACTACGGGCGATGAGATGGGCTTACCACTTGATCAAAAATTAATTTCAGAATACCTGAAAGAACATGGTTATAAAACGGCTTTATTCGGAAAATGGCACATGGGTAACGCCGACCGTTTTCATCCAACAAAACGCGGTTTCGATACCTTTTACGGATTCAGAGGCGGTGCGAGAAGTTATTACGAGTTTGACAAGAATAATAAAAGTTCTAGAAAAGAAGATCGCATGGAACGTGGTTTTGGCAGTTTTGAAGAGTCTAAACAGTATCTAACCGATGCCTTGGCTCATGAAACGGTTCAATTTATAGAAGAAAACAAAGCACAACCATTTTTTGTCTATTTGTCGTTTAATGCGGTGCATACACCCATGGAAGCGCATCCAGACGATTTAAAAAAGTTTCCTAAGTTAAAAGGCAAACGAAAAACTTTAGCAGCTATGACCTTGGCTTTAGATCGTGCCTGCGGAAAAGTATTCGATAAATTAGACGAGCTAGGTATACGGGATAACACCATTATTGTTTTTACCAATGATAATGGCGGTCCTTCAGATACCAATGCATCTTTAAATAAACCTTTAAGCGGCACTAAAGCCAATCATTTGGAAGGCGGTATTCGTGTACCCTTTTTAATGGCCTTACCAAATCAACAACAAAAGCATACAACTTACCAATACCCCATAAGCACCTTAGATTTATTTCCTACGTTTTATAATCTAGCAGGAGGTAATGAAAAGCAAATTACTGGTTTAGATGGTGTTAACCTGTTGCCATTCGTAACAGGCGAAAACAAATCGAGACCTCACGAAACATTGTATTGGAAGAAAGAGGTTAGAGGTGCCATTAGACACCAGGATTGGAAATTAATTCGCTATCCAGATCGCCCTGCAGAATTGTACAATTTGGCTGAAGATGAATCGGAAGTTAACAATTTAGCGACAACGCATCCAGACATTGTAAACGACTTATATAAGCAATTTTTTGAATGGGAAGTGTCTTTGGAACGCCCACGATGGATGCTAAAACATCAATACGAAAAAGACGCCATAGAGCGACTAGATAAATACAGAAACTAATAATTAAAACGGTTAATTATGACAAAAATAAAAGACTATCAGTTATTCATTAACGGAGAATGGAGAACATCAACATCAGGAGAAACAATTGATATTGTAAGCCCATCAACTGAAGAAGTTGTAGCGCGCGTACAAAACGGAACTGCTGAAGAAGCTAATGAAGCTTTAGAAGCTGCCGATAAAGCTCAAAAAGAGTGGAAAAAATTACCAGCGCGTCAACGTGCTGAATTATTATATAAATTGGCGGATGAAATAGACGCTAATAACGAATATTTAGCCAATTTATTAACTAAAGAGCAAGGAAAACTTCTAAAGGTAGCCCGTTTTGAAGTTTCTGTTACGGCTTCATTTATTAGATATGCTTGTGAAGGTGCACGTCGTATTGAAGGGGATATTATTCCTTCAGACAACCCTAACGAGCAAATTTGGATTCAAAAAGTACCTCGTGGTGTGGTTGTTGCCATTACCGCTTGGAATTTTCCATTAGCTTTAGCTGGTCGTAAATTAGGTCCTGCTTTAGTGGCAGGAAATACGATTGTTATTAAACCAACTTCCGAAACGCCTTTAGCCACTTTAGAGTTAGGGAATTTAGCTAACAAAGTAGGAATTCCAGCTGGTGTTATCAATATCCTTACCGGCCCAGGTCGTGTTATGGGGAACGCCTTAGTGGAAAATCCAATTACCAAAATGGTAACCATGACAGGGTCTACTCCTGTAGGACAGCAAATTGCAAGATTAGCAGCAAATAACTTAACACATGTTCAATTAGAATTGGGTGGAAAAGCACCATTTATCGTGTTTGAAGATGCCGATATCGATGCAGCAGTTGAAGCGGCTTTACATTCTCGTTTTGATAACTGCGGACAAGTATGTACCTGTAACGAACGTATGTATGTGCATGAAGGTATTTACGATGTGTTTATGGAAAAATTCATTGCTAAAGTGAAAACTTTAAAAGTGGGTGATCCGATGTTAGAAGAAACCGATATGGGACCAAAAGTAAACGGTTCAGAATTAAAACACATGGAGCATTTAGTGGCCGTTTCTATTGAAGAAGGCGCTACTGTAGCAACAGGAGGAAAACGTCCTGAAGGCGCTCAATTTGAAAAAGGTTTCTGGTTCGAACCAACGGTTTTAACCAATGTAACACAGGATATGACGATTGTTCATGAAGAGTCATTCGGACCTATTTTACCAGTACTTAAATTCGCTTCTTTTGAAGAAGTTATTGGTTATGCAAACGACTGTGAATACGGTTTAGCAGCCATGGTTTTCACTAACGATATGAACACCATTATGAAGTGTAATGATGAGTTAGAATACGGTGAAATCTATGTAAATAGAGGACATGGTGAACAACACCAAGGTTTCCATAACGGATATAAATTATCAGGTTCTGGTGGTGAAGATGGTAAATACGGTTTCGAACAGTATTTAGAAAAGAAAACATTCTACATTAAACATAAAGCTTAATTAAAACGTCAATATTATGATTTTCCCTAATCCGAATAAATTCAAATACCTTCTTTTAGCGGTGTTAAGCATCACTTTTATACATTGTAAAAGCGATAAAAAACAAGCTGAAATTAAAGCTGAAAAAACCATAACACAACCTAATGTGGTGGTTATTTATTTAGACGATTTAGGGTATGGCGATTTAAGTTGCTACGGTGCAACGGCTTTACAAACACCAAATATTGATAAATTGGCTAACGGTGGTGTACGCTTTACAAATGGTTATGCAACCTCTGCAACGTGTACACCAAGCCGTTATGGCATATTAACAGGGGTGTATCCTTGGCGTAATAAGGATGCTAAAATCCTTCCAGGAACGGCTCCTTTATTAATTTCGACTACTCAGGAAACACTTCCAAAACTTTTTAAATCTAAAGGTTATGAAACAGCTGTTGTAGGGAAATGGCATTTAGGTTTAGGTTCTGGGCATGTCGATTGGAATAAACACATTTCACCGAGTCCTAACGAAGTAGGATTTGATTATTCATACATCATGGCAGCGACTCAAGACCGAGTGCCAACGGTGTATATTGAAAACGGTGATGTGGTTGGATTAGATCCAAACGACCCTATTGAAGTGAATTATAATAAAAACTTTGAAGGCGAGCCAACAGCAATTACAAACCCTGAAATGCTTAAAATGAAATGGCACCATGGGCATAATAACAGTATCGTAAACGGTATTCCTAGAATTGGTTATATGAAAGGTGGTGAAGCAGCCAAGTGGAAAGATATCGATATGGCCGATCACTTTTTAGAGAAAGCACAGACTTACGTGAAAAACCATAAAGATCAACCTTTTTTCTTGTATTACGCATTACAGCAACCACATGTGCCTAGAACGCCTCATCCGCGTTTTGAAGGAAAATCTGGTTTAGGACCTCGTGGCGATGTGATTTTAGAAGCCGATTGGGTTATTGGTGAATTTATAAATACCCTTAAGTCTGAAGGACTTTTAGAAAACACTTTAATCGTTTTTTCAAGTGATAATGGCCCTGTTTTAAATGATGGCTATGAAGATGATGCGGTAGAAAAACTAGGAGATCACGATCCAAAAGGTGGCTTACGTGGCGGAAAATACAGTTTGTTTGAAGCAGGTACGCATGTACCATTCATTACCTATTGGCAAGGAAAAATTAAACCACAAGTTTCTGATGCTTTAGTCTGTCAGGTGGATTTAATGGCTTCATTTGCAACGCTTATTGATGGTGACATAAAACCTTCAGATAGTAAAGATATTTTAAAAGCATTTTTGGGCGAAAGTCAAAAGGGACGTGAGTCTTTAATATTAGAAGCGAATACTAGAACTGCGTATCGTGAAGGCGATTGGATTATGATTCCGCCATACGAAGGCAAAAGTTATTATGAAGATGTTCAAATTGAAATCGGGATTTCTCCAGAATATCAATTGTATAATCTGAAAACAGATCCTGGTCAGCAACAAAACCTTGCTGAATCCAACCCAGAACAGTTAAAAAGGATGGTTGAGCATTTCAATGCAAAACGTGGTAATGCCTATTCAAACATAGAAGATTTAGAATTAAAATAAAATTTATGCGTAAATCTGTCTTCATTTTAAGTCTTTTTATAAGTCTGTTTCAGGCAAATAGCCAACAATCTTTTGTTTGGTTTGATGAAGCTCTTCCTTTTGATAAAAGGGTAGACGCCTTGCTTGATGCTATGACTTTAGAGGAGAAATGCAGTCAATTTATGTCAGACTCTCCAGCCATAACACGTTTAGGAATTCCTGAATATAACTGGTGGAATGAAGCCTTACATGGGGTTGCTCGAAACGGAAAAGCAACTATTTTTCCACAAGGAATCGCTATGGGCGCCACGTTTAACCCAGAATTAATTAAGGAAGTTGCTAATGCGATTTCAGATGAGGGACGAGCCAAATTTCAAGTATCAAAATCGATTGGTAATCGTGGCATGTATGCCGGATTAACCTATTGGTCCCCAAACGTGAACATTTTTAGAGATCCGCGTTGGGGTCGCGGACAAGAAACCTATGGTGAAGATCCGTTTTTAACTTCTAAAATAGGCGTAGCCTTTGTTGAAGGTTTACAAGGCGATAATGAGAAGTATTTTAAATCGACTGCTTGTGCCAAACATTTTGCAGTGCATTCGGGACCGGAAGCTTTACGTCATAGTTTTAATGCAAATCCTTCTAAATTAGATTTATATGAAACTTACTTGCCAGCTTTTGAAGCTTTGGTAAAAGACGGCCATGTGCAAGGGGTTATGGGGGCTTACAATGCTGTTTACGGCGAGCCATCAACAAGTAGTACGTTTTTATTAGATGAAACCTTGAAGAGAGCTTGGGGTTTCAACGGTTATATTGTTTCCGATTGTGGGGCTTTGGGCGATATTATGAAAGGTCATAAAAAAGCAAAAACTCAAGAAGAAGCAGCTGCGCTTGCCATGTTAGCAGGTGTGAATTTAAACTGCGGATGGGTTTACCAAAAGTTAGCATCTGCCGTAAAAAAAGGACTTATCTCTGAAGACTTGATAAATGAGCGTTTGAGAAAATTATTCTTAATCCGATTTAAACTAGGCTTTTTTGATTCTGATGCTAGTAACCCATACACCAAACTGGGAACAGAAGTGATCAATTCCGAAAAACATAAAAACATAGCGCGTAAAGCGTCTCAACAATCAATCGTTTTATTGAAAAATGAGAACAACGTTTTACCATTAGATAAAAATATAAAATCCCTGTATGTTACAGGATCTTTCGCGGCTTCAACCGAAATTTTAATCGCGAATTATTACGGGATGTCTCCAAATATGGTAACGGTTTTAGAAGGTGTTGCCGATA
The DNA here is from genome assembly GCF_001642835.1 of Pseudotamlana agarivorans. Taxonomy (GTDB): domain Bacteria; phylum Bacteroidota; class Bacteroidia; order Flavobacteriales; family Flavobacteriaceae; genus Pseudotamlana; species Pseudotamlana agarivorans. Next base: position 568,832 of record NZ_LXEI01000002.1, read on the forward strand.
AGGTGTCATTAGGTACTTCCGTAGAATACCGTCTTGGTGTTTTACCTTTTCAAAATAATTTAAACCCATTAAATTGGGCAGTACAAGTACCTAAAACTGTTGATGCTACCATTTTAGTAGCTGGAATTTCAAACGAAATAGAAGGCGAAGAAGTCGATGCTATTGCCTCACAACACAAAGGCGATAGACAAGATTTAAAATTACCACAAAGTCAAATCGACTACATTAAAGATGTCAGTAAAAACAAAAAAGGACCGCTAATTCTTGTTCTAGGTACAGGAAGTCCGGTGTCTTTAGAAGAAGTAGAGCCTTATGTAGATGCCATAGTTTTAATGTGGTACCCTGGCGAACAAGGCGGAAACGCGGTGGCCGATGTTATTTTTGGCGATGTATCACCTTCAGGGCATTTACCAATTACATTTCCTAAAAACGTGGAGCAATTACCACCTTTCGATGATTATAGCATGAAAGGACGCACGTATAAATACATGGAAAAAGAACCGATGTATCCTTTTGGTTTTGGATTGAGTTATGGTAAAATTTCAATTGAATCCGTTTCGCCAAAGTCTAAAACGATTAAAAAAGGGGAAGAGGTTTCATTTTCAATTAACGTAAAAAATCAAAGTGATATCTATTTAGAAGATGTAGTACAGGTTTATTTAATTCCTGAAGACAACAAAGGCTTTCTTCCAAAATATGCCTTAAAAGCCTTCAAAAGGATTGCCTTGAAACCTAATGCATCACAAGAATTGACATTTACTTTAACCGATAAAGATTTTTATCAAACCGATTTAGAAGGCAAAAAAGCATGGCTAAAAGGGCGGTATAAAATTGCGATTTCTAACGCCCTGCCAAGTGAGCGAAGTGCAAAGCTCGGCGCTTCAAAACCGGTTGAATTTGGGATTAAATTACATTAAAAAAGCATAAAATTATGAGTACAAAAATAGCAAACATAAAAACAAGATTATTCACTGTGCCTTTACCAGAGGTGATGTCCGACGCTAAACATGGCGATCACTATCATTTTGAATTGGTAACGGTTACCATCACTTTAGAAGATGGTACCGAGGGCACAGGATATACTTACACCGGCGGAAAAGGCGGATTTGCCATTAAGGCCATGGTAGAACACGATTTTACTGAAGCTTTAATTGGTAAAGATGGTACCGATGTAGAAGGTGTTTACGATTTCTTAGAATGGCACATTCATTATGTAGGCCGTGGTGGGATCGCTTCGTTTGCAATTTCAGCAGTCGATATTGCTTTATGGGATATTCGTTGTAAAAAAGCAGGACAACCACTTTGGAAAATGGCTGGTGGCGCAGGAAATACTTGTAAAGCCTATTGCGGTGGAATCGATTTAATGTTTCCAATAGAGAAGCTTTTAAGTAATATGAAAGGCTATTTGGAAAGCGGATTTAATGCCGTAAAAATTAAAATCGGACGTGAAAATTTAGAGGAAGATCTAGAGCGTATCAAAGCGGTTCGCGAATATATTGGGCCAGATGTAACTTTTATGGTAGATGCGAATTATTCGATGACCGTAGAGCAAGCTATTAAAGCCATTGAAGGGTTTAAAGACCAAAACATTACTTGGTTTGAAGAGCCTATCATTCCAGATAACTATAAAGGCTACGCCGAAATTGTTGATGCTACAGGGTTTCCTTTAGCAATGGGTGAAAATTTACATACCATTCACGAGTTTGAGTATGCTATGGAGCAATCAAAGCTATCTTTTGTTCAACCTGATGCTTCAAATTGTGGTGGGGTTACAGGATGGTTAGCAGCTGCTAGATTGGCCGATAAACATGGTATTCCAGCTTGTTCGCATGGGATGCAAGAATTACATGTGAGTTTAGTTTCTGCACAACCAAATTCAGGTTGGTTAGAAGTGCATAGTTTCCCAATCGACCAATATACAACCAGACCTTTAGTGGTAGAGAATCACCGTGCCGTTGCACCAGATTATCCAGGTGTTGGTGTTGTTTTTAATTGGGAAAAATTAAGTCCGTACGAACAAAACTAAACCCTACTTATGAAGATATTAAAAACGAATTTCGGACAATTAAAAGATCAAGATATTGCGTTGTTTACTTTATCAAACGCCAATGGTGTTGAAGTTAAAATAACCAATTACGGCGCGACAATCACTTCTATAAAAGTGCCTAAAGCTAACGGAACCATTGAAACCATAACTTGTGGATTCGATACTTTAGAGAGTTATTTTTCTGAAGCATACAAAAACAATTCGCCTTATTTTGGTGGCACTGTTGGACGTTATTGCTCACAAATAAAAAATGCTGAGTTTTCCTTAAATGGAAAAACGTTTCAGTTAGCAAAAAACGCAGGCGATAATAATTTACACGGTGGTGTTGAAGGTTTCGATAAAAAAATATGGGAAGCTTCCATAGTGGATACGAAAGATGCTTCAGCCATTAAAATGACTTTGTTAAGTCAAGATTTAGAAGAAGGGTTTCCTGGTAATGTAAAGGTTTCAGTAATCTTTACACTTAATAACAATAACGAATTAACCATTCAGTACGAAGGAACGCCAGATCAAGACACCCCATTGTCGTTAACCAATCATACCTATTTTAACTTATCTGGGTTTTCAGAAAACATAGAAAATCATACCGCCAAAGTGTTTTCCGATAAACGCTTAGCAACCGATGAAACTGGAGCTGCTACAGGCGAGATTTTAAATGTTGAAGGAGAAGCTGACGATTTAAGAGACGGAAAAGTTATTGGCGATGTGCATAAACAAATGAACGATGGTTTCGAGCATTTCTACATTTTTGATGGCGACGATTCTAAGTTAAAACACACGGCATCAATAACAGATCGAAATACAAAAAGACGTTTAGATGTGTACACCACCGAGCCTTGTATGTTACTGTATACGGGCAAATACACATCAGACGATTTACAACGTGAAAACGGTCAGAAATTTGGAAAATACCGCGGATTTTGTTGCGAAACACACCGCTATCCAAACGGACCAAACATTGAGGGGGCTCCAAAGTCTGTAACCAAGGCTGGCGACACCTTTAAAAGTACCACCATTTTTAAATTTGGTTGGTAGAAACATGAACCAATTAAACCATTAACTTAATAAATTAAACTATGGGAATTTTATTAGCGATTACCGCGGGCATTATGCTCGGCTTTTGGGCCATGCCCGAAAAATACATAAAAAACTATGCCTTCGAAAATGCATGGGGTTTATGTTACTTATTTATGTTATGGGTGATACCATTTGTGGTAGCCTTTTCTATGATTAATAACTTTAGTCAAGTGCTAGCCGATGTAGGAGCTCCAGTACTCCTAAAAATGTTAATTCCAGGATTCCTATGGGGTGTAGGTATGATGCTTTGGGGAAAGGCCATCAACTATATCGGGATGTCATTAGGTTTTTCCATTTTTATAGGTACTATTATCGTTGTAGGCTCCTTATTACCATGGGGGCTGTCTGGTCTTCCAGAGTTAGAAACCGGAGGTATCAATAGAGCGAAAATCATAACCATTTTAGTTGGCATCCTTATCATTTTTTCGGGTATCATGTTAAATGGTAGAGCAGGAATATTGCGTTCGGCTAAAGAGAATACCGATGGCAATAAAACTTATGATGGTTCCATGCTTACAGGTATTATAATTGCCATTATTGGAGGTGTTTTATGTACTGGTTTTAATGTGGCTTTAGAAATTACACACGAAGGTGAAGTAGCTAAAAATATTATTAGCGATATGGTTGTAGCTCAAGGCAATGCGGCTTGGTTAACGTCTGTGGCTTCTATGTTTATCGTGTATGTATCTGGTGGTGTTTTTGTGGTACCATACTTCGTTATTATGTTAAGCAAAAAGAAACTGTGGGGAAGTTTTAAAGTGCCAGAAGCTGGAAAAAACATCAGTTTAACCGGACTTATGGCAGCCTTAAATTTTGCTGCCTCAATCGTATTTGCCTATTCATCCTTTGTTTTAGGTAGTGAAGGAGGCTCTATTGGTTATGCTATTTTCAATACCTTGTCGGTTGTGACAGCAGTAACAGCAGGAGTATTTGCTCACGAATGGAAAGGGGCGCCTGTAAAAGCAAAATCAGCTTTATATTTGGGATTAGCAGCCATGATCATTGGTGTATTAATCATTGCTTTTTTATAAAATTAAAAACTATATATTAACATGAGACATAAAATAAATTTAACCGTATTAGCTTTAATACTTATGATGAGTGCTTGTAATCAGAAACCTGAGAACCCTCAAAAACCTGAAGAAACCAAAACAACAGACACAACGCCAACAGAGGCGCAAATTGACTTTTTAGGTATCACGGATGCCAATCATCTTAGTGCTGCTTCAAAAAGAGCATTACAATGGCCAACCGATTTGGGTAACGAATGGTTTATAGAGTTTTCACAACTTCAACCTTTAAAAGGTGATTTAGCTTATGAAGAAGGCGTGGTGCGTCGTGACCCAAGTGCGATGATTAAGCACGACGGGAAATACTATGTGTGGTATTCAAAATCTACAGGAAAAACGGATGGTTTTGCTGGCGATATTGAAAATGATAAAGTATTCCCATGGGATCGATGTGATATTTGGTATGCAACTTCAGAAGATGGTTGGACATGGAAAGAAGAAGGTATGGCAGTGCCAAGAGGTGAGAAAGGTAGTTACGACGACCGTTCGGTGTTTACTGTGGAAATTATGGAACACGATGGTATGTACTACTTATGTTACCAAACCGTAAAGTCACCTTACAATGTGCGTGTTAAAAATCAAGTAGGTTTGGCTTGGTCGAATTCACCAAATGGTCCTTGGACCAAAAGTGAAGAGCCAATTTTAAGTCCAGCAGATAATGGGGTTTGGAAAGGAACTGAGCAAAACAGATTTTTAGTAGAGAAAAAAGGAGATTTCGATAGCCATAAAGTACACGATCCTTGTATTATTCCTTATAAAGGGAAATTCTACTTGTATTATAAAGGTGAGCAAATGGGTGAAGCGATTACTTTTGGCGGACGTCAAATTCGTCATGGTGTGGCTATTGCCGATAATCCTAAAGGGCCATATGTAAAATCACCGTATAACCCAATTAGTAATAGTGGTCATGAAATTTGTGTATGGCCGTATAATGGCGGTATTGCTTCATTAATTACTACTGATGGTCCAGAGAAAAATACCATTCAATGGGCTGAAGATGGAATTAATTTTGAAATTATGTCGGTTATTCCAGGAGTAAATGCACACGCTATTGGATTAAATAGAACGGCAGATGTAGAAAAAGAACCAACCGAAATTTTACGTTGGGGCTTATCACATATTTATAATTCTTACGATTATCAAAGTATTATGCGTTTTGAGTCGCATAGAAAAACAACTCATGTTGCCAAAGGTGAAAGTAACGAGCGGGAATAATTTTATATTTGTTATTTTTTACTTTGTGAGGGCCTTCTAATTTTTTAGAAGGCTTTTTTTTTGCCAAATATTTAGGTTAATCCAGCTTCAAATGGTTAGATAAAAATGCTTCAAAATCAGAAAATCTTGAATAAGATGTCATGACATGTCAAGTTTCTATTTGTTAATAAAAGAGCATTTAAATTTTGTAATATGAAATTAAAAGAGATCATTTTTGCGACATTGATAAAATTGCTTGTTTTTTGGCTTGCATGGTCTTCTTTTTTAGAATAATTTAACGTTTAATAGGTGTAAATAGTTAAAGAAATGTGAAAATAAGTCGAATTACCCCCTATATTTTTATAGATTTTCACTTACAAAATCTGTACAAAGGGAATAAATGTTAGTTTTAACTTGTTGAAAATCAGTGTATTTTGAGTTTGTCTAGTTTTAATCGAGTCTCAATTTTGTGTGTCGCTTAATGGTATTTATAAATTAGCAATTGTTAACCTTTAGGTGTTAAGCTATTGTTAATAGTTGACTCTAAATTAAGGAATAACTAAAACTAACTATTTCTAATTATTTAAGTATGAAACAAAAATTGAAATTATGGAGGAACAAATTTTTATTGGTTTGTTCTTTTCTATTGCTAACGATTACAAATGCTTATGCACAAAACACCGTTGGAGGTGCAGTTGTGGATGAAAACGGTATTCCGTTGCCGGGAGTTGCAATTGTAATAAAAGGAACAACGGTTGGAACAGTAACAGATTTTGATGGTGAATTTTCGATTGAAGCAAGTTCGGGAAATGCCTTAATCTTTACTTTTTTAGGTTACCAAACTCAGGAAGTGGTAATCACCGATCAAAAGAGATACAAAATTTCCTTACAAGAAGATCTTCAAAGTCTTGAAGAAGTTGTTGTAGTAGGTTATGGAACTCAGAAAAAGAAGGAAGTAACAGGAGCAGTTGGACTTGTAGACTCAGAAATTATTGCTAAAGCTCCGGTGGCCGATTTAGGAGAATCGATCCAAGGGCAAATAGCAGGGGTTAATGTACAATCAAGTAGTGGACGTCCTGGTGAAGCTGCTAACATCCAAATTAGAGGTTTAGGATCGCTGACTTCAGGTGGTGCAGAACCGTTATATGTTGTAGATGGTGTTCCTTTTCAAAGTAACCCGAACATTCCTACCGAACAGATTGAAAAGGTTGACATTCTTAAAGATGGTGCGGCAGCGGCTGTATATGGTACACGTGCTTCCAATGGTGTTATCCTTATTACTACTAAAAAGGGAACAAAAGGGAATTTTAGTGTGAACTTTAGTACTTATGGTGGGGTGCAAAACATTACATCTGGTACGCCTTTAATGAATACCAATCAGCAGTTATATGCGGAAGAAGTGACGTTAGAAGCATTAGGTAGAGACCCATTAGTGTTTTTCTTTAATCCTGATGCCTTAGATTATGATACGGATTTTGTGGGCGATGTACAAAAAAATAATGCTGGTATTCAAAATTACAATTTAGGAATCTCAGGAGGTACTGAGAACTTAACCTTGAATTTAAGTACCAATTATTTTAACCAAGATGGTGTTTTAATAAACTCAGGTTTCGATCGTTTAAGTACACGTTTAACAGGGGAGTTTACAAAGGGTAAGTTTAAAGCTTTTGCTAGTATTGGTTTAACAAATGAAAGCAGGGAACAAGAGCCTTGGGCTTTATACGAGAATTCTATTGCCCAAAGACCATGGCAACCAAGTATTAATCAATTAAAAAGCAATGGTGAAAATAGTGTAGAAATACCAGTTCGTAATGCTATTTTATATAGTTACCTGTCTAGAGAGCTTCAAAATGAAGACGATCGTGTTTCTAATAGTACGAATGTAGCGGTTAATTTACAGTATGAATTTTTAGATGGTTTAAGCTATCAATTAAACTTAGGTAGAAATACTTGGGATTACCGTCGTAAGTTTTTTAGACCGCAATATTTAGTATACGATTATCAGGGAGATTATAACCCTACAGCCTCAAGAGAAGATGCTATACTGAATGAAGACTTTACTTTCACAGAACGTAGAGTTATCGAAAACTTAATTAAATACAACAAGAGTTTTGGAAATCATAACTTTAACTTGTTAGGAGTGCTTTCTTATGAGAATTTTGAGTCTAAGCAATTAAGTACAGGAGTTATTGGATTATTAAGTAACGATACTAAAGTTTTAGGCGCAGGGACAGAAGCGATTAAACCATCAAGTTTCGATTATGTAAATAACCTTTCAGGTAAATTGGTACGTTTACAATATAATTATGATGAGCGTTATTTATTCTCTGCAAGTTATAGACGCGATGGTTCTTCTAATTTTGGTGAGGCCTATAGATATGGTGATTTTATAGGTATATCTGCAGGATGGAACATCAGTGAAGAAGACTTTTTTAAAGTTGATGCTATTTCTAATTTAAAACTTAGAGCGAGTTGGGCAGAGGTAGGTAACCAAAACATTCCTCCTTATTCTTATGCAGGTCAAATTGAGAGTGGTGTTAATTACCTTTTTGGACCTAATGAAGCCATGGGCTCAGGAGCGATTCAACGTCGTTTTGCAGATCCTAACATTAAATGGGAAACAACGATTTCTAAGAATATTGGTTTAGACTTAGGTTTATTTAAAAATCGTTTAACCTTTACTGCCGATTTCTATGAAATTAATAAGGAAGATATGCTATTGGCAGAGCGTATAGCACCATCTTCAGGTACTTGGCATCCTAGAGCCGCAGGAGTTTACGATGTACGTGTAACGAATGCAGGTGACATGGTTAACCGTGGTGTTGAATTAGCAATGACGTACAAGGGTGTTACTTCGGGTGGCCTATCGTATAGCTTAGCTGGTACTTTTACTAAAAACAAAAATGAAGTGACTAACCTTAACGGTGTAGAACGTGGTTACGGTAATGGTCGTCCTATTGTTTCTTTAGGTGAAAATATTGATTACACGACTTTCTTAGCTACAGGTTACGAAGCTGGTTCTTTCTTTTTAGTGCAACATGATGGCATCATTAAAACACAAGATCAGTTAGATGAATACAAGAAAATAGATCCTAGCGCGCAACTTGGTGACGCCATGTATATTGATGAAGATGGAAATGGTGTAATTAATGATAATGATCGCGTTTATTCAGGTTCTGGTCAAGCCGATTTTGAAGCTGGATTTAACTTAAATCTTGAATATAAAGGTTTCGATTTTTACGCTCAAACTTATTACTCACATGGAGCAGAAATCTTTAATGGTGCTCGTTTATTCGGTTATTCTCAAGGAAGACATGAAGAACAATATTATATGTGGACACCACAAAATCCAACTTCAGATGTAGCGACGTTTAGACAAAGTGCTTACCATAACAACGTAAGAGCAAGATCGGATTACTTCTTAGAAGACGGAACTTATTTAAGAATTAGAAACTTAACTTTAGGTTATACCATTCCATTAGTGGATAACTCTGTTCTTAACCGCGCAAGAATTTACTTTACTGCCATGAACCCTTTCACCTTTACCAATTATACAGGTTACGATCCTGAAATTGGGGGTGATGGACTATTTACTAGAGGTGTAGATCGAGGTAATTATCCAGTTGCACGAAGATTTATCCTAGGAGTACAATTTAATTTCTAAACCCGAAAAGCAGTTAAAAAATGAAAAATAAAATTAATAAATATATATCGATAACTCTAGCTAGCTTCTTTTTGCTTGTAGGGTGTGATGAAGAATCTTTTTTAGATCAACAAAACCCGAATACCATTACAACCGATACGTTTTGGAAAACATCGAATCAATTTCAAACTGGATTAAATACGGTGTATGCAGCATTACAGTTTCAAAGTGTAAGTGGTGGTGGTTTAATTTATGAAATGGCTATGGGTGATATCGGTGGAACCGAATCATGGTACAGACCATTTGCTTTTAGAAACTTAACTTATAACGATGGTTTTTATTATGTAACCGATAAGTGGAACGAATTATACATTGGTGTTTTTAGAGCCAATCAAGTTATTCAAAATTTACAAACAACTGAAGCAACTTTTGGTACAGGTGAGCGTGAAAGTATAGAAGCACAAGCTCGTTTTTTAAGAGCGTTTTACTACTTTCAGTTAGCTCATACTTATGGTGGTGCTGTAATTAGAGATAATGTTCCAGAAACTCGTGAGGATTTTGATGTACCGTTTAGTACCAAAGAGGAAGTGACGAATACCATGATTATTCCAGATTTAGAGTTTGCAGTGTCTAACTTACCTGTTAATTGGAATTCTGATGACATCGGGCGAATTACTCAAGGAGCGGCAAAAAGTTTATTGGGGAAAGTTTACCTATACCAAGAAGACTTCACAGAAGCAGCATCATTATTTAAACAAGTTATCGATTCAGGTGTTTATGATTTAACGGCTGATATTATGGATAATTTTACTGCGGAAAATGAATATAATGAAGAGTCTATTTTTGAAGTAGCTTACAATTCAGAAATTAATCCAGGAGCTCATGGTGAAGCTGTAGATGACATTAATTCTAATTCAATTAACCAAACCGGTTCAGAAGCTACAACGTTGGCAACGGCATTTGGTCAGTTAAACTTTGGAGCATTTAATACCTTACTTCCAAGTTATTATTTACATGAACTCTATACAAGTGATGAGATAGATCCTACAAATAACGTTAATGATGGTAACCAACAGTCTAAAAGGTTAAGTGCTAGTATCGTGCCAATAGATGGAGAAACCGAGTATTACCAATTACCAATAGGTGAGCGTGGTGGTTGGGCCTTCGGTCAAAGTGCTTACATAAAAAAGCACACGAATTGGTACCACTGGACACAAGAAGATGCGAATAACCGTTCTGGAATTAATTTCCGTCATATTCGTTTAGCCGATGTTTATTTAATGTATGCTGAAGCTGTGATTGAAAGTGCTGGAAATGCAGCAGAAGCTATTAAGTATATCGACATGATTCGTGCTAGAGCAGGGGTTAAAACGCTTTCTCAGTACATGAATGATAACGGTGGTATGTTTCCACAATTACACATCAGTAAGCAAGTGCATGGTACACAACCTCTAGTTTCTGCTACACCTGAGAATGTATTAACTCATATTCGTAAAGTAGAGCGTCCGTTAGAATTAGCTTTTGAAGGACACCGTTGGAAAGATTTAGTGCGTTGGGGAATTGTTCAAGAAGTGTTCGATGATTTACGTGCCGATGAAGTTTGGAGACAAAACAACCAAGATATTTTAAATATTGCTGGTGATGGTGTGCCACCACTTTATATTAAAGAGCGTGTGCGTCCAGATTTCAATCTGTCTAGTGTAAACTACCAATCTGCAACTCACGATTATTTACCTATTCCGGTTACAGAGCAGCAAACCAACGGAGCGTTAAACAACTAAAAAAAGAAAAGCAATGAAAATCTATAAAAATATATTTAAATTCCTGTGCATTGCCGCTTTAAGTTTTACGGCCTGCGACAGTGATAATGACCTAGAATTACATGAACCAAGTCACCGTGTTATTTATACCAGTCAGATGGACTTTGAAAACACTATTGAGGTTGGTAATTATATAACTTTTGGTGATGTGTCTCCAGGAATTGTCTCCAGAAAATGGACCTTTCCTGAAAATATTACCAATGTTCAAGGATCTGAAACTTCAGAAGATATCGTTAAGGCCTACTTTAATAAAGCAGGTGTATATGATGTTACATTAAACCAAACGTTTAAAAGTGATGCTTATGTAGATGAGCAATTACAAGGGAAAGAGCTAGATACGGTAATCGTTGTTACAGTTCTTGAGCCAATAAGCCTTTCAGTAAAGGCTAATTATATTAATCCAGATGGTACGCTAGGTGCTGCTTTAAACATGGCTGATGGTGCTAAAAATATACTTGAAGCTAGTCGCTCAATTCGTTATTCGTATAGCGTTGTAGGGGCACCTGAAAAAACAACCTGGACCTTTGAAGAAGGAACGCCTTCGTCTGTTGAAAATACAGAAACTGTTGATATCAAGTATCGTAAAATGGGAATTTTCGATTTTGAGTTAAAGGGAGAAAGAAGCCGTCCTTTTGGTGAAGCCATGGTTGGTTTTACTGACTTTGTGGAAGTTGTTGCTTCTACCGATCCTGTAGATTTAGATGCGGTTTATAATTATCAAGATTATATAGCCTTAGAATTTAGTCGTGAAATGGATCCGGCGACGCTTAATGCTGCCGATTTTTCAGTAACTATTGAAAATGCCGGAATGGTATTAAACCCAATGATCGAATCTGCAATGGTTGATCCAGTTGAAGGAAATCGTATTTTATTAAGTTTATTAAATGAAACGGCTTATAATGATGATACGGTTACCGTATCTTATACTGCTGGAAGTTTAGCAACATTGGACTTTGTTGCTGCCGATTCTTTTTCTGATGTACCATTGGTGTTTGTTGGAAACAACATATTAGATAACGGAAGCTTTGATTTCGGTTTTGAAAACTCTTTAGATACCAATTGGAAAGATCTAGGGTGGGGAGCACCTTGGGATGACTTTTCTTTTAGAGTAAGTTCGGCTCGAGCATACGATGGGACTAAATCTGGATATGTAGAAATGATACCAAACAGCGGAATGATTATGGGTCACGTAGATAATTCTGGTGTTCCAGTTGCTTTTAATGTAGAAGCTGGTAAGACTTATGAGTTAGGTGTTTGGGTGTACGTAGAAACACCTACTAACTATGCAGCAACCGCTAATCCACCAGATGTTCGTTTATACTGGGCACCTGCAACTAACTGGGGTATAGGACCAAACCCTGAAATTAATACCAATTTCAAAATTGGTGAGTGGGTGTACAGTTCACAAATTGTAACTTTTTCTGCATCAGGACCGACAAATCTTAATATACGTGTGAATAACCAATCGAATGCGGATGTAATGAAATTATATTTGGATAATTTAACCTTGATAGAGGCTAACTTACGTCCTTAATATATTTGTTTAGTTTAGTTTGTTAAAACTCCAAAGCCTTAAAACGTTTTGGAGTTTTTTTTCAATTGTATTTTGATGAACATTCAGAGTGATGATTTCATCATTTCTTAACCGATCCTACCTTAACTACCGTAATATTAACCATTATGAAAGTAGATTGGATTCGTGCGTATAAGCCAGAATAATTTTTAACATCTTCATTTTTATGACCTTTAAATCCATTAAATCCATATTAGTAGACTGTTTTGTTGTATTAATAACGTTATTTATTGCAGAATCCTGTCAAGACGATTCAAAAAAGAATCAGGTAGTTATTTTTTCAAATGCAACAGACATTACGAGTTTAAATCATTTAGAATTTCAAACAGAACTTTCGGGGACTGTGGTGAAGAAGGTCTATTTTTATTTGGATAATCCTGCTCATTATGCCAGTTTAAGTTTATATGCCAATGATCATTTGTTGATTGAGAATCTTAATATTCCTAAAAGAGGAAAGCAAACGGTAAATGCATTGGTTAGTTTCCCCGCTTTAGGGCAAACACAATTGAAAATAGAAGTACGAGATGCCGATATCACCTTAAACAAAGTGGAATTGGAAGATCAAAACACGTTATCTATACCGCAATTTGAGGATATTAGTGTTTCTGCAGGTCTCGACAAAGTCAACTCTATTAAATATGGCGGACCAACGGTTGCCGATATCAATCAGGATGGCTACTACGATTTTATAGTTAATAACCATAATGAAGAAACCAGTAAACTGTATTGGAATAATGGTGACGGTACAGTTACGAAACATCATCAGGATTTAGCCCGATGGTTTATGCACGATTTACATGGTACGGCATTAGGCGATTATGACAATGATGGTGACCTCGATTTAATTCTTACCCAAGGTGGTGGTAATGGTACAGCACCTTCTCGTGCTAATTTTTATAAAAATGATAACGGGAAATTTATTCGTTATACTGGTGATGTAGGCATTTCACGCGGAGCTCGTGGTCGTGGTGCCCGTTGGGGAGATTTCGATATGGATGGTGATTTAGATTTTATGTTAGTCAATGAAGAAGGTTTAAAGAAGGAAAAACCACAGCACTTTTTTTATGAAAATTTAGGTGATGGTACCTTTAAGTTTAAATCGGTTGAAGGGATTCAAGATGCACATCCTTCTCGTGCCTTAGTGACTGATATTAATGCCGATGGTATTGATGATATTATTCTATACGGACCTATGTCGATTTGGAAAGGTAACGGCGATTTTACATTTACCGATGTCACCAACACCATGCTTAATGATTTACCGCAATACGAACAGGTTATGGCGGTCACCGATATCGATATTGACAATGATGGCGATTTAGATTTGTACTTGGCCAGAGGCATGTCGGTTGAAGGAGGAAAAGGCGAGCCTCCATTCTTAGATAGCGATCCTGTTCATAAAGAAATGGCTATTAAAACTCGTGGGTATAAAGGTGTTGATGCCTTTGAATTTGAAGGCGATCATACCATTAACCTAACAAATTACTACTATTTAGCCCAAGGGAATTACCGCGGAACAACCTATCCTATTTTTCTAGGAGAAAATAAAGTAAGACATGAAATTGCTTCTGGTGACGATTTTAGCTTCGATAAAAATACTGCGGCAGGTTGGCCAGAAGATACCTCTGAAGATGGCTTGTATTTTGGCGCTATAGGAGAAAATAAATGGAAAGCGGCTTTGGTACGTAATGGCGACTTATTTTGGGCATACCGTTTTAGTTTAAGCGGTGTAACGAGCGTAACGCCAGAATTTGAACCACAAAACCGAAACGTACAAGATGTGCTCTTGAAAAATGAAAATGGCCAATTTGTCGATGTTTCAAAGGCATGGAATTTACCCGAAGGAAGCAATTCATTGGGAGTAACTACTGGTGATTTTAATAACGATGGTCATCAAGATTTATTCGTTTACCGTTGGGGATTCATCGGAAAAAGAACTTCAGATTATATGTTGTTAAATACAGGAAATCATAGTTTTGAAACCACAACCATGCATGGTGCTAATGCCGTTGGAGATGTTGGTAATGGAGATATGGGGCAAGCCTTTGATTTCGATTTAGACGGGCACTTGGATATTTTAAGTGGCAGTGAAGGAGGGCAATGGTATCTTTATAAACAGAATACCCAAAACCAGGGTCATTACGCTATAGTTCGCGTGGGCTATGCACCAAATTCGCACATCGATGCGATGTCTGCACAAGTCACACTAGAAACCGAAAAACATATTTACCACAAACGTGTAGGTTCTTCGGGCGAAGTATTTTCACAAAGTTTACTGAATAATGTTCATTTTGGCTTAGGTACAGAAGATCATATTAAGAAGGTAACAGTAAAATGGCGAAATGGCGAAACGGTTGTTTTTAATGATAAAAAAGCGAATACGATTCTAGATACCGATGCCTTAGATCCTGAAAACGTAAGCCTTTTAGCTACTTCTAAACAGATTAGAAAAGGTACTACCATGTCTTTAGATGTAGAACTTACGCCTAAAAATGCCGAGCAAGAAGTGCTTTGGGCATCAAGTGATGAAAATATTTTAAAAGTGCATAAAAACGGCATGCTGAAAGCTGTAGGCCAGGTAGGAGAGAAAGCAACAATTTCAGCTACTAGCGTTGCCAACAACAAGCAAACTGAATCCACCTTTGAGATTGTGAAATATGAACCCATTTCAGCGGAAAATATTATTCTGAACCCTATAAAGGATGACCTGTATGAAAAAGATAGTTTACAAATTATAGCTAAAGTGGCTCCGCAGTTAGCCGACAATCAAGAATTGGTTTGGACAAGTACGCATCCTAAAGTTGCTCGTGTTTCAAATACAGGCATGCTCTTTATGGAGAATGCAGGAACCACCACTATTAAAGTGGCTTTAAAAGATAACCCCAAACTTTCAAAACAAGTCCAACTGACTGTGAAACCGTTGGTGAAACCTAACATTGAAATCATAAATAAAAAGGCTTTGCAGAAGCTAAAAACAGGTAACCAAATACAAGTGAAGGTGAACTATCATGCAGGTTCAAAACATCAAGTTATTAATGCCGACGAGGGTGGTGTTCGTGTATGGTTTAGGCACTTTAAAAACCAATGGATGCCTATTAAAGACACAGTTTTAGTTGATGGAACAGCCTTGTATAAAACATCAGGAACTACGGTTAAAACGTTTTCTTTAAAAGACATGGTTCCTACTAAAAATTTACCTGAAGGCCAATTTTATATGATTAGAGCCACTTTTACGGCGAGTGATGGTAAAATGTATAGTGACGAGTTGTATCCCTTAGAGATTGAATAATCTAAATACGAATTCGATTATTTATTAAAGAAAAAAAGAAAAAGCCATGGAATTACTTTAGATACGGGTTGTTTGCGGTGGTCAATAAATTGACGGCACCTTCAAGGATGTTGATTTCTAAATGTTTAAAACTACCAATCACTTCACCGTCTAATTGTAACTTTAGGGCTTTTTCAAATTGTAATTGAGCTTGTTGTGTGGAAATAATTTCTACGTTGTTATTTGCGTAAAAATTCTCATCAAATTTAGAAAGGCCAGCTCTTATAATGCTGTTTACATTAATGTTACTAATTAAAACAAGTTCAAATTTACCATCCATAGGACTGCCATGCAGATTTAAGGGAACTCCAGTGCCATACTTTCTAGCATTGCAAATGGCAACCATGACGATTTCTCGTTTAATTGTTTTTCCGTTGGCATGTACTTCTATAGAAAAAGGTTCAGTGTTTTTTAAAGAGTCAAAAAAGTATTTTGCATAGGTGATCATGCCTCTTTGTTCATCGGCTTCATAGTTGGCTACAATTTGTGCATTGAGTCCGACATCTCCAATGTGAATGGAGTAGTGCTTGTTGTTTACTTCAATAATATCAAGTTTGCCAGTTATTTGAGTCGTTAAAAGATCTTTAAAGGCTTCAATAGGTGTGCTGTTTATAGCTAACTCTTCCGCCATGCCATTAGCTGAACCAAGCGGGACGATACCCATCGGAATTTCGGTGTTTAGTATGCTAAGTGCAGTTAGTAGTGTTGTGCCATCTCCGCCTATAGAGGCAACTCTATCAGGATTAAATGTTTTAAGCGTTTCAATAATTTGATTTAAGTCATCATGCCCTGTCGTTTTAAAAATTTTATAGGAAATACCATAATATTTACATGTATCCTTTACTTTTTTTATAAAGCTTTTCTTATCAATATTTCCAGAAATAGGATTTAAAACGATTAATAGTTTCATGGTAAATTTTGTATTAGTTGTTGTAATTCGTTGTCTAAATCAATCTCGTCTTGAGTTTTAAAGTAAGTTACAGGAACCTGTAAGTTCTGATATTTATTTCTAATATCATTTTGTTTTTTATTAATGTGATCATTGGTAATTCGGATGTATATTTTTAAAACCTGTTCTGGATATTCCTTCGCTATTTGGTAATACACTTCTAAATCTTTTTGACTATCATCTCCTATCAGAGCAAATCTTTGGTTTGGACTATTCTTAAAAATTAATCGTAAATGCGTTATTTTATAGGCTTTGTTTTTTGAACTCATTAATAACTGTTTGAAGTTTAAAAATGGTGTCAATAAAAGCGGTCCTTTCGGTAAATTATGATGTGTTATAAAATGTGTTAGTAGCTGAAAAAAATTGCTCTCACT
This sequence comes from Pseudotamlana agarivorans, assembly GCF_001642835.1. Lineage (GTDB taxonomy): Bacteria > Bacteroidota > Bacteroidia > Flavobacteriales > Flavobacteriaceae > Pseudotamlana > Pseudotamlana agarivorans. The sequence continues at coordinate 585,907 of NZ_LXEI01000002.1, forward strand.
TTTCGATAAATAGTAAATACCGATATCATTTTTACTAAAGAAATCAATCAAGGATTTGGTATATGCGATTGTTTTTCTTTTTGAAGGATGTGTCAATAAAAGCGTTTTTATCCTTTTCGCAATTTTGGCAGTATATGAAACAAGTATGGTGTCATCAATATCGGAAATGACATTAATTTTGTAGTCTTTATGCTGGAAATGAGTAGGGTAAGATTGAACTGTTTTTAATGGCGTTTTATTTCCGGAAATATAAATGTCAAAATCTTTTAAAGGCGTGTTGATGCTAGCTGTAAAGGCTCCTGTATTATCGGTACTACAAGAATAAAGCTTATTGTTACTAAAAATATTAAGGTTCGTGTGTTTAATGGGCTTTAATGTATATGCTTTTAATACATACATTAAATGTTTTAATACGCTGGTGCTTTTATTGATGTTTAAGGTGTTATGTTTTAAAATTATGCCTTGAACCAACGTGATGTTGGTTGGCATTTCTATAAGGTTTAATTGCCAAATTATGGGGGTGGTATTTTTGCTCAATGTGATTAACTTTATAGAAATATACGAATAATAATTTAGGCTTGTGTTATCTAGATGTCATCGTTGACTTCTATTACATAAAATTTTTGGGTGCAGCCAAAAAGTATACATCTTTTGAAAATCTGTATCAAACTAGATGTGCTTTTAAACTTATCTTTGTCGTTATATTTAATAACATGCGTTTAATAAAAAACATCATGACTGGAGCATTACTTGTAGCCATCACCATAGGCATAGGAACCCTATGGTTTCTTAATACCGAACGCTTCGGTAAACACCCTTCCGGAGAACGTTTAGCTAGAATAAAACAGTCACCAAATTACAAAAATGGTAGTTTTCAAAATTTAAATGACACCCCAATGCTTACAGAAGGCGTACGTTACAGCACGGTGTTATCGGAGTTTTTGTTTTCATCAAAACCTAAAGAGCCTCTAGAAGTTCCTTCAGTGAAAACGGATTTAAAATCGCTAAATGCGGATGAAGCTGTTTTAATTTGGATGGGACATTCGTCTTATTTTATTCAAATTGATGGTATAAAAATCCTGATAGATCCTGTGTTTAGTGGCAATGCTTCGCCTTTGTCGTTCACGACTAAAGCTTATAAAGGAACCGATGTGTATACTGCTGAAGATATCCCTGATATTGATTACTTATTCCTGTCACACGATCATTGGGATCATATGGATTATAGAACGTTAAAACAATTACAACCAAAAATTAAGACGGTGATTACTGGTCTTGGTAATGGTGCTCATTTAGAACATTGGGGGTATAAACCAGAAATTATTGTAGAAGGTGATTGGAATGACTTGGTTGGAAACGAAAACGGTTTTGAAATTTACATGACCCCAGCACGGCATTTTTCGGGAAGAGGCCTAAAAAGGGCTCAAACTCTATGGGCTTCCTTCGTACTTAAAACGCCTAGTACTAATATTTATATAGGAGGGGATAGTGGTTATGATACGCATTTTAAAACCATAGGAGAACAGTACGGACCATTCGATTTGGCAATTTTAGAAAACGGACAGTATGATAAAAATTGGAAATACATTCATATGCTACCAGGGGAACAGTTAGTAGCCGCTACCGATTTGCAAGCTAAATCCATTCTACCTGTGCATGCGGCTAAATTTACTTTAGCAAATCATGCTTGGAATGAACCTTTAGAAAAAATGGTTGAAGCCGCTAAAAGCAAAAACATAAGAGTGATAACGCCATTAATAGGGCAGCAGGTTAATTTAACCGATAGTATTCAAACCTTTAAATCGTGGTGGAATTTCTAATATAATGATGATGGAGCTCTTTCCTTTTGGCCATTAAAAAGCCCTTTCAGCTGTTTAGTTCTGAAAGGGCTAAGGTATAATCAAGTGTTAAAATAAAGTAGCAAATGCTATTCGTCTTCTAAGGTCCAAGTACGTACCCAATCAATGTACATGGTATTGATGCTATTATCGTTTAAATCACTTTTTGGAGGAAGTCCTCCTAAGTAATCGGCAGCATTGGTCCATAAATCGAAAATAATTTCTAATTCTCTTGTGAATTCACGCTCGGAGTAGGTGTTTCCATTTCGGTCTTCACCAACTACAACGCTTCCTGCTGGTTGTCCATTTAAATAAAACTGAATGTGCTTTGAATCTTGCCACCATACGCCAAAAGTGTGGTAATCTTCATTCCAGCCAACATTGCGCAACGGATTCGTAGGAGCTAAATCCGATCTTAAAAAGTTTCCATAATTTCTTATAGTTTGTGGCGTTTTGCTGTCATCAGCTTGAAAATATTGCGAATTCATCTGATTTGGGAAATCTGGCTGACAATTACAAGACGGTTTAGAGTTGTTTTCAATGATATCGATTTCATCTCTATTATTAATATCGCCATTGTTTAACCAATAGGTGTTGTATGCCGAAATATGCGCGGCTTTAATGCGTGCTTCGGTATACATGGGGTAAGAGGTTTTAGCTCTGGAATGGATTCTAGCGGTCTGGAACCAACGATCGTCAGGGTTGTTTTCGTTTAAAGTGGCTTTAATCCATAAATTACCGTTGCTAACCCCCGAGTTATTATTAGAAGTCGACATAAAAACAGGTACTCCATAATGCCAATTGGACTTAAACCATTTTGAGCTGTTCCAAGCGTCAAACTCATCAGACATGGCTTCTAATTTCACCCATTTTTTATTTTCTGGCGTGGTGTTTCTAACCGAGACAAAGGATGGGTAGTTCGGGTCTATATTTTCGAAATCTTCGGCGCTAGGTACCCAAGGGGTTACTGTTACATTAACGGTCGCTTCATCACTGTTGCCTTGATCGTCTGTAAGTTTATAGTCGAAGCTGTCGGTTCCTGTGTAATTTTCATTAGGAATGTATTCAAACACACCTTCATCAATTTCGTTTACTGTTCCGTTGTTGGCTTGTGAAATGAGACTGAAAGTAGCCGAATCTAAATCTTCAACAGTATCATTTTTAGATACATCAATTTGGTTGGTGGTTCCTGAAGTACTGTTTTCTTCAACTTCTAAAACATCATTTACAGCTGCAGGTTTAGACCCGTTAGATGTGTCTTTTTCTGAATCTGATGAACAGCCGCAATTGGTTAGAAATGCGGGGAGAAGGAGTAGAGTTAAAATAGATTGTTTATAAGTCATGTTTTTCTTTTTTATAGTTATTTATTATATGTGATGGACTCACAAATTTTGATATGTAAGACCTTTCTGTTTTTTAAAACCTGAAAGGTCTAGATTTTAATTTTAGTACTAATACTCCAAATAAACCGTACGTTTTTGTAAATGATGTTCTATACCATAAATACCATCTTCACCACCAATTCCCGAGGTTTTATGCCCCGAATGATACCCTTGTATATAGCCAACAATTTGTTTGTTGATGAAAATTGTTCCCACCTGTAATTGATCAATGGCTTTTTGATGAATTTTGTAATTATTGGTGAATAAGTATGCCGATAAACCTTCTTCTCTGGCATTCGAATAAGCCATAGCTTCATCAAAACCATTTACTTTAATGATGGGCAAAACAGGCGCAAACAATTCGTGTTTTGTTGTGGCATCGCCATTTTTAACATTGGTAAGAATGGTTGGAGCAAACCAGTTGCCTTTTTCAAATTCAGCACCATCTGGTCGGCCGCCTCCCATAACCAGTTCGGCGCCATTGCCAATATCTTGATTTACTAAATCTTGCACACGGGCTAAGCCTTGCGAACTTACATTGGGGCCCATATTTACCGAAGCATCAAATGGGTTACCTGTTTTAATTTGTGCCACACGTTTAATGAGTTTTTCGGTAAATTCATCAGCTATTTTTTCGTCAACCATCACCATTTCATTGCAAATACATACTTGTCCGCAGTTGGCATATCTAGAAATGGCCGCAGCTTCAACAGCCTTATCGATATCCGCATCATCTAAAACAATAAATGGCGCTTTACCACCCAATTCTAAAATTAAACCTGTAATGTTATCCGCAGCAGCGCGATACATGGCGCGTCCCGCATTAGTACTGCCAGTCAAACTGATTAATTTGGTAATCGGACTTTCAACTAATAAAGAAGCGGTTTGTGCATTTTGTGTCGCTACCATATTAACAACGCCTTTAGGTAGGCCAGCGTCTTCTACCAATCGGCAAAATTCTGAAGCGGTAACAGGCGTTAGTTCATGTGGTTTTAAAATAATGGTATTTCCTGTAACCAGAGCCGGACCTAATTTTCGTCCGATTAATGCTAAAGGATAATTAAAGGCACACAATGCCACGGTAACGCCGTAGGGAACTTTATGGATTTCCAAACGCTCGTTGGCATTTTCAGTTGGAAAAATGGCCCCTTGAATACGTCGTCCCGCTTCCGCGGAATAGGTCATATAGCGAATCGTGTCATCAACTTCACCAAGCGCTTCAGCATAGGTTTTTCCTTGCTCCATAACTAATAATTTGGCGAAATGTTCCCGTTCCGCTTTCAAACGATCGCAAATGGCATAAATATAATTGGCTCTCGTTTGAGCAGGTGTTAATTGCCATCCAAATTGCGCTTTTTCTGAGGTTTCTAAGGCATATTGCACATCTTCTTTGGTACATGCAGTAACCGTTGCAAAAACGTCATTGTTAGCAGGGTTTTCTACTTCAATAAGTGCTCTTTTTGAGGAATCTAACCACTCACCATTGATGAAACAGGGGTAATGTTTAATTTCTTTTGCCATTATTAGTATGTTTTATTAGTTAATTAAATTTTGGTGTACGCTTTTCTACAAAGGCTAAAAAGCCTTCTTTGGCATCATGCGTATCGTACAAGGCGTTAACCGATGTGGTTTCGTAATCTAACGATTCTTGTAAGTTCATGCCTTTATGTTTTTGGACATAATGTTTAATGGCCGCCATGGCTTGTCCTGCGCCTTGCGCTAACTCATTTACATAATGTGTTACGCTTAATTCGAAGGCATCTGCAGGGTATAATTGATTAAATAGGCCATAATCATAAGCTTTTTGTGGTGATATGTTATGTCCGGTTACCAACAATTCCATGGCTCGGCTTGCTCCAATTAAATCGATGAGTCTTGGTGTACCGCCGTTTCCAGGCATTAAGCCTAGTTTAACTTCGGGTAAGCCAATTAAATAGTTGCCTTCGGAAGCAAGACGGATGTCGCAAGCCATAATCATTTCTAATCCGCCGCCTAAAACATGACCGCTAACGGCCGCAATAACAATTTTACTGCTTGAGGTAATCGCTTCGGAAACTTCGCGAGCTGCTTTTACCATTTCGGCATTTTGCTCGGTGGTATTGCTACTGAAGATTTTAATATCAGCACCAGCACAGAAAAACTTTTCGAAAGTGCTATTGATTAAAATAATTTTGATGGAATCGTCTGCGCTAGCTTCTTTTACAGCTTGACTAATTAATTCTAAAAAGTCTTTGAAATAACTATTCGCTTTAGGCCTGTTTAAGCTAATGGTAGCAACGCCTACTTCTTTTTTGACTAGTATGTTGGTTGATAAATCACTCATAAAATTCCGTTATTACGATGCTAGTTCTTTATTGATTTTCTCATTGTGTTCGCCTAAAACGGGACTGCCAATTTCCGAGGTTAACCAGGTACCATTAATTTGAATCGGGCAACGTGTCGTTTTATAACGGTAGCCGTCGGCCATGTTAACTTCCTGAATCATCTCTAAAATTTTAAAAGCGTCTTGATCCATGAGTGTTTTCCAATCCATGATTTCGGCACACCAAATATCGGCCGGTTCTAAAACGGCCAACCACGATTTCGTGTCTTTAGTTGCTAGGTGTTTGGCAAGGATGTCTTTAATCTCATCTCTTTGATTAAACCAACTTTCGGGTGTTTCATATTTTGATAAGGCCTCACAACCTATTAAACCGCCAATAAAAGGAATAGATCCCATGGCCAAAGCCATAGCGCCATTTTTAGTCGCGTAAACGCCGTAAGGTGCACCTAAATAGGCATGCGCCGAATTGCTTTTAGGTCTGATGGTTGGTTGCCCGCCGTCTCTAAAGTAACAGGTAATGGATTCAAACTGGTATTCTAAGGCCGATTCCAGCATGCTTACTTCCACGCGACCGCCTTCACCCGTGGTTTCTTTTCTGTACAAACAGGCTAAAATACCTTGTGCTAAATGGGCTCCAGATAAAATATCTACTACGGCCAGTCCAATAGGGATAGGGCCTGCGCCATCGTTTCCGTTTAGCTGTGTTAAACCTGAAAGCGATTGCAATAATAAATCCAGTCCTGGTTTGTCTTTCCAAACGCCTTCTTTGCCATAACCCGATAATTCAGCATAAATGATTTCAGGATTTATTGATTTTATGGTTTCGAAATCAATGCCTAGTTTGTTTACAACGCCAGGTCTGAAATTATGAATTAAAACATCGGCCTTGCGGATTAATTGATAGACTTTTTCACGGTCTTCGGCCGCTTTCATATTAGCCGCATAACTTTGTTTATTTCTGTTGATGGCATGAAACATAGATGAAGCGCCGTTCATCACCACATTTGAAAAATACAAACCACGACCTAAATCTCCCGTTTCAGGTTTTTCAATTTTAATGACTCTAGCACCTAAATCAGCCAATCTTAAACTCGCTGAAGGGCCAGATAAATACTGACTAAAGTCTATAACTAAAATGCCTTCTAATGGTTTTTTCATGATTAACTTAGATTAAATTCTTTTTCTATTAAGGCATTATCTTCACCCACTTTTGGTGCCGATTTTTTATTGAAAATGCGATTACCATCTATTCGGATCGGGCAGCGCGTGGTTTTCATTGAAATACCATCGGAAGTTTCAACCTCTTGATCCATTTGAAGGATTTTGTAGCCTTCATGATTCAATAATGTTTTATAATCAAATACTTCTGAAACTCTAAAATCTAAAGCTTCAAAAATAGATAACCAATGGGCTGAGGTTTCTTTGATGAGTTGTTCTTGTAAAAAGGCCATGATGTCATCGCGTTTTTCATACCATACTTTCGGATTTTGAAAAGCTTCAGGAAGTTGCAAGTTCATCGCTTTTGCCAAAGCATCTAAAGGTGTTAACGCAATACTGATGTAACCATTTTTGGTTTGATAAATACCATAAGGCGCCTCTAAATACACGTGGGCATTGCCTTTTTTTGCTCTTTTTGGTAGTGTTTCGTCATCATTCAGAAAAGTGGTTAACAATTCAAACTGAATATCTAATGTAGATTCTAATAAACTTACTTCAACTTTAGAGCCTTTTCCGCTTCGGTTTCTGGCAATAAGTGCAGCCAAAATACCTTGAACTAAATGTACTCCTGTAAAAATATCAGAAGTGGCTAGTCCTGTGGCTGTAGGTTCATCGGCTTCGTTTCCCGATAAATTAACAAATCCCGATAAGGACTGAATAAGTAAATCTTGGCCAGGTTTTGTAGCCCAAGGACCAACGGGACCATACCCAGAAACCACACCGTACACCATTTTAGGATTTATAGCAGCTACTGTATCATAATCTAAACCAATTTTTTCCATAACGCCTGGTCGGAAATTATGGGTCATCACATCGGTCTGCGCAATGAGTTTTTTAACCTTTTCTAAATCGTCTGGGTCTTTTAAATTGGCTGCATACGATTGTTTATTTCGATTGGCCGTATGAAACACCATTGAGCTTTCATCTATAAAAATATTTTTAAGCGCAATTTGTCGGCCCGTCTCGCCAGAACCTGGGCGTTCAATTTTAATCACACGAGCACCTAAATCGGCCATTTTTAATCCAGCCGATGGCCCTGCCATGAATTGCGCAAACTCTAATACGGTAATGCCTTCTAATGGTAACATTTATATATGATTAGGTTGTTTTCTTTAATGATTCAAGATACAATGTATTCAAGCTATCTAAAAGCGATTTAGCATGGCCACCGTTTTTCATAAACTCACGAATTGGAGCCCCTGCATTATCCTGAAAATACATGTGTCCGTGGTAACGTGGTCTTAAAAAGGCTCTATCTAAAGTGGGTAGCGTGTCTTTAAAATAATCTAAAGCATTGAAATTATTCGTGGTATCTAACCAAGCTTCTCGGTGTCCGGGTTGCCCGCCATAATCAAAGAACACGGTTTTTTGAGTTTTAGGTGACGCTACATATTCCGCGTAAGCCAAAGCGGTTTCTTTATGTTTTGAATTTGATGAAATGGCTAAACCCGTTCCACCTAAAGTGGTAATTAAATGCTGACCTTCTAGAGTAACGGTATCATGAAATTTTAAAATATGATTGGCATAGCCGCGTTTCGAGTAGTTGGTGTAGCCGTAAGCAAAAGGGGAGTAGGCAAATTTATCGCTGCGTGTCATGGCTTCGTAAACCTTAATGGGGTTCATGTCGTAGCAAGAAGCATCAATATATTGTCCTAAATCTCTTAAAATATCTAAGGCTTTTAGTCCGATGTCTTCCGAAACAAAATAGTCTTTTGTTAGTGCCACATCTTCACCAAGCGTGCAACAAATCATATAAAAACTCATTAGGGTATCCTGCGGAATCCCAGGAATGGCAACCAAACCGTCCTTTGCTAAGGCGATTAAATCGGCCCAAGTTTTTGGTAGCGTTTTTCCTAATTTGTTTAATAAATCTGGTCTGCTTGCTGCCACGGGTGTTGCGGCATCGATGGCTAAAGCACTTTGATAGCCATCAAAACAATAACTTTCGTGTGATTTCCCAACCGAATTCGCAGCCTGATCGTCTAAGAAAGATTTCGGTAAATGTTCGTTTAGCGGAATGATAACCCCTGTTCGAGCTGCAAAACCTGCCCATGGATGATCAATAATTAGTAAATCATAACGTTTTGCAAGGGCATCGATTGGTTCATCTGCAAATGCTTGTAACGAACGTTTTTCCCAGGTGATTTCTATATTCGGATTTAACTCATGGAAACGTTGTGCTGTAGCAACGGCCGATGTAAAACCACGACTGTGGTCCCAGGTTATTCCTTTTAATTTTATATGTTTTTCTGACATAATTCGTAGTCTAGTAAAAAAGAGACCATCTAAAAACCCAATTTATTGGTAGTTTATAAGTAGTTGTTTCGATTTGGGTGCTGTTTTTAGACAGTCTCTGCAATTAGTAATAATAGTTAGTTGTTGTTTAAAATCCTGATGCTCTTGGAATTTGGGTTTGACTCTCGTAACGTTGTCCATCTTCACCTGTAAAATCTTTGAAGAAGTGGTAGTATGAACCATATCCGCCATTTTCGTTTTCATTTTTCAAACGTTCCTCTTTCCAAGTGTTAAAATGTTTTGTGGCCTCTTTTTGATCGCCAATTAGGAAGAAATAATCGTTTTTAGAGATTACTTTTCCGCTTTTATCGGTTAATTCTAGGTTCACAAAAAACTTAGATTTCACCGATTTTAAAACCTTTTCATTAATCGGGAAGAATGATTTCGCACTGTTTTCTTCAATCTTATCAATGGAGAAGGTTTTGTTAGCAATCACTTTTCCAGAATCGTCTTTCATTTCAAACTTCACCGTACAATCTTTGTATGATTTATAGTAATCATTAATCACCCAAATATTTCCAACAAAAGGCTCCTTAGTATCCCAACGGCGTTTTTTGAATTCAAAATTCACTAAAAGCGGTTGATAAGCCTTTTGAACAAAGTAATATGAGTTTTTAGGTTTTCTGTAATTATCTACAATAGCCCATTTCATATCGGGTCCGTAAGTAATATAATGACAAAGCGCAATACCACTTAAACTTGGTTTATCACGACGGAAATGCTCAATGCCGTTTTGGAAAATAATCCCTTGTGCATCTTGGGTAGCATTTACAAATTCTTCTAAAGAACCTTTCATTTCACTACCAAAAACATCCCAGTTTTGCATGCGTAAACGGGTTAAATCTGCCCAATGGTGTCCCCAACTTAAACCAGGAGTCCATAATTCTTCTTCAGGAATAAATTTCTTTAAACTTTCTACGGAAGGCACCGAGGTAATTGCAAATTCTGGAACAATAGGATAGCCGTCTGCTTTGGTTTGGTACCAATCTTCGTGCAGCCATTTCCCCATATCGTAAAAGTAACGTAATGCATGAACGGCTTCTTTAGGTTTGAACCCTGCTTGTTGGCCAACATGATCGGTCATTGGAGAATCTGGAACATATGGTAAATCGACATAAGCTTGCAGTGAATCGCCTAAACGCTCTAAGAATTCACGACCAAATTTAGGATCACGGGTACGGAACATCATTTCTTCACCGCCTTCCATCATAATTAACGACGGGTGGTTTCTACGTTCTACAACCACTTTAACACCTTCGTTAAAGATTTCAGCGAGGTTCTTTTCGTCTGAAGGAATATTTCCAGTTCCTAAAGGAATCATGTCTTGCCAAACGGTCATACCCATTTCATCACAGTATTGGTAAAATTCAGGAACTTCTGGTGGATGCCATCCGAAGATTCGAATATTGTTCATATTCATTTCTTTAGCCAAACGAATTAATTCTTTGTAATCGCTTGTTTCAGTACGCCCTACAAAAATATTTGGTGGGCCACCCCAACATGCCGATCGGATGAAGTGAAACTTACCGTTTATATAAGTAGATCGCGGGAAGGTAACATCGACATCTTTAACAAATCCAGGATTCCATTTAGAAGTGACTTCGCGAATACCAAATGTGGTTTCGTTAACATCTTGATTTAATTTACCATCTTTAACCGCAATTTTTGCAGTGTATAAATTTTGGTCACCTAAATCCCATGGCCACCATAGTTTAGCTTCTTTTAAATGTATTTTCTGAATGACTTTATGAGTTCCCGGTTGAATGGTTTTCTTAAAGCTTACTTTTTGCTCTTTCATCTTAAAGTTTTTCCCGTTAAGGGCTGCTTCAAATGAAAATTCTTTAGCAACTTTATTGGTGTTTTCTACGGTGATTTCAAGATTTACATCGGCCGATCCATCTTTATTAATGGTATTGTTAGCATACACATCTTTAAAACGGATTTTTCCTGTACGTACTAATTTAACAGGGCGTACGATACCAATAGGCGTGATGTCTCTCCAATAATCGCCAAACCAAGGAGTTTTTTTTCCGGCAACAAAAGCGTTTACTTGCGGCGGTGTGTCTAATTTAACCACGAGCATGTTTCTTCCTTTTAGGAAATCGTATTTATGGATGCGAAGAAAATCGGCAACATCAAAAGAAAATTTAGAAAATACCCCTTCATGTTTTCCTAAATAATGACCGTTAAGCCACACCTCGCAGGCATAATCTACGCCTTCAAAAACAAGGTCTACTAATTGGTTTTCTACATCTTCGGTAACGCTAAATTGTAAAGCGTACCACCATTCGTACTGTTGTACCCATTGGGCTTTTACGCTGTTTCTTCCAAAATGAGGATCTTCAATAATACCTGCTTTCCAAAGATCGGTGTACACATCGCCAGGTACTTTGGCGTTGTTCCAAACTAAGGTTTCAATGTCTTCGGCAGGTAACTTATGCAGGCCTTTTTTAATGCCTTCTCCTGGCGCCATCATTTTAAATCGCCAGCGCATGCCGCTTAAATCAATAACTTGTTGGTTTGAGTCTTCAAGTGCAAGTGTGGTGTTGGGTTGTGCATACGTTAATACTGTGCTTAATAGTAAAGAAAAGTACAGTAAAAGTTGTGAAAATTTAGTTATCATAGTTGTTATATTTATTCAGATGTAAATATAATATTTATATTTGAATAATTAAAATTGTGATTATTGTTTCAAATACCATTATTTTTGGTTTCTAATAAAACAGCATTATGAGTAAATACGTAGCACCTGCATTAGACAAGGGTTTGGATATTTTAGAGTATCTATCTCAGATAAAAATTCCGCAATCTCAAATGGAAATCGCCCAAGGCTTAAGTAAATCGCCAAATGAGTTATATCGTATGCTCGTGTGTTTAGAGCAGCGCGGCTACTTACTTAAAAGTGCTCAATCTGGTAAATATTCGTTGTCCTTAAAACTCTATCAGTTATCTCATAGGCATAGTCCTATTGATGGTTTGCTAAAAGCTTCAAAACCTGTTATGGAAGAGCTTTCTAATAGTACCAAGCAATCTTGCCATTTAAGTATTATATATCATGGACAGCTTATGGTGGTTTCTCAAATGAAAAGTCCTGGGCCGGTATCGTTGTCCATTGAAGAAGGGAGTTTGTTTCCTTTAACAAAAACCGCTTCGGGTCGTGTATTATTGGCTCATTTAGAAGGAGATAAGCTGAATGAGTTATTGAATAATAATCAAGAGTTTATCAGTCTTTCTAAAAAGGAGCAAAAAGATTTTAAAGAACGTCTTCAACGTATAAATAAAGATAAGCACGAAATTTCGCAAAGCGATTTAACCATGGGGGTTACAGATATAGCCGTAGCTATCGGTAATCCGAATTCTAATATGTATTGTGCTTTGGCCATTTCGTCCTTATCTTCTATTGATGAAAAAAATAGCATAGGGGAGCTTCTTATTGATAAATTGCTAGGAGCCTCCCACGCTATTCAAAATGAATCGGGTTTAGATTAATATTTAATTATGTTTTACTACAATATGTTTAGTTATGCTTCCATTTGCTGTAGCTAATCGTAAAAAATAGTTTCCTGGTTTTAAATGCGCTACAGAAATCGTACTGAATTCTGAATGCTTTTCCAGCACTTTCGCCCCAAGTACATTGTAAACTTCAATATGGTTTATAAGTACTTTACTTTTTATATTAATGATTTGATTTGCCGGATTTGGGTAGATAGCAACATCTTCTTGAGTGATCTCTGGTGTTGATAAGCTGTTTTCTAGAGAAAACACAATTTTATCTAAATTCCATTGCCATGCGTTGGTACCTGAAGCTACAATTTTAACATTGTGTGTTCCTGCAGGCAAGGTAATAGTACTTCCAGCCGTAAGCGCCTGGTAATTATCCCAGCTTCCGTTATTTGGAACGGCATCATCACTAACCAAAACGCCATCTAAGTAAATTGCTATTTTAGTATCGTCTAAAGGCGTTGAAATTTGATACGTAATATTGTATTCGCCAGCCAAATCGCTTGGTACAGTTAAGGTGTATTCTGCTTCATCACCTTCGTTAACATAATTGATGCCTACAGAACTTTTATTTACACCGTACGGTACGTAACCGTCATCGTAAGTACCATCTGTATTGATGAAATCTTCGGCTTCGATAATTAAAGAGGAGCTCGATCCCGATCCGCCTCCAGATGAAGAGTCATTTACAGGCTTATACACACGTATCCAGTCTACTTTCATTTGGTTTTTTGAAGGGTCGTTTAAATCGGTACTAGAAGGCGTTGAACCTGTTAACCAGCTTTGAGATTCCATATTAATTATGATGTCCATTTCTTTGGTGAAACCTTTAGCTTCCACAGTAATACCATTTCCATCGATATCGCTATCGTCTCCACCTTGAAACCAAGCTGGATCTATAACATTATACCCGTTAGAAGCGTTTGATGTTGCTTTTAGGGTGTTAAAATTATAAGTGCTTGATGTGGCATGTACGGTAACATCGGTATATCCGGAACTGTTGTTTGTAGGTAAGTTATAACCGTTTACGTTCCAATTCATAGAATTAAAATAGGTATACTCCCAAGTGCCGTTGAATTTTGTAGCGATGGCGTTGTAGTACATAACACGAACTAGCTCGCCGTCTATATAATATTCGAAGTGTTTTGGACCAATCCAATTTACCCCCATTCGCATGTAACGGCGTTCACCGCCATTGTTATAACACCAGTCTCCCCAACCGTAATTAGAAGAAACTCTACTGTCTGGATACCAAGAATTCCAATCTCTTGGTTGGTAATCGGTAAAGGGGCTACGAACAAAAGAGTGGTGGCTAATGTGGGTTAAATGTTTAAAGCCGTTAACCCCTCCGTAGTTTTCAATAATGTCGATTTCTTCGGTATCGTCGGGGCTTAATAGCCAAAAACAGGAAGCCAAAGAAATATTGGCAACACTTATAGCCGATTCCACATATACTGGGAACTTAACTTTATTGTTGGAAGTAACACAGCCAGAAGCAACGCCGTAACTGCCACCTTTACTGTTTTCGGAGGTATAACCAACGTTAATTACCAAATCGTTACCATCGACGGTAACATTTCCATTTTTCCAATAGGTGTACCCAGGTCCATCCCATGCGTTGTGATAGAAATTGTACCACTTATTATTTCCAAAATTAGACCAAGAGGAGGCGTTGAAATTGTAATTAAAATCATCAGAAACATTGTCTTGAAGTTCCCAAATCTTTCCAGACCCTGCGTTTGCCGGTACCGGTATTCCCGACCAATCTTGGGCTTGTGTCTGGATAATAGAAAATAATAATGCACATAAAATGCGTTGTGTATTAGTCATAGTAGGTTTTAAATTAGTTTCGATAATATTACTGAAATCAAGTCTTATTTTATGAAAAATAGACTAGACACGAACTAAACAACCCAGTGAAAACCTACTATTTTAGCGGATTTATGTCAAGTTACTGAAAAATAATAGGGATTTTTTTACATGCTCTTGCCAGTAGGACCATTCATGAGCACCTTCAAATTCTTGGTAATTATGAGGGATGTTTTCTGAAATTAATTTTTGATGAAGATCACGGTTGTATTCAATTAGTAAATCTTCTTTTCCGCAGTCAAATCGAATTGGTGGTAAATGGTTTTGGTTTGTAAGGATGGTTTGAAACACATCTTCATTATCGCGGTTTTCTTGTTTGTAGTTTGCTTCATCTTCTTCCACAAATAAATGCATCTGATTGGTATTGGTGATTGAAGAATGTGCTGAAATTCCTTGATACTTTTTACTGTATTTAGCGCCTAATCGCAAGGCACCGAACCCGCCCATGGATAATCCCGAGATAAATAGGGGCGAGGCTTCACTGGTACAAGGAATATTTTCAGTAATGGCCGCAATAATATCATCTACAATCCAAGCTTCGTAATTCGCTTGGTTATGTGGTAAATAGGCCGAACCATCGCCCCATAAACCATCGGAAGGCATGGCAATGACCATCGGTTTAATAACTCCTGCTTCCATCAATTTTAAAGCCGTAAAATGAACTCCTGCTTTGTGCGCCCAAATCCAGGCACTACCATAAACACCATGTAAAAGTGTTACAATAGGTAGGTTTTCAAGGTTTTTAAATGGCGGAACAAATACGCAAATATCGCCGCGACCATTTAAATTCTTGGTTTTAACCGTAATGAATCTTAAGTTATTGCTTTCAAATTCAGGATTTGAAATTTCGGTGGTTTTAAAAATTGAAGCCATGCCTTTCAGTTGATTTTAATGCGGTTTCTTTTATTCAAAAACGATGACGCCTTTAGCGTTTCTTCCTGCAAGCATATCGTCAAAAGCTTGTTGCAAGTTTTCTAGCGGATACGTTCTCGTAATCATTTCATCTAAAAGTAATTCACCTTTATCATAAAGCGATACGAGTTTAGGGAAATCAATGTCTGGACGGCATTTTCCGTAAAGCGGATTGATATAAATTTTATCCCATTCGAATAAATTCATATCGATGGTAATCTCTTCTTCAATTCCACTCACTTGAACCGCTGTTCCGGCATTTCTAATCATAGCAAGTGGTGCAGCACCTAAGGCCGGAACGGCAGTACACTCAAAGGCATAATCGGCACCGCGTCCATCGGTTAAACTTTTAACGGTTTGGGCAGCTTTTTGTAAGCCAATATCTGCTTTATCGGCTAAAATCGTGTGTGTCGCACCAAATTGTCTGGCCATTTCTAAACGCTCTTTGTTGATGTCGATGGCAATAATTTTTGCTGCTCCAGACACTTTAGCGCCTTGAATAACATTAAGTCCAACGCCACCTGTGCCTAAAACAACAGCCGAACTACCAGCACTTAATTTAGCTGAATTGACTACCGAGCCATAACCCGTCATCACCCCACAACTGATAACACTAGCTGAAGGCATAGGCATATCGCTATTAAGTTTTACACATGCTGAAGCTTTTACTAACGTGTATTCTGCTAAAGTTCCTATGTTGAAAGAGCGCTCGATAGGCTTGTTGTTCCAAAGCGAGCCTTCTAAATGGGCATGTCCTGGCGTGTAGCCGTTTCCGCCTGCTGTTACGGGTGAATTGTTTTCGCAAATGTGCTGGTTACCTTCTTGACATTGGAAGCATTTCATGCATGGTGTTGCCCAGTTTAAAATGACCTTATCACCCACTTTAAAACTGGTTATTCCGCTTCCTACTTGTTGAACGGTACCGGCACCTTCGTGTCCTAAAATAATGGGTTTACCCCAGTTTAGGGAGTCGTGGTCGGTATGACACAAACCAGCAGCTTGGATTTTGACAATAATTTCGTCGGCTTGTGGTTCAACAATAGTAATGTGATCTATAATAAATTTTCCATCGGCGGTAGCAATGGCCGATTTAGCTTGTAATGGCATGAGATATGGTTTTTAAATAAAACTGTTTGGTTTAAATGGAATGCTGGTATCAGCAAGTTTAATCTTGTCTACTTTTTGTTTGGCTTTTATAAATCGAGTACCGAGCATGTATGCTTTTGCGAAATTTACGGCATCAACAGCAAGGAGTTCGTCATCTTTAAAATACCACATGGAAAAACTGTTTTCGGTTTCTTCATTTCGTATGACCAAATTGTTGTAGTCTGTAGATAGACCGACGATTTGTAATTTGATATCGAATTGATCGGACCAGAACCATGGAATGCTATCATAAATAACTTCTGTTTGACCGCAAATGGCCTTGGCTGCTACTTTAGCTTGATCAATGGCATTTTGCACCGACTCTAGACGGATGTTGGTTTGGTAATGCATATTGTAATGAAAAGTGCAATCGCCAATGGCATATATATATGGATTACTAGTTTGACAAGAGGCCGACACTTTAATGCCGTTTTCAAGTATTAAATTGGCACTTTGAGCCAATTTGGTATTGACTGTTATACCTACGCCAACAACAATAACATCGGCTTGGTACTGTGAGTTATCACTGCAATGCACTAAATTTCCTTCTGATAAAGGTGTTATTTTAGTAACCGTTTTGTCTGTTAAGATATTTACACCGTTTTCTTCGTGAAGTTTTGTGAAAAATGCTGACATCTCGGGAGTAGTAACACGAGCCAAAACCCGCGATTCACGTTCTAGAACGCTAACTTCAGCACCGAGTTTTTTTAATGAGGCTGCTGTTTCTAACCCTATATAGCCACCTCCAATGATTAGCACACGTTTTTTAGGAGCCGCATTAAAAGCCTGTCGGATGTTATTCGCATCTGTGGCGGTTCGCATCGGGAAAACATTTTTTGCCGTGACTATGCCTTCAATTGGTGGTATAAACGGACGCGCTCCAGTGGCCAATACCAGTTTGTGGTAGCGTTGTTCGCTCCCGTCACTAAGGGTAATTATTTGTTTTTCAGCATGAATAGATAGTACTGAAATCCCCAGTTTTAGTTGGATGTTATCCTCGGTATAGTTTTCCTTCGGAAAAAGTAAACTGTGTTCGGTTCCTGCTTCACTAGTTAAATAGGCTTTAGAAAGCGGTGGCCTGTGGTATGGGAATTCGGGATCTTTATCGTAGATGATAATAGCACCTTCCCAACCTTCCTTCCGCAGCGCAAAAGCACAGTTTATACCAGCATGACTGGCACCTATAATAACACAGGTTTGATCTGTTGTAGCTTGCATGGCTTATTATTTTGCGACTTTAAGAACCAATCCGTCAGGAACTTCACTTACTTGCATCTGGCATGATAATCGGCTGTAATCGCTCACATTGTCATCAAATTCTAACATGTCGCTTTCCAACGCGCTAGGGCCTCCAACAGCATTCCAGAATTCTTGGTTTACATGGACGTGGCAAGTGGCACAAGAGCAAACACCTCCACAGTCGCCATCAATGCCTTTTACTTTGTTTTTTACAGCCAATTCCATGAGACTTCCAGAGTTGGCTTGGGTTTCAATAATGTCGTTTTCGCTGGTAATAAATGTTATGGTTTTCATTATATATGGGTTCGTTTATAGTTTATGAAAGGCAACTTGTAGGCTATCGAAACCTACTTTACGATTAAACTCGTCTAAATCTTCAATATTCTCTTTTGCATCGGTAATCTGCATGCAACCCACTTTTTGAGTGAGTGTATTTAATAAAATACGTAAAATTTGACGGGCATGTGTGGCTCCTAAGCAATTGTGTGTCCCGAAACCGAAAGCGACATGCGGATTCACTTTACGGTCTAATACTACTTCGTTAGGGTTCTCGAATACGCGTTCGTCTCGGTTGGCAGAAGCCCAACACATGGAAATACGGCTTTGTGCTTTTATGGCATGCTCGCACACTTGCGTGTCTTCTGTAACGACACGTCCCATTTGGGTTAACGGAGAGTAATAACGCAGTAGTTCTTCAATTGCCGAGTTAAGATGTTCTGGTTGGTCACGTAATTGTTGTAAAGCCTGAGGGTTATCGGCAAAATAAGCTATGGTGTTGGTTATGGCATTAATTACCGTATCTCTTCCGCCTGCGAAGGTTAAAATGAGTACGCCTTTAACTTCTTCTTTAGTTAATGATTTACCATCTATTTCGGAAGCTAATAATTTTGAATATAAATCGACTCCCGGATTAGCGATGGCTTTATCGATTTGCGCATCAATATAGTCATATAAAATATTCGCTTTGTCGCCATCTAAAGCCGTGTCTTCACTTCTAAATACGTGCGTTCCCCATGAAATCCAAAGTTCCGATTCTTCAAATGGAATATTGAGTAATAGGGTTAGAGCGCGTGATTGTAATTTTAGAGCAAATTCTGAAACGACTTCCATGCTCCCTTTTGTAAGGGCTTCATCTACAATGATACTGATAATATCAGTTAGTTTTTCTTGGTATTCTTCTTCTAACGGACGCTTAAACCAAGGTTCTACAAGATCTCGATAGCTTTTGTGTTGTGGAGGATCGACTTCAAACGGAATTTGGCGTGTATCACGAATATGTACCTCCGAGGGTACTACAATTCTGCCTATTTCGTCACCTCCCGATTGAAAAGTTTTCCAGTTGTGGGCACATTTTCTAACGTCTTTATGACCTAGAATCATGGTTACAGGATCGTTCTGATCGTTCATAGTTCCAAAGCCTTTAGTTTCTCTGGCTTCTTTAAACGGATCGTCTATATTGCTTTTTTTCATGGTTTAATACTTTCATTCAAACGTTGTGGTTGTGGCAAAATTGAATAAAAAGGCGAAACGGAGATTAATCAGAATTAGCTATTTAAGTACTTATTTTGACTTGTAAATATGTAAATAGATTAAAAACACTTCAATTAAGGTATGTAAAATATGTTTTTATGCTTTAAGTTGATTAATTTTGAAGTTTAAAAAGTCAGTGATTTGAAAGCCCAGTTTGAAAAAATACCTAAGATTCAGAATACATCGGTACACGCCTTTGTTTATGATGGCGCTACTTTTACGGCACCTTGGCATTTTCATCCAGAATTTGAACTTACATTCATAGAAAAAGGAGAGGGAATCCGTTATGTTGCCAATAGTGTCGAGCCCTTTACGCCTGGCGACATGGTACTTTTAGGTAGTAATTTGCCGCATTGTTGGAAGGAGGATTTGGTTGATGATAACGGGGTTAAATCCCTGGTGTTTCAATGGGATGACCATTTGTTAGGTGAAAATTGGATTGAGAAAAAGGAGTTTTACAATATTAAAGAATTGCTGATAAGATCGGCACGTGGTATAAAATTTAGTCCGATGTTAAGCCCTAAATTTCACAGTGATTTAAATCGTATTATAAATTTACCGCCTTTTGAAAAACTCATGGCTTTTGTAGGTGTGCTTCAGAAATTGGCTTTAACAACAGATTACCATTTTTTAGGTAATGAGCATTTTGCAAGTGATTTAAACACGAAAACCAACGCTAGGATCGATAAGGTTTATAATTACATTCACAACCATTACAGTAATAAAATTGTTCTGCACGATGTGGCCAATTTGGTGTCTATGGGAGAAGAAGCTTTTTGTCGTTTTTTTAAAAAATCACTAAACAAATCGTTATTTGCTTTTATTAATGAATACCGGGTTACCATGGTATGCAAACAGTTAATTGAAACCAATAAGCAAGTCAAACAAATAGCTTATAACTGTGGTTTTGAAAGTTTACCGTTTTTCTATAAGCAGTTTCAGAAATATAAGGGCTGTTCTCCACTGAGCTTTAGGAAACATTATCGGAAGTTATAGAAAGATTACCTAATAATATTTAGAGGTGTCTTTATTGTTGGTTTATTAAATGGTTAGTCAGAGATTCAATTAATTTGAAAGAATCGTTGAATTTTTTTAATTCTATTTTTACTTATGAATTTCTGGGTTAAATCTGACTATTTCAGGACCAATGTTATAAATTTAAAATTCTAAAATAAATATTCCATGAAAATTGGATCACTACCATCATATTTGAAACATTGTATTTTTTTCCTATTCATCGCATCTGTTGTGAATGGGCAGCAGAATAAAAATCAGTTTCCCGATGGCACAGTGATTTCTAAATGGTTTAGTGATTCTTCTAAGCTTAAGTTGAATGATTTAGGTAAACCTTATAAAATAACAGATTACGGTGTGTTGCTTGATAGTACCGTTGTTCAAACGATAAAAATTCAAGCTGTTATAGATTTAGCGTCTAAAAATGGAGGAGGTGTTGTTATCATTCCTAATGGTGTTTTTTTAAGTGGCGCCTTATTTTTTAAACCTAAAACACATCTCTATCTAGAAAAAGATGCCGTTTTGAAGGGATCAGATCTTATTGAAAATTATCCTATCATGCCATCACGAATGGAGGGGCAAAATATAAATTATTTTCCAGCATTGGTAAACGCTTATGGCGTAGATAACTTTTCAATTTCAGGAAAAGGTACGATTAATGGTAATGGTTTAAATTACTGGAAAGCTTTTTGGAAAAGGAGGGAGGAGAACCCTAAATGTACCAATCTCGAAGTTTCGAGACCGCGTTTAGTTTTTATTTGGAACTCCAATAATGTGCAACTTCAGGATGTTAAATTAATTAACGCAGGTTTTTGGACTAGCCATTATTATCAATGTGATTATATAAAATTATTAGACCTATATATTTATTCTCCAGATAAACCTGTAAAAGCTCCTAGTACAGATGCTATTGATTTAGATGTGTGTAATAATGTATTAATAAAAGGTTGTTATATGTCGGTTAATGATGATGCCATTGCCCTAAAAGGAGGAAAAGGGCCTTATGCAGAAACTACAGCAGGTAACGGGGTTAACTCTAATGTTATTATAGAAGATTGTGAGTTTGGATATTGCTCATCGGCCTTAACTCATGGTAGTGAAGCCATTCATAACCGAAATATTATCATGAGAAATTGCAAAGTCGATGGTGCTTTACGATTACTTTGGTTAAAAATGAGGCCTGATACTCCGCAGCTTTATGAATATATTTTAGTAGAAAACATTAAGGGACATGTGAATAAAGGTTTAGAAGTTTACCAGTGGAAACAATTTTTTGATTTGGATGGACGTATGGATCCTCCTTTGTCTACTGGAGAACATATTACCATGCGCCATTTAGATCTAACTTGCGAACGTTTTTTTGCAGTAGATGCTTACCACCATATTAAACTGAAAAATTTCACTTTCGAGGATTCTAAAATTTCATCTAAAGATGCCAACATTAAAAAAAGACTAGTTGACGGTATTCACTTTAATAATGTTACCATAAATAATCACCTGGTTCGCTAGGTCATGATATCACTATAACCCCATGTGATTAAAGGTTTACGTTTTGATAAGTGGCTATTTTAAATCATTAAAATGAAATTACATATCATCGTTTACTTCAATCCAATAACCATTAAGGTCTTGAAAGTAGACTTGTTTTATTCCATCTTTTCTGATATAGTCCTTATTTGGTGTATCAATCCAATCGGAGTAATCGATTTTCAACTTTTCTAAATGTGTTATAAAAGCTTCAATATTAGTTGTCGCCAAAGCAAAATGAACGGCTTTATTGGTTTTTATTTCAGCATCTGGACGGGGAATGAGGTGAAGTTGTTTGCCTTCACCTAGCAATAACCATCTTGTTTTGGAGTTTGAAGCTGTATTCTTAATTTCTTGAAGATCCAGAACTTTTTTATAAAATTCGACAGATTTATCGACATCTTTTACAGAAAGTGCTATATGGTTTATTGAAAAGGTAAACATTTGAAGCGCTTGCATATTCATTTTTAATTTATCTCGATTTTTTTTGGAAAGGTTTACTACTCAAAATATTACTTTAAATTGATACCATGCCAAAATTACTATGTTGTAATATAAGCTTAGCGGTTAATCAATTATTGTTTCTATAAAACCTTTATTAGCATTTTCACTTTGATTAAATACAATAATATCATTATTAAGTAAAGTGAAAAGTCATGATTGTAAGTGCTGTTGAATAATTTCGCTATTAGAAAACCGTCTTGTAATTTTAATTTATGTTGGTTTTAATTATTTTACGAGTTATATTAATGTTATCTGATGTTATAAATTTTATAAAATAAATTCCTTTGGAAAGGTGGGATAAATCAATTTCATTATTGATAAAGGAATTATGGCTAAAATGAATTTTGCCTAAAGTATCGTATACTTCTATTTTAATGATAGGTTTATTGTCGGAAGATTTCCATTGCAACTTGTTTGAGAATGGTACAGGAAAAACTTTAAAATTTGAGTCTTGTGAATTGTCATTGTCAATTAATGAAAGCGTTGATGAATTAAGATAAAATCCAGCTTTTTTTACAAAATAATAGCTAGTGATGATATCAAATTTATTATCGTTATTGATGTCATCTAAAATAATATCCCGATCTAAACTTAATAAATAACCAACATTGTCAATTAGCATCATAGATCCAAAACCTGAATTGTCATTCAGGTAATAAAACACCTTTTCATCACCACCCTCGCTTGACGATTCATTATGAACGCATACTAAATCTTTATACCCGTTATTATCAATATCTTCAAAAGAAAATTCTGTTACGCCACTATTACTGTCTATAGGAATTATGGTTGAGGAAAAAGTACCATTATTATTTTTAATCCAATAGATTCCCATATTACCACTTTTGTATCCTCCAGAAATAATATCTAAATACCCATCATTGTCAACATCTTCTAAAGCTATAGGGTCAGTTGTAATTGATTCCATAATTAGAATATTGGTAAAATTCCCAAGACCATCATTTTTCAATAGGTATATCCGTGAGTAATTTTTTGAGCTTACAATGATGTCAATATCACCATCACGGTCTATATCGCCAGCTGTATATTTATTTGGAATAAAGCCGTATGTGTTGTCGGTGAAAACAGACAAATCTCCAAAAGTTAAATCACCATTGTTTTTTATCCAAGCAATTTTATTAATTCTGTCAATGGGATCATAAAACCTAACAAGTATATCTTTATGAGTATCACCATCTATATCCTCTAAAATTATATTACCATCTATGTTACCATAGGCATAATCATTACTAACAAAAGTAGCATTACCATTATTTAAAAACACTTCTATAGTGCCATATTTAAGTCCAATGATGTCTTTATCACCATCAGAATCTAAATCAGAAATATTTACATCCATAAACGATTCACTTTCACCGGATGAGGAAATAAGTTTGTAGGAACTATAGTTAGCATTACCATGGTTTTCAAACCAAATAATGTCTTTACAGCTTAAAATAATATCTTTAAAACCATTATTATTTAAGTCTGCGGATTTAATATCTCTTGGAACCCCAAAATAATAATTTATGATGGTTTCTTTAAAATCATTTCCTGAATTATGATTTTTAAATAATGAGACCTTTGATGAATCATAAGAAGTTGATATAATATCATTACTTTTATCGTTGTCAATATCATCTATAATAAATGCTTTAGGGTTACTAATATTGTCTGTGATTAAAAGCTTATTGCTGAAACTACCCTTCCCTAAATTTTTATACCAACTTAAATTATCATTGGTCCAAAAGGAAACCACAATATCTTTAATCCCATCGTTATCTATATCTTTTACGTGTATTTCATATGGTTCTTGAATGGTATCATCAATAATAACGGCATTGTTACTGTCAAAAGTTAGTCCGTTTTGATTGATTATATATCTTACATTATCTGTACTGTAACTGTTTGCTGTAATGATATCTAAAAAACCATCCTCATTTACGTCCAGAAAATCTATAGCAGTTCCATTATCAGAGCCACCAGTAATTCGTTTTCTAGTATCATAAGTATTGTTACCTAGATTTTTCGCCCAATATATTGAGCCATCATCGTGACTTGAAACAATATCTAGAAGGTAATCATTGTTTAAATCAGCAGTTTTAATTTTTACTGTTCCATAAACGCCATTATAGATAGTTACTGGGTTTTGAAAATTGCCTGCAGTTAAATTTTCAAATAATATTACAGTTTCATCCTGTCCGCCTGTAAGAATATCCAAATCACCATCATTATCTATATCGGAAACATTTATTGTAAGTGGACCATTAATTGTATTTGAAATAATAATTTCATTTGAGAAAACACCATTGCCTAAGTTTTCAAACCAAACAATTTTATCTTGAGCGCTACTACTTGTTGCTATTATATCTTCTAAACCATCATTATTTAAATCTCCATGAGCAATGCAACTTGGGATGTCTATGGCCTGAGATGAAATTATTTGACGTTGAAAATGAGAAAAATCACCTAACACATTCTTGTACCACATTATCGTATCGTCATAAGAAGTTACGACTAAATCCTTATAATTGTCATTATCCAAATCAACCAATAACAATGAAGTTGATATTGTTGCGGTATGTGTTTCATCAACTAAAATAGCTTCATCATCAAAGTGTATTTGGGCAAACGTTACACAGGAAAAAAAAAAGAATAAAAGTGTAAATGTTTTTGTCATATTTGAGGTTTAATTGGCAAGCCTTGAATTATAGCTACTATTGAAAATTGAATTTTAGATCTAAATTTTTAATTCTCTTTTATTTTTTGAGCGCTAAAGATAAGTTTAATCTTATGTCGTTATATAAATTAAGTGCATTTTTTTACCCGACTGAACACATTATTGTTTTATTTATAATTATGTAGCCTTTATTCAGGACAGGTCAAAATTGGTGGCAACGGCTCTAATATACGTAGTGCGGGATTACAAGACTCTTCACTATCAAACCGCTACGTTGTCTATTAATTGCTATAATGTTCAAATTAACCAAACCGCCCCGCATTACGTATATTAATTGTTAGTAATCGTTTTATTCGGTTCTTAAGCTATATAAATACCTAAATACTCTTAGAAGTATTTATTATTCACTTCCATATGCTCTTTGAAATGCTTTATCATATATTCCTTTGTGATCAACCACGCCATTTTCTTTTACATATGCATTATACGCTTCAATGAGTTCTTTTCTTTTGTCAGGGTATTGATTAGATAAATCATTGATTTCAGAAGGATCTTTCTCCATATTATATAATTGCCAATCTCCGTTGCCAAAAGGAGCTACAAGACGCAGTATTTTCCAATCACCTTTGATGTAGGCTTTCATTTCAAACAATTCATACCCAATGCCTTTATTGCGCTGCTTCTGCTTTTCGCTTCCATCCAATACGGTTTTGAAAGATTCGCCAATAGGTGTTTTTACAGTTGTTCCGTTTACTTCCTTTGGATACTCAATACCTGCATAATCAAGAAGCGTTGGCATAATATCTGTCACATGGAGTAAGCTGTTGTTTATGCCTTGGTTTGCACTTTTGCCCAAAGGTTTTACAATCAATGGTGATTTTATACCACCTTCCGAAGTAAAGCTTTTAAACATTCTGAAATTAGCAGAAGATGCCTGTGCCCATCCTGCACCCATATCGATAAAGGAGTTGGGCAAGCCTCTATTTTCTAATTCGTTATTGAAGGTAGCTAAGTATTTGCCATCTGCATTACCAGGATAGGTTGTGGCAGGTGCACCATTTGCTCCATTATCCGAGAAGAACAAAATGATGGTATTGTCATAGAGGTTATTTGCTTTTAAATAATCGGTCAATCGCCCTACGAATACATCTATATAATCTACCATAGCGGCATAGACTTCCATGTCTCGAGCCTTTTCTTTTTTCGATTGTTCATCCAAAGTCTCCCAAGGTTGCACCATTACATTGTGACTTAACTCTTCTTGTGCAACATCTTCCGAGATAATCCCTTTTTCTAATAAGCCTTTAACGCGTTCCTTACGAAGTTCATCCCAACCTTTGTCATAGCGTCCTTTGTATTTCGCGATATATTCTGCTGGTGCATGCAGCGGGTCGTGTGGAGCGGTAAATGACAAATAGGCCAAAAATGGTTTTTCGGCTGTTTTGTTTTTATCAATGAAATGTATAATGGAATCCGTATAGTTTTTGGTAGAATAGAAATCTTCAGGAAGTGTAGTTACCCGCTTACCATTGCGTCTATAAGTAACAGTGGTTTCAGCACCTAATGCTCGCATATCATTCCAATGGCTCGCTGCACCTTCGGCAAAGGAAAAAGTTTCCTTAAACCCTCTGGCAAAAGGGCTTTGGTCATCAGTTTCACCTAAATGCCATTTGCCTGACAAATAAGTATTATAGCCTCTTGCAGCTAAAACCTCAGGTAAGGTAGCCACTTGATTAGAAAGATGACCAGCATAACCAGGTAATCCTTCAATTGTGGGGTAAATGGATTCGCTCATAACTCCAAGTCCCGCCACATGATTGTCATTACCAGACATTAATGAAGAGCGTGTAGGAGAGCAGGTCGGTAAAACATGAAAATTGGTAAACTGCATACCTTCCTCGGCTAATGCATCTAATGTTGGTGTATTGATTTCACCGCCAAAAGCTCCTATGTCTGTGTAACCCAAATCATCTGCGACAATAATCAGGAAATTTGGAGTGTTAGTTATTGATGTTCCCTTTTGTTCACTATTTTGCCTGTTATTACATGCTGTCAGAAATACTAAAAGAATTCCTAAAACTTGAATTTTAGTCTTCATAATGCTTTATTTTAAAAAATGCTAACAATAAATTTAGCAAAAATTATGTTATTTTTTTTAAAGATAGATAATCTAATCCCCCTATCTATTCTTTCCATGTCTTGTCCTGAAATGGGTTGACCTTTTTGGGGTTAAAAATTTCATTTATAAATATCGTTTTTCTTCTCGGAACATTGACAACTTTTTCAAAAAATTCCTTACGGGTTTTGAAAAAATTGCCAACATTGCTAGACCACTTCTCTGGCATATGATTTATATTTTATCGAATTGTATTTTCTATGAATAAACTCTGGAGTTTCTAATCCTAAGCTCCAGTGCAAGCGTTGTTTATTGTAAG